>NZ_JOID01000008.1 GCF_000719865.1 Streptomyces albus subsp. albus
TGACAAACGCGACTACATCTTCAATGGCACTCTGACCGTCACCGCGATCGTCATCTGGCTCCGAGACACCGTCCAAGAGCCATCAGAAACGACCTAGCGCTTCCCCTGCCCCACCGGCACCGAGTGCCGCAGCCGGGCGCAGCGCGGACAGCGCAGCAGCCGGGCGGGCCCGAGCCTGCCGCTGCCGAGGTTCTGCATCGGGAACGAAGCCGTGCTGAAGACGTGCCCTTCGGCACAGCGGACGACGGTGTGCTGCATCGAGTCCTTTTCCCCAATCCCCATGAAGCGTGGACGGACGAAGGCCACATTAGGGGATGGACCCGGCATCGCCGGAGGCGGCTCTCCGCCCCACCGTATGCCCCAACTCCCCCACCCGATAACCGCTCCACACCCACGGCCGGGCTCCCGCACACCCCTATCCCGCCGAACCCCGGACCGCCCCGAACAAGCCGGCCCGGCCCTCTCCCGAACAACGCAAAAGACCCCACGGCTCATACGCCGGGGGTCACGATGGGGTACAGTATGCGACGGTGAGGCGCCTCCAACGGCCCCACCTTGCGGGTGTAGTTTAATGGTAGAACATGAGCTTCCCAAGCTCAGAGCGCGGGTTCGATTCCCGTCACCCGCTCCACACGAAAGCCCCAGGCCGGCGGCCCGGGGCTTCTTTGTCGTCCGGCTCTGCCACAGGCGTGGAACATCTGACGCTCGCGGCGACTTCCGTCGCCGAGCGTTATCGTGGCAGCAGAGACGGCCGACAGGGAGAGTCAGCATGACTGCCGCCCACGACTACAGCGATCTGCATGATCTCATCGAACGCCTTGAACCCGAGCAGGCCGAAGAACTGCGTCGGCATGCGCTGCGCCTGGTGAAGGAACCCCCGGCAAGCCGTTTCCGCGTCCTGCGGAGCTTCGACGGGCCGCCGGAAGATCTGGGTGCCCGGGCCAAGCACATCGCTCGCGAGGAGCTCGGCGAGGCCGATGCTGATCGTTGACACCGGCCCCCTTGTCGCCCTCCTGAACCGCAACGACCCCGACCATCAGAGCTGCGCCGAGCTGCTGGAATCCCACAACGGCGAACTGCTGGTCACGCCCTACGTACTCACCGAAGCCTGCTACCTGCTCGCCAAGTACGTCAGCCCGGACGCCGAGATCAACCTCATCGAGGCCGCCGCCGCTGAAGACCTGATCCAGGTCCCCACCGAACGCCACGATCTTTTCCGCATGGCGGAGCTTATGTAGCAGTACCGTGGCTTCCCTCTCGGTGTTGCCGACGCCTCGGTGGTCGCCCTCGCAGAGCGCCTCAAAGCACCCGCCGTGGCCACACTGGATCACCGCCACTTCCACGCCATCAGGCCTCTTCATGTGCCGGCGCTGACCCTTCTGCCATGAGACCGGGTCGCACTGCGCCGCGCCGGATGCGTGCCAGAACGGTTGGAGAGCCACGGTCAGCAGTGGTCGTGAAGTGCCGGAGCCAAGACGATACGGGGAGCGTTGTCCCGCAGGGCGAGGCAAAGGTGCCCGGACTGCGTCTCAATGGCCGGGCGACCGACGGGAGCGTGTGGGTTCGCCCAAACTTGTCGTCCGTCGAACTACGAGAAGCTTCATCGCACCGTGGAGCCGCGCAACTGGCGGACACGGCCAGCAGATTGGAAGAGGCTTTGATTCTCTGTGAGTCCCAAGAGACGCAGGGGGATACTTTTGGCGAGTAACCCGTTGAACCTTGACGAGGTCCGCGAGTGGTCAGGCATTTGGTGGCTACCCGACAACCCTGACCAGCCGTTGCCCGGTGTCCTCCGATACTCGCCGGACAACGGCCTGGTGCTTTCGCTGATCGGCGCGTTCGAAGACCGCATCATGTCGACGCCCTCTCCTGGCCTTACCGTGTTCCACGAGGGGAGCCGGAACTGGGACGTCATCCATGGCGCTGCCGAGCAACAGGAGATCTCCCTCCTCGACTGTTTCCCGAAGGGCGGGAAGCGAACAATCGGCGCACGGGTGAAAAGCCTGCTACCAGCATGATCCTGGGCCTCCGCTACGCGCCGGCCCGCTACGTGGAGAACAACCTCCTGACGGCAGTGGGAGCCGCCGAGGTGCTGCACCGCGGTCTCCGCATCGACGAGAAGCCGTTTCCAAGGACGGAATTCAAGACGATGCGCGACGCCATGCTCGAGCAGGTGCCTGAGAGGCACCGGGAGAGGTTCAAGGGAGTCATCCGCAACGACCCAACGCTCCGGGACCGGCTGTACGCCCTCGCCGCGCGTCCCGACCAGGACGCGATTGCGCTTCTCATCCCAGACGTGGACCGGTGGGCCGAAAGGACCACTCGGGCCCGCAACGACCTGACGCACGAGGGAAAAACGCCGAATCACTGCATAGAGGAGCTAATTGCCGTCGTGGAGGTGACCACGGCAGTCATCATTCTCAATCTTCTGCACGAACTCGGCCTGCCTGCTGAGCGGCAAAGCGGTATCGTCCGGGAGCATCCCCAGCTCAGAGCGACCGCCAGCACTGCTCGCGAATGGCTGGTCTCGCCCGATGCCGTCTCCTGAGCCGCAGCGTGGCTGACGCCCTCAACCTTGCTGAGATTTCAGGTAGTCACCCGCTGTACTCCTCCTACACCGTGTTCCAGTCTTCAGGGTGGGAGGTGAGCAACAGTCGGTGCTGCCGCTTGGCGTGCTGTCGTACAACGTCTCCGCCCCGAAGGTGGAGGTCGGCTCGTATCTCGTAGCGGATTCGGAGGCGTTTGAACTGGTGGGGCCAGGCCGGGCCCCCGAATCAAAGTCATTGCAGTTCAGAGGCAGGGCAGAGGGTTGCAGTTCGGGTTGCATTCAAGGGCGTTCATACTGCCGACCCGCTACCCCTGCGCCGCAGGTCAGAAGGCTGACGAACCCGTCCGAATGCCCGCACGAACAGTTGGAAAGCGCGTGGGTCGTGCAGCTCTCTCCTTGGCTGGAGCCGTCGTGCCCGATGCGTGCCCGTTGGGGCAGCGAACCTGGGTCAACCACGGTCAGCAACGAGTGGCATCACAGCCACTGAATCGGATCGTTCCAGCAGGTCAGGCGCCATTTTGCCGCCCAAGCGCCCGGTGATTCCCAAGCTCAGAGCGCGGGTTCGATTCCCGTCACCCGCTCCACGACGAAGCTCCAGGTTGACAACCTGGGGCTTCTTTGTTGCCCTGCGCTGCCGCATCTCTCCGTCAGCCCACGATGCCGACCAAGATCCGGCGAAACACCATCGCACTTGAAGCAAGACGGTCGAGAGGCGTCAGGTGTCACGTAGCCGGCGAAGGGGGGCGTAAGCTCAACCCAGCGACCGCAACAACGGCCAGGCTCAGATGATCGCGTAGACCGCCGCCCAGGAGACGTTCCGATGACCGAACAGCCTTCTGCCCCCGACGGGCCCCTGATCCCCATGCCGGCGCTCACCCCGGCAGCCCTCCGCGCGGCGGTCGCCCAGATCGCACCCGCCCAGCTGCCTGCTTTCGTTGAGCACCTCGACCGCGCGGTCGAACAAGCCGCCGCCCAGAGCACCATCGCTCCCCTGCGTACCTTTCTGCAGTGGTGGGGGGAGTTCGTCGCTGTCCAGCGCTACCCGGCCCGCGCCGCCCGCCTGCACGAACTGGAGGCGTTGGCGGAAGAGGCCACCGACCGCGAGACCCTTCGCTCCACACTCTCCGAGATCCGACAGATCACGGAACTGGCCCACCACGAGATCTCCGCGTGAGCGATACCTGGACCTGGGACTACGACCCCGACGCCGAGCACGTCGTAGGCGGTCTGCCGTACGAAGTCGTGGCCGAGGTAGAGCGCTTGGCTGAGCAGCTGACGATCTTGGGCCGGGACGCGGTCAACGTTGGCCGCGGAAATCCACACGGGGGAGGCCTGCGGACCCAGGACGTCTTCGGGGGACGGGGCTTCTTCATGTTCCTGGCACTGGAACGCCTTGAGCTGGTGGTGATCACTCGCGTCACATGGCTCGGCTGATCAGTCGCTGCGGCGCCGGCTCGCCACGGGTGAGAGCCGCAAGGGCCCGGGGTCACAAGTCCGCCCGAGTTGCTTCCGGTCGCAAAGATCGGAGCACGTGCCCGTGTCGGCATCGGTGGTTCTGGCTGGGGGCGACGTGAGCATGGGTCGGTCTGAGCGTTGGTGGACGACGGCTCTCGTAGCTGTGGCGCTGACAGGCATCGTGTCCGCCCGGTGTGCCGTCTCCGCAGCGTGCCCGGTCAAGCGGGGAGCCACGGGAAACACCGAGTGATGCCAGCGAACCGGCACGCGAACAGCCCTCGACCGAGGTACCTGGTCAGGGGCCGTTTCACCTGGCGGTGGGTGTGGGATGTGAACCCACGGTGACTCGCGCCACGACGGTTTTTCAACCGCTGGTGGCAAGGGCACCTCGTTTCAAGGCTCCGTCGGCCAGATGGCTAGGAGACGCGTATCTGCCGATCGCCAAGGACGTCCGATGCCGCTGCGCGGAGGCCTTTGACCGCCTGGTACAAAAGGTACTCCCGCTCGGCGGCGAGTGCGAAGTCCGCGGCCTTGCGGGAAGCGTCACCCGCATGGGCATCACGCACCATTCGGCGCATGACCTCGGCCAAATCGTCGGCCGCGTGCACCGCGCGATAGAGCGCCTGCACCACGGATTGCGGACCTTCGAGGATGACGAACTCGGCAGCCCGGTGAACGCCGCGGACCTGGGCGCGGAAGCGCTCCATATTGTCGTCGACCTCCCGCAGGTCCGGGGGGTCTGCCCGCAGCGCGTCGCGCACAGCATCCAGGGCCACATCGCGGTCGTACAGCGCCGCCAGGTAGTTCGCGTAGGCGTCCCGCCGGTGCTGTCGGCGCCATTGAGCGAACTGCGAGCGCGCAGCCGCCCGCCCAGTGACCATCGCGGAGCCGAGGGTGGCGAGTGAGCCCACGGCGGCGCCCAGCAGTGCAGTCAGTCCAGCATCCATGGGCCAATTCTGCCGATGCCATCGGCACAGCACCGAAGTACAGCAACTACAGCAACTACAGCAACCGAGCGCACCCAGCAGCGCCCCTGGGAGGCACCCGAGCGGCCTGTTTGTCCTTCACTGACCACTCCACATAGAGCTACGGATCAGAGGGCGTGCCCGATCCGTGCCCGACAGGTCGGTAAACCACGGACAACAGCGGGTGCCAGGGAGAGCCCAAGACTTCGCCCTGACACCCGTTGCCGCTGGTCGGGTCACCAACTAAGCCCAGAGGGCCGGTGATTCCCAAGCTCAGAGCGCGGGTTCGATTCCCGTCACCCGCTCTACGACGAAGGCCCAGGTCGCAGACCCGGGGCCTTGTTTGTTGTTCGGGTGAGCTATGCCACGCCGATGAAACCCATAACTGCGAAGGGGCCGACCTCATTGCGTGCCATCGCTGTGGAAGACCCAGCCTCGGGACCCACCGAAGGGAACGCTCTCTTCCGCATCACGCAGCCTCAAGCCCGGCCCCCTACGACGCGCAGGACGCCGTCCTCGGCGGACCGGGCGGAGCTCGGCTTCAGGCAGCGTGCGGAGTGAAGGTGACGTAGGAATCGCCCTCGTCGATGGCCAGGTTCAGGGTGCCGTCGAGTGCCTTGGCCAGGCGTCGCAGCAGCGGGAGAGTGGGCACGGTGTCGCCGCCCTCCATCCGGGATACCTGAGGCTGCGTCATCCCGGCCCGCTCGGCCAGTTCGGACTGGGACAGTCCGAGCTCGATCCGGCGGTCGTAGACCGCCTGTCCGAGATCGCCGGCCAGCCGCGCGTCGACGTACTCCTGGTCATACTCCACGACCTCGCCCGCAAGCTGCCGGGTCCGGCGCGTCCTCCACGTGCTGTGGTTCATCAGCTCTCCTTGCGCCGATCGTAGGTGTGCTCGGCCCGGCCCCTCCTGCCGGATCCGCGCCCGACGGGCCGGTCAACCACGGTCGGCAGCGAGCGGCGAGGGGAGTCCCATGGGGCGCCCCGAGGACTTCGCGGCTGGTCAGTTTTCGGAAGGGCTGGTTATGGCTGAGGCACCATAGCCACATGGCTCTGAAGAAGAAGACCGTCATGGTCGACGAGGAGGACCTCGCGCTGATCAAGCAAGCAGCCGCGCGAGAGGGACGACCTGCATCGGAGTACTTTCGTGAGGCGCTTCATCTCGTGGCCCTGCGCACCCGACGCCGGTACGAGGACTGGGACATCCCGAGCCTGGACTTCGGCGGTGGTTCGGACCGGCTGAGAGCCTGACGCCAAGTGAGTAGCAGGAGTCCTCTCATCAGCTTTCCGGGCGAGTGCAATCCGCCCATGCAGGTTGAAGGAGAGCCGCATATCGGATCATCCTTGGCATCATGAGTCTCGTCTCCCCCTCCTTCGACGTGCCCACCACGGGTGACTACGCTTACGACTGGGCCCTGGTCGATGTGGAGACCTCGGGGCTCATGGCCCGGCAGGACCGGGTGCTGTCCATTGCGGTGATCACGGTCGGCCCGGACGGTGAGCAGACCGGGGAGTTCTCGACGCTCCTCAACCCGGGGTGCGATCCGGGCCCGGTGGACGTGCACGGACTCACCGTCGAGCGGCTGCGGGGGGCACCGACCTTCGACCAGGTCGCCGGGCGGATCGGAGCGATGCTCCAGGACCGGGTCCTGGTGGCCCACAACGCCCAATTCGACTACGACTTCCTGGCCCACGAGTTCGCCCGTGCGCGGCTGTGGCTGCCGGTGTCGCAGCGGCTGTGCACCCTGGCGCTCAACCGCCAGGTGGATCCGCCGACGGAGGACATGAAGCTCGGCACCCTCGCCGCCCACTACGGCATCCCCCAGCAGCACGCTCACGACGCACTGGACGACACCCGGGTGCTCGCCGGAATCCTGCGGGCGTCGCTGAGCGCGGCGGCCCGGCTTGATCTGCCCTTGCCACTGGTGACCTGCCCACCACGGGCGGAGTCCCAGTTCACGCCGAAACCGCCGAAGACCCCCTGTGGCTACCGCAATCCGGGACGTCTGACTCCCGGTGGGCCGCTCCGGCAGGGAATGAAGGTCGCGATCACCGGTGAGACCGCCCACGCTCGGGCGGAGCTCGTCGGGCGGGCGGTCGCCGCCGGACTGAACATGATGACCTCCGTCAGCCGGCACACCAGTGTGCTGGTCACCAACGAACCGGCATCCGGTTCGGCGAAGGCCCGGCGCGCGCTGGCCGAGGGCGTACCGGTCATCGACGAGCACTCCTTCCTGCGGCTGCTGGCCGACGTACAGCCGGGGGCAGCGCATGAGGCGACGGCTGCCAAGGTCAACGCTCCGGTCGCCGGGCCGGATGCGGAGCGGGCCGGTCGCCTGGAGCCGGCGTCCCCCACAGCCTCTGCCGCGACCGCCCCGGATGCAGCCGATCCCCCCGCGGCCTCACCCGGTGTGGCAGTCCCCGCTCCCCGCCGGCCGGATCCCTCCGCCGGCACCGTGGACAAGCCCTTGGCGGGACGCCGGGTGCTGGTGCTCGGTGGTGGCCATGCCGATGCCGTGGCAGCTCGTACCCGGGTCGTCGACCTGGGCGGTTCCGCAGCGGTCAACCTGTCCGCCGGCGTCACCGACGTCGTGCTTCTGCCCGGAGGGGAGGGCGACCGCCGCATGCGGCGCATCACCGCACTCGCGCTCCCTGTGCACAACCTGCGGTGGCTCACCTCTCCGACCGCAACGGACCGGAACGCGGTGGCGCCCAGGCCTCAGGAGCCACTGGTGCTACCGAGGGGCGGCGTCATCGACCTGCCCATGCCCCACGGAGGGCCGGCGCCCGAGTGGTACGTCACCGCCGGATGGGCCCCGCAATCCGACTGCGAGATCGACATCGTCGCCTTCCTTCTCGACGAGGACGAACAGGTCACCTTCGACGAGGACTTCGTCTTCTACGGAGCCCCGGAGAGCCCTGCCGGGACGGTGCGCCTGCTGACCGGAGGCCCTGCCGAACAGACCATCGCCCTCGACCTGGCGTCCCTGCCGCCCGCGACGCGGAAGGTCGTCGTCGCCGCGGCCATCGACGGTGCCGCCACCTTCGGAACGGTCGGCGCGATCCAGATCGGTGCGGCCCCCGGCAGCAGCGGGGCCCCTCTCGCCCGGGCGACCCTGGACGCCGCCACCACCGAACGCACCATGCTGCTCGCGGAGATCTACCGCAGGGGCCCGGTCTGGCGCCTGCGCGCCGTCGGCCAGGGCTACGACCATGGCCTTGATGCCCTCGCACGCGGATATGGGGTCGACGTCGCCGACTGAACGGTGCCGGATGCGGACGTCTCGTCCGTGCCCGGCTGTGCCCGATGGGGCGCGGGAGCGGTCTGCTGGTTCGTCGCGGCGGTGCTCGGCCGGCCTGTTGCGGGGTGGACGACTGATCTCAGGCGCGGCCCAGGTCGTAGGCCCCGGCCCGAACCGTTTCCCGGAACGGGTGGGAAGCGTGTGGGCAGGTGAGGAGGGGGGTGGGGTTGCGGCTTCCGGCATGGTCCCGAGGTGGCTCCCGGGGACCTTTGTGCCCACCCCCCTTGACCGCGGACCTCGAAGGTTCTCTGGCCGGTCTCACTCTGCCGGGGAAGCTAGCAGGCGGCACTGACATCGATCCTGAAAGTCAGGTCCCGTGGACGCGAGAGCGCCGGCTGCCGGTGGGTCGGTCAGGCGAGGGTCTTGGTGTCAATGACGAAGCGGTAGCGGACGTCGGAGGCCAGCACCCGCTCGTAAGCCTCGTTGATCTTGTCCGCGGGGATGATCTCGACCTCGGCCCCGATGTTGTGCTCGGCGCAGAAGTCGAGCATCTCCTGGGTCAGGGCTATGCCGCCGATCATCGACCCGGCGACGGAGCGGCGGGCGCCGATGAGCGACATGACGTGGAGGCTGAGCGGCTCGCTCGACGCGCCGACGTTCACCAGCGTGCCGTCGAGGTTCAGGAGGCCGAGATGGGCGCCCAGGTCGATGCCCGCGCTGACGGTGTTGATGATCAGGTCGAACCGGCCCGCGAGCTGCTCGAAGGTCTCGGGGTCCGAGGTGGCGTGGTAGTGGTCGGCGCCGAGGCGGAGCCCGTCCTCCTGCTTCTTCAGCGACTGCGACAGCACGGTGACCTCGGCGCCGAGGGCGTGGGCGATCTTGACGGCGATGTGTCCCAGTCCGCCGAGTCCGACGACGGCGACCTTCTTGCCGGGGCCGGCGTTCCAGCGGCGCAGCGGGGCGTAGGTGGTGATGCCCGCGCAGAGGAGCGGTGCGGCGGCGGCCGCGTCGAGGCTCTCGGGGACGGAGAGGACGTAGTCGGCGTCGACGACGACGTGGGTGGAGTAGCCGCCCTGGGTGGTGGTGCCGTCGCGGTCGGTGCCGGCGTAGGTGGGGACCATGCCGTGGACGCAGTACTGCTCGTCGCCGTTGCGGCAGTTGGCGCACTCGCCGCAGGAGTTGACCATGCAGCCGACGCCGACGCGGTCGCCCGCGCGGTGCCTGGTGACGGCGGATCCGGCCTCGGTGACGATGCCGACGATCTCGTGGCCGGGCACGACCGGGAAGGGCTGCGGGCCCCAGTCGCCGTTCACGGTGTGGATGTCGGAGTGGCAGATGCCGGCGTACTGGATCTCGATGAGGACGTCGTTGGGTCCGACGTCGCGGCGCTCGACGGTGGTGGGGGCCAGGGGCTGTCCGGCGGCGGGGGCGGCGTAGGCGTTGACGCGCATGTGGGGGTCCAATCGTCTGTGGTGTGGTGGGGGGAGAGAGGTGTGAGTGCGGGCGGGGCGGGTGCGGGGCGGCGGACGGCATCCGGGCGGCTTCGGCGTCGGTCGGCGTCGGCGCTCGCTTCGGCGTCGGCGCTGGCTCCGGCGTCGCGTCGGCGTCACCGTTGTCATCCCGCGCCGTCGCGGTCCGGCGGTGGGCGCGCGGGCGGGCTACGGCTTCCCGGCCCGCTTGAGCTCGTCGGCGAGCTCGCGCGCCGCGGTCGACAGCGTCTCGGCGCGGGCGTCGTCGCCCGCCTGAACCGCCTGCCAGTAGTCGATCTTCACGCGGACGTAGCGCCGGCGCAGAGCGATGTGCTCGGCCTCACGTGCCAGACGCCGCTCCTGCTCCGCGAGCAGTTCGATCTGCTCGCCCGCGGCGGAGGGACCCAGCTGCCCGTTCGACATGTACTGCCGCATGTCGCTCACCGACATGCCGGTGGCGGCCAGGCACGCGACCCACATCAGCTGGTGCAGGTCGTCCTCGTCGTACACCCGGTGCTTGCTGCTCGCGCCGCGGCTGATCGGGCCGATCACCCCGATCGACTCGTAGTAGCGCAGCGTGCTGGCCGGGAGACCGGTCAGCGCGGCCGCTTCCTTGATCGTGTACGTGTGCTGGGCGGTTCGTGCGCTCACTTCATCGACCGTAGGAACTTCGAGTGCTTCAAGTCAAAAGGCCGCGTGCGGTCGCGTCCGGCCGTCCCGGGCCCGGCATCGGCGGACACCGGGTACGGGACAGCCGGCCGCGGGCGCTCGGGCCCGCGGCCGGCGTCCGGGCTACTTGGTGCGCCAGTCGGTGGGGATCACGGCCTGGGCGGTGAGGACCCGCGGGTTCCTGCCGTCGGCGGCGTCGACGGCGTAGGTGCTGCGGGTATAGGCGAAGTCGTCCATGGCGGAGAAGGCGATCCGGGTGCCGTCCGGAGAGAAGACGGGGCCGCGGATGCCGCTGAGCGGGGTCGTCCAGCCGCTCTGCAGTTCGGTGACGGCGCCGGTCGCCACGGCGACGACGCTCAGGCCGTACTCGGTGGTGTAGACGATGCGCTGCCCGTCGGGGGACCAGTCGACGGGTCCGGACAGCGCGTTGCCGGCCGTGCTGATCTGGCGCACCTGCCGGGTGGCGGTGTCCATGATCCAGACGTCTCGGCTGGACTTCCAGCCGTCGGGCGTCTCCTGGCTGGTGGTCCTCACGAACGCGATGCTCCGGCCGTCGGGCGAGAAGGTGCCCGCGCCGCCGGCCGTCGTGAGCACCTCCTGTCCGGTGCCGTCCGTGTTGACCCACTCCATGCCGCGCGGGCTGCTGTAGACGATCCGCCGGCCGTCCGGGGACCAGTCGGGCTGCCCGACGTACGGGGACCCGCCCATCTCGGGCTGAACGCCCTGCACCAGAACACGCTGGTCGCTGCCGTCGGTGTCGGCGACGACCAGGTTCCGGGCATACATGCAGCCCTCGTCCTGGGGGATGCAGGTGTCGTCGCGCTGGATGTACGCCACGGCGGAGCCCTTCGGGGAGACGACTCCGTCCTCGGCGTTCTGCGCGAAGGGGCCGGTGACGTCGCCGCTCACGGGGTCGAGCGCGGCCAGGGCGGGGGAGCCGGAGGAGTAGTCGGTGGCCGTGATCCAGCCGGCCGCCGGCTTCTCTCCGGCCGCGGCGGTCCCTGCCATCGGCAGGCCGGCGGCGGCGACGGCGAGCCCCACGGTCAGCACGGTATGTCTGAAACGCACGTAGATCCTTCCTGGGAATCCGGGAGCCGGCTGTCCCGGCTCCCGGTGCAGGAGCGAAAGTGGATCAAGAAACGTCACCCCCGGGCCCGGGCGCCCGCGCAGCCCGCGTGGGTCACGTGCGTTCAGGTGCCGGTGCTCAGTGCGCCGGGTCCGGGCGGCGGCCGCGGCGCAGCACCCGGGTGCACCAGCCGATGATCGCCGCGTTGGCCAGCGCCCCGAAGAGGATCGCCACGACGAGCATCGCGGCGCTCTCCGGCAGGAACGTCATGACGAGGCTGCCCGGGGCGGTGGCGAGGATGGGGATGACAGCCGCCATGGACTCGCCCGTGTCGTCGGTCACCGACACCACGAACGCCCACACGACCAGGGCGGCGCAGAGCGCGAGGTAGGCGAGGCCGACGAGACCGAAGGCGTGGACGGCGCCCCGGAGGGGACGGGGGACGGATCGGCCGGGACCGGTGTCTGCCATGGGATGAACTCCTTGCGGACGGGGTTACGGAAGGCGTGGTGACGGGGACGTGGTTGCGCGGGCGGGGTTGCGGACGGCGTGGCGATGGCAGTGGTTACGTCAGACGCGGTCACGCGGTCACGCGGTCACGCGGTCACGCGGTCACGCGGGTCCGGTTGCGGTCGGCCCGGTTGCACGGGCCCGGTTCCGCCGGGCCCGCTTGCGCACGGCCCAGTCGCGCGCGGCCCAGTCGCGCGCGGGCTCCGCCCCGCCGTGCTCAGAGGTGGGTGCCGGGCGGGTTCGGGCGGGCGAGGCCGAGGTCGTAGGCGAGGATCGTCGCCTGCACGCGGTCCCGCAGCCCGAGCTTGCGGAGCACCGCGTTCACATGGGACTTCACGGTGCCCACGGTGATGCCGAGCTGCTCGGCGATCTCCGCGTTGGTGAGGCCGGACGCGACCAGGGTGAGGACGCGCCGCTGGCCGGCGGTCAGACTGTCCAGCTCCGGGGTGCTCCCGACCGGGGCCGCGGAGCGCCCCCCGGACGCGTAGTGGCCGATGAGACGGCGGGTCGCGGACGGGGCGAGCACGCTCTCGCCGGACGCCACCACCCGGATGCCGTCCAGCAGTTCGGCGGGGCGTACGTCCTTGAGCAGGAAGCCCGAGGCGCCGGCGCGCAGCGCGTCGAAGACGTACGCGTCGAGGTCGAAGGTGGTCAGGACGAGGACACGGGGCGCGTCCTGGCGGCCGGTGATGATGCGGGTGGCGGCGATGCCGTCCAGTTCGGGCATGCGGACGTCCATGACGACCACGTCGGGTGCCAGCTCCTCGGCGAGCCGTACCGCGGCGGCGCCGTCGGCGGCCTCGCCGACGACCGTCATGTCCTCCTCGGCGTCGATCACGGCGGCGAACCCCGCCCGGACGATGCCCTGGTCGTCGACGACCAGCACCTTGAGGCTCATCGTTCCCTCTCCTCGTGGTCCGCCGCGGCTGCCAGCGGCAGCCGGAGACGGACGGTGCCCTGCGGGCCGGTGGTCAGGGTCCCGCCGAGTGCCGAGACCCGCGTGGTCAGCCGCTCCCGTACGCCGGGGTCGGCGGCGCGCGGCACTCCGGTGGCCGTGAGCGTCAACCTATCCTCGTCCGCGTCGAGTTCGAGCACCGCGGGCTCGTCGCCGACGGCCGCGAGCACCGTCTCGGCGGCGTGGTAGGCGGCCAGGTCGACGGCGGTGGGCAGCCGTTCCGGCACGCGGTCGGTCAGCCGTATCTCGACCTCGCGGCCGGTGGCCCGGAGCTGGTGGGCCAGCAGGTCGAGCGCCTGGAGGGTGGGCTGCGGCCGCAGCTCGGGCCCGGTCTCGCCCTCCCGGACGGCGTCGAGCAGGGCGCGCATCGCGGCCAGGGCCTCGCGTGCGCGTTCGGCGGTCGCGTCGAGCCGGCCCGCCTCCGCCTCCGCGACCATGTCGGCGGTGCGCGTGAGGACGGTGGTCTCCAGTCCGGCGGCGATCCTCCGGCGCTCGGCCCACGCCTCCCGTACGGCCTCCTCGGTCCAGGCGGCGAGGCGTTCGTCCCGCGTGGACCGGGCGGCCCGGTCGCGCCGTCCCCGCAGGGCCCCGGCCCGGCGGGCGGCTGCTACCGCCAGGGACGCCGCGGCCGTCGTCACCGCGACAACCGCCCAGACGGGGACCGTCGTGCCCCGGTCCAGGACGGCCGCCGTCGCGGCCGCCGCGTGCGCCGCCACGGCGGCGAGCGGGAGGGCGGCCGGTACGGGGCGGCGTGGGCGGGCGCCGGTGGTGGCGGCGGACGGGTCGTGGATCGACGAGCCGGCAGCGGACGGGCTGCCTGCGGACGGGCTGCTTGCGGACGGCTGGCCTGTGGACGGGTCACCTGTGGATGTGTCGCCTGCGGGCACGTCGCCCGCGAAGGCACCGCCAGCGGGTGGTCCGCCTGCGGAGGCGCCGCCAGCGGGTGGTCCGCCCGCGAAGGCACCGCCAGCGGGCGGTCCGCCCGCGGACGCGTCCACCGCGGACGGGGCGGCGGCTGACTCCCCGGTGACCGGCGAGCGGGTGGCCGATGCCCCGGTGACCGACGAGCCGGTGGCCGACGCGTCGGCAGCCGTACGGGCCGGCCGGGGGAAGCGCCGCCGGCGGTCCCCGGCCGGGGACCGGCCGGCCGCCGTACGGGCCGCGTCCGCCGCGAGCGCCGCGCAGGTGGCCGGCAGGCTCATCGCGAGCGGCAGGACCACCGGACCGGTGTAGCCGCCCGCGGCCATCGCCACCGGCCAGAGCGGGGCCAGACCGAGCAGGACCCCCTGGGCCGTGCGGGGCGCGCGGCGCAGCCACAGCAGCGCGACCGCCTGGGCCGCGACGAGCAGCGCGAAGAACACGCCCGCGGACACCCGCCCACCGGGCTGCAACGTCTCCGACCGGATGACCAGCACCGGCAGCAGCGGCTGTACGACCAGGCCGGCGGCCGCCGTCAGCTGCGCCACGCGATAGCTCCGCGGAACGGACCGCTCCGCCGGGGCCGCGGTCCGGCCGGGCAGGACCGCGCGCACCTCCCAGCCGCCCGCCGCCGTCGGGCCGGTGGTGAGGGTGCCGCCCGCCTCCCGCGCCCGCGACCTCAGGAAGCCCTGGCCGCGGCCGCCGCCGAGCCCGGCACCGTGCGCCACCGCACCGGCCGGCGGTGCCGCGCTCGTGACGACGACGTCCGTGCGGGTGTCGCCGTACCGGACCAGCACCTTCGTATCCGCGCCGGGGGCGTGCCGTGCCACGTTGGTCAGCGCCTCGCGCACGATGCCGTAGGCCGCGTCCGCGAGGACGCCGTCCGGCAGGGGGTCGACCTCGCAGTCCACCCGCTGGTCCAGCCGCCGGAAGCCGGCGACCAGGTCCAGCAGCCGCTCCCCGGGTGAGGGCACGTCCTCGCGGGAGGGCGCCGGCGCCCGTACCGCGCCGAGCGCGCGGGTCACCTCCCGGCCGGTCCCGACCGCGAACTCCAGCGCTTCACCGGTCAGTTCGGGGCGGCGTTCGCGCAGTCCGAGGGCCGCTCCCGCCGTGACCACCACGGCCGTCAGATGGTGGGCGCTGACGTCGTGCAGCTCCCGTTCCATGCGGCGCCGCTCGACCGCCGGAAGCCGGTGGCGCTCGGACTCGGCCCGGCGCAGCAGGAGTTCGGCCGTCTTCCGCGCGCGCCGGGCCCGCCGCACAAGAAGGCCGGCGCCGCACGCCGCGGCGTACAGCACGGAGGTCAGGACGAGGTCGAGTCCGTCGCGGTCGCTGAGCCCGTGCAGGCTGAGGCCATACAGAAGCTGCCAGGCCGCGAGCGCCGGCACGCACAGGACGGCGGTGAAGGTGTCGCGTTCGGTCGCGACGGTGAACAGGGCCAGCGCGACACCCGCGGTGCCGAGGACCGCCATCGCCCCGGGGGGCAGTGGCCCGGCGCCCAGCGCGCAGGCGCCGGCGACGACGACGAGGGCGACCACCGGGCGGGCACGGCGGAGGGCGAGTGCGGCCGTGACCACTCCGGCGACCAGGGCCGCCACGAGCAGGGCGGACGCGGCCGGGACGGCCCCGCGCACCAGCGGCGCCCCGGGCCACACCACGGCCTGGGCGCAGGTCAGCAGGACCGGGAGCAGCCGGCCGTCGTTTCGTTTCATGGCGAAACAAGGCTATGGGCGCAGGTGAGCGGTCCGGCTCCGGCTGAAGGCGGATTCCCGTCTCTTACCCGGGTTGCAGACTCTCTGCCCGCGGTTCCACGCGGCCGATCGTCCGGCGGCACGAGGACGGGGCCGTCCCCCGGCCATAGGCTCGTTCCCATCGAGAAGGCGGTCGGCCACCGCTTCCACGACCACCCGCGGAATCCGTTCCACAACGGTCCCGCAGCGCAGCAGTTCCGCGGCAGGGTTTTCCGTGCCTTTCTCTTTCCGGGCCTCTCCGGGCCTCTCCGGGCCTTTCCGCGGCACCGGCGCTTTCCGCCGACACATCAAACTCTCCGACGAATTCAGGGGGATCTCCCATGTCCCAGCGCATTCTCATCACCTCGCTCATCGGCGCCGTCGCCATCGGCGCGGTGGCCGCCGGCGGTATCGCCCTGGCCTCGGCCCCCGCGGAACCGACCGTGGAGAACGGCTCGGCCCGCTACGCGGCCCCGTCCGGCAGCGGCGCGGGCTCGTTCACCTTCACCGCGGACGTGACTGAGGACTCGGGCATCGACGGCCTCAAGGTCGTCGTCTGGCCCGCGAGTTCGCAGCTCGACCCGACCGAGGCGGAGATGCGCCACGTGGAGAGCGCCGACTGCCGGAACGCCTCGGGCGGGACCGCCCGCTGCACCTACACCCTGAGGATCACGAAGAAGGACACGGCCGGCATGGCCGAGGGCACCTGGTACGTCTCGGCACTGGCGACGGCCGGGGACGGGGACACGACCTTCGCGCCCCGGGCCGCCACCTTCGAGGTCACCCGCTGACCTGGCCGGTGGCCGGCCTCCCGGGGAGGTGCCGTCGGCCTGCCACGGCACGGCCCCCGGCCCTCAGCCCCGTTCCGCCGCCGCCGGGACGCCCGGCTCCGGCACGGCCGGCGGCTCGCCGCCCCGTACCGGAGCGGGCTCCTCGCGCTCCTCGCGGAGCGGCGAGGGCTCGACCCGCAGCAGCCGGGCGATCCCGGCGGGCAGCCACCAGTTCCACTTGCCCATCATGGCCACCGCGGCCGGCACCAGCAGTCCCCGGACGAGCGTCGCGTCGATGAGGATGCCGAGCGCGACACCGGAGGCGAAGATCGTCACGTCCAGCTCTCCGCCGGAGGCCATGGAGGCGAAGGAGCAGAAGAGAACCAGCGCGGCGCAGGTGACGAGCCGGCCGGTCCGTCCGACACCGCCCACCACCGCCGCCCTGGTGGATCCGGTGCGGTCGTACTCCTCCCGCATCCGCGCCAGGATGAACACCTCGTAGTCCATCGAGAGGCCGTACAGGAAAGCGAAGATCGTCACCGGGACGAAGGTGCCGATGGAGCCGTCCGGCTCGATACCGAACAGCGCCTCGGTGCCCCAGCCCCACTGCCACAGAACGACCATCGCGCCGAGCACCGCCCCCAGCGAGAGCAGATTCAGCAGGATCGCCTTGAGCGGAAGGAGCAGCGACCGGAAGGCCCGGGCCAGCATCACGAACGTCACGAGGGACAGGGCCGCCAGCATCCAGGGGAAAGCGCCGTAGGTGACGTCGACGTAGTCGATCTGCTGAGTGACGTTGCCGCCGACCAGGACTCCGTCCGGCACCTGGTCGATCACCCGGCCGATGGTGTTCTCCCCGGCCGCGGAGCCGCCCTCGTCGCCCGGAAGCACGGTCAGTACCGCGGAACCGTCCCGGCGCCACTCGGCGCCGTCCGGCGCGGCCACCGCGTGGACCCCTTCCGTGCCGCGGAGCGTGTCCGCCACCGCATCCGCGTCCGTGCCCCTGGGGACGTAGACGTCGAACGAGGTGAGGGCACCCGACGGTACGCCGCTGCCCGTCAGTTCGGTCAGTCCCGCACGCCCCGCGCCGGAGTCGGCGAGCCGGTCCGTGGTGGGCACCGACAGATTGAGCCCGAGGGCAGTGGCCGACAGAGCGAGCAGGGCGGCACCGCTCACCGCGGCGACCAGCCACCGGAAACGCACCACGCGCCGGGCGACCGCGGTCCAGAAGCGCCCGGCGGACGCCTCCCTCTCCAGTCCTCCACGGGGCGCCCGGCCTGCCTCCCGGCGGCGTGCGAGCCGGCGGCCGGCGGAGCTGAGCAGCAGCGGCAGCAGCGTCAGGGAGACCAGGGCGCTCGCCGCCGTGACCATCATGCCGCCGACGCCGAGGCTGCGGATCAGAGGGATCGGCAGCAGCACCATGGTGACCAGGCCGATGGCTACGGCGCCGGCCGAGAAGACGATGGCACGCCCCGAGGTGGCCATGGCCCGGCGCACCGCTTCGTCGCCGTGGTGGCCGGTGGCCTCCTCCTCACGCCATCGCGTGACCAGGATCAGCGCGTAGTCGATCGCGATGCCGACCCCCAGGAGCGGCAGCATGATCACGGTCGTCTCGTGCACGGCGATGAAAGGGCTCGCCGCGAGCAGCCCCAGGAACGACACCGGCACCGCCACCAGGGCGGTGAGCAGCGGCACGAAGGCGAGCGCGGAGCGGAACACGTGGAGCAGCACGATGATCGCCGCGCCAATGGTGACCACCAGCTTCACCGGCACGTTGAGGCCGCCCGCGTCCGAGCCCGTCGCGAGCGTATCGAGACCGGTGACCCGGATCTCCGAACCCGGCGGCAGTTCGTCCCGCATCGCGTCGACGAGCAGCGGGCCCAGTTCCGGGGCCTCACCGAGAGCGCTGCCGGGCAGTCCGCCCTGTTCCACGGGACCGCCGAAGACCAGTCCGAAGGTGGTCCTGCCGTCCTCGCCGATGAACGCCCTGTCATGGGTGTTCGCGTACGAGGCGACCCGCGCGTCGGCCTTCTCGGCGGCCTGGTCGAATGCCCGGCCGAGCGCTTCCTCGGCCGCCCGGCTGTCGGCCCGTTGTCCTTGGGGCAGTGTCACCACGGGGACGAACGGACGTTCGTAACCGCCGTTGCCGTAGGTCTCCATGATCTTCTGGTTGGCCTCGTAGCCGGGCAGGCCCGGGTAGGCATTGCGCTCGTCCATGTCCGGGATCAGCAGCCCGATGGCACCGCCGCCCGCGAACAGCAGCAGGATGACGAGCATCCGTACGCATCGCTTCCGTCCGAGGACGAAGTCGCAGAGTTTGTTCATGCCTCCAGGCCATCAGAGGGTTCTTCAGCGGCTCCGGGAGCGTTCTTGGAGATCTCTGTGAATCGCCTCCCGTCCCCTCGGAACGCCCGGGCCCGGGGTGACACTTGCGAGGTGACTTCAACGACGCTGCGGATCCTGGTCGTCGATGACGAGCGCTACCTCGCGGACCTCGTCGCCACCGCTCTGCGCTACGAGGGGTTCGACACCGCGGTGGCCGGGTCGGGAAGCGCCGCCACCGCGCAGGTGCAGGCGTTCCGTCCGCATCTCATCGTGATGGACGTGATGCTGCCGGACGGCTCCGGGATCGACACCACCAGGAAGCTGCGGCGCGCGGGATGCGAAGCCCCCGTGGTCTTCCTGACCGCCCGCGACGCCACCGAGGACAAGATCGCCGGGTTGACGGTCGGCGGCGACGACTACGTCACGAAGCCCTTCAGCCTCGAAGAGCTGATCGCCCGTATCCGCGCGGTCCTGCGCCGGACCGCGCGCCCCGAGGAGCGCACCAGGCTGACGTTCGCCGACCTCGAGATCGACGACGAGGCACACGAGGTGCGCCGGCACGGTGTACCGGTGGTCCTGACGCCGACCGAGTTCAAGCTGCTCCGCTTCCTCGTCGCGCACGCCGGCCGAGTGCTGTCGAAGCGCCAGATCCTCGACCACGTATGGGAGTACGACTTCGGCGGCAATGACGCCGTGGTGCAGACCTACATCTCCTATCTCCGCCGGAAGATCGACGCCTTCGCGCCCGCGCTGATCCAGACGGTGCCGCGGATCGGCTATGTCGTACGGGTCCGGGACCCGGATCTCCGGGAAGCGAATCTCCGGGAAGCGGACTCCCGATGACGCTGCGCACCCGGCTGGTCCTCGTCCTCTCCGGGCTGCTCGGCCTCGGCATGGTGATATCCGTCGGCGCCACTTTCGGGGCCCTCCAGGACTGGCGCAACGACCAGAGCGACAAGGTGCTCGCGGCGGCGGCGCAGCGGCTGCACGACGATCTCACCGAACGGCACGGAAACGGTGGCGGGTCGCGGCTCGCGATGCCGGGGAACGACCGGGACCAACTGGCCGCCGTGTGGGCCGCATCGGCCGGGCAGGGCGACATCCCGTCCTTCTTCCAGATCAGAACCCCGGACGGAAGGGTCCGGCAGACGGCCGGCTTCGGGGCCCGTCCGGAGCTGCCGCGCACCCTTCCCCCGGCGCTGCGGCCGGACCGGCCGGCGGAGGGGAATCCGTCCGGAGGCGTCTTCCACCGGGTGCCCGGAGCCGACGGCGACACGGACTGGCTGCTTCATTCCTCCCGGCTCCCCGACGGCTTCCTCCTGGTGGGCATGAGGACCGCCGGCGCGGACGAGCTCATCTCACGCACCGCCGTGGTCGCGGCCACCTCCGCCGTGGTCGCGCTGCTCGGCGTGACGCTGCTCTCCCGTCGTGCCGTGCGGCGCGGGCTGCGGCCGCTGGAGTCGATCGCCGCGACGGCGTCGGCGATCGGCGGTGGGGACCTCGCCCGCCGAGTGCCGGAGGCCGGGCCGCGCACCGAGGTCGGCAGGCTGGGCCGTGCCCTGAACGCGATGCTCGGCCAGATCCAGTCGGCCTTCGAGGAGCGGCGGCGGACCGAGGACCGCCTGCGGCGCTTCGTCGCCGATGCCTCGCACGAGCTGCGCACCCCGGTCGCCACCATCCGGGGTTACGCGGAGCTGTTCCGGCGCGGCGCCGCGCACCGGCCGGCCGATCTCGCGCAGGCCATGTCCCGGATCGAGTCCGAGGCCCGCCGGATGGGCTCCCTGGTCGAGGAACTCCTGCTTCTCGCCAAGCTGGACCAGGGTCTGCCCCTGGCCGGGGAGCCGGTCGACCTGAACTCCCTCGCCGCGGAGGCCGTCGACGACGCGAGGGTGCTCGCCCCGGGCAGCCCGCTGTTCTTCGAGCCGGGCGCCGACGGGCCGGTGATCGTACGGGGAGACGCGGACCGGCTGCGGCAGGTCCTCGCGAATCTGCTGGCCAACGTACGCCACCACACTCCGGAAGGAACCGAGTCGCGGGTACGGATCGGCCGGAGGGACGGGTGGGCCGTGATCGAGGTGAAGGACAGCGGACCCGGGCTGGACGAGGAGCAGGCACGGCACGTCTTCGAGCGGTTCTACCGCGCGGATCCCTCGCGCGCCCGGTCGCGGCATCCCGGCGGAGGCCCGCCGGAGGGCTCCGGACTCGGCCTCGCGATCGTCGCGGCCGTCGCCGGCGCCCACGGAGGCGGGGCCGAGGTCGACACCGGCCCCGGGAAGGGCGCGGCCTTCCGGGTCCTGCTGCCGGTGGCCGCGGCCGACGGCCGACGCGATGAACGGCCCCGCGCGGCCGCCCGGTGCCGGAGCCGACCCGCTCCGGAGCGGGTCGGCTCCGCGCGGATGTGGCCGGCGGAGCCCACCGGGAACGCTACGGAGGAGTCGTGAGCGTCCCCTGTCCGCCGGCGACTCCGGCCCGGGAGGCGGGCTCTTGCGACGCGGAACGGATCACACGCCGCAGGAGCCGCTGTCGAGCTGGAAGTAGCGGGCGTTGGCCCAGCGGCAGAGCCGCATCCCGACGACGACACCGACGAGGGTGACCACGGCGGGCAGGTACCCGCTGGAGACCTGGATGATCGGGATGGCGGGGCAGCCGCCCGAGATCGCCCAGCCCGTACCGAACAGCACCGCGCCGGGGACCACCCCGGCGTGGATGCGGCCCGGGGTGCGGCGCACCCGCAGCAGGAGGAACACGCACACGATGATCCCGACGGCGCCGGCGAAGGCCAGGAACATGCGCAGGTCCTGGAAGGTGAACATGCGGTTCAGTTCGGCGTAGTCGCCGAAGCCGATGTTGGTGACGGTGTAGCCGAGACCCAGTCCGGCGACGATGTTGGCCAGCAGAAGGCCGCCCCGGGTACGCATCAGATCACCTTCCACAGCAGGAACGACACCGCGGCGGCGGTGCCGAAGAACACGGCGGTCGCGACCATGCTGACCGGCCGCAGCCGGCCGCAGCCGCTGAGCCCGTGGCCGGAGCTGCACCCGCCGGCCAGGCGCGTGCCGAAGCCGACCAGGATGCCTCCGGCGAACAGCACGGCGGTCATGGTGAGCGGGTTGTCCGTCACCAGGCTCTGGAAGCCGGGGCCCATGTCGAAGCGGAACTCGAACCGCCCGGAGGTGTACGCGGCGATCCATCCGCCGATGAGGATCGACAGCAGCAGAGCCGCCTGGGTGACCACCGGTGCCGGGCGGGGAGCCGCGGCCGGGGCCGCCGGAGCCGGCTCCGGCGCGGGCTCCGGCTCGGGTGCGGCGGCCGGGGCCCAGGGGTCCGCCGGGGGCTGGGGATACCCGTGGCTGCCCTGGTAGTTCCCCTGGGAGTACGGGGCGTAAGGGGAGTACGGGTCGTTCCCCTGCGGGTACGGGTGGTGCTGCGGCGCGGCGTGCGCTCCGGCGCCGGCGCCGTACGGCTCGGCGGGCGCCGCGGTGGCGGTGCCGAAGTGCTCGGCGGTGGCCGCGGCGAGCGCGTCGGCGAAGGCCTGGTCGTCGGTGAACTCTTCGTCGAGCTTCTCGAGTTCGCGTTCGCTGCGCCAGTGCAGCACGCGGTCCCACGCCGACGACACACCGAGCGACCGGTCGGTGGTGAGGGTGTGAACGACGGTGACCAGGGCGAGCCCGATGGCGCCCGCCCACCAAGGCCAGTAAGGACTCATGCGGGACCTCTCATCCATTCCATCAACCGCGCCCACCGGCCGCGCTTCTGGCCGGTGGCTTGCCGCGTGTGCCGGGCCCGGCGGTCGGGCTGCCGGGGTGCCCGCCGGGGCGGCACCTCGCCCGGCCGGGCCGGCTCCCACTGGGGTGCCGGTTCGAACCGGGCCGTGGTCTCCGGTGCCGCGACTCCCCGGCCGTACGGCTCGGACGGGTGCGGGTGCGGCTGCTCCTGTGCCGGCCGGAACCAGGAGTCCGTCTCCGGAGTCCACGGATCACGCCTTAAGGGCTGGGCCTGCTGCGGCGGCGAAGGCTGCTGGGCCTGCTGCGGCGGCGGGGGCTGCCGGTACGGCTGCGCCTGGTGGGGCGGCTGCTGCTCCGGGACCGCCTCTCCGCACGAAGCCGCCGTGTCGGCGGCACGGCGCAGGTGGTGTGCGTGGCGTCCGTTGGGCAGGAGGCTGATGGGCACGCGCTCACCGGTGAGCGACGTCTGATAGCGCGCACAGGACCGCCACTGGTGCTCGCTGTCGCAATAGTGGTCACGCCAGCTCTGCATCCCCGCTTTGAGCAGCGGAAAGAGAGGGCACCCCACGGCGTGTGTGCAGCCCACGTCGCTCCCTTCGGGATCGGGCGTACCGCCCCCTTGGGGGATGGTTGCCGTCCTCGGTATTTGTCGTTGCCGTACCCGGCCGACCGACGATTTCGGGCCTCCGGGGAATTCGGGCACGGCGCTGTCGTGACCCTCCGTCACCACGCTCACGCGCGACCCAATCACTTTTTCTGCATCACGAGCAAGTGGCGATGGTACGACACCGCCCCGATTCCCGGCCAAGCAGGTATTAGGAAACCCCCCTGGGTATTCTTTCCTACACGCCGGGGGGTATCCTCAAGAAACGCCGGGGGGTATTCGACCGGACACCGGGACGGTGAACGCCATAGAGCCAGACAAATACATGACGGACACGCCCCGCCCGTTCACGCACCGATGCGCGGATCCGGCGAAAACCCAACTATTCGCATTTCAACGAGAACGCCTCATGGGGAGTTATGTGTCAACGCGCCATCTGTCCGACCTGCCGGAAGGCGACCTATACGGGCTGCGGGAGGCACGTCGAGCAAGTTCTCGCCGGCGTCCCGGTGTCCCGGCGGTGTGCATGTGAGCCGGCGAGCGGCGGACGCACGGGCGACCGGGGGCCGGTGACGGCCCCCCGCACCGGTCCCGGACCGGGCGAGCCGCCACCGCCGTCCCACGCCTCCCGGCGGGCGGGTGCCGCCGCGCACCGGTCGCAGGGCGGCTGGTGGGCCCGGCTCGTCCGCTGGGCGAAGGGACCGGCGTGAGGTGACGGTCCGGGGAGGCCACCCGCCTCTTCGGGCCCCCTTCCGCCCTCGGGGCCTCGCCACTCCGGGCCCCGGGGCCTCCCGCTCCGGAACGCCGCCCAACACCACAAAGCTCCTGGCAGACGCGGATGTTCTCGGATGAGAACACGTCTGCCAGGAGCTTCGTCGTCGCGTACGGCCGGCCCGCCGCCGGCGGGGAGCCCGCGCACCGGGCCGCCGGACCCGGTCCGCGTCCGGCGGCCCCGGCCGCTCCCGGGCGGGGCGGCCGGCGTTCAGGACACGGTCAGAGGGAGATGCTGACGCCGGCGTGGGCGTACTGGCCGACGGTGTTCAGGGCCTGGTCCTTGACCGCGTCGACCTGCGCCAGGACGTCCGCGCTGCTGACCGACGCGGAGCCGGCGTAGAAGCTGACGTCCGGGCTCAGGCCACCGGAGACGTTGTCGAGCTCGGCGTCGGAGAGTTCGGCGGTCTCGACCCGGGGAGCGGAGTTCATGATGAGTTTTCCCTTCGTATGGACTGTCCACAGTGGGGGGTGGCCCCGCTCGGCACAGAGGGCGGGCCTCGGCACCACAGGCGCGCGGCATCCATTTCGGGAAATACTCGCGCGACTCCGGCGGCTGCCGAGGATCAAAGCACGGAGATCCGCCGGGCATCCAATCGCGTGAGACTCCCGTCACAGTACTTCCGCGCAAGAGTTGTCCATTCGTGGAGACGAACGCACATATCCGGGCCGAGTTCTTCACATACCGGTGATACCGAGAGCAGGTCCGGCCTTGACGCCTCGATATGGAGCGAGACATTCCGCATAAACGGACCGCCTTGCGGCGGGCCCTCGCGCCAATCCCTCACACCTCGTGCCGCGGCTGCGTATTCACTGTGCAGATTTGCTGAAACCGGGATACCACCCCGCGCCTGCCGGCCGGCCGCCCCGGCGCCCGCCGGGTGATCCCCCTCCACACGTCGCGGAAACCGCGCGCGCGAGGTAGCTTGGACGAGTGTCCAAGGCGAATGACCAAACAACAGGGCCCACCGCACGTCCGACCGCCGCCGCGCGGGGCCGGGAGGTGCGGCGGAAGCTGCTGGCCACGGCCGCCGTGCTGATCAGCGAGGCGGGCTGGAACGCGGTCACCACCCGGACGCTGGCCGAGCGGGCCGGTGTGCGGTCCGGGCTGGTGCACTACCACTTCGAGTCCCTGCCGGCCCTGCTCCGGCAGGCCGCGCTGGACGCGATGCGTCCCGCCCTCGACGAGGCCGTCTCCGTGTTCACCGCCGCGCCCACTCCGGCCGACGGTGCCGAGGCGCTGCTGGCGGCCCTGGACCGGTACACCGGACGGGACCCCGAGTCACTGCTGTTCACGGAGGCGTATCTGGCGGCCACCCGTGACGAGATGCTGCGCGCGCGACTGGCCGAGATGACCGGACGCTTCCGGGCCCGGCTCGCCGCCGGCGCGGAGCGCGCGGGGCACCGGGACCCGGAGGCCGCGGCGACCGCGCTCATGGCCGTCCTCGACGGCTTCCTGCTCCACAAGGCCCTGGACCCCGGCCTCTCGGCCGCGCGGATCACCCCCCTGGTCCGCGGGCTCATGACCGACCCCTCGAAGGGAGAACCACCGTGAAGGCGCTCATCTGCGGAGCCGGCATCGCCGGGCTGACACTCGCCGCGCGACTCCTCGACCACGGCTGGGACGTCCACCTGGTGGACAAGGCCCCCGGCCCGCGCGGGCAGGGCTACATGATCGACTTCTTCGGCCCCGGGTTCGAGGCCCTGACCGCGATGGGCCTGGAGCCCCGGCTGAGGCAACTCGGCCATCCCGCCTCCGAGTTCCGCTACGTGGACGGGGCGGGCCGCCGCGTCACCGGTGTGGACTACGCCCGGTTCCGCAAGGCGGCGGGCGGCGGTCTCGTCAGCATCATGCGCCCCGACCTGGAGCTGCTCCTGCGGGAAGCCGTCGCAGGCCGGGCGGTGCTCCAGTACGGCACCACCGTCGAACGCGTGGCGGACGACGGCGCGTCCGTGACGCTGTCGGACGGCACCCGGACCACCGCGGACCTCGTCGTGGGGGCCGACGGCATCCATTCCCGGATCCGCTCCCTGGTCTTCGGGCCCGAGCGCGACCACTTCCGCTATCTGGGCATGCACACCGCGGCCTTCGTCTTCGAGGACGAGGAGGTGTTCCAGCGGGTGCGCGGCCGGTTCGCGCTCACCGACACCCTCCACCGGCAGATGGGGTTCTACGGACTGCCCGGGGGCCGCGTCGCCGTCTTCACCGTGCACCGCACCGGGGACCCGGCGCTCCCCCGGGACCCGCGCGAGGCGCTCCGCCGGCAGTTCGGCGGCCTGGGCCCGCTGGTCCGGCGCGCCCTCGACCGGTGTCCTCCCGGTGAGGAGGTGTACTACGACCAGGTCGCCCAGATCCACGCGCCCCGGTGGCGGAGCGGCAGAGTGGTGCTGCTCGGCGACGCGGCCCACGCGGTGTCCCTGATCGCGGGTCAGGGGGCGTCCCTGGGTGTCGCGGGGGCGTATGTGCTGGCCGAGCGGCTGCGCGCGGCCGGGCCCGCCGCGTCCGCCGGGTCCGTCGCCGCGGCGCTCGCCGAGTACGAGCGGCGCTGGCGCCCCGTGGCGGACGCGGTCCGGGCGGCGGCGCGGGGCCGGGTCGGCGCGTGGTTCCTGCCCACCTCGCCGGCCCGGCTCCTGCTGCGGCGCTGGGGCCTGCGCGCGATGAACGTGCCGGGCCCGGACCGGCTTCTGGCGGGCGCGCTGTTCCCCGCCGCCCGTTCCACCGCGGTGGCGCGGGCGGGCGAGTGACCGGCCGGGCGAGTGAACCGGCCGGGCCGGGGCGGAAGGGGCACGGGCGGCCCTCCGCCCCGGCCGGCGCGGGCGGAGGTCAGGCCGTGGTGCCGGTGACCGTCGTTCCGGAGCGGGTGACGTAGTAGGTGACCGTCGCGCCGCTCCAGTAGTGGAAGGTGAGGGTCACCCGGGCCCCGTCCGCGACCTCGGCGAAGAACTCGGAGGTGAGGACGGTTTCGCCGGCGCCGTAGTCCGGTGCGAACGCGCGGTCGAACTCCTTGTACGACGTCCAGTTGTGCGGACCGGCGTTGCTGCCGTCGGCGTACCGGGCCTCCATGGTGGCGAGTTGGTCACCGCGGAAGTCGGTCGGGACGGCGAAGGAGTCCGTCGTCCCGGTGGCGTTCCGCAGGACCGGGGTGTCATGGGTGATCAGGTCGATCCGCCACGGGACCCCCTGCGAGAACCGCGCCGAGAGCTCCGCGTTGGTGCCGTAGTCCCGCCCACCGCTCAGCCGGGCGAGTGCCGTGGCCTTGAGCGTGAGCCGGTCGCCCTCGACGGTGTAGTCCGTGCCGCGCGCCAGTTCGGTGGTGCCGTGGTACAGCCCGGTGAACGCGGTGCCGTTGGGGTTCAGCGTGAGCGTCTTGTCGGTGACGGCCGCCGACCGGGCGCTGAACACCTGGTCGGACGAGGCCGTGCCCGAACGGGTCGTCCAGCTCGACCGGATCTGCCCGTACAGCTCCGGGTCGTTCCACTGGAAGCCGGTGCGCTGGAAGTGCTGGCCGTTGTCCCACAGCATGGTGGTGATGTTCTTCTCGCGGGCCCGGTGGCCGAGGTACTCGAAGAACTTCAGCTTCTCGCCCTGCTGGATGGTGCCGGTGTGCCGGTCGAACCCGAGCAGCCCGTACTCGCCGAGGATCACGGGGATGCCGCGGGCCACGAAGGTGCTGTGCACGCGGTCGAAGGCGTCGGTCAGGTCCTGTTGTGCCGTGGCGTCGAAGCGGGTGCCGCCCGCGACGTTGACGCTGAACGGCCAGTACCCGTAGTAGTGCACCGTCGCGGCCAGGCCCGGGTCGTCCAGGGCGTCGATGGTGGCGGCCAGTTCGTCCAGCCGGGCCTGGTCGGCCGAGGTGTGCAGGGTGGGCAGGACGAGCAGCCGGGTCTCGTTGCCGCCGCCGGAGCCGCGCACGATGCGGTGGAACGAGGTGTTGAGCTCGTCCAGCAGCTCCGCGTTCTCCGCGTCGCCGCCCGAACCCCCGCTGAACTGCGGTTCATTGACGCTCTCGAAGACCAGCCTGCGCGAGGAGTCCCGGAACGTGTCCGCGAGCTGCGTCCAGAGGGCGTTGTAGCGGGCGAGGACGCCGGCGCGGTCGGCCGGCATGTCCGCGATCCACTGCCAGGAGTCGTGGTGGATGTTGATCATGACGTGGAAGCCCTCGTCGAGCGCCCAGCCGGCCACCTCCTCGACGCGGTCCAGATAGTCCGCGTCGAGGGTGTACCCGGGGGCCGGGCCCTGGTGCCCGCTCCAGGTCACCGGGATGCGGATGCTGTTGAACCCCTGGTCCCGGACGTTGCCGAGCAGTTCCCGGGTGACGCGCGGGTTGCCCCAGGAGGTCTCGTCGCTGCCGGTGGCGTCGAGCGAGTTGCCGAGGTTCCACCCCGGCTGCATCGCGGCGGCCTGCGCCATCGCATCGGCCGGGGCCCGGACTCCGGGTGCCGCGGCGGGTGCTCCGGGGGTCGCCGCCGAGGCGCCGGTGCCGCCCGCGGCCAGCATGCTCAGCCCTGCCAGCAGGGCGACCGCCCATCTCGCCGGTCCGCGGACCCACCCGCGGACCGCTTCCGTGGTGTTGCGTAAGACGTTCATCGTGCTCCTCGTCGGCGCGTGCGCCGCAGTGGGGGAAAGGAACGGAACGTGCCGGGGCCGGCCGGGGCGGGGCGGCCGACCGCCGCTTCGCCGCGATGCTGGCAGCGCCACCCCGGGGGCGCAAGAGCCCCCCGGGGCGCGGTCCCGTGGAGGGTGCCCGGGGGTGCCGTCACCCCGCCGGGGTGGTCCCACGTACACCCCTGAACCGGGGGGTCCGGCGGTTGGTGGCGCCCGGGGTGGGGACCGGAGGCTTGGGGCATGACTTCACGACGCATCCGCAGGGCGGGACTCGTCCCGGCCGCCCTGCTCCTCTCGCTCGGAACGCTCGTCTCCGCGGCTCCCGCGCACGGGGCGGCGGCCTCGCCGCGGACCGCCTCCGCGCAGCACTCCGTATCAGCGCAGCAGTCCGCCTCCGCGCGGCAGGGCACCTTCGCCCCGGCCTCCGCCTCCCGTCACGGGGAGGAGCGGCGTGTGCTCCGCGCCCTGGAGCGCGCCGCCCACCCGCTGCGCTCCACCGGCCCGTACGGAGACACGCGGGACCTCCGCGCGCTGAGCCGCGCGGTGGGCGACGCCCGGGTGGTGGGGCTCGGCGAGGCCACCCACGGCTCGCGCGAGTTCCTCACCATGAAGCACCGGGTCTTCCGCCACCTGGTGGCGGAGAAGGGGTTCCGCACCTTCTCCCTGGAGGCTCCCTGGAGCACCGGGACGCGGCTCAACGACTACGTCCTGCACGGCAAGGGCGACCCCCGGCGGATCATGGACGAGGAGTTCCGGGGCGTCTACAAGCTCATGGACAAGGCCGAGTACCTGGAGCTCTTCGCGTGGATGCGGGCCCACAACCGCAGCCACCCGCACGACCCGGTGCGGTTCATGGGCAACGACGTGGGCCACGCCGGCCCGGAAGCCTACGACCGCGTCACCCGCTACGTGGCCGAGGCCCATCCGCGGCTGCTGCCGCGCGTCACCGAGCTGTACCGCGGCCTGCGCACGGCGACCTCACCGGGCACCGATATGGACGAGTACCCCGCCCTCCCCCTCGCCGAGCGCCGGGAGCGCGCCGAACGCACCGGCCGCGTCCTCGCGCTGCTGGAAGGGCTGCCCGCCGGCTCCGGCGACGCCGCCGACCGCCGGGCCCGGGCCCTGGCCGTCCAGCACGCCCGGGTCATCGACCAGATGACCCGGCTCTACGCCTTCGACCTGGCGGACAGCGAGCAGATCGCGGCCGCCATGCGGTACCGCGACCGGGTCATGGCCGGCAACGTGGCGTGGTGGCAGCGGCACACCGGCGACAAGATCCTGCTGTCCGCGCACAACACCCACGTCGCCTACGACAGCTTCGACCCGGCCTACCCCAAGACCCAGGGCGCCTTCCTCCGGGACCGGTTCGGCCCGCACTACGTGAGCATCGGCTTCACGTTCGACCGCGGATCCTTCCGGGGCTTCGACTCCGAGGCGGGGCCGACCGCTCCGGAGGAGACCTTCGCCGTCGGCGCCGCACGGCCGGGTGGCAACGAGTACCTGCTGGACCGGGTCCGCCACCGCGACTACCTCGTGGACCTGCGCACCGCCCCCGCCCCCGCCCGCGCCTGGCTGGCGGAGCCGCGCCCCACCCGCAACATCGGCGCCGGCTGGCCCGTGCCGGAGCAGGACATCGCCCTGGGCGGGGCCCACGACGTCCTCGTCCATCTGCACCGGGTCACGGCGGCCACGCCCCTGCCCGCCACCTGATCCGCCCGGACGCGGAGGGTCCCCGCCGGACGCCCGGCGGGGACCCTCGCTCCGTTGTGCGGCGGGGCCGTCAGCGGCGGCGGGTGATCTTCCACGTGCCGTCAGCGAGCGGCTTGTCGGGGTGCTGGACGCTGAAGAAGAGCGTCTTCGGGTCCTTGCCGAAGTAGATGCCGCTGATCTCCGCGCCCGGGTCCTTCAGGGAGGCGAAGAGCTCGGTGGTGTCGGCGGCGCCGTCCCGGTCGCGGTCCCGGCCGGCGACCCAGATGTCGCTGGCGTAGTTGTCCTCGACGATCCACAGCCGGCCGTCGGGGCCCTCGGCCAGGTTGTCCGGGCTCTTGAAGCCGGTGACGCCGGCGGCACGGTCCTCGACGGGAGCGTTGACGCCCGCCTGGACGAACGCGGAGAGCACGTTCTTGCGCAGGTTGACCGCGATGACGCGGTTCTCGCTGGTGTTGGCGACGTACAGGGTGTCGCCGATGATCTCGACGTCCTCGGGGCGGCCGAACTCGGTGGCGTTCACCGCGTTGGAGGCCGCGTCGGCGTCGGCGACGACCTGCTCCCGGTCGAGCGGCACCCAGGTGAAGGCGCCGGTCTTCTCGGCGTACGTCTCCGGGTTCCACTTCTGCGCGGCGTCGGAGAGGCCGTTGATCTTGAGCGCGTGGAGGCGGCCCTCGGAGAGGTCGCCGCGGCGGGTGGGCACGAACTTGTAGACCGAGCCGCCGTTGAGCTCGTCGATGACGAAGACGGTGCCGTCGGGGAGGACGTCGATGCCCTCGTGGCGCAGGATGCCGAGCTCGCGGCGCTCCTCCACCCGGGTCACCTCCGTGCGGTCCTTCCGGTCCAGGAACAGCTCGAAGACCCGGCCGCCGCTGGTCTCCTCGGTGACCAGCAGGCTGCCCCAGGGGGTCCAGCGGATGCCGTCGAGCCGGCGCCAGTCCGCGCGCTGCGCGATGACCTTCGCCTCACCGGTCTTCAGGTCGACGACGGAGACGGCGCCGTTCGAGGAGACCTCGTGGGTGCGGTAGAGGTAGCGGCCCGCCCGGTGACCGGTCTCGTTGACCGTGTTCATGTCGGTGAGGTCGTCGGTGCCTCCCCCGTAGATGTCGAGGACGGTCTCGTCGGCGACGAGCTCCTGGCGGAAGCCCCCGGGGGCGGACAGCGGCTCGGACCAGTCGGCCGACATCCGGTCGTAGGCGGAGCTCTCCAGCGGCCGGAACGCCATCGGCCCGCCGTGGGAGCGGTCGTCGGCGGAGGCGGGAGCGGCGGAGAGCAGACCGAGGGGGAGGCCCATGCCGAGGGCGAGGGCCGCGGTGATGGCGCGGGTACGGCGGGTGCGGCGCATGGTGTGCGTCCTTCTGTGGGTGACCCTGATGTGCGGGGTGGCTGCGCCGGACGCTAAGAGGGCTTCGTGAACACCAGGCCCTGCGCCGGTTACCTCCGGGGGTATCGGACGGTGAACGTTGCCCTGTCCGGAAACGACCGGCCGGAACCGCCTGCCCCGCCCCGCCCGGGGCGGTCCCGGGGACTTCCGGCCCGGGGCCGTCCGGAGACGCGCTCCGCCCCGTCGGCGGTTCCGCCGCCGGTCAGTCCACCGGGGCGAGGACCACCCAGACCGGGCCGCGGGCGAAGGGGAGGCGGCGGCCGTCGGTGTCGGTGAAGGCGGTGCCCGTGGTCGCCGACGGGCGGCTCCACTCGGCCTCGTACTCGCGGCCGTCGCGCAGGACCAGGGCGCGGCCGGAGCCCACGGTCTCCGTGTAGGGGGTGTTGTTGCCGGAGCGGTCGCCGTAGTCGGAGGGGCGGACCGTCACGTACTGGACGACGACCGTGGCCGCGCTCAGCCGGTCGCTGCCGTTCGTGCGGGCCGGCGAGCCGTCCATGGAGACCAGCCAGCGCTTGTCGGACGCGGACCAGGTGAAGGCGAAACGGGCGGCCGGGAAACGGACGGTGCGCTCCGCGGCCTTCCGGCCGCCGGCCGGCGCGGGGCCGAAGCGGAAGCCGATGTCGCGGGGCGCCGAGGCGCCGGACGCGGCGCGCAGGGCGCGGTCGGGCCGGAGATAGAGGTTGTGGGGCGCGGGGCGGCCCGGGTCGCGGACGTACCCGTCGGTGAGCTCGCCGGGCGGCAGGGCGATCAGCGGGGCGGCCTCCACCACCGGGCGCAGCTTGCTCTGCACGCCGGAGTAGGCGAGCGCCGGGGTTCCGAACTGGCGCAGCAGTTCGAGATCCGACTCGCGGGCGCTGCGCACCGGGCCGAGGGATTCGGGCATCTCGGAGGCGAGGACCGCCAGTATCCGGGTGAGGCCGGCCTCGACCTGCTCGACGTAGACGATGTCGGCCTTGTCCAGGCCCGTGTGCGGCCGGGCGGCCCGCACGTTGTCGATCTTGACGGCGAGGACCTTCTCGCCCGCGCCCTGCTCGCCGGTGAAGGGCGAGCGTCCGTCGCCGTCCCCGTCCCCGCCGCCGTCTCCGGTCTGGCAGGCCGCCGCCAGCAGCGACAGTGCCGCTGTCAGCAGTACGGTCCGTCGCGATGCCGTCCGCTCCATGGCTGCCGCCTCCTCGTCCGCGTTCCCCGCCTGCCCGCTCGCCCGCGTAGTCGCCCGCGTACTCGACGAGTGTGCCTGCCGCGCCGGTGAACGGCATCGGCCCATCGGGGTGAAGAAAGGGCCCGGACCGCCCTTTTCGGGTCGGCCGGGCCGTGGTGCGCGCGGTGCAGGGCCGGGCCGGTCCGGTGCGTGGTCACCGCGCGGGGGCACCCCCGGTGGGGGCGGCCCGGTGGGACCGTATGAGAATCCACTCCCCGGGCCGTACATACTTCGGCCGGTCTCGTGAGTCATGAGTCATGGAAAGAGCGGAACAGCGCTCGCCCGGCTGTCCGCCGCTGACAAGTTCCCGCCGTCTCAGGCCGATTCGGAGCGTATGAAGTGAGAACCCTCGAGAAGGGCCCGCGCTCGCGCGGAGCTGGTGCGCCCTCGCTCGCGCGCAGACGCCGGGCCGCCGCCGTCGTCGTCACCGCCGGCGCCGTCCTGGCCGTACCGGCCGTGGCCACGCCCGCGCAGGCCGCCCCGTCGGGGCCCGCCGCGCCGTCCGTCGGCGCCAAGGGCGCGTATCTGGTGAACCAGGCGGACGGCTCCAGGATTTACAGCAAGTCCGCCGACACCAAGCGGCAGATGGCCAGCACCACGAAGATCATGACGGTTCGTGTGGTGCTCAGCCAGACCAATCTGGACCTCGACCGCAAGGTCACCGTCCAGCAGGCCTACCGCGACTACGTCGCGCGCGAGGGCGCCAGCACGGCCGATCTCAGGAAGGGCGACAAGGTCACCGTCCGGCAGCTGCTCTACGCGACGATGCTGCCCTCCGGCTGCGACGCCGCGTACGCCCTCGCGGACACCTTCGGCAGCGGCACCACCCGGTCCGCGCGGGTGAAGTCGTTCATCGGGAAGATGAACAAGAAGGCCGAGACCCTCGGCATGACCAACACCAAGTTCGACTCGTTCGACGGCATATCGACGACCGGGAACAACTACACCACCCCGCGCGACCTGGCGAAGCTCGCCCGCAGCGCGATGAAGTACTCGACCTTCCGCACCGTCGTGAAGACGCAGAAGACCGTGCGCTACGCCAAGACGAGCACCGGCGGCACCCGCACCTACACCTGGTACAACACCAACAAGCTGCTCGGCTCCTACTCCGGCGCCGTCGGCATCAAGACCGGCACGGGCACCGCCGCGGGACCGTGTCTCGTCTTCGCCGCGACCCGCGGGGGCAAGACCCTGGTCGGCGTCATCCTGAACGACAGCAACCGCTACACCGACGCCGCGAAGCTGCTGGACTACGGGTTCGGCAGCAGCACCGCGTCACGGATGAAGCTGCGTCAGCTGCCCTCGGGCGCCCAGCAGGACTGACCGGGGCCGGGCCTGCCCGCCGGACCGCTCCGGTGGGCGGGCCCCTGGTCAGTCCCGGTGCCGCCCGTCCGGGGCCCCGCGGAGCACGGCGCGCAGCCGGCCGGGGGGAAGCCCGGCGGAGCGGCGCACCGCGTGCGTCAGGTGGGCCTGGTCGCTGAAACCGAGTTCGGCCGCCAGCAGCCGCAGGTCCGTCTCCCCCTCGCTCAGCCGGTCCAGCGCACGGGCCAGCCGCAGCCGCTCGCGGTAACGGGTGAGCGTGACACCGGTGACAGCCGTGAAGACCCGGCTGAGGTGGTGCGGTGAACAGGCCACCGCGCGGCTGAGGGCCTCCAGCCGGAGCCCGGGGTCGGCGCAGAGGGCGGCGCGGGCGTCGTCGACGATCCGCTGCCGGGCGGCCGCGGTGGCGGGACGTCCGCTCATCACCCGCCCCGGGGCGATCTGCGCGAACACGGCCGCGGCCAGGGACACCGCGCGTTCCCCGAGCCCGAAGGCGTCGTCGCGGGCGGAGCGTGCCCGGGTGAGCAGCAGACGGTGGCGGAGCGCGAGTTCGGTGGTGACATGGGCCAGTCCCTCGGGGACGGCCGGGTCACCGCCGAGCAGCCCCGCCACGCAAGGCTCGGAGAGGACGATCTCCGTGTAGACGTCGCCACCGCTCGGGTGCGCGAACTGCTGTTCGGCGCCGGGTCGTTCGACGTAGACGGTGGCCGGGTCCAGCAGGCGCTCCGCTCCGTCCACCCGTCCGCGGACCAGACCACGCCGGACGAGGACCAGGCCGAAGACCTCCGCCGGCCGGACCTCCGTCCAGCCGCGGGGCGGGTCCGCGCAGCACACGTCCGCGACGTACACGTCGTCGGTGTGCAGATACCCGTGCCGTTCCACCGCCACGTCCGGCACCCTACGCGCCGGCCGGCCGCCGGTGTGAGGACTTGCCCCGGCGGACGCCGATCGCGCAAGGAACTACAAGCGCGGGCGGTGGCGGCCGGGCCACGCTGCACCGAGCGGCGCCCGGGAGGCGGGCGCCTTGCTGCCGCCCTCCGTGTGCCGCGGAGCGGGCGGAAGCGCGGACGGCTCGCACGGACGGGAGATCGTGGCATGCGCGGAGACGGGGGCGCCGGGGGGCCCGGACGCGTCAGGGGGAACGCGGAACGCGGAGGGCGCGGAGGGGACGGGGAAAGCGGGGGACACGCGGACGGCGGGGACACCGGCACGGCGCGCCGGGCGGCCGGCCCCGGCGGCGTCCGGGAGGGTGTCGGCCGCCGGGGCATGCTGCGGGGGCTGGCGGCGACGGGAGCGGCGGCGCTCGCCGCACCGGTGGTCGCCGGTGGTGCCCCGGCCGTGGCCGCGTCGCGGGTGGTGAGCCGCTCCGCCGGCCCGTTCGAGGTGCTGGCGCTGCTGGACGCACGCGGCACGTTCCCCGGCAAGCTCCGGGACCGGTTCAGCGGGGCGGCGGAGGAGGACTGGCGGCTGGCGGAGCGGCTGGATCCCGGGTCCTTCGGGCCCGGGGGGACCTGGCGGCTCGACTTCCGCTGCTACGCGGTCCGCCGCCCGGGCGGCCGGATCACCCTGGTCGACACCGGGATCGGTCCCGCGGGCAGCCCGGCGGCCGGCTGGGCGCCCGTGCCGGGGCGGCTGCCGCGGGTGCTCGCCGAGGCGGGCATCGCCCCGTCCGACGTGGACTCGGTCGTCCTCACGCATCTGCACGAGGACCACTACGGCTGGGCCGTCGGCCCGGACGGTGCTCCGGCCTTCCCGGAAGCGCGCTACCTGCTGCAGCGGAGCGAGACGGCCGCGCTGGACCCGGCCGACCCGGCCATGACGTACGTGGTGGGGCCGCTGCGCCGGTCGGGGCAGCTGACCGAGGTGGAGGGCGCGGTGCGGCTCTGCGGCGGCGGACGGCGGGGCGGCGCCGTCCATCTGCGGCCGACCCCCGGTCACACCCCCGGGCATCAGTCCGTGCTCGTGGACGGCGGGCGCCGGCGGATCGTGGTGACGGGTGATGTGCTCGTGCACGCCGTGCAACTGGCGGCCCCGGCCGTGGCGTACGCCTTCGAGCAGGACCCGGCCACCGCGCGCGCCAGTCGCGAGCGGTTGCTCTCCGAGGCGCACGCGAGGGGCTCGCTGCTGGCGACGGCGCATCTGACCCGGCCCTTCGTCCGCCCGGGGCCGGCCGCCGCGCTCTCCTGAGCCGCTCGCACGGGGACGGCCCGCCAGCGGCATGGGGACGGCCCGCTCGCACGGGGACGGCCCGGCGGCGCCCGGGCGGCGCCTGGGCCGGAGCGTCGCCGACTCGACCCCGCCGACCGGCCCGGGGCGCCGTGCCCGGCCGGGTCTCAGCCGGGGATCTCCGGTGCCGCGGAGTCCCCGCTGCCCCCGGCACGGGAGGCCACGGACTCGGCTGCCACGGACTGGACCGCCACGGACTCGGGCCGCGCGGTCTCCGCCGCCACGGAACCGGCCGCGACCGAACCGGCCGATTCGGGCCCCGGCGCCACGGAACCGGCCCGGGCGTGGTCGGCGGACGGAGGCTCCGCGCCGGAGAGCTGAACGGGAGTGCTCTCCGGCGCGGTGGCGTCCATCGCGGGGAGCGCCATGGCAAGGCCCTCCGCCACCACGGCGCCGCCGGAGCGGCCCGCGCCCCGCTCCGCCGCTCGGATACGGCTCGGCCTGCTCGGGACCACCCCGGCGGCGACGGGGCGCGGTGCCGCACCGGTCAGGCCGAGTTCCGCCGCGATGCCCGCCCAGAGCGCCGGCGGCGGCGCGGCGGCACCGTCGTCCGGGGGGAGACTCCGTGCCGCCCGGACGATCCGGCGCAGTGCCGCCAGGGTGTCGGAGCACCGCGCGCAGTGCTCCGCGTGCCGCTCGGCCGCACGCAGTTCAGCCGCGTTGGCTTCCGGCGTTTGCGGTTCCGACGCTTGCGGTTCCGACGCTTGCGGTTCCGACGCTTGCGGTTCCGACGCGTCGGCTGTGTGCGTGGGTGCGTCCGTCCCGGACGCGGTTGCCGGGGCGACAGTGGCCGGGGCGACGGCCGGGGCACCAGGGGCGGCGGGACCGGCGGCCGGAGCGGCGGCCGGAGAGGCGGGACCGGCGCTCGGGGCGGTGGGACCGGTGGCCGGAGCGGCGGTGGCGCCGGGGGCGGTGGCCGGGGCGCCCGGGTCCGGCGCGAGAGCGGACGCGCCCGTGGGCTGGGCGGCCGGTCCCGCGCCGGGGGACGACCGTTCCGTGAGGGCCAGTTCGGCCAGCAGGGCCGGGTCAGCGTGCTCCGTCACCGTCCGTCTCCATTCGGGTTCTCAGCCGGCCCAGACTCCGGCGGACATGGGCCTTCACCGTCCCCAGCGGCAGGTCGAGCCGCTCGGCGATCTGCACCTGTGTGAAGTCGTGGTAGAAGGCGAGCCGCAGGATCTGCTGCTGCGGCTGCGGCAGGGCGCGGAGTTCGTCCGTCACCAGCACGCTGTCGACGATGCCGTCCACCGGGTCGTCACCGGGCCGGTCGACGACCGCGACCGCGGCCCGCCGGGTCTTGTCGCGGTGGTTGCCGCGGGCGTGCAGGGCGTCGGCGATCCTGCGGCGCGTGATGCCAATCAGCCAGCCCGGCAGGGAGCCCCTGGCCGGCGAGTAGCCGGCGCGTCCGCGCCAGGCGCTGACGAACACTTCCTGGGTGACGTCCTCCGCCTCGCTCGCGTCGCCGAGCGCGCGGCCGGCGAGCGTGTGCACGAGTCCGGCCCAGCGGCGGTACGCCTCCGCGAGGCAGGCCTCGTCGCCGCGGGCGAAGCCCTCGGCCAGCTCGGCGTCCGTGCGGGTTCCGGTCACGGGGCGACGATAGGGAGCCGTCCGCCGCGATCCTCCGCACCACGTCAGCCGCTCACCCGGGTGGCGGTCACGATCAGGTTGTTGCGGTAGCCGCCCTGCTCGCGGTCGTACGGCAGCGTGCAGGTGATCAGCGTCAGCACCGGGGGCCCGGTGCGGCGGAACAGCTCGCCCGGCAGCCGGTCGCGGTCGCGGACCTCCCGGGAGGACACCGTGTACCGGACCTCGGGCGCGCCCTTGCGGCGGACGACGACCTCGTCCCCCGCCCGTACGTCGTGCAGCGCGGCCAGCGCGCCGAGCCGGCCCGTGCGCGAGTCGACGTGGCCGACCAGGACGGCGGAGCCGGCGGGGGCGCCGGGGGCCGGCCCGTACCGGTACCAGCCGGTGCCGCCGGCGTCACCGGGCACCGCGACCGTGCCGTCCCTCGCCAGGCCGACCGGCCGCACCTCCGCGTCGACCCGCAGCCGGGGGATGCGGAGCCGGACCGGCGGGGTGGCGGCGAACGCCCCGTGGGGCGGATCCGCCCGGGCGGATCCGCCTCGGGCGTCCCGCGAACGGGCGGGGGGTGCGCCGGTGTCGCGGCCGCCGCCGTCCTGCGGGCTGCCGGTGCCGTCGGCGGCGCGACCGGCGGACCGGCGGTCGCCGAAGCCGGGCGGGGGCGCGCCCTCCCGGGTTCCCGGGCCCGGCACGGCCAGCAGCGTCGCCACCACCACGATCGCGGCCATCGCCGCGACGGCGGCGGCCGACAGCCAGGGGCGGAGCCGGCGGGAGGCCATGGCCTGCCGCACCGCCGCCCACGCTCTCCTCACCGCTTCTCCCGCTCCGGTCCTCTCTCTCGTGTCACGCGTACCGGCTCTCGTCCGGGGGCTCGTCCGGGGGCTCATCCGGTGGTCTCTCCTCGTGTGGAGTTCCGCTCGGGCCACTGCCCGGGGCAGCCGGGCTACGGGGGCATGGGGCTACGGGGCTACGGGGGCATGGGGCTACGGGGGCATGGGGCCGCGGGATTGCCGGAACACGGGTCGCGAGGCCGCGAGGCCGCTGGGGCGGGGCCGGCTCGCTGGGGCGGGGCCGGCTCGCCGCGCCGTCCGGTCCGCGTGGCGCGGACGGCCGCCCGGCGCGCGTGCGCACGCCGGGCGGCCGGCCCTCCTGCTCGGCCCGTCCGGTCCCGTCACCCGGTTTCCCCGGGCCGCCCCGGGACCGTCCGCGCACCCGCCCGCCGGAGCCGGAGCCCCGGGCGGGGTCCGGCTGCCGGGGGCTCCGGGGAAACCGGGTCGGGAACCGCCCGGCGCTCAGCCCCGGGAGCGGCTGCCGCGCCAGGCCGTACGGGTCAGCAGCACGCCCGCCGCGGCGAGCGCGCCGGCGCCGGACCAGGCCGCCCAGGCGGGCGTGCCGTTGGTGTTGTCGGCGCCGGCCTCCATCAGCGTGTCGCTCTGACCGCCCTTGACGCCGTCCGGGGCGGTGTGGAGACCGCTGAAGGTCTGGGTCTTGAGCGCGAGGTTCTTGTCCGCCGCGCTGCCCCAGGCGTAGACGACGTTGCTCGTGCCCTCCTTCAGATCGAGCTTGGCCGGGCCGATGACGACGTCTTCCGTGCCGGCCAGGGTGACGTCGGCGTTCACACTGCCCGCGGGCACCGTGGCGGTCGCTTCCTTCGGGTTCTCCAGCGCCTTGACCAGCGGGGTGCCGTCGGCCCGGACGTCCACGGCCGGTGCGGCCGCGACATGACGCACGGTGAGCCGGGCCTTGCCGGCGGGCACCTTCGACACGTCGTTGACGAAGGCGGTGAGGGTGGGCTTGCCATCGGCGGTGAGGTGGGCGGCGACGGTGGCGTTCGCCCCGGCCGGCACCTCCACCGTCTTCTGGATGGCGGGCTCGCCCTCGGGGTCCGCACCCGCCTTGAACACCTCGATGTCGTAGCTGCCCGGGTCGAGAGCCTGCGGAGGTGTCAGGGTCCCGGGCTTGAAGTCCGGCAGGAGTTCCTTGCCGTTGGCGTACACGTCGACGGTGAGGCCCGGAACGCCATGGAAGACGGATACCTGTGCCTTGCCCTCCCCGGTCTGTGCCGGCCCGGCAGCCTGGGCGGGGGCGGCGGAGAGTCCGAGGGCGCATATGCCCACCGTGGCCGCGATCGCGGCGGCACTGCGGCAGTTCCTCATCGAAATACCCCTTCACGACGACGCTCCGTCCGATTGCGGAGCATTCATCCTTATTTCGGGTTGAGCGTCCTGTTCGGATGCAGGGGGGGCGGATCTTTTCGGGGGAGCTTCTCCCCCGGGCTTCCGCCGGGGGTTTCCGAGGTGGCTTCCGCCAGCGTTTCCACATGTCTTCTGGCACGGCTTCCGCCCGGGCTTCTCCGGGGGCTGCGGAGGCTTCTCCCGGGGCATTCCGCGTCTCACTCGTTCGCCCTGTCCGGGGCGCCGGGCCCGGCCGGTTCGGCGAGGCTCGGGCTGTCACCGCGCCCGCACGCACGGTCCGCGCACCGGTCCCGTACCGGCCGGCGCACCGGCCGGCGGAGCGCACCGCACCACCCAGGAAGTGAGATCCGCCGTGCCCCTGTTCCCGCCCGCTTCCCGTACCGGCCGCACCACCCGCTCCCGGCTCCGCCGCGCCTCCGGTGCCGCGGCCCTGATCGCCGCCGCCCTCCTCGGCACCGTGGTCCCGGCGGCCGCCGGCTCCCCCCGCGGCGGGGACCGCGGCGACGCCGGGGAAACCGCCCAGCGCCCGGAGCACCGGGACAGGCCCACCGTGGTGCTGGTCCACGGGGCCTTCTCGGACGGCTCCGCGTGGCGCGGCGTGATCAAGCGGCTGAAGCACCGGGGCTACCCCGTGATCGCCCCGGCCAACCCGCTGCGCGGCCTCGCGGGCGACTCCGCGTACCTGGCCTCCGTCCTGCGCGCCATCGACGGGCCCATCGTCCTCGTCGGCCACTCCTACGCGGGCGCGGTGATCTCCAACGCCGCGGCGGGTGACCCGGACGTCGAGGCGCTGGTCTACATCGCGGCCTTCGCGCTCGACGTGGGCGAGAGCACGGAGACGATCAGCGAGGCGTTCCCCGGCGGCGAGGTGTCGGAGGCGGTCGTGCCGGTCCCCTACACGCGGCCGGACGGCGGGACGGGCACCGATTTCTACGTCCGGCGGGACCGGTACCGCGAGGTCTTGATGGCGGACGTCCCCCGGCACAAGGCGGCGCTGATGGCGGTCCACCAGCGGCCGGTCACGCTGGAGGCGGTGACCGACGTGTCGCAGGCTGCGGCCTGGCGGACCATTCCCTCCTGGTTCCTCGTCGCCCGTGAGGACCGCGCCCTGTCACCGGCCGCCGAGCGCTTCATGGCCCGCCGCGCCGGCTCCCGCACCGTCGAGATCGACGCCCCCCACTTCGCCCAGGTGTCCCACCCGGGCCCGGTGACCCGGCTGATCACCGATGCGGCGGAGCACACGGCGCGCGCCACGCGCCTGCCCGGACGGGGCGAGGGCGGCGACCTGGGTCACTCCGGCGGCGCGGGCGACCGGGGCGGCGTGGCGCGGACGCCGGTCGCGTAGCGCCGGGGCGACCGGTGTGCCGTCGGCCCCGCCGGAGGCGCCTGCGGAGCCCTTCCCGGGGGCCGGCCGGCGGCGGACCGGGAACGGACCGGGGATGGGGCAGCCGCGGACCGGGAAGAAGACGGTGCCCCCGGCGGGGCGGGCGGGACGCGCCGCGGCGGTGCGGCCGCGCCGGGTCCGCGCCGGGTCCGCGCCGGGTCCGCGCCGGGTTCAGAGTCCGGCCCGGTCCAGGGCGCTCTGCAGGGACTGCCGGTATCCGGTGCTGGTGTACGTGGCGCCGGACACCGTGTCGATGTCCGCGCTCTGCGCCTCCAGGGTCCGCTGGTTGAGCTGGGGAATGGCGGTGGAGGAGATCTGCTCGCTCCGCGGGTCGCCGGCGGGCGACTGCAACGCGGTCGCCGCCGTGATCCTGCTGCCGGTCAGGGTGATCCGCACCTGTACGGGGCCGTGCTCCGTCTGGACGGTGGCGCCCGTGACGCCGCGGGGGGCGGGTGCCGCCGTGGTGGTCTCCGGGGCGGCCGGGGCCCTGCTGGTCCGGGCCGGGGGCGGCGCGGTGGTACGGGGCGCCGACCGGTTCGGGGACGGCTCGTCCGACGCGCGTCCGGTGCTCTTCGACGGCTTCGCCGAGGCGGAGGAGGGGGACGGGGAGGGCGCCGCCGGTGAGGCGGCCGCCGTGGACGGGGTGACGGGGGCGCCGGCCCGGGCGAGAGCCGGGTCCCGGTCCGGTTTGAGGGCGAGCAGCGCCACGATGACGGAGACGGTGCCGGCCACGGCCAGCACGGTTCTGCGGTACGGATGTCTGTATCTCACGGGCAGTTGACACCTCCGGGGCTCACCGGTCCGGGCCCGGCCCAGAGGGCCGGCCCCCCCGGGGCGCAGCCTGGGCCTGGGGCTGGGATTGGGGTTGGGGCTGGGGCTGGGGCTGGGGCTGGGGCTCAGAATGCGAAGGACTCGTGGTGGATGCGCCGGTCGGGGACCCCGGCCTCGCGGAGCGCCGCGTACCACTCCTCGGTCAGCCCCGGCGGCCCGCAGAGGTAGACGTCGTGCCGGTCGATGTCGGGGAGCAGCTTCCGCAGGGTCCGGGCGCTGATCGCGGGGCGCCTGCCGTCCGGGCCGTTGACGGCGTACAGCAGATTGGCCCCGCGCCGGTCGGCGATCACCTCCAGTTCGCCGCGGAGCGCCAGTTCCTCCGCCGTGCGGGCCCGGTAGAGCAGCGTCAGATCACCGGGCGCGCCGGGCAGCGTCTCGAACAGCGCCCGGAGCGGTGTGATGCCCGCCCCGCCGGCCAGCAGCAGGACCTTGCCGCCGCTCCGCCGGGCCGCGGTCAGGGCCCCGTACGGTCCCTCGGCCCAGAGCCGGGTCCCGGGAGGGAGCGCGGCCAGCGCGGCGCTGTGCCTCCCGACCGCCTTGACGGTGATCCGCAGCAGGTCGGGGCGGGGCGGGGCCGACAGCGAGTACGGGTTCGCGGTCCACCACAGGCCCCGGGTGAGGAACCGCCAGCGGAAGAACTGCCCGGCCTCGGCGCCCAGCCGGTGCAGCCGCCGGCCCCGGATGAGCACCGAGACCACGCCGGGGGCCTCCGGGACGACCGAGTCGACCCGCATCCGGTGCCGCAGGTTGAGCCGCAGCGGGACGAGGACCCGGTACCAGAGCAGCAGCGCGCCGGCCCCGGCGTACAGGGCGTACCAGGCCGTGCGTGCGGCGGGGTCGCCGGCGAACTCGGCGCCCGTGGAGAGCTGGTGCCAGAAGGCGAGGAAGACGGCCGCGTAGGTGAGCAGGTGCAGGTAGTACCAGAGTTCGTAGCGCATGCGGCGGCGCAGGGGGCCGGCGGACAGCAGACCGGTCAGGAGCAGGAGGAGTGTGCCGGCGGCGGCCTCGGCCATGTCGGGGTACCCGGTCACGACGGAGACGGTCTGCGCCACCAGGCCGGTGCCCGCCTGGCGTGCGTAGCCGTACAGGGTCAGACCGACGTGGGCCGCGGTCAGGAGCAGGGTGTAGCGGCCGCTGGTCGCGTGCCAGCGCGCCACCCGGTCGGAGCCGACCCGGCGTTCCAGGGCCGGGACGCGTGCCATCTGGACGATCACCAGGGCGACGGCGTAGCCGGCCAGCAGTCCGGTCATGCGGCCCGCGTTCACCGCCCATCCGGAGGCCCCGGAGACGGCGGGGGTGTTGCGCCACCACAGCCACAGGACGGCGGCCGCGCCGGACCAGGCGAGAAGGAGCAGGGGTATGGCGGGCGAGCGCCGGGGACGGATGCGGCGCATGGCCTGCCGTCTCCCCGCGCGGCTGTACTGGATCGTCGTCACGGACATTCTTTCCCGATGCTGCGCGTGGGGGGCGCCCGGGCACCCTACCCACCGGCGTGCCCCCCTGGGCAAGAGGCGGACGGGCCCGCGTGCGGCGGTGGCCCTCAGCGGTCGCGCAGCCGGGCCACGGTGTCGCGGAGTTCCGGCAGCCGCTCGTACAGCGCCTCGCCGGGGCAGCGGGTCTCGTAGCTGTCGCGGTGGCCGGATATGACGTGGAGTACGGCCTTGTCGCCCTTGTCGAACCGGGCCTCGTCGTTGGTGGAGACGAGGCGTACCGTGCCGCGCGGGTCCGCCTGGGGGTGCAGCTGCCAGGCGGCGACCTTCGCTATGCCGTCGAGGAGGGCCCGCGGCACCACCGTTCCGGTGTCGAAGGTGCCCAGAGCCGCTATCCCCACGGTGTGCGCGTTGAAGCCCTTGGTGTGCGCCCCGCGCACGGGGCGGGCGCCGCTGCCGGCCCGGCCCTCGTAGACGGTGCCGCACCGGTCGACGACGAAGTTGTAGCCGATGTCGTCCCAGCCCTCGCCCTTGACGTGGTCCGTCTGCAGGGAGCGCAGCATCTCCGGGACGTCGGCGCAGTCGTAGCCGTTGGGGTGCCCGGTGTGGTGGAGGAAGACGGCACTCACCACCCCGGTGTACTGGGGGCGTTCGCGCACCAGGTCCTCGTCCGCGTCCCAGACCTCCCGGCTGACGATCGGGGGGCGGGGGGCCGCGGGGCGGACGGCGGCGGGCTCGGGCCGCTCGGGCGTATCGGACCGTACGCCGGCGTCCCGCACCACCAGCAGTGCCAGCGGCAGGATGACGGCGCCCGTACCGAGGGCCAATCGGCGTGACCACATGGGACCAGCCTGCGGGCAGCACGGCCGGGCTTCTCGGGAGGCTGCGCCGTCTGGGTGAAGCGACCGGGTCTGACCTGCCGGTTTTCCGGGACGGGCTGGGACGCGGCGGGACGGGCCCCCGGACACGGGCCGGGGCCCGGTCGGTGACGACCGGGCCCCGGATGGTGCCGTGCTGTGCTCTGCCGTGCTGTGCAGCGGCCGGACGGTCCGCTCAGCCGGCGAAGTTGATGCCGAGGAGCGGCGAACCGGAGGCGGAGACCCCCACCGTGGAGGTGTAGATGGAGACGCCGCTGCCGCCGATCACGGAGCCGTTGGACTTCAGCGCGTACACCGCGCCGTTGCCGCCGTTCTCGCCCATGGCGCCGACCGTCAGGTCCGCCTTGCCGTCGCCGTTGAGGTCGGCGAGGTGGACGTCGGAGCCGAAGTAGTCGCCCTCCTCGTTGGAGTTGGGGACGCCCGACGTGTTCTGGTGGAACATCTGGGCGCCGGCGCCGGTGATCCCGGAGCCGTCGGCCGCGCCGTACAGCACGGTGACGGCGCCGGTGCCGCCGAAGCCGTCGAGCGCCTCACCGGGCGAGCCGACGGCCAGGTCGAGGTGGCCGTCGCCGTTCACGTCGCCCAGGTCGAGCTCGGCGCCGAAGGCGTCGTAGCTCTCGGAGCCGCCGGGGACTCCGGGGCTGTCCTGGGTGATCGCGGTGCGGTCGCTGTCCGGGCCGTTGGCGGAGCCGTTGACGATGAGGACCTTGCCGCCCTTCGACGCGCCGGGCACGCCGGAGTCGGCGTCCCACTGCATGCCGATGACGATGTCGCCGTAGCCGTCGCTGTTGGTGTCACCGATGTCGGTGATGACGCCCGCGGCCAGCTTGGAGCTGCCCGTGAGGGTGAGGCCGGAGGCGGTGCCCGGCAGGTAGTAGTTGGCGTTCCAGTGGTTCTCGCCGTCGGACGACTCGTTCTCGAAGCCGTCGGCCACGAGGTCGGCGATGTTGTCGCCGTTGACGTCACCGGAGTGCAGGTTCAGCGGGCCGGTGTCGGAGCCGCTGAGCATGGCGGGACGGACGGAGTAGACGCCGCCGGTGGTGCCTGAGGTCTTGCCGAAGCCGCCGCGGTAGACGCGGATGGTGGCGGAGCTGGAGCCGATCGCCAGGTCGGCCTTGTCGTCGCCGTTGAAGTCGGCGCCTTCCAGGGTGTAGCCGAAGCGGTCGTGCGCGGTGGACGCCGGGTCCTTGACGGTGGTGCCGCCGGACAGGCCGCTCGCGGAGCCCCAGACGATCTGGACGGTGCCGCCGTTGACGTCGTCGCCGACCTTCTCGTAGGGCGCGCTGACCGCGAGGTCGGTGTACCCGTCGTTGTTGTAGTCGGCGGCCGCCGTGTCGGCGCCCCAGCGGTCGCCCTTCTCGGAGACGCCGGGGACGCCCGCGCTGTCCTGGCTGAGCACGGTGCGCTTGGCACCGGAGATGCCGTTGGCCGAGCCGTAGAGGACGACGACCTGGCCGGCGTCGGCCCGGCCGTTCACATAGGCGCCCGGAGCGGAGACCGCGACATCCAGGTAGCCGTCGCCGTTGAAGTCGGCCGTCGGACGGGCGCCCTCGGCGGCCGCCGTGCCCGCGCCGGCCGCGAGCAGGCCGCCGGTCAGCGCCGCGACAGCGGCGGTGGCCAGGACCGTACGGAAGTGCTTGTGCATGCGGGGTTCTCCTGTGCATGCGGGATGCGCGAGGCATCCGCAGTCGAGTGGGTGCCGAACCGCGCGCCCTGCCCGGGGATCCCCTCGGCGGGCGGCAGTTGACGCAGAGAAGACCCCGGGTGAACTCGAAGGGTTGTACGAGAAAACGAGACGCCCCGTAAGTCCTTTTCCGCCCCTGCGGCACCACGCGGCGCGACGCGCGCGGGGACCCGGACACGCGAGGGCCCGGCCGGGGCGTGGGGCGGCTTCCCGGCCGGGCCGCCTTCGGGGGGTGCGTCGTCAGCGGCCGATCCGACCGCCCCTCAGCGCCTCACCGACATGTTCGCTCAGGGACCCGGTCAGCGGCCCGTCGAGCGGCAGCGGATTGCAGGGCAGCCGTTCACCGCGCGACCGCGCCACGCGCAGCACATCGGTCAGGCACTCCACGAGGCGCCGCGCCACGTAGGTCAGTTCACCGGTGCTGAACTCCTCGCCGGAATCGAGCATGCCGCGCGCGAGACCCACCACCGCCTCGGCCGCCGCCACCTGCTGCGCCTCGATGTAATCGGCCAGCCGGGACAGCGGGCCGTCGGGATTCCCGTCGGGGACCATGGCCGGCTTTCCCTCCGGCCCGTTCCAGGGGAGCCTGCGCAGTGCTTGGCTCATGCGGTCAGCTCCCCGTAGTCGATCCCGGCGCTCACCGTCACGAGGGCGGTACGCCTGTCCCGCCGCGGGCGCCTCGCCTGGGCGCGGCGATACGCCAGCACGCAGGGGCACGCCCATGGGATTCCCTCGCCGTGCGGTGGCTCGGCCCCGAGCGTGGGCGGCGGGGCCGCCCGTGCCGCCGCGAGGGGTGTGAGCGGCGCCCGCCGCTTGCCGCTCGGAGGGAAGAGAAGCCCCAGGAGCCAGGGGATTAGGGTTCGCACTGTCGGTCACTCCTACCGTGATCGGCCACGCCCCGGGGCAGTTCGCCGCTGCCGCCGGGGTCCTTCGCGCCCGATGGTACCTGCTTGTATCGCTACGTATGCAGACGTATCTCGAAGAGCGCACACAAAGATAGACGCGCACGCTTGTCCCATGGACCCGGATGCGGAGATCGACCACGGCGCGCCACTGACGCCGTACCGGCAGCTTGCCGAGATCCTGCGTGCCCGCATTGCGCGGGGCGACTGGAAGCCAGGCCGTGCCATTCCTTCGGAAACACAGTTGGTGCAGGAGTACGGCCTTGCTCGATCCACGGTCCGGCGGGCGCTGGAAGTGCTCAGTGCTGACGGTGTGATCTTCGTGGTCCCGCAGCGTGGCCGGTACGTGAGCGGACCTCGCTAGAACCGCAGGTCGCGAAGAACACTTCGGCACACTGGGGTTTGCTGTATGGAGATCGACCGCACGCGCGCGGCCTGGCCGCAGATCGCCGCTGAGATCATCCGGCGCATCAGGTCCGGGGAGTACCCGCCGGGCACGAAAATCCCGAGTGTGGTGCAGATCGCCAATGAGTTCGACGTGGTGAACTCGACCGCTCAGCGAGCCATGGAGGCGGTCCGGCGGGAAGGGCTCACGCGCAGTGAAAAGGGCATGGGTACTTACGTGGTGGACGAGCTCCCACGCTGAGCCAGAACACCCCGGTAGGTCCCGGCGGTGGCCAGGGCTGCCGCCTGCCGGACGGAATCGGCGGAGGCGGCCAGCAGCGGCAGCCGGACGGCCGGGCTGGGGATACGGCCCTGGGCGTGCAACACCCCCTTGATCACGGTCGGGTTCGGCTCGGCGAAGAGAGCGGCGGACAGCCGGGCCAACTCGGCTCCCAGCCTGCGGGCCGGTCCGGCGGCGTCGCGCTGCCACAGCGAGATCAGCTCGGCGTAGTCGGCGGTGCGGACATTGGCCGACGCCAGGATGCCGCCACGGGCGCCCGCCGCGAGCAGGGGCGAGATGACGACGTCGTCGCCGCCGAGCACCGCGAAGCCCGGGGCCGGGGAGCCGAGCAGTTCCATCGCGGCCGCGTCGATCGCACCGGTCGCGTACTTGACCCCGACGACCTCCGGCAGGTGCCCGAGCGCGTTCAGCGTGCCGGTGCCGAGGGACTGACCGGTGCGGTACGGGATGTCGTAGACGACCAGCGGCAGACCCCCGTGCTCGGCGAGCGCCGTGAAGTGCGCCAGCGCTCCCGCCTCGCCGGGCCGGGTGTAGGGCGGCGTGGGAACCAGCGCCGCGTCGACGTCACCGCTCCGAGCGAGCTCCCGCAGTGTCGTGATGGCGGCGGCGGTGTCGTTCGTGCCGACGCCGACGATCAGCGCAGCTCCGTGTGCCCGGCAGGCGGCCGAGCAGATACGGACCACGGCCCGCTTCTCCTCGGTGGTCAGCGTGGCCGCCTCCGCGGTGGTCCCCAGGGCGACGAGTCCCCGGGCCCCGCCGGCCGACAGCGCCTCGTCGGCGAGGCGGGCGAGGGCGTCCGGGGCGAGGCGCAGATCGTCGGTGAACGGCGTCACCAAGGGGACGAACAGGCCGGTGAGATGCGCTTCGGGCTTCATACGCCCAGCCTGACCGGGGGGACCCAGTAGATCCAGTTCACGTTTCTTCGGTTTTGCATAAGCTCTCCTTATGCTCGATGTCCGACGTCTGCACCTGCTGCGCGAACTGGACCGGCGCGGCACCATCGCGGCCGTCGCCGAGGCGCTGACTTTCACGGCCTCCGCCGTCTCCCAGCAGCTGAGCGTGCTGGAGCGCGAGGCGGGCGTGCCCCTGCTGGAACGAAGTGGCAGACGGGTGGTGCTCACCCCGGCGGGCCGCACCCTCGTCGCCCACGCCGATGCCGTCCTCGAACGCCTCGAACTGGCGGTCTCCGAGCTGGCCGGGGCACGCGAGGGCATCCGCGGGCCGCTGCGGATCGGGACGTTTCCCTCCGGCGGCCCCGCGATCGTGCCCGCCGCGCTGGCCGAACTGGCCCGGCGGCATCCCGCGCTGGAACCGATGGTGCAGGAGATCGACTCGGCGCGGGTCTCCGACGGCCTGCGCGCCGGCGAGCTCGACGTGGCCCTCGTCCACGACTACGACTTCGTGCCCGCCTCACCGGACACCACGGTCGGCCAGGTACCGCTGCTGGAGGAGCCGATGTACCTGGCCACGGGGGGCGCCACGGATGGCGCCACCGACAGCGCTCCCGCCGCCGGTTCCGCCGCCCGTGGCGGCACGCTGGCGGAGCTGCTCGGACCGTGGGCCGCGTCACCGTGGATCACGGCCCGGGACGGCACGACCGGTCACGCGATGGCCGTACGCGCCTGTCAGGCGGCCGGATTCCAGCCGCGCATCCGCCATCAGGTCAACGACTTCCGTACGGTCCTGGCGCTGGCCGCCATCGGGCAGGGGGCCGGGTTCGTACCGGAGATGGCCACCGCACACGCCCCCGAGGACGTGGTCCTGACCCGGCTGCCCCTCTTCCGCCGTTCGAAGGTGGCCTTCCGCGCGGGCGGCGGCAGCCACCCGGCGATCGCGGCGTTCGTGGCGGCGGCGCGCACAGCGGTGGGCGCCATGGGCGGTGCCTCCTCACGGGTCGCTTCCGTGGGTTGAGACGCGGATCTTGTGCTCGGAGAGATCTCGGTCGGCATGGTGCCTGGAGTGCGAGCCGGGAACCGGGACGCACAAGCCCGGAAACGCGGGGCCCGGCCGGGGCGTGGGGGTCGCGTCCCGACCGGGCCGTTCTCGGGGGTGAGTGTCATGGGCGGCTGCCCTCAGGTGTAGATGATCTGGGCGCCTGCGGCGAGGTTGTAGAAGTCGCCGACGGTGATGATGCCCTGGACCTCGTCGATCAGGTCGTCCTTGTCGAGGTCGAAGAGGTCCACGGACGCCTTGCAGGCGTAGAGGCCCGCGCCCGTGTCGCTGATCATCTCGATGAACTCGGGGATGGGCGGGATGTCGAGCTTGGCCATCCGGCGCTCCATGAGCCGGGTGAGCATGTCCGGGGCGCCGGGGAGGGCGCCGACCACGGTCGGGAGGTGCAGCCCGGGGTTGCCGACGGTGGCGAACTTGATGTGCTCGTAGCGCTTCTTCGTGATCGCGTCGAGGCCGAAGAAGGTGAAGAAGAGATCGGCCTCGATGCCTTCGGCCCGGGCGCCGTTGGCCATGATGAGGGCCGGGTAGATCCCCTCCAGGGATCCCTTGGAGACGATGATCGAGACCTTCTCCAGCGTGGCGGTGGTCATCGCGGACTCTCCTGAGTCGGTGGGCCGTTGGGCCGGTGTACGGGTGGGTCGGTGGGACGGGCGCGGTTGGGCCGTGCCCCCTGGCCGCGCCGGCGGGCCGTGGCGCCGGCGCGGCGGTCCGGGGGTCAGATGCAGCCCTTGGGCTTGGGGATGCCGGCGATCTTCGCGGCGGTCTTGGCCGGGCCCTTGGGGAAGAGCTGGTAGAGCTCCTTGACGCCGACGCCCGACGCCTTGCCGAGCACCCGGACCGTGGGGCCGGTGCCCTTCTCGGCGTACTCGGCGCGCATGAAGGCGATGACGGTCCAGTGCCGGTCGGTCAGTTCGTCGATGGCGTGCTCCTTGGCGATCTCCGGGGCCATCTCCTTCGTCCACTGGTCCGGGTCGGCGAAGAAGCCCTCCTCGTCGAGCACGACCGGGGTGCCGGCGTAGGTGGTGGTGGTCATGGCGGTTCTCCGTTCGAGGCGGTCAGGCGGCGGGGTGGGCGGTGTCCGCGGGCTTCGCGGGCGCGGGCCTGGTCTTGCCGTGCTCCGGCATGGCCGAGCCGATGCCGGGGAGATCGCGGCCGGGCAGCAGGCTGTGCCAGTAGAGCCATTCGAAGGCGAGCTTGCCGAGGTGGTTGGCGCGCGACTCCTTGAGGAGCGGCAGGCCCACGGCGGCCGGGAAGTGGCCCGGCAGCGGTTCGGTCTCGTAGTTGAAGTCGATCAGCAGCGCCTTGTGGAAGCCGGTCTCGATGAAGCAGTTGGTGTGGCCGTCGTAGGAGCCGTCCAGCGGCTCGCCCGCCAGGTGGCGGCCGATGTTGTGGACGAGCACCTCGCCCTCGAAGTGGGCCACGGAGCCGGCCTTCGAGGCGGGCAGTCCGGCGGCGTCGCCGATCGCGAAGACGTTCGGGCGGGCCTTGGACCGCAGGGTGCGCTGGTCGACGCGGACGAAGTTCAGTTCGTCGCCGAGGCCGGGGGAACGGCCCACGTACTCGGCGCCGCCGTGCAGCGGGACGACCACCGCGAGGTCGAACGGCACCTCCGTGCCGTCGTAGGAGACGAGTCGGCCGCCTCCGCCGGGGCCGGTCTCTACCTCGTCCATCTCGACCGAGCCGAGATTGAAGTCGGTGACGAGGTCGACGCCCTTCTCCTTCAGCAGCCCGCCGAGCGCCTGGGCGGCCACCGGCTTGGTGAACGCGCTGTCGAGCGGGGTGACGTAGGTGATCTGCACCTTGTCCCGGATGCCGCGCCGCTGGAAGTACCAGTCGGCGAGGAAGGAGAACTCCAGGGGTGCGACGGGGCACTTGAGGGGCAGGTCGGCGACGTTGACCACCAGCCGGCCGCCCTCGAACTCCTCCAGCGCCCGGTGGAGGGCGGTGGCGCCCGGCAGGTCGTAGAAGGTGTGGACCTGCTTGCCCCAGGCGGGGCCGGTCAGGCCCTCGGTCTCCTCGGGCAGCAGGACGGCGCCGGTGGCGACGACCAGGACGTCGTAGCCGAGCCAGTCGCCGTCGGTGAAGCGGACGCGGTCCGCTTCCAGGTCGACCCGGTCGATCTCGGCCCGGCGGTATTCGACGCCGTCCAGCAGCTGCCGTCCGCGGGGGCGGACGAGGGCGTGGGGTTCGGCGAGGCCGAACGGGACGAACAGCAGTCCGGGCTGGTAGACGTGTTCGTCGTTCTGGTCGACGACCACGATCTCGTACTCGCTCCTGTCGTACATCCGCCGCAGCCGGTTGGCCGTGAGCGTGCCGGCGGTGCCGCTTCCGAGGATCACGATGCGCCTGTTCATGCCCCCACTGTCGTGCGGGGGCCGAGGCGCGGTCAGGGGCCTTTGGTCCCCGGCCAGTTACCCATAGGGGTATATCCGGAGGCGGTCGGTCCCGGTCGCCGCACGGGCACGGGCACGGACACGGGGCGGGGCGCCGGGCACTGCGCGGGCACGGGGCGCGGCCACGGGCGGCACCGATGCCGACAGGCGTCCCGGGGCGGGGCCCGGCGGACGCGGCAGCAGGGCACGCAGGGCACGGATACGGGCCACGGGGCACGAGCGGGCACGCATGCGGCCCGGCGCCCGGGGCGGGAGCCGGCGGACGCGGACGCAGGACACGGCGCGGGGCCCGGCCGTCGGGGGAACGGCCGGGCCCCGCGGGTCGTGCGGATCGTGCGGCGGCCGGGTCAGCCCTTTTTGCCGGGCTTGGTCGCGAGGTACCAGTCGGCGAGCTTCACGCTGTCGTCGGTGAGCCGGGCGTCGAGTTCGTCCTGCGTCCTCGGGGCGCCGACCACCACGTCGTCCCCCGGCTGCCAGTTGGCCGGGCAGGACACCTGGTCGCGGTCGGAGGTCTGCAGGGCGTCGAGGAGGCGCAGGATCTCGGGGATCATCCGCCCCGCGTTCATCGGGTAGTACAGCACCGCGCGGACGGTCTGCTCCGGGTCGATGACGAAGACCGCGCGCACGGCGGAGGTCCCCGAGGTGTTCGGGTGGAGCATGCCGAAGGCGTGGGAGACCTTCATGTCCAGGTCGGCGATGATCGGGAAGGGGATGCGCACCCCCTGCTTCTCCTCGATGGCCCGGACCCAGGCGAGGTGGCTGAAGACGGAGTCGACCGAGTTGCCGAGCAGCGCGGCGTTGCGGGCCGCGAAGTCGTCGGCGAGCTCGGTGAAGGCGATGAACTCGGTGGTGCAGACCGGGGTGAAGTCAGCGGGGTGGCTGAAGAGGATCAGCCACTTCCCCGCGTAGTCGGTCAGCTTGAGGGTGCCGTGCGTGCTGTCGGCCTCGAAGTACGGGGCCGGGTCGCCGATGAGGGGGAGCCGCCCCTCGGTCGCGGCCGGCGCCTGCTGCTCGGAGACGGTCATGGTCGGGAACTCCTTCGGAGAACGCGGAGACGGCATGCGGGAATCCGGGCGGGACCGGAAGCGTTCCCCGGGTACGCTCCAGCCCTTCCCTGATACGGGGGAGGGTATTTCCACCCCGGGTTCGGGGGCAGGGCCGAACGGCCCTTCTCACGGTACGCCCGGCCCCTGCCCGCGGCATTCCGGCCGGGGTCCACTGGAGGCTGCCGCGGTCGCCGCGGTTCCCCTCCGGAGCCCGGCGGAAAGCACCGGCGAACCCCGGCAAGCGCGGGCTCCCCAGACCTCCGGATCCGGTCCCGCCGGCCGGGCCGGGGGGTGATTCCGGGCGCGGCAACCGGTTACCCGGACGGTGCACCGACAGCAGCCGGCACCGGCCGGCCGCACGGCGCCCCGGGCACCGGTGATCCGGCGCACCCGGGGGCGAAGCGCGGGCGGTCCACCGGCCCGGCGGAAGGAGACGTGACCATGACCCGCGACACACCCGGCGCCACCGCCCCACGGCGGTCCGCCGCCCCACGACAGCACACACCACCCGCACAGCGCTCCGCCCCGGCGCCGCGCGCCCCCTCCAGATCCGCCCCCGTCGGCGACGGCGGCGGCAGCAGGGGAGCACGCCCCGACGGCGGCGTCACCGCCCACGCCGAGCGGACACCGGCGGCGACCCGCCCCTCGTCCGTCGCCTTCTACGCACCCCACCACCACGGCCCCGGCCCCGCGCACGGCTCCGGGCAGGAGCTCCGGCCGTGACCGCCACCACCCCCGCCCGGCCGTCCGGGCCCGCCGGCGCCCCGGCGCCCAGCACGCCCCTGCTGGAGCGCGTGCGCCGGGGGATCATCGGGGACGACGAGGTGCTGGACGGCCCGTACGGCCCCCGCCGCCTGGTCTACGCCGACTACACGGCCTCCGGCCGGTCCCTGGACTTCATCGAGGACTTCGTCCGGGACCACGTCCTCCCCCGCTACGCCAACACGCACACCGAGAGCTCCAGTACCGGCCTGCAGACCACCCGCCTGCGCGAGGACGCCCGCCGCGTCATCCGCGACGCCGTGGGCGGCACCGACGACGACCTGGTGATCTTCACCGGGTCCGGCGCCACCGCCGCCGTCAACAAGCTGGTCGGCATCCTCGGCCTGCGGGAGCAGCCGAGCGCCGCGGTGCTGCCCGCCGAGCGGCCGGTGGTCTTCGTCGGCCCGTACGAGCACCACTCCAACGAGCTGCCCTGGCGCGAGTCGGTCGCCGACGTCGTCGTCATCGGCGAGGACGCCGACGGCCACATCGACCCGGCGCGGCTGGAGGAGGAGCTGGTCCGGTACGCGGACCGGCCGCTGCTGATCGGCAGTTTCTCGGCCGCCTCCAACGTCACGGGCATCCTCACCGACACCGGCCGCATCGCCCGCCTGCTGCACGCCCACGGGGCACTGTCCTTCTGGGACTACGCGGCGGCCGGCCCGTACGTCCCGCTGCGCGTCGCCGAGAGCTCCCCGGGCGCCGGGGACCACAAGGACGCGGTCTTCCTCTCGCCGCACAAGTTCGTCGGCGGCCCGCAGACGCCCGGGGTCCTCGTCGTGCGGCGGGAGCTGGTGCGCAATCCGGTACCCACCGCGCCCGGCGGCGGCACCGTGGCCTTCGTCGGCCCGCGGGGCCACCGCTATCTGGACGATCCGGTGGTCCGCGAGGAGGGCGGCACCCCCGCCATCGTCGAGTCGGTCCGCGCCGGGCTCGTCTTCGCGCTCAAGCAGGCCGTCGGCACGGAGCTGATCCAGGCACGCGAGGAGAGCCACTGGAGTTGTGCGCTGGAGCGCTGGGAGCGCCACCCCGCCGTCGAGATCCTCGGCAACCGCCGGGTGCGGCGGCTGTCGATCGTCTCCTTCCGGATCCGGCACGGCGAGCGCTATCTGCACCACAACTACGTGGTGGCCCTGCTCAACGACCTGTTCGGCATCCAGGCCCGCGGCGGCTGTTCCTGCGCCGGGCCCTACGGCCACCGGCTGCTGGCCATCGACACCGCCGCCTCCGACGCCTACCTGGACGAGATCACCCGGGGATGCGACGGCGTCAAACCGGGCTGGGTCCGGATCAACTTCAACTACTTCATCTCCGAGACGGTGCGCGACTATCTCGTCACCGCCGTCGAACTGATCGCCGCCCACGGCCACCGGCTGCTGCCGGACTACCGCTTCGACCCGCACACCGGCGGCTGGCACCACCGCCGCGCCCCCGCCGGACCGCCACTGCGGCTGTCCTCCTTCGGCTACGACGCCGAGGGCCGGCCGGTCGTCCGCGACGAGCGGCGCCGGGCGGGCGAGGAGTCGCTCGCCGGCCGGCTCGACGAGGCCCGGCGCCTGTTCGCCGCCCGCCCGGACGGCGTGGACGACGGGCCCACCGGACTGCCCGGGGACTTCGAGCGGATGCGCTGGTTCCATCTGCCGCCCGTGTGCTTGGAGCGGGGCGCGGGCCCGGAATGAATCCGCCCCGCCCCCTGTTGGCAGGGATACCCGCAGCAATACCCCGCCGGGTATAGAGAGAAGGAGAGCCGGGCCCATGCCGACGATTGAGCTGACCAAGGACAACTTCGAGGAGACCGTCACGAGCGCGGGCATCGTGCTGGTGGACTTCTGGGCCGCCTGGTGCGGACCGTGCCGGATGTTCGCCCCCGTCTTCGAGAAGGCGGCGGAGAGCCACCCCGACATCGTCTTCGGCAAGGTCGACACCGAGGCGCAGCCCGAACTCGCCGCCGAGTTCCAGATCTCCTCGATCCCGACGCTGATGGCCATCCGCGACCGCACCGTCCTCTACGCCCAGCCCGGCGCCCTCCCGGCCCCCGCGCTGGAGGAGCTGATCGGCAAGATCCGCGCCGTGGACATGGACGACGTGCGCCAGCAGCTCGCGGCCCGCGCCGGCCAGGCCTGACCGCCCGCCGGAGCCGGCCGCCCCGGGGCGGCCCCCGCCCCCGCCCGGGTCCGTCCCGACCGGATCCGTCCCGACCGGGACCGGATCCCCCGTTCCGCCGCACCGCCGCCGGAAACTCCCCCGATTCCGGCGCGGTGCGGCGCGGTGCGTGATATTCCACCGCACCGCGGAAAGCCCTCGCGGCCCAACGGCCCGAGGGCTTTTCGTCGTATTCCCCCGTGGCGAGCCGGCGGGGGCCCGGCCGCGGAACGCACCCGGGGCCCCGTAATCGCCGGGCGGACATCGAACCGCCCGAGGCGGGACGGATCTTCACCGCCCGGGCATCCGGGCCCTCATACGGCCGGGGAGCGCACTCCCGCGCCTATCGGTGAAATCGCCAGTCCTTTCCCGGCCGCGCAGCACGCGGAGCCCGGACCGCAGCAGGTCATGGCCGTGTCCGCCGGGCCTCCGGCGGCCGGCCGGTCCACCGCGCATTGACAGTGGAAAGGCCCGCCCCCATCTTTGGTGCACCCCCGGCCGGCGGGTGCCGCAATGGGCCGTGCAACGCCTCTCGCAGCGCCGCTTTTTCGTCATCGGGCCGGTTTCCCGGAAACGGTCGGCTTCTTTTCCGGACCGGGGGGCGCGGCAGCACGGATATGGATTCACCAACCCCCAGGAGGAAATCCATGGCCCCGAACCGATTAGTGCGCCGGCTCGCCGCTCTCGCGGCGGCGGTCGGCCTCGTGATCCTCGTACCGGCCACCGCGCAGGGCGACCCGACCGCCACCGCGCGGACCACGCGGACCGCGCAGGCCGCACAGGGCACGCAGAGCGACCCGGGTGCGCCCGGCACCGCGAGCGAGCGGCAGGGCGCGGCGGTGGAACGGACCACCACCGTGCGCTACGGCGCGTACACGATTCCGGCGTCGGCCGGCGAGGAGCACGGGGAGATCAGCAACCGGATCGCGCTCAACGTCGAGAAGCCGTGCACCAACTGCTTCATCACGAGCGTCAAGCCCAACCTCGTCTACGAGGACGGCTCGAACGCCAACGTCAACACCGGCCCGATGCTCCACCACATGGTGCTCTTCAAGGGCAGCGCGACCGACGTCACCTGCAGTCGCCCGGGTCAGCGGATCTTCGCCTCCGGCAATGAGCGGGTCGAGAGCGTGTTCCCCGACGGCTACGGCATCAAAGTCGGCTCCGGTGAGCGCTGGACGATGCTGTACGACCTGATGAACCACGCGGACACGGAGAAGACCGTCCACATCGAGCTGACCTTCACCCACGAGTCCGCCCTCTTCTCCGGCCGCAAGGCCCTCACTCCGCTCTGGATGGACGCCGGCGGCTGCCGCGGCAGCGAGTTCGAGGCTCCGGAAGGGGTCAGCGAGAAGAGCTGGACCTGGACCTCCACCGTCTCGGGCGAGCTGATCCACATGCGCGGCCATCTGCACCACGGCGGTACGGCGGTGAAGACGGAGAACCTCACCACCGGGCGGCTGCTCTGCGAGTCGGTGGCCGAGGAGGGCGGGACCCCCGAGTTCATCGACCTCCACGGGCGCACCGAGATCTCCGACATGTCCTCCTGCACGGGTACGCCACTGGGCGCCATCAGCCGCGGTGACGAACTGCGCATCACCAGCCGGTACGAGCTGACGGGCCACTCCCACCACGGCGTGATGGGGATCATGGTCGGCTGGATCGCCCGGAGCTGATCCGCCCCGGCCGCGGGGCCGCCGGGAGGGCCGCGACCGGTCCGAGGGCGGGGCCCCGCGGGCCCGCGGGGCCCGGGTCCGGAGCCCGATTCCGCAGCCCGGTCCAGGGGCGGGGCGGGCCCCGGTCCCGGCCGGGATCTCCTCCCGCGCCGCTCCGGCCACTCCGCTTCCCCCGTCCCACGGTTCCCCCACCCCCGCACCCCGCGGTCCGGCACCCCCGCGCCGCACCCCCCACCCGCAGAGAGGTGATCCCGTGCAGACGGACCGGCTCGGCGAACCCGTACTCTCCCTCTTCCGCGCCGTCACGGGGCTGATGTTCCTGTGCCACGGCCTGGCCTCCGTGTTCGGCGTGCTCGGGGGCAACCGGGGCACCGGCGAGGCCGTCCCCTTCGGTGTCTGGCCCGGCTGGTGGGCGGCCCTGATCCAGCTCGTCTGCGGCGCGCTCGTCATGGTGGGACTCCTCACCCGGGGTTCCGCGGTGATCGCGTCGGGCTCCATGGCGTACGCGTACTTCGTGGTGCACCAGCCGGACGGCCTGCTGCCGCTGGTCAACCAGGGCGAGCTGTCGGCGGTCTACGCCTGGGCGTTCCTGCTCATCGCCGCCCTCGGGCCGGGCCCCTGGGCGGTGGACGCCCTCGTCCGCCCTTCCGGCGGGCGGGGCGCCGGCCGCCGCGGGGCCGTCACCACGGCGGACTGACCCCGCGTCCACCGCGATCCCCGGAGGCCCCCGTAAGGGGCGGTTCTCCGGGGATCGCGCCGACCGGAACCGGCAGGAGCCCGGGGAGGAGGGCGGGAAGAGGGCCGCGGGAAGGACCGGAGGAACCGCGGCGGAGCGGCCGGGAACGATCGGTTCCGTGCAGACGCGGTCAACTGGGCGTCGTGGAAAGTTGACTGACTTCCATTTCGCGCAACAACCCGGTATCGCACCATCGCAGAAACCTTCTGTCCGCTTAACTGAGCGCCGGTCAACGTCGACGGGGGAAGGCAGCGCGTCCGGATGGGCAGACACAGCAGACAGAGTCACGCGGGGTACGTCCGGAGCACGGCCCTGCGGGCGGCGGCCGCTCTCGGCGTGGCCGGGACGATCGCCGTGGCGCTGGGCGCCTCGTCCGAGGACGACAGGACCGCCCGGGCCCGCGCCGACGTCCGCGCCCAGGACCGGGGGCCCGGCCTCCCGGCGAGCCCCGCCGGGTCTCCCGGGCCGGGAACGCGGACCTCCTCCGGCACCTTCTCCCCCGCGTCCCCCGCCGCGCCCCGGCCGGTGCCCGACGGCCCGGAGGCCGGCTCCCTGCGGAGCGGGGCCGCCGCGACGAGCACGCCCGGCGACCGGGCGGCGGACGACCAACGGGGCCGGGCCGGCGCACACGGCGCCGGGGCACGGGAAGCGCAGCGTCCGGGGCGGCAGCCCGGCGGCGGATCCGCCCCGGCCGGCGACCGGTCCGCGCCCGGCTCCGCGGACGCCGTGACGGAGCCGGGCACCGAGGAGCCGGCCGACGGCGCGGGCGGGGGGAGCGAGGACGGCGGCGAGAGCGCCTCGCCTGGCGGCATCGTGCACGGCGTCACCGGAGTGGTCGGCGGTCTCACCGGGGACCTCACCGGAGGACTCGGCTGGGGCGGCAGCCTGCTCACGGACTGAGCGGCCGGCGCCCCGGCGGCACCCCACCGCGTCCGGCCGTTCCCCCGGACCCCTTTCGCGCCCCTGTCCGGCCGCCCCTCCCGGCCCGGTTCGCGCGCCCCTCCTCCCCGCTCCGGCACAGCGCCGCGCGTGCGGGCCGCCGGCACTCCGGTGCCCCGCCCCTCCGGAGGCCCTCTCCCGCCTCCCTTCCGACTCCGGGCCCCGCGCTCCGCCGCCGCGCCGCGCGCGTGCGGCCGCCCGCAGCCGGCGCCCCGGCGGCGCCGTCCGTAGCGTGGGCACGCTTCCATACGCCCCTCACCAGGGCGTTAGCCTGCTGTGCATGCGAAAGGACAGCGGGAGCGGCGACAACGGTGACCAGGGCGTGCGCGCCGCCGGCGGACGGAGCGTCCCACCGGGTCCGCGCCTGCGCCGGGCCCGGCTGGGGACTTTCGCGTATTTCGCGCTCAACGGGTTCGTCATGGGCGTCTGGGTGGTGCACATCCCGTCCATCGAGGACAGGGCGGGCATCTCCCACGCCGTGCTCGGCTGGCTGCTGCTGTGCCTGGGCGCCGGGGCGGTCGCGGGCCTGCGGCTCGGGGGCTCGCTGAGCGACCGGTTCGGCAGTCACCGCACGCTGCCGGTGGCCGGGGTGCTGTGCAGCGGCTCGCTCCTGCTGCCGGGTCTGGCGGAGAACGTCTGGGCGCTGGGCGTCGCCGTGGTCGTCTTCGGCTTCGGCAACGGCTGTATGGACGTCAGCATGAACACCCACGCGGTGAGCGTCGAACGCGGCTACGGCCGGCCCGTCATGTCGGCCTTCCACGCTGTGTTCTCGGTCGGCGGGGTCCTCGCGGCCCTGGTCGGCGCCCGCACCATCAGCTGGGACTGGAGCGTGCCCCTCACCCTGGGCTGTATCGGCGGGCTCTGCGCGGTCGCCTCGGTGCTCGTCGCGCCGACCCTGCTGCGGCCCGGGACACTCAGCGCGGCGGAGGCAACGGCCGGGGGCCCCGGCCCGGAGGCGGCCGGGGCGCGGGAGGCGGCGCCCGCACTGGACGTGCCCGCACGGGAGGTGCCCGCACTGGACGTGCCCGTACCGGGAGAGGGCGCACGGCAGGACGGCGCACGGGAAGAGGCCCCGAAGGCGGCCCTGCCCCAGCAGCCCGCGCCCGTCGCGGAGTCGGTCCCCGCGCCGGCGGCCAAGCGGCGCCCGCCCCGCCGCGTGTGGGCGCTGGCCCTGCTGGCCCTGATCCTGATGCTCAGCGAGGGGGTGGCCTACGACTGGAGCGTGCTGCACGTGCAGACCGTGCTGGACGCCCCCGCCGCCACGGCCGCCCTGGCATACGGCGCCTTCGCCACGGCGATGACCGCCGGACGGCTGTCGGCGGACCGGATCGCGGCCCGGTTCGGTCCCGTCTTCGTGGTCCGGTACGGGGCCGGCCTGGCGGCGGCCGGGCTGACGGCGGTCGCGCTGTCGCCGTGGGTGCCGCTCGCCCTGGTGGGCTGGACGGTCTTCGGTCTCGGGCTGTCCGGCTGCGTCCCGCAGTTCTTCAGCGCGGCGGGCCATGCGGACGCGGAGGCCTCCGGCGCCAACGTCTCCCGGGTGGCGGGCCTCGGCTATCTCGGCATGCTGGCCGGGCCCGCGATCATCGGGCCGATGACGGCGTTCATGCCGCTGAACATGACGTTCTTCCTGCCGGTGGCCTTCTGCGTGACGGCGGTCTTCACCGCGGGCATCCTCCGCCCGCCGGCCCCCGTCCCGGCCACCGGGACCGCCGCACCGGCCCGGACCCGGGCCTGACGGAACGGCCGGGAACCCGGGACCGGAACCCGGGACGTCCGGGACCTGTGGACGATGCCGCGGCCGCCCCGGACGGGCAGACTGCGAGCATGGCCGTGGCAATGGTGGACGTGAACGGGCTGCGCAAGGTGTACGCGGGCAGACCCGTCGTGGACGGGGTGTCCTTCGCCGTCGAGGAGGGCGAGATCTTCGGCATCCTCGGCCCCAACGGCGCGGGCAAGACCACGACCGTCGAGTGCGTGGAGGGCCTGCGGACGCCCGACGGCGGCACCGTCCGCGTCGCGGGGCTCGACCCGGTGGCCGACCACGACGAGATCACCCGCATCCTCGGCGCGCAGCTCCAGGAGAGCGAGCTCCAGGCGAAACTCACCGTCCGGGAGGCCCTGGAGCTCTACAGCTCCTTCTACCGGGCACCGGCGGACTGGCGACTGCTCGGCGAACGGCTCGGCCTCACCGCCCACTTGGACGCCCGGTTCGAAAAGCTGTCCGGGGGCCAGAAGCAGCGGCTGTTCATCGCCCTCGCGCTGATCGGCAATCCCCGCATCGTCGTCCTCGACGAGCTGACCGCCGGACTCGACCCGCGCGGACGGCGCGACACCTGGTCCCTGATCGAGGACGTCCGCGACGCGGGCGTGACGGTCCTGCTCGTCACCCACTTCATGGAGGAGGCGCAGCGGCTGTGCGACCGGGTGGCGGTGATCGACCGGGGCCGGCTCGTCGCGCTGGACACCCCGTCGGAGCTGATCCGGCACGCCGCCAACGCGACCCTCATCTCCTTCACCCCCTCGCGGCCGGTCGGCCACGGGACGCTGGGCGCGCTGCCGGGAGCCGCGTCCGTCACGGAGAAGGCCGGCCGGATCACGATCGGCGGGACGGACGAGACCGTGAACGCCGTGATCGCGCTGCTCGTCCGGGAGGACATCACCGCGGAGCGGCTGCGCGTCGTGGACGCCACACTCGACGACGCCTTCCTCGACCTCACCGGACGGCGCCGGGAACCCGGCCCGGCCGGCCCGGCCGACGGGTCCGTCACGTCCGGTTCAGCCGCCGCCTCCGAGGGAGCGCAGTGAGATGCCCCTGCCCGCAGCACCGTCCGGCGCGTTGTCCCGCGCCCTGTCCCGCACCTCGTCCGGGACCGTGTCCCTCGCCGTCCTGAAGGCCGAGGCGCGGCTCTTCCGCCGGGAGCCCGGGGCGATCTTCTGGATCATCGCCTTCCCGACGATGCTGCTCGTCATCCTCGGCCTCATCCCGGATTTCCGCAGGCCCGGCGAGGGCCTCGGCGGGCTGCGCGTCATCGACCTGTACGTCCCGACGGTCGTCCTGCTGTCGACCATCACGGCGGGGCTGCAGAGCATGCCGTCCGTGCTCACCGGCTACCGCGAACGGGGCATCCTGCGCCGGCTCTCCACCACGCCGGCCCGCCCCGTGAGCCTGCTGCTGGCCCAGATCACCGTGCACTTCGGCGCGATCCTCGTCGCGGCCGCCGTCGCCCTGGTCGTCGGGCGGACCGCCTACGGCGTCGCCTTCCCGCGGCAGCCGTTCGGCTATGCCCTGGGATTCGGCATCGCGACGCTCAGCGCGCTCGCCCTGGGCACCGTCATCTCGGCGGTCTCGCCCAGCACCAAGATCTCGAACGTCCTGGGGTCGCTGGTCTTCTTCCCCGCGATGTTCACGGCGGGCGTCTGGATTCCGGTGCAGGTCATGCCCGGGACGCTGCGGACGGTCGTCGAGTTCACCCCGCTGGGCTCGGCGGCCCAGGCCCTCGGCCAGGCCTCGGCCGGGAACTGGCCGGACTGGACGCACCTCGGGATCAGCGCCCTGTGGGCCGTCGTCCTGGTCACCGCCGCGGCCCGCTGGTTCCGCTGGGAGTGACGGCCGGGGCGGGACGCGGCCGGGCACCCGCGCCCGGGCGGGCTCCGGGGGCGTCCCGGCCGGCGTGCGGAGCGGCGGACGCCTCCCGGTAGACGTGCGGGGCGACGCCCGTGACCTTGCGGAAGACCCGGCTGAAGTAGGCCCGGTCGTGGAAGCCGACGGCGCGGGCGATCGTCTGCACGCTGTCGTCGCTCTGCCGCAGCCGCTCCTTGGCGCGCTGGACGCGCAGCCGGGTGAGGTAGTCCCAGAGGGTCAGGCCGAGTTCGCGGTGGAAGAGGCGGCCGAGGTGGTTCTCGCTGACCCCGGCCGCGCGGGCCATCTGGCGGCGGGACAGCGGACGCCGGTAATGCTGCTCGATGTACGCCAGGGCGTGCCGTACGGGCGCGTGGGCGCGGTGCGCGCCCGGGTCGCCGCGGCGCGTCATCCGGGTCAGCAGGCCGGCGGTCTCCTCCTCGGTCAGGATGTCCCGGCCCAGCAGCATCAGCGCGGGATGCGGCTCGGCACGGCGCACGTCGTCGCGGGTGAAGCCGCGGTCGCTGAGCATCAGGACGGGGACGGCCGGCTGTTCCTGTCCGCCTTCCCGTCCGCGTTCCTGGCTCGCGATCTCGTACATCCGCTCGACGATGTCGAAGCCGTCCATGTCGGCGGGTTCGCGCGGGACGACGAGCAGGCAGGGCACGTCCTCCGCGAACAGCGCGAGCGCCGCCGTGCCGTCGGCCGCCGTGCGGACCGGGTGCCCGGGCAGCGCTCCGCCGAGCAGCCTCCGGAACCGCTCGCGGGACGCGGCGTCGCCGTCCACGACGACCACCGGGTCGGCCAGTCCGGGCGGACGCAGGGTGCGCAGGGCCTCGGCGAGATCGCGGCCGGCGACCGGGCCGTAGAGCAGGAACGGCGTGTGGCGGAGCGCGGGGTGGTCGTGCAGCCGCTGGACGGCGGACCACTCCTGCGGGCCGGGCCGGTCCGTGTCCCAGGCGACGGCCGCCGGGAGGGGAGCGGGGCCGGGAGCGGGGCCGGGAGAGGGGTTCCCGCCGGAGCCGTGGCCCGGGACGGGAGCGGGGACCGGGTTGCCGCCGGGGTCGAGGCCCACGCCGTGGCCCACGCCGGGGCCGGCGCCGGGGTGGACGTGGCGCAGGCCGTGGCCGGCGACCAGGGAGGCGATGTCGTCGTCCGGGTGCAGACGGCGCGGGTACAGCCCGCACCGGCGGGCGACCGCGGCGATCTCACGCGACGGGGCGCCGGCGGCGGCGACCAGCAGCGTACGGCCGTCCGGGCCGCCGCCGGGCGCGGGTGCCGGGGCGGCGCCGGGGGCGTCCGCCGGGGTGGGGAGCGGCAGTTCGAGCCGGAAGCCGTACCGGCCACTGTCCGTGCGGGCGGTGACCGATCCCCCGTGCAGCACGGCGAGACGGCGGGCGATGGCCAGCCCCAGCCGCATCCCGGGCGCACCGGAGGCGAAGGGCTGGAACAGGTCTTCGGCCCCGGCGGCCGGCGGGGCCGGTTCGGGCCGGGTGATGAGCACGCGGAGCAGCGGCGGCCGGACCTCGGCCTCCAGCGTCAGCCGGACGGCGCCGGGGCCGGGGCCGGGGCCGGATCGCGGACCGGAGCCGGGGCCCCGGCCGGAGTGCGGGCCGGGGTGCGGGCCGGGGTGCGGGCGGGGCCCGTCGGCCGGTGCGCGGAACGCTCCGTCGGCGGGCCCGTCGGCCGCCGCGTTCAGCAGGTTGAGCAGGATCTGCCGGAGGCGCGGGCCGTCCGCGCTGATCGCCGGGAGCCGTCCGGGCAGCCGGAGCCGCCAGCCCTCGCCGCCCGGACGGGCGCGGGCGGCGGTGTCGAACACCTCGGCGAGCAGGGGGCGGGGGTCGAGCAGGTGGCGGGAGAGGTCGAGGGCGTCGATCTCGGAGCGGGAGAGATCCAGCAGGTCGTCGATGAGCCGCAGCAGCCGGCCGGCGTGCTCGTGCGCGGTCCGCAGGGCGTCGGTCCGCTCGGCGAGCCGCTCGTCCGGACCGGGGAGGGCCGGGAGCGCCGGGGACCCGGACGGACTCCCGGACGAGACCCGGCCCCCGGCCCCGGTTCCGGCCGCAGCCCGGTTCTGCGCGGCTCCGGCCCAGAGGTGCGGTTCCGGCTCGAAGCCGGCACCCGAACCCGAACCGGAACCGGAGCGGTACGGGGGCCCGTTGCCGGCCGGAGCGGCCCTGGCAGGCTCCTCGGACGCGTCCTCGGTCCGGGCGCCCGCCCGGGGGGCGCCCGGCGCCGGCGGCGGCTCGGGCGGTGACTCCGGCGGCACCGGCGGCGGCTCGGGGCGGGTGTGGTGGAGGATCGCCTCGACCGGGGTGCGGAGTTCGTCGGTGGCGTTGTCGAGCAGCCGGGTCTTGAGCCGGTTGGCCTGCTCGGCCGCGTCCCGGGCGCGGCGCACCTCGTCGAACAGCCGGATGCCCTTGAGCGCCGCGCTGATCTGGTCCCCCAGCGCCCGGTACAGCGCGCCGTCCCGGTGTGCCGTGCCCCGGCGGCCGCCCGCGTCGAAGAGGGCGAAGCCCAGCTGCTCGTCGCCGATGTGGAGCGGTTCGGCGACCAGCGTCCAGCGCCGGTCGCCCGGCGGCAACAGTTGGTCGGGGAGCAGGAGTTCGGCACGGTACGGCGTGTCCGCCGGAAGGCCCCCGTCCGGGCCGGCGACGGTTTCCGTACCGGATTCCGTACCGGATCCCGCGTCGGACCCCGTGCCGGGCCGGGGTGCGACGGACGCGTCCCGTTCCTCGCGGGTGAGGACGGCGCGGGCCGGCCGGGAGAGGTCCGGAGGACCGGCCGGGCCGAAGGGGGCGGCGGCCGGCGCACCGGGGGCGGTTCGCGCCGGGGTGAACACCGACGCCCCATCCTCGTACAGGACGAGGCGGCAGCCGGCCACGCCGATGGGCGGCAGATGGCGGGAGAGCGCCCCGGTGAGGGCGTCGAGGTCGACGGCGGTGGTGAGCGCCGTGCCCAGTTCGCGCAGTCGGCGCGACTCCTGCTCCTCGGCCCAGCGCTCGCCCTCCAGCAGCCGGCCGGACTTGTCCGCGACCATCAACCGCGCCTGTCCGACGAGGCGTTCGACCCGGGCCGCGTCCACGGGTGGCGCGCCGGCGGTCAGCAGGGCGCGGGCCCGCAGCAGCGCGGCGTCCCAGGCGGCGGCGTCCTCGGACGTGCGGACCTCGCTGCCGATCAGCCGTTCCAGCAGCGGGAGGAAACCGGCACCGGCCGCGGAGCCGTGACGGAGCGCGGCGGCCAGTTCCGGCCCCGCCCCGGGAAGTCCGGCGAACACCCGCGCGGGCGGCACCTCGGGCGCCTCCGGGTCCGGTGGTGTGTCCGTCCCCTGGGTCACCAGCGGGGACGGGCAGCCGCAGGACCGGCGCGTCACCAGCGTGCCCGGCACCACGCTGCGCGCCGGCGGGCGTGTACCGCGCAGCCGGGCCAGCAGGGTGTCCACGGCCAGTTCCCCGAGTTCGGCGAAGGGCAGGGCCACCGAGGTGAGCGGCGGATCGGAGAGCCGGGCCTCCGGGGAGTCGTTGAAGCTGATGACCGCCACGTCCTCCGGCACCCGGACGCCCCGCCCGGTCAGGAAGCGCAGGGCGTCGGCCGCCAGGACGTCGCTGCACGCGACAACGGCGTCGAAGTCGCGCCCGGGGCGCAGCCCGCGGATGTCGAGCAGCACCCGCATCGCCGAGGCGCCCGCCCCGCTGCCGAAGTCGGCGGCGGCGGAGACCAGGGACCGGTCGAGCCGGAGGCGGTGCCGGGCCAGGGCGTGGGCGTAGGCGCGGTAGCGGTCGAGGGAGACGGGGTTGGCCAGCGGGCCGCGGATGCAGGCGAGCCGGCGGCGGCCGTGGTGCCCGACGAGATGGCCGACCGCGTCCCGCATGCCCGCGTGGTTGTCGAGGTGCAGGGTCTCGTGGCCGTCGAGACCGCGGTTGAGGCTGACGACCGGGAGTCCGCCGAGCCGCCGGGCCAGCCGCCCGGCACGGTCGCTCGCGGCGGGGAGGCCGAGGGTGGAGGTCCAGCAGATGACGCCGTCGAGCCGGTCGGGGCCGATGAGTTCGTAGAGCGCGTTGCGCGGCCCGCCGCCGGGGCGGAGCGGGCCGCCGGGTAAGCAGACGAGGTTGACGTCGTTGCGGTCGGCCGCGGCCAGCACGCCGGACCACAGGGTGGCGCCGACGCCGAGGTGGATGTTGGCCGTGACGAGGCCGAGGGTGAGGCGGCCACCGTCGTAGCGGCCCGCGGCGGGGCGGTCCGGGCGGCGGTCGGCCCGGCCGTCCGGGCGGCGGTCGCGGCGTGCGTCCGGGCTGCCGTCCGGGCGCGTGTCCGGGCGCGTGTCCGGGCGGCCGCCGGCGCGGCTCTCCCGGCCGCCGTCCGCGCCGTCCGGTGGCCGCGCCCGTACGGGCCCGTGTTCCGCCATGGTGCCTCGCTGGTCGTCGGAAACGACCCCGGGCCGCCGCGCGAGCGGCATACCGGCCGGGGGTCGTGGACGATAGCGGCGGGCCCGCGCCCGGACAAGGCCGGAGAGTTCTCCGGTCCTGCCCGGGCGCTGGGCCCGTGAGGGGAGCCGCCGCGGCGAAGCTGCCCGCGGTCCCCGGTGGTGCAGCGGGCCGGATGCGGCGCGGTCGTCCCCTCCTCACCCCGCCCGGTGAGAACGGAACCGACCGGCCGGACCGGCCCGGCGGGCCGGCCGGGTCAGATCTTCCCGACCCCCGCGCCCGCGGTGACGCTCGCCTTCACGCTGTCCGCGTTCTCGGCCGAGTAGCCGTACGGGATCGGCGCCACGCTGCCGCCGCTCTGTCCGGCACCGGAGTTGACGAACTTGTTGTTCACGGCGCGCAGCGTGCCCGGCCCGGAGGACGCCTCACCGAGGTGGAAGGGGTCCTCGGTGTTCTCGAAGTAGTTGCCCTCGACGAGCACCCCGGCGCCCTCGGTGGACGCGACGCCGTAACTGCCGACGTTGTCGAAGTAGTTGTTGAGGACGTGCACCGGGTTGCCGAAGCGGACCCGCGGGTTGCGCTGGTTGGTGCCGTCGAACCAGTTGTGGTCGTAGGTCACCCGGAGCTTGCCGGAGTCCTCGCCGCCGTTGCTGTCGGAGTGCCCGAGCAGCATGTTCTTGTCCTGGTTGTGGCTGCGGTTCCAGGAGACGGTGATCTGGTCCGAGGCCCGCTTGATGTCGACGCCGCCGTCCTTGGCGCCGGAGATGTCGTTGTGGTCGATCCACACCTTCGTCGAGTACTGGACGTTGATGGCGTCGTCGTTCGAACCCGTGAAGGTGAGGTTCTGGATGATCACGTTCGAGACCTTGCTGATGTTGAGCCCGCTGCCGGTGATCCGGCCGGAGGTGCCGACCCCGACGACCGTCTTGTTCGAGGCCACCTTGGTCATGGAGCTCAGCGAGATGGTGCCGTTGACCCTTACGGTCAGCGGGCTGCTGCTCTGCACTGCGTCGATGAAGGCGCTCGCGCTGGAGACCGTGACGGTGGAGCCGCCCGCTCCGCCCGTGGTGCCCGCGCCGAAGCCGACGGGAGAGGCGGCGGCCGCGGGGGCCGCTCCCTCCCCGCCCTGCCGCTCGGCGGCCCCGCCGCTGCCGGCGGTCAGCCCGCCGAGGGCGACGACGGTCGCCGTCACGGCGGCGGCGCTGGCCAGCTTGCATCGCGCGCTCGTCCTGCGCATGGAAATCTCCGTCCGATGTGGGGGATGTGAGGGGGAATCGAACCGTTCCTGCACCGGTGCCGCGCGGCCGGCATCTCCGACGATGTTAGGGCGGCCCCTGTGGACGATCAGGCGCCCCATGTGGACTATTGCGCCCGCCCGTTACCCATCCCGCCCGGCGCCGGTGCCACGGTGGGCGGCCGGTTCCCGCCCCGCCGTCCGGATCGTCCCCGCGCCCTGCCGGTGAACGCGCGCGGCGGCGCGGGCGGGGCCCCGCGGGTACGGCGGACGCGGGGGCCCGGCGTGCCGGGCCCGCCCCCCGCGCGGGCCCGGCGTCACCGTCGGCACCAACACCGGCGCCTCCCCCGGCTCAGCCGCCGGATGAGCCCGGATCAGCCCCCGTACGGGTGCCCGGCGCGGGCCTCGCGCAGGGCGCGGCCCCACCAGAGGAGCTGGTCGAGCAGGGTTTTCGCGGCGGCCACGGCGCCCTCGCCGTCCCCCCGGAGGCCGTCCTCGCCGAACCGGTCCCAGGCGTTGTGGAAGCTGACCGTGTCCCGCACCGTGACCGTGTGCAGCTCGGCGAAGACCTGCCGCAGATGCTCCACCGCCCGCAGGCCCCCGGACAGTCCCCCGTACGAGACGAAACCGGCCGGCTTCGCCTGCCACTCCTCCCGGTGCCAGTCGATGAGGTTCTTCAGGGCCGCCGGATAGCTGTGGTTGTACTCGGGCGTCACCACGACGAAGGCCTCGGCGGCCGCCAGCCGGGGGCGCAGCGCCTCCAGGGAGCGCGCGGTTCCGTCACCGGGCCGGCCCGAGGGCCCGGTGACCTCCAGCGGCAGCCCGGCCGGGTCGATCACGTCGACCTCCAGTTCGGGGCGCTGCCGTGCGGCGTCGGCGAACCAGTGCGCCACGGCCGTCCCGAACCGGCCCTCGCGGACGCTGCCGATGATGACCGCGAGCCGGAGCGGGGCAGACGGGGTGACAGCGGACGGCGCGACGGACGGGGAGGACACGGTGGTGAGAGACATCGGAAACTCCTCTGGGGAACTGATGGCCGAACGAAGACACGCGGCCGGCGACGCACACCGTCTTCCGGCTCGCCACAACAGCCTTCAACCTCAACGATGGTTGAGGTCAAGTGCCGCCGGCGCGGCCACCGGCACCGTCCCCGGCCGCGGCCCACCGGCCCCGGCGGCCGGGGCGAACCCCTGAGCCGGCCGGCCCGGACGGCCCGAGCCGCCCGTCGGCCGCGCAAGGCCCGGGAAACCCACGGAACCCGCACACGCCGTTCAGCACCATGAGTCCCGTTTGCAGTGCAACCTTGCGCCGTGCTGCCCTTGGCGGCCGGACCCACGGAGAGGAGCAGGCGGATGACGGACCTGGAAGCGGTCGCGAAGGAGGCGGCCGGTCCCCGGCGGAAGGCCGAGATCTTCGGCGCCACCCTCGATCTGCTCGCCGAGCGCGGCTACGACGAACTCACCATCGAACAGGCGGCCGAGCACGCCGGGGTCAACAAGACGACCATCTACCGCTGGTGGGGCTCCAAGCCGGAGTTACTCCGCGACGCCCTGCTGGACTCCGGCGTCCTCCGCGTCACGGTGCCCGACACCGGAAGCCTGCGCGGCGATCTGACCGCGCTGACCGACGCCGTGCGCGGCCTGCTCCGCGAGGAGCGCACCCGCGCCCTCGTCGAGGCGGCGCTCGTGGGGGCCGTACGCCACCCGGCGCTGCGCGAGCTGGTCGTCTCCCTGCTGGACGAGGGCTTCCTGCGGCGGCAGCCGATCCTGGAGCGGGCCGCGGCCCGGGGCGAACTGCCCGCGGGCTTCGATCCGAGACCCCTGGCCGACGCCCTGGCCGGAGCGCTGTGGACGCAGCTCCTGCTGCGGCGGCGGCCACCGGGCGAGGAGTTCACCCGGGCCCTGCTCACCCTGCTGCTGGACGGCTGCCGGCCCCGCCGCTGACCACCGGCCCGCGCACCCCGGCCGGCCCCGCCGGACCCGCGTACCCCGGCCGGCCCCGGCCGCGTCCCGCCACCACAGGACGCCGTCATCCGGCCCTGCCGCCCGCTCGCCCCCACCGCCGGGCGCAGCCATCGCCCGGGACACCCCGCGGCTGCCCGCGGACGCACCGGCGGCGGATGCCCCGGACTCCCCGCACCCACCGCACTGCGCCCAACGCCTCGGCCCGCGAGCGGGAGTTTGCCGCCGACAGCACGGGCAAGGCGCTGAAGGTGAGTGATACGAGCGAGATCCGGGTCGGCCGGCGAACCCTCACCCTGCACCGTCCGGACAAGGTCCTCTTCCCCGACGACGGCATCACCAAGGCGGACCTCGTCGAGCACTACCGCGCGGTCTCCCGGCGCATGCTCCCGCACCTCCGCCGGCGGCCGCTCATGATGGTCCGCCACCCCGACGGCATCGACGGCAAGCCGCTGGTCCAGAAGAACATTCCCGGTCACTTCCCCGACTGGGTGCACCGCGCCGAGGTCGCCAAGGAGAGCGGCGGCACCGTCACCCACGTGGTCTGCGACGACGCCGCCACCCTCGTTCACCTCGCCGACCAGGCCTGTATCACCCCGCACCGCTGGCTCTCGCGCGCAGACCGGCCGGACCACCCGGACCGGCTCGTCATCGACCTCGACCCGTCCGAGGGCGCCGGCTTCGAGGACGTGCGCTGGGCGGCGCACCGGGTGTGCGAGCTGCTCGACGGACTCGGGCTCCCCACCCTGCTGATGACGACCGGGTCGAGCGGCCTGCACATCGTCGTCCCGCTGGACCGGCAGGCGGACTTCGGCACCGTACGGGCGTTCGCGCGCCGCGCGGCCGGGCTGCTGGCGGAGCGCCACCCCGACCGGCTCACCACCGAGCAGCGCAAGGCCGAGCGCAAGGACCGGGTCTATCTGGACGTCCAGCGCAACGGCTACGCGCAGACGGCGGTGGCCCCGTACGCGGTGCGCGCGCTCCCCGGAGCGCCGGTCGCCACGCCGATAGCCCGCCGGGAACTGGACGACCCGGAACTCCACGCCCGGCGCTGGACGCTGGCCACGATCGGGGAGCGGCTGGCCGCCGACGACCCGTGGGCCGGGATGCCGCGCCGGGGACGCACGCTGCGGGCGGCGGAGCGGCGGCTCGCCGAGCTGTGACCGACGCGGGCGCGCGGCCGACGCGGGCGCGCGGCCGGAAACGACAGCGAGCGGCACCCGCGGACCCGTCTCCGATCCACCGATGCCGCTCAGCCGTCCTGCTCGGCCGTCCTGCTCGGCCGTCCTGCTCGGCCCGCCCCCGCCGGTCGTCCCGGCCGCCTCCGCCGCGTCGGCCGCACGAAACCGCGGGGGTCGCCCTCCTCAGGAGGAGGTCAGACGCCGATCGCGCCGCCGTCCGCGCGCCAGACGCAGACCACCGACGGGCGGACGAGCTTCCCGGGTCCGTCGGGCCACGCCGAGGCGGGGTTCTCGACCGTCGCCCCGTCCACCTCGCCCGGGTGCTGCACACAGACCAGCACCCGCTTCTCCTGCACGACCGGACCGCAGGTCTCGGCGCCGATCGGCACCGTCAGGAACTGCCGGACCTGGCCCTCGTGCCGGCCGCGGTCGGCCACGCCGAAGAGGCCGTCGTGGCTGCCGAGCGCGTTGCCGTCCGTGGAGAGCCACAGGTTGCCGTGCGGGTCGAAGGTGATGTTGTCCGGGCAGGAGATCGGGCTGACCTCCTCCTTGGGGAAGCCGGCGTAGTAGGTGGCCGGGTCCTCCGGGTCGCCGCAGACCAGGAACAGCCGCCAGGCGAAGCGTTCCGCCGTCGGGTCGTTGCGGCGCTCGGCCAGTTCCAGCACCTGGCCGTGCTTGTTCTCGTTGCGCGGGTTGGCCTCGTCGGCGGGCGCCTTGCCCGCCAGACCGCGCTCCTTGTTGTTCGTCAGCGCGACGTAGACGCGGCCGGTGCGCGGGCTGGCCTCGACGTCCTCGGGGCGGTCCATCTTGGTGGCGCCCATCTTGTCGGCGGCCAGGCGCGTGAAGACGTACACCTCCTCGGCGGTCATGCCCGGCACGTACGAGGTGTCGCCCTCGGCCAGCTTGATCCACTCGCCGGAGCCGTCGAACTCGCCGTCCCGGAGCGGCCTGCCGCTGCCGTCGACCTCGCTCGCGGGGCTGTCGCCGGTGAGCTTGGCGACGTAGAGCGCGCCCTCGTCGAGCAGCGTGAGGTTGTGCTCGCGGGCGGCCCGGCTGTGACCGCGCATCATCCGCTTGCTGGAGACGAACTTGTAGAAGTAGTCGAACCGCTCGTCGTCGCCCATGTAGACGACGGGGCGGCCGTCCCGCGTCAGCCGGGGCTGGGCGGCCTCGTGCTTGAAGCGGCCGAGGGCGGTCCGCTTGCGGGGCGTCGAGTCCGGGTCGTACGGGTCGAGCTCGACGACCCAGCCGAAGCGGTTCGCCTCGTTGGGCTCCCGGCCCAGGTCGAAGCGCCGGTCGAACCGCTCCCACTTGCGCTCGCTGACCGCGTCGGTGATGCCGTAGCGCTTCAGGCGTGCGACGGTCCGCGGGTCCGTCACGGCCTCGGCGTTGCCGAAGTACTGGTTGAAGTTCTCCTCGCCGGAGAGGACGGTGCCCCACGGGGTGGTGCCGCCCGCGCAGTTGTTGAGCGTGCCGAGCACCGTGGTGCCCTCCGGGTCCGCGGAGGTGCGCAGCAGGCGGCTGCCGGCGGCCGGGCCGGTGAGCCGGAACGGCGTGGTGGCGGTGATCCGGCGGTTGAGCCGGTGGCGGGTGACGGGGCTGAGCGCGCCGCTGCGGCGTTCCTCCTCCACCACGACGACCGACAGGCCGTGCGCGGCCCAGGCGATCTCGACCTGTTCCCGGGCCGGGTTCTCCGGGTCGTAACCGGCGAACATCAGTTCTTCGTTGGTGTACTCGTGGTTGGCCACCATGACCTGGCGGCACCGCTCGCCGGGCAGGTCCAGCAGGGTCAGATAGTCGTTGTTGTAACCGAACTGACCGGCCTGGGCCCGGGCCGTCTGCCGGTCCGGGTCGAAGGCCGGCGCCCCGCGCAGGATCGGTTCTCCCCAGCGGATGACGACCTGCTGCCGGTACCCCTGGGGGACGGTGACGGCGTCGGCGGTGTTCGGCGGGACCGGGGTGAACCGGAGCCCGCGCGCGGCCCGCCCGCCGTGGTGGTGGCCGGATCCCCGCGCCGCCGCGGCGGAGGAGGCGTCCAGGGGCGCGGCCTCGGCGCCGGGCGCCTGTCCGAGCAACGACGCCCCGGCCGCCGAGGCGACGGTGACGACGGCGCCGGCCCGCAGCATGGACCGGCGCGAGAGGGCACCGGCGATGACGTCGCCCGCGTAGGCGTTGTCACTGGTGTTGGGCACTTCGTGGAAGCAGGCGTTCCCGCACCGGTAGCGGCAGGTCATCGCCGACCTTCCACCGGGATGCGAGCTGATCAGAGGCAGCAGTCTCCGCACGTGATTCTCCTCCGTAGGGGTTCCTCCGGCACCGGCTCCCGACCGGTTACGACCGGGTACACCGACAGTCTCCGCGCGTTGACGCTAGGGGCGTAGACCCGCGCGCCGGAAACCCCCGGATGAACCCGGGGTGAAGCACAGGAGACGGTGACGCCTGCACGGCCACCGGTCTGCCGCAAGCCCCGCACCGGCCGGAGCGCGGCGAGATCCGGACAACTGGACAACGATCGGCACCGGACCGGCTGTCCGCGAAGACAAGATCTCGCCACACGCGGCGACTTCTGGGACGCTGTCGCAGAGCCGCACGCCCGGCCGGGCCGGCTCGGCCGAGACGACGCGTGGTGCCGCGCGGCGGAGGCGCGAGGAGCACACGTGATCGACGAACCCCCGACCCCGGTCGTACGGGCCGTTCCCCAGGGCTTGTTGACCGCGGGGCCGCGGCCGGCGGGCACACCGTTCCGCCCGCCGAGGAGGGCGCCCGCGCCCGGCCGGACCCCTGCTGGCTAGCCTTACATGTCCGTCCTGGTCAGGGACGAATCCCGCACCTCGGACATTCATCGCACCCGATACTTGTAAAGGGCTTCTCCCATGGGCATTCGGAGTCTGCTGCGAAACGTGTTCAGCCGGTCCCGGGCGGGGCGGGAGGAACAGGCACCCCCGGCGGCCGGTGCGGCCGGCGCGACGGACACCGCCGGCCGGGCCGGTGCCGGCGACAGCTCCGGCACGGCCGTACCGGAGCAGTCCCGGGCGGCCGGGGAACCGGCGCCCGGCGCGGGCTCCGCGTCGGACCGGCCGGACCGCACCGCCGAACCCGCCACCGGCCCGGCCGGCAGGCCGAAGACGGACGGGGAGTCCGGCGGGATCACCGCCGACCTGATGTCGGCCTTCGACGCCCCCCGGGGTCCCGCGCAGCGGACGGCGGCGTCCGAGGACGCCAAGGCGGCGCCCGGCGACAAGACCGGGGGCGATTCCGGCGACAAGGCCGGCGGCAAGACCGGTGACGAGACCGCACCCGCCGCCGACACCTCGGACACCGCCGCCACCGCCACCACCGCCGACAGCACCGCCACCGCCGCCACGAGCGGCACCGGCCCCGCGGCCGAGGCCAACCGGGCCGCCGAGGAAGCCATAGCCGAGGCCGGGGCCCTGTCGACGGGTGCCGTTCCGGAGCCCGTCGCCGGCCCGGCCGCCAAGACCGCCGGCTCGCCGGACGCCGCCGGCACCGGCAGTGACGACAAGGCCGGACGGAACCTCGCCGCGGAGGGTGCCGCCGAGGCGAAGGCGGAACTCGACGCCGTGGACGCCACGGTCGCCGAACTCTCGGGCGACGCACCGCCGGAGCCGGTGGCGGACGCCGAGGCCGAGGCCGAGGCGGCCACGGACGGCAAGCCGGCGCCCGGCACCGCGTCCGGAGCCGGAACGGCCGCCGAGGAGGCCAAGGCGGAGGCCGCGTCGCTCGCGGGCGACAACGACCCCGCCGCGCGCGACGCCGAGCCGGAGCAGGCTCCGGCCGCCGCGGAGCCCGCCGCGCCCGCCGCGCCCGCCGCCGAGAAGACCACGGCGGCGAAGACGACCACGGCCGCGCGGAAGACGGCCACGAAGAAGACGGCCGCGCCGAAGAAGGAGGCGGCACCCGCGAAGGAGGCCGCACCGAAGGACGAAGCCGCGCCCGCGAACGAGGCCGCGCCGACGAAGGCGCCCGAGCCGGAGCAGCCCGCGAAGGAGGGCGCCGCCGGGGCGATTTCGCTGGAGAAGGTCCGGAAGACCGCCCCCGGCCTGGTCAACCTCTACAAGGCCGCCTCCACGGCCCTCGACAAGGAAGGCCTGGCCGGACAGCGCGCCGCCGTCTACCTCGTCCTGGACCGCTCCGGCTCCATGCGCGGCTACTACAAGGACGGCACCGTCCAGCACCTCGCCGAGCAGGCCCTCGGCCTCTCCGCCAACCTGGACGACGACGGCACCGTCCCCGTGGTGTTCTTCTCCACCGACATCGACGGCACCGCCGACATCGCCCTGGACGACTACAAGGGCCGGATCGAGGCGCTCCACGCGGACCTCGGCCACATGGGCCGGACCAACTACCACCGCGCCATCGAGACCGTCGTGGAGCACTACAAGAAGTCCGGCTCCACCGCCCCGGCCTTCGTCATCTTCCAGACCGACGGCGCTCCGACCAGCAAGGCGGCCGCCGAGAAGGCGCTGTGCGAGGCGGCGGAGCTGCCGGTCTTCTGGCAGTTCATCGGCTTCGGCGAGACGGACGCGAAGGGCTTCGACTTCCTCCGAAAGCTGGACACGCTCTCCGTGCCGGAGCGGCGGAAGGCCGACAACGCGGGCTTCTTCCACGCCGGTCCGGAGCCCAAGAAGCTCACCAACCGCAAGCTGTACGAGCAGTTGCTGGCCGAGTTCCCCACGTGGCTGGCGGAGGCCCGGGAGAAGGGCATCCTCGGCTGACGGACGTCCCGCGGCCCGTGGGTGAACACCCGCGGACGGGCCGTGGACACGACACCGGGCGCGGCCCGGCCGGCTCCCCCGCCGGCCGGGCCGCGCCCGTCCCGTTCCCTCCGGCCGTGCTGCCGGCACCGGTATCCCTTGCCGGTCTCCGGTGCCGGTGCCGGCCCCGGGTGCCGATCCCGGGTGCCGATCCCAGTACCGGTCCGGTGCCGGTCCCGGTGCCAGGCCCGTCCCGGGGTCGGTCCCGGTCCTGGTGCCGGTCTCCGGTGCCGGTGCCGATCCCGGTCCAGGTCTCGGGGTCAGTGCCGGTTCTGGTCCCGGTGCCGGTCCCGGTCACAGATCCCGGGCCGGGGCCGGTTCTGGTGCCGGTCTCCGGTGCCGGCAGCGTCCCCCGGCCGCGTCCACGTGCTCGGCGGTCCTCAGCGCCGCGCCCGGTTATTCCCGTGACTCCGCAGAGCCTTGGGATCCCCGGGCGCGGCTGTCCGCAGGGCGGCGGAGCCGCCGTTTCAGCCGGTGACCTCGATCCGCTCCGCCCCCGGCCTGCCGCCCACGCCGCCGGATCCGGCCGGTCCGGTGGCACCGGCGGCCCCGGCGTCCGCCGAACCCTCCGTGCCCGCCCCGGCCGCACCGCCCGCGCCGCCCGCGCCGCCGGCCAGCCGGGAGAGCATCGCGGCGAGGTCGATCCCGGTGGTGGAGCCCAGCAGTTCCATGCCCTGGGCGACGTTGTCCGCCACCGCGCGCGGCAGCTTCCCGGCCCCGTCCGTGGAGATCACGGTCAGCTTGTCGATCGCCGCCATCGGCTCCGCCGCCTTCGCGACGACCTGCGGCAGCACCTCGACGAGCATCTGCAGCACGGCCGCGTCGCCGTACCGCTCGAAGGCGTCGGCCTTCTTGTGCATCGCCTCGGCCTCGGCGGCGCCGTGCGCGGCGACCGCCGCGGCCTCCGCCTCGCCCTCCAGCCGCACCGCCTCGGCCAGCGCCGCGCGCCGCTGCTTCTCGCCCTCACCGGTGAGCCGCGACTCCTCGGCCTGCGCCTCGGCCTGCTTCACACGCGCCACCCGGTGCGCCTCCGCCTCCTGTTCGGCCCGGTACCGTTCGGCGTCGGCCGGCTTGCGGATCTCCGTGTCGAGCTGACGGTCCTTGAGCGCCGCCTGCCGCTCGGCGACCTTCTCCTGCTCCGACAGCACCTCCTGCTGGCGCGCGGCCTCGGCCAGCGGTCCGGCCGCCGCGGCGCGGGCGGCCGCCGCGTCCGTCTCCGCCTTGATCTCGGCCTGGCGGAGCGCCAGCACCCGCTGCGCTACGGCGATCTCCTCCTCGGCCCGCAGCCGCGCCTGCTCGGCGATGCGGCGCGCGTCGGCCTCGGCCGTGTCGGCCTCCTGCCGGGCGCGGGCGGCCTCGGGCCGGCCGAGGTCCTGCAGATAGCTGCCCTCGGCGGAGATGTCCTGGATCTGGAAGGTGTCGAGGACGAGCCCCTGACCGGAGAGACTGGCCTCGGCCTCCTCCGCGACCTGCCCGGCGAACGCCGCCCGGTCCCGGATGACGTCCTCCACGGACATCCGGCCGACGATCGAGCGCAGGGCGCCGGACAGCACCTCCTGGGTGAAGCCGACCACCCCGTCCTGCTGCTGCAGGAACCGCTGGGCGGCGGCGCGGATCGCGTCCTCGTCCCCGCCGACCTTGACGATGGCGACCCCGTCCAGGTCCACCTTGACGCCGCGCAGCGTCACCGCGCCGCGCACGGCCACCGGGATGTGCCGGCTGGACAGGTCCATCACATGGCGCTGCTGGACGAACGGCACCACGAAGACGCCGCCGCCGACCACGACCTTCTGGCCGCTGGTGTCATAACTGACGCGGCTGGTCACCGCGTCGACGGACTTCTTGCCCCGGCGTCCGGTGATGATGAAGGCCTCGTTCGGCCCGGCCACCTTGTAGCGGGAGACGACGATGACGGCCAGAAGAACAAGGAGTACGGCGACTCCGACCACGGCGACGAGCACTGGGCTCATGGGGTCCTGCCTCTCTGCGGACAACCGGACGAATCACAACAGCGGGAGCCCCCGGGGCCGGGTCGCCCGTCCCCCGTGGACGTACGAACCGGCGGCCCGCGGGCGGCGGGGCATGCGGCAGGGCCGGGGTGTTCCACCGGCCCGGCGGGCCGACGGGGGCAAGGGGACCGCTAGCGCTCCACGGCCCGCACCTCGACCGCCGTGCTGGACAGCGCGGCCGTCACCCAGATCTCCTCCCCGAGCGGCTGGGCCACCTCGCTCCGCGCCGCGTACTTGACGGGCTGACCGCCGGCCCGGAGCAGCACCTCTCCGTAGCCGCCCGGCGGAATGGGCGTGACCACCGAACCCGGGGTGCCGACGAGATCCGCGGAGCGGAGTGTCGGCGCGGTCTGGTCCCGCATCAGCGCCCGGCTCAGCCGGAGCACGAGCCAGGCCGTGCCCAGCCCGGCGGCCGTGCCCGCGGCGGTCGCGACACCGGGCCCGGCCCCCGTGGTGCCGAGCGTGATGGCGCCGCCGAAGCCGAGCATCGAGACGAACCCGGCCAGGGCCGGCAGCGAGACCATCCCCCCGAAGGCCCCGTCCAGCACCCCGTCCAGCACGCCGTCGAAGACGAACGCGAGGACCAGCAGCACCAGCCCCGCCGTGCCGAGTCCCAGAAACCACGCCATCCGGCCCCCCTCTCCGCGCGGGGAGCGGGCCCGCGCCGGCCCCGCGCTTACCGCGTTCCGGGCAGTCTGGCAGCCGGGCGGCACCGAGCACACTGCCGGATTCCGGCAATCTTCACGCCTTCCTGATGCCGGAGAACGGCCCCGGACCGCACCGTGACACCCCGGGCGCCCCTCCCGGCCCCTGCCCCGCCCCGCGCCCCCGTCCGCCCACCGGATAACCGGACGGGTGGCGCCACCCGCTCCGATACGATATTGACCGCCCGCAGAACCCTCTCCATCACTCCGCGCATCCACCTGCTACCCGGGAGCAGCCGCAATGGCTCGACACCTCATCACCAGCGCCCTTCCGTACATCAACGGGATCAAGCACCTGGGCAACATGGTGGGGTCCATGCTCCCGGCCGATGTGTACGCCCGCTATCTGCGGCAGCGTGGTCACGAGGTGCTGTACATCTGCGCGACCGACGAGCACGGCACCCCGGCGGAACTGGCCGCCAAGGAGGCCGGGCTGCCGGTGGACGAGTTCTGCGCCCGGCAGCACGACGCGCAGAAGGCCGTCTACGACGGCTTCAACCTGGAGTTCGACTACTTCGGCCGCAGCTCCTCCGAGCAGAACATCGAGATCACCCAGCACTTCGCGCGCCGCCTGGCGGAGAACGGCTTCATCGAGGAGCGCGCGATCCGCCAGGTGTTCTCCATCGCCGACGACCGCTTCCTGCCGGACCGCTACATCGTCGGCACCTGTCCGCACTGCGGCTACGACAAGGCCCGCGGCGACCAGTGCGAGAACTGCACCCGCGTGCTCGACCCCACCGATCTGATCGAGGCCCGCTCCGCGATCAGCGGCAGCGCCGAGCTGGAGGTGCGGGAGACCAAGCACCTCTTCCTGCTCCAGTCGAAGCTGGCCGGTGAGGTCGAGGCGTGGATCGACGCCTGCGGGGACGAGTGGCCGACGCTCGCCTCCTCCATCGCCCGCAAGTGGCTGACCGAGGGCCTCCACGACCGCTCGATCACCCGCGACCTCGACTGGGGCATCCCGGTCCCGGCCGACACCTGGCCCGAACTGGCCGCCGAGGGCAAGGTCTTCTACGTCTGGTTCGACGCCCCGATCGAGTACATCGGCGCCACCAAGGAGTGGGCGGAGCGCGCGGGCGAGGGCGAGGTCCGGGACTGGAAGTCCTGGTGGTACGAGCCCGCGGGCGCGGACGACGTCCGCTACACCGAGTTCATGGCCAAGGACAACGTCCCGTTCCACACGGTGATGTTCCCGGCCACCCAGCTCGGCACCCGCGAGCCGTGGAAGAAGGTCGACTACGTCAAGGCCTTCAACTGGCTGAACTACTACGGCGGGAAGTTCTCCACCTCCCAGCGGCGCGGTGTCTTCACCGACGCCGCCCTGGAGCTGCTGCCGGCCGACTACTGGCGCTACTTCCTGATGGCGAACGCCCCGGAGTCGGACGACACCTCCTTCTCCTGGGAGCTGTTCTCCTCGGTCGTCAACAAGGACCTCGCCGACACCCTCGGCAACTTCGTCAACCGGGTGCTCTCCTTCTCCCGCAAGCGCTTCGGCGACACCGTCCCGGCGGGCGCGGAGGCCGGCGAGGCGGAGCGGAAGCTGGGCGAGGAGATCGCGGGCCTGCTCGCCGAGTACGAGCGGCAGATGGAGGCTCTGCAGTTCCGCAAGGCGGCGCAGGCGCTGCGCGCGCTGTGGAGCGCGGGCAACTCCTATCTGGAGGAGAAGGCCCCCTGGCTGGAGATCAAGACCGACCAAGACGCGGCGGCGCTCACCCTCCGTACGGCCATGAACCTCATCCACCTCTACGCGGTCGTCTCCGAGCCGTTCATCCCGGCCTCGGCGAAGGCCATGCGCGCCGCGTTCGCCCTGGCGGACGACACCGCCGCCTGGGTCACCGCCGAGGAGGCCGCGGCCCTGGCCTCCGTCCCGGCCGGCACGGCCTTCACCGTCCCGCCGGTCCTCTTCGCGAAGATCACCGAGGACGACCTGGCCGCCTACCGCGAGCGCTTCGGCGGCGAGGAGTAACCCACACGGTCCGCGGACGGGCCGCGGAGAAACTGCCCTCAGCGGCCCGTCGGCATATTTCCCCGGTGCGGCGTGTCAGGTGATGAGTTCCACGATGCACCGCGCGCCGGACCCCCGCGCGAGCCGCCCGTCGCCGGTCACGAGCGGCACGGTGAGATGCTCGGCCAGCGCCACGTATGCGGCGTCGTACGGCGTGTAGTTGTTGCGCAGTTCCCACATCCTCGGAATCAGGTGCTTGCAGGGCACCCGCTCGATGGGCAGGTCGGGCAGCACGCGCACCGCCCGCTCGGCGACTTCCACGTCGACTTTCCGGGCCCGCAGGAGGTTCCGCAGGGTGCTGAGTGCCTCGTAGTCGATCACCCCGGGGGCGACCAGCCGCTCACCGGACATCCGGGCCATGCATGCCTTGCCCGCCGGACCGGCGTCGATGAGGGACGAGATCAGTACGGAGTTGTCAACGACGATCATTCGTCCCGGCCTTCACGCTGTGCTTCGACAATGGCCTCCATCGGGACCTCCCGCACCAGGTCGGCCCGGACCACGGTGAGGATGTCCTCGATCGGCTCCTGCGCCGCCTGGTCCTCCAGCATCTTCCGCAGGTACTCCTGGAGCGATCTCCCGGAGTCCGCGGCGCGCCGGCGCAGTATGGCGTAGGCCTGGTCATCGACGTTTCTGATCTGAACGGTAGCCATGCATGCAGAATAGCGCGACATCGACGCCGAAGTAGCGCTTCCTGCCCGAAAAAAGAGGCCCGGGACCGCGCAACGCGGTCCCGGGCACGTACGGCGGCCTACCGTTCCTGCTTGACCTGCGGCTTCCGCAGGCTGAGGTGGAGCTCCCGCAGCCGGGCCTCCTCGACCTCGGTCGGGGCGCCCATCAGCAGGTCCTGGGCGTTGCCGTTGAGCGGGAAGGCGATGGTCTCGCGGATGTTGGGCTCGTCGGCCAGCAGCATCACCATGCGGTCCACGCCCGGGGCGATGCCGCCGTGCGGCGGGGCGCCGAACTTGAAGGCGCGGAGCATGCCGCCGAACTCGCGCTCGACGTCGTCCCGGGAGTAGCCGGCGATGCCGAAGGCCTCGTACATGACCTCCGGCTCGTGGTTCCGGATGGCGCCGGAGGACAGCTCGACGCCGTTGCAGACGATGTCGTACTGCCAGGCGAGGATGTCCAGCGGGTCCTTCTCCCGGAGCGCCTCCAGGCCGCCCTGCGGCATGGAGAAGGGGTTGTGGGAGAACTCGATCTCGCCGGTGTCCTCGTTCTTCTCGAACATCGGGAAGTCGACGATCCAGCAGAAGCGGAAGACGTTCTCCTCGAAGTGCCCGGCGCGGCGGGCGGCCTCGACCCGGACCGCCCCCATGATCTTGGAGACCTCGTCGAACTCGCCGGCGCCGAAGAAGACGGCGGTGCCGGGCTTGCCGCCGACCTCGGCGATCAGCTTGGCGGTGTCGTCCTCGGTGAGGAACTTCGCGATCGGGCCGGTGAGCTTCGCGTCCTCGCCGATCCGGATCCAGGCCAGGCCCTTGGCGCCCTGCTCGACGGCGAACTCGCCCATCTGGTCGAAGAACTTCCGCGGCTGGTCCGCGGTGTCCGGCACGGCCAGCGCGCGGACGTGCTTGCCGGCGAAGGCCTTGAAGCCCGAGTCCGCGAAGATGTGCGAGACGTCGGTCAGCTCCAGCCGGGCGCGCAGGTCCGGCTTGTCGCTGCCGTACTTGAGCAGCGCCTCGCGGAAGGGGATGCGCGGGAACGGCGAGGTGACCTCACGGCCCTGCCCGAACTCGGTGAACAGGTCGGTCATCACCTTCTCGATGACCCGGAAGACGTCCTCCTGCTCGACGAAGCTCATCTCGATGTCGAGCTGGTAGAACTCGCCCGGCGAGCGGTCGGCGCGGGCGTCCTCGTCGCGGAAGCAGGGGGCGATCTGGAAGTAGCGGTCGAAGCCCGCGATCATCAGCAGCTGCTTGAACTGCTGCGGGGCCTGCGGCAGGGCGTAGAACTTGCCGGCGTGCAGCCGCGAGGGGACGAGGAAGTCGCGGGCGCCCTCGGGCGAGGTGGCCGAGAGGATCGGCGTCGCCATGTCCATGAAGCCGAGGGCGGTCATCTCCCGGCGGAGATAGGCGATGACCTGGGAGCGCAGGATGATGTTGCGGTGCATCCGCTCGCGGCGCAGGTCGAGGAAGCGGTACTCCAGCCGGCGCTCCTCGTTCACCCCGTCCTCGGTGTTGATGGTGAACGGCAGCGGCTCGGCCGCGCCCAGCACCTCCACCTCGTCGACCTCGATCTCGATCTCGCCGGTCGGCAGGTCGGGGTTGACGTTCTCGGCGCCGCGGGCGCTGACCCGGCCGTCGATCCGGACGACGGTCTCCTTGGTCAGCGAGCCCAGCACCTCGTTGGCCGGCGTGCCCGGCCGGGCCACGAGCTGGACCAGGCCGTAGTGGTCGCGGAGATCGATGAAGAGGATGCCGCCCAGATCGCGACGATTGTGCAGCCAGCCGCTCAGTCGCACCTCGGTGTCGACGTCAGCGGCGCGGAGTTCGCCGCAGGTGTGGGACCGGTACCGATGCATCGCTCATCCAAGTCGTCGGATCGTCGTCGGATCGTGGTGGAGGGCGGTGGACGCCCGTGGGACCCGGCCCGTCGCGGGCCCCGTCAAGGGTACCGGTAGCCACCTGCACCACAGCCGGTCGTCAGAATGCCCCAAACCTGCCTAAAGTGATGTAATGCGCTCCGAGGATGTCCTGTCCGCCACCGCGACCGGTCTCTGGCGCTGGGACACCGTCTCGAAGGCCCTGCGGGTGGACGCCGAGGCGGCCCGGCTGCTGGGGTTCGACGCGGTCGCCACCACGCTCTCCCCGGGGGCCACCCGGGCCCGCTTCCACCCGGTGGACTGGGTGGAGATGAACGAGGTCGTCAGCCTCGCCCTCACCGAGCGCACCCTGGCCGAGGTGGTGATGCGGGTGATCGGCGACGACGGCCGGGTGCTCCGCCGGATCCGCGTCCGCGCCCGCCCGCACCGGCACATCGGCCGGGTCACCCTGATCGGCACCGTCCAGGAGCTGCCCGAGGAGCCGCGGCACGCCGACGACACCGCGGCGCCGCCCCGGGTCACCGGCGACTGGCGGCGGGCCCGGGAGGCCTTCCTGCTGGACGCCGGGCGGGCCCTGGCCGAGGCCGGGTCCACCGCCGAGGTGCTGCGGGTGGCCGGGAACCTCTCCATGCCGGGCTTCTCCCCGAACGGCCTGGTCGTCTTCTCCGCCGAGGGGGACTGGCTGCGGATCGTGGGCTTCCAGGGCAACCGCCCCGACGACGAGCAGCCGCCCTTCGAGGAGATGCCGCTGGACACCCCCTATCCGGCCGCAGAGGTGGTGCGCACCGGCCGGGCCGTCTATCTCTCCTCGCCCGAGGAGTTCCGCGAGCGGTATCCGCTCACCTGGCCGCTGGTGTCCCGCTTCGGCCTGCAGTCCTGGGCGTACGTCCCGCTGATCACGGCCGGCCGCACCACCGGAGCCTGGCTGGCCACCTTCGACCACCGCGTCGCCTTCACCCCCGACGAGCGGTCCATCCTGGCCACCGTGGCCCGGATGCTGGCCCAGGCGCTCTCCCGGGCCGGCACCCAGGAGTCCCAGCGGGAGCTGGCGGTGGGGCTCCAACGGGCCATGCTGCCCCCGGTCCCGCCCGAGACCCCGGGTATGACGGTCGCCGCCCGCTACGTGCCGACCGGCGGCGGGCTCCAGCTCGGCGGCGACTGGTACGACATGATCCCGCTGCCGTCCGACCGCGTGGCCCTCATCGTCGGGGACGTCCAGGGCCACGACGTGCGCGCCGCGAGTCTGATGACCCAGCTGCGGATCGCCCTGCGCGCCTACGCCTCCGAGGGGCACCGCCCGGACGCCGTGCTCTCCCGCGCCTCGCGCTTCCTGGCCGGGCTCGCCGAGCGGCGGCCGGACGGCGGGGGCGGGGAGGACGGCGGGGAGGACCCGCGCTTCGCCACCTGCCTCTACATCGAGGCGGACCCGGCGTCCGGGACCCTGGACATCGCCCGCGCCGGCCTTCAGGAGCCCGTCACGCGGATGCACGACGGCACCATGATGACCCGGACCACGACCGGCGGTCCGCCGCTCGGGGTCTCCCCGGACGCCGACTACCCGATCACCAGGATCGTCCTGGAGCCGGGGGAGCTGATGATGCTCTTCACGGACGGCCTGCTGGAGACCGGCGGACACACTCTGGAGACCGGCTGGCAGCGGCTGCGCGAGGCGATCGAGGAGCATGTGTCGGAGGACATGGAGACGATGGCCGACGGTCTGATCCAGGCCGTGCACGGCCCCTCCTCGCACTACCGTCCCGGCCCGCTCGCCGACCGGCGCGAGGACGACATCGTGCTGCTGCTGCTCTGCCGGAACGGCCCCGGCTGCGGCGCCCCCGCCCTGTACCCGCCGCGCCGGCTGCGCCGCGCGGTCATGACCATCGCCCAGGCCGAGCCGGAGCGCATCTCGCTGGCCCGGCGCCAGCTGCGCGAGCTGATGCACGACTGGTCGGACCCGGAGCAGGTGGACTCGGCCGAGCTGATGCTCTCCGAGATGGTCACCAACGTCCTGGTGCACACGGACGGTGACGCCGTCGCCGTCGCGGAGATCACCGCGCCGAAAGGAGACGACAGCCCCGGCCGGCGGCTCCGCGTCGACGTGGCCGACAGCAGCGACGAGCTGCCGCACCGCCGCCGGCCGGGCGAGCTGGCCTCCTCCGGGCGCGGCTTGATGCTGCTGGAGCTGCTCGCCCACGCCTGGGGGGTCGACCCCCGGGGTGAGGGCAAGAGCACCTGGTTCGAGCTGTTCGAGAACACCGGCCCGCCCGGTCCGGGCGACCGGGAGCCGGGCGGGCCGGTGTTCCCCGAGGCCGTCGCGGACTTCGCCGCCTGACCGGCCGGCGGGCGAGCGGCCGGGCGGCCGGGTGAGTCCTACCGTGCGCCCCCGGACATCCCGTGCACGGCCGGGATCGTCCCCAGCCGCCCCTTCTGGAAGTCCTCGAAAGCCTGCTGGAGTTCCTCGCGGGTGTTCATGACGAACGGGCCGTAGTGGGCCATGGGCTCACGGATCGGCCGCCCGCCGAGCAGCACGACCTCCAGGTCCGGCGTGTGCGAGTCCTGCTTCTCGTCCGCGCGGACGGTGAGCGAGGAACCGGCGCCGAAGACGGCGGTCTGGCCCAGGCGGATGGGACGGCGCTCGGCACCGACCGCCCCGCGGCCCGCCAGGACGTAGGCGAGGCCGTTGAAGTCCTCGCGCCAGGGCAGGGTGATCTCGGCACCGGGGGCCAGCGTCGCGTGGACCATCGTGATGGGCGTGTGCGTGATGCCCGGGCCCTGGTGGCCGTCCAGCTCACCGGCGATGACCCGCAGCAGCGCACCGCCGTCGGGCGAGGTGAGCAGCTGCACGCTGCCGCCCCGGATGTCCTGGTAGCGCGGCGCCATCATCTTGTCCTCGGCCGGGAGGTTCACCCACAGCTGGAGCCCGTGGAAGAGCCCGCCGGACATGACGAGCTGCTCCGGCGGCGCCTCGATGTGCAGCAGGCCGGCGCCGGCCGTCATCCACTGGGTGTCACCGTTGGTGATGGTGCCGCCGCCGCCGTTGGAGTCCTGGTGGTCGAAGATCCCGTCGATGATGTAGGTGACGGTCTCGAAGCCGCGGTGCGGGTGCCACGGAGTCCCCTTCGGCTCCCCGGGCTGGTACTCCACCTCACCCATCTGGTCCATCATGATGAACGGGTCCAGGTGCCGGTAGTTGATCCCCGCGAAGGCCCGGCGGACGGGGAAACCCTCGCCCTCGAAGCCGCTCGGCGCGGTCGTCACGGCGCGTACGGGGCGGGCCACGGCGTCCGCCGGCGCGGTCACGCGCGGCAGGGCCAGGGGGTTCTCGACGGTGATGGCGGGCATGGGGTCCTCCTCGGGGTCTTAGTTGAACAATAAACAACAACCCGAGGCGCCGCCATTCCCGAGACCGGACATCGTCCGCTCGTCCGGCACCCCTCGTGCGGGGAGCATGCCCCATGCGCGGGGCGGCGCGCGAGACCGCCTCGGGCCCGCGGCGGACGCTGCGCGACGCGGCGCGCGACGGAAGCGGACGGCGGGGCGGACGGCGGGCGGAGCCGGCTGCGCCCTCTCCCGAGGTCGCGGCCACAGCCCGCGATCACCGCGCGGGCGGTTCCCCTTCCCGCCGCCGCCCCGCCCCGCTCCCCGGCGCGGCCGGCGGTGGTGCCGGTTCGTGCGGAGATCCGTCAGAACGGCGTCAGCGTGAGGGTGAAGCCGGTCGGGCGGGTGTCCTGGATGTAGGAGGCGAAGTCCGCGACGTCGTCGAAGGCGAAACCGTACGCCTTGCCGTCCTCGGTCGCCGCGTGGACCGCCTTCGCGTAGTGGTTGGTCAGCTCGCCCCGGTAGAAGGCGGCCGGGTCGGTGGACGGCTGGGCGGCGTCGGTGAGCAGGGTCGAGCGGTTGAAGCCCGCGCCGAGGACGGCGGCGACGGGACCGGTGGTGCCGTCGTTGGGCGCGGCGAGGTTGCCGTCGCAGAAGAACACGTCGCGGGTCGAGGGCTTGGCGAAGGACACGGAGGCCGGGCCGTCGAAGGTGAACCGCTCACCGCGCACCCGGCCGGTGAACGTGCCGGCGTTGGTGGTGACCTTGAGGTCCTTGCCGGTGTAGGTGCTCCACACCTCGTCGATGTACGGGGCGAGGTAGTCCTCGGGGAAGAGGCCCGCGTCCAGGCCGTGGCCGGGAGCGATGATGCGGGTGTCGTCCACGACCAGCCGTGCGAACTCCTCGATCCGCCGGACGGCGGCGAAGGCGGCGGAGCGCCCGCCGTCGCGCAGGGTCCCCGTCGTCTGGTCCTTCTCACCGGTGAGCCGGATGCTCAGCGGCACGCTGAACATGTCGACCATCGTGGTGTTGCAGAACATGCCGGCCGCGTTGTACGTGAACTCGGCGCAGTCGTGCAGGACGCCGTAGTTGGGGTCCGACTCGACCCACCCGGCCGGGTACTGCAGGGCCGCGTCGCCGTTGCCGTCGGCCACGGCCTTGAACTTGAGCTTCTCGCCGAGGGACACGTAGATGCGGCCCGACATGTGGGGGAGGGACAGCTTCGTCTCGCCGCTGCCCGCCAGGGGGATGGCGTAGTCGGTGAAGCCGTCGGCTCCGTTGTCCGACAGGGCGATGGGCACGACGGTGCCCTCCGGGGTGAGCCGTACCTGCCGGCCGTCGAGATTGCCGACGACGTAGAGGTGCACGGAGGCGTTGTCGAACGAACCGCTGTTGTTGGCGATGGTCACCGGGAGCGAGCCGGGGGCCGAGGTGCGGGCCTCGCCGCCGAGGGCGTGCGGGGCGACGGTCGCGATCGCCGGGACGGCGACGGCCGCGCCGCCCAGGGCGAACAGCATCTTGCGACGGGTCAGGCTGCGCTGATGACGGGGTGCCATGGGTACTCCTTCGGACCCGGCCGGGGGACCGGGGCGTTCGGGGGGTGGGGGAAGCGAGCGGGAGGCGGCCCGGCGCGGCGCCGCGGGCGCTCAGGCGATGGTCCACTTCTGGTTGGCGGCGCCGGTGCACGTCCAGATCTGGAGGCGGGTGCCGTCGGCCGAGGAGTTGCCCTTGGCGTCGAGGCACTTGCCGGCTCCGGTGTTGACCAGGTCGCGGGCGGCGGTGTGGGTCCACTGCTGCGCCGCCGTGCCGTTGCAGGTGTAGAGCTGCACGGCCGCGCCGTCGTCGTGCGAACCGCCCTTGACGTCCAGGCATTTGCCGAGGGCCCGCACGGTGCCGTCGCTGCCGGCCGTCCACTGCTGGGCTTCGTGGCCCGTGCAGTCGTGCAGCTGGATCGGCGTGCCGTCGGCGCTGCTCGCGCCCGCGACGTCGGCGCACATGCCGCCGATGCCCTGGATGGCGCCGGTGCGCGGGGTGCCGCCGCTGTCACCGGAGCCGGAGGGGGTGACGCGGACGTAGTCGATGGTCATCGTCTGCGGGAAGGACGTGCCGGCGTCGGGGCTGCCGGGCCAGTTGCCGCCCACCGCGAGGTTGAGGATGAGGAAGAAGGGGTGGTCGTAGACCCACTTGTTGCCGCCCACGTCCGCCGGGCCGCGGGTCTGGTAGGCCCGGCCGTCCACGGACCAGGTGATCCCGGAGGGGCTCCAGTCGACGGCGAAGACGTGGAAGTCGTCGGCGAAGGCCGCGCCGTTCGGCAGCGTGTACGCGGCGCCGATACCGCCCGAGCCCGAGTAGCCGGGGCCGTGGAGGGTGCCGTGGACGGTGCCGGGCTCGTTGCCGACGTTCTCCATGATGTCGATCTCGCCGCTGCCGGGCCAGCCGACGGAGCCGAGGTCGTCGCCCAGCATCCAGAAGGCCGGCCAGATGCCCTGGCCCCGCGGGATCTTGATGCGGGCCTCGAAGTGGCCGTACTTCTGGGTGAAGGTCTTCGCCGTGTTCAACCGCGCGGACGTGTACTGGCAGGTGCCGTACCAGCACTTCAGGCCCGGGTCGCTGTTCTTGCGGGCGGTGATGACCAGGTTGCCCTTGCCGTCGAGCGCGGCGTTGCCGGTGCTGTTCGTGTAGTACTGGAGCTCGTTGTTGCCGTTGCCGCTGCCGCCCGTCTCCAGGGTCCACTTCGAGGAGTCGGGCGCGCTGCCCGCGGGGCCGTCGAAGTCGTCGGACCACGTCTGCGCCGGGGCGGCGTTCGCGTGCTTCGTGGCCGGGCCGGACGTGGTGAAGAGGATGGCGGAGGCGAGGGCGGTGGTGAGCAGGAGCACCAGCCCTCCGAAGGACCATCGGCGTGCGCGATGAGCTGCCATGGCGGGGACACACCTCGTCTGTGGGGAAGGTTCGGCGTCGGGCGCCGGACGGTGCGCGTCGAGGACGCGGACAGACGGATTCCTGAGAGCGCTCTCATGGTGCGCCGCACACCGCCGGCGGGCCATGACGATACGCACGACGGATGGCCCCGCCAATCGGAACGAGAAGCTCCAAACGCCTCTGACCTGCACAAACGCAGGGAAGCGCGGAGAGCTGAGGAACGCTTGAGCCGCGCTTAAGCCGGACTTAAGACACCGGCCGCGGACCGTGACGCTTATGTCTCGGATGCGCCCGGCCGCCGCCCGGGGCCGGGTCGGGGCGCCGGCGCGGGCCCGGACCCGACGGCGCCGTCGTCGGCACGGAGGACGGGCCGGCCCTCAGCCGTACATCCGGCGCATCGCGAAGTCGACCATCTGCTCGACGGCCTTGGCGTCGAAGACCATCCGGTGCTCCCCCTCCATGTCCAGCACGAAGCCGTAGCCCGTGGGCAGCAGGTCGAGCACCTCGGCGCCGGTCAGCGTGAAGTACTTCGACTCCTTGCCGGCGTAGCCGCGCAGCTCCTTGAGCGAGGTGAAGAGCGGGATCACCGGCTGCTGGGTGCTGTGCAGCGCCAGGAAACCGGGGCCCTCGCCGCGCGGGCAGTAGATCTTCGAGGTCGAGAAGATGTGCTGGAAGTCCTCGGCCGACATCGATCCGGTGGTGAAGGCCCGTACCGCGTCGGCCAGCGAGGGCGGCGACGGCTCGGGGTAGAGCGGCTGGCCCGGCTGGGCGCCGTAGCCGCCGCGCCCCTGCTGCGGAGGTGGCGGAGGGGCCGCGTAACCCTGCCCGGCGCCCGGGTTCTGGTCATAGCCGTACATGACCCAAAGGGTAACGAGTCACAGTTGACCGGCGGGGGCTTGCGTCTTATTACTGACCGGTAGCATCATGGCGTGACCACGTTTGGTACGCAGTAGAGGTATGCCACCTCCCCGAAGCTACGGAGCCGTCGCCATGGGGCACTACAAGTCGAATCTCCGCGACATCGAGTTCAACCTCTTCGAGGTGCTCGGCCGCGACAAGCTGTACGGCACCGGCCCGTTCGCGGAGATGGACGTCGACACCGCTAAGAGCGTCCTGTCCGAGATCGCCCGCCTCTCCGAGAACGAACTCGCCGAGTCCTACGCCGACGCGGACCGCAACCCGCCGGTGTTCGACCCGGAGACCAACACCGCGCCGATCCCGGAGTCCTTCAAGAAGAGCTACCAGGCCTTCATGGACGCCGAGTGGTGGCGCCTGGGCATCCCGGAGGCGCTGGGCGGCACCATCACCCCGCGCTCCTTGCTCTGGGGCTTCGCCGAGACCATCCTGGGCTCGAACCCGGCGATCTGGATGTACTCCTCCGGCCCGGCCTTCGCCGGCGTGCTCTACGACGAGGGCACCGAGGAGCAGAAGAAGATCGCGAAGATCGCGGTGGAGAAGCAGTGGGGCTCCACCATGGTGCTGACCGAGCCGGACGCCGGCTCCGACGTGGGCGCCGGCCGCACCAAGGCCGTCCAGCAGGAGGACGGCAGCTGGCACATCGAGGGCGTGAAGCGCTTCATCACCTCGGGTGAGCACGACATGTCCGAGAACATCATCCACTACGTGCTGGCCCGCCCCGAGGGCGCCGGCCCCGGCACCAAGGGCCTGTCCCTCTTCATGGTGCCGAAGTACGAGTTCGACTTCGAGACCGGCGAGCTGGGCGCGCGCAACGGCGTCTACGCCACGAACGTCGAGCACAAGATGGGCCTCAAGGCGTCCAACACCTGCGAGATGACCTTCGGCGACCGCCACCCCGCCAAGGGCTGGCTCATCGGCGACAAGCACGACGGCATCCGCCAGATGTTCATGATCATCGAGTTCGCGCGGATGATGGTCGGCACGAAGGCCATCGCCACCCTCTCCACCGGCTACCTCAACGCCCTGGAGTACGCCAAGGAGCGCGTGCAGGGCCCGGACCTGGCCGCCTTCACGGACAAGACCGCCCCGCGCGTCACCATCACGCACCACCCCGACGTCCGCCGCGCGCTCATGACGCAGAAGGCGTACGCCGAGGGCATGCGCTCCCTCGTGCTCTACACCGCCTCGATCCAGGACGAGATCCTGGTCAAGGAGGCCGCGGGCGAGGACGCCTCCGCGATCCACCGCCTCAACGACCTGCTGCTGCCGATCGTCAAGGGCTACGGCTCCGAGAAGTCCTACGAGCAGCTCGCCCAGTCGCTGCAGACCTTCGGCGGCTCCGGCTACCTCCAGGAGTACCCGCTGGAGCAGTACATCCGGGACGCCAAGATCGACACCCTCTACGAGGGCACCACCGCCATCCAGGGCCAGGACTTCTTCTTCCGGAAGATCGTCCGGGACCAGGGCCAGGCGCTGACCGCCCTCTCCGAGGAGATCAAGAAGTTCCTCGGCGACGCTGAGGGCGGCGAGGAGCTGGCCGACGCCCGCGCCGAGCTGTCCAAGGCCGCGGTCGACCTGGAGGCCATCGTCGGCCACATGCTGACCGACCTGGCCGCCACCGAGCAGGACGTGAAGTCGATCTACAAGGTCGGCCTCAACACCACCCGCCTGCTGATGGCCTCCGGCGACGTCGTCGTCGGCTACCTGCTGCTCAAGGGCGCCGCGGTCGCCGCCTCGAAGCTCGCCTCGGCCTCCGCCAAGGACAAGCCCTTCTACGAGGGCAAGATCGCCGCGGCCAAGTTCTTCGCGCACAACGTGCTGCCGGGCGTCTCCGTCCAGCGCACGCTGGCCGAGAAGACCGACAACTCCCTGATGGAGCTGGACGAGGCCGCCTTCTGAGGCACCACCGCGTCCGGAACGCGCACCGCGTTCCCCCGCACCCAGGTCCCCGTCCGCGGATGAGGCCCTGAAACCCCGGCCCGCACAGGCCGTCCGCGCCGACGCGCGGCCGGGGTCCCGACCCCCGCCCGGCAGGTCCCACCGGGCGGGGGTCATCTGCTGTGTGCCGCGAGCCCGTTCGGGCCCGTCCGGGCGCTTTCCTATGCTGAGACCATGAGCAGACCTCCCCGCTTCACCCGCGCGCACACCGACGACCTGATGTCCTACCTGGCGGCGAGCCCGTCGCCCTACCACGCGGTCGCCAACGCCGCGGGACGGCTGGAGACGGCCGGGTTCCGGCAGGCCGGGGAGACCGAGGCGTGGGACGGCACGCCCGGCGGCCGGTACGTCCTGCGGGGCGGGGCGCTCATCGCCTGGTACGTCCCCGACGGCGCCGGCCCCGAGACGCCGTACCGGATCATCGGCGCCCACACCGACTCCCCCAACCTGCGGGTGAAGCCCGTGCCGGACACCGGCGCGCACGGCTGGCGGCAGATCGCCGTCGAGATCTACGGCGGCACGCTCCTCAACACCTGGCTCGACCGGGACCTCGGCCTCAGCGGCCGGCTCACCCTGCGCGACGGCTCCAGCCGCCTCGTCACCGTCGACCGGCCGCTGCTCCGCGTGCCGCAGCTCGCCGTCCACCTCGACCGCGCCGTTAACACCGAGGGCCTCAAGCTCGACAAGCAGCGCCACATGACGCCCATCTGGGGCCTCGGCGACGTCCACGAGGGCGACCTCGTCTCCTTCGTCGCGGACGAGGCCGAAGTCCCCGCCGGGGAGATCGCCGGCTGGGACCTGATGGTCCACAGCGTCGAGCCCCCCGCCTACCTCGGCCGCGACCGCGAACTGCTCGCCGGGCCGCGCATGGACAACCTGCTGTCCGTCCACGCCGGCACGGCCGCCCTCACCGCCGTCGCCCGGGACGGCGGGAAGCACCTCACGGCCATCCCCGTCCTCGCCGCCTTCGACCACGAGGAGAACGGCAGCCAGTCCGACACCGGCGCCGACGGGCCGCTCCTCGGCGGCGTCATGGAACGCTCCCTCTTCGCCCGCGGCGGCACCTACGAGGACCGCGCCCGCTCCTTCGCCGGCTCCTTCTGCCTCTCCTCCGACACCGGCCACGCCGTCCACCCCAACTACGCGGAGCGGCACGAGCCCGGCCACCACCCGATGCCGAACGGGGGCCCGATCCTCAAGGTCAACGTCAACCAGCGCTACGCCACCGACGGCGCCGGCCGGGCCGTCTTCGTCCGCGCCTGCGAGCGCGCCGGGGTGCCCTGGCAGGCGTTCGTCTCCAACAACTCCATGCCCTGCGGCACCACCATCGGCCCCATCACCGCCGCCCGGCACGGCATCGCGACGGTCGACATCGGCGCCGCCATCCTCTCCATGCACTCGGCCCGCGAACTGTGCGGCGCCGACGACCCGCACCTGCTCGCCGACGCGATCCGGGCCTTCCTGGAGGAGTGAGCCGGGGGCGGTTTCCCGGCCCCGGGGCGGCGCGGCGGCTCCGGGGCCGGAACGCCGTGGCGCGCGGGGCACTTGACACCCGCCGAATCCTCTTCACACCAAGCGGCGCATGGAGCCCCCCGCCCCGGGTATCCGGAGGCTACGCACGGAGCCCAGAGAGCCAACGCTTGAGGAGGCGGATCCCATGGGTATCGGCGGATGCATCGGTCTGATCGCGGTGGGTGGCATCCTCACCTTCGCCGTCAACTGGGACATTGCCGGAGTCAACCTCGATCTGGTCGGCCTCATCATGATGGCGGTCGGCCTCATCGGACTCGCGGCCTACGTGAGCATCCTGAAGCGGCGCAGGGTCCAGCCGCCGGCCCCGGGCGCCCCGGTGGTCGAGGTCGAGGACCACAACCGCTACTACCGGTGACGCGCGGCAGCGGAGAAGCATTCAGCTGCGGGACACGGCGTCCGCGGTCCCCCGCACCGGGGCCGCGGACGTTTGCGTTCCGTCCGGCGGCCGGCCCCGCCGTGCTGGACCGAGGCCCCGGCTCGCCGCGCGCCTCCGTCCGCCCTCTGGCGGGCCGGGGGGATTCGGCCTCGGCTCGGGCGACCGCGGTCGGCCGCCTCCGGCCCCAAGTCGGGCCGCACGTCCGTCCCACCGCGGCCAGGCCACCCCCGGCTCCGGCACGTGCGCTGAGAGCCGGTTTCCGGCGTGGGGTGGGTCAGCCGGGCCGCACGTTCAGCCCGGCCGCACGTCAGGGAGCGTCGAGCCCCGCCAGCACCAGCGGCAGCCGGTCAGCGCCGCCCTCGGCCACCGTCACCGGAACTCCCCAGTCCTGCTGGTGCACATGGCAGGCCGGGAACTCCTGCGCCGGGTCGTCGTCACAGGACGCCGCCATCGCCGAGACGTGCAGCACCCCCTCCGTGAACCCCTCGGCCAGGACGAGATCGCGCCCGAGCCCCGTGTCCGTACCGGAACCCTCCGCCAGCAGCTCCGGCGGCGTGGCGCTGACGACGAGCCGGGTCGCGGGACCGTAGCGCTCGTCCAGCTTCTGCCCGGCGGGCGGCCGGAACACCACGTCCAGCCGGAGCCGCCCCGGCGCCACCTCGGTGGCCGCGCGCTGCGTCCGGTGCGCCACCGGCTCGACGCGTACCGCCTCCTCGGGCAGGCGCAGCCGGGTCAGCCGGTGCCGGGCGGACTCCACGACCACGATCGCGTCGCCGTCGAGCACGGCGTCCGAGGGCTCGCGCAGATCGGTGGCGAGGGTGGTCACCTCGCCGGTGGCCGGGTCGTAGCGGCGCAGCGCGTGGTTGTACGTGTCGCTGACGGCGACCGAGCCGTCGGGGAGCGCGGTCACGCCCAGGGGATGCTGGAGCAGAGCCTGCCCGGCGGGGCCGTCGCGGTGCCCGAAGTCGAAGAGGCCGGTGCCGACGGCCGTGCGGACGACGAACTCCCCGCCCGCGGCCCCCGGTCCGGCCGGCTCAGGCTGCTCGTCCGGCTCGGACCGCTCATCGGCCTCGGCCCGCTCGATCCAGCGGAGGGCGCTGGTCTCGGAGTCGGCGATCCACAGCCGGTCCCCGGCGGCCGCGAGCCCGGACGGCTGCGCGAACCACGCCTCGGCGGCGGGCCCGTCCACCAGGCCCTCGTTGGTCGTACCGGCGACGGCCTCGACGGTGCCGCCGCCGCCCGCTCCCTCGACCCCGCCCCCGTCCGCCGGCGGGGTCCATGTCCACAGCTGGTGGACGCCGGCCATGGCGATCCACAGCCGGTCCGCGAACCAGGCCACGTCCCAGGGCGAGGAGAGATCCGTCTCCCGGGCGGGCCCGGAGGTCGCGGAGCCCTGCCACCACTGGCGGCCGGTGCCGGCGATCGTCGTCACCCGCCCCGTCTCCAGGTCCACCGCCCGCAGAGCGTGGTTGACCGTGTCGGCCACCACGACGGTGCCGTCGGGCAGCAGCGCCAGGCCCTGCGGCTCGCTGAACCGCGCCTCGTCCGGACCGCCGTCGGCCAGGCCGCGCTCACCGCTGCCGATCCGGCGGACGACGGTCTCACCGTCTGCGGCCAGCTCCACCAGCGCGTGCCGGGTGGAGTCCGAGACGAGGAAGGTGCCGCCGGGCAGCCGCACGGCCTTGCCGGGGAACCGCAGATCGGTCGGCACCGGCTCGGGCGCGACGTACGGACCCTCGCCGCGCCGCAGCGTGCCCTTCGCGGCGTGCTGCTCCTCCAGCTCGCTCACCAGGCGCTCGATGGCGTGGGCGTGCCCCTCGCCCGCGTGCTGGGCGACGACGTAGCCCTCGGGGTCGATGACGACGAGCGTGGGCCAGGCCCGCACGGCGTACTGCTTCCAGGTGGCCAGCTCGGGATCGTCGAGCACGGGGTGGTGCACCTCATAGCGCTCGACGGCGTCCACGACGGCTTGGTGCTCGGCCTCGTGCACGAACTTCGGCGAATGAACCCCGATCACCACGACCGTGTCGCGGTGCTTCTCCTCCAACTCCCGCAACTCGTCGAGTACGTGCAGACAATTCACACAGCAGAACGTCCAAAAATCCAAGATCACGATCCGCCCCCGCAGGTCGGCGAGGGTGTACGAGGTGCCGCCGGTGTTGAGCCAGCCGCCCTTGCCGATCAATTCGGGAGCGCGGACGCGTGCGTGCTTTGCCATCCGTCCATGGTGCCCGACGACGGGCGAGGCCCGGACGCCGGGCACGGGCGCGCGCTGCCGGCCGCCGGGCGAACGCGCGACGGCGCCCCCGGCGGTCTGACCAGGGGCGTTACGTCGAGCGGGTCCTCCCCGACACCCCCAACGCCCCGGGTGCCAATCGACGGACTTGGCCGGGGTCTCCCAGGTGGCCCGGGCCGGTCAACGCGTCACGGCAGCACGGCTTCGTCAGGGTCCGGCGACCCGAGGCGGCCGCCACGTGACTCGGCGACCAGCAGGGCATCAGCCAGGCACTCGGCGAGCCGTTTCGCCGCATACCGCAGTTCGGACACCGTCGCCTTCGGGTCGTTCAGGACTCCGCGCGCGAGATCAAGGACGTCCGCGCCGGTCTTGAGCTGCGCGGCCTCGACGTTGTCGGCGAGCTTCGTCAAGAAGCCGCCGGGGTTGTCGTCCGGAATGTATGCGCGTCGGCCCTCCGGTCCGGGCCATGGAAGCAGGCGGACGGGGGTCAGTAGGCTTCGCATCGTCGTTCGCTCCTTGCAGCGATCGGCCATGCCCCGGGCCGTGCCAGCGGCGCCGGGGTCTTTCATGTCCACAACCGTAACCTGACCGCACCATGGCGCACCAGGTCACACCAATGCGCACGGGTGTGCTAGTGGGCGCACTATTGGCTCATGGTCCGCACCATCAACGCCGACGACCCACGCCACCCGTACCAACAGATCGCCGACCACCTCGCGGAAGAGATCACGTCGGGCGAACTGTCCGGCCGGGTCCCGTCCGAGCTGGAGTTGCGCCGCGAATACTCATCCGGGGCGTCGACGGTCCAGCGGGCATTGACCGTGCTGCGTGAGCGCGGCTTGATCTACACGGTTCCCGGCCGCGGGTCGTTCGTGAAGCAGCCCGACGACGCGGAGGGGTGATCGTCCGCCTCCGACTAGGGCGGGAGTTGGGCGCGGTCCTCCGAAGATGTGCTGGACTGGGTCGAGGCATCCGGCATCCGGATGCTGTTCGTCTTCGACCCCGACGGCGGGGCGTCTTCCTCATGGGCAGGGCAGACGGAACTCGGCACGATGACCGACCTGACGGCCGACATCATCCCGGAGAAACGCGAGCGCATCGATGCCATCAAGGCGGAGATGGCCGACGCCGAGCGGGGACACGATGCCAAGGCACCCGCCGGTGAACACCTGGTGCCAAGCGCGCCGTGAACGCGGAGGCCGGCCCTGGGGGCCGGCCTCCGCTGATGCTCGGTTCAGCGACCGTCCGCCGGGATCCGGCCGTCGTTCTTGCCGCCCTCACACCTGCGGGACGGATCCTGCGCGGTCGGCCCCGCGTCGTCGACGGGCGACTCGTCCTCCTCGTCGGCGTCCGTCAGACGGGCGCCGCGCGACGTGGCGACCCTCAGCGCGTCGAACAGGCACTCACTGAGCCGGGTCGCGGTGAACCGCAGCTCGGACGGGGACGCCTTCGGGTCGCGCAAGATCCCCTTGGCGGCGGCCAGCACGCTCTCGCCGATGCCGAGCTGGGCCTCCTCCATCTCGTCGGCGAGCCGGGACAGCATGCTGTTCGGGTCGCTGGTGCGGAGGTAGGCCGGTTTTCCGGAGTCGGACCACGGCAGGAGGCGGGGGCGGGTGTTCACGCGACCACCTCCGGCAGGTCGATTCCCTGCGGCACCAGCACCAGCCGGATGCGGCGGCGGTGTCGTCGTTCGCGCTCGGTCCTTCGTTCATGGGCGATGAGATACGGGCGGACGAGTCCGATGGCCGGGCCGTCCGGCACGGGCGATCCCGGACACCGGGGAGCGGCGGGTGCCGCGGACAACGAGGTTGCCCCCGTTGCTCGGTGACGTCCCCCAGGAGGAAGCAGCAGCCGCAGCAGCGGACGAAGCAGCCTCTCGGTAGTTTTGAGCATGTCGTCAACCTCCAAGCCAGGTTGGTGGCCACGCCCCCGGGCCGTCGCCACGGTCGCGGGGGTCCTTTCGCGAAGACCCTCGCGCCCGTCCCCGCGCAAAGCCATGCCATGGCCCTATGGGTGCGCCCTATATTGGGCGTATGGGGGAAAAGCGCGCGGACGTGTGGTCCCACCCGCAATTGGTGTCGACGGTCGCCGCCGGGGACTGGGGCGCCGTCTTTCGTACGTACCGGCAGCTCACCGGGATGAGCCAGACGCAGCTCGGGGAGCGCGTCGGCCTTGTTCAGCCCGAGGTGTCCAACATCGAGCGCGGCCGGAGGCACGTCACTTCGGTCGAGGTGCGGCAGCGGATCGTGGAAGGGCTTCGCGTCCCGGCCCACCTCCTCGGAACCGACCGACCGGGCGCCGACTCACCGGTGCCCGCGCTCGCCGGGCCCGGGCCGGACGAGGACCTGCTGGCTCGCGTGACGAGCGTGGTCGACGGCGAGCACCCCGTGGACGCCGCCACGCTCGACTGGCTCGACCGGCTCCTGGCGGAGCATCGCCGGGCCGAGGACGAGATCGGTTCGCGGCCGTTGGCGGCCTTGATGCGCCAACAGCTCCGGACGGTGGTGGACCTGTACGGCAGCGCCCGGGGCCCGTTGGCGGGCCGGGTGGTCCGTCTGGCGTCCGAACATGCGCAGTTCCTGGCATGGATGGCGCAGGATCAGGGGAAGACGGCAGCCGCGCTCGCCTGGTACGACCGCAGCCATGAGTGGGCACTGGAAGCCGGTGACGCCAATATGGCGGCCACGACGCTCAGCATGAAGGCGCACATGGCGTGGTCGGGCGGCCGTGGGGACCGGTGTGTGCGTCTGGCGGAGGCGGCTCGCTGGTCAGCCCCGGGAACGTCCCTCGGAGTCCAGGGCATGGCCGCTCAGATGGCCGCCCGAGGTCACGCACTGAGCGGCGATGCCGACGACGCCGAGCGGCTCCTGGACGAAGCGCAGGAACTCATCAACCGTGCGGCACGGCGCCGGGAGGACGAGCCGCCGTGGATGTACTTCTACGGCGAGACGTGGTTCACGCTGCAACGGGGGATGGCCGCACTGCACCTGCGCGACGGGAAAGCGGCGGTGCGCCACCTCACGGCCGGGCTGGCCGCGCTGCCGGACGACTACCGGCGCGACAAGACCTGGTACCGGGCCTGCCTGGCACACGCGCTGGCCGAAGCGGGTGAGGCGTCGCACGCCGCCTCGGTGGCGCTGGCCATCGTGCCCGACGCTGCCGAGATCGGCCGCCCCCACGCGTGGAACGAGCTGCACACCGTGGCCGCTGCCCTGATGCGGCGAGGTGCGAGGGAGGCACGGCAACTCGTGGCCACCCTGCGAACGTACGACTGATGGAGGGCTCGGGGCGCCGCCGCGTCCTGGCTCTGGCGCCCCGGCGCCTCCCCCGCTCAGGCCTCCCGCGTGGCCGGGCGCGGGTCCGGGAGGCCGAGGACTCGGTCGCGGAGGACGGGAAAGTCGGCGCGGGTCTTGGCGACGCGGGAGAGGTCGAGGTCGGCGGTGAGGATCTCCTCGTCCTCGCCGGCCTCGGCGATCACCTCGCCCCAGGGGTCGATGATCCGGCTGTGCCCGGCCTGTTCGACGCCGCCGTGTGTTCCGGCCGAACAACAGGCGAGGACGTAGGCCTGGTTCTCGACGGCGCGGGCGCGGGCCAGCAGGGTCCAGTGCTCGCGGCGGCGGGCGGGCCAGCCGGCGGGGATGACGAGGAGTTCGGCGCCGGCGTCGGTGAGCCGGCGGAACTGTTCGGGGAAGCGCAGGTCGTAGCAGGTGGCCAGGCCGGCCACGGTCCCGGTCTCCGTGTCGGTCCCGGCCTCCGTCCCGGTTCCGGCCTCCGGGAGGCGGACGGTGACGATCTCCTCGCCGCCGCCCATCATCGCGGCCTCGCCCTTGTCGAAGCCGAAGCGGTGGATCTTGCGGTAGGAGCCGCGGAGGCCGCCGTCCGGGCCGAGGACGACGGAGGTGTTGTAGAGGGTGCCGTCGGGGGCGCGTTCGACCACGGAACCGGCGTGCAGCCAGACCGACGCTTCGGCCGCGGCGGCGGCCACGGCGGTGACGCTGGGGCCGTCGAGGGTCTCGGCGTACTCCTCGAAGAGGTCGTAGGCGAAGGCGCCGGTGGGCCAGAGCTCGGGGAGGACGACCAGGTCGGAACCGGCCTGTTCCCGGACGAGTGCGGCCACCCGTTCACGGCGCGCTTCAACCGTTTCGTCGGAATTGACCGCGATCTGCAACAGGGAGGCGCGCACGGTACCACCACTCTCGGCCTTCGGCCCGCCGTGACGGGCCTACGATCGTCACACGAAAGCACTGCCGGTGTGCCCACGCGCAGCGTAACTTAACTGCGTGAGCCGGTGGCTCAAGCACCCAGCCCGCGTACGAACCGCCGAGGGGTCACGTGACCGTCCACCCAAGCCTGCAGCCCTACATCGACGCCTGGACCCACTCCATCGAGGCGATCTCCGAGCTGGTGACACCGCTCGTCGAGGGTGAGTGGAACCGCGCGACCGCCTGCCCCGGCTGGTCCGTGCGGGACGTCGTCTCCCATGTGATCGGCGCGGAGTGCGAGATGCTGGGCGATCCCCGGCCGATCCACTCGCTGCCGCGCGATCTGTACCACGTGAAGGACGAGCTGACCCGCTACATGGAGGTCCAGGTCGATGTGCGGCGCTGCCACACGGCGCCGGAGATGACCGCCGAGCTGGAGTACACGATCATCCGCCGCTCACGGCAGCTGCGCAACGAGAGCCGCGATCCCGGCACGAAGGTCCGGGGGCCGCTGGGCGGCGCGGAGCTGACGCTGGAACGCTGCCTGCAGCTGCGGGCGTTCGACGTCTGGGTGCACGAGCAGGATCTGCGCCGGGCACTGCGGCAGCCGGGCAATCTGGACTCGCCGGGCGCGCTCGTCGCGCGCGAGCTGTTCCTGGAGGCGCTGCCGAAGGTCGTCGCCAAGGACGCGGGCGCCCCGCCGAACACGGCGGTGGTGATCGACGTGCACGGGCCGGTGGAGTTCATGCGCACGGTGCGGGTGGACCCACAGGGCCGGGCCTCGGTCAGCGGCAGCCCCTCGCTGGGCCCGGCGGTGACGCTCACCCTGGACTGGGAGACGTACGCGCTGCTGGCCTGCGGCCGGGTCAAGCCGGCGGCGGTGGCGGACCGGATCAAGACGGAGGGCGACCAGCGGCTCGCCGAGGCCATCCTGCGGAACTTCACGACGACGCCGTAGGGAGCCGGAGAGCCGTCGGGGTCGCGAGGTGCGCGCGGCTGCCGCGGGGCTCGCCCCGCCCGTTCCCCGGTCGCCCGTTCACCGGCCCGGGTCCCCCCGTTTCCGTACCGTCCTCTGCCGTTCCGTCCGGACCGCGGCCCCACCCGCGGTCCGTGACCTCCGGGCGCATGCCGGCTCCGTCAGCCCGGCCGCCCCAGTGTGCTGACGCTCCGTCAGCCCTGGCGTACGGCCGGCGGCACGTGCACCGTCTCCACCCGGCTGGCGACCGTCCTCTCCCGTTCCCGCCGGTCCGCCCGCCCCCGCAGCCGCAGGATCTGGGCGACGCCCAGCGCCTGCAGGACGAACACGGAGGCGAAGGCGACGCGGTAGTTGTCCCCGGTCGCGTCCAGCAGCACGCCGATGGCCAGCAGTGTCGTCATCGAGGCGGTGAAGCCGCCCATGTTGACGATGCCGGAGGCGGTGCCGATGCGCTCCGGCGGGTTGGCCGGGCGGGCGAAGTCGAAGCCGATCATCGAGGCGGGACCGCAGAGCCCCAGGACCAGGCTGAGCGCGACGAGCAGCCATCCCGGCGCCGTGCCCGGCCAGGCCAGCGCGGTGCCCCAGAGGAGGGCGGTCGAACCGATCGTGCCCAGGGCGAGTGGCATCCGGGCCCCGTGGTGCCGGGCGATGAGCTGCCCGTAGACGAGGCCGACGGCCATGTTGGAGAGCACCACCAGGGTCAGCAGCTCACCGGCCTCCTCGCGGGACATCCCCTGGGCCTCGACCAGGAACGGCATCCCCCACAGCAGCAGGTAGACCATGCCCGGGAACTGGGTGGTGAAGTGCACCCACATGCCCAGCCGGGTGCCGGGCTCGCGCCAGGAGTCGGCGATCTGCCGGCCGACGCCGAAGCGCGGGGCGGGCATCCTCCCCGTCACCGTCCCCTTCCCGGCGCCGGCACCTGAGGCGGGGGCGGTGCCCTCCGGGTGGTCCTTGAGGAAGACGAGCACCAGGACGAGTACGGCCACACCGCCGGCCGCGCTGCCCGCGAAGGCCGGGGTCCAGCCGAAGGCGCCGAGCAGCCTGGCCAGCACCAGGGTGGACAGCAGATTGCCGGCCATCCCGATCAGCGCCGCCACCTGCGCGATCAGCGGGCCGCGGCGGGCGGGGAACCAGCGCGAGCCCAGCCGCAGCACGCTGATGAACGTCATGGCGTCACCGCAGCCGAGCAGCGCCCGCGAGGCCAGGGCCATGGCGTAGGAGTCGGAGAGGCCGAAGCCGAACTGGCCGGTGGTGAAGAGGGCGATGCCGAGGATGAGGACGCGCTTGGTGCCCAGCCGGTCGACCAGCAGGCCCACCGGTATCTGCATGCCCGCGTAGACGAGGAGCTGGAGGATGGTGAAGGTCGACAGCGCGGAGGCGCCCACCTGGAAGCGGTCCGCGGCGTCGAGCCCGGCCACGCCGAGGCTGGTGCGGTAGGCGACGGCCAGGAAGTAGACCAGGACGCCGATGCCCCAGACGAAGGCCGCCCGCCCGCCGCCGCGGGGGTCGGCCACGGCGGAGCCGGGGAAGGCGGGCGCGGGCCCGCCGGAGCGCGTGGCGGAGCTCACCGGTCACCGCCTCCGGCCAGCTCCCGCACCCGGCCGATGTGCCGGCTCACGGCCGCGGCGGCCGCGTCGGCCTCACCCGAGCGCAGGGCGCGCAGGATCTCGGTGTGCTCGGCGATGTTCTTGGCGATGCGGTCGGGGTGGGCGTGCATCACGGCGACGCCCATCCGCAGCTGCCGGTCGCGCAGCTGGTCGTAGAGGCGCTCCAGGATGAGATTGCCGGCGCTGCGCACGATCTCGGCGTGGAAGCAGCGGTCGCTGACGGAGAAGGCCGGCAGGTCGCCGGCGGCCGCGTGGCGCCGCTGCGCGTCGAGGAGTTCCTCCAGCCGCTCCAGCAGGCGCGGGCTCGCGGGGACGGCTTTGCGGGCGGCGTGCTCCTCGACGAGCAGCCGGGTCTCGACCACGTCGCGGATCTCCTGCGCGGAGACGGGCAGCACCAGGGCGCCCTTCTTCGGGTAGAGCTTGAGCAGCCCTTCGGCCTCCAGCCGCAGCAGGGCCTCCCGCACCGGGGTCCGGGAGACGCCGGTGGCCTCGGCGAGATGGCCCTCGGTGAGCAGCTCGCCGCCCTCGTAACGGCGGTCCAGGACGGCCTGCTTGACGTGGGCGTAGACCCGGTCGGCGGCGGGCGGCCGCTTGCCGGGGGCGGTGCCGGAGGAGGTCTCGGAGGCGGACTCGGGGGTGAGGGCGGACAGCATGGACACAGCTTAGATACAAGAGATGAACGGCTTCGGAGCGGTCCGGGATGCGGACGGGACGGGCGGCTGAACGCCGGGAAGCCCGGACGCGCATGGCGTCCGGGCTTCCGGGGTCGAGCGCTGCGGGGCCGGGGCACGGCCCCGCGGGCGGTACGGCTCCGGGCCGGCCGGTACGGGGCCGGCCCGGCCCGTGGCCGTCGGGCCGTGGTCAGGCCCAGGTGATCAGCCGCTTGGGGTGCTCCAGTATCGCCGCGATGTCCGCGAGGACCTTGGAGCCCAGCTCCCCGTCGACCAGCCGGTGGTCGAAGGACAGGCCGAGGGTCGTCACCTGGCGCGGCTTGACCTTGCCCTTGTGCACCCACGGCCGCAGCTTGACCGCGCCGAAGGCCAGGATCGCGGACTCGCCGGGGTTGAGGATCGGCGTACCGGTGTCGACGCCGAAGACGCCGACGTTGGTGATGGTGACCGTGCCGCCCTGCATGGCCGCCGGGGAGGTCTTCCCCTCCCGTGCGGTGGCCACCAGTTCGCCCAGCGCCCGCGCGAGCTCCGGCAGGGTCTTGGCGTGCGCGTCCTTGATGTTCGGCACCATCAGACCGCGCGGAGTGGCCGCGGCGATGCCGAGGTTGACGTAACTCTTGTGCACGATCTCCTGGTTCGCCTCGTCCCAGGCCGCGTTGATCTCCGGGTTGCGCTTGATCGCGACCAGCAGCGCCTTGGCGACCAGCAGCAGCGGGTTGACCCGCAGCCCGGCCATGTCCGGGTCCTGCTTGAGCTCCTGGACGAGCTTCATCGTCCGGGTCACGTCGACGGTGATGAACTCCGTGACGTGCGGGGCGGTGAAGGCGCTGCCGGTCACCGCCTGCGCGGTGGCCTTCCGTACGCCCTTGATCGGCACCCGGGTCTCGCGGCCGCCGGCGGAGGCCGACGCGGGCGCGGCGGCCGGTGCGGCGGCGGGCGCGGGGGCCGGGGCCGTCTCCGGGACTTCCGCGGGGGCGGTCGCGGCGGCGGCAGCGGCGGCCGCGGCGTGCACGTCCTCGCGGGTCACGATGCCGTCCGGGCCGGTCGGGACGACCGAGGCCAGATCGACGCCGAGGTCCTTGGCGAGCTTGCGGACCGGCGGCTTGGCGAGCGGCCGGGGGGCCTCCGTGACACCGGCCGGGGCGGCCTGGACCGGGACGGCCGCCGGGAGTTCCGGGGCGGGCGCGACCGGCCCGCCGTTGGTCCGCCCGGCACCGGCACCGGCACCGGACGCGGCACCGGGCTGCGGCTTGCGCGCGCGGCGCTTGGTGGACGCGGCGGAGACGCCGTAGCCCACCAGGACCGGCTGCCGCTCCTGCGGCTGCTCCGGCTCGGCGGGGGCCGCAGCCTCCGCGGCCGGGGCGGGCGCCGGCTCGGCCGCGGGCGCGGCGCCACCGTCACCGTCAGCGCCCGGCTGGGTGTCGACGGTGATGAAGACGGAGCCGACGTCGACCGTCGCCCCCTCCTCGAAGTGCAGTTCGCGCACCACGCCGTCGAACGGGATGGGCAGTTCCACGGCCGCCTTGGCGGTCTCGACCTCGCAGACGGTCTGCCCGTCCGACACGGTGTCGCCGGGCGCCACGTACCACTTGAGGATCTCGGCCTCCGTGAGCCCCTCGCCCACGTCGGGCATCCGGAACTCGCGGAAGCGCTGGGAAGTCGCTGTCATCGTCACTTTCCCCGTCCCTTCAGTACGCCAGAGCGCGGTCGACGGAGTCGAGCACCCGGTCCAGGCCGGGCAGGTACTCCTCCTCCAGCCTGGCCGGCGGGTACGGCGCGTGGTATCCGCCCACGCGCAGCACCGGGGCCTCCAAGTGGTAGAAGCACCGCTCGGTGATCCGGGCGGCGATCTCCGATCCCGTACCCAGGAATACCGGAGCCTCGTGCACGACGACCAGCCGCCGGGTCTTCTCGACCGAGCGCTGGATCGCGTCGAAGTCGATCGGGGACATCGAGCGGAGGTCGAGGACCTCCAGCGACTTGCCCTCCTCGGCGGCCGCGGCGGCCGCCTCCAGGCAGACCTTCACCATCGGGCCGTAGGCGACGAGGGTGAGGTCGGTGCCCTCGCGGGCGGTGACGGCCTCGTGCAGCGGGCCGGGGACGGCGGCGGTGTCGACCTCGCCCTTGTCCCAGTAGCGCCGCTTGGGCTCGAAGAAGATGACCGGGTCGTCGCTGCGGATCGCCTGCTGCATCATCCAGTAGGCGTCCGAGGAGTTGGACGGGGAGACGCACTTGAGCCCGGCGACGTGCGCGAACAGCGCCTCGGGCGACTCGCTGTGGTGCTCGACCGCGCCGATGCCGCCGCCGTAGGGGATGCGGATGACGACGGGCAGCTTGATCTTGCCCAGGGCCCGCGCGTGCATCTTGGCGAGCTGGGTGACGATCTGGTCGTACGCGGGGAAGACGAAACCGTCGAACTGGATCTCGACGACGGGGCGGTAGCCGCGCAGCGCCATGCCGATGGCGGTGCCGACGATGCCGGACTCGGCGAGCGGGGTGTCGATGACCCGGTCCTCGCCGAAGTCCTTCTGCAGACCGTCGGTGACGCGGAAGACGCCGCCGAGCTTGCCGACGTCCTCGCCCATGACCAGGACCTTGGGGTCGTCCTCCATGGCCCGGCGCAGGGACTCGTTGATCGCCTTGGCGATGGGAAGCTTCATGATCTTCTCGGCGGCCATGTCAGTTGCCCTCCTCGGCGAAGGACGCCTGGTAGGCGGCGAACTGCGCGCGTTCCTCATCGACCAGGGCGTGGCCGTCCGCGTAGATGTTCTCGAAGATCGCCGTGGTGTCGGGGTCCGGCATCAGCCGGATCGCCTCGCGCACATGGCGGCCCAGCTCCTCGCTCTCCTGGTCCAGCGCGGCGAGGAACGCCGCGTCGGCGATGCCCTCGGCCTCCAGGTAGGCGCGCAGCCGCAGGATCGGGTCCTTGGCCTCCCAGGCCTCCCGCTCCTCGTCCCGCCGGTACTTGGTCGGGTCGTCGGAGGTGGTGTGGGCGCCCATGCGGTAGGTGAACGCCTCGACGAGGGTCGGGCCCTCGCCGCGGCGGGCGCGCTCCAGCGCGGAGCGGGTGACGGCGAGGCAGGCCAGGACGTCGTTGCCGTCGACCCGGACGCCGGGGAAGCCGTAGCCCTGGGCGCGCTGGTAGAGCGGGACGCGGGTCTGCCGCTCGGTGGGCTCGGAGATGGCCCACTGGTTGTTCTGGCAGAAGAAGACCACCGGGGCGTTGTAGACCGCGGAGAAGGTGAACGCCTCGGCCACGTCGCCCTGGCTGCTCGCGCCGTCGCCGAAGTAGGCGATCACGGCGGAGTCGGCGCCGTCCTTGGCCACGCCCATGGCGTAGCCGGTGGCGTGCAGCGCCTGCGAGCCGATGACGATCGTGTAGAGGTGGAAGTTGTTGCTCGTCGGGTCCCAGCCGCCGTTGTTCACACCGCGGAACATCCCCAGCAGGTTGGTCGGGTCCACGCCCCGGCACCAGGCGACGCCGTGCTCGCGGTAGGTGGGGAAGACGTAGTCGTCGTCCCGCAGCGCGCGGCCGGAGCCGATCTGCGCGGCCTCCTGGCCCAGCAGCGAGGCCCACAGGCCCAGCTCGCCCTGGCGCTGGAGCGCGGTGGCCTCGGCGTCGAAGCGGCGGGTCAGCACCATGTCCCGGTACAGCCCGCGCAGTTCCTCCGGGCCGAGGTCGATGGAGTACTCGGGGTGCTCGACGCGCTTGCCCTCGGGGGTCAGCAGCTGTACGAGCTCCGGCTGCCCGGCGGCGGCCGACGCGGCTGCCGCTGCCGGCGGCTTCTTGGCGCCGGCGCGCTTCGCTGTGGTGCGGCGTGGCTTGCGCCCCGCCGTGCTCTCCACGGTCACGGTGTGCTCCTCCGTCTGTCCGGCCCCCGGGGTCGCCGGTGGCCCAGTAGGTCCCCTTGCCGACGGCAGGGGGGGCTCACCCGATTCGAGCGGCGCACGGGGTGGGTGCGACTGCCGGACCGGGTGTGACAGGCGCCCGGCTCCGGCCGCAGGACGCACGTTACCCAGTGGTTCGCATTCCTGCGAAACCCCTTCTGACCTGGGATTTTGCTTGGATTTCCAAGTAAATCGGGAAAGTCGGGGAACACCACTGGTCACAGCCCCGCGGCAGCCGGGACAACGGCACGTTAACCCGGCGGGCAAGAGCACGGGAAGAGCCCGCGGAGGAAAGCCGCGCCGTGGGCCCTTCTTGTTGAGGCCCCGGTTCCGGATCGGGTACGCAGCGTGATCTAACATTTGACAGGTGCCGCGCTCATCCGTTGCCCCCGCTCCGCCGGACCCCGTCCCGGACCCCCTCCCGGGCCCGGTCACCCGGGCCGGGGCCACCGCGCCGGCGCTCCGGCCGGACGGCGAAGACGGCGGGTACGGGGACTTCGGCCCCGGCGGCCCCGGCGCGGAGAGCCCCGGGGCGGACACCCTGGCCGTGCTGCTGCGCCGCTACGGGCTCGGCGAGGCGCTCTCCTGCGAACGGGTGACCCAGGGCCTACTCAACCGCGGCTACGCCCTGACCACCACCCGCGGCCGCTTCTTCCTCAAACACCATCTCGACGGCGACAGCCCCGCCATCGCCCGCCAGCACCGCGCGACCGCCCGGCTCGCCGCCCTCGGCCTGCCCGTGGCCCCGCCGCTGGCCGACACCGCCGGCTCCACCGTCGCCGTCACCGGCGGCCGCTGCTTCGCCCTGCACCCCTGGATCGACGGCCGGCACCGCTACGGGGCCCAGCTCGCCCGCACCGAGTGCGGACACCTCGGTGAACTCCTCGGCCGGATGCACAGCGCGCTGGAACGGATCATGCCGCCCGCGCCGCCGGCCGCACCGGGGCCGGGCGCCACCGGCCCCGGCGACCGCCTCCGCTTACCCGGCCAGCGCCGCCCCGCCTCGCCCACCAGCCCGCCCGCCCTGGCCAGCGCCGAACCCGCAGACACCTACGCCCTGATCGACGAACTCCTGGCCCGCGCCCGCCGCCGTCCCCGGCGCGACGCCTTCGACGAACTCGCCGAGCACCGGCTCACCGAACGGCGCGCCCTGCTCCGCCGCCACGCCCACCGGCGCCCCCGGCCGGGCGCCGAACCCGCCGCGGGCTGGGTGCACGGCGACTTCCACCCGCTGAACCTCCTCTACCGGGGCGCGGAACCGGCCGCGGTCGTCGACTGGGACCGGCTCAGCGTCCAGCCGCGCGCCGAGGAGGCCGTACGGGCCGCGGCCATCTTCTTCGTCCGCCCCCGCGGCCCCCTCGCGCTGCCCAAGGTCCGCGCCTACGCGCGCGGCTACCGGCGGGCCTCCGGGGCGGACGCGGCCGAACTGGCCGCGGCCGTGCACCGGGTGTGGTGGGAACGGCTGAACGACTTCTGGATGCTGCGCTGGCGCTACGAACTGCGCGACCCGCGCGCCGACGCCCAGTTCCCGGCGGCGGCGGCCCTGGCCGTGTGGTGGACCGAGCACTACGACGCGGTGCGCGACGCGTTCACCACCTGAGGGACGGGGCGGCTCCGGACGGCGAAAGGCCCCCGCCCGTACCGGACGCGGTGGTCCGGTACGGACGGGGGCCGTGAAAACCGCTGCGGAGCGGGCAACCGGCCGGGGAAGCCCCGGGCCCGGTCAGCCGTCGGCCTCTCCGCCCTCGATCACCCCTCCGTCGCCGCCCGCGCCGCCCGGGTCACCGCCGGCGCCGCCCGGGTCACCGCCCGGTTCGCCGCCCGGGTCGCCGGAGTCGCCCGGTTCACCGCCCGGATCGCTCGACGTGCTCTGGGACGGGGTCGACGCCGGGGGCGAGGTCGAGGCGCTCGGCGTCTCCTCGCCGGTGGGCGACTGGGACGGGGTGTACTCGCCGCTCGGCTGTTCCGGCGTGTAGTCCTCGTTCTGGCCGCCGGTCTCGGGGGCCGTCTGCTGGTCCTGGGAGGCCTCGTCCTCCGGCGACTGCGACTTCTCGGTGTCCTGGCTGCGGGAGACCGTCGGCGACGGCTTCTGGTCCTGCTCCTGGTCTTCGCCGGTCCCGTTGAGCGCGAAGATGATCCCGACCGTGAGGATGATCGCGGCCAGCGCCGCCACGAGCAGCACCGGGCCGCGGCCCCCGCCGGAGCCGCCCCGGCCGCCGCCGTAGCGGGTGCCGTCGAAGCCTCCGTCGTCGCCCCGCGGCGGGCCCAGCAGCGGGGCGGGGATCTGCGAGGTGTCGCCGCCGCTCGCCGGCATCATGGCGGTCGCGCCGGCGGCCATGCCGGCCGTCGGGGCGGCCCCCGCCACGGCGACCGTGCCGGTGTCCCAGGTGCCCGTGTGGCCGCCGTGCGCGGTCAGCATCTGCAGGGCGTACTGCGCCAGCCCGCGCATCTCCTCGGCGGTCTGGAAGCGGTCGTCCGGGTCCTTGGCCAGCGAGCGCATCACCAGCCCGTCCAGCTCCGGCGGCACCGCGTCCGACACCCGGGACGGGGGCACCGGGATGTCCTGGACGTGCTGGTAGACCACCGACAGCGGGCTCTCGCCGGTGAACGGCGGGCGGTGCGCCAGCAGCTCGTAGAGCAGGCAGCCGGTGGCGTACAGGTCGGAGCGGGTGTCGACGGTCTTGCCGAGGGCCTGCTCCGGCGAGAGGTACTGCGGGGTGCCCATGACCATGCCGGTCTGGGTCATCGTGGACTGCGCGCCGTGCAGCGCGCGGGCGATCCCGAAGTCCATGACCTTGACCGCGCCCGTGTTGGTGATGATCACGTTCGCGGGCTTGATGTCGCGGTGCACGATGCCGTGGTGGTGGCTGTAGGCCAGCGCCTCCAGCACGCCCGAGACGATGATCAGCGCCTGGTCCGGCGGCGGCGCCTCGGAGTCGATCAGCAGATCCCGGATCGTCCGGCCCTCGACGAGCTCCATGACGATGTAGGGGACGGTGCTGCCGCCGGTCACGTCCTCGCCGGAGTCGTAGACCGCCACCACCGCGTGGTGGTTGAGTCCGGCCACCGACTGGGCCTCGCGCGTGAAGCGGGCCTTGGAGACCGGGTCCTCCGCGAGATCGGAGCGCAGCAGCTTCACCGCCACCGTACGGCCGAGCCGTACGTCCTCGGCGGCGAAGACCTCCGCCATGCCGCCGCGGCCGAGCCGGTGGGTCAGGCGGTAGCGCCCGTCCCCGACCAGTCCGCCGTCGCCCCACAGCTCGGGGGAGTCACCGGAGCCGTTGCCGTTCCCGTTGCCGCCGTTCGCCGGTTCGGATTCGGACGGGCCCCCGGAGCGCGTCTGTGCCATCAGTCCTCGCCGTAGTCATCTGTCCGCTGTAACGCGGCCGGGATCCCCTCGCCGAATCCCCTGCCGCCGGCTCGGGGACCCAGGGGTCTTCCGGTAGGCACGCTACAGCCTCCGCGCGGCGCGCCGTTCCCCGGTGGACAGACCATCCAAACCGCTGAGGGGCTGCGGAGGCAAATCCTCCGCCCGACCGTGGTGATGCTGTAACGCTTCTCGAACTCTTCTCGCCCATCCGGTCACGGAACGGGCACCCGGCTTGACGTGGCCGACCCCTGCGGCAGACTTGGCCGGTAATCATGGTTGTTCGAGCAGCCGGCCGGGGCCCGCATCAGCACGGCCGTCCGCACAGGGGGAGTCAGTCACATGAGCGAGGACGGCGGGCAGGGCCGCTACGAGGGGCGCTCGGTCGCGGGCGGACGGTACCGGCTGCGCGACCTGCTCGGCGCGGGCGGGATGGCCTCCGTGCACCTGGCCTACGACACCGTGCTGGACCGGCAGGTGGCGATCAAGGTCCTGCACACCGAGCTGGGCCGCGAGGAGGCGTTCCGCGAGCGTTTCCGGCGCGAGGCGCAGTCGGTCGCGAAGCTCTCGCACACCAACATCGTCTCCGTCTTCGACACCGGTGAGGACACCCTCTCCGACGCCGAGGGCGGCGGCAAGATGCCGTACATCGTCATGGAGTACGTCGAGGGCCGCCCGCTGCGCTCCGTGCTCGACGAGGACATCGCCCGGTACGGCGCGATGCCCGCCGACAAGGCCCTGCGGATCGCGGGCGACGTGCTGGCGGCCCTCGAGGTCAGCCATGAGATGGGCCTGGTCCACCGGGACATCAAGCCGGGCAACGTCATGATGAACCGGCGCGATGTGGTCAAGGTCATGGACTTCGGCATCGCGCGGGCCATGCAGTCCGGGGTCACGTCGATGACGCAGACCGGCATGGTCGTCGGCACCCCGCAGTACCTCTCGCCGGAGCAGGCGCTGGGGCGCGGCGTCGACGCCCGCTCCGACCTCTACTCCGTCGGCATCATGCTCTTCGAGCTGCTCACCGGGCAGCTGCCGTTCGACGCGGACTCCCCGCTGGCCATCGCGTACGCGCATGTGCAGGAGGAGCCGCCCGTCCCGTCGTCCGTCAACCGCTCGCTGCCGCCGGCGGTGGACGCGCTCATCGCCCGGGCGCTGAAGAAGAACCCGAACGAGCGGTTCCCGACGGCGGAGGCGATGCGCCAGGAATGCGCGCGGGTGGCATCCGCGGGCCAGACCGGCGCCGCCCCGGCGATCGTCGGCGGCGGAGCCCGGAACAGCGGCGCCGGGGTCGGCTCGGCGGTCTTCCCGCCGCTCGACCAGCAGAACCCCGCCGCGTCCGCGCACGGGGTGCCGGGTGCTCCCGGGGCTCCGGGCGTGCAGATGCCGTACCAGCCGTCGCCCGTGCCGGGTCTCGCGGGCCCGGGCGGCTTCGGTCCGTCCACTCCGCCGCCCCCCAGCTACCCGATGGGGCAGCAGGGCTATCCGACGCCCTCCCCGTACGGCCCCTCCGGACCGGGCGCGCCGTACAACCTCTCGCCGCCGGCCGGCGGGAGCGGCGCGGGCGGCGGCAAGAGCAACATGCCGGTCGTGGTGGGCGCCGTCGCCGTGGCGCTGCTGGCCGTCGGCGGTCTGATCACGGCTCTCGTCCTCAACAACGACGACGACGCGGGGAAGCCGGTCGGCGGCGGGGGGACCAGCCAGTCCGCGGACCCCTCCGGCGGCCAGACCGGTGAGGGCGGTGAGGCCGCGCCCGCCAAGGAGATCCCGGAGGACAAGAGCCGGACGATCGACGCCGAGAAGTGCACCGACGCGTATGAGCACTACGACGACAAGGACGCGGTGTCCATGCCGGATCTGCGCTTCCGCCACATCGCGTCGGTGAAGGACTGCATGAACCAGGCGGGCTGGAAGTACAACGAGCTCGAGTACGAGGATTCCTCCATTTGGGGGAAGAACGCGGTCCTGGAGCAGGTCCCCCGCCAGGGTGACCCCTTCGACCCGGACAAGGACACGATCACGCTGACCGTCGCCACGGGCAAGCCCGAGTAGTCCGGGCGGTCCCCGCGGTCCGGACGGTCCGGGGAAGACGACGGCCGGGGCCCGGCACGCGGCGCGCGATGCGCGCCGTACGTGCCGGGCCCCGGCCGCTTCCGTTCACGGGCCCGGGCGCCGCCCCGCGGAACCACGTCCGCGAGAGCCGCGGTGGATCAGAGGTACGGGCCCGAGCGCGCGCCGCCGCCGGGCCGGCCGTCCTCCTCCTCGCCCTCCTGGTCCGGCAGATGGACGCCCGGGGGCAGGGCGCGGCGCATCTGCTCCAGCTGGGCGCGGGCCGCCATCTGCTGGGCGAACAGGGCGGTCTGGATGCCGTGGAAGAGGCCCTCCAGCCAGCCGACCAACTGGGCCTGGGCGATGCGCAGTTCGGCGTCGGTGGGCACCGCGTCGTCGGTGAACGGCAGCGAGAGCCGCTCCAGCTCCTCCACCAGCTCCGGTGCGAGGCCGTCCTCCAGCTCCTTGACGGAGCTCGCGTGGATTTCCTTGAGCCGTACCCGGCTCGCCTCGTCGAGAGGAGCCGACCGGACCTCTTCGAGCAGTTGCTTGATCATGCTGCCGATGCGCATGACCTTGGCGGGCTGTTCGACCATCTCCGTCAGGGGGGTCTCGCGGGACTCGTCCTGCTCCTCCCCGCCATCGGAAGCGGCGCTTCCGAGAGCCATCCCGTCCGGTCCCACGACCAGGACATGGGAGCTCTCCTGCGACCGTTCATTCCTCGGCTTCTCCATGCGGCCATTCTCGCGCACACGGCGCGGGGAGGGCGGGGAGGGGCTCGACGAGACGATCCTCACAGCCGGACCGGGACGGGGCGGGCACGGGTGGACACAGGCGGACACGGACAGAAACGAGCGGAAACGAGCGGACAGAGACGGACGGGGACGGAGGGGAGTGGAAGGGAGCGGACGGCGGGACAGGGGGCGGACAGGGGCGGACCGAAGCGGCCCGCCGTTTTCAGTCGCGGCGCAGCCGGAAGCCGATGTAGCCGAGCCCCAGACCGATCAGCAGCAGACCGGTGCCGAGCGGCAGCACCCGTACCGCCGGGCGGCCGGCCGGCACGGCGGCCGGAGTCCCGGTTCCGGTGTCCGCGCCGGGGCCGGGGCCGGCGTCCGTGGCGTCGCCGGCGCCGCCCGCTTCCGTACCGCCGTCCGGCTCCTTCTCCGGCGGTGTCGGGCGGCCGGGGCCCCACTCGTACGGACGCGGGCCGGACGGGTACGGCTCGTACCCGTCTCCGTATCCATATCCGTATCCGTATCCGTACGGAAAGACATCGGAGGGCGGCCCCCCGGCCGCCGGCCCGTGGTCCCGCGCGGGCGGCTCCCACGGCGGGAGGCCACCCGGCGGAGTGCGGGCGGGAGGGCCGGACTCCGCCGGGGGCTCCGGGGGCCCGGTCCGCCCCGGCCGGGCGCGCCCCTCGGCGGCCCGCCGTCCCGCGGAGCCCCCGGCCTCGTGACGGGCGGTGGGGGAGGCGGCGGCCCGCGGCTCCGCGTCGCCGGAGAGGCGGTCGTGCAGAAGGACGAGGGGCGCGGGAAGAAGCACCGCGGCTGCCAGCAGTCCCGACGCGAGCCGGGAACGGAACACCGGAGTCACCGCCGGACCCCTTCCCGGACCGAAACGGCAGGACGGTGTCCAGCGTCACACGGGGGAACCGTCCCGGCATCCCGATCACCGGGCCCGGGCCGGCAGCCGGGCCGCCCCGGCCCCCTGGCGTCGCGCCCGCAGTGCGCCGGGCGCCACGGACAGGCGCCACGGGCAGGCGCCGCTACGGCACCAGCAGGATCTTGCCGACGTGGCCGCCGGCCTCCATCACCCGGTGCGCCTCGGCGGCGTCCCGCATCGGCACCGTGCGGTCCACGACCGGCCGCACCCGGCCCGCCGCGATCAGCGGCCACACGTGCTCGCGCACCGCCGCGACGATCGACGCCTTCTCCGCCTCCGGGCGGGCGCGCAGCGAGGTGGCGGTGACGGCGGCCCGCTTCGTCAGCAGGGCGCCCAGGTTGAGTTCCCCCTTGACGCCGCCCTGGAGGCCGATGATGGCGAGCCGGCCGTTGACCGCCAGGGCCTTCACGTTCCGGTCCAGGTACTTGGCGCCGATGATGTCCAGGATGACATCGGCCCCCGCGCCCTCGGTGGCCCGGCGCAGCTCCTGGACGAAGTCCTGCTCGCGGTAGTTGATCAGGATGTCCGCGCCCAGCTCCCGGCAGCGTTCCAGCTTCTCCGCGCTGCCCGCGGTGACCGCGACCCGGGCCCCGGCCGCCTTCGCCAGCTGGACCGCCATGGTGCCGATGCCGCTCGCCCCGCCGTGCACCAGCAGGGTGTCGCCGGGCCGGAGGTGGGCGATCATGAAGACGTTGGACCAGACCGTGCAGGCGACCTCCGGCAGGGCCGCGGCCGTCACCGCGTCGACGCCCTCCGGCAGCGGCAGCAGCTGACCGGCCGGCACGGCCACCTTCTCCGCGTAACCGCCGCCCGAGAGCAGCGCGCACACCTCGTCGCCCACGGACCAGCCGGCGACGCCCGGGCCCAGTGCCGCGATCCGTCCGGAGCACTCCAGTCCGGGGTACGGCGAGGCGCCCCGCGGCGGATCGTAGTAACCCTGGCGCTGAAGGACGTCGGCGCGGTTGACGGCACTGGCCGCCACCTCGACCAGCACCTCCCCCGCGGCGGGTACGGGATCCGGCACCGGGGCCCACACCAGGGCCTCGGGTCCGCCGGGTTCGGGGATGGTGATCGCGTGAATGGACATGTCCGCGAGGCTACTCCCGCGGACGGCGGTCCTCCGGCTCCGCGGCCTGCGCTCGGGGGCGGGCCCGGACGATGGTGATGAGGCGGTCGGTGGAGCGCAGCGGGCTCGCGGTCGGGTCGTCGTAGGCGAGCAGCCGGTGGCCGCGGAGGACGGAGACCACCAGGTCCTCCGTCTCCCGTACGGAACGGCCCACTTCGGCCTTGACCACCGGGCGCTCGACGAGGTCGAGCCCGCTGCCCTGCTGGATGAGGTCCTCCATGACCATGCCCGCGCTCGGGCTGAGGGAGGAGAGGCCGAGCAGCCGGCCGGCCGCGCTGGCGCTGGTGATCACGGCGTCCGCGCCGGACTGGCGCAGCAGCGGCGCGTTCTCCTCCTCCCGGACGGCCGCAACGATCTTCGCCGCCCGGTTGAGCTGCCGGGCCGTCAGGGTGACGAGGACGGCGGTGTCGTCGCGCTGGGTGGCGATGATGATCTGGCGGGCCTTCTGCGCCTCGGCGCGCAGCAGGACGTCGCTGCGGGTAGCGTCCCCTATCACGCCCACGAAGCCCTCGGCGTTGGCCGAGTCGATCACCTTGCTGCTCGGGTCGACGATGACGACCTGGTCCTTCGGCAGCCCCTTGGCGTTCAGGGTCTGCACGGCCGAACGCCCCTTGGTGCCGAAGCCGATGATGACGGTGTGGTCGCGCAAGTGGGTCCTCCAGCGGGCCAGCCGCCACTCCTCACGGGTGCGCTCCGTGAGGACCTCCAGGGTCGTGCCGACCAGGATGATCAGGAACATCACCCGCAGCGGCGTCACCGCGAAGATGTTGACGAGCCGGGCACTGTCGCTCGCCGGGATGATGTCGCCGTAGCCGGTGGTGGAGAGGGTGACGGTGGCGTAGTAGGCGGCGTCGAGGAAGTCGACGCTCTTGTCGGTGTTGTCGGTGTAGCCCTCGCGGTCCACGTAGACGATCAGCACGGTGGTCACCAGGACCAGCAGCGCCAGCAGCAGCCGCCGCACCACCTGGCGCAAGGGGTGCGCGGCGATGCGGCGCGGCAGCTGGATGCGGAAGCCGGTGGCGTCCGAGGCGTCCCGTGCGGCGATGTCGTAACTGGGCAGCTTCACTCGGTTTCCCCCTCGAACCAGGGGAGTTCGAGAATCTCCGCCATGGACCCGTCCACGGCGCCGCCCGGCGGGACGACGGCGAGCCCGTCGGCGGCGGCGATCCCGCGGAGCATAGCCGGTCCGTTGAAGCGCAGCGGCACCGCCCGGTGGGCGGTCGCGGCGCTGGTCGCGGCGCTGGTCGCGGCGCCGGTCCGGGTGCCGGTCCGGGTGCCGGTCCGGGTGCCGGTCCTCGTGACGGCCCGGGTGCCGGACGGGGACGCCTCCGGGATGCCGGTGCGGCGGACCACGGGCACCAGGCGGGTGTCCCGGGGATGGCCCGGCGCGCCCTCCGCCAGCGGCGCGTACGCGGCGGTGCGCGGGGCACGCCCGGAGAGCGTGCGGAGCAGGGGCTCGACGAGCGTCAGCAGCCCCGAGACGGCTGCGAGCGGGTTGCCGGGCAGGCCGACCAGGTGCCGGCCGGCCGCGAGCCGGGCCAGCAGCATGGGATGGCCGGGGCGCACGGCGACACCGTCCACCAGCACCTCGGCCCCGGCGCGGCGCAGCACGGGGTGCACATGGTCGACCGGGCCGGCGGCCGTACCGCCGGTGGTGACGATCACGTCGGCGTCCGATTCCGTGACCGCGGTGTGCAGGACCTCGGCATCGTCGCCGAGCCGGTGGGTTCCGGTGACCTCCGCGCCGAGTGCCTCCAGCCAGGGGCCGAGCATGGGGCCGAGGGCGTCGCGGATGCGGCCGTCGCGGGGGAGCCCGGAGTGCAGCAGCTCGTCGCCGAGCACCAGCACCTCCACGCGCGGGCGGCGGACCGTCCGCAGCTCGTCGTAGCCCGCGGCGGCGGCGAGGCCGAGCACCGCCGGGGTGACGGCCGTCCCGGCTGCCAGCAGCCGGTCACCGCTGCGGCACTCCTGGCCGCGCGGGCGGATGTCCTGGCCGGGCACGACGGTACGGCCACCGGTGGTGTGCAGCCAGGCCTCGCCGGGGGCGGGGGTCTCCGGGGCCTCCGGGGCCTCCGGGGTGGCGGCGGTTTCGGGGCCGGCGGGCGTTTCGGCGGGGGCCCCGGGTCGGGCGGGTGCCCGAGTGGTGGGGCCGTGGTGGGCGGCGGCGGGGTGGGCGGGGGAGCCGGCCGTGTTCCGTCTGCCTTCGCGGGATTCGCGGGAGTTGACGGTCCGGTGGACCGCCGCCGCACCGCTGCCGCGGCTGCCGTCCCGGCGGGCGTACCCCGGGCCGCCCTGGTGACCGTTCCCCGAGCCGTCTTGGTGACCGTTCCCCGAGCCGTCCTGGGTGCCGTTCCCCGGGCCGTCCCCATGCCTCTTCCCCGAGTCGTCCCGGTGACCGTCCCGCCAACCGTCCTGGGTGCCGTCCCCCGGGCCGTCCTGCGCGCCGTCCTCGCCGCCGCGCGCCGTGCCGCCGGCGGCGGCGGCACGGCCGCGGGCATCCTCGCCGCCCGCTCGGCCCGGGCCGGGACCGGCTCCTCGGGCGGCCGGGCGCCGGCGGATCTCGCCGTACTCGCTGCGGAGGACGCCGGTGGTGCCCGGCGGCACCCGCGCCCCCGTCGCGATACGGACCGCGTGGCCGTCCTCCAGCGGTACGAGGCCGTCGTCCCCGGCCAGGACGCCCGGCCCGCCGGTGTCGATCCGCCAGGGGCCCGGGCCGGACACGGCCCAGCCGTCCATCGCGGAGGAGTCGAAGGACGGCAGATCGGTGAGCGCGGTGAGCGGCTCGGCGAGCACCTTGCCCAGCGCTGCCGGGAGTTGACGGACCTCCGGGGTCAGCGGACCGCGCACCGCACGGGCGGCGGTGGCGCGGGCCTCGGCCCACGGCATGGCTCCGTGCCGGTGCCCGGGGCGTTCCCCCGGTGACGACCCCGGGGTGCCCGGCCCCCCGGTGTGCCCGGCGCGGCCCGCCCGGGCATCCGGGGGCCCGGGAGCGGTCGCGCCGGGGCGCCCGTACCCGTGCTCGTCTCCCTGTCCGTGGTCGTGGCCGTGCCCGTGGTCGCGGTCGTGCCCGTGGTCGCGGTCGTGCCCGTCGCCCGGCCGCCCGCCGGAGGCCGGTCCGGGCCGCCGGGTGCGGGACGCCGTTGCGTCCGGGGGTTCCTCACCGTTGATCCGTTCCCAGGGATCCCAGGCGTCGTCCTGCCCGGCGAGCGGTTCCCCGGGGGACCCGGAGGACGGTCCGCCGGGCGGTCCGGCCGACGCCCGGGCATGGTCCCCGGTGCCGGACACCGGCTCCGCGGCGCGTCCCGCGGACGGCGTCACGGCCGTACGCGGCGACGACAGGCCGTCGTTGGCGATCGCGAGGGCTTCGTCGACGTCCCGGTCGGCGCCGGCGGCACCGCGGTCCGCTCCCCGGTGCGTCATCCGTCGGTCTTCCCCGGGGCCTCGCCCGCCTCCTCGGCCCAGCGCGCGGCGAGCGCCGCGGCCCGGCGGACGTTGGCCAGTACCTGCTCGGGACCACCCCCGGAGTGACCGGCCGCGTACCCCACCAGGAAGGTGGTCAGCGGGGCGGCGGGCCGGGCGACCCCGTGGGCGGCGTCACGGGCCAGATCGAGGAGCGCGGCGGTGTCCACGTCCAGCTCGATGCCGAGTTCCTGCTTGACTTCGGAAATCCATTCGTCCAACACCCGCCCATGGTCCCTGATGCGGGCCCGGGCCGCGGCAAGGTGGTCCCAGGTGTCGCAGTCGAAGGCCGCGGCGGGGTCGGGGGCCGGGAGCCGGCGGAGCGACAGACCGGCGGTGAGCAGGCGCAGCGGGAGGTGTGCGAGGCCGCCGTGTTCGGCCGCGATCAGGGCGAGTTCGCGGCGCAGCGGCTCGGTGCGGTAGACGGCGACGAGGGGCTGGTCCCGGCCGTCGGCGTCGGTCAGCAGCACCCCGTCGGGGCGGGCGGGGCCGGGCGGGCGGTCCGCGTTCTCCGGCCGGCCGGTCGCCGCTCCCTCGCCGGCGTCCGCATCGGTGTCCGCGTCCGGCGCGTCGAGGGCCGTGAGCAGGGCCCGTACGGTGTCCGCCGTCAGGAAGGGGAGATCGGCGGAGAGCGCGAGCACGACCGGGGCGTCGACCAGACGGACCCCGGCGTTGAGCGCGGCGAGCGGACCGCCGCCCGGCGGCTGCTCGAACGTCCAGCGCACGGGCCGTACGGTCGGACGGCGGGAGCCGACGACGACCGTCCCGGCCGCGTCCGCGCAGGCGCTCAGCACCCGGTCCAGCAGGGGCCGGCCGCCGACCCGCAGTCCGGGCTTGTCGGCACCGCCCAGCCGCTTCGCGGCACCGCCGGCCAGCACCACGGCGTCGTACACCAGCACAGTCATGCCCCGAGTATCACCGGGCCCCGCCCGGCCCGGACAACCGGCCACCCGCCGGGCCGGATTCCGGCGCCCGCGGCCGCGTTCCGCCGGGGCCGGCCCGGACCCGGCACGGCGGGAAGGAAGAGCACCGGACCCGGTCGGCTCGGACCGGGGCGGCACCCATGGACCCGGCCCCGGTACGGGAAGGCGCGGGTCCGGCCCGGACCCGGCCGTACCGGAACCGATGAACCGAGCCGGCCCGGACCGGGCATGCACCCGGCCGGGTGGGTCCGGGCCCCGGGCCCGCCCGGCCGGGGGCGCGGGTCAGAGCGTGCGGAGGAGCAGGGCCGGCTGCTCTATGCAGTCGGCGACGTAGCGCAGGAAGCCGCCGGCCGTGCCGCCGTCGCACACCCGGTGGTCGAAGGTGAACGACAGCTGCACCACCTGCCGTACGGCCAGCTCCCCCCGGTGCACCCAGGGCTTCGGGGCGATCCGGCCGACGCCGAGCATGGCCGCCTCGGGGTGGTTGATGATCGGTGTGGAGCCGTCGACCCCGAAGACCCCGTAGTTGTTGAGGGTGAAGGTGCCCCCGGTCAGCTCGGCGGGGGTGAGCCGCCCGGCGCGGGCGGCCTCCGTGAGCCGGGCGAACTCCGCCGACAGGGCGGCGGCTCCGAGCGTGTGGGCGTCCCGGATCACCGGCACCATCAGGCCCCGGTCGGTCTGCGCCGCGAACCCCAGGTGCACGGCCGGGAGCCGGACGACCTCGCGGGCGGCGGTGTCCACGGTGGAGTTCAGCTCCGGATACTCGGCGAGGGCCGCCGTGCAGATCCGGGCCAGCAGCGCCGGCAGCGACACCTTGGGGCGGCCCGGGGTGTTCATGGCCGCCCGCGCCGCCAGCAGCTCGGTGGCGTCGGCGTCGACCCACGTCGTGGCGTCCGGGATCTCGCTCCGGCTGCGGGACAGCTTGTCGGCGACCGCACCCCGCACGCCGCGCAGCGGGATCCGCTCGGAGCGCAGGCCCCGTTGTCCGGCCGCCGCGGCCGCCGGTGAGGTGCCCGTACGAGCCGCGGAGGCCCGGGAGGCCCCGGTTCCCGGAGCACCGGCACGGGTACCGGCCGGGTGCGGGTCCGCGGAGGCCGCCGTGTCCGGGGCCGTGACCGGCGCGGCCGGGCCGCTCCGCTCGGCCGCCCGCCGTACCGCGTTCTCGACGTCGGCGCGGAGGATCAGCCCTTCGGGGCCCGAGCCCGTCAACTGCCGTAGATCGAGGCCGTGTTCCCGGGCCAGCCGGCGCACCAGCGGGGAGATGACGGCCAACGGGCCGTCCCGCCGGTCCGTCCCGGTGGGGGCTCCGTCCGCGCCGACGGCGCGGGCAACGCCGGGAGCGGCCGCTCCGGTACCGGTGCTCCCGGCGGGGGCCGGGCCGGCGGTGGCTCCGGGCGCGATCTCCACCCCCGGCTCGCGGAAGCCCGTCCCGCCGGGCCCGGACGGGGCGGAGCCGCCTCCGGGGCGCGAGCCGTTCCGGGAGCCGGCGGCCCCGGGAGCCGCCGGGGCGCGGCCCGCGGCGGTGCCGCCGCCGAGGCCCGTGGGACGGACCCGGCGCCGGCGCGCGGGAGGCGCGCCCGTGCCGTAGCCGACCAGGACGTTGCCGGACGCTTCGCCGGCCGCCCCGTTCACCGCCGCGGCGGGCGCACGGGAGCCCTCCGGCCCCGTGCCCTGTGATCCGGCCGGGCCCGCAGGACCGGCCGAGCCGCCGGAGTCTCCGGAGCCGCCGGAGCCCGCGCCGCCGTCCGCCGCGGACCCGGCGCCCACGGCGACGGTCAGCAGCGCCGCGCCGACGGGGAGTTCCGTGCCCTCCTCACCGAACCGGGCCGTCACCACCCCCGCGTAGGGACAGGGGACCTCCACCATGGCCTTGGCCGTCTCGACCTCGACGACGGGCTGGTCGACGGCGACGACGTCGCCCACCTCCACCAGCCAGCGGACGATCTCCGCCTCGGTCAGCCCCTCGCCCAGGTCGGGCAGCGCGAACTCACGGACGGCGGCCATCAGCGGGCCCCCTCGCGGCCGGTGAAGTCCGCCTCCCACTGGAGCCGGGCCACCGCGTCCAGGACGCGGTCGACGCCGGGCAGATGGTGCTTCTCCAGCATGGGCGGCGGATACGGGATGTCGAAGCCGGTGACGCGGAGCACCGGGGCCTCCAGATGGTGGAAGCAGCGCTCGGTGACGCGGGCGGCGATCTCCGCGCCGGGGCCGGCGAACCCGGTGGCCTCGTGCACCACGACGGCCCGGCCGGTGCGGCGGACGGAGGCGGTCACCGTCTCGTCGTCGAACGGCACCAGGGTGCGCAGATCGACGACCTCCAGCTCCCAGCCCTCCTCGCGGGCCGCCTCGGCCGCCTCCAGGCAGACGGGCACGGACGGTCCGTAGGAGATGAGCGTCGCCGAGCGGCCGGTGCGGCGGACCGCGGCGCGGCCGAGGGGGCCGACGGGCTCCGGCGATTCCGGGGTCCAGTCGGCCTTGGACCAGTAGAGCCGCTTCGGCTCCAGGAAGACCACCGGGTCGTCGGAGTCGATGGACGCGCGGAGCAGCCCGTAGGCGTCGGCGACCGTCGAGGGGGTGACGACGTGGAGGCCGGGCGTGGCCATGTAGTACGCCTCGGAGGAGTCGCTGTGGTGCTCGACGCCGCCGATGCCGCCGCCGTACGGGACCCGCACCGTGATGGGCAGCGGCATGGCACCGCGGGTGCGGTTCCGCATCTTGGCGACGTGGCTGAGCAGTTGCTCGAAGGCCGGGTAGGCGAAGGCGTCGAACTGCATCTCGACGACCGGCCGCAGCCCGTACATCGCCATGCCGACGGCCGTGCCGAGGATGCCCGCCTCGGCCAGCGGGGTGTCGGTGCAGCGGTCGTCGCCGAACTCGGCGGTCAGCCCGTCGGTGATCCGGAAGACCCCGCCGAGGGCGCCGACGTCCTCGCCCAGGACGTGCACCGCGGGGTCGGCGGCCATCGCGTCGCGCAGGGCGCGGTTGAGGGCCTGCGCCATGGTGGCGGGCTTGCGCGTGGTCGTGGCCGGCTTCTCGGCGGCCGGTGCGGTGGTCACCGGTGGTCCTCCCCCGTCTGCTCCGTGTGCTGGGTCTGCTCCGTCTGCTCCGTCTCCTCGGCGGCGTCCAGCTCGGCGCGCAACTGTTCGGCCTGCTCGCGCAGTTGCGAGGTGCGCCGGGCGTAGACGTGCTCGAAGAGGTCCATGGGCTCCGTCACCGGGTCCTCGTTCATCCGGGCCCGCAGGCCGGCGGCCATCTCCTCGGCCGCCTCCCGCGCGGCCGCCACGTCCTCGTCACCCAGGTGCCCGGCCTCCCGCAACGCGCGCTCCAGCAGCGCTATCGGGTCGTGGGCGCGCCACACCTCGACCTCCTCCGCCTCCCGGTAGCGGGTCGCGTCATCGGCGTTGGTGTGCGCCTCCATGCGGTAGGTGACGGCCTCGACGAGGGTGGGCCCGCCGCCGGCGCGTGCGCGCCGCACCGCCTCGTCCAGGACGGTGTGGACGGCGGCGACGTCGTTGCCGTCGACCAGGCGGCCGGGGATGCCATAGCCGACGCCCTTGTGCGCCAGGGAGGGCGCCGCGGTCTGCTTGGCGAGCGGTACGGAGATGGCGAAGCCGTTGTTCTGGACGAGGAAGACGACCGGGGCCCGCCAGACGGCGGCGAAGTTCAGCGCCTCGTGGAAGTCGCCCTCGCTGGTGCCGCCGTCGCCCACCATGGCGAGCGCCACGACGTCGTCCCCCTTGAGGCGGGCGGCGTGCGCCAGGCCCACGGCGTGCGGGAGCTGGGTGGCCAGCGGGGTGGACAGCGGGGCCACCCGGTGCTCGCGGGGGTCGTAGCCGGTGTGCCAGTCGCCGCGCAGCAGGGTGAGGGCCTGGACGGGGTCGAGACCGCGGGCCACGGCGGCGAGGGTGTCGCGGTAGCTGGGGAAGAGCCAGTCGCGCTCCGCCAGGACCTGGCCGGCGGCGACCTCGCACGCCTCCTGCCCGGTGCTGGACGGGTAGACGGCGAGCCGGCCCTGCCGGGTGAGCGCGGTGGCCTGCGTGTTGTAGCGGCGGCCGCGCACCAGGGCGGCGTAGAGGCGCTTCAGGAGCTCCGGGTCGGCGTCGCGGGCCGCGGGCGTACCGAGCACGCGGAACGGCTCCCGGTCCGGCAGCAGGGGAGCGGGATCGGTGCGGGGCCGCCAGGCGGGCGGCGGGACCGGCCGGGGAGACGTGGCGGTCTGCTGCAGGACCGTCATGGACGAACACCTCCTGGACTGCCCCGGCGGGATGCGCCGGGGGGCGGGGGGCTTCGGACGCGGAGCGGGGTGGACTCCCCTACCGATTGTTCGGTCCGTCGGCACAGTTTGGCTACAGGCGGCCTCAGCCTGTGGACAAACGGTTTTCCACGGCGTGGGATGTGCACAGGACGTCCAAGAGGGGGTGGCGCAGGGAAATGCCGGCTGAACAGATGGCCCCCGGTGACGTGCCGAGGCCCCCCGCACGGCCGCTCGACTCCATCGACCGCGACATCCTGCGGATCCTGCGCGCGGACGGCCGCGCCTCCATACGGTCCGTCGCCGAGCAGGTGCACGTCTCGCGCGCCAACGCCTACGCGCGGATCAACCGCCTCGTCGAGGACGGGGTGATCCGCGGCTTCAGCGCCCGGGTCGACCAGGAGCGGGCCGGCCAGGGCGCGTCCGCGTACATCACCCTCAAGATCGTGCAGAACTCCTGGCGCCGGGTCCGCGAACAGCTGCAGGAACTGCCGGGGGCCGCCCACATCGCCCTGGTCAGCGGGGACTTCGACGTGCTGCTGCTGGTGCACACCGAGGACAACCGGGCGCTGCGGGAGCTGGTGCTCACCAGGATCCAGTCGATCCCGGAGGTGCTCAGCACCCGCACCCTGCTGGTCTTCGAGGAGACGGACCTCGGCCCCGAGCCGTAGCCCCGGCTCGCGCCCCGCGTGCCCGGCCGGAGCCGGAGCCGGCCGGGCCGGTCCGCTCGCTCAGGAGGTGCGCAGGCCGCCGAAGGCCATGAGCACCACCGCGTCCGCGACCCGCTCGCGCTCGGCCGCCCCGCCGCCGTCCGGGCGGTACCACTCCGCGATGGAATTGATCATGCCGAAGAGGAGCCGGGTGGCGAGCCGGGCGTCGAGGTCCTCGCGCAGATCGCCGTCCGCCGCCGCCTGCTTGAGCAGGGCCGCGACCCGCTGGTCGAACTCGCGGCGGCGCTCCATCGCCCAGCGCTCGGTGCCGGTGTTGCCGCGCACCCGCAGCAGCAGGGTGACGTACGGCAGTTCGGTCATCAGCACCTCGGCGGTGCGCCGGGTCACGTGCTCCAGCCGCCGCACCGCCCGGCCCTCCCGCGCGCCCGGTTCGTCGAGCACGGCGAACAGGCCGTCCAGCGCCCGGCTTATGGCCCGCCGCAGCAGTTCCTCCTTGCCGCGCACGTGGTGGTAGATCGACGACTTGGAGATCCCCGCGGCCTGCGAGAGGTGCTCCATGGAGGTGCCGTCGTAACCGCGCTCGTTGAACACCCCGACGGCGACCGCGAGGAGCGACTCGGGCGTGTAGGTGTCGCGCTTGGCCATGGTCATGATTCAAGCAGGTTCTCTTCGGCGGCGGCCCGGCGGAGCAGGTACGGGGACGGGGCGTAGCGGCCGGTGGGGTGGACCCGGTCGAGGTTCCACAGGACGTTCCTCACCCAGCGGGCCCCCAGGGCCTCGCCCCACTCCAGCGGTCCGCGCGGGTAGTTCACGCCCAGCCGCATGGCGGTGTCGACGTCGCCGGCGCTCGCCACCCCGCGGCCCACCGCGTCGGCGGCGAAGTCCACGAGCATGGCGACCGTGCGGGCGACGATCAGGCCGGGTACGTCATCGATCACGCTGACCTGCTTGCCCAGCGCCTGGAACAGACCGATGGCCGCCGACACCGCCTCGGGGTCGGCCCGCTCCGAGGGGGCCAGCGCGACGCGGGCCGCGGTCCGGTAGTCCAGCGCCAGGTCGAACTTGATGTACGTGCCGGCCTGGTCGGTGGTGGCCGGGGAGCCGTCGGTCAGGGCGAGGCGGGTGCCGCCGGGCAGCGCGAGGAAGCCCTCCGGGGCGTACGGCGTCCGGTCCCGGGTGACCTCGATTCCGGCCTCCTCGATCAGCGCGCACAGGGCCGTCGCCGGCCCCAGGTCGCCGTGGACGGCGACCACGGCGGGGGCCTCGCAGGGCGGCGCGGTGTGCGGCGCGGGGCGCTCGGCGTCCGCCCCGTGGTCGTACCAGCCGCGGCCGGACTTGCGGCCGTGCAGCCCGGACTGCACCAGCCGCCGCTGGGCCAGGGAGGGCGTGAACTTCGGGTCACGGAAGAAGGATTCCCACACGGAGTGGGTGACGGCCTCGTTGACGTCCTGGCCGATGAGGTCGGTCAGTTCGAACGGGCCCATCCGGAAGCCGCCGGACTCGCGCAGGACGGCGTCGAGGGTGGCCGGGTCGGCGGCCCGCTCCTCGTACACCCGGAACGCCTCGGCGTAGAACGGGCGCGCGACCCGGTTCACGATGAAGCCGGGGGTGTCCGCGCAGCGCACCGGGGTCTTGCCCCAGGCCGCGGCCGTGGCGTACGCGCGGCCGGCCGCCGGGGCGTCGGTGGCGAAGCCGCTGACGACCTCGACGAGCGGCATGAGCGGCGCCGGGTTGAAGAAGTGCAGTCCGAGGAAGCGCCCCGGCAGCCGCAGGGCGCCCGCCACGGCGGTGACGGAGAGCGAGGAGGTGTTGGTCGCCAGGAGGCAGTCGTCCGCGACCACCTCCTCCAGGGCCGTGAACAGCTCCCGCTTGGCCCCGGCGTCCTCGGCGACGGCCTCCACGACGAGCGCGGCGTCGGCCAGTTCGGCGATCGAGGCGGCGGGGGTGAGGCGGGCGCGGGCCGCGTCGCGGTCGGCGGGCGCCATGCGCCCCTTGTCCACCAGCCGGCCGAGGCGCGCGGCGACGCCCTCCGCGGCCTCTGCGGCCCGGCCGGGCACGGCGTCGTACAGCTTGACGGGATGGCCGGCCACGAGGGCGACCTGGGCGATGCCGGCGCCCATGGTGCCGGTGCCGACGACGGCGACCGTACGGTCCGTCCCGACGGGGTCCGGTGCCTGCCCGGCTGCGGTCATGCGCACATCCCTTTCACCCGGGGACGAGGAGTTCTCCGGAGTTTTCCACAGCCCCTTGTCCCGACCGATCGTTCGGTTACTCTAAAGCCGTTCCCGCATCCACACCCCACCGTCCCTCACGGAGCGCTCACGCGCGTCGTCATTCCGGCTCGACGAGGAGTTGGTCAGACATGGCCCCCCATCTCACCGCACACCAGCTCGCCGAGAGGCACCGCCCCACCCTCGACCGGGCCCTGGAGGCCGTCCGGACGCGGGCGTACTGGTCGCCCCACCCGGAGCACCCGAAGGCCTACGGGGAGAACGCCGCCGAGGAGGGCAAAGCGGCCTTCGAGGCGCTGCTCGGCCGCCGCCTGGAGCTGGACCAGCCGGGCACCGACGCCTGGACGGGCGGCGAGGTTTCCCCGTACGGCATCGAGCTCGGCGTGGAGTACCCGCACCCCGACGCGGAGGTGCTGCTGCCGGCCATGCGGGCCGGCATGGGCGACTGGCGGCGGGCCGGCGCGGAGACGCGCGCCCTGGTCTGCCTGGAGATCCTGGCCCGGATCAGCGCCCGCACCCATGAGTTCGCGCACGCCGTGATGCACACCTCCGGCCAGGCCTTCCTGATGGCCTTCCAGGCCGGCGGCCCGCACGCCCAGGACCGGGGCCTGGAGGCGGTGGCGTACGCCTACGCCGAGCAGGTCCGGGTGCCGGAGCGCGCGGAGTGGTCCAAGCCGCAGGGCAAGCGCGACCCCCTCGAACTGACCAAGACCTTCACGCCCGTTCCGCGCGGTGTCTCGCTGCTCATCGGCTGCAACACCTTCCCCACCTGGAACGGCTACCCCGGTCTCTTCGCCTCCCTGGCCACCGGCAATCCGGTGCTGGTCAAACCGCATCCGCGGGCCGTCCTGCCGCTCGCCCTGACCGTGGTGGCGGCCCGGGAGGTGCTGGCGGAGGCCGGATTCGACCCCAATCTGGTGGCGCTGGCCGCGGAGCTTCCCGAGGAGGGCCTGGCGAAGACGCTGGCCACGCGCCCGGAGATCCGCATCATCGACTACACCGGCTCCTCGGCCTTCGGCGACTGGCTGGAGGAGAACGCCGTCCAGGCGCAGGTGTACACCGAGAAGGCCGGGGTCAACACGGTCGTCGTCGACTCGACCGACGACTACCGCGGCATGCTGGCCAACCTCGCCTTCTCCCTGTCCCTGTACAGCGGCCAGATGTGCACCACCCCGCAGAACTTCCTCATCCCGCGCGACGGCATCACCACGGACGCCGGGCCGAAGTCCTACGACGAGGTGGTGGCCGACCTGGCCGCCGCCGTGGACAAGCTCCTCGGTGACGACGCCCGGGCGAACGCCTTGCTCGGCGCCCTCGTCAATCCGCAGGTGGAGAAGCGCGTCGAGGAGGCCGGCGGGCTGGGCGGGACCGCTCTCGCCTCACGCCCGGTGACCAACCCGGAGTTCCCCGGTGCCACCGTCCGCACCCCGGTCGTGGTCAAGCTCGACGGCGCCCGGAAGCTGTGGGAGGGCAACGGGAACCGGCCGGCCTTCCTCAGCGAGTGCTTCGGCCCGGTCGCCTTCGCCGTCGCCGTGGACTCCACGGCCGACGGGGTCGAGCTGCTGCGCCGCACCGTCCGGGAGCACGGGGCGATGACCGTCGGCGCGTACACCACCTCCGAGGAGGTGGAGCGGCTGGTGGAGGACGTCTGCCTGGAGGAGTGCGCCCAGCTGTCGCTCAACCTCACCGGCGGGGTGTACGTCAACCAGACCGCGGCCTTCTCCGACTTCCACGGCTCCGGCGGAAACCCGGCGGCGAACGCCGCGCTGTGCGACGCGGCCTTCGTGGCGAACCGCTTCCGTACGGTGGAGGTGCGCCGGCCCGCCTGAACCCGCACGTCCCGTGACTCCGCGGTCCGCGCGCCGCGGAGGCCGCGGGTGGCCGTTGCCCGGCTGCCCGCGGCCCGCGGCCCGCTCAGGGGGCGCGGAAGCCGATCGTCGGGGTGGCCCGGCGCAGCGGCCAGTCGGCGGTGCCCGCGGGCAGCAGGTCGTCGAGGAAGCGGTAGCGCCGCATCACCTCCTCGCTCTGCCCGCCGCACTTGATGGCGTACTGCCACCAGGCGGCGACCTCGGCCCAGCCGGGGGCGGAGAGCGATCCGCCGAAGTGCTGCACGGAGAGGGCGGCGGTGAGGTTGGCGAAGGCGAGCCGGTCGGTGAGCGGCCAGCCGGCCAGGGTGCCGGTGATGAAGCCGGCCATGAAGACGTCGCCCGCGCCGGTCGGGTCGAGGGCGTCCACGCGCAGGGCCGGCACATCGGCGCTCTCCCCGGTGAGCCCGTCGACGGCGACCGCGCCCGCGGCCCCCTTGGTGACCACCGCGACCGGCACCAGCTCCGCCAGCGCCCGCACCGCCGCCTCGGGGCTGTCGGTGCGGGTGTAGTGCTGGGCCTCGGTGGCGTTGGGCAGAAAGGCGTGGCAGTGGGTGAGGTCGGCCAGGGTGTCCGGATCCCAGACGCCGCTTCCGTCCCAGCCCACATCCGCGAAGATCTTGCTGCCCTCGCCATGGGCCCGGCGCACCCAGTCGTCCAGCCGCCGGCCCGGGTCCAGGGAGGCCACACAGGCCAGGGAGCGCGGCCGTTCGGCGACGCTGACGCAGGGGGTGGGCGCCGCGTGCCCGTGCGAGACCATCGTCCGCTCGCCCTCGTACGCCATGGAGACGGTGACCGGCGAGTGCCAGCCGGGCGCGCGGTGGGAGGGCCCTAGGTCGATGCCCTCGCAGTCCGCGAGGCTCTCCCAGCAGTAGTCGCCGTAGACGTCGTCGCCGAAGGCCGCGGCCAGTGAGGTCCGCAGCCCGAGCCGGCGCAGCGCGGTGGCCATATTGGCCGCGCCGCCCGGGCTGGAGCCCATACCGCGGGCCCAGGTCTCGGTGCCCCGCACCGGCGCGTGGTCGAGCCCGGTGAAGACGATGTCGAGGAAGACGGTGCCGGTCAGGAAGACGTCCGTCACCGGGTCGTCCTCGCGCCGTACGGAGGCCAGCGGGTCCATCGGCGTCCGCGACGGCGCCGGATGGGCGGTTCCGGTGTTACTCAACGCTCGTGCCTCTCTCGCTGGGCCTGCTCACCGGGGCGCCTGTCCGCTCGTTCGCGCCGGATCCGGCGCGGCCTCCGGTGCCGTGCATCGTACGGCGGGGGGCCGCCCCCGTACCGGGCGTACGCGAGGACGGGCCCGGCACGGCGGCGAGGCGCGACGCCGGGCGCCGCGGACCCCGGGGGAAGGGCCGGGCAGGGCCTAGTGTGACGGACACCGTGCGAGGCGATGGGGAGGTTGTCCAGGCATGAGTCCAGGCATGAGGCTGACCGTGCTGGGCGGTGGCGGATTCCGCGTACCGCTGGTGTACCGGGCGTTGCTCGGCGACAGCGGCGATCCGGCGGGCCGCTGCACCGAACTGGTCCTGTACGACACCGACCGCGGCCGGCTCGACGCGATCGGCGCCGTGCTCGCCCGCCAGACCGCGCTCCATGCCGAGGCCGGCGACGGACCCGGCGGCCCGGCCGGCCCCGCGCCCGCCGTCCGCCTCACCACCGACCTGGACGAGGCGCTGCGCGGCACCGACTTCGTCTTCTCCGCCATCCGCGTCGGCGGCCTGGAAGGCAGGGTCCGCGACGAGCGGATCCCACTGACCGAGGGCGTGCTGGGCCAGGAGACGGTCGGCGCGGGGGGCGTGCTCTACGGGCTGCGCACCCTGCCCGTGGCGGTACGGATCGCCGAACGCGTCGCCGCCGTCGCCCCGGACGCCTGGGTCATCAACTTCACCAATCCCGCGGGCATGGTCACCGAGGCCATGGGCCGGGTCTTCCGCGAACGGGGCCTGCCGGACCGGGTGATCGGCATCTGCGACTCCCCGGTGGGGTTGTGCCGGCGGGCCGCGCGCGCCGTCGGAGCCGACCCCGACCGCGCGGACTACGACTACGTCGGCCTCAACCATCTGGGCTGGCTGCGCCGGCTCACCGTGGACGGCCGCGATCTGCTGCCCCGTCTGCTCGGCGACCGCGCCGCGCTGGAGTCCTTCGAGGAGGGGAAGCTCTTCGGCGCCGACTGGCTGCGGGCCCTCGGCGCGCTGCCCAACGAATATCTGCACTACTACTACTTCAACCGGGAGACGGTGGCATCCGTGACCGCCGCCGAGACGACCCGGGGCGAGTTCCTCCACCGCCAGCAGGCCCGCTTCTACGCCGGCGAGGCCGGCGCCGGAGCCGTCGGCGGGGCCGCGGGCGATCCGTACGAGGCCTGGGAGCGCACCCGTCTCGAACGCGAGGAGACGTACATGGCCGAGAGCCGGGAGGCGACCGGCGGCTGGCAGCGCGACAGCTGCGATCTCGACGGCGGCGGCTACGACCGGGTGGCGCTGGCCCTGATGCGCGCGATCGCCCGCAATGAGCGGACCAAGCTGATCCTCAACGTGCCCGGCCGCGGCGCGGTGCCGGCGCTCGACGCGGAGGCCGTGGTGGAGGTGCCGTGCCTGGTGGACGCGGGAGGCGCCCGGCCGCTGGCCACCGGCCCCGTGGCACCGGACCAGCTCGGGCTGATGCTGACCCTCAAGGCCGTGGAGCGGTCGGCGATCGAGGCCGCGGCGAGCGGCTCGCGCGCCGCCGCGCTGCGTGCGCTGGCCCTCCACCCGCTGGTGGACTCGGTCCGGGTGGCGGAGCGGATCCTGGACGCGGCGGGCGGTTTCCGCGGCTGACCGCCCAGACCGCCCGGGCCGCCTCAGCCGAACACGTGTGCCTGTACCCAGGCGTGCATGGCGATGGCCGCGGCGGCGCCCGCGTTGATCGACCGGGTCGAGCCGAACTGCGCGATCGAGCAGACCATGGCGGCGTGCTTTCGCGCCTCCTCGGTGAGGCCCGGCCCCTCCTGCCCGAACAGCAGGACGCAGCGGCGGGGCAGCACGGTGGTCTCCAGCGGTACGGAGCCGGGCAGGTTGTCGATACCGATGACGGGCAGGTCCTCGGCGGCCGCCCAGGCGGTCAGGTCCGCGGTGTCCGGATGGTGCCGGACGTGCTGGTACCGGTCGGTGACCATCGCGCCCCGCCGGTTCCAGCGCCGCCGCCCGACGATGTGCACCTCCTTCGCCAGAAAGGCGTTGGCGGTGCGCACCACGGAGCCGATGTTGAAGTCGTGGGACCAGTTCTCGACCGCGATGTGGAAGTCGTGCCGGCGGGTGTCCAGGTCGGCGACGATCGCCTCGCGCGTCCAGTAGCGGTACCGGTCGACGACGTTGCGGCGGTCGCCGTGCGCGAGCAGGTCGGGGTCCCAGTGGTCACCGGTGGGCCACGGCCGCGGGTGCGGCCCGACGCCGACGGTCTCGGGGGCGTAGCCCTCGTCGTACTGCACGGGTTCCGGGGCTGCTTCCGCGTCCGGCTCGCGCCCCGTCCCCGGCCCCGCCTCCCGTCCGGTTTCCCGTCCGCGGGGCCGGGCGGGTTCCCGCACCGGCTCGCCCGGTGCCGCCGGTGGTTCCGCTCCGCAAGAGTTCTCGCCGCTCACCCGACGAGGGTACGGTGCCGCCGGTCCTCCGGATCGCCGGCCGCCGGACCGCCGCCGGAGCCCGCCCCGCCCTCGCCGCGCCGCGACGGACGGCCGGACAGCAGCCGGTCGCGGGCGCGGCCCGCGATCCGTCCCGTGATCCGTCCCGTGGTCCGCAGGAAGCCGGTCGGCAGGAAGACCGCGTCCGCCGCGATCATCGCCAGCGAGAAGAAGGGCAGTCCGAGGACCACGGAGATGGCGAAGTGCTCGGTCATCATCGCGGCCAGCAGCACGTTCTTGACCCGCCGGTTGAAGAGCGTGAAGGGGAAGGCGACCTGGACGATCACCGTGCCGTAGGTGATCAGCATCACCATCACGCCGTTGGAGCCGAGCGCCTCGGAGAGGGCGGGCCAGGGCGTGAAGTAGTCGAGGTTGAGCGGGTAGTGCAGCGCGGTGCCGTCCTGCCAGCGCGAGCCCTGCACCTTGTACCAGCCGGCGGTGGCGTAGATCAGGCAGACCTCGGCCATGATCACGAACAGGGCGGCGTTGTGGACCAGGTTGGCGATCATGTCCAGCACCGCGCGGAGTTCGCCGCCGGGCGCGTGGCGGGACACCGCCCACCACAGGGCATGCACCAGCCAGAGGCCCCAGAACACCACCGCCCAGCCGGCCTCCAGCCCGGGGAGGAGGGACGCCAGGGCGAGGGCGAGGCCGAGCAGCGACCAGAGGATGACGCCGGTGACGTCCCGCGGGGCCCGGGGCGCGCCGGCACCCGTACCCGCGTCTCCACCGTCCCCGCCGTCCCCCGCCGCGGCCGCGGCGGCGCGCCGCCGCTCCCTCCGCCGCTCGCGGCGGGCGTCCAGCGACCAGACCCGGCCGCAGCGGGTCAGCACCAGGTAGATCGCCATGAGGTGGATGACGTTGTCCCCGCCGTCCCCCATGAAGACGCTGCGGTTCTGCAGCGACAGCACCCCCACCATGAACAGCACGGAGAACGTGCGGGTGCGCCAGCCGAGCAGCAGCAGCGCGCTCGCCGCCACGGACAGCAGATACACCGCTTCGAACCACAGCCGCCCGTCCGACCACATGAGCACCGTGAAGGCGCCGTTGCCGTCGGTCAGCTGCCGGGCCATGTCCCAGCTCCACGGCCCGTCGGGGCCGTACAGCTCCCGGCGGTTCGGCCACTCGCGGAGCAGGAAGACGAGCCAGGTGAAGGAGAACCCGATCCGCACCACGGCGGACTGATACGGGCCCAGGGCACCGCCCGTGACCCGGGTGATGCCGCGCGCGAGGGCGCCGGCGAGGCGGGAGAGGCTCACTTGCCGCTCACCACCGCTGCCTGGCCGGGGCGGGCGCTGCCGGGTACGTCGCCGGGGCCGGCCGGCCACCAGGGGAGCTCGCGGTGCACCGTCCCGCCCCCGTCCTCCCGGCCGGCCGTCCGCTCACCGCCGGTGGTCCAGGCGGGCGGGGCCACCGGAGTGGTGGCGGAGCGCAGCTGGACGCGGAGCACCTCCGTACCGGCGGTCTCGGGACCGATCCGGGAGAGGGCGATGCGCCGCAGATACTCCTCGGAGAGCGCGCCCCGCAGCCCGTTCGGGCGGTTCTCCTCGTCGTGGGAGCCGGTGAAGAAGTCCCAGGCCCGGCGGAGTTCGTTCTGGTTGACGTGGCTGGGGACGGGGTTGTGGCGGATGGCCTCGGCGTCCCGGGCCGTGAGGCTGGTCCAGCGGGTGACCGAGACGCCGCCGTCGGGCGCCATGACCTCGGCCCGGGCCTCCACGGCGATGTTCTGCTGGAGCGGGTTGGGGGCGAACAGCTTCCAGTTCTGCTCGAACTCCGGGTAGACGTAGCCGTCGATCGTCCCGCCGTGCCGGCTGGAGACCGTGTTCGCCGGCGCGACGTGCAGGAACACCATCGCCAGATGGACCAGGGCCGTCACCGCGACGAGCCCGAGGGCCACCGCGACGGCTATTCGGGCGGGCCACGACAGCGCTCCCACCCCGGCGTGCCCCGCCGCTCCGTGCTCGTCTGCGTCCATCGCGCCTCTCCCCTGGCTTCCCCCCGGTCCCGGAGAACGGTACTCAGCGCCCTCCGGACCGGCACAGGACCGTCAGGTTATCCACAGCCTTGACACCCCACAGCCCTCCCCGCACCATTGAACCGAACGATCGGTCGGTTGGGTCCCTGTCCGGGGCCGCATGGTCGGTGGCCGCTGGGGCCGGATCACGGAAACGAGGGGTGGCATGACGGCGGCTGGGACGACAGCGGCGGCGGAGGCCGGGACGGCCGGGCCCGGCACGGCGCCGGCCGGGAGGGCGGCACCGGAGGCGCCCGGCGCCGAAGCCGCGCGGGCGCTCTTCGAGGCGACGGTGGCGGCGGACGAGCGCGTCGAACCCCGCGACTGGATGCCGGACGACTACCGCGCCACCCTCGTCCGGCAGATGGCGCAGCACGCCCACTCCGAGATCATCGGCATGCAGCCGGAGGCCAACTGGATCACCCGCGCCCCCTCGCTGCGCCGCAAGGCGATCCTCATGGCCAAGGTGCAGGACGAGGCCGGGCACGGCCTGTACCTCTACAGCGCCACCGAGACGCTGGGCGTGAGCCGCGCGGAGCTGCTGGACAAGCTGCACAGCGGCCGCCAGCGGTACTCCTCCATCTTCAACTACCCCACGCTCACCTGGGCCGACGTCGGTGCGATCGGGTGGCTGGTGGACGGCGCGGCGATCACCAACCAGGTCCCGCTCTGCCGCTGTTCGTACGGGCCCTATGCCCGCGCGATGGTGCGGATCTGCAAGGAGGAGTCCTTCCACCAGCGTCAGGGGTACGAACTCCTGCTCGCCCTCAGCCGGGGCACCGAGGCGCAGCACGCCATGGCGCAGGACGCCGTCGACCGCTGGTGGTGGCCCTCGCTGATGATGTTCGGTCCCCCGGACGCCGAGTCCGCGCACAGCGACCGCTCCATGGCCTGGAAGATCAAGCGGCACTCCAACGACGAGCTGCGGCAGCGCTTCGTGGACATCTGCGTGCCGCAGGCGGAGTCCCTCGGGCTGACCCTCCCGGATCCGGAGCTGGCCTGGAACGAGGAGCGCGGGCACTACGACTTCGGGCCCATCGACTGGCAGGAGTTCCGCGAGATCCTGCGCGGCAACGGCCCCTGCAACGACCAGCGGATCTCCCAGCGCCGCCGGGCACACGAGCAGGGCGCCTGGGTGCGGGAGGCCGCGGCGGCGTACGCCGCCAAGCACAGCGCGGCCGGGCAGGAGCCCGGCGGGCGCCGGACCGACGAGCACCGGACCGACGAGCGGAGCGCCGGCGGGCAGAGGGCCGCCGCGCACGGAGAGGCAAGCGCATGAACCACGACGACTGGCCGCTGTGGGAGGTCTTCGTACGGAGCCGCCGCGGCCTCTCCCACACCCACGCCGGCAGCCTGCACGCCCCGGACGCCGAGATGGCCCTGCGCAACGCCCGTGATCTCTACACGCGGCGTGCCGAGGGCGTCTCGATCTGGGTGGTGCCGTCCGCCTCCGTCACCGCCTCCTCCCCGGACGAGAAGGACGCGTTCTTCGAGCCCTCCGCCGACAAGCCGTACCGGCACCCGACGTTCTACGAGATCCCCGAGGGGGTGCGGCACCTGTGAGCACACCACCGAACGCCCCGGCGGCACCGGCCGCCCCGGCGCCCCCGGGCACACCCGCCGCCGCGGCCGCCCTCGCCCTCGGCGACGACGCCCTCGTCCTCTCCCACCGGCTGGGGGAGTGGGCCGGACACGCCCCCGTGCTGGAGGAGGAGGTCGCGCTCGCCAATATCGCGCTCGACCTGCTGGGCCAGGCCCGGCTGCTGCTCTCCCTCGCCGGTGACGAGGACGAGCTGGCCTTCCTCCGCGAGGAGCGCGCCTTCCGCAACACCCAGCTCGTGGAGCAGCCGAACGGCGACTTCGCCCGGACCATGGCCCGCCAGCTCTACTTCTCCGTATACCAGGAGCTGGTGTACGACCGGCTGGCCGCGGGCGGCGGGCTCTTCGCCCCGATCGCGGCCAAGGCCGTCAAGGAGGTCGCCTACCACCGCGACCACGCCGAGCAGTGGACCCTCCGTCTGGGCGACGGCACCGAGGAGAGCCACCGCCGCATGGCGGCCGGGCTGACGGAGCTGTGGCGCTTCACCGGCGAGCTGTTCCAGCCGATGGAAGGGCTCGGCCTCGACGCGGCCGCGATGGCGGAGCTGGAGAGCGAGTGGTCCGAGCGGATCACGGCCGTCCTCCGGCGGGCCACGCTCCCGCTCCCGGAAGGGCCCCGGCACAGCGGCTGGACGGCCGGAGCCGGACGGCAGGGCCTGCACACCGAGCCCTTCGGCCGGATGCTGGCCGAGATGCAGCATCTGCACCGCAGCCATCCCGGAGCCTCCTGGTGACCCCCACGGCGCTGGAGGAGCGGCTGCGCGAACTGGCCGGCTCCGTGCCCGACCCGGAGCTGCCGATGCTCACGCTCGCCGAGCTGGGTGTCGTCCGCGGGCTCCGGCTGCTCGGGCCCGGCCGGGTCGAGGTCGAACTGACGCCCACGTACACCGGCTGCCCCGCGGTCGGCACGATGGCCGCCGACATCGAGCGGATACTCCGGGAGGACGGCATACCCGAGGTGACCGTCCGCACCGTCCTCTCCCCGCCCTGGACCACCGACGCCATCAGCCCGGAAGGGCGCCGGAAGCTCCAGGAGTCCGGTATCGCGCCGCCCCGCCCCGGCGGAGCCGCCGCGGCCGGCGGGCCGGTGCCGGTGGAGCTGTCCCTGCGCTGCCCGAACTGCGGCTCGACCGACACCACGCTGCTGAGCCGCTTCTCCTCCACCGCGTGCAAGGCGCTGCGCCGCTGTGATGCCTGCCGCGAACCCTTCGACCACTTCAAGGAGTTGTAGATGACCGCGGCTGCCCGTCACGGCGCGTTCCATCCGCTGCGCGTGGCCGCGGTCGACCGGCTGACCGACGACTCGGTCACCGTCACCTTCGCCGTGCCACCCGAGCTCCGCGAGGCGTTCCGCCACCGTCCGGGGCAGCATCTGACCCTCCGCACCCGGATCGACGGCGCGGAGATCCGCCGAACCTACTCGATCTGCGCCCCGGTGACCGACGCGGACGGTCCCGGCACCCTGCGCGTGGGCATCCGGCTCGTGGAGGGCGGCGCCTTCTCCACCCACGCCCTCAAGGAACTGTCCGCCGGGGACACCCTGGAGGTGATGACCCCGGCCGGCCGGTTCGTCCTGGAACCGCGCCCCGGGACGTACGCGGCCGTGGTCGGCGGCAGTGGCATCACCCCCGTGCTGTCCATCGTCGCGACCCTGCTCGCGCGGGAACCGGAGGCCCGTTTCTGCCTCGTCCGCAGCGACCGGACCACGGCCTCGGCGATGTTCCTGGAAGAGCTGGCGGACCTCAAGGACCGCTATCCGCAGCGGTTCCAGCTGGTGCAGAGCTTCTCCCGGGAGCAGCAGCAGACCGGCCCGGCCTCCGGCCGCCTGGACGCGGAACGGCTGACGGCCCTGCTCCCGGCGCTGCTGCCGGTGGAGCGTGTCGACGGCTGGTTCCTCTGCGGACCGTACGGGCTGGTCGACGGCGCCGCCCGGGCCCTGCGGGGCCTCGGAGTCCGGCGCGACCGCGTGCACCAGGAGATCTTCCATGTGGACGGCACCACGGCCGGGGAGGGAACGGCCGCGGCCGCACCGCGGACGCCGGGCCCCGAGGAGAGCACGCTGGCCGTGACCCTGGACGGCCGCTCCGGCGACTGGCCGGTCCGGAGCGGCGAATCCCTGCTGGAGACCGTCCTGCGCAACCGCTCGGACGCCCCCTACGCCTGCAAGGGCGGTGTCTGCGGCACCTGCCGGGCCCTGCTGGTCTCCGGCGAGGTGCGGATGGACCGCAACTTCGCCCTGGAACCGGACGAGCTCGACGCCGGCTATGTGCTGGCCTGCCAGTCGCATCCCGCGACGGAACGGGTGGAACTGGACTTTGACCGCTGACCGCTGATCGTTGCCTGGTGACTGCCGGCCGCCAGCCGGGGCCGGGCAGGGGACACGGGGCCGGACCGGGGCACTTGGACAGGCCGGATGCCGCGACGCCGCGCCGGGGCCCGCCGGGGTCCCCGGGCAGCAGGGAGCGCACGGCCGCCGAGCCCTGCCCCCGGTTCGGGCGGCCCGGAGCACCGGGCGCGCCCCGCCCGTGGGAGAGCTGAGCCGCCGCGCCGGGAAACGGCGCGGAAGCGCTACTCGGCGGTCAGCTTCGCCAGCGCGGCCTCGCGCTCGGAGACCTGTGCCAGCAGCTGCTCGGCGATCTCCTCCAGCAGCTTGTCCGGGTCGTCCGGGGCCATCTTCAGCATCTGCCCGATGGCGCTCGACTCCAGCTCCGAGGCGAGGCCGGCCAGCATCTCCTTGCGCTGGGCGAGCCATTCCAGACGGGCGTACAGCTCCTCGCTCCGGTCCGGCGCGCGCTCCGCGGGCCGCGGTCCGGACTCCCACTCCTCGGTGAGCGTCCGCAGCGTCTCCTCGTCCCCCAGGGAGTACGCGGCGTTGACCCGTGCGATGAAGGCGTCCCGGCGCCGCCGTTCGGCGTCGTCCCGGGCGAGGTCCGGGTGGGCCCTGCGCACCAGTTCGCGGTAGATCCGCCGGGCCTCCTCGCTCGGCCGGACCCGGCTCGGCGGCCGCACCGGCTTCTCGGTGAGCATGGCCGCCGCCTCCGGCGGGATGCCCTCCGCGTCGAGCCAGCCGTGGAACAGCTCCTCCACCCCGGGCATCGGCTGCACCAGTCCGCGAAGCTCCTCCGCCCGGCGCACGTCCTCCGGCTTGCCCGTCCGCGCCGCGACCGCCTCCGCGATCAACGCGTCCAGCTCGTCCAGCCGGGAGTACATCGGGCCGAGCCGCTGGTGGTGCAGCCGGGAGAAGTTCTCCACCTCGACCCGGAAGGTCTCCACCGCGATCTCGAACTCGATGAGCGCCTGTTCCGCCGCGAGCACCGCCCGCTCCAAACGCTGGGTGGCCGCCCGCTCGGCCTCGCGCTGCTCGGGCGTGGGCTCGGTCTGCTCGGCTTCCGGATTCGTCACCGGTACAGCCTACGAGCAACGCCACCGCCCGTGAGACCCTCCGCCGCCCGCATTCCGCCGCCCGCACTCCGCAGCGCGCATTCCGCGGCCTTCCCGCCCGGCGGTCCGCCCGGGAGCCGTCAGACCCCCGTCTCCGCCGCGATCCGCCCGCTCCGCACCGCCGCCACGAGCTCCGCGTGGTCCGCCTCCGTACGGTCCGCGTACGCCACCGCGAACGCCGCCACCGCCTCGTCCAGCTCCTCGCTCCGGCCGCAGTAACCCGCTATCAGCCGGGGATCGGCACTGTGCGCGTGCGCCCGCGCCAGCAGCGCACCGGTCATCCGCCCGTAGTCGTCGAGCTCGGCCGCGGTCAGCGCCGCCGGGTCCACGCTCCCCTTCCTGTTGCGGAACTGCCGCACCTGGAACGGCCGGCCCCGCACGGTGGACCAACCGAGCAGCACGTCGCTCACCACCTGCATCCGCTTCTGCCCCAGCACGACCCGCCGGCCCTCGTGGCCCGCTTCCGGGGCCGGGCGGCTCAGCCGCGGATCCAGCGCCGCCTTCTCCAGGTACGGCAGCAGCACCGACGGGCGGGCTTCCTTCACCTGGAGTACGAGGGGCGCGCCCCGGTGGTCCAGCAGCAGCACCACATAGGACCGCAGTCCGACACTGCCGGTGCCCACGACCCGGAAGGCCACGTCCTGCACGGAGAACCGCGCGAGCAGCGGCAGCCGGTCCTCGGGCAGCGTCCCCAGGTACTCGCCCAGCGAGCCCGCCACGGCGGCGGCCTCCTCGTCCGGCACCCGCCGCAGCACCGGAGGCGCGTCCGTGAAGCGCCGCGAGCCGCCGGGCAGCCGCTCCGTGGACTTGGCGGCGAACCGCGCACTCGTATTGCGCCGCGCCTTCTCCGAGACCCGTTCCAGGGTGCCCAGCAGATCGTGGGCGTCGCTGTGCGAGACGAGCTCCTCGTCGGCGATGGCGTTCCAGGCATCCAGCACCGGGAGTTTCGCCAGCAGCCGCATCGTCCGCCGGTAGGCGCCGACGGCGTCGTACGCGGCGGCGCGGCAGCTGTCCTCGCCGGCCCCGCCCTGCCGGCCCGCCAGCACCAGTGAGGCCGCGAGCCGTTTGAGATCCCACTCCCAGGGGCCGTACGCCGTCTCGTCGAAGTCGTTGATGTCGATGACCAGTCCGCCCCGGGCGTCGCCGTACAGCCCGAAGTTCGCCGCGTGGGCGTCCCCGCACAGCTGGGCGCCGATTCCGCTGACCGGCGTGGCCACCAGATCGTGGGCCATCAGCCCGGCGGAGCCGCGCAGAAAGGCGAAGGGGCTCGCGGCCATCCGGCCCACCCGGATCGGGGTCAGCTCCGGCAGCCGGCCGGCGTTCGACTCCTCGACCGCGCGGACCGCGCCCGGCCGGTCCGGCCCCGGGGGCAGACCTCCATGCGCCGATCGCGGCGTCCGCCCCCGCAGTTCCTTCCCCAGCCGCTTGGGGGAGACCGCGGAGTCCGCCGCCGGGGGAGCGAAGCCCGGCACCACCGGAATCCGGCGGTCCGCCCGCTCCAGCCGCCCGCCACTGCCCGGCCCGGCGTCGGCCGCCCCGTCATCCGGCCCAGCAGCCCCGCCCGGCCCGTCCGTACGCGTCTCCGCCGCCCCGCCGGCACACGTCTCCACCATGTCCTGTCGCCTCCCCCGCCACTGCGGCCGCCGTCCGACACGGGGCCCGTCCTCGACTGCCCAGACCGTACCCCCGCCCACCGGCAGCGGGCACTCCCCTGTGGATAACTCTTCCTCAAGAGCACGGCCCCGGCCCGACCTGCGCGATTCCCGCGTCCGCCGGACGCCCGGCACGGACCGGCCACCCCGGAGCCCTCGGCCATCCCGGCCATCTCGGCCGTGTGGCCGTCCCCGCCGCCCGGCTGAAGGCCGCCCCGCGCACCGGGCGTACGCACGCGTGCCCGCAACACGGCGAGGTGCGGTCCCGTGCGCCGCGGAACCGGCGGCGCCCGGCGGCAGCAACAGCCGGGCGGGCGGGCAGGTCCTCGTCCCTCAGGCCCCCAGTCCCGCGTCCCGGGCCAGCAGTGCCGCCTGGACCCGGTTCTCGCAGTCCAGCTTCGCGAGGATGCGGCTGACGTAGGTCTTGACCGTCGCCTCGCTCATGTGGATCCGCGCCCCCGCGTCCGCGTTCGACAGCCCCTCGCCCAGCAGGGCCAGCACCTCGCGCTCCCGTGCGGTCAGCGTCTCCAGGCGCCGCCGCGCCTCCTCCGCCTGTGCGGACGCGCGACCCGCTCCCCCCGAGGCCAGTGAGTCGACGACATGCCGTGTCGCCGCCGGCGACAGATAGGCGTCGCCCGCGGCCGCCGCCCGGACCGCCCGGATCAGCTCCCCCGGAGCCGAGTCCTTCAGCAGGAATCCGGCCCCGCCCGTGCCCAGCGCCCGCAGGACGTTCTCCCGCTCCCCGAAGGTGGTGAGCACGAGCACCCGCGCGGCCGGCGCGGCCCGCCGCAGTTCGGGGAGGGCCGACAACCCGTCCATCACCGGCATCTGAAGGTCCAGCAGGACGACGTCGACACCGTGCGCACGGGCCAGTTGGACCGCCTCCCGGCCGTTGCCCGCCTCCGCCACCACACCGATGCCGGGATCCGAGGTGAGGATCATCCTGATGCCCGCTCTGATGAGCGGCTCGTCGTCGACGACGAGGACCTTGATCACAGCTCTCCTGTCCGGCCGCCGTTTCCCCGACGGCACCCTGCGCCTGCTCCGTCTCCGTGAGCGGGACGCAAGGACGGCGCCCGCACCCGGTCTCCGGGCGAGCCACGGGGGACCGGCGGAGCGGCCCCTCGTGAGCCGGCTACAACCGGGCGTCGTAGGCCCGCTTCTGGACCAGTTTTCCGTCCCGGAAGCAGAAGCGGAACGCCGGATCGACCGCCCAGTCGGCCGAGGACTCGGTGGACAGCACGGCCAGACAGCGGGAGCCCTCCGGCCGGGGCGGTCCCTGCTCCTCCAGTCCGTCCGTCAGCCACGGGCTCCCGTCCGGCACCTTCTTCCGCACCTCCGCCTCGGAGTCCCCGACCTGCACCGACCGATAGGTCCTGGGCGAGATCATCGACTCCTCCAGTGCCAGGACCATCTTGACGACGCCCCACGCCAGGAGGGCACCCGCCACCACCAGCACCAGCACCGCGACCCCGCAGCCGGTGGCCACGCCCCCGGCCCTGCCGCCGCCGCGGACCGCGCCGGAGACCTCGCGCGGCGGCCGGTACGGGTCGTACTCCGCGGGCCCCCCGCCCCCGGCGCCGCCCTGAACGGGAAGGGCCACCGCCCCGGCGACCACCCCGCCCGGCCCGTGGAGCTCCGCGCCGGCCGCGCCCTCGATGCCGTACAGGCCCGCCGGACCGGCCGGGTCGCCTCCGGCGTTTCCGTGACCTTTCCGCTCCGTCCCCCGGTCCGGCCCGTACGGCAGTACGCCCGCCAGCCGGAAGCCGCCGTCCTCCACCGGACCGGCGTGCACCATCCCGCCGACCAGCCGGGCCCGTTCCCGCAGCCCGGGCAGCCCCTGGCCGCCGCTCACCTCATCGCCGACCGGAGCCGCCACCCGGAGGACCGCGCCTCCCACCGTGCCACCCCCCGCCGTGCCGCCCCCCGCGGCCCCGGCCGTCACGGGGACGGGTCCCGCCGCCGGCACCGGCACCGGTCCGTTGGCCACCTCGATCACCAGCGAGTCCGGCTCGTACCGCAGGTGCACGGTGATCGGCGCGCCCGGCGCGTGCTTGTGCGCGTTCGTCAGCCCTTCCTGGGCGATCCGGTACGCCGCGTGCCCCGCGGCCGGCGGCAGGTCCCGCGGCTCGCCCGAGCGCACCAGCTCGACCGGTGTCCCGGCGCCCCGCGACGCCTCCACGAGCCCTTCGACGCCCGCCACGCCCCGGGCCGCCGGCTGCGCGTCCTCGGCCGGCTCCGGGCCCTCCGTGCCGTCCCGCAGGATGCCCACGGCCTCGCGCAGTTCGTGCATCGCGGCCACCGACGCCTCGCGCAGCACGCCCACCGCCTCGCGCTGCCGTCCCGTCAGTTCGCGGTCGACCTCCAGCGCCCCGGTGTGGACGGCGATCAGCGCGAGCTGATGGCCGAGGCTGTCGTGCATGTCCTGCGCGATGCGCTGCCGCTCCCTCAGCCGCGCCTGCCGTACGACCATGGCGCGCTCGCGCAGCAGTTGGGCGTTGTGCTCGCGCAGGGTGTGCAGCAGGGTACGGCGCTGCGTCCAGTAGCGGCTGGCGAGGCCGGGCACCACCGTCGTCGCCAGGAAGAAGGCGCCGGAGAAGACGATCAGGATGGGCAGCGCCGTCCCGAACCGCGGATTCTCGTCCAGCACCGTCAGCCCCGTGCTGAGGACGAACGCCGCGCCGAACGCCCCCAGGGCCCGCCCCACCCCCTCGATCCGCCGGCCCGCGGACCAGCCGGCGGCCATCAGCAGCAGAGAGAACCCGGGGAGCACCCCGGACAGCGCGCCGGTGACCACCAGCACCGTCGCCGGCAGCGACCGCCGCAGCAGGGAGAGCACGGCCACCGCGAGCGCGGCGCCCGCCACTCGGAGACCGCCGGCGTCCCCCAGCGCCTCCAGCCCCGCCCCGGACAGCGCCAGCAGCGCCGCCAGTACCAGCTCCCCCGCGATGCGCCGCCCCGGCCAGTCGGCCCGTACGAACAGCCGCCCCCGGGCGTCCCGCACCCTCTCCCGTACATCCACGGGACCACGCTAGGCAGCCGGAGGGCCCGGCGGCACCGTCTTTCGTCGCGCTCGCACGCAACGAAAGTCGTCCCCGGGGGCACCCGCGCCGGACCCGCCGGGCATCCGGGAGGATCGGAGGACACTGATTCGACGCACTTCTATGTTGACGTCTCTCGATTCAGGCCCCACTCTTGATTCCACGAACATCGATGCAGAATCGATCGAGGGGAGCCCTCATGAGTGACCAGTCCGATCTGCGCGAGACCGTCCGTGCCGGCTACGCCGCCGCCGCGCTCCAGGTGACCGGGGGCGGCACGGCCTGCTGCGGATCCGGGTCCACGGAGATCGACGAGAGTTTCGGCGCCCGCACCTACGGCGACGAGGACCTCTCGGCGCTCCCCGAGGACGCGGTTGCGGCCTCCCTCGGCTGCGGCAACCCGCTCGCCGTCGCCGAACTCCGCGAAGGCGAGCGGGTGCTCGACCTCGGCTCGGGCGGCGGCATCGACGTCCTGCTCTCCGCGCGCCGGGTCGGGCCGGACGGCAAGGCCTACGGGCTGGACATGACCGAGGAGATGCTGGCCCTCGCGCTCGCCAACGCGGAGAAGGCCGGCGCCCGCAACGCCGAGTTCCTCAAGGGCACCATCGAGGCCATCCCGCTGCCCGCGGGCACCATCGACGTCGTGATCTCCAACTGCGTGATCAACCTGTCCGTGGACAAGCCCGCCGTCTTCGCCGAGATGTTCCGCGTCCTGAGGCCCGGCGGCCGCATCGGCATCTCGGACGTGGTGGCCGAGGACCACCTCACCCCGGAGCAGCGCGCGGAGCGCGGCAACTACGTGGGGTGCATCGCCGGGGCGCTGTCCTACGCCGAGTACCGCGCGGGTCTGGAGACGGCCGGGTTCGGCGATGCCGAGATCACCCCGGCGCACGAGGTCGCCGAGGGCATGTGGTCCGCCATCGTCCGGGCGGTCAAGCCCGCGGACGCCCAGGGCACCCCGGCCGTCCCGGCCACCACGGAGAGCACCGGCGCGGCGGCGGCCGCGGGCAGTGGCGGTTCCTGCTGCGGCTGACACGGCCGGCCGCCCGATCACATCAGTGGAGATTGATACATCAGACTTGACTGATGTAACGTCGCGTGTGGCCGATCCCCGGGAGATCCCGGGGACGGCCCGCTCGAGGAAAGGAGCCCCCATGTCCGCTGTCGAGGTGTACGACCCGGCGATGTGCTGCTCCACAGGAGTCTGCGGTCCGTCGGTCGACCCGGCGCTGACCCAGTTCGCCGCCGACGTGGAGTGGCTCGGCACCGCCGGCGTCGGGGTGAACCGGTACGGGCTCTCCACCGACCCGGGCAAGTTCGCCGCGGAGGCGCAGGTGACGTCGCTGCTGCAGGAGAAGGGCGACGAGGCCCTGCCGGCCGTGCTCGTCGACGGGGTGCTGCGCTGCTCCGGCCGCTACCCCACCCGGCTGGAACTGGCCGAGTGGACGGGCCTGCCCACCGAACGCCCCGGCCTGCCGCTGGCCCAGGACCCCGGCGGCGCGGGTGGCTGCGGCTGCGGCCCCGAGGGCTGCTGACATGACCACCCGCGCACCGGTACCCGCGACGGCGCCCCCGCCGCACCCCGCGCCCCTCCCCTCACCCTCCGACGCCCTGGCCGGCCTGCGCGCCGCCGCCACGCCGTACCTCTTCTTCACGGGCAAGGGCGGGGTCGGCAAGACCTCGACCGCCTCGGCCACCGCTCTCGGGCTGGCCGACGCCGGCCGGCGGGTGCTCCTGGTCAGCACCGACCCGGCCTCCAACCTGGGCGAGGTCCTGGGCGTCGAGGCGGGGCCGGTCCCGGTGCCCGTCCCCGGCGCTCCGGGGCTGTACGCCGTGAACATCGACCCGGCCGCCGCGGCCGCCCAGTACCGCGAGAAGGTCGTCGGGCCCTACCGCGGAACGCTGCCGGCCTCGGCGATCGACCAGATCGAGGAGCAGCTCTCCGGCGCCTGCACCGTCGAGATCGCCGCCTTCAACGAGTTCGTGGCCCTGCTGGCGGACCCCGCGGTCACGGAGCGCTTCGAGCACGTCGTGTTCGACACCGCCCCGACCGGGCACACCCTGCGGCTGCTGAGCCTGCCGGCCGCCTGGTCGGGCTATCTGGTGACCAACCCCGGCGGGGCCTCCTGCCTGGGCCCGCTGTCCGAGCTGGGCGCGCAGCGGGAACGGTACGCGCGGGCCATGGAGACACTCGCCGACCCGGAGCGCACCACGGTCGTCCTGGTGACCCGTCCGGACGACGGGCCGCTGGCCGAAGCGGCCCGTACGGCGGACGAGCTGCGCGCGCTCGGCATCGCCCGCCAGCGGCTGGTGGTCAACGGGGTGTTCACCGCGGCGCGGCGGGACGATCCCCTGGCCGTCGCCTGGCAGCGGCGTGCCGAATTGGCCCTGGACCGCCTGCCGCCCGCCCTCGCGCGCCTCACCGAGGTGGACAGGGTGCCGCTGCTGCCCGTGCCGCCGGTCGGGCTCGCCGCGCTGCGCGTCATGCTCGGCCGGGAGCCGGCGGAGCGGCCCGCGGCCGACGAGGCCGCGGCCGCCGTCCGGCCCGGCGAGCCGGGCCTGGGGGCTCTGGTGGACGAGATCGCCGCCGGCGGAAGCGGTCTGGTGATGACGATGGGCAAGGGCGGGGTCGGCAAGACCACCGTGGCCGCCGCGCTGGCCGTCGAACTGGCCCGCCGCGGGCTGCCCGTCACGCTCACCACGACCGACCCGGCCGCGCATGTGGACGCGGTCGCCGGCGCCGGCTCCGACCGGCTGCGCGTCACCCGGATCGACCCGGCCGCGGAGACCGCCGCCTACACCGCCTCGGTGCTGGCGGAGGCGGGGGCGTCACTGGACGAGGACGGCCGCCGGCTGCTGGCGGAGGACCTGGAGTCGCCCTGCACGGAGGAGATCGCGGTCTTCCACGCCTTCGCCCGCACCGTCGCCGAGGCGGCGGACCGGTTCGTCGTGGTCGACACGGCGCCCACCGGCCACACCCTGCTGCTGCTCGACGCCTCCCGGAGCTACCAGCGCGAGCTGTCCCGGCAGGCGGGGCAGACGGGACAGACGCCGCCGGCCGCGGCCGTGGACCTGCTGAACCGGCTGACCGATCCCGGCTACACCCGGATCCTGCTGGTGACGCTGCCGGAGGCGACGCCCGTGCACGAGGCCGCCGCGCTGCAGGCCGATCTCGTCCGGGCCGGTATCGAGCCCTTCGCCTGGGTGGTCAACCAGAGCCTCGCCGCCGTCTCCCCGGTGGATCCGCTGCTGGCGGCCAAGGCCGGGGCCGAGGGGCGTTATCTCACCGAGGTGACCGCCGAGCACGCCGAGCGCACCGCCGTCCTCCCCTGGACGGCCGTCCCGCCGGTCGGGGCGGAACAGCTGGCCGGGCTGGCCGCCGGCGGGCGCTGACTCCGGCCACCCCACGGGAGCCCGTAAGCGGCCCCGGAACACCTGGGGCCGGCACCCACGCGGGTACCGGCCCCAGGGGACCCCGGCAGGGGAGGGACGGTGAATCCGGCGCTCAGCCCGCCGGTTCCGGGGCGATCTCGGAGATCAGGCCCTCGATCCGGCTCCTGATCTCGTCGCGGATGGGCCGCACGGCGTCGACGCCCTGCCCGGCCGGGTCGTCCAGCTTCCAGTCCAGGTAGCGCTTGCCGGGGAAGACGGGGCAGGTGTCGCCGCAGCCCATGGTGATCACGACATCGGACGCCTGCACCGCGTCCACCGTCAGCACCTTGGGCACCTCCGCGGACATGTCGATGCCCACCTCGCGCATCGCCTCGACGGCGGCGGGGTTGACCTGGGCGGCGGGCTGTGAGCCGGCGGAGCGGACCTCGACGCGGTCGCCCGCGAGGTGAGTCAGCCAGGCGGCGGCCATCTGGGACCGGCCGGCGTTGTGGACGCAGACGAAGAGCACGGAGGGCTTCTCGGTCATCACGGGTTCTCTCTTGCCGTAGGGGCGGGTCGTGCGGAAACACACACGCGCGGCGAACGGCCGAGGCAACTGGCCACAGGCGGCCACAGGCGGACCACAGGCCACTGGCATCATCCGACGCTGATGTGAGAGTATCAGTCCATGATGACGTCAGTCGACACTGAACTGATCCGGGTGCTGGCGGACCCGCTCAGGCTGAGAATCGTGACGCTGCTAGCCAGCGAGACCCTCTGCACCACGCACCTGGTCGAGGAGACCGGCGCCCGCCAGACGAATCTTTCCAACCATCTGCGGGTGCTCCGCGAGGCCGGAGTCGTCGAAACCGAGCCCTGCGGCCGCTACACGTACTACAAGCTGCGGCCCGACGTCATCGAAGCCCTGGCCGTCTCGTTCGCCGAGCTGGCCCGCACCGCCCGCGCCACCCAGGCCGCCGACACGAAAAGGTCCTGCCCGTGACCCGCACCGACCCGCCCCTCGCGCCGGCCACGGAGGAACCCGGTTCCTCCGTCGTCGCGAAGCTCTCCACCCTCGACCGCTTCCTCGCGGTGTGGATCCTGATCGCCATGGCCGCGGGCCTGGGCCTGGGCCGGCTCGTCCCCGGGATGAACGACGCCCTGGCCGCCGTGGAGATCGGCGGCATCTCGCTGCCCATCGCGCTCGGTCTGCTGATCATGATGTACCCGGTCCTGGCCAAGGTCCGCTACGACAAGCTGGACGCCGTCACCGGCGACAAGCGGCTGATGGTCTCCTCGCTGGTGATCAACTGGCTCGTCGGCCCGGCCGTGATGTTCGCCCTCGCCTGGATCTTCCTGCCCGACCTGCCCGAGTACCGCACGGGGCTGATCATCGTCGGCCTGGCCCGCTGCATCGCCATGGTCATCATCTGGAACGACCTGGCCTGCGGCGACCGCGAGGCCGCCGCCGTCCTCGTCGCCCTCAACTCCGTCTTCCAGGTCCTGGCCTTCGGCCTGCTCGGCTGGTTCTACCTCGACCTGCTCCCCGGCTGGCTCGGCCTCGGCGACGGCAGCCGCCTCGACATCTCGATGTGGGAGATCGCCCTCAACGTCGTCATCTTCCTGGGCATCCCGCTCCTCGCCGGCTTCCTCACCCGCCGCATCGGCGAGCGGCGGATGGGCCGCGAGTCCTACGAGGCGAAGGTGCTCCCGAGGATCGGCCCCTGGGCCCTCTACGGCCTGCTCTTCACCATCGTGGTCCTCTTCGCCCTGCAGGGGAAGACGATCACCTCGCAGCCGCTGGACGTGGCCCGCATCGCCGTCCCCCTGCTCGTCTACTTCGCGCTGATGTGGTTCGGCAGCTTCGCCCTCGGCAAGGCCATCGGCCTGCCCTACGACCGCTCCGCGACCCTGGCCTTCACCGCCGCCGGGAACAACTTCGAGCTCGCCATCGCTGTCGCCATCGCGACCTTCGGCGTCACCTCCGGCCAGGCGCTCTCGGGTGTCGTCGGCCCCCTGATCGAGGTCCCCGTTCTCATCGGCCTCGTCTACGTGTCACTGGCCTGGCGCCACCGGTTCGGAACCCCCGCGCCGGCCGCCGGCCCGGAAGGAAAGCTGTCATGAACTGCCTCACCTGCACCCTGCACGGCGACACCGCCCCGGCCACGGGCCTCTGCGCCGGCTGCGGCACCGGAGTCTGCCGGGAGCACACCCGGATCGGCCTGCGTACCGTCCGCCGCGGCCCGATCATCGGCCCGGCCCTGTACGGCACCGAGCGCCGGCTCCTCTGCCCGGAGTGCGCGACGGCGGACGCCGCGGCCCCCGTGGCCGTCACGACCGCCGCGTAACCACGGGGCCGGCACCACGGCGGCCCGCCGCGGGAGCACGGGCCCGCCGCGGGCCGCCGGCCGTTCACGTCCGGGGCGGCCCGGCGGAGTGGAGCGTGTCCAGACGCCGCCGGTACTCCTCGTCGTCGATCTCGCCCCGTGCGAACCGTTCGGCGAGCACCTGCTCCGGCGAGGGGGGAACGGGCCGCGTCGGCTGCTCGGTCCGGCTGCCCAGGGCCCGGAAGAGCATCACCGCACCGGTAATGATCAGCACCCAGAAAAGGATCATCCCGGCGGACATCGCGAACCAGCCCCAGCCGCTGACGTCATGGTCGTACCAGAACATCATGTCCCTCACGCCCTTCGGATCCTCGGGCCGCGAACACGGACCGTCCGCCGCCCTCATCCTCCAGGCTGCCTCGCCCCCCGGCTGCCCGCATGAGCCGTTCGGGGGCCACACCCGGGACCAAGTACCCCCACCGGGTAGGGATGACTTCCCAAACCGACCCTGAACGGGAGCCCCGGGGGCGGACACCGGAACCCCGCCCTCCCCCGGCTCCGGGACCGGCTCGGGACACCGGCCGGGCCGCCGTCGGCCGCCCCGGAAAGGGGACGAGGCCCGGCCCCGGCCCGTCCGGTGAGCGCCCCCGTCAGGCGTCGATGACGACGGGGATGATGAGGGGCTTGCGGCGGTACGTACGGAACGCCCAGGAGGCCACGGCGCGGGCGATGAGCTGTTCGAGCTGGTGGGCCTCCCCGACCCCTTCCTCCGCCGCCTTCGCCAGCGTCTTCTCGATGACGGGCACGACCGGCTCGAACGTGGTGTCGTCGTGGACGAAACCACGGGCGAGGAAGTCGGGGGCCTCGGCCAGGGCGCCGGTGTCGGCGTCGACGATGGCCACGACGGTGACCACGCCCTCCTCCGCGAGGGTGACCCGGTCCTTGAGGGAGGCCTCGGTGGCGCCGCCGACCTCCATGCCGTCCACGTAGATGTTCCCCGCGGGCACCTTGCCGGTGATCGAGGCCCGTCCGTCCACCAGGTCGACGACCACGCCGTCCTCGGCGATGACCACGCGGTCGGGGTCGACCCCGGTCCGCACGGCCAGCTCCGCGTTGGCCCGCAAGTGACGCCACTCCCCGTGCACGGGCATGACGTTCCGGGGCTTGACGATGTTGTAGCAGTACACGAGCTCACCGGCGCTGGCGTGCCCGGAGACGTGCACCTTCGCGTTGCCCTTGTGGACGACGTTGGCGCCCCACCGGGTCAGCCCGTTGATCACCCGGTAGATGGCGTTCTCGTTGCCCGGGATGAGCGAGCTGGCCAGCAGCACGGTGTCGCCCTCGCCGATCCGGATCATGTGGTCGCGGTTGGCCATCCGCGACAGCGCGGCCATCGGCTCGCCCTGCGACCCGGTGCACACCAGCGCGATCTTGCTCGGCGGCAGCTTCTCCAGCTCCTTCACGGAGACCACCAGCCCCTTGGGCACCTTCAGATAGCCCAGGTCCCGGGCGATGCCCATGTTGCGGACCATCGACCGGCCCACGAAGGCGACCTTCCGGCCGTGCTGGTGCGCCGCGTCGAGCACCTGCTGGATACGGTGCACATGGCTGGCGAAGCTGGAGACGATGACCCGCTTCGGGGAAGTCCTCAGCACCCGCTCGATCGCGGGGTTCAGCTCCTGCTCGGAGGTGGTGAAGCCGGGCACTTCGGCGTTGGTGGAGTCGGTGAGGAACAGATCGACGCCCTCCTCGCCGAGCCGCGCGAAGGCCCGCAGGTCGGTGATGCGCTCGTCCAGCGGGAACTGGTCCATCTTGAAGTCGCCGGTGTGCAGCACCAGGCCCGCGGAGGTGCGGATCGCCACCGCCAGACTGTCCGGGATCGAGTGGTTGACCGCGACGAACTCGCAGTCGAACGGGCCGAAGCCGCGCCGGTCACCCTCGCGGACCCGCACCTGGCGCGGCTTGATGCCGTGCTCCTTGAGCTTCGCCTCCAGGAACGCCAGCGTCAGCTTGGAGCCCACGACGGGAATGTCCGCCCGCTCGCGGAGCAGATACGGCACACCGCCGATGTGGTCCTCGTGCCCGTGCGTCAGCACGATCGCCACGATGTCGTCCAGCCGGTCCCGGATCGAGGTGAAGTCGGGGAGGATCACATCCACACCGGGCTGGTGCTCCTCGGGGAAGAGCACGCCGCAGTCGACGACGAGCAGCTTGCCGGCGTGCTCGAAGACCGTCATGTTGCGGCCGATCTCGCCCAGGCCGCCCAGGGCGACCACCCGCAGCCCGCCGTCGGGCAGCGGAGGAGCGGCTTTCAATTCGGGATGGGGATGACTCATTGTCCGGACGCTACCGGAGGCTCCGGCAGGCGGCTCCCGGCCCCCACCGCTCGGCCCACCCGGCACCGCCCGATCAGGTAACCGGAAGCCGGCCCCCGAGGGCCTCCGGAGCCGCCCGCCGCCGGCCGTCAGCCGCGCGCTTCGAGCCGCCGGCGGAGGGTGGCGGCGAAGTCCTCGGCGGCCAGCAACCGGGCCCGCAGGGTCTCGCAGCGGGCGTCGGCCACCTTGCGGTACGCGTCCAGCCGCTCGCGCAGCAGCTCCCGCTCCCCGTCCGCCGGCGGATCACCGGCGCCCGAGAGGCGGTCGGTGATCTCCAGCAGATCCCGCATCTCCTCCAGGGAGAAGTCCAGCGGTTTCATCCGGCGGATGACCATGAGGCGCTCGACGTCGGCGTCGGTGTACAGGCGGAAGCCGCCCTTGCTGCGGGCCGAGGGGCGGACCAGACCGACGTCCTCGTAGTGGCGGATCGTGCGGAGCGACAACCCGGTCCGCTCGGCCACCTCGCCGATCTGCATCTGCCGCTCACTCATCGCCGCGCCTGCTCCCTCTGCCGTTCCACCGCTTCGAACGTTCGCATCGATCCAGCCCGCGTGTCTGGAATCACATGATTCGAGCGCTTGTCTACCTGCATTTCACAGCCCTGATTCGCACCCTGCCCTCACGTCAGGGTAGAGTTTTTGACGTGGACGCCCGCGCCGTACAGCTGCGGCCCGGGCACCCCCGCTGGACCGTGGCCCCCACCAAGCCCCGCCGGCACCCGCAGACTTCCGGGCAATGATGCCCGACCGGCGGCCACGACGGCCGCCACCCCCTACCGGCAGGGCCCCCGTCGAGGCCGGGCCGCCGGGATGCCGCACCGGGTGCGGAGCAGAGTACGCGTGGGCATCCAGCGGTTGGAGGCCTGCGCCCGAACAGAAACGGTCGCATGTCCTTCTCGCTGTCCGCGGTGCCCAAGCCGCGCCTGTCCCGGCCCGACTGGCTCGCCTCCCCGAAGGTGTTCCGCACCGAGGTACTGGCCGGCCTCGTGGTCGCCCTGGCCCTGATCCCGGAGGCCATCTCCTTCTCGATCATCGCCGGAGTCGACCCCGCCATCGGCCTGTTCGCCTCCTTCACCATGGCCGTGGTGATCTCCGTCGTCGGCGGCCGCAAGGCCATGATCTCGGCGGCGACCGGTGCGATAGCCCTCGTCATCGCACCGCTCAACCACGAATACGGCCTGGGTCACCTGGTCGCCGCGGTCATCCTCGGCGGTCTCATGCAGATCGCCCTCGGCGCGGTGGGCGTGGCCAAGCTGATGCGCTTCGTCCCGCGGTCGGTGATGGTCGGCTTCGTCAACGCCCTCGCGATCCTGATCTTCCTGGCCCAGGTCCCCGAGCTGCGGAACGTGCCCTGGGCCGTCTACCCGCTCGTCGCGGGCGGCCTGGCGCTGATGGTCCTCTTCCCGCGCCTGACGAAGGCCGTCCCGGCCCCGCTGGTCTCCATCGTCATCCTGACGCTGATCACCGTCGGCGCCGGCCTGGCCGTCCCGACGGTCGGCGACAAGGGCGAGCTGCCCTCCTCACTGCCGGTGCCGGGCCTGCCCGAGGTGCCGCTGACGCTGGAGACGCTCACCGTCATCGCCCCGTACTCCTTCGCCTTCGCGCTGGTCGGCCTGATGGAGTCACTGATGACCGCCAAGCTGGTCGACGACATCACCGACACCCACTCCAACAAGACGCGGGAGTCCATCGGCCAGGGCATCGCCAACGTCGTCACGGGATTCTTCGGCGGCATGGGCGGCTGCGCCATGATCGGCCAGACGATGATCAACGTGAAGACCTCCGGGGCCCGCACCCGGCTCTCCACCTTCCTGGCCGGTACGTTCCTGCTGATCCTGGTCGTGGTCTTCGGGCCCGTCGTCTCCGACATCCCGATGGCCGCCCTGGTCGCCGTCATGATCCTCGTCTCGGCCGCCACCTTCGACTGGCACTCCGTCCGGCCCGGGACGCTGCGGCGGATGCCGCTGGGCGAGACGGTCGTGATGGCCGCCACGGTCGCCGTGGTCGTCGCCACCCACAACCTCGCCATCGGCGTGGTCGTCGGCTGCGTCACCGCCATGGTGATCTTCGCCAAGCGCGTCGCCCACCTCGCCGAGGTCTCCGGCGTGGTCGACCCGGACGGCAACCAGGTGGTCTACGCGGTCACCGGCGAACTGTTCTTCGCCTCCTCCAACGACCTCGTCTACCAGTTCGACTACAAGGACGACCCGGACGACGTCGTCATCGACCTCACCGACGCCCACATCTGGGACGCCTCCTCCGTCGCCGCCCTGGACGCCATCGAGACCAAGTACGCCCAGCGCGGCAAGAAGGTCACCATCGTCGGCCTCAACAAGCCCAGCGCCGAGATGCACGACAAGCTCGCCGGCCGGCTCACCGCGGGCCACTGAGCCACTGACGCGCCCGTCCCCGGCCTCCCTCCTCCCGACGGGCCGAGGACGACTCCTCTCGCGGGGCCGGGCCGGGACACCGTGATCTCCGGCTCCGCGGGGGCGAGGCCCAGGCGCGGCAGCCGGCCGGCGACGGGGAACGGGATTCGGAAAACACGAAACGGGCCTCTCCGAGCGACTTTCGTCACCTGGAGAGGCCCGTTTCCGATACCTCTTGCGTGCGCGAGGGGGGAGTTGAACCCCCACGCCCTTTCGGGCACTGGAACCTGAATCCAGCGCGTCTGCCTATTCCGCCACCCGCGCATGGGTGTTGCCGAATGATTCTCTCACATCTCCCGGGCCTCTTCGGGCCGGTGGTGTGTGAGCGCCTTCCGACATCCAGAAGATTAGCACGCCGGTCAGGGTGACTTCACACGCGTTCCGCCGACCCCCGCGCGCCCCGGCGCGGCCCTCGCGCGACCCGGCCGCGGCGCCCGCGGGGGCCGCGCCGCCCGCCCCGGCCGTCCGCTCTCTCCCCATCCGTCCCGCGATCTCCTCGCGGGCGTCCGGTTTCCCGCCCCCGACCGCCCGAGCACCCCGCAGGTTGCGGGACACTGTAGGCGGCCGCCTCTACGATCCTGTGAGCGGCAACACTGACAGGCAGGGGCGGGATGTGGAACCAGTCGTGTTTGCGGCTCGTGGATACGATCAGTAGGCAGTACCAGCGGCGCGTTGCGGCACGGGTCAGGGAAGGAGGTGCCCAGTGGGAGTACTGAAGCGCTTCGAGCAGCGTCTCGAGGGTCTCGTGAACGGCACCTTCGCCAAGGTGTTCAAGTCCGAGGTGCAGCCGGTCGAGATCGCCGGCGCGCTCCAGCGCGAGTGCGACAACAACGCGACCATCTGGAACCGCGAGCGGACGGTCGTGCCCAATGACTTCATCGTCGAGCTGAGCACACCGGACTTCGACCGCCTCAGCCCCTACTCGGGCCAGCTGGGCGACGAACTGTCCGGCATGGTCCGCGACTACGCCAAGCAGCAGCGCTACACCTTCATGGGCTCCGTCCAGGTCCACCTGGAGAAGGCCGAGGACCTCGACACCGGCCTCTACCGGGTCCGCAGCCGCACCCTCGCCTCCAGCGAGTCCCAGGCGCCGGCCGGCCGCCGCCCCGCCGCGGCGCCGCACCCCGGCGGCTACCCGGCACAGCCCGGCGGTCCGCCGCCGATGCCCTCCTCGCCGCCGCCCGGTGCTCCGCCCGGCCCGGCGCCGGTGTCGCGGCTGCCCGGAGCCGGCCCGCTGCCCGGAGCGCAGACCCGCCGCTGGATCGAGATCAACGGCACCCGCCACCAGATCTCCCGTCCGACGCTGGTCCTCGGCCGCAGCACCGAGACCGATGTCCGCATCGACGACCCCGGGGTCTCCCGCCGGCACTGCGAGATCCGCACGGGTGCGCCCACCGTGATCCAGGATCTCGGGTCGACCAACGGCATCGTGGTGGACGGACAGCACACCACCCGCGCTACGCTCCGCGACGGCTCGCGAATCGTCGTGGGCAGTACCACCATCGTTTACCGGCAAGCCGAAGGGTGAAGCGGGGGCAATGTCAGAGCTGACCCTGACGGTCATGCGGCTGGGTTTTCTCGCCGTACTGTGGCTGTTCGTCATCGTGGCCGTACAGGTCATCCGCAGCGATCTGTTCGGCACCCGCGTGACGCAGCGCGCGGCGCGCCGCGGCGCCGAGCCCGGCCGCGCGGCCCCGGCGGGCCGTCCGCCGCAGCCCCCGCGCCAGCAGACCGGCGGCCGCGGCGCGGGCCGGCAGCGGCGCGGCGCCCCGACCAAACTCGTCGTCACCGAGGGCACGTTGACGGGCACCACCGTCGCGCTGCAGGGGCAGACCATCAGCCTCGGCCGCGCGCACGACTCGACCATCGTGCTCGACGACGACTACGCCTCCAGCCGGCACGCCAGGATCTATCCGGACCGGGACGGCCAGTGGATCGTCGAGGACCTCGGCTCCACCAACGGCACCTACCTCGACCGGAACCGACTCACCGCGCCGACGCCGATTCCGCCGGGAGCGCCGATCCGCATCGGCAAGACCGTCATCGAGCTGCGGAAGTAGTAAGACAATGAGCGAGCGGAGCGAGCGCGCCCCGGCGGATACCGCCGCCGGGACCGTCCCGGCAGGGGACCCCCGCGCGCTCCCGACCGGAGGGTGGGCACCGTGCGGATGTACCCGGAGCCGACAGGCGAGGTGCGCATGAGTCTGTCACTGCGCTTCGCCGCCGGATCGCACAAAGGCATGATCCGTGAGGGCAACGAGGACTCCGGTTACGCCGGTCCCCGCCTCCTCGCCATCGCCGACGGCATGGGCGGCCAGGCGGCGGGTGAGGTCGCCAGCTCCGAGGTGATCTCGACCCTCGTCCAGCTCGACGACGACGTACCCGGCTCGGACCTCCTCACCTCGCTCGGCACCGCCGTGCAGCGCGCCAACGACCAGCTGCGCGTGATGGTCGAGGAGGACCCGCAGCTGGAGGGCATGGGCACCACCCTGACCGCGCTGCTGTGGACCGGCCGCCGCCTCGGCCTCGTGCACGTCGGCGACTCCCGCGCCTATCTCCTCCGCGACGGCGTCCTCACCCAGATCACCCAGGACCACACCTGGGTCCAGCGGCTGGTGGACGAGGGCCGGATCACCGAGGAGGAGGCCACCACCCACCCGCAGCGCTCCCTGCTGATGCGCGCGCTGGGCAGCGGCGACCACGTCGAGCCCGATCTCTCCATCCGCGAGGTCCGGGCCGGCGACCGCTACCTGATCTGCTCCGACGGGCTCTCCGGTGTCGTCAGCCACCAGACGCTGGAGGACACCCTCGCCGGCTACCAGGGCCCGCACGAGACCGTGCAGGAGCTCATCCAGCTCGCGCTCCGCGGCGGCGGCCCCGACAACATCACCTGCATCGTGGCCGACGTCCTCGACGTGGACGGCACGGACACCCTCGCCGGCCGGCTCAACGACACCCCCGTGGTCGTCGGAGCCGTCGCCGAGAACCAGGCGCAGCTCGGCGACAACGGCGCGATGCAGACCCCGGCGGGCCGTGCGGCGGGCCTCGGCCGGGGCGTGCCCCAGCAGGGCCAGAACCCCGGCTCCCCGGCCCAGGGCGGCTTCGGCCCGCCCGGCAGCGGCGAGCCGGTCGGCGACCCGCCCGGTGACGGCTCCTACGGTGCCTACGCCGGCGGCGATCTGAGCAAGCCCCGGCGCGGCAAGTGGCTCAAGAGATCCCTGGGACTCGTCCTGGTGCTGGGCATCGTCGGCGGCGGGGTCTACGGCGGGTACCGCTGGACCCAGACCCAGTACTACGTGGGCACCGAGGGCGAGCACGTCGCGCTCTACCAGGGCATCAGCCAGGATCTCGCGTGGATCAGCCTCAACAAGCTCCACGAGGACCACCCGGAGATCGAACTCAAGTACCTTCCGGTCTACCAGCGCAACCAGGTCAAGGAGACCATCGCGGTCGCGAGCCTCTCCCAGGCCCGCGACAAGGTCGGCGACCTCGGCAAGCAGGCCACGGCCTGCCGCAAGCAGGCCGAGCAGCGGGCCGCCGCCGAGGAGAAGGCTGCCAAGGAGAAGGAAGCCGAGGAACGGCAGAACGAGGCCGGCGCCCCCGGCGGAACGGCCGACCGCGAGAACCAGAACGACGATGCCAGCAGGGCCGCCACTCCTTCGCCCGGCCCCAGCCTTTCGGAGGAAGAGCAACGGCTGGCCAAGCAGTGCGACAGCACGCAGCCGTAAGGGGCCAGCCATGAGCAGTTCCGCCAACACCACCACCATCGGACCGATGGGCGCACCGAGCCGGCGCAACACCGAGCTCGCGCTGCTCGTCTTCGCCGTGCTCATCCCCGTCTTCGCCTACGTCAACGTGGGCCTGGCGAAGGAGGGCACCGTTCCCGCGGGCGTCCTCGGCTACGCGGCGGGCCTCGGCCTGCTGGCGGGCATAGCCCACTTCATGGTGCGCAAGTTCGCCCCGTACGCCGATCCGCTGATGCTGCCGATCGCCACCCTCCTCAACGGCCTCGGCCTGGTGCTGATCTGGCGGCTGGACCTGGAGCCGAGCATCACCACCCCGCGGCTCGGCGGCGCGATGGCCCCCGGCCAGCTGATGTGGTCCACGCTCGGCATCGCGCTCTTCCTCGGCGTGCTGTTCTTCCTCAAGGACCACCGGGTGCTCCAGCGCTACACCTACATCTCCATGGTGGTGGCGCTGATCCTGCTGATCCTGCCGATGTTCTTCCCGGCCCGCTTCGGTGCCCGGATCTGGATCACCATCCCGGGCGTGGGCTCGCTGCAGCCCGGTGAGTTCGCGAAGATCATCATCGCGGTCTTCTTCGCCGGCTACCTCATGGTCAAGCGGGACGCCCTCGCGCTCGCCAGCCGCCGGTTCATGGGCATGTATCTGCCGCGCGGCCGCGACCTCGGCCCGATCCTCGTCATCTGGGCGCTCAGCCTGATGATCCTGATCTTCGAGACCGACCTCGGCACCTCGCTGCTCTTCTTCGGCCTCTTCGTGATCATGCTGTACGTGGCCACCGAGCGCACCAGCTGGGTGGTCTTCGGCCTCACCCTCAGCGCCGTGGGCGCTGTCGCGGTGGCGTCCTTCGCCTCCCACGTCCAGAGCCGGGTCCACAACTGGCTGAACCCGCTGGAGCTGCAGAACGGCGGGGTCACCGAGACCGCGCAGGCCATGTACACCTTCGGCGCGGGCGGCATCCTCGGCTCCGGGCTCGGGCAGGGCTACTCCCGGCTCATCGGCGGTATCGCCCCCAAGAGTGACTACATCCTGGCCACCGTGGGCGAGGAGCTGGGGCTCACCGGCGTCATGGCCGTCCTGGTGCTCTACGCCCTGCTGATCGAGCGCGGGATGCGCACCGCCCTCGCCGCCCGCGACCCGTTCGGCAAACTGCTGGCCGTCGGCCTCGCCGGCGCCTTCGCCCTCCAGGTCTTCGTGGTCGCCGGCGGCGTCACCGGGCTGATCCCGCTGACGGGCATGACGCTGCCGTTCCTCGCCCAGGGCGGCTCGTCCGTGATCGCCAACTGGGCCCTCGTGGCCATCCTGCTGAGAATCAGCGACACCGCTCGCCGCCCGGCCCCCGCCCCGGCACCGTCCACCGACGCCGAGATGACCCAGGTGGTCCGAACGTGAACAAGCCCCTCCGCCGTGTAGCGATCTTCTGCGGCCTGCTGATACTGGCCCTGCTGATCCGCGTCAACTGGGTGCAGTTCGTCCAGGCCGACGAACTACAGAGCGACAAGCACAACCGCAGGGTCGCCATCGAGCGGTACAGCGTGCCGCGCGGCAACATCATCGTGGACGGCAAGGCCATCACCGGCTCCACCACCACCGACAGCGGCGACTTCAAGTACAAGCGCACGTACAAGAACGGCGAGATGTGGGCGCCGGTCACCGGCTACGCCTCTCAGGCGTTCGGTGCCGACAAGCTGGAGAACCTCTTCGACGGCATTCTCACCGGCAACGACGACCGGCTGTTCTTCAGCCGCACGATCGACATGTTCACCGGCAAGGAACAGACCGGCGGGCAGGTCGTCACCACCCTCAACTCCAAGGCGCAGAAGGCCGCGTTCGAGGGACTGGGAAGCAAGAAGGGCGCCGTCGCGGCCATCAACCCGTCCACCGGCGCGATCCTCGCCCTCGCCAGCGCCCCGAGCTACGACCCGTCGGACATCGCCGGGATGGGCAGCAAGGACCAGGAGAACTACCAGAAGCTGCTCAAGGACCCGGACCGGCCGATGAACAACCGGCCGCTGCGGGAGACCTTCTTCCCCGGCTCGACCTTCAAGGTGGTCACGGCGGCCGCGGCACTCGAGCACGGTCTGATCGAGGACATCGACGCCAAGACGGACACCCCCGACCCGTACATCCTCCCGAACACGCGGACCGAGCTGGAGAACGACGGGCCCCACCCGACGTGTGAGAAGGGCTCCCTCCGGGAGGCGCTGCGGGTCTCCTGCAACACGGTCTTCGGCAAGATCGGCGCCGATCTCGGCCGGGACAAGCTGGTCGAGACCGCCGAGAAGTTCGGCTTCAACAACGACGAGATCGACACCCCGGTCCGAGCGGGCCGCAGCAACGTCTCCACCGAGATGGACAAGCCGCAGACGGCGCTGTCCGCCATCGGCCAGTTCGAGACCGCCGCCACCCCGCTGCAGATGGCCATGGTCGCCGCCGCCGTCGCCAACGACGGCAAGCTGATGAAGCCGTACATGGTCGACGAGCTGCGGGCCCCGAACCTCAACGTCATCGAGCAGACCAGCCCGGAGGAGATGAGCCGGCCGCTCTCGCCGGAGAACGCGCAGAAGCTCCAGCAGGCGATGGAGACGGTGGTCGAGAAGGGCACCGGCCGGGAGGCGCAGATCCCCGGTGTGACGGTCGGCGGCAAGACCGGTACCGCGCAGCGCGGTGTCGACAACAGCGAGAAGCCGTACGCCTGGTTCATCTCCTACGCGAAGACGGACGAGGGCTCCCCGGTCGCCGTGGCCGTCGTGGTCGAGGACTCCGACGCGGCCCGCGGCGACGTCAGCGGCGGCGGGCTGGCGGCCCCGATCGCCGAGGACGTCATGCGGGCCGTGCTCGGCAAGTGATCTCGGTCACGCCATGAAGCGATCCGCCCTTCTTGTCGTACCGGTCGTGTATCAGCTCGCCCCGACGCCCGGATCGCGTAAGACGCGCCGGGTACGGTATGCCCGGACAGCACACCGCCGGGCCCCATGTCGGTGCGGTCGGGAATGACGGAGAGGGCTGGAGAAGCTATGGAAGAGCCGCGTCGCCTCGGCGGCCGGTACGAGCTGGGCTCGGTGCTCGGCCGCGGTGGCATGGCCGAGGTGTACCTCGCCCACGACTCCCGGCTCGGCCGTACCGTCGCTGTGAAGACACTCCGGGTGGACCTCGCCCGTGACCCGTCGTTCCAGGCCCGGTTCCGCCGCGAGGCCCAGTCGGCCGCCTCCCTGAACCACCCGTCGATCGTCGCGGTCTACGACACCGGCGAGGACTACGTCGACGGTGTCTCCATCCCGTACATCGTGATGGAGTACGTCGACGGTTCCACCCTGCGGGAGCTGCTGCACTCCGGGCGGAAGCTGCTGCCCGAACGTTCGCTGGAGATGACCATCGGCGTCCTCCAGGCGCTGGAGTACTCCCACCGGGCCGGCATCGTCCACCGCGACATCAAGCCCGCGAACGTCATGCTGACCCGCACCGGCCAGGTCAAGGTGATGGACTTCGGCATCGCCCGCGCCATGGGCGACTCCGGCATGACGATGACGCAGACCGCCGCCGTCATCGGCACCGCCCAGTACCTCTCCCCGGAGCAGGCCAAGGGCGAGCAGGTCGACGCCCGCTCCGACCTCTACTCCACCGGCTGCCTCCTCTACGAACTCCTCACGGTGCGGCCGCCGTTCGTCGGCGACTCGCCCGTGGCCGTCGCGTACCAGCACGTCCGCGAGGAGCCACAGCCGCCGAGCACCTTCGATCCCGAGATCACGCCCGAGATGGACGCCATCGTCCTCAAGGCGCTGACGAAGGACCCGGACTACCGCTACCAGTCGGCCGACGAGATGCGCGCCGACATCGAGGCCGCCCTCGACGGACAGCCCGTCGCCGCCACCGCCGCCATGGGTGCCGTCGGCTACGGGGCCTACGGCGCCGACCAGCCCACCACGGCCCTGCCGGCCCAGGGCGCGGGCGGCCAGACGAGCATGCTGCCGCCGATGCGCGAGGACGACGGCGGCTTCGGCTACGACGAGCGCCCGGACCGGCGCCGCGGCGCGGCCAAGAAGACCAGCACCTCGACGATCCTGCTCGTCGTCGCGGGGCTGCTGGTCCTGATCGGCGCGATCTTCATCGGGCGGGTGCTCTTCGACGGCACATCCGACGACGACCGCACCGTCCCCAATCTGATCGGCCAGTCCTTCGAGGAGGCGGAGCGGCGGACCGGCAACACCGATCTGGAGATCGCCAAGGGCGGCAGCGAGCCCTGCGAGAGCGGTGAGAAGGGCACCGTCATCAAGCAGTCGCCGGAACCGAAGACCGAGGTCCCGAAGGGCGACACGGTCACGGTGACCGTCTGCTCGGGCCCGGAGAAGATCTCCATCCCGGATGTCATCGGGGCCAAGTTCGACGAGGCCAAGTCCGATCTGGAGGACAAGGGCTTCGAGAACATCCAGCGCAAGGACGTGGTCTCCGAGCGCACCCCCGGCACGGTCATCGAGCAGTCCCCCGAGGCGGGCAGCGAGCGGGCGAAGGACGTGACCATCACCCTCTCCGTCGCCAAGGAGTCGGAGAAGTCCACCGTCCCGGACCTCACGGGCAAGCGGCCGGACGAGGCCAAGACGATCCTCGAGGGCGTCGGTCTGGTGCTCGGCGAGCAGAGCGAGGTCGAGTCGGACGCCCCGCCGGGCACCATCGTCTCGCAGAGCTTCCAGCCGGGCGAGCAGGTCGCGGCGGGCTCGACCGTCAACATCCAGGTGGCGAAGGCCGCGGAGCAGTTCCCGATGCCGGATGTGAAGCGCCAGAGCGTCAAGGACGCCAAGAAGACCCTGCAGGACGCGGGTCTCACCATCGGCGGCTTCACCGGCCCGCAGGACGACAAGGCCGTGGTGATCAACAGCTCGCCGGCCGCGGGTGAGCAGGTGAAGAAGGGCCAGGCCGTCACGCTCGTCACCATCGGCGGTGACCAGGGCGGCAACGGCGGCGGTGACGGCGGCGGCTTCGGCGGCTTCTTCGGTGGAGCCGGCGGAGGCGACGACTAGCCCGACGGCCCGTCCCCGTCACGCGGAAGTCCCCGGTACCCCTCGCGGGTGCCGGGGACTTCCGCGTGAGCGGAGGGGGCGCGCGGGACGCGGAACCGCGCCCGCCGCCGGGGCACCCGGAACGCCCGGGCCCCGCGGGCTTCAGCGCAGTTCCTCCGGCGGGGTGCGGTCCGCGTCGACCTTCTCCGTGCGCTCCAGCTCGGCCCAGACGATGTAGCGGTAGTCCGAGGTGTAGATCGGGGTGCAGGTCGTCAGCGTCAGATAGCGGCCGGCCTTCTCCTTCCCCGACGCCTCGGGGATGTGGGCGAGCACGTCCACGTTGTACTTGGAGGTCTCCGGCAGCTTCTCGTAGATCCGGTACACGTACCAGGTGTCGCGGGTCTCGAAGACGACCGGATCGCCGTTCTCCAGCTTGTGGATGTTGTGGAACTTGGCGCCGTGGCCGTCGCGGTGGGCGGCGAGCGAGAAGTTGCCCCGCTTCTTCCAGGGCATCGCGGCCTTCACCGGGTCCGTGTAGTAGCCCGCGACGCCGGCGTTGAGTTCCTCGGTGTCGGTGCCCTCGGTGACGAGGATCGGCTCCTTCTCCATCGCCGGAACGTGGAGGAAGCCGATGCCGTCCCCGGTGTCGAGCGCGCCGGGGCCGCCCGCCCAGCGGTCCCGGATCTCCTGGCTCTTGCGGTCCGCCTCGCGGTCGGCCAGCACGTTCGTCCACCACAGGGAGTAGACGACGAAGAGGGCCAGCACCAGACCGGCGGTGATCAGCAGTTCGCCCAGTAGGCCGATCACCGCGGCCACCCGGCCCCTGCGGCGCGGCCGGGGGGCGGTCCGGGACGCCCCGGTCTGTTCATCGTGTTCGGTTGTGGCTGCCACGGCGTCCCCGTTGTCCGTTCCGCTCGGTCCTCAGCCGACGAGCGCGTCGGGCTTGCCCTCGCTGCGCGGCCGTTCGTCGACCATCTTGCCCCAGACGATCATCCGGTACGTACTGGTGAACTCCGGTGTGCAGGTGGTGAGCGTGACGTAGCGGCCGGGCTCGGTGAAGCCCGACTGCTTCGGCACCGGGTCGATCACGCTGATGTTGGACGGCGGGGTCTGGGGGAGGATGCTCGCCATCGCGTAGGTGTAGTAGGTGTCCCGCGTCTCGACGATGATCTCGTCACCCGGCTTGAGCTTGTTGATGTAGCGGAACGGCTCACCGTGGGTGTTGCGGTGCCCGGCCACCGCGAAGTTGCCCCGCTCGTCCCAGGGCATGGCCGTCTTCAGCTTGCCGTCGGCGTAGTGCCCGGCCATGCCGCGGTCGAGCACCTTGTGCTTGTCGATCCCCTCGGCGATCGGGACCTTCACGTCGAGCTTGGGGATGTACATGATCGCGAAGCCCTCGCCGGGCGAGAAGACGCCCGGGTCCCGGTTCTCGGTCTTCTCGCCGCCGCCCTTGTCCCACTCTTCCTGGAGGTTGCTGGCGGCGCCGCCGGCCTGCTGGTTCGCCAGGACGTTCGTCCACCACAGCTGGTAGGTGACGAACAGCAGCATCAGGACGCCGACCGTGATGAACGTCTCGCCGAGGACCCGGCTCGCGATCACCCCGGGGCTGTCCTTGCGGGCCCGCGCCAGCCGGCGGGCCTCGACCCGCGAGCACGGCGTCGCGGCGGCACCGGTTCCGCTGCCCGGGGCGGTTGCCGGCGTCGCACGGGTTCCCGCCGCCGCGCCGCCCGCGCCGGCCGTTCCGGGGCGCCGGGCGCGCCGTCCGCCGCCGTGCCGTCGGCCGCCGCTCTGCGCGGCCTTGCGCCGGGCCGCCCGGCCGCCGGTGACCGGTGCCGCGTCGGCCGGGCCGGCACCGCCGCTCCCCGGCTCCGCCGTCGGGATGTCGGCGATCCGCAGGGCCACCGTGGCCTCGTCCGCGGGCGGTTCGGGGGCGCGCAGGGTGACCGTGCGGTCGTCGCCGGAGACGGCGGCCAGCCCGGCGGTGAAGGGGCTGGGGCCCCGCCGGTGCGTCCGGGGCTCCGGGACGCCGTCGTAAGGCTCCGTGAGGGCGTCCGGGGGCCCGCTTCCGTATCCGCTGTGCGCGCGGCCCGACGGGGGCTCCACGGGCTCCAGGGGGTCCGCCACGGCCCGGAAGGCGGGGCTCCGGGGATACGCCTCGGCCGGGAACTCCTCGTGCGGACGGGCGGACGGTGGCGCGTACGGGTCGTCGTAATCCCCGGAGTGGCCGGCCGCGGTATGCGTCTCGCCGTAACCGGGCGGGGTGCTTCCGCCGTCGCGGAGGGCCTGCCGCGGGAGGCCGGGGAGCGGATCGTTCAGCGGATCGTGCGGCCCGCCGGCCGCCGCCGCCGGGAACGAGCCGGGCTCGTCGTACGGCGGTGTCCCGCCGCCCTCGTACGGGGCGCGGGAGCTGTCCCGTTCGGGGCGGAGGGCGGTCACGCGGCGGCCTTGCCGACCACCGGCGCGAGACCCACCGACCGTTCCACCGCGCCGCCGTCCCCGCACTCCGCGAGCCAGTTCGCCAGCATCCGGTGCCCCCATTCGGTGAGGACCGACTCCGGGTGGAACTGCACGCCCTCGACGGGGAGTTCCCGGTGACGCAGCCCCATGGCGATACCGTTCTCCGGTCCGTCCCCGCCCGTCCAGGCGGTGATCCGCAGCTCGGCGGGCACGGTGTCCCGTTCGACGGCGAGCGAGTGGTACCGGGTGGCCGTGAAGGGCGAGGGCAGGTCGCGGAAGACGCCCTCACCGCCGTGGTGCACCAGGGACGTCTTGCCGTGCAGCAGTTCGGGGGCCCGGCCGACGACGCCGCCGAAGGCCACCGCCATGGACTGCATGCCCAGGCAGACGCCGAAGACCGGGACGCCCGTGCCCGCGCAGTGGCGCACCATGTCCACGCAGACGCCGGCCTCTTCGGGGGTGCCGGGTCCGGGGGAGAGCAGCACCCCGTCGAAGCCGTCCTGGGCGTGGCCGAGCTCCACGGCGTCGTTCCGGACCACTTCACACTCGGCACCCAGCTGGTAGAGGTACTGGACGAGGTTGAAGACGAAGCTGTCGTAGTTGTCCACGACCAGGATGCGCGCGCTCACCGCGGACCACCCCCGTTGTCGACCGTCACGTCGCCGAACGGCAGCAGTGGCTCCGCCCACGGGAAGACGTACTGGAACAGCACGAAGACGATCGCCAGCACGAGCACGAGCGAGAGCAGTGCCCGCACCCATGTGTTCCCCGGCAGCTGCCGCCAGATCCAGCCGTACATGCTGACCCTTTCCGATCGGTGCACCGACCAGAGTAAGGGGAGCCGGGCCCCGGCCGGGGGTCAGCGGGGGAAAGCACCCCTTCCGGTTGACGCCGCGGGGCCGCGGCCCCGCGGCCGGTCACCTCTCGAGCGGGGTCGCGTGCTGGAGGTCGACGGTGCCCGCGTGGCCGCGCAGGGTCACCGTGTCGTGCCGCTCGACCTCCCAGCCGAGGCCGTACGCGTCCACGTAACGGAGGTAGTTCTCGATCGCCGGGGAATCGCCCAGCGCCTGCTGCAGGGTCTCGGTGTCGCCGACCGCGGTGACCGTGTACGGCGGCGAGTAGACCCGGCCCTGCAGGATCAGGGTGTTGCCGACGCAGCGCACCGCGCTGGTGGAGATCAGCCGCTGGTCCATGACCCGGATGCCCTTGGCGCCGCCCTGCCAGAGGGCGTTGACCACGGCCTGGAGGTCCTGCTGGTGGATGACGAGATCGTTGGGCTGGGGCTCGGGGGCGCCGGGGGTGCGGGCGGTGGCGTCCGGCGGGGCGTCGGTGAGGGTGACGGTCAGGCCGGGGCCGCTGACCTTCTCGGTGCCCGCGGCCTTCTCCAGTCCGTCCAGCTTGCGGTCCTGGGCCTCGGTACTGCCGTCGTCGCGCCGGGCCAGCCGGTCGATCTCGGCACGCACGGCGGCGGACTGGTCGTCGAGCCGGGCGTTCTCCCGGCTGCGCTCCTGGATGAGATCGGAGAGTTCCAGCAGGGAGTCGTCCGTCCGGAGATTGGTACCCTGAGCGGTATTGAAACTGGTCCAGAACAGCAGGCCGGCCAGGGCGAAGATGCCTGCCGTGAGGAGCCGTACCGGATGCCATCCCGGCCTCCGGGGCGCGGGGAGGCGGGGGTCGGGGGCGGGATCCGCCGGATTGCTCACCGTACCCTTATCTCCTTCGAAGCCGCGGAAGCACTACGCTAACGGACGCGCCCGGGGGAGCAAGTGTCCCCGTCGCTCTCAACCCGGCTCAACCCGGCCGACAGCCCGGATCCCCGCGCGGCCGCACAGCGCATCGACAGGAGAGTCTCTCGTGCCGAAGTCACGTATCCGCAAGAAGGCCGACTTCACGCCGCCTCCGGCGAAGCAGAACACCGTCAAGTTGTCGAGCGGCCGCAGCTGGGTGGCGCCGCTGATGCTGGCCCTGTTCCTGATCGGGCTGGCCTGGATCGTGGTGTTCTATGTGACCACCGGTGACATGCCGGTCGAGTCCCTCGGCAACTGGAACATCGTGGTGGGCTTCGGGTTCATCGCGGCGGGGTTCGTGGTCTCCACTCAGTGGAAATAGCGGCCAGTGACCGTGTGGTCAAGCTTTGCCCACACGTTGTCCACAGAGTTATCCACAGCAGGGGAAAAGATATGAAGAGCTGTGGATAACTTGGCCGGGCAGGCCGCCGATACGACTGCCCCGTTGTCGTACAATCCGCAGCCCGATCGGCAAAGACGCAGGTCAACCTGGTGTTGACGGAGGGTGCCCGCCCTGCCGTCAACACTGTGCACAAGATCCCACACCCGCTGTGGACAACGCCCGTCACGCTGCGGAAAACCTGCCCGGCCCGAACGGCCGGGACGGCCCGGACCGCCGGAAGGCCCCTCAGCCCAGGAGCTGCAGGGTGCGGACCCAGACCACCACGATGATCGCCAGCAGCACCGCCCCGCAGGTCAGCCACTGCACCAGCTCGCGCCGGCCGCGCGGGGCGTGCACCATGCCGAACGCCACCGCGGCGCCGGCGACCAGGCCGCCGATGTGCGCCTGCCAGGCGATGTCGGCCCAGGTGAAGGTGATGAAGAGGTTCAGCACCAGCAGGATGACCACCGGGCGCAAGTCCTGGTTCGTCCGCCGCATCAGCACGACCGTGGCGCCCAGCAGACCGAAGATGGCGCCGGAAGCGCCCAGCGACGGCTGGTTCTGCGCCGCGAGCAGATAGGACAGGGCGCTGCCGCCGAGCGCGGACAGCAAGTAGAGCGCCAGGTAGCGGACCCGGCCCAGGGCCGCTTCCAGCGGTCCGCCGAGCCACCACAGCCCGAGCATGTTGAACGCGATGTGCATCGGCTGCTCGTGCAGGAACGCGGAGGTCAGCAGCCGGTACCACTCGCCGTCGGCGACGCCGACCACCTCGCCGGTCCCGCGGTCCACGGCCAGGCCGAGCATGTCGAGGGAATCGATGAACCGGTCCTGGACCACCAGGGCCACGACCCAGACCGCCACGTTGACCGCGAGCAGGATCTTGGTGAGCAGCCGCGGGTCGGCGGTCTGCACTCCCCCCGCTATCGTGCGCGGACGGTTGGCGCCGGGCGCGTGCCCCGTACCGGAGCCGCTCCGCACACAGTCCGGGCACTGGAAGCCGACCGAGGCGCTGATCATGCACTGCGGGCAGATGGGCCGCTCACAGCGGACGCAGCTGATGCCCGTCTCGCGATCCGGGTGCCGGTAGCAGCCGGGCAGGCCGCTCCCGTCCGCGGGCCGTTCCGGACTTCCCGGCGCCTGCTCCATCGATCCCCCTCGCTCCGGCGGGCCCTGCGGTCCGGCGGTCCAGCGGTCCTGCGGTTCTGCGGTTCTGCGGTACGGACGCGGTATCCCACGGGCGTCCGAACGGCGGATCGCCGCGCCGCCCCGGGCCCGTTCACGGGCGGCCGGGGCGGGCGGCTGCTCGCGGAGCGATCCGCCGGCCGCCGGTCAGCCCTCGCGGCTCTCCACGACGACCGACTCGATCACCACGTCCTGCACCGGGCGGTCGGTGCGCGGGTTGGTGGGGAGCGCCGCGATGGCGTCCACGACCTTCTGCCCCTCCGGGTTCGCCACCTCGCCGAAGATGGTGTGCTTGTTCGTCAGCCACGCGGTCGGCGAGACGGTGATGAAGAACTGCGAACCATTGGTGCCCGGGCCGGCGTTGGCCATGGCGAGCAGGTAGGGACGGTCGAACGAGAGGTCGGGGTGGAACTCGTCCCCGAACTCGTAGCCCGGACCGCCCGTGCCGTTCCCCAGCGGGTCCCCGCCCTGGATCATGAAGCCGCTGATGACCCGGTGGAAGACCGTGCCGTCGTAGAGGCGGTCGCTGGTCTTCTTGCCGGTCCGGGGGTGCGTCCACTCACGCTCGCCCCGGGCGAGCTCGACGAAGTTCTTGACCGTCTTCGGAGCGTGGTTCGGCAGCAGCCGCACCTCGATGTCTCCGTGGTTGGTCTTCAGGGTGGCGTAGAGCTGCTCGGCCACGATCTGCCTTCCGTAAGTTCTCACTGACGCCCCCGATCCTCGCACGCCGCGCCCCGCCGCGACGAGCGACCGCCCCTCCGGCCGCCCCGGGAAACCCACTCGGATGCGCGTCACCGCATGCCGCGCCCCGGTGCCGCGGGCATGATCTCTCTTCGGGTGGATAGGCGAACTGCGTCCCGACTGGGGGATCCCCCAGGCACCCGTGTTCCACCACCGAGGAGGAGGATCCCGTGACACGCATCGACAGCGTGCGCGCCGCGACCGACACCGCGAAGGAGAGCGTGCTGCACGCAGCGGAGGTGGTGGCGCCGTACGCCGGCACGGCGAAGCACCAGGCCGCGCATTACGCGCAGGAGGCCCGGGCCATGCTGGCGCCGAAGGTGTCGCAGGCCGCGCAGCAGGCCCGCAGCACCGCCCGCGCGCAGTACGGCGCGCTGCAGCCCCGGATCGAACAGGCCCGCGGTTCACTGCCGCCCAAGGTCGACCTGGCGGCGCAGCAGGCGGTGATCCGGGCGCGTGAGACCGCCCGCCATGCCGCCGACTACGCCGTACCGCGGGTCGAGCACGCCCTGGCCGACGCCATCGCCGCGGCCGAGCCCGCCCGCGCCGAAGCCGCCGCGCGCAGTGCCGCCGCGGTGGCCGCGATCCGCGGGCAGGTCACCCCGGCGGAGATCCAGAAGCTGGTCAGGAAGCGGGAGCGCCGGGCCCGGGGCGGCCGGGCGGCGAAGCGGCTGCTGTTCCTGGGCGCCCTGGCGGGCGCCGCCGTCGCCGCCTGGAAGTGGTGGGACAAGCAGGCCAACCCCGACTGGCTGGTCGAGCCGCCCGCCGCGACCGAACTCGGCGAGCGGGCGCCCCTGGCGTCCACGGGCGGCACCGAGCAGGCCGAGCTGGACGCCGAACTCCAGTCGCACCAGACCGGGGTCGCGGACGGCGGGACGGCGGCCGGGGGCGCTACGGAAAGCGACGAAAAGCGCTGAGCCGGGGCGCGCCCCGCGCGGCCGGAACAGCGGAACGGCGGGAGACCACTGGTCTCCCGCCGTTCGTCGTGCGGTGGAGCCTAGGGGAGTCGAACCCCTGACATCTGCCATGCAAAGACAGCGCTCTACCAACTGAGCTAAGGCCCCGGGCCGGTGAACCCCCGCCGCGCGCAGGCGCGCCCGCGGTGTCCGCCGCAACAAGAGTACCGGGTCCGCGGAGTGATCCCGTCAAAGCGCCGGGGACTCCCGAACCCCCGTCACGCTCCGTAGGATGGCGGCGCGAGGTTCGCAGCAGCGAAGGGGAGTCGCCATGGAAGCAGCACAGCAGGAAGCCACCGCCAGAGCCCGCGAAATGCAGCGGAGCTGGTACGGGGAACCGCTGGGGGCGCTCTTCCGGCGGCTGATCGACGACCTCGGGCTCAACCAGGCCCGGCTCGCCGCCGTCCTGGGACTCTCGGCGCCCATGCTGTCGCAGCTCATGAGCGGCCAGCGGGCGAAGATCGGCAACCCGGCCGTCGTACAGCGGGTGCAGGCCCTGCAGGAGCTGGCCGCCCAGGTCGCGGGCGGCAGCGTCAGCGCCGCCGAGGCCGCGGAGCGCATGGAGGAGATCAAGCGCAGCTCCGGCGGCTCCGTGCTCACCCCCACCGGCTCCCAGACGACCGGCAGTTCGGGCGCTCCCACCGTGCGCCGGGTGGTGCGCGAGATCCAGTCGCTGCTGCGGTCCGTCGCCGCCGCCGGCGACATCATCGAGGCGGCGGACGCGCTCGCGCCCTCCCAGCCCGAACTCGCGGAATTCCTCCGGGTGTACGGTGCCGGGCGGACCGCCGAGGCGGTCGCCCACTACGAGGCGCACCAGAGCTGACCGGCCGGTCCGCGAGGGGGAGGCGGCACGATGGGTGAGGTCTTCGCGGGACGGTACGAGCTGGTCGACCCGATCGGCCGGGGCGGCGTCGGCGCCGTCTGGCGCGCCTGGGACCACCGGCGGCGCCGCTATGTCGCCGCCAAGGTCCTCCAGCAGAGCGACGCGCATACGCTGCTGCGCTTCGTACGGGAACAGGCGCTGCGCATCGACCACCCGCATGTGCTGGCCCCGGCGAGCTGGGCCGCCGACGACGACAAGGTCCTCTTCACCATGGACCTGGTGCGCGGCGGCTCGCTGGCCCATCTCATCGGCGACTACGGGCCGCTGCCGCCCCGCTATGTCTGCCTGCTGCTGGACCAGTTGCTCTCCGGGCTGGCCGCGGTGCACGCGGAGGGCGTCATCCACCGGGACATCAAGCCCGCCAACGTCCTGCTGGAGGCCACCGGGACCCGGCGGCCGCATCTGCGCCTCTCCGACTTCGGCATCGCCCTGCGCAAGGGGGAACCCCGGCTGACGGAGACCGACTACGTCGTCGGCACCCCCGGCTATTTCGCGCCGGAGCAGATGCTGGGCGCGGAACCGGACTTCCCGGCCGATCTGTTCGCCACCGGCCTGCTGGCGCTCTATCTGCTGACCGGGCACAAGCCCGACGCCCAGGCGCTCGTCGAGCGGTTCACGGCGCACGGCGTCCCCGGTGCCCCCGAAGAGGTGCCGGAGCCGCTCTGGCAGGTGCTGGCCGGACTGCTGCAGCCGGACCCCGGCGCGCGGTTCCGTACCGCCACGGGCGCGCGCAAGGCGCTGGCCGCCGCCGTCGAGCTGCTCCCGGAGGAGGCGCTGGACGAGGAGGTGGTGGAGGTCTTCGACCAACTGGGTCCGCTTCCCGAGGGGTTCGGCCCCCAGGGGCCGTTACGGGAGCGGCTCGCCACCCCGGCCGCCGGAGGCGAGGGGGAGGGGAGGGGCGAGCGCACCGCCGGAAGTTCCGGGGCCCTCCGGCCCGGTGGACCGGCGGCCACCGCACCGCCGCCGCCCTCGGTCACGGACACCGGCAGTTTCACCCTGGCACCTCCGGCGCGCTCCCCGGAGGACCCGGGCCCGGCCACACCTCCGGTGCCGGAACCGCCCGTCACACCGCCGACCCCTGTCCCGGCCCCGTTCGCGGGATCCTTCCGGGACCCGGGCACCGCCCCGTTCGCGGACCGGGACCCGGACTCGCCCGGGACCGCCACTCCGACCCCGAGCCCGGCCCCGGCCCCGACCTCGAACCCGAACCCGGCCTTGGGCTCGTTCCCGGCCTCGGACCCGGGCCCGGCCACGCCCCGAACCCCGGCCCCGGCCCCGTTCCCGGCCCCCGGGTACGCGCCACCGCCCCCTCCGCCGGGCATTCCGCGTCACGGCCCGGCGGGCCCCGTGCCCCCCGCGATGCCGCCCGGCGCCCCCGGCTCCCCCGGCTTCTCGCAGGCGACCACCGCCGGTCTGCCGCGCGACTACGCCGCCACGGGCCCGTACACCGCTCCGGACACCCCCGCGGCGGCCGGGCGCGCCGGCGCCGCCGGACCGCACCCGGCGGTTCCGGCCACCGGCCCGGCCGTCGCCTCGGCTCCCGCCGCCGCGACGTCTCACCGGGCGCCGGTGCGGCGGCGGACGGGGCCGCCCGCGAAGGTGGCCGTCCCGGTCCTCGTCCTGGCGCTCCTGTGCTACGCGGTCGGCATCTGGGCCCTGACCGCCGGGTGAGCCGGGCCCGGGTGAGCCGGGGCCGGGTGAGTCAGGGCCGGGGCGGATACCCGTAACCGCCGCCGTGCGGCTCCGGCGGCACGTCCTCCGGTCCCGGCCGGCCTCCCGGCCGTGCGTGCCCGGGGCGCCGGCGCCGGCCCGCCCCGGGCTGGTGCAACATCCCGGCGGAGGCGATGGAACCGGCGGTGGGGGCGCCTGCGCCTTCGGCCCGGTCACCGCCGCGCCGGGCGGCCAGCGTCCAGACCGCGAGCCCCAGCAGCAGGAGTGTGCCCGCGCCGACCCCCGCGATCCCGACAGCCCTGAGCGCCCCGTTCCCGCCTCCGGTCCCGGCGCCGGCCCCGTCTCCGTCTCCGTCCGCGCCCGTCCGCTCCGTCGCCGGTGGCCGCTCCTCCGCCGCCCGTTCCCGGTCCTCCCCGGTGACGGCGAATCCCGCCGCCGCCGCGTCGCCGTCGTACGCCGGTCCCGGCCGCGGCTCGCCCTCCAGGGACAGCCGCAGGGTGAGATCCAGGCCGCCCTCCAGGTGCCCGGCCGCTTCCGGCGTCAGGCCCACCGACAGGTAGTACCAGCCTGCGAAGCGCATCTCCCCGGTCTTGGCGGCACCGCTGAACCGGTGACCGAACGCGGCGGGCGCGGTGGTGAACCCGAGGGTCCTCGGCCGCCCGTCGAAGGCGGCGCCCTGCTCGTGGACGGGGGCGCGGGCGGTGTTGTGCAGCCGCAGCAGCAGTCCGCTGCCGAGGTGGGGGGCGCTGCCGACGGGCTCCGCACCGTCCAGTTCCGCGGTGACGCCGAGGCGTCGGCCCCAGTCCACCGGCACCCGGTAGAAGAGCGTCTCACCGGGCTCCAGACGGTCCCGCCACACTCCCTTGCCGATGGCGGCCGCGTCGTTGAATCCGGTGCCGCCCCCCGCCTGCCGCGGCAGGCCGCCGGGGACGGCGGGGGGCTCGGTGCTCCACTCGGCCCCGCCGGGCGCTTCGGTGGCGCCGCCGGTCACTCCGGGCTCCGCCATGAAGGCGATCTCCAGCGGCCAGTCCCCGGCGGTGGAGCCGGCGTCGCCGGTCCGCTCGACCGTGAACAGATACGCACCGGCCCGCTGGCAGGCCGCGTTGGGCCGGACGAGACGTGAGGCGGTGGCGGCGACCGGCAGGCCGAAGCCGCCGGCACCGGCCGTGCCGCGCATGCCGTCGCAGCGGGTTCCCTCGGCGCTCAGCAGCGTCACCTCGACGCCCGCGTCGTACGCCGCCCCGCCGGTGGGCGGGAGCGCGGCGACCGCGGAGAGATGGGCGTTGGTCTCCCCGTCCAGCCGCACCCGGTAGTGGAGGGTCTCACCGGCGCCGATCGCGTCCGTGTAGAGATGGCGGGCCTTCAACTCCGGCGCGCCGGTGCTGCTTCCGGTGCCCTCGGCCGGCTCGGCCTCCTCTGCGGTCCGGTACGCCGACGCGCGGTCCTCCGCCTCGGCGGCGGCCGCGACGGACCATCCCGGGAGCGGCGCCGTCACCCCGCACAGCACCGCCACCGCGCCGAGCGCCACCAGCGCGGCGAGCCGGATCCGTAACCCCGCGCCCTGCCTCATCCCCCGACCGCCCTCCGTCGTCCCCCGGCCGTCCCCGCCGCGCCGCGGCCGTACGGGCACGCAGCGTACGGCGGTGCGGAGCGCCGGCGCGCGGCCCGGCCCCGCGCCGCTCGCCGTGCCCCGGGCATCGTCCCGCACCGGCCACGACGATTTGCTCTTGCACAATATTTATTCGCTTGAGCAACATCAAGAGCCGGGCCACGCCCGGACAGCACGGAGCCCCGGCCGCTCACGGCGGCCGGGGCTCCTACAGGCTTGGCGTCGTTCTCACACACCGGAACCCGAACCCGCGGGCACGGAGTCGGTCGCCTCCGTCCACAGATCCTGCTCGGCGCGATCCGCCTGGATCTGGCGGTACACGAGGAGCCCGCCGATGGCGGCCAGTGCGACCAGGAGCAGCTTCTTCACCGCGCTACCTCGTCCTTCTTGACGTAGGGGACCTCTGCCGCCCGACTATACACACCGGCCGATACCGATCGGTGACCTCCGGCGGACCCACCCCGGCCGCTCAACGCGCCCTGGAGAGAAACGAGATCGGCCCGGACGGGATCCGTCCGGGCCGATGCACAGGGGTGGGGCTAACAGGACTTGAACCTGTGGCCTCTTCCTTATCAGGGAAGCGCTCTAACCGTCTGAGCTATAGCCCCGCGCTGCCCCTGAAGATTAGCGCACACCCGGCCCGGTCCCAAAATCGGTTCCGCAGGTGGTGGGGCGCGCCCCGCCCGCCGCTACTCGTCCTCGGCCAGCGTCAGCTCGACACCGCCGACGAACCCGGCCGACAGGTTGTAGACGAAGGCGCCCAGCGTGGCCAGAGCCGTCGCCAGCACCACGTCGATCACCGCGATGACCGAGGTGAACATCAGCACCCTCGGCAGCGACAGGAACGACTCCAGATCGAAGCCGCCACCGCCGCCCTCGCCGGACTGCGTCGCCTGCCCGATCGTCGTGCCGACCGTGCTGAACACCCCCATGGCGTCCAGCACCATCCACAGCACCGCCACGGCGATGATCGTGCAGATCCCCAGCGCGATGGACAGCAGGAAGCCGACCTTCATCACCGACCACGGGTCCGCCTTGGCAACGCGCAGCCGCGCCTTGCGCGTCCGCGGCACCGTACGGGCCCCCGCGCCGGTGCGCGGTCTGCGCACCGGCTGCCCCGGCGCCTGGGGCGGGACCGCGACGGGCGGCTGCCCCGCCTCGCCGGGGGACGCGTAGGCCTGCGGCGGGTGGTACGGCTCCGCCGGCTGCGGATAGGGCTGGCGCGTGTCCGTCACAGCGGCTGTTCCCCCTTGATACGTGCCTGCCGGATACGAGTCGGCCTGCGCGGGGCCGCGGGCACCGCCCGTTCCGGTGGCTGCGGGGGGCATGTGTCGCCCCTCGGTCCCCGCGCCACCCGCGCCGGCGCCCGTGGCTCCACTCACGGCTTACTCCTCTTGGCTTCCGGCCGAGGACTCCGCGCCCTCGGCCGCCTCGGGCGCGGCCGCGACGGCTGCGTCGGCGATCTCCTCGACCTCTTCAGCCGCACGTCCGGCCTCGGCGTTCCGGGCGATACCGACCACGGCATCGCGCTTGCCCAGGTTGATCAGTTGGACGCCCATGGTGTCACGGCCCGTCTCCCTGACCTCGTTGACCCGTGTCCGGATCACACCACCGCTCAGCGTGATGGCGAGGATCTCGTCGCTCTCCTCGACCACCAGAGCGCCCACCAGCGAACCGCGGTCCTCCACGATCTTGGCGGCCTTGATACCGAGGCCGCCGCGGCCCTGGACGCGGTACTCGTCGACGTTCGTCCGCTTCGCGTAACCGCCGTCGGTGGCGGTGAAGACGAAAGTACCGGGCCGGACGACATTCATCGAGAGGAGTTCGTCGCCCTCACGGAAGCTCATGCCCTTCACGCCCGACGTCGCCCGCCCCATCGGGCGCAGGGTCTCGTCCGAGGCGGTGAACCGGATCGACTGGGCCTTCCTGCTGATGAGCAGCAGGTCGTCCTCCGCCGACACCAGCTCCGCGCCGATCAGCTCGTCCTCGCGGCCGTCCTCCATCTCGCGGAGGTTGATCGCGATGACGCCGCCGGAGCGCGGGGAGTCGTAGTCCTTGAGCGGGGTCTTCTTCACCAGGCCGGACTTGGTGGCCAGCACCAGGTACGGCACCGCCTCGTAGTCCCGGATGGCCAGGATCCGGGCGATCTTCTCGTCCGGCTGGAAGGCCAGCAGATTGGCGACGTGCTGGCCGCGCGCGTCCCGGCCGGCGTCCGGCAGCTCGTACGCCTTGATCCGGTACACCCGGCCCTTGTCCGTGAAGAACAGCAGCCAGTGGTGGGTGGTCGAGACGAAGAAGTGGTCGACGATGTCGTCCTGCTTGAGCTTGGTGCCCCGGACGCCCTTGCCGCCGCGCTTCTGGGAGCGGTAGTCCACCGTCTTGGTGCGCTTGACGTAGCCGCCGCCCGTGATGGTGACGACGATGTCCTCCTCGGCGATCAGGTCCTCGATGGACATGTCGCCCTCGAAGGGCACCAGCTTGCTGCGCCGGTCGTCACCGAACCGCTCGACCAGCGCGGCCAGTTCCTCGCTGACGATCGACCGCTGCCGGGAGGGGGAGGCCAGGATCTCGTTGTAGTCGGTGATCTTCGCCTGGAGGTCGTCGTGCTCCGAGGTGATCTTCTGCCGCTCCAGGGCCGCCAGCCGGCGGAGCTGCATCTCCAGGATCGCGTTCGCCTGGATCTCGTCGATCTCCAGCAGGTCCATCAGGCCGCCGCGCGCCGTGTCCACGGTGTCGCTGCGCCGGATCAGGGCGATGACCTCGTCGATCGCGTCCAGCGCCGCCAGCAGGCCGCGCAGGATGTGCGCCCGCTCCTCGGCCTTCCGCAGCCGGAACCGCGTCCGCCGGACGATGACCTCGATCTGGTGGTCCACCCAGTGCTTGATGAAGGCGTCCAGGGAGAGCGTGCGCGGCACGCCGTCCACCAGGGCCAGCATGTTGGCGCCGAAGTTGGTCTGCAGATCGGTGTGCTTGTAGAGGTTGTTCAGCACGACCTTGGCGACCGCGTCCCGCTTGAGGACGATGACGAGCCGCTGGCCGGTGCGCGAGGACGTCTCGTCGCGGACGTCGGCGATCCCGCCGACCTTGCCGTCCTTCACGAGGTCGGCGATCTTCTGCGCGAGGTTGTCCGGGTTGACCTGATAGGGCAGTTCCGTGACCACCAGGCACTGCCGGCCCTGGATCTCCTCGACCTCCACCACGGCCCGCATGGTGATCGAGCCGCGGCCCGTGCGGTACGCCTCCTCGATGCCCTTCCGGCCCACGACGAGCGCGCCGGTCGGGAAGTCGGGGCCCTTGATGCGCTCGATCAGCGCGTCCAGCAGCTCCTCACGGGAGGCCTCCGGGTTCTCCAGCGCCCACTGCGCGCCGGCCGCCACCTCGCGGAGGTTGTGCGGCGGGATGTTGGTGGCCATGCCGACCGCGATACCGGCGCTGCCGTTGATCAGCAGATTGGGGAAGCGGGACGGCAGGACCGTCGGCTCCTGGTTCCGGCCGTCGTAGTTGTCCTGGAAGTCGACGGTCTCCTCGTCGATGTCCCGGAGCATCTCCATCGACAGCGGCGTCATCTTGCACTCGGTGTACCGCATGGCCGCGGCCGGGTCGTTGCCCGGGGAGCCGAAGTTGCCGTTGCTGTCGACGAGCGGCAGCCGCATCGACCAGTGCTGCGCCAGGCGGACCAGCGCGTCGTAGATCGAGGAGTCACCGTGCGGGTGGTACGTGCCCATGACGTCGCCGACGACGCGGGCACACTTGTAGAAGCCCTTCTCCGGCCGGTAACCGCCGTCGTACATGGCGTACAGCACACGGCGGTGCACCGGCTTGAGCCCGTCGCGGATGTCGGGCAGCGCACGCGAGACGATGACGGACATCGCGTAGTCGAGATAGCTGCGCTGCATCTCCGTTTCGAGGCCCACCGGCTCGACCCGCATCCCCACGCCCTCGATGGCGACGGGCTCGCCCTCGGGGCTGACGGGAACGGGGACGGCGGGGCCGCCTTCGGAGGGAGGCGGGGTCACGTCGGCCATGGCAGTTCAGAAGTCCTTTCGAGGTGCGGCGCGGGCGCACCGGCCCGGATGAGGGGCCGGTGCCGCGCCGGAGGCCGGAGGCGGATGCCGGGTTGCGTCAGATGTCCAGGAATCTGACGTCCTTGGCATTGCGCTGGATGAAGGAGCGCCGCGCCTCGACGTCCTCGCCCATGAGCACCGAGAACAGGTCGTCCGCCTGGGCCGCGTCGTCCAGGGTGACCTGGCCCAGCACCCGGTGGTCGGTGTCCATGGTCGTGATGCGGAGCTCCTCGGCGTTCATCTCGCCCAGACCCTTGAAGCGCTGGACCGAGTCGTCCCGGATCCGCTTGCCGTTCTCCCGGCCGAGGGCGATGAGGGCGTCCCGCTCGCGGTCCGAGTAGGCGTACTCGAAGTCGTCCCGGCCCCACTTGATCTTGTAGAGGGGCGGGCGGGAGAGATAGACGTGACCGGCCTCGACCAGCGGGCGCATGAAGCGGAAGAGGAACGTCAGGAGCAGGGTGTTGATGTGCTGGCCGTCGACGTCGGCGTCCGCCATCAAGATGATCTTGTGGTAGCGGAGCTTGGAGATGTCGAAGTCCTCGTGCACCCCGGTGCCGAAGGCCGAGATCAGGGCCTGCACTTCCTGGTTCTGCAGGATCTTGTCGATCCGGGCCTTCTCGACGTTCAGGATCTTGCCGCGGATCGGGAGGATCGCCTGGTACTCCGGGTTCCGGCCGGACTTGGCCGAGCCGCCGGCGGAGTCACCCTCGACGATGAAGATCTCGCACTTGGTCGGGTCGTTGGACTGGCAGTCGCTCAGCTTGCCCGGCAGCGACGCGCTCTCCAGCAGGCCCTTGCGACGGGTCAGATCGCGCGCCTTGCGCGCCGCGACCCGGGCCGTGGCAGCCTGGATGCCCTTGCGGATGATGTCCGCGGCCTCGTTGGGATTGCGGTCCAGCCAGTCCATGAAGTGCTCGTGGACGATCTTCTGGACGAAGGTCTTCGCCTCGGTGTTGCCCAGCTTCGTCTTCGTCTGACCCTCGAACTGCGGCTCGCCCAGCTTGATCGAGATGATCGCCGTCAGGCCCTCGCGGATGTCCTCACCGGTGAGGTTGTCGTCCTTCTCACGGAGCAGCTTCTTCTCGCGCGCGTAGCGGTTGACCAGCCCCGTCAGCGCGGCCCGGAAGCCCTCCTCGTGGGTACCGCCCTCATGGGTGTGGATGGTGTTCGCGAAGCTGTAGACACCCTCGGTGTACTGGGCGTTCCACTGCATCGCGATCTCCACCGAGAGCATCCGCTCCTTGTCCTCGGCCTCGATGTCGATGACGGAGGGGTGGACCAGCTCCCCCTTGCGGGAGTTGAGGTACTTCACGAAGTCGACGATGCCGCCCTCGTAGTGGTACCGGACGGAGAGCGGCTTGCCCTCCTCGTCCACGTGGTCCGCGCGCTCGTCGGTCAGCGAGATGGCCAGGCCCTTGTTGAGGAAGGCCATCTCCTGGAAGCGCCGCGCCAGGGTCTCGAAGGAGTAGTCGGTGGTCTCGAAGATGTCCGGGTCGGCCCAGAAGGTGACCGTGGTGCCGGTGTCCTCCACCGGCTCGTTCTTCGCCAGCGGCGCCGTCGGCACACCCAGCTTGTAATCCTGCGTCCAGCGGTGGCCCTCGGTGCGCACCTCGACGGCGACGCGCGTCGACAGGGCGTTGACCACCGAGACGCCGACACCGTGCAGACCGCCGGAGACGGCGTAACCGCCGCCGCCGAACTTGCCGCCCGCGTGCAGCACGGTCATGACGACCTCGACAGCCGGCTTCCCCTCCGACGGCACGATGCCCACGGGGATGCCGCGGCCGTTGTCGGTCACCCGAACCCCGCCGTCGGCGAGGATCGTGACGTCGATGGAGTCCGCGTGCCCGGCCATGGCCTCGTCGACCGAGTTGTCGACGACCTCCTGCACGAGGTGGTGCAGGCCCCGCTCACCGGTCGAACCGATGTACATGCCGGGTCGCTTGCGCACCGCGTCCAGGCCTTCCAGGACCGTGATCGCGCTGGCGTCGTACGCGACCTCCTGGGCGGCCTCGATCACGGACGGCGGGCCGTCGCCGGAGGCGGTGGGGGAAGCGGTGTTGGTCTCGTTGGGGTTGCCGGAATCGGCCACGAAGCGCCCTTTCTGGCACAGCACATGCCATCTCCCGGCATCCAGGAGCGGCTGCGTCGTTCGACATGTTCCGCGAATCGGCGGTATGGCCACCAGTCTACCGGTAGCGCTGACATGAATGGGGGTTTGCCGGTGCCTGGATCGTTGTGTGCCGCCCTGAACCGGCCTCCGCCGACTCCCCATATGCGGGCCCGGGCTCCGAGCGGCCCACAGGGGCACTCAGCGCTTCGGGCTGTCAACCCCCGACCACGCAGCGGGACGCCTCCGGCGGCACATCCGTCACAGGGCCATCGCGGCGGCTCCGAGGCGGCTCGGCGACGGTCCCCGGAAGGCCTCCGGGCGGTGTCGCGGCGGCTCTCGCGGCCGTTCTTGCGGCCGTCCCGCGGCGGTCCCCCGGCGGTCCCGCGCCCCGCGGTCAGCCGTAGGTGTCGCCCGGGCCTCTGCTGCCCGGTGCGCGCAGTGGACCGTAGCCCTGCCGGGGCCCGCCTCCCGGCCCCAGGACCTTGATCAGCCGGACCGTCCCCCGGCCCAGGTCCCCATTGAGCCGGGCCACCAACTGGGGTGCCAGCAGACGAAGTTGAGTGGCCCACGCGGTCGAGTCGCAGCGCACCGTCAGCACCCGCGCCTCCTCGTCGTACCGCTCGGGCGCGCAGTGCTGCGCCACCTCCGGGCCGACCATCTGCGGCCAGCGGCCCATCACCCCGCCCACCGCCGCCGGAGCCTCCCAGCCGCGGTCGGTGATCAGGCGGTCGATGGCCGCGCCCAGTGGCAGCGGGTCCCGGCCGTCGGCACGCGCCCCCGAGCGCAGACCGCCGCGGCGGGCCTGCTTCTTCTGCTGGGCGGCCGCGCCCCGGGCCCGGGCCTGCTCCTTCGCGGCCCGCAGGGCGACGCGGGCCAGATCGACGCCGGAGGACGCCGGTTCCGCGGAGTGCTCCGGAGGCGTCCCGGCCGGCACCGGGCCTCGGGAGCCGGTTCCGGGACCGGAGGCAGAGGCGGAGGCGGACCCGGTGGCTCCGGTTCGCGGACCGGCCGCGGACGGCCCCGGCGCCCCGGTGCCGCCGCGCCGGCCCGTACCGCCCGTACCGCCCGGCCCCTCCGTACCGGGCAGCCGGCCCGTCACGGGGCCACCCGCTCGACCGTGCCGCCGGCCACCGCGTACCGGGCTCCCGCCAGCACACCCGGCACGTCCTCGGGCACCGCCGCCGTGACCAGCACCTGCTCCGCCGGGGCCACCAGTTCCGCGAGCCGGTCGCGGCGGCGGGCGTCCAGCTCCGCGAAGACGTCGTCGAGCACGAGCACCGGCTCACCGGCCCGCCGCCCGGCCCCGCCCTCCGGCGCGGACGGGATACCGGGCCCGGCAGGGCTCTCGGCGCGCAGCAGGTCGTACGAGGCCAGGCGCAGCGCGAGCGCGTACGACCAGGACTCGCCGTGGCTCGCGTATCCCTTCGCCGGGAACCGGCCGAGCTTGAGCACCAGATCGTCCCGGTGCGGCCCGACCAGCGTCACCCCGCGCTCGATCTCCTGCTTGCGGGCCTCCGAGAGCGCCGCCAGCAGCACGCCGTACAGCTCCTCGCGGTTGCCCGCCTCACCCAGCCGCTCGCCCGCCGACCCGCGGTACTCCAGCACGAGCGGACCGCCGCCGGGCGCCAGTTGCTCGTACGCCTTGTCGGCGAGCGGCTGCAGCGCGGCGATCAGATCCAGCCGCTGGGCCAGCAACTCCGCGCCGGCGCGCGCCAGATGCTGGTCCCAGACGTCCAGGGTGGACAGGTCCGCGCCGCGGCCGCCGTGGCGGCGGGCCATCGCGGCACTCTTGAGCAGGGTGTTCCGCTGCTTGAGCACCCGGTCGTAGTCGGACCGCACCCCCGCCATGCGCGGGGAGCGCGCGGTGATCAGCTCGTCCAGGAAACGCCGGCGCTCCCCGGGATCGCCCTTCACCAGGGCGAGGTCCTCCGGCGCGAACATCACGGTGCGGGTGATGCCGAGGACGTCACGCGGCCGCACCTGCGAGGAGCGGTTGATGCGGGCTCGGTTGGCCCGCCCCGGATTGAGCTCCAGCTCGACGAGCTGCTGCCGGTCCCCGCCGACCACGGCGGCCCGGATCACGGCCCGTTCGGCGCCCATCCGCACCAGCGGGGCGTCGGAGGAGACGCGGTGGCTGCCGAGGGTGGCGAGATAGCCGACGGCCTCCACCAGATTGGTCTTGCCCTGGCCGTTGGGGCCGACGAAGGCCGTGACGCCCGGGTCGAGGGGGACCTCGACCCGGACGTACGACCGGAAGTCGGCGAGCGACAGATGGGCTACGTGCATCGGGGCCGTCAGCCGCCCACCGGCGGTTCGACGTCCGCTCCCGGGGCGTCGGCGCCCTTCTCGTCCCCCGCGGAGGCCGTGACGGCGTGGCCGCCGAACTGGTTGCGCAGCGCGGCGATCATCTTCATGGCCGGGGAGTCGTCCTGGCGGGAGGAGAACCGGGCGAACAGCGATGCCGTGATCGCGGGGAGGGGCACCGCGTGGTCGAGTGCGGCCTCCACGGTCCAGCGGCCCTCGCCGGAGTCCTGGGCGTAGCCGCGCAGGGCGGTGAGGTGCTCGTCGTCGTCCAGGGCCCGGACGGCCAGGTCCAGCAGCCAGGAGCGGATGACCGTGCCCTCCTGCCAGCTGCGGAAGACCTCGCGCACGTCGGTGACCGAGTCGACGGCCTCCAGCAGCTCCCAGCCCTCGGCGAAGGCCTGCATCATGGCGTACTCGATGCCGTTGTGGACCATCTTGGCGAAGTGCCCGGCGCCGACCTTGCCCGCGTGGACGGAGCCGAACTCGCCCTCGGGCTTGAGGGCGTCGAAGACCGGCTGGACCTTGGCCACGTCCGCGGCGTCACCGCCGTACATGATCGCGTAGCCGTTCTCCAGGCCCCAGACACCGCCGGAGACGCCGCAGTCGACGAAGCCGATGCCCTTGGCGGCGAGCTCCCGGGCGTGCTTCTCGTCGTCTGTCCAGCGGGAGTTGCCGCCGTCGACCACCACGTCCCCGGGGGAGAGCAGTTCGCCGAGGGCGTCGATGGTCGACTGGGTCGCCGCACCGGCCGGGACCATGATCCAGACGACGCGGGGACCCGTGAGCCGGCCCACCAGCTCCTCCAGGCTGTGGACATCGGCGAGATCCGGATTGTGGTCGAATCCGATGACGGTGTGGCCTGCGCGGCGGATGCGCTCGCGCATGTTGCCGCCCATCTTGCCGAGACCGACGAGACCGAGCTCCATCAGTGACCCTCTTCGACGTAGTCGTTGCGATTGGTACCCGGCCGAGCCTACGCCCGGGCACCCGCCGCTCACCTGTGGGCTTCCGGTGCTCAGACGCACGTCGGAGGGGGCGGCGGGGACAAAACGCCGGGCCCGGCGCGGTGGCCCGCGGGGGCGCCGGCTCCGGCCGGGTACCCGCCGCTCAGCCGCTCAGTCGCACCGGCATGATCAGGTACTTGTAGGCGTCGTCCGCTTCCGCGTCCACGGCGGGCCTGCCGCTCAGCAGGGCGGGCTTCGTGGAGGTGGTGAAGGACAGCTGGGCCACCGGGGAGTCGATGGCGCTCAGGCCCTCCAGGAGGAAGCCCGGGTTGAAGGCGATGGAGATGTCGTCCCCGTCCAGCTGGGCGTCGACCCTTTCCACAGCCTGTGCGTCGTCGCTGGACCCCGCCTCCAGGATCAGGACGCCCTGCTCGAAGCTGAGACGCACCGGGGTGTTCCGCTCCGCGACCAGCGCCACCCGCTTCACCGCGTCCACGAACGGAGCGGTCTCGATCACGGCGACGGAGTTGAACTCGGTCGGGAAGAGCGTGCGGTACTTCGGCAGATCGCCCTCGAGAAGGCGGGTGGTGGTGCGGCGGCCGGCCCCCTCGAAGCCGATCAGGCCCTCGCCCTTGCCGGAGCCCGCCAGCGCGATGCTCACGGTGTCACCGCTGGTGAGCGACTTGGCCGTGTCGAGCAGCGTCTTGGCGGGCACCAGGGCGACGGCGGAGAGGTCGGGGACCTCCGGCTTCCACAGGAACTCGCGGACCGCGAAGCGGTAGCGGTCGGTGGCGGCCAGCGTGACCGTGTCGCCCTCGATCTCGATCCGGACGCCGGTGAGTACCGGGAGGGTGTCGTCCCGGCCGGCGGCGATGGCGACCTGAGCGGCGGCCGCGGCGAAGACCTCGCCGGGGACCGTGCCGGTCGCGGAGGGCATGTCGGGCAGCGCCGGGTACTCCTCCACAGGGAGGGTGTGGAGGGTGAAGCGGGAGGAGCCGCAGACCACGGTCACCCGCACACCGTCCGTGGAGATCTCCACGGGGCGGTTCGGCAGGGCGCGGCAGATGTCGGCGAGCAGCCGGCCGGACACCAGGACCGTGCCGCCCTCCTCGACGTCCGCCTCCACCGAGACCCGGGCCGAGACCTCGTAGTCGAAGCCCGACAGGCTCAGGGAACCGTCCTCGGCCTTCAGCAGCAGGCCCGCGAGGACGGGCACCGGCGGACGGGCCGGGAGGCTGCGGGCCGCCCAGGCCACCGCCTCCGCGAGTACATCGCGCTCCACCCGGATCTTCACCGTAAGCCGCCTCCTGCTGTTGCTGGCTCGCCCTGCTGGCCTTCGTCGTCGGCTGTGTGCCGCCGGACCAGTCTGACGCACACCACGGACAGTCGGTGCGCTCCGGGGTCAAGTCGGGCCGGGAGGCGTGGCGCGGCCCGAGGGCGAGTTGTGCACAGGCCCCACTTCGAAACGGATTTCCCCCTGTAACTACGTGGTCGTAGTAGTAGGGCCTGTGGATACCGTGGATAACCCGCTTCTCGCAGCTCAGAGGCTGTTTTTTGTCCACTGGCCCTGTGGGCGGGACCGGTGGACAACTCACCGGTCCTGTGGACGCGGAAGAGTTGTGCACACGCCGTACACAGGGAAGGGCGGGTTCTCCCCAGCGGCGTCCCCAGTTTTACCCAGGTTCTGCACAGCCCAATCCGGCGCGTTGATGTGATGCAGTTCACTCTTGGTGGTGAAGAGGGGTGTTGTGTTGCCGAACAGTGGACAACGGTGTGGAAAGGCTGTGCACAACAGGCCCTTGCCTGTGGGCGGACGGTGGACAACCGGACCGCGGCGCCCGGGCCGGGCCGTTCCTCCACAGTCTGTGGAGACTGGATAACCACAAGCCCACAGGCCGTTGACCTCCCGGTGCGTCTCCCAGCGAGGGCTGCCTGTGGACAGAATCTGGACAACTTCCCTCTCCCCAGGGTGTGGACGGCTCATTTGCCCGTCCGTTGTGGAGAACTGCCCTGTCACGGCTGGTATTCGAACAGCGCAGGGGCGCGCAGAGCACGGTCACCGGCCGCGCGCGCGGCGCACGCGCGGCCCGTGGGCGACGGAAAGGGGCGCGGAACGCGGAAGGCGTTCCCCGGGAGCACGGCTCCGGGGAACGCCTCTCGTACCGCCGCGGCGGCGCCGGCCGCGCGCCGCGTCAGCTGTTCTTGATGCGGTTGGTGAGTTCCGTCACCTGGTTGTAGATCGAGCGCCGCTCGGCCATCAGCGCCCGGATCTTCCGGTCCGCGTGCATCACGGTGGTGTGGTCGCGTCCGCCGAACTGGGCGCCGATCTTGGGCAGGGAGAGATCCGTCAGCTCCCGGCAGAGGTACATGGCGATCTGGCGGGCGGTCACCAGCACCCGGCTCCGGGACGAGCCGCAGAGATCCTCCACGGTCAGCCCGAAGTAGGCGGCCGTCTCGGCCATGATGGCCGAGGCCGTGATCTCCGGTGCCGCGTCCTCGCCCCCCGGGATCAGGTCCTTGAGGACGATCTCCGTCAGGCCGAGGTCGACGGGCTGCCGGTTGAGGCTGGCGAAGGCGGTGACCCGGATCAGCGCGCCCTCCAGCTCCCGGATGTTGCGGGAGATGCGCGAGGCGATGAACTCCAGCACCTCCGGCGGGGCGTTGAGCTGCTCCTGGACCGCCTTCTTCCTCAGGATCGCGATCCGCGTCTCCAGCTCCGGCGGCTGCACATCGGTGATCAGGCCCCACTCGAAGCGGTTGCGGAGCCGGTCCTCCAGCGTGACCAGCTGCTTGGGCGGCCGGTCCGAGGAGAGGACGATCTGCTTGTTGGCGTTGTGCAGGGTGTTGAAGGTGTGGAAGAACTCCTCCTGGGTCGACTCCTTGCTCGCCAGGAACTGGATGTCGTCGACCAGCAGGATATCCATGTCGCGGTAGCGCTTCCGGAACGCGTCCGCCTTGCCGTCGCGGATGGAATTGATGAACTCGTTGGTGAACTCCTCGGAGCTCACGTACCGCACCCGGGTCCCCGGGTAGAGGCTCCGCGCGTAGTGCCCGATGGCGTGCAGCAGATGCGTCTTGCCGAGCCCCGACTCCCCATAGATGAACAGCGGGTTGTACGCCTTGGCCGGCGCCTCCGCGACGGCCACCGCGGCGGCGTGCGCGAAGCGGTTGGAGGCACCGATGACGAAGGTGTCGAAGAGGTACTTCGGATTCAGCCGTGCGGTCGGCTCACCCGGGCCGGTCGCGGGCGCGGGCTGCGCGGCCAGCGGGCCGGGCGCACCGCTCGGCGCGGGAAGCCCGGCCGGGCCGCCGGGGACGCCGTGGCTCCGGCCGGCCGGCGGCTCGGGGAGTTCGCGGTGCTGGGAACCGTACGGCGGGCGGTCGGGGCTGCCGGACCGGTAGTCGCCCTGCTGTGGCACGGGGCGCTGGGGATCCTCGTAGCGCTGCGGCTCGTCGTAGTGCGGGCCGTCCTCGTAGCGGTGCGGGCGGCCCTGCTGCTGTTCCCCGTGCGGGGAGGCGTAGGGGTCGCGTTCCGGGAAGCCGCCGGGCCGCGGCGGGCGCCAGCCGTACTCGTCGCGCGGACGGGGCCAGGCGCCGGGCTCCGGGCGGCCCCGCTGGTAGTCCGGGTAAGCGGGACGGGCTGTGGGCAGGCCGTCGGCCGGACGGCCGTAGCCGCCCTCGTATCCGCCGTCGTAGTCGTAGGTGTCCCGCTGCGGATCCGGGTGCTGCGGCTCGTCGTAGTGCTGGGGTTCCTCGTAGCGCTGGGTCTGCTGCGGTACCGGGTTCTGCGCCGGAGCCTGCGGGGCCGACCCGGGCTCGGCCGCGCTGACGGTCACAGCCAGGCGGACCGTCTGGTTGCACTCGCGGCTGAGGGCTTCACTGATCACCGGGGACAGCCGGCCCTCGAGTACACCCTTGGCGTATTCATTGGGGACCGCGAGCACCGCCGTGCCGGCGATCAGGACGAGCGGCTGGCAGTCCTTCAGCCAGCGGCGGTCCTTCGCCTCGATGCCCTGGGCGCCGTCGCCGAGAAGCTGATCGAGGACGCGTGGCCACACCGCGGCAAGATCAGCAGGTACGTCAGCCACAAGGCACGCTCTCTCACTCACTGGGTGGGTGGCGCCGACGGATCCCACGCATGTGTGGTTCTCGGGGCGGGAGGGAAGAATCCGGAGTTCCGCCACGGTAGTCAGGCCGACGCGCGGGGTTCAAGTCGTTGTCCACAGGGTGTGTACAAATGTGCCATGCTCGGCCGGTCCGCCCTTCCGCGGTCTCTGACGCGGGGGCGCGGCGCGGTCGCGGCGGCGGGACCCGGATACCCGGCGCCTGCCCGGCACGGGCCCGGTTTGACCGGGTGACGTGGCCGCGCGTACCGTGAGCAGGTCGAGTTGTCGATGGCTGCTGCCGCCTGCCTCCGATGGGCGAAGATCGCTTGAGTGTCGATCATGCGGTGCACTCGGGCGTATGCGAGCTACTCGTGGGCGCACGGTGACAGCCAGATGACGTCACGCAAAACCCGAGTCCTAGTGGAGCCCCCGAGTGAGCAAGCGCACTTTCCAGCCGAACAACCGCCGCCGCGCGAAGACCCACGGCTTCCGGCTGCGTATGCGGACCCGCGCCGGCCGCGCGATCCTCGCGACCCGCCGTGCCAAGGGCCGCGCCCGCCTGTCGGCCTGAGCAGCCAGACCTCAAGGTCCATGTCGTGCTGCCTACCGAGAATCGGCTGAGGCGGCGCGAGGACTTCGCCACTGCGGTACGCCGAGGGCGCCGGGCCGGCCGCCCGCTCCTCGTCGTGCACCTGCGCAACGGCTCAACCGACCCGCACGCGCCTGGGGAGAACACTCCCCCGGTGCGTGCGGGTTTCGTTGTCAGCAAGGCCGTTGGCAATGCCGTGACCAGGAATCTGGTGAAGCGGCGGCTGCGGCACCTGATGCGGGAGCGGTTGTCCGCACTGCCCGCCGGTAGCCTGGTGGTCGTAAGGGCACTGCCCGGGGCGGGAACGGCCGGTCACGACGAGCTCACCCGCGATCTCGACACCGCGCTGAGGCGGCTGCTGGGTGGGGCCGTCCATGGCAAGGCCGAGGAGAAGGCGGAGCGATGAAGTATCCGCTGCTCTGGTTGATCAAGCTCTATCAGTGGACCATCAGCCCTTTGCTGGGTCCGGTCTGCAAGTACTACCCGTCGTGTTCACACTATGGCTACGGAGCCATCCGGGTGCACGGCGCGGTGAAAGGGACGGCACTGACCGCCTGGCGCATTCTGCGCTGCAATCCGTGGTCGCCCGGCGGCGTCGACCACGTCCCTCCCCGGAAGCATCCGGTCTGGCACCAGCGGCTGCGGAACAGGTGGAGTGCCCACTCCGCCGGTGCGGCCGAGGGACAGCCCGAGACTCAGCCCAACGCCCAAGGAGCCTGATTCATGGACACGATCCTCGGTCCTCTCTATATCGCCGTCTCCTGGATCATCGTCCAGTTCCACTCGCTGTACAGCCTTGTCTTCGACGAGAACAGCGGCTGGGCCTGGGGTCTGTCCATCGTGTCGCTGGTGGTGCTGATCCGTATCGCTCTGATCCCGCTCTTCGTGAAGCAGATCAAGGCGACGCGGAACATGCAGGTGCTCCAGCCGAAAATGAAGGCGATCCAGGAGCGCTACAAGAACGACAAGCAGCGCCAGTCCGAAGAGATGATGAAGCTCTACAAGGAGACGGGCACCAACCCGCTCTCGAGCTGTCTTCCGATTCTGGCGCAGTCGCCCTTCTTCCTCGCGCTCTACCAGGTCCTCAACAAGATCGCGAACAACGAAGCGGTCGGCGTCATGGGCAAGGACCTGGTCGGCAGCGCCCGTAACGCACACATCTTCGGCGCCCCGATCGCGTCCAAGTTCATGGACAGCGCGAGCAAGGTCGAGAGCCTCGGCGCCACGCTCGCCGACGTTCGTGTGGTCACCGTCATCATGATCGTTCTGATGTCGGCCTCGCAGTTCTACACGCAGCGCCAGCTGATGACGAAGAACGTCGACCTGACGGTCAAGACGCCCTTCATGCAGCAGCAGAAGATGCTGATGTACATCTTCCCGATCATGTTCGCCGTCTTCGGTATCAACTTCCCGGTCGGTGTCCTGGTCTACTGGCTCACCACGAACGTCTGGACCATGGGCCAGCAGATGTACGTGATCCAGCGGAACCCGACCCCCGGCAGCATCGCCTTCCAGCAGCGTCAGGAGAAGCTGCGGGCCAAGGGCAAGCTCAAGGAGGACCCGGCGCAGGTCGAGGCCCAGCGGGCGGTCGAGGAGGCGCGAGCCAAGCGGCAGCAGCCGAAGCGCCAGCCCAAGGCGAAGCGCCAGGCGGCCACCGCCCAGGGCCCCGCCAAGACCGGCACGGGCAAGCAGCCGGCGGGCGGTGAGAAGACCCAGGAAAAGCCCTCGCTGGAGAAGAAGCCCGCGCAGGGCGACCAGCAGAAGCAGTCCGGGGGCGCGTCCGCCTCCCGCACCACCAAGTCCGGACAGCGCAAGGGCCGGCAGCGGCCCAAGCACCCGACCAAGAAGTGAGGAGCCACCCAGTGACGGAGGGCACCACCGCCACCGACGGCGCCGACACCCTTACCCGCCTGGAGCAGGAGGGTGACATCGCGGCCGACTACCTCGAGGGCCTGCTGGACATCGCCGACCTGGACGGCGATATCGACATGGACGTCGAGGGCGACCGGGCAGCGGTGTCGATCATCAGCGACTCGACCAGCCGTGATCTGCAGAAGCTGGTCGGCCGTGACGGCGAGGTGCTGGAGGCGCTTCAGGAGCTCACGCGCCTCGCCGTGCACCGTGAGACCGGCGACCGCAGCCGGCTGATGCTGGACATCGCCGGGTTCCGCGCCCGTAAGCGCGAGGAACTCGCGGACCTGGGTGCGCGGGCCGCGGAGGAGGCGAAGGGCAGTGGGGAGCCGGTGAAGCTGAAGCCGATGACCCCGTTCGAGCGCAAGGTCGTCCACGACGCGGTGGCCGCCGCCGGCCTCCGCAGCGAGTCGGAGGGCGAGGAACCCGAGCGCTGCGTCGTCGTTCTTCCGGTCTGACCACGCGCGGATGTGTCACCCGGCCCCGCCTGTTCGCAGGCGGGGCCGTACTTTGTGAGCCTTGCAAGCCGGCGTCCCGCCGGAGGTCGTACGTCCGGGCAGCGGTGCCCCGGAAACCCGAGGAAGGACGGTCCTGTGACCGAGGCAGCAGAGCTTCCCCCGGCACCTCATACGGCCGAGACGGTGTTCGGCGAGCACCTCCCGGAAGCTGTCCGGTACGCCGAATTGCTCGCCGACGCGGGCGTGCGCCGCGGGTTGATCGGTCCCCGGGAAGTCCCCCGGCTCTGGGAGCGGCACCTGCTGAACTGCGCGGTGCTCTCGGAAGCCGTACCCGAAGGTGTGACCGTCTGCGATGTGGGATCCGGGGCGGGCCTGCCGGGCATCCCGCTGGCGCTCGTGCGTCCGGATCTGCGCATCACTCTGCTGGAACCGTTGTTGCGGCGAACCACCTTTCTGCAGGAGGTAGTGGAACTCCTGGGCCTCGACCACGTCACGGTGGTGCGCGGGCGGGCCGAGGAGGTCCTGGGCTCACTGCCTCCGGTGCATGTGGTGACGGCGCGGGCAGTGGCACCGCTGGACCGATTGGCGGGGTGGGGCGTTCCCTTGCTGCGGCCCTACGGCGAGATGCTGGCCTTGAAGGGGGACACGGCGGAGGAGGAACTCAAAGGGGCCCGGGCGGCGCTGAGCAAACTCGGTGTTGTCCGGACGTCCATCCTCCACGTGGGAGAAGGTGTGGTGGAGCCCCTCTCCACGGTGGTCCGGGTCGAGGTCGGCGAGAGCCCCGGTGGTGTTCGCTTCGCCGCCAAACGAGCCAAGGCCGCACGGGCCGGCAGGCCCTCACGGAGTGCCCGAAGGCGGCGCTGAGCTTTCCCATTGCTCCATACAAGCTGCCAAAACTACCCGAATCGGAGTGTCGCTGCTCGGGGTGGAGCGGGCGCGTGCATCGTGTTTCACGTGAAACGACGCTCCCTGTTGCATGGAATCATTAGCCGTGGCCGGGCTGCCGTGCCGCGTCACCACGCCGCGTCCGAGAAAGCGGCCGCCGACCGACCAACCGGCTCACCCCAGCGGGTGGTCCGGTTGTCCACAGAGGGGCCGTCCGAGGCGGATTCATCCACAGGAGAACGGACCTCGCTGGTTCATAACCCCGAAAGCATGGCAGGCTCTGTCTATCGCGAGCCAGAAGTCGAGGAGAGTGAATCCTTGCGGTCCGACGCCAATATCGCGGGACCGATGACCGATCCGGTCCCCGGTCCCCGCGCCGCTGAGCCCTCTCGGGGGGTGACCTCCGATACCCCGCCTCCGGGAGTTGATGTTTCACGTGAAACGCCGCCCCTGATGGACGGCGCCCCCGTCGGCCGCGCGGCGCAACTCGCCGTAGAGGCTCTGGGGCGTGCCGGTGACGGCCTGCCGCGCCCCGAGCAAACCCGGGTCATGGTCGTGGCCAATCAGAAGGGCGGGGTCGGTAAGACGACCACCACGGTCAACCTGGCCGCATCGCTGGCTCTGCACGGTGCCCGCGTTCTGGTGATCGATCTCGACCCGCAGGGAAACGCTTCAACCGCACTCGGTGTCGACCACCACGCTGAAGTGCCCTCGGTGTACGACGTCCTGGTCGACAGCAAGCCACTCTCCGATGTCGTCCAGCCCGTGCCCGATGTGGAGGGCCTCTTCTGTGCTCCCGCCACCATTGACCTGGCCGGCGCGGAGATCGAATTGGTCTCCCTGGTGGCCCGGGAGAGCCGGCTGCAACGGGCCATCCAGGCCTATGAACAGCCTTTGGACTACATCCTCATCGACTGCCCGCCGTCGCTCGGCCTGCTGACCGTGAATGCTCTGGTCGCGGGGGCCGAGGTCCTGATCCCCATCCAGTGCGAGTACTACGCGCTGGAAGGGCTGGGCCAGCTTCTGCGGAACGTCGAACTGGTGCGTGGGCATCTCAATCCCAAGCTTCATGTGTCCACCATCCTGCTGACGATGTACGACGGCCGTACCCGGCTGGCCTCGCAGGTCGCGGACGAGGTGCGGAGCCACTTCGGCAACGAGGTCCTGAGGACCAGCATCCCGCGTTCCGTGCGCATTTCGGAGGCGCCCAGCTATGGGCAGACGGTACTGACTTATGATCCCGGCTCCAGTGGTTCTCTCTCCTACCTGGAAGCGGCCCGGGAGATCGCGTTGCGCGGGGTGGGGATCAGCTATGAGGGCCACAACGCGCACACCATGGGCGGCAACGCTCAGCACGAACAGCACGGCACGCCGGAGGGGACGCAGTGAGTGAACGACGCAGAGGACTGGGCCGTGGGCTGGGCGCCCTGATCCCCGCCGCGCCTCAGGGGGGAGACCAGCCGGTTCCGGCGGTCGCCCAGGGAGGGGCCACCTCTCCCACGGCGGTCCCCGTCCTCGCCCCGGAGCGCGGTGTGGCGGCGGCCAGGGTTGCCACGCTTCCCCAGAACGGCGCGGACCAGAGTACAGAGGACGTCCCTGCGGCGACCGAGCCGGTGTACGAGCAGCCGACCGGCGCACATTTCGCGGAGCTGCCACTGGACTCGATCACCCCGAACCCGCGCCAACCCCGGGAAGTCTTCGACGAGGACGCCCTGGCGGAGCTGGTGACGTCCATCCAGGAGGTCGGGCTTCTCCAGCCCGTCGTGGTGCGGCAGTTGGCTCCGGAGCGCTACGAGCTCATCATGGGAGAGCGCCGGTGGCGTGCCTGCCGTGAGGCCGGCCTGGAGCGGATTCCGGCGATCGTCCGGGCCACCGAGGACGAGAAGCTCCTACTCGACGCGCTGCTGGAGAACCTGCACCGGGCGCAGTTGAACCCCCTGGAAGAGGCGGCTGCCTACGATCAGTTGCTCAAGGACTTCGACTGCACTCACGATCAGCTGGCGGACCGTATCGGCCGGTCCCGGCCGCAGGTGTCCAATACGCTGCGGCTGCTCAAGCTCTCCACTCCGGTCCAGCGTCGCGTCGCCGCGGGGGTGCTGTCCGCAGGCCATGCGCGGGCACTCCTGTCGGTGGAGGACTCGGAGGAGCAGGATCGCCTGGCTCATCGGATCGTCGCCGAAGGGCTGTCGGTGCGTGCTGTCGAGGAGATCGTGACGCTCATGGGGTCCCGGCAGGGCAGTGCGGTGAAGCCCAAGGGGCCGCGGGCGGGAAACCGGGTGTCGCCCGCGCTCACCCAGCTGGCTTCCCGGCTCTCCGACCGCTTCGAGACCCGGGTGAAGGTCGACCTCGGGCAGAGGAAAGGCAAGATCGTCGTGGAGTTCGCCTCCATAGAGGATCTGGAGCGGATCCTGGGGACGCTCGCTCCGGGAGAGGACCGGGTTCTGGATCTCGGGCCGGAGGGAGAAGCCGGGAGCGGCGAGGACAAGTGAGCTGAGGCACGGGGCGGGTCACGCGGGTCGTGACCCGCCCTTTGCTCTGCCTTCGCTTCGGAGCGGTGCCGGCTGGATACGATGCCCGGAGGACATGGCGGCGTTTCGTCCCGATCCCCGCGGAGAGCGAGCAGGCCTGCTGTGAGCCGCCCTTGCATTGGTGGAACAGGAGCGAGAGTAGGGAGCAGGCTTCATGGGGCGTCGGCTCGTACCGCTCACCTTGGACAACCTTCCCGACGTTCCCAAGCGCTGCCGCACCTGCGTCTTCTGGGAGCTGGATCCGGTCAGTGGTGAGGCCGCGATGCAAGCGGGCAGGCCGGAACTGGAGAAGGAAGCCTGGATCTCCGGAGTGCTCTTGGAGTGGGGATCCTGCGGTCGCGTTCTCTATGTCGACGAGGTCCCGGCCGGCTTTGTCCTCTACGCACCGCCCGCCTATGTTCCGCGGTCCACGGCCTTTCCGACGAGTCCGGTCGCCGCGGACGCCGTTCAACTGATGACGGCCAGGATCATGCCCGGTTATCAGGGTCAGGGACTGGGACGGGTGCTGGTCCAGACCGTCGCCAAAGATGTGCTGCGACGGGGCTTCAAGGCCATCGAGGCCTTCGGGGACGCCCGCTGGACGGAGCCGGTCTGTGTTCTGCCCGCCGATCACCTCTTGGCCGTTGGCTTCAAGACCGTACGCCCGCATCCTCGGTACCCAAGGCTGAGGCTGGAGCTGAGGACGACGCTCTCGTGGAAGGAGGACGTCGAGATGGCACTGGACCGGCTGCTCGGAGCGGTACAGAAGGAGCCGGCGCTCAGACCGCTGTAGCGCTTGGAACAGCAGCACAGAACCGGAACAGGGACCACCCTCTTCAGAGGGCGGTCCCTGTTCCACGTGAAACCTGTGTCAGCCGATGAAGGGTTCCAGGTCGCGCACGATCGCCGCCTTCGGCTTGGCGCCGACGATCGTCTTGGCGACTTCGCCACCCTGGTAGACGTTGAGGGTCGGGATCGACATGACGCCGTACTTGGCGGCGGTCGCCGGATTCTCGTCGATGTTCAGCTTCACGATCTCGATCTTGTCCCCGTGCTCTGCCGCGATGGCCTCGAGGGAGGGAGCGATCTGGCGGCACGGACCGCACCAGGCGGCCCAGAAGTCCACCAGAACGGGCTTCTCGTTCTTGAGAACCTCTTCGTCGAAGTTCGCATCGGTCACATTCTTGAGGGCGCCGGCCATGGCGATCTCCTAGCTTTTACGGAAGGGAAGGGGGATGGTCAGACAGTGGCGGCGGCGGTCTTCTCCGGCTCCGGGGTGTGCTCAGCGGAGGTGTCGGAGAGGGCCGCGAGGTAGCGCTCGGCATCCAGGGCGGCGGAGCATCCGGTACCGGCGGCCGTGATGGCCTGGCGGTAGGTGTGGTCGACCACGTCGCCGGCGGCGAAGACACCGGGGATGTTCGTGCGGGTCGAGGGGGCGTCGACGGTGAGGTAGCCCTCGTCGTCCAGCTCCAGCTGCTCGGTGAAGAGCTCGGTGCGCGGGTCGTGACCAACGGCGATGAAGAGGCCGGTGACGGGGAGCTCGCGGGTTTCACCGGTCTTGGTGGAGCGCAGGGTCACGCCGGTGAGCTTCTGGTCACCGTGGATCTCGGCGACCTCGCTGTCGTAGGCGAACGTGATCTTCGGGTCGGCGAATGCCCGCTCCTGCATCGCCCGGGAGGCGCGCAGCGTGTCCCGGCGGTGGACGATGGTGACGGACTTGGCGAACCGGGAAAGGAAGGTCGCTTCCTCCATGGCTGTGTCGCCACCGCCGACGACGGCGATGTCCTGGTCCTTGAAGAAGAACCCGTCGCAGGTGGCACACCAGGAGACACCGCGGCCGGAGAGTTCGTCCTCGCGGGGCAGCCCGAGCTTGCGGTGCTGGGAGCCGGTGGCGACGATGACCGCGCGGGCCTTGTGGACGGTGCCGGCGGAGTCGGTGACCGTCTTGATGTCACCGGTCAGGTCGACGGCCGTGATGTCATCGGGGATGAGTTCGGCTCCGAAGCGCTCGGACTGGGCCCGCATGTTGTCCATGAGGTCGGGACCCATGATGCCGTCGCGGAAACCGGGGAAGTTCTCCACATCGGTGGTGTTCATGAGCGCGCCACCGGCAGTGACGGCGCCCTCGAAGACCAGGGGCTTCAACGAGGCACGCGCGGTGTAGAGCGCCGCGGTGTACCCCGCCGGTCCGGAGCCGATAATGATCACGTTACGGACGTCGCTCACGGGTGTCTTCCTCGTTTCTGCCGACTGCTGTCCAGGGTCAATCGCGGGCCCGTTCCGGAGTCCCACCCCACCCAACGGATCCTAGACGGCAGGCATTCCCACTGCTGCTGACCCATGACCCCCACGGGTCAGTGTCGGGGATAGACCCGGTTGAGGAGCACGTCGCCACGCGGCTCGGCCGTGCTGATACACGAGGAGTCGACGACGTAAGCGTCGACCTTCCGGGCATCTGCGTGGTGAGGCAGAACGACAATGTAGACCTGCTTGCCTTCGAAGGTGCTCTCTTCGGCAGCCAGTGGTTCCACCCCGGGATCAACGCCGTTCCGTATGCACGGGGGGAGCACCACATCGGCTCCCTTCAATGGCTGCGCAGGACTTGACTGGGCTCCGAGGGTGTCAGGCTCGGTGCCGGACGGTCCTTTCTCCTGGCCATCCCGGCCCCGGTCGAGGAGGCCGCGTACCTTGCTCTCCAATGTCGCGGCGCTCAGGCCCGGATGCCCGCTCCTGGTATCGGCGGCAGTCTCGCCACCGGCAACGGCCCCGCCCTCCTGGACTGATGCCATGGATTGAACGATGGCCGCACCGCCGACCCCCAGCCCGAGGACACAGGCCACGCTGAGGGCAGCGGTCCGCCAGCGGCGTCGGTCGCCGACCTGCCGGGCGGGACCCGTGCTGCCGCCGGCCTGGTGCGGACGGCGCCCGGCAGAGCGCCGGACTCCCGGCGAACGTTTCGACCCGGTCCCTGTTTCACGTGAAACAAGGGACGCGGAGCCGTCCGTTTCACGTGAAACGGCGTCGGGGGTGGTCGCGGAGAGAAGAGACTCCGCGGCGATTGCCGCGTCGATCCTGCTGGCGACGTCGGCGGGCATGCGGGACGGCCCCGGCAGGGTGCCCAGGAGGTCCCGGATCTCCTCCAGGGAGACACGTACCTCCGTGCAGAGATCGCAGTCGTTGAGATGGCCGCGAACGGCTGAGGTGCGCTCCGGGGGCAGCACTCCTTCCGCGAGCGCGGAGATCTCCGCAACGTCCGGATGCTGATCCGTGTCAATCGTGGATGTCACGCCCGCCTGCCTCCCTTCACGGCATCTGGATCTCGCGGTGCTGGTGCCGCCGGTGGGACGGATGTCCTCGGCGCACGGTTCCTTCCCTCATTCGAATCCCTCCTACCGCTTTCCCCACTGCGGAGATGGGACAGCAGCGGCAGCAGGCGAGCCCGCCCACGGGCGCACCGGCTCTTGACGGTTCCGCTGGGAACGCCGAGAACCTCAGCCGCTTCTGCCACGGGGTATCCCTGCATGTCGACCAGCACCAGGGCGGCGCGCTGTTCCGGCGGGAGGGTCCCCAGCGCTCTCAGGAGTTCGCGGTGCAGATCGCCGCGTTCGGCGGGCGCGTAGGCCGATTCATGGGGTTCCAGGAGTTGCTCCAGCCGCTCGGTCTCGGCGACCGGAGACGTTCGGCGGGACGCGGTCTTGCGGGCTCGGTCCAGGCAGGCGTTGACGGTGATGCGATGCAGCCAGGTGGTGACGGCTGACTGGCCGCGGAAGGTATGTGCGGCCCGGTAGGCGGAGACGAGGGCGTCCTGAACCGCGTCAGCGGCCTCCTCGCGGTCGCCCAGGGTCCGGAGCGCCACTGCCCAGAGCCGGTCCCGGTGACGGCGGACGATCTCACCGAAGGCTTCCGGATCGCCCGCGACGTGACGCGCGAGGAGATCCTTGTCGGTCATGGAGCCGCGCATGCCGTCATCCACGTCGGCCCCTCCCCTCCGCTTCGGCTCCGGCTGCGACTCAGCCTGTCACAGTGATCTCGGAAATGCCGCCCCGGAACTGGTTCGCCGAACCGTCATACGGCAGCTCGCTGATGTGGATGAGTACGTACCGGGTCCGGATGGGCTTGTCGGTGCTTATCTTCAGCTCGCTGCCGGCCTTCTCCCGCTTGCTGAGGCGCTGGGAGAAGTCCTCCAGTGAGGTGGGAGCGGTGGCGGATTCCGGAGCGGCCAGCACCTGTGTCGTCTGACCACTGCGGTACATGGCGACACTGAGACCGGTCACGGTCTGCACACTGCCGAGATCGACGATGAGACCACTGCCATCCTTGCGGTTCGCGAGGTTGCCGAAGTTGGCATGGCCTTTGTAGTGGGGGGTCACCCACGCGGTGCCCGGATCACCGTCCACCGCGTTCGGGACCTTGCCGGCGGCCACGGGCGCGTCCAGCGGCGAGAACTCGGTTGTGGCCGAGATCTTCAGCGGGGTCGCCTTCTCCGTCTGCGGCTGCTTCTTCTCCGAAGCGTCGCCCTGGGCTTGGTCGGTATCCCCGGAAGGGCGTTGGTCCCTGTTCATCAGGGTGTCCGCGACCTGCCAGCTGCCGAGACCGAGTGCGGTGATCAGCAGGGCCGAGACTGTCCACTTCAGCGCCTTGCCCGTCCGGCTGTGCAGGGGAGGCGGGGGCGGCGCCGGGACGGGCCGGGCCACCGGCGGTACACCAGTCCGGAGGGAAGCCTGCGGGTAGGCGGACGGGGGCTGGTACGAACCCGGCTGGTAGGTCGGGGTGGCGAAGGAGGGCTCCGGCGGACGGATGCGGGGCAGTGCCGCGACGGCCTTGCAGAGCTCCTCCGGAGTGGTGCAGGGCTGCTCCAGCCGCAGCGGTGTGGACCCGTTGTTGACCAGGGCCCGCATCGCGATCTCCGAGAGCCCGCGGTGGACACCGGCCCGCACCTGGTCGGGGGCGATGAGGCCCGTTCCTCTGGGTAGCCCCGGTAGACCGAAGGCGTCTTCCTCGTACGGCCAGCGCTGGGTGAGGGAGGCGTACAGGAGGGCGCCGATCGCCTCGGTGTCGGTGCGCTGCGGGTGTTGCGAGCTGATGCCGCGGAGGGCGGCCATCACGGCCAGTCCCCGGATCCGGTACTGGCCGGATTCCGTGCGCAGGACGCATCCGGGGGTGAGCCTCAGATGCGCGAGACCTTCGCGGTGCGCGGCGGCCATGGCCTGGGACACCTGGGTCACGAGCTGGTAGGAGTCGTGCGGCTCCAGCGGTCCGGAGGCGAGGACGGCGGTCAGTTCGGTGGCGTCGGGCAGCCACTCGTGGACGACGTACACCAAGTCGTTCTCCTCGACGGCGTCGAGGACCTGAACGAAGCGGGGGTCGCCCAGCAGCGCGGCGGAGCGCGCGGCGGCGAGGACCGGCCGGGCGCGCGGGTGGTCGGCCGGCAGCACATGCACTCCGACCGCGCGACGGAGCTTCTCGTCCACGGCACGCCAGCTGCTGAAGCCGTCCAGACGGGTGAGGCACTCCTCCAGCCGGTAGCGCCCCGCGAGCTTGTGGCCGCTGTGCAGCTCGGGCGGTTCGACATCGGCCACGGTGGCCGGCCGCGGTCTCGCCGCGTCCCGGGAATCGGCGTCGGTGCGGGCGGCGTCCGTATCCGCCGTGCCGGTCGTGTTGTGGGCTTTCACCTCGTCGGCGTTGGCATCTTCCGCCTGAGCGGTCAGCGGGTCCTCCCCGCTGTTGTCTGCCACGTCGACGGCAGCCGTGCTCCGTTCCGCCACCGTCGTTCCTGCCTCCCCATCCGTTGCACGCCGGTCACCACAGCTAAGCAATTGTGCCCACAGTCCGTCCGTACGCACGACGTGCGGGGGCGGACGATGGTTGTGCGGTCAGCGGCCGAGGCGGCCGCGGACCATCCCGACCATGGCGGTCATCTCCTCGATCCTCATGCGCTTCGCCACCAGGACGAAGACCGCCAGCAGCACGATCCCGCCCCCGCACAGCGCTGCCAGGGAAGCGAGACCGCCGTTTCCGAGAGCCTGCGTGATGCCATAGCTCGCCGCTCCTCCCGCGAGCGCGGCCGGAATACCGGCCCCCGCCAGCCGGGCGTAGGTCCGCGTGACGCGGCGCCCGTCGAGATCGCCGCCGAGCCGTCGGCTCAGCCTCTTCCATGCGACGCCTACCCCGACGACGTAGGCCAATCCATAGGAAGCCCCCATACCGACCACGGCCCAGCGCGCGGGGAGCAGCAGGAAGCTCGCCCCGGCGGCCGCGGCGTTGACCGCGGCCACGATGACCGTGTTGTAGAACGGCGTCCGGGTGTCCTCGTAGGCGTAGAAGCCGCGCAGGACGACGTACTGCACCGAGTACGGGATGAGACCGAGACCGAAGGCCATCAGCGTGAAGCCGATGTTGCGCGCCCCGGACTCGCCGGAGGCGCCGTAGAGCAGGGTGGCGATGGGGACACCGAGCGCCAGGAAGGCGAAGGCGCACGGGACGATGGCCACCGCGGAGGTGCGCAGTCCGTAGGAGATGTCGTCGCGGACGGCTCCGCCGTCGCCGTCGGCCGCGGCGCGGGAGATCCGCGGAAGGACCGCGGTCATCACGGAGACCGTGATGATGGCTTGGGGCATCTGCCAGAGCAGCAGGGCGTAGTTGTACGCGGTGATGCCCGTGCCGGGGTAGCCCTGTTTGTCGGCGACGGTCCCCGCCCACGTGGCGAGCTGGGTGACCACGATCATGCCGAGCTGGTTGGCGAGAACGAAGAAGAAGGTCCACTTGGCCAGCCGGGCCGCCTTGCCGAGGCCGTGGCCGCGCCAGTCGAAGCGGGGCCGGAAGGTGAAGCCGGCCGCGCGGAGGTAGGGGAGCATCGCCAGCGCTTGGACGGTGAGGCCGAGGAGGGTGCCGAGACCGAGGAGCCGGACACCTTCGGGAGTGACGGTCTCCGCGGTCATGCCGGTGCTGGTGAAGCCGCCGAAGGCCCAGATGAAGCCACCGAAGGTGGCGATGATGACGACGTTGTTGAGGACCGGGGTCCACATCATGGCGCCGAAGCGGCCCCGGGCGTTGAGGATCTGGCCGAGGACGACGTGGACGCCCATGAAGAAGAGGGTGGGCAGGCAGTAGCGGGCGAACGCGACGGCCACATCCATCTGCGCGGGGTCGGAGACCCACTTCGCCGACATCATCCTGATGAGGAGCGGGGCGGCGAGCACACAAACGGTGGTGACCCCTGCGAGCAGGACGATGACGAGGGTGAGCAGACGGTTGGCGTAGCCCTCGCCGCCGTCGTCGTCGTTCTTCATGGCCCGGACGAGCTGGGGGATGAAGACGGCGTTGAGCGCCCCGCCACCGACGAGGATGTAGATCATCGTCGGGAGGGTGTTGGCGACCTGGTAGGCGTCGTTGAGCGTGCCGACGCCGATGGCCGCGGCCATCACCAGAGTGCGTAGAAAGCCGGTGATCCGGGAGACCAGGGTGCCGGCCGCCATCACCGCGCTGGACTTCAGGATCCCTGAGGCGCGCCCGCCGGACCTCTTCGCAGGGGCCGGTTCGGGATCCGAGGGGAGCTCCGGGTTCGGGCCCGTGGCGGGGGCCGGGGCCGGAGGCGGAGAGGCCGGTCCGGGCGTCCGGAGGGCCTGGGACGGCGGGGCCGTCTGGGGCACAGGGGGAGTCTGGGAGGTCTGCGGTGGCCGCTGCGGTTCGTAGGGCTGCTGCTGGTCCCGGTAGAGGTGCGCGAAGGCGTCCTGCTGCTGCCCGGCCCGGTGCTCCGCACCGGGCGGCGGCGAGGGCGCCCACGGGGACGGCCCGGGAGTGGCGGGCCGAGGCGGTTCCCGGTGGTTCAGCGCGTCCCCGCCGGGGCCGGCCGAGGGCTCCGGTCCGGGGTCCTGGGCGTAGGGGGCGGGAGCCGAGTCCTGAACGTACGGGCCGCGGTCGTGGGGATCGTGGGCGTACGGGTCGTGGGCGGGCGGCGGTGCCTGGCCGGCCGGGTCACTGCCCGGGTACCGGCTCCGGTCACCGTCATACGGCGCGTTCATCGCTTTCCCACCTCATCGTCCCGGGCCACCAGACCACGACTTCGCTCAACGCTCCACCCTCTCACCCGGATCGGCGGCTTCGCTCTTCTCCGGCCCGGCCTGCGCACCCTCGGCCCCGTGCTTTCCGGGCTGCGCGCCCCGCTCGGTCCCGGCCGCGTCCGGGGCTTCCCCGGTATCCCGGGCTTCCCCGGCGTCCTCGGCGTCCCCGGCGTCCTCGGCGTCCCCGGCGTCCTCGGCGTCCTCGGCGGTCTGCGCGCTCCCCGGGGCCTCCGGCTCGTCCTCGCTCTCCGCTCCTGCCGCGGGACCGTCCGCGTCCCGTGCGGCGGCCCGCTTGCGCTGGGTGTACATCCGGATTCCGGCCAGGACCAGGAGCAGCACACCGCCCGCGATGACCAGCATCACGGTGGAGGTGATCTCGGTGACGTTCACCTTGAACGACATCGGGGCGCCGTAGGGCCGTCCGTCCTCGGTGTAGAGCTGGGCCTCGACCCAGACGAGGCCGTTCGCGTTTGCGGTGGTGTCGAATTTGACCGTCTGGCTGTGGCCGCTTCCGATCTTCACTTCCTGGGGCTCCCCGGGGTCGAGCCGGTGGGGAGAGCTGGAGCGGAGGACCAGTTCAAGGTCCTCGACGCCCTGCAGGAGGTTGTTCTGCACCGTCACGGGGATCGTGCCGCTGCGCCCGGACAGCGTCAGCTTCTTCTGCGCCTTCTCGATCAGCTTCACTTCCTGGGTGAGACCCGCCAGGTAGTCCTCCACGGACTCCCGGTAGGCCTCGGCGGCCCTGGGCTCACCCCGCCAGGCGGTGGACATCTCGCGCAGGATCGCGTTGCCGAAGGGGGTGATCACTCGCTCCGGCTCGGAGAGGATCACCGTGAAGCCGTTGAGCGCGTTCTGGGTCCGCTGGACGTCCTCGAAAGCCGTGGTCGGCAGTTCCCGCTTGCGCAGGGCCTTGGGGTAGGAGCGCACGCCGGGCACTTCGGTGGCGGCCTGCGGATCGGGCTTCTCCTCGATCGCGTCCCGCAGTTCCTGCGGCTGGGTCCAGCGGCCGGCCCGCAGCCCTGCCAGCGCCTCCGCCATCGCCCGGGCCTGGTGGGCGGTGGGCATGCGCTGCGGAGCGACGACGATGCTGCGTTCCTTGCCCGGCGCCTCCCGGTTGACCATCAGGGTGTGGGCGAGGAACTCCTGCACGGCGAGCGTGGAGGACTCCGCACGCGTCATGTCGCCCGTGAAGGCCGTGGAAAGGCGCGCGTCGGCCGCGAGGGCCGTGGTGCCGCCGCCGATCGGCCGGACGGCACTCGGGGTGTGGGACGGCTCCTCGGACCCGCGCAGGCTGTCGCTGCGGGTGATGACGTTGCGGGCGCCGGCGGCGGTGGCGACGTCCACAACGGAGGTGTCGACGGCCCCGTTGACGGGCCAGGCGAAATCGGCCCGCGGCTTGCGGCCGAAGAACGTCTCCCCGGTCTTCACGGCGAGATCGGTGGCGGTCTTCAGATGGCTGATCGACCCGGAGACCTTCGTACCTCGGTGGGCGAGCGACGCGAGATCCGGATCGGCGAAGGGGAGGGTGACCAGCTCCCGTCCCTCGACGGCCGCCAGCAGATCGGTCAGCCACTGGCGGGCGACGGCCTGCCCCTCGCCCTTGGTGACGGATCCGTCGGGTTCCCGGATCTCGTACTCCTTGGTCATCATCTCGACACTGGCCAGCAGATCGGGATCGATCACCCAGGTCACGGGGAGGTCCTTGCCGAGGGCCACGAGCTGCTGGAGTCGGCCGCCGGGTGCCAGTTCGGCAGCGAGGGAATCGTCGCGGAACTGGGGTGTCTGCTGCTGATCCGAACCGGTCCGGGCCGTGAGGTGCGGGGTGGAGACGAGCGGCCAGAGGTAACCGATCTTCGTCGGCTTCCGCGCTTCCTCCGGTTGCCAGGGCAGGAAGGTCCGCTCGATCCCCAGCACCTGGTCGTACTGGCCCGCGGTACGGCCGTTGAAGGCCACACCGAGCTGGTAGACCCCCGCTTCCCCCAGGTTCAGCTCGTCGGCGGGAAGTTTCATCCGGAAGTCGCGGCTGGCGCCGGTGGGCAGCCTGCCGAGCTTCACGGTGTGCTCGGCGTCGACCGCGCGTCCGTCCTCGGCGGCGGAGAACCCCTTGCGCTTGGCGACGATCCCGATGGCGCCGCGGCTGCTCAGCGGTGTCTGTCCGACACGGAGCCCGACGCGGGCGTCGTCGACCGGGGACTTTCCGTTGTTGCTGACCCGGCCCGTGATGGTGATCGTGTCGTCTTCCGCGGGTACCACGGGGGTCAGCGTGTTGATGGCGACGTCGACGGTACGGGAGCCGGTGGCCGCCGGGGCGGCCACCGCCACGGGCGCGGCGGGAAGCTGTATCAGCCCGGCGAGCAGCGGTGTGCCGGCCAGCGCGGCGGCGGCCCGCCGCCACCACCGGCGGGCGCGACCGGTAGTCGTCCCCTGGGATGCTGCCACCTCGGCCACGCGCTCGCCCGTCCCTCGTCATCGGTGGTGGTCGTCGGATGTGCGTCCACGCATGGTAACGATGCCCGGCCGGGCGAAGTGCTGGGGATGGCCCCAAGATCCGCACGCGCGGCTGCCCAGCGAAACGTGGACGCCTCGGGGGCGCGGGGGCCGTACCCTGGTCTGTCGTGCCGAACGCGAAGAATGACAGCCTCAGCCCGCAGGCCCCGCTGATCTCGAACCCCGCGCAGACCCTCAGCCAGGTGCAGCGCCGCGCCGTGGGTGAGCTGCTGCGGGTGTCCCCCGTCGCTGACGACCTGGCGCGCCGGTTCCAGGAGGCCGGTCACGCTCTCGCGCTCGTCGGCGGATCGGTCCGGGACGCGCTGCTGGGCCGGCTGGGCAACGATCTGGACTTCACCACGGACGCCCGTCCCGACGATGTGCTGAAGATCGTCCGGGGATGGGCGGATTCGGTCTGGGAGGTCGGTATCGCCTTCGGGACGGTCGGCTGCCGGAAGGGCGATTTCCTGATCGAAGTGACGACCTACCGCTCGGAGGCCTACGACCGGACCTCGCGCAAGCCCGAGGTCTCCTACGGTGATGCGATCGAGCAGGATCTGGTCCGTCGGGACTTCACGGTGAATGCGATGGCGGTCGCCCTGCCCGAGAAGGAGTTCATCGACCCGCACGGCGGCCTGGAGGATCTCGCCGCCCGGATCCTGCGGACACCGGGTACTCCGGAGGAGTCGTTCTCCGACGATCCCCTGCGCATGATGCGAGCCGCGCGGTTCGCCGCACAGCTCGACTTCGAGGTCGCCCCCGAGGTGGTCGCCGCGATGACCGCGATGGCCGGACGCATCGAGATCGTCTCCGCCGAGCGGACGCGCGAGGAGCTGAACAAGCTTCTGCTGGCCGACCGGCCGAGAAAGGGACTCGCGCTGCTCGTGGACACCGGTCTGGCCGCGCATGTGCTGCCGGAACTCCCGGCGTTGCGTCTGGAGCGCGACGAGCACCACCGGCACAAGGATGTGTACGAGCATTCGCTGACCGTGCTGGAGCAGGCCATCGACCTGGAGGAGAACGGTCCCGATCTGGTGCTGCGGCTGGCCGCGTTGCTGCACGACATCGGGAAACCGAAGACCCGGCGCTTTGAGAAGGACGGGCGGGTCTCCTTCCACCACCACGAGGTGGTCGGGGCCAAGATGACGAAGTCCCGGATGGCGAAGCTCAAGTACTCGACCGAGATGATCAAGGATGTCTCGCGACTGGTGGAACTCCATCTGCGCTTCCACGGCTACGGGACTGGCGAGTGGACGGATTCGGCGGTGCGTCGCTATGTGCGGGACGCCGGACCGCTGCTGCACCGGTTGCACAAGCTGACCAGGTCGGACTGCACGACCCGGAACAAGAGGAAGGCGAACGCCCTCTCCCGGGCCTATGACGGGCTCGAAGCGCGGATCGCCCAGTTGCAGGAGCAGGAAGAGCTGGACGCGATCCGGCCGGACCTGGACGGAAACGAGATCATGAAGATTCTCGGTGTCCCCCCGGGCCCGGTGGTGGGCAAGGCGTACAAGCACTTGCTGGAGTTGCGGCTGGAGCACGGGCCGATGGAGCACGACGCGGCCGTCGCGGCGCTGAAGGAGTGGTGGGCCGCTCAGCAGTGATCCCGTCCGGTCGCCCGGGCCTCTGTTTCACGTGAAACGCGACGGGGGCCCCGGGGGCTTGCGGTCGGCCCGTGTGTGAGAGGCGGGTGCGTGTTTCACGTGAAACACCCACCCCCCTCTCACACACCGGCCGACCCCAAGCCCCCCGGGCCCCCCTCGCGTTTTACGTGGAAATCCACCGTGGACTGGATCACCGTGTCCGTGGCGATCTTGGCGCCCTGGGTGGTGAAACCGAGGAAGAAGGTGGCGGTGAGAACGGGAACCGGCGCGAAGGTGAGCCCCAGGGCCGGTTCCAGAACGGCGGCCGCCACGGCGCACGCCGTAATCCAGCCGGACGGGCCGAGGCGTCCGGCCGCCCAGGGGGTGACGACAGCGGCGGTGAAGTATCCGGCTCCGGAGAGGGCGACCGCCATGCCGAGGAAGGACAGTCCGGCCGCGGCGTTCTCATCGCCGGTCTGTCCTTCCGTTCCGTCGCCCGTCCAGGCGTACCGGGAGAGCATCAGCACCATGACGGTCAGCGCTCCGTAGCAGAAGCGCATCAGGGCCATGGCTGTGAGCGCCAGAGCGGCCGGTCGGCGCTGCGACAGATGCCTCAGCCCTTCCCGGAGCCCTCGCGCCGTACCGGCCACCGCGGCTCCGAACCGGACCCGTATCGGACCGCGGGATCCCAGTTGGTCGCGACCGAGTCCGAGCGCTGTCAGCGCAGCCCCGAGGTAGACCCCGGCTCCCACCAGGACGACTTCCGCGTCCGATCCCCACCCGGTGAGGCGCAGGACGAAGACCAGGCCGCCCCCCGCCGTGGCGGCGATGGTGCCGGCCGTCGGCGAGAGCGCGTTGGCCGTCACCAACTGCCGTTCGTCGGCGACGACATGGGGGAGCGCCGCGGAAAGGCAGGCGAGGATGAAGCGGTTCACGGCCGTGACGGACAGCGCCGAGAGGTAGAAGAGCCAGTCCGGCACCTCAGCGAGGATCAGCACGGCGGTGGCCCCGGCGAGCGCCGCCCGCAGCACATTGCCGTAGAGGAGCACTTGGCGGCGGCGCCAGCGGTCGAGAAGGACACCGGCGAAGGGGCCGACGAGGGAGTACGGCAGAAGCAGGACCGCCATGGCGGAGGCGATGGCCGCGGCGGAGGTCTGCCGCTCGGGGGAGAACACGACGTACGCGGCGAGCGCGACCTGGTAGACGCCGTCGGCGGACTGGGACAGCAGCCGGACGGCCAGCAGCCGGCGGAAGCCGCGGAGCCGCAGCAGTGCCCCCACGTCACGCAGAACAGCCATGCTCCACAGCCTCACACAGTGCGGGGACGCATACGGACCCCGGGCGCGGTGCCCGGGGTCCGTACGGGAGAGGGGGAAGCCGTGCGGCGGATGCGCGGCTCAGCCACCGGTCAGTGATCGACCTCGCCGGCGATGAACTTCTCGACGTTCTCGCGGGCCTCGTCGTCGAAGTACTGCACCGGCGGGGACTTCATGAAGTACGAGGACGCGGAGAGGATCGGGCCGCCGATGCCCCGGTCCTTGGCGATCTTCGCGGCGCGCAGGGCGTCGATGATGACACCCGCGGAGTTCGGGGAGTCCCAGACCTCCAGCTTGTACTCCAGGTTCAGCGGAACGTCGCCGAACGCCCGGCCCTCCAGTCGCACATAGGCCCACTTGCGGTCGTCGAGCCAGGCGACGTAGTCGGAGGGGCCGATGTGGACGTTGTCCGCGCCCATCTCGCGGTCGCGGATCTGCGAGGTGACGGACTGCGTCTTGGAGATCTTCTTCGACTCCAGGCGCTCCCGCTCCAGCATGTTCTTGAAGTCCATGTTGCCGCCGACGTTGAGCTGCATCGTGCGGTCCAGGATCACGCCCCGGTCCTCGAACAGCTTGGCCATCACGCGGTGGGTGATGGTCGCGCCGACCTGCGACTTGATGTCGTCGCCGACGATCGGGACGCCCGCCTCGGTGAACTTGTCGGCCCACTCCTTGGTACCGGCGATGAAGACCGGGAGGGCGTTGACGAACGCCACCTTGGCGTCGATCGCGCACTGGGCGTAGAACTTGGCCGCGTCCTCGGAGCCGACGGGCAGGTAGCAGACGAGCACGTCGACCTGGCGGTCCTTGAGTACCTGGACCACGTCGACCGGGGCCTCGTCGGACTCCTCGATCGTCTCCAGGTAGTACTTGCCGAGACCGTCGAGGGTGTGGCCGCGCTGCACCGTCACGCCGGTGGAGGGCACGTCGGCGATCTTGATGGTGTTGTTCTCGCTGGCGCCGATGGCGTCCGCCAGGTCCAGACCGACCTTCTTGGCGTCCACGTCGAACGCGGCGACGAACTCCACGTCACGTACGTGATAGTTGCCGAACTGCACATGCATGAGACCCGGGACACGGCTGTCCGGGTCGGCGTCCTTGTAGTACTCGACGCCCTGCACCAGCGAGGCGGCGCAGTTGCCCACACCGACGATGGCTACACGAACCGAACCCATTCCGGTTACTCCCCTTGTTCATTCGACGAGGTCCCGCTGAATGCGGACCTCACTTGGCGGTGCCGTCGGACGGATCCGGCCGGGAGCTACCCCGGTTCCGGGGCAGGCCGCCCGTGCTTTCCGATGGTTCCTGAGACGCGGCGCCGGGCCGCGGAGGCTGAGACCGCTCCGGTGCGCGCCGCGCGGAGGCCGGCCCGGGCTCGGCCGGTGAGGCCGGCTCCGGCGCGGCGCCCGGCGCGGGCTCCCCCGCGGATTCCGCCGGGCCGGTACCGGGCGCGGCCCGGTTCCGGTCAAGCCCGTAGCGCTCGCTCTCGATCAGCTCGTTGAGCCAGCGGACCTCGCGCTCCACCGACTCCATTCCATGCCGCTGGAGCTCCAGGGTGTAGTCGTCCAGGCGTTCCCGGGTGCGGGCGAGAGATGCGCGCATCTTCTCCAGCCGTTCCTCCAGCCTGCTGCGGCGGCCCTCCAGGACGCGCATCCGCACATCCCGCGAGGTCTGCCCGAAGAAGGCGAAGCGGACGCCGAAGTGCTCGTCCTCCCAGGCGTCCGGGCCGGAGTGGGCGAGCAGCTCCTCGAAGTGCTCCTTCCCCTCGGCCGTGAGCCGGTAGACGATCTTGGCTCGCCGGCCGGCGAGGGTGGCGGCGAGAGCGTCCTCCGGTGCGCTGCCGGACTCCTCGATCAACCAGCCCTGACGCACCAGCGTCTTGAGGCAGGGATACAGGCTTCCGTAGCTGAAGGCCCGGAACACCCCCAAGGAGGTGTTCAGACGTTTCCGCAGCTCATAGCCGTGCATGGGCGACTCGCGCAGCAGGCCGAGAACGGCGAACTCGAGGACGCCGGAGCGTCTGCTCATGCGTCTTCTCCCTCGCCTTCCGCTGCGCTGTCGTCGGCTCTGCCGAGTGCTATGCCCGGCCGATGTATCGAATCGATACATCCAGACGATAGAACGGCGTCCCCAACGTCACAAGAGGGGCAGAGGTGAACGGCGTCACATCACTGTTTTGGCACAGGCAAGTTGCCTGTTTTGAAGGGAAAGTGGCGTTCTGGCGGGTTTTGGCCCTGCGTAGTCTGTGCGCCATGCAGACCACCGGGAACCAAGGGGCGCGGCGGAGCGTCCTCGTCCTGGGTGCAGTGCGGCCCGGCGCCCCTCCGGGGTGGCCGCCGGTCCGTACGTCGGGGGTACCGGAAGAAAACTGCCGCTTTCAGGCGATAGCGCCTGCCCGAGGAGTATCTGTTCCATGAGCGAGCACCGTCGCAAGCCACCGCAGTCCGCAGGTGGTGGACGCGCCGCGGCCCGACGCGGGGCGCAGGCCTCAGGCCGCCGTGCCGCGCCGAGGCGTGGAGCCACCGAGCCCCAGTCCGCACCGCCGCCCGCCGACGGGCGTCCCTACGGGGGACGAGCCGAGGCCCGCCGGGCGGCACAACGCGGTGGCGGCGGGCGCCGCCGGGCCGCCGAGGCCGGGGCCACCGCCACAGGCGCGGGTGCCGTGGGGCGGGGCCGCCGCGCGGCCGCGAACGGACCGGAGAAGAAGCGCCTGATCGACTATCCGCGGTCGGGCCGGACCGGGGCGCGGCGCTGGATTCCCTCCTGGAAGCAGGTCACGGGCACGGCCATCGGCTTCATGGGGCTGCTCGTGGGCGGCGCGGGCATAGCGCTCGCCGTGGTGGATATCCCCGAGCTCAAGGATGACGCAGAGATCCAGAAGAACGTCTACTACTGGGCGAACGGCGATCAGATGGTCGTGGCCGGTGCCGGCCAGTTCAACCGCCAGATCGTCGACTACGACAACATCCCCCCGGCGATGCGGAACGCGGTCATCGCCGCGGAGAACGCCTCTTTCGAGACGGATCCGGGCGTCGACCCGATGGGTATCGCCCGTGCCGTCTTCAACATGGCGAAGGGTGGCACCACCCAGAGTGGTTCCACCATCACCCAGCAGTACGTCAAGAACGCCATGCTGAGCCAGGAGCAGACCATCTCCCGGAAGGTGCGGGAGCTCTTCATCTCGGTCAAGGTCGGCGCCAAGATGGACAAGGAAGAGATCCTCGCGGGCTATCTCAACAGTGCCTACTACGGCCGCGGCGCCTATGGCATTCAGGCGGCCTCACGCGCCTACTACGACAAGGACTGCGAGGAACTCACCGCCAGCGAGAGCGCCGTCCTCTCCGCCCTGCTGAACGGCCCCAACCTCTACGACCCGGCCGGCGGTGTGGGCTCGGCGGCCACGCCGGCGAAGAACCTCGAACGCGTCAAGGAACGCTGGGCGTGGACTCTCAAGCGCGAAGTCGACACCAAGCGCATGTCGGCGACCGAGCGCAGCAAGCACATCGCGGACGGCTTCCCGATGCCGCAGCCCCCGAAGCCGGCCACGAACAAGGCCGGCCAGATCGGCTACCTCACGAACCTCGCCGACAACTTCATCACTTCCAGAAGCAACATCTCCCAGGCCATGCTCGACGAGGGCGGCTACGAGATCCACACCACCTTTGACAAGAAGAAAATGGATCAGCTCGAGCGGGCTGTGAAGAAGGTGACGAAGGAGAACCTCAAGCCGAAGGAGCGGGACGAGGACAAGTACGTCCAGTTCGGCGGCGCGTCCATCGACCCCAAGGACGGCAAGATCGTCGCCATCTACGGCGGCAAGGACGCGACCGAGCACTTCACGAACAACGCCGACTTCACCAACGTCCAGGTCGGCTCGACCTTCAAGCCCTTCGTGCTGGCCGCAGCCATGAGCCACGGTGTGCGCGACCCCGAGGGTCCCCCCGATCAGGGCCCCGACCAGCGCACGCCGGTCTCACCGCTGAGCGTCTACAACGGTGACAACAAGGTGAAGCTGCTCAACTACGACGGCTCCACCTGGCTCGACAAGGACAACAAGGAGTGGCACCAGACCAACGACGGTGACGAGAGCTACGGTGAGGTCACCCTCCGCACGGCGATGCAGCACTCCGTCAACACCCCCTTCATCCAGCTCGGTGTGGATGTCGGCACCGAGAAGGTGAAGGAGACGGCGCTCGACGCGGGACTCGTCGAGGACCAGATGGAGAAGACCACGCCGTCCTTCTCCCTCGGCACCTCCGCCCCCAGTGCCATTCGGCTCGCCAGCGCGTATGCCACCTTTGCGGCGGAGGGCGAGCAGACCGACCCGTGGTCGGTCAAGGAGGTCAAGAAGAAGGGCTCAGTCGAATTCTCGTATGAGCCGAAGAAGCAGCAGTCGATTGACGCCAAGGTCGCCAACAACGTCACCGACGTGCTGAAGAACGTCGTCGAGAAGGGCACCGGTACCTCGGCTCAGCTTCCCGACGGCCGTCCGGCGGCCGGCAAGACGGGTACGACCGACGGCAACAAGTCCGCCTGGTTCGCCGGCTACACCCCGCAGCTCTCCACCGCGATCGGTATGTTCCGGGTGAACGACCGGGCGGAGAAGCAGAAGTTCCTGGAGATGTACGGCACGGGCGGCAAGCAGAGCATCCACGGCTCGTCGTTCCCCGCCCAGATCTGGGCCGACTACATGGGCCGGGCGCTCAAGGGCGAGGAGATCGAGCAGTTCCCGAAGCCCGAGCCGATCGGCAAGAAGGTCTACGGCGACGGCGCCAGCCCGAGCCCGACGCCGACCCCGTCGCCCACCCCGTCGGAGAGCGAGACCCCCGAGGCCACGCCCAGCGAGACGCCCATCCAGACGCCCAGCGGGAAGCCCAGCAAGAGCTGTGGATTCTTCGACCCGAAGTGCAAGGAAGAGGAGCCCACGGGCGGTGCCGACGGAGGTGCCGACGGAGGCATCGACGGTGGAGCGGACGGCGGAATCAGCAGTTCGCCGACGACCTCTCCCCCGGGCGGTGGCGGCAACGGCAACAACGGTGGCGGCGGCTGGCTCGGCGGCCCCGACGGAGAAACCGGATAGGGACGGGCGGGCAGGACGACCCGGCCGCACGGCCCGGCCGCCCCGCCCCCGTCCCCCCACCCGCGGTGCCCCCGCTCCCATGGAACGTCATGGGGCGGGGGCACCGCCGCGTCCGGGCCCGTACGGCAGGATGGCCCCATGACGAGCGTGCGTGACGAGCAACCCGTACGGCCCACCCTGCAGGACGACGTGGCCGCGGCCGCCGGTGAGCTGATCGGGGGCCCCGCCGGGCGGCGCGCGCGGTACGGCACCGGCTGGTGGACCCCGGTTCGGATCATCGCCCTGTTCGCCATCGGGATGTTCGCGCTCGGCATGGTCCAGAAGCTGCCGTGCTACGACGGCGGCTGGTTCCACGGCGCCGGCAGCCAGTACATCCACGCCTGTTACTCCGACATCCCGCACCTGTACAACGCGCGCGGCTTCGCGGCCGACCTCGTCCCGTACTTCGACCGGCTGCCGGGCGACATGGAATACCTCGAGTACCCCGTGCTCACCGGGGTGTTCATGGAGGTCGCCTCCTGGCTCACCCCGCACGAGGGCACGATCCAGCACCGCGAGCAGATCTACTGGCTCGTCAACGCCGGGATGCTGATGATCTGCGCGGCCGTCATCGCCGTCAGCGTGGCCCGCACCCACCGCCGCCGCCCCTGGGACGCCCTGCTGATGGCCCTCGCGCCGGCCTTCGCCCTCACGGCGACCATCAACTGGGACCTGCTGGCCGTGGCCCTCACCGCCGCCGCGATGCTCATGTGGTCCCGCGGCCGCCCGCTCCCCGCCGGCGTGCTGATCGGCCTGGCCACCGCCGCCAAGCTCTACCCCGTACTGCTCCTCGGGCCGCTCTTCCTGCTGTGCCTGCGCGCGGGCCGGATGCGGGCGTACGCCGGCGCGCTCGGCGGAGCGGTCGCCGCCTGGCTGGTGGTGAACGCGCCGGTGATGGCGCTGGCACCGGAGGGCTGGAAGAAGTTCTACACGTTCAGCCAGGAGCGGCCCGTCGACTTCGGGTCGTTCTGGCTGATCATCTCCCAGCGCACCGGCAACCCCCTGGAAGGGGCCAATACCTGGGCCACGGCCCTGACCCTGCTGGCCTTCGCCGGCATCGCCGTCCTCACGCTCCGCGCTCCGCGCCGCCCGCGCTTCGCCCAGCTGGCGTTCCTGGTCGTGGCCGTCTTCATCCTCTTCAACAAGGTGTACTCACCGCAGTACGTGCTGTGGCTCGTACCGCTCGCCGCGCTGGCCCGGCCGCGGTGGCGGGACTTCCTGATCTGGCAGGCCTGCGAGGCCGTCTACTTCCTCGGCATCTGGATGTATCTCGCCTACACCACCAGCGACGACCCGCACCGGGGACTGCCGGCCGAGGGCTATCAGCTCGTCATCCTCGTCCATCTGCTGGGCACCCTGTACCTCTGCGCGGTCGTCGTCCGCGACATCCTCTTCCCCGAGCGGGACCCGGTCCGCCGGGACGGCTCCGACGACCCCTCCGGCGGTCTCCTGGACGGCGCGCCGGACGCCGTCGTCCTGCGCCGCCCCGTGCCGCATGCCGAGCAGCCGCCGTCCTTCGGCGGACAGCGGCTGCAGTGGGGCGTGGAGAGCGCCGGGGCGGCACAGCGCGGGTAAACCGGGCGGGAGCTGCGCGGAACGCCGGGAGAGGGACGCGACGGCGCGAGGGCCGCGGGGGAACGCCGCCTCAGCGGTCGACCAGGCGGTCGAACTGGGTCGTCGTGTGCCGCAGATGGGCCACGAGTTCGTCCCCCACCTGCGGTGGCGCCACCTCGGAGGGGATGAAGAGGATCGACACCTGCATGTGCGGCGGCTCCGCGAACCAGCGCTGCTTGCCGGCCCACACGAACGGCGACAGGTTGCGGTTGACGGTGGCGAGCCCGGCCCGGGCGACGCCCTTCGCGCGCGGCATCACGCCGTGCAGCGCCTTCGGGGCCTCCAGGCCCACCCCGTGCGAGGTGCCGCCCGCGACGACGACCAGATGGCCGTCGGAGGTGGCCTTCTGCTGGCGGTAGCCGAAGCGGTCGCCCTTCGCGACCCGGGTGACGTCCAGGACCGCGCCGCGGTACTCCGTCGCGTCGTGGTCGCCGAGCCACAGCCGGGTGCCGATCCGGGCCCGGAAGCGGGTCTGCGGGAACTGCTGCTGGAGCCGGGCCAGCTCACCGGCCGCCAGATGGCTGACGAACATGGTGTGCAGCGGCAGCCGCGCGGTCCGCAGCCGGTCCATCCACGCGAGGACCTCCTCCACCGCGTCGGAACCGTCCGTGCGGTCCAGCGGCAGATGCAGCGCGAAGCCCTCCAGGCGGACGTCCTCGATGGCCGCGTGCAGCTTGGGCAGGTCCTCCTCCGCAACGCCGTGCCGCTTCATGCTGCTCATCAGCTCGATGACGACCCGCGCGCCGACCAGCCCGCGCACCCCCTCCACCGAGGACACGGACCGCACCGCCCGGTCCGGCAGCGGCACCGGCTCCTCGCCCAGCCGGAAGGGCGTGAGGACCAGTAGGTCACCGCTGAAGTAGTCCTTGATCCGGGCGGCCTCGTAGGTGGTGCCCACGGCCAGGATGTCGGACCGGAAGCGGGTGACCTCCTCCGCGAGCCGCTCGTGGCCGAAGCCGTAGCCGTTGCCCTTGCAGACCGGGACCATGCCCGGGAACTGCTGGAGAACGGACTGCTGATGCGCCCGCCAGCGAGCGGTGTCGACATAGAGGGTGAGCGCCATGGCCGGTCCGGTACCTCTCTCGTGTTTCGGTGGATGAGCAGTGAACGGCGGGGTGGGACGGCGGTGGGACGGCGGTGAGCGGCTGAAGCGGCCGAGGGCGGCGGGCCCCCGGCGTGGTCAGCGCCGCGACATGTAGATGTCGAGCGCCTTGTGCAGCAGCTTGTTGAGCGGGAAGTCCCACTCGCCCAGGTACTCGGCCGCCTGGCCGCCGGTGCCGACCTTGAACTGGATGAGCCCGAACAGGTGGTCGTTCTCGTCGAGGGAGTCGCTGATACCGCGCAGGTCGTACACGCTCGCACCGAGCGCGTAGGCGTCGCACAACATCCGCCACTGCATGGCGTTCGAGGGCCGCACCTCGCGCTTGTGGTTGGCGGAGGCGCCGTACGAGTACCAGACGTGGCCGCCGACGATGAGCATCGTGGCGGCGGCGACGTTCTCGCCCTCGTGGCGGGCGAAGTAGAGGCGCATGCGGTTGGGGTCCTCGGCGTTGAGCGCCGTCCACATGCGCTGGAAGTAGCTCAGCGGCCGGGGGCGGAAGCGGTCCCGCTCGGCGGTGGTCTCGTACAGCCGCTGCCACTCGGCGAGGTCGTCGTAACCGCCCTGGACGACCTCCACGCCGGCCTTCTCGGCCTTCTTGATGTTGCGCCGCCAGAGCTGGTTGAAGGACTTGTGGACGTCCTCCAGGGAGCGGTTCTCCAGCGGCACCTGGAAGACGTAGCGCGGCTGGACGTCACCGAAGCCCGCGCCGCCGTCCTCGCCCTGCTGCCAGCCCATCCGGCGCAGCCGGTCGGCCACCTCGAAGGCGCGCGGTTCGATGAACGTGGCCTCGACGTCCCGGAGCCGCTTGACGTCCGGGTTCTGGATGCCGGCCTTGATCGCGGGGGCGTCCCAGCGGCGGATGACGACGGGCGGGCCCATCTTCACGGAGAAGGCGCCCGCCTGCTTGAGATGAGCGAGCATCGGCTGCAGCCAGTCCTCGAGGTTGGGCGCGAACCAGTTGATGACCGGGCCCTCGGGGAGATAGGCCAGATAGCGCTTGACCTTGGGAAGCTGCCGGTAGAGGACCAGTCCGGCGCCGACGAGGCGGCCGGATCCGTCGAACCAGCCGAGATTCTCCGAGCGCCACTCCGTCTTCACGTCCGCCCACGCCGGAACCTGGCAGTGGCTGGCCGCGGGCAGGCTCTGGATGTACGCCAGATGCTGCTCACGGCTGATGGTCCTCAGGGTCAGGCTCATGCGGGGTGCTCCTCGGCAGGTTTGTCCCCAGGGGGTTGGGGCTCCGGCTCTCGCCGCGAAGCCTACTGCGCCGGGGAGGACCCCGTTCGGGCGTACGGCTCGCGGGGCCGCGGCGGGGCGGCCCTCCGCGGGTGCCGGGGCCTGCCGGGGAGCCCCGGCTAGCCGATCAGGCCGCCGAAGAGACCGCCGTTCGCCATACCGAGGAAGAAGCCGAGCCCCGCCGCTCCCAGGCCGATGATCAGCGCGAAGCGCTCGGCGGTCGTCGCGGAGATCATCTGGCCCCAGGCCCCGCTGAGGATGCCGAGGAGGCCGGTCCAGGAACTGACCAGGTGCAGGTCGTCGAACTGCGCGGTGATGAAGGCCACCACACCGAGGACCACGGTGGCGGCGACGAAGCTGTTCTCGACGGGGTGGGCCTTGCCGTCGCTGTTGAAGACGGAGCTGACGGCGGAGAGGGGATTGCGGTGATGACGTACTGGCTGCGCCATGAGACACCTCCTGGCGGAAAGCGGCGAACTGTAGCGCCGGTCACACCCGATGTACCCAGATTGCGGGGTGCTGCCACGGGATTTCAACCGGAAGCGGACTTGCGGGTAGGCTGAACGGTCTGCACCGGTGTCCACATGCCCGGCCCTCATCCCCGGCTCCTTCCGGATTCCCGCGGTTGTCAGTGCCGGCCGGTACCGTTGCGCACGCATCACGACCCTCCTGCCACGGAAAGACCGTGGCCGCTGAGTCCAGAGGAGGTGGGTTCCACATGCGTCACTACGAGGTGATGGTCATCCTCGACCCCGATCTCGAGGAGCGCGCAGTCGCGCCGCTGATCGAGAACTTCCTTTCCGTCGTCCGTGAGGGCAACGGCAAGGTCGAGAAGGTCGACACCTGGGGCCGTCGTCGTCTCTCGTACGAGATCAACAAGAAGCCCGAGGGCATCTACTCGGTCATCGACCTCCGGGCCGAGCCCGCGGTCGTCAAGGAGCTCGACCGTCAGATGAACCTGAACGAGTCGGTCCTCCGGACCAAGGTCCTCCGTCCCGAGACCCACTGAACCACCGCGCCTCGTGCGCAGGTTCAGCGGCGATGCCCGGGGCTGAACCGGGCAGCGCCGAGTAGTCCGGTCCACCCGCAATCCGCAGCCAGCAGCACCCGCCGAGAGGTACCCCTATGGCAGGCGAGACCGTCATCACGGTCGTCGGCAATCTCGTCGACGACCCCGAGCTGCGCTTCACCCCGTCCGGTGCGGCGGTCGCGAAGTTCCGTGTCGCGTCCACCCCCCGCACCTTCGACCGCCAGACGAACGAGTGGAAGGACGGCGAGAGCCTCTTCCTCACCTGCTCGGTCTGGCGGCAGGCGGCGGAGAACGTCGCCGAGTCGCTCCAGCGCGGCACGCGCGTCATCGTGCAGGGCCGCCTGAAGCAGCGGTCGTACGAGGACCGCGAGGGCGTCAAGCGCACGGTCTACGAGCTGGACGTCGACGAGGTCGGCGCCAGCCTGCGCAACGCCACGGCCAAGGTCACCAAGACCACCGGCCGCGGTGGACAGGGTGGCTACGGCGGTGGCCAGGGCGGTGGCGGCGGCCAGGGTGGCGGCGGCTGGGGCGGCGGCCCCGGCGGCGGCCAGCAGAGCGGCGGCGGGGCTCCCGCCGACGACCCCTGGGCGACCGGCGCGCCGGCCGGCGGCGGCCAGCAGGGTGGCGGCGGTGGCTGGGGCGGTGGCTCCGGCTCCGGATCCGGCGGCGGTTACTCGGACGAGCCGCCCTTCTAGGCCGAAAGGCCCGGCCGGGCGGTCAGCGAAACTTTTTGATCACACTGGAGAGAGACAATGGCGAAGCCGCCTCCGCGCAAGCCGAAGAAGAAGGTCTGCGCGTTCTGCAAGGACAAGACCGCGTACGTGGACTACAAGGACACGAACATGCTGCGGAAGTTCATTTCCGACCGCGGCAAGATCCGTGCCCGCCGCGTCACCGGCAACTGCACCCAGCACCAGCGCGATGTCGCCACGGCCGTGAAGAACAGCCGTGAGATGGCGCTGCTGCCCTACACCTCGTCCGCGCGATAAGGGAAGGGTGACCGGACAATGAAGATCATCCTCACCCACGAGGTCTCCGGCCTCGGTGCCGCGGGCGACGTCGTGGACGTCAAGGACGGCTACGCTCGCAACTACCTGATCCCGCGCGGTTTCGCGATGCGCTGGACCAAGGGCGGCGAGAAGGACGTCGAGCAGATCCGCCGCGGCCGCAAGATCCGCGAGATCGCCACGATCGAGCAGGCGAACTCCGTCAAGGCCCAGCTGGAGTCCGTGAAGGTCCGCCTGGCCACCCGCTCGGGTGACTCCGGCCGCCTCTTCGGCTCCGTCACCCCGGCCGACATCGCCTCGGCGATCAAGCAGGCCGGCGGCCCGGACGTGGACAAGCGCCGCATCGAGCTCGGTGCGCCGATCAAGACCCTGGGCGCGCACCAGGTGTCCGTGCGTCTGCACGCCGAAGTCGCCGCCAAGGTGGGCGTCGAGGTCGTCGCCGCCTGACCGGGGCGCTCGGCAGCGTGTACGGGGCCGTACCTCCTCCACGAGGGGGTACGGCCCCGCGGCATATCCGGGCTGTACGGAGCGTACGGAGCCGTTCAGTCCCGCACGGCCCCGGTGACGATCCAGCGGCCGGACGCGGCGCGCAGACCCAGGGTGACCAGCCGCACCGTCATCATCAGTCCCATCACCCACCACAGCGCGGTCAGGCCGCCGCCCAGCGCCGGTACGGCGAGCGCGAGCGGGGCGAAGACGGCGAGGGTCGCGAGCATCGCCCAGGCCAGATACGGCCCGTCGCCGGCGCCCATCAGCACCCCGTCCAGGACGAAGACGACCCCGGACACCGGCTGGACGAGCGCCACCACCAGCAGCGCGGGCAGCAGCAAGCCGTGGACGGCCTCGTCACCGGTGAACAGCGGCAGCAGCAGGGGCCGGGCCAGGACGAGCAGCAGGCCCAGGACCACCCCCGAGGCGATACCCCACTCCACCATGCGGCGGCACGCGGCCCGGGCACCCGCTGCGTCTCCCGCGCCCAGGTAACGCCCGATGATGGCCTGCCCGGCGATGGCGATCGCGTCCAGTGCGAAGGCGAGCAGCGACCAGAGGGCGAGCACGATCTGGTGGGCGGCCACCTCCTGGTCCCCCAGCCGGGCCGCCACCGCGGTGGCGATCACGAGGATGGCGCGCAGCGAGAGGGTGCGGACGAGGAGCGGCGCTCCCGCCCGGGCACAGGCGCGGATTCCGGCGGCGTCGGGCCGCAGCGAGGCGCCGTGCCGGCGGGCGCCCCGTACGACCACGGTGAGATAGACGGCGGCCATGCCCCACTGGGCGATGACGGTACCCCAGGCGGAGCCGGCGATGCCGAGCCCGGCGCCGTACACCAGCAGGGCGTTGAGGGCGGCGTTCGCCGTGAACCCGCCGACGGCGATGTACAGGGGGGTACGGGTGTTCTGCAGTCCCCGCAGCACGCCCGTGGCGGCCAGCACCACCAGCATCGCCGGGATGCCGAGTGCGCTGATGCGCAGATAGGTGACCGCGTACGGGGTGGAGGTGCCGGAGGCGCCGAAGAGGCCGATGAGCCAGGGGGCGGCGGGGAGCGCGACGGCGACGGCACCGGCGCCGAGGAGCAGGGCGAGCCAGATGCCGTCCATGCCCTGCCGGATCGCGGCGGGCAGGTCTCCGGCTCCGACGCGGCGGGCCACGGCGGCGGTGGTGGCGTACGCGAGGAAGACGAAGACGTTGACGGCGGTCATGAGGAGTGCGGCGGCGATGCCGAGGCCTGCCAGTTGCGGGGTGCCGAGGTGGCCGATGATGGCGCTGTCGGCCATGACGAAGAGGGGTTCCGCGACCAGGGCGCCGAAGGCGGGGACCGCGAGTGAGATGATCTCGCGGTCGTGGCGGCGGCCGGGCCGGGGCGGCGCGGGGGCCTGGCTCATGACCGGCGGCTCCAATCTTCCACAGGTAAGGGACGGAGTTTATCGTCAGCCCTTACCGGGGCGATACTCCGGTGGTCCGCCGGGGCCTCTTCGCCGTGATCCCGGCCGGTCTGCGGATTTTTTTCTTCTGCACAGCCGGTGGATGGCGAAATAGCAGGTCAGAGGGCTGGGGATGGTGTGATTGGCGTACTGTCCACAAGGCTGTCCCCCGGCTCGTGCACAGGTTGGGGCGAGTTCTCCACAGGATGCGATCGGTCATCCACATGCCCTGTGGATAACTTTCTTGGTCCTCGGCTCCGCCGGCCCTACGGTGGTCCGGCCACCGCACTGAACTCGACGCGCCGCCAGGGGAGTCGAGCATCCCATTTGTCAGAGCCGTGCCGTAAGAAAGAGTCGCACGGCGAGGGGGTTTGCCGGGCGGCGAACAGTCCGCGTCGCGGACGGGAGGAGGTGCCGGGATGACCCAGCCGGACATGGAAGACACCTGGGCGCCGGACGTCCGCCCGGGCGACCGGCTGCCCGCGTCGCGTCCCGCCCAGCGGGGCGAGCGAGGCCGCCCCGACCAGCACGACCGGGGCCGGGACGACCCGTGGTCCGGACCGGGCGGAGGATCCGGATTCGAGCGGGTCCCGCCCCAGGATCTGGACGCCGAGCAATCCGTCCTCGGCGGCATGATGCTCTCGAAGGACGCCATCGCCGACGTGGTGGAGGTCCTCAAGGGAAGCGACTTCTACCGCCCCGCGCACGAGACGGTCTACCAGGCCGTCCTCGACCTCTACGCCAAGGGTGAGCCGGCCGACCCGATCACCGTTGCCGCCGAACTGACCCGGCGCGGCGAGATCACCCGTGTCGGCGGCGCCTCCTATCTCCACACCCTCGTCCAGTCGGTTCCCACGGCCGCCAACGCCGAGTACTACGCCGAGATCGTCCACGAGCGCGCGGTGCTCCGCCGGCTCGTCGAGGCGGGCACGCGCATCACGCAGATGGGATACGCCGCCGACGGCGACGTCGACGAGATCGTCAACAACGCCCAGGCGGAGATCTACGCGGTCACCGAGCAGCGCACCAGCGAGGACTACCTCCCCCTCGGCGACATCATGGAGGGCGCGCTCGACGAGATCGAGGCGATCGGTTCCCGCAGCGGCCAGATGTCCGGAGTGCCGACCGGCTTCACCGACCTCGACTCGCTCACCAACGGGCTCCACCCGGGCCAGATGATCGTCATCGCGGCCCGCCCGGCGATGGGCAAGTCCACCCTCGCGCTCGACTTCGCCCGGGCCTGCTCGATCAAGAACAACATGCCGAGCGTCATCTTCTCCCTGGAGATGGGGCGGAACGAGATCGCGATGCGCCTGCTGTCCGCGGAGGCGCGGGTGGCCCTGCACCACATGCGTTCCGGCAGCATGACGGACGAGGACTGGACCCGGCTCGCCCGCCGGATGCCGGACGTCTCCCAGGCCCCGCTCTACATCGACGACTCCCCGAACCTCTCGATGATGGAGATCCGCGCCAAGTGCCGGCGGCTGAAGCAGCGGAACGACCTCCAACTGGTCGTGATCGACTATCTCCAGCTGATGCAGTCCGGCGGAGCCAGGCGCCCCGAGAGCCGGCAGCAGGAGGTCTCGGACATGTCCCGGAATCTGAAGCTGCTCGCCAAGGAACTGGAGGTCCCGGTCATCGCGCTGTCGCAGCTGAACCGAGGGCCCGAGCAGCGGACCGACAAGAAGCCGATGGTCTCCGACCTCCGCGAGTCCGGCTCCATCGAGCAGGACGCCGACATGGTCATCCTGCTGCACCGCGAGGACGCCTACGAGAAGGAGTCACCCCGGGCCGGCGAGGCGGACCTGATCGTGGCCAAGCACCGCAACGGCCCGACGGCCACCATCACCGTCGCCTTCCAGGGCCACTACTCCCGCTTCGTCGACATGGCACAGACCTGATCCGGCCTGCTTGAGTTGGCCCCATGACTGCATCCTTCGAAGATCTGCTGCCGGAGACGGCCCGCGCCCTCTACCACCGGATCGCCGTGGCCCAGGCCGAGGGCCGGGCGCCGTCCCTGGTGGCGGCCGTGGTGCGCGGCGGCCGGACCGTGTGGAGCGGAGGCCGCGGTACGGCCGCGGAGGGAACGCCGGGGGACCGGACGCAGTACCGGGTCGGGTCCATCACCAAGGTCTTCACCGCGGTGCTGGTACTCCGGCTGCGGGAGGAAGGGCTGATCGGGCTCGACGATCCGCTGGGAAGGCATCTGCCGGACACCGGCGTGGGTGAGGTGACCATCGCCCAACTTCTCTCCCACAGCGCAGGTCTGACCGCCGAGCCGCCGGGACCGTGGTGGGAGCGGACTCCGGGGGAGCTGCGGCCCGGACTTCCGGATGTGCTGGGGGACCGGCCGGTGCTGCACCCCGCGGGCCGGGTGCACCACTATTCCAACCCCGGCTATGCCCTGCTCGGTTCGCTCGTGGAGCACCTGCGCGGAGAGCCGTGGGAGAAGGTGCTGCTCCAGGAGGTGCTGGAGCCGCTGGGGATGACACGTACCGGCGTGCGGCCCAGGGCTCCCTACGCCCGGGGCTGGGCCGTGCACCCGTGGGCGGACGTCATGCTGCCGGAGCCGGCCGAGGACCTCGGCACCATGGCCCCAGCCGGACAGCTGTGGTCCACGGCCGCCGACCTGAGCCGCTTCGCCGCCTTCCTGATGCGTGGCGACGAACGGGTGCTCGGCGCGGAGACGGTGGCCGAGATGCGCCGGCCCGCCGCGGTGCCCCTGCCCGGCGGCTGGGACGGCGGATACGGGCTCGGCTTGCAGCTGTTCCGCCGTAACGGGCGCGCCTTCTGCGGACACACGGGATCGCTCCCGGGCTATCTGGCCACGCTGTGGATGAGCGCGGAGGATGATGTCGCCGGGCTCGTGCTGGCCAATGTCACCTCCGGCCCCGCGGTCGGTCAGACATCGGCCGATCTGGTGGAGATCGTGGCGCAGCGCGAGCCGCGCATCCCGGAGCCCTGGCAGCCGCTGCCCGAGGCCGACCCGGCTCTTCTCGAACTGACCGGCCCCTGGTACTGGGGGCCCACCCCCTTCGCGCTGCGGCTGCTCCCCGGCAGAGGCCTGGAGCTCACCGCGCTCGCGGGTGCGGGCCGCACCTCCCGCTTCCGGGCCGTCCAGGACGGCGTCTGGACCGGCCTGGACGGCTACTACCTCGGTGAAAAGCTCCGCGCCGTCCGACGGCCGGACGGCTCCGTCAGCCATCTGGACCTGGGGACCTTCGTCTTCACGCGTGAGCCGTACGAAGCCTCGGCGCCGGTGCCGGGCGGAGTGGACCAGCAGGGCTGGCGGCCGGCCGAGCCCGGTCCGGCGCGGTGACCCCCGGGAGCCCAGAGGGCGCGGATGGTTCAGAGGGGGAGCTTGAAACCTATGTGTGAGCCGGTGAAGCCCAGCTTCTCGTAGAAGCGGTGGGCGTCGGTGCGGGTGGCGTCCGAGGTGAGCTGCACCAGCCCGCACCCCCGGCGCCGGGACTCCTCGATCGCCCACTCGATGAGCCGGGTGCCGAGCCCGCTGCCGCGCTCGTCGGCGTGGACCCGCACGGCCTCGATCACCGAGCGGGTGGTGCCTCGGCGGGACAGTCCGGGGATGATCGTGAGCTGCAGGGTGCCGACCGGCCGGCCGTCCTCCCGTGCGGCCACTATGAGGTACTGGTTGGGGTCGGCCGTGAGCTGGTCGAGCGCTGCGCGGTACGGAGTCAGGTCGTCAGGGGATTCGCGCTGGGCGCCGAGCGGATCGTCGGCCAGCATGGCCACGATGGGGCCCAAATCGTCCGGGGTGGCGGGGCGAATCGCGAGGGTATCCATGATCAAGAGTCTAGAAGCCGGATTCGGTGCCAGCGGGTGGCCGTTTCACGTGAAACAGGCTTTCCCGGGAAACGGCCTGTTTCACGTGAAACGGATCGCGAGAGATGGGTGGGGCGAGTGCTTCAGCCCAGGTCCGGCGCATGGAGCGCCCGTACACCCTCGATATTGCCGTCCAGATAGTGCCGTAGCGACAGTGGTACGACCTCGACGGAAGCGAGCCCGACGCGGGTGAACGGGATCCGGACGATGTCGTACTCCCCGCTCGGCTCCTCGACCTCGGGGCCGTGCCGCCGTGAAGGATCCATCGACTCCAGTCGGCACAGAAAGAAGTGCTGCACCTTCACCCCGGCCGCGCCGTCTTCCGTGGTGTGCTCCACGGTGTCGACGAAAGCCGGGACCACGTCCGTGATTTTCGCCCCCAGTTCCTCGTCCACTTCCCGGTGGAGGGCGTCGACGACGGTGGCGTCCTCCGGTTCCACCCCACCGCCGGGTGTGATCCAGTACGGAGGACGGCCCGGCTTCGTCCGCTTGATCAGGATCATATGGTCGCCGTCGAGCAGGATGGCGCGGGCGGTGCGCTTGACCACCAACCGTTCGGTCATGGGGTTGATGTGGCCCAGCGCGGCCCATTCGAAACACCCGCGCCCCAGCGTGCTTTTCCGGGCTGTGGCAGCCTGCGGGCCGTAGGCGTGAGGCGGCCGGTCCGGGCGGCAACGCCCCCGTGGGCGGCAACAGGCGGCAGGCGGTGACACCCATGCCAACAGTTTGTGCTGTCAGGGTGATTGGACAATGACTTACCGTCAACTAGCCTTGTGGAAGCGGTTTCTCGCGCGCGGAACCGAGGACGGCTCGAACCATGAGGGGGGAGGTTCGAGCCGTCCGGCCGTCGCGGCCCGCCCGCAGGTCAGCCGGTGCCGCCCCGCGGCCCCTGGGCCGCCGGCCCTCCGGCTGCCGTGTCCAGGGCCCGCAGCACGTCGGCGAGCAGGTCCTCCGTGTCCTCGACGCCCACCGAGAAGCGGATGAAGCCCTCCGGCACGGCATCCCCGCCCCATCTTCCGCGTCGTTCGGCCGTGGAGCGTACGCCCCCGAAGCTCGTGGCCTCGTCCACCAGCCGCAGAGCGGCCAGGAACCGCTCCGCATGCGCCCGGTCGGGCAAGGTGAAGGAGACGACGCAGCCGAAGCGCCCCGCCCGCATCTGCGCCGCGGCGACCGGGTGCGCCGGATCGTCCGGCAGCCCGGGATGGCGCAGTCCGGTCACCTCGGGACGTTGCCGCAGCGCCTCGGCCAGCGCGAGGGCGGTGACCGCCTGCCGGTCCACCCGCAACTGGAGCGTGGCCAGCGAGCGGTGGGCGAGCCAGGCCTCCATGGGGCCTACGATCGCGCCCGCGGTCTTGCGCCACTTCCGCACGGTCGCGGCCCGCTCGGGATCGCGGCAGCAGACGTAGCCGAGCAGTACGTCGCCGTGCCCGGTCAGCGCCTTCGTGCCGCTGGCCACCGAGAAGTCGGCCCCCAGGTCCAGCGGGCGCTGACCGAGCGGCGTGGCCAGGGTGTTGTCGACGGCGACCAGCGCGCCCGCCGCGTGGGCCGCGCGGACCAGCCGCCGGATGTCGCAGACGTCCAGGCCCGGGTTGGACGGACTCTCGATCCACAGCAGCTTCGCGCCGTCGAGCACCCCGAGCTGCGCGTCACCCGCTGTCGGCGCGGTGCGGACCTCGACGCCGTAGTCCTCCAGTCGTTCCCGCACCAGCGGGAGTGCCTGGTAGCCGTCGCTGGGCAGCACCACGGCGTCCCCGGTCCGCACCTGGGACAGCAGCACGGCCGAGACGGCGCCCATCCCGGAGGGGAAGGCGACGGTCTCGGCCGCGGTGCCGGGGGATTCCAATGCGCCGATGGCCTCTTCGAGCCGGGTCCAGGTCGGATTCTCGTCGCGGCCGTAGGTATAGGGGCCGACCGGTTCGCCCGGCAGGTGGTAGTGGGCGGCGAACACCGGCCCGGGCAGCGAAGGCTCGTACGCCATCGGCTCGGGCAGCCCAGCCCGGACGGCGCGGGTTCCGTCTCCGGTCATCTCGATCATCCGTCCCTCATCCGTCCCTCGTCCGTCCCTTGTCTGTCAGCCGTCTCCGGTCCCGCTCAGCGGCCGTCGGGCAGGATCACGTTCACCGCCCAGGAGACGACGGAGATGATCAGGCCGCCGAGCACGGCGGTCCAGAAGCCCTCGACGTGGAAGGGGAGATCGACCAGGTCCGCGAGCCAGGAGGTCAGCATCAGCATCAGCGCGTTCACGACCAGGGTGAACAGCCCGAGGGTGAGGACGAAGAGGGGCAGCGACAACAGTTGCACCACCGGCTTCACCACGATGTTGACCACACCGAAGATCAGCGCGACCAGGAACAGCGCCAGCGCTTTGCCGCCCGTGCTCTCCCCGGTGAGCGTGATGTCCTTGAGCAGCCAGATGGCCACGGCCAGAGCCGCCGCGTTGGCGAGTGTCTTGACTACAAAGTTCGTCATGGTGTGATCGTCCCAGACGGAACGGGCAGAGCCGAGAGGTGGAGCGAGGGGTGGGCATGAAGGTCTTCCGGCTGGACGAACTGGACGCGGAGCGTGCCGCGAACGAGGGCGCGTACCTGCAGTTCCTGCGCGAGCGGAATATGTCGGCGGGGCTGTACGCGCTCGACGCGGGATCGGCCGATCCGCAGGAACCGCACCGGCAGGACGAGATCTACTTCGTCATCACCGGCCGGGGCTCGATCACGGTCGGCACCGAGACCACCACGGTGGCCCGCGGCAGTGTCGTGTACGTACCGGCCGGAGTGCCGCACAAGTTCCACCACATCAGCGAGGACCTCCGCGTCATGGTGGTCTTCTCTCCCCCGGAGAGCTGACCGCCGCGTCCGTGCCCCGTAGGGGGCGGGTCAGGGAAGGACGGGGGCAGCGGCCCCTCCGCCGCGCCTCCGCCGCGTCTAGCATCGGAAGCAGCCGGAGATCCCGGCTCCGCGATCGGGAAGCAGGGGAACGACAGTGGCGGTCAAGGAGATCTTCGAAGGTCTGCCGTGGTGGGTGAAGTGGGTCGCCGTTCCGGTCCTGGCGCTCATCGTGTTCGGCGGACTGATCGTGAATGTGGTCGGCTTCGTCATCGGACTGCTGTTCAAGGTTCTGGTGTTCGTCGCCCTGGTGGCCGGACTGGTCTACGTCGTCAGGAAGTTCGGTACCGCGTCACGGGACGGAGCCTCACGCGGCGACTGGTGAGCACGCGCGGGCGGCGCCGTGTCCGCCGGCCGCGCAGGCGTTCCGTGTCCCCACCCGGATCGAGCCCCGGCCCTCGTCGGCCGGGGCTCGACGCCGCCGTGGCCCTCTCGTCGTCTTTCTCGGCCTTTACGCCATGCCGGTCAGCAACTCCTTGCGCCGAAACGGCTACGCTGCGCACTGGGCGGACTTCTCTGTGGCCCCGCCCGCACCTGAACCACCCGAACCACCACTCCTAGCGGTCCCGCCCGAGCGTTGAGCACCATGGCGTCAGGAGGACCGAGGAGGCTCCAGGACAGGCCACCCGAGCGACACGGGGCAGTGGACCATGCGCGACACGATTCAGGCAGAGCTGATGATGAGCTTCCTCGTCTCCGAGGAGCTCTCCTTCCGCATTCCGGTGGAGCTGGAGTACGAACCGGCCGATCCCTTCGCCGTCCGCTTCACCTTCCATCTGCCCGGCGACGCACCGGTGACCTGGGCCTTCGCCCGCGATCTGCTGCTGGACGGGCTGAGCGCGCCCACCGGTGACGGCGATGTGCACATCGCCCCCGTCACCCCGGGTGTGCTCTCCGATGTCTTCATCCGGCTTCAGGTCGGCGAGGACCGGGCCACCTTCCGGGCGGGGGCGGCCCCGCTGGTGGCCTTCCTCGACCGCACCGACCGCATCGTCCCCATGGGACAGGAGCAGTCGGCCGGGGACTTCGACGACCGCCTGGCGGAGACCCTCGACCGCATCCTCTCCCAGGCCCGCAACGCGGGCTGAACGGCCCGGCCGGTCACGGCTTGCGGCGGCGCCCGCGCCCCCGTCCGCCGTCCGCGCGTCGCGGCTGCCCCGTCTCCGTACCGGATCCCGGTGCGGAGACGGCCGCCGCGGACCGGTCCGCCGAGACCACGAGCGCCGCGAGGCCGGTCGTCACGGGCACCGAGGCGATCAGCCCGATGCTGCCCACCAGCGTCCGGACGATCTCCTCGGCGACGACCTCGCTCAGCGCGACCGTGCTGACGCTGCTCCGCGCGATGGAGAACAGCAGGAGCAGGGGGAGGGCGGCGCCCGCGTAGGCCAGCACCAGCGTGTTGACCACCGACGCGATGTGATCGCGCCCGATCCGGATGCCGGCACGGTACAGCCGCCGCGCCGACATCGTCGGATCCGCCTGCTTCAGCTCCCACACCGCCGAGGTCTGGGTGACCGTCACATCGTCGAGCACACCCAGGGAACCGATGATGACGCCGGCCAGCAGAAGCCCGCTCATCTCGATGTCCGGGTAAAGACCGTGGATGAGTCCGGTCTCATCGGAGGTGTTGCCGGTGAGCCTCGCCCAGTCGATGAAGACGGAGCCCAGCACGCCGATCAGCAGCAGGGAGATCAGCGTGCCCAGGACCGCCACGGAGGTACGGGCCGTCAGCCCGTGGCAGAGGTAGAGCGCGGCCAGCATGATGGCGCTGCTGCCGATCACCGCGACCAGCAGGGGATTCTCCCCCTGCAGGATCGCCGGGAGGATGAACAGCGTCAGCACCCCGAAGCTCACGACCAGCGAGACCAGCGCGAACAGACCGCGCAGCCTGCCCACCGCCACCACGGCCAGCGCGAACAGCGCGGCGAGCAGCGAGATCGGGACCTCGCGGTCCACATCCGTCACCGAGTACTGCAACTCCCGGGGCGCGTCCGGCGCGTACGCCACGATCACGCCCTGGCCCTCGCTCAGCCGACGGGTGGAGTCCGGCTGGACGATCTCCGTGAACTCGCGTCCCTTGTCGTCGCCGGTGGTGACGCGCACGGTCGCCTTCTCGCAGATGTCGCCGCGCGCTTCCCCCGGTGTGCCGGGCGTCTCCGGCTGCTCCCCGCCGGGCGGCTGGCCGCCGCCGGCGTTCACGTCGGAGCACTTCACCTTCTGGACCGCGACGACCTCGCCCTGCTCCATCTGACGGTCCATGCCGACCCCGCTCGGCTCGTGCCCCGGCGCGCCGCCGGGCCAGAGCGCCAGCAGGCCCACGACGACGGCGGCGGCGAACGGAATCAGCACGGCGGTGATGATCTTGCGAAGTCGTCCGGAGACGGGGGCCGCGGGGCCGTGGGCGTGGGTGTGCGCGTGGCTTTCGGGAGTCGAGGTCACCGCCAGATCATCGCAAGAAGAGGGGCCCTCTGGTCATCAACACCGGAGCGGCGTTAGCGTGGGCATCGCCTTTGCACACGCGGGAGCTCGGAGCACCGGGCTGAGAGGGCGCTGACCTCCGTACACGGAGTGGCCGGGACCGGCCGTACCGTCGCGGAAGCCGCTGCGCCGACCGCCGAACCTGTTACCGGGTAATGCCGGCGTAGGGAGTAGGTCTCATGACCGTTCAGGATGCGCACACGTCTGCCCAGGAGCCGGGCGGGGACGGGAAGCGGCCCATCGGATGGCACAAGGACCATCTGACCGGCCCACGCCCGGACCTGCGGGTTCCGGTACGGCGGGTGCACCTCACCAACGGCCGCGACGTCACGCTGTACGACACGTCCGGCCCGTACACCGACCCCACCGTCGACACCGATGTCCGGCGCGGCCTGCCGCCGCTCCGGGAGGACTGGATCACCGGGCGCGGCGACACCGAGGAGTACGACGGGCGGCCGGCGCGCCCCGAGGACGACGGCCACAAGGACGCCGCGCCCGGCGGCGGCCTGCGCAATCTCGACGCGGTCTTCCCCGGCCGGCCGCGCCGCCCCCGCCGCAGCCGCGACGGCTCCCCCGTCACCCAGCTCTCCTACGCGCGACGCGGTGAGATCACCGCCGAGATGGAGTACGTCGCGCTCCGGGAGAACGTCTCCCCGGAGACCGTCCGCGAGGAGATCGCCGCGGGGCGTGCGGTGCTGCCGGCCAACGTCAACCATCCAGAGATCGAACCGATGATCATCGGCAAGCGGTTCCTGGTGAAGGTCAACGCCAACATCGGCAACTCGGCCGTCACCTCCTCCATCGAGGAGGAGGTCGAGAAGATGACCTGGGCCACCCGCTGGGGCGCGGACACGGTCATGGACCTGTCCACCGGCCGCAACATCCACACCACCCGCGAGTGGGTGCTGCGCAACTCCCCCGTCCCCATCGGCACCGTGCCGCTCTACCAGGCCCTGGAGAAGGTCGGCGGCCGCGCCGAGGAGCTGACCTGGGAGATCTACAAGGACACCGTCATCGAACAGGCCGAGCAGGGCGTGGACTACATGACGGTCCACGCCGGGGTCCTGCTCCGCTACGTCCCCCTGACGGCCCGGCGGAAGACCGGCATCGTCTCGCGCGGCGGCTCCATCATGGCCGCCTGGTGCCTGGCTCACCACAAGGAGAGCTTCCTCTACGAGAACTTCGAGGAGCTCTGCGAGATCCTGGCCGCCTACGACGTCACGTTCTCGCTCGGCGACGGGCTGCGCCCCGGCTCCGTCGCGGACGCCAACGACGAGGCGCAGTTCGCCGAACTGCGCACCCTGGGCGAGCTGAACACGGTCGCCAAGGCCCATGGGGTGCAGACGATGATCGAGGGCCCGGGCCATGTCCCGATGCACAAGATCAAGGAGAACATCGACCTCCAGCAGGAGATCTGCGAGGAGGCGCCGTTCTACACGCTGGGCCCGCTGACCACCGATGTGGCGCCCGGCTACGACCACATCACCTCGGGCATCGGCGCGGCCATGATCGCCTGGTGGGGAACGGCGATGCTCTGCTACGTCACACCCAAGGAACATCTGGGGCTGCCCGACCGTGACGATGTGAAGACCGGCGTCATCACGTACAAGATCGCGGCGCACGCGGCGGATCTGGCGAAGGGCCACCCGGGAGCCCAGGAGTGGGACGACGCGCTGTCCGACGCGCGCTTCGAGTTCCGCTGGGAGGACCAGTTCAACCTGGCGCTCGACCCGGACACGGCACGTGCCTTCCACGACGAGACCCTCCCGGCCGAACCGGCGAAGACGGCCCACTTCTGCTCGATGTGCGGTCCGAAGTTCTGCTCGATGAAGATCTCCCAGGACATCCGCCGGCGGCACGGCGGGGAGATGGACGAGATCGAGGCCGGTATGGCGGAGAAATCAAGGGAGTTCGCGGCCGCGGGCAACCGGGTCTACCTGCCGGTCGCCGACTGACCGGGCCGGGCGGGCCGGGGCGGGCTGTCCCGGCCCGGCCCGCCCCGCAACCCGGAGCGCACTCGCGCCCGGCGGCGGGCGGGCGGCAGGACGAGGCGGGGGACGGGCGGCGAAGCAGCGGCGGCTACTCCGGCTGGTGTTCCGGGCCGCCGTAGTCCGGGCTGGAGAAGCCGGGGCTGTCGAAGCGCGGCCGGGTGCTTCCGCCCCCCGGGCTGCCGTCCGTGGCCGGACTGCTGAACCCGGGCCTGCTGTAGCCCAGTTGGGGGGTGCGACTCTCCGCGACGCCCGCCGCGTCCGGAACACCGCCGTACGGGCTTCCCGTGGCCTGTCCGGCCGTCTGCGGCTCCGCCAGGGTTTCTTGCAGGAACGGCACGATGCCGCGGTCGAGCAGGGCCTGCCGCCAGGCCTCCCGGGCCCGGGCCAGCTCGCTCGTCGGGTCCTCCTCGGCCGAGGCCCGCAGGGAGCCGGCGCCGTCGCGCAGTGCGGTGAGGAGCAGACCGAGCATCGCGATGACGATGCCCGCGGCGGTCAGCGCCAGGAAAATCCAGCCGGCGTTGATGATCGGTTCCGCGAGCGGCTCGTCGGGGCTGAACAGATGGAGCAGGTAGCCGATCAGCAGGAAGATCGCCGCCGCGGCACCGGCCAGCACCGGTGCCAGGACCGCGAAGACCGCGAGGAGTCCGGCGCCGGAACTCTCGGCGGCCTCGCCGACGGCGGTGGCGAAGCCCACCCCGCTCCCGCCGCCGTCCTTCCCGTCGGCCGGCGCCTCGTCCGTACCGTCCTGCTGCCGCGGGACGCGCCGCGACTCGTCGCGCAGCTTGACGTAACTCCGGTACTCGGCTGCGGCGCGGGCCGCGATCGCCGGGGCCGCGTCCAGGGCTCTGGTGCGCAGCTGTTCGGCGTTGAGCCGCCGGCCGACGGCGTCCAGCTCCGGGCGCCGGTTCGCATGGCGCAGAACCTGGTCGAGGACCCTCGCGAAGTCGGGGCGGTCCTCGGGAAGCAGATGCGGTGCGCTGTTCATGTGCATCCCCCGATGCTCCGTAGGCCCTGGCTCGCCGATTCTCACCGGGCGCGCGGGCGGAAACGGAGGAGAGCCTGCTGCGGATAAGCCGATGGTAGAGCGCCCATGGTGCGCGATGACAGGGTGTTGCCGGAAATTGACACCACCGTGGACCTGACTACCTGCCCAGCCCGCGAAGCCCGTAATCCTCAGCCCGGCAGCGGCAGTTGGGCCACCAGCATCTTTCCGGCCATGGTGACGCCGCCGTCCATGGCGATGGCGAGCCCGTCGGCGTAGACGTGCGGTCCGTCGACGGCGGGCGCGCCGCTGTCCTCGCCGTCCTCGCTGCCCACCTGACCGGTGAGATACGGAATCGGGCTGTGGCCGTGGACGACGCGCTGTCCGCCGTAGGCCCCGAGCAGCTCGCGGACGGCCTCGGCGCCCCCCTGGTCGCGGAACGCGAAGCGCTTGGTGAGCTTGCGGAACAGATCCCAGCACTCCTCGGCGTCCGCGCGCTGCAGGGTTTCGGTCACCGCGTCGTTGACGGCCTCGATCGAATCGCCGTAGTCGAGGTAGGCCGTGGTGTCCGAGTGGACGAGCAGATGGCCGTCCTCCTCGGCCATCGCGTCGAGCCGGGACATCCACTGCAGATGGTGATCCTGCAGGCGGTCCATGTCGTTGCGCTGCCCGCCGTTGAGCAGCCAGGCGGCGTGGAACGAGGCGGTTCCCGCACCGGAGGACACCGGGGTGTCGCCGAAGCGCTTGGCACCGATGAGCAGCAGTTCGTGATTGCCCATCAGGGCCTTGCAGTAGCCGCCGGACGCGGCGGCCTCGGCGGAGAGCCGCATGACGAGGTCGATGACCCCGATGCCGTCGGGGCCGCGGTCGGTGAAGTCGCCGAGGAACCACAGGCGGGTGTTGCCCGCGGCCCAGCGGTCCTGGGCGTCGATCAGCCCCTGGGCGAGCAGGGCCGCACGCAGTTCGTCGAGGTAGCCGTGTACGTCGCCGACGACGTACAGCGGGCCGGGGCCGTCCGCGGGCGCGGCGCCGGGCCCGGGCTCGGGCACCGGGGTGAGGGAGACCGTCGGCACGTCCGGGGCCGGGGCGCGGCCGACCACCGGCAGATTTCGTTCGGTGGGGGTGTAGCCCTCGTCGGTCGCGTACGGCGGTACCGCAGCGTTCACGGGCACCACCGGCATGACCATCATGCCCCGCACCGCGGGTCCCTGACCGGCCCCCTGGATCATCGACCCCTCCACCATCGCGCCGCCGTGCACCGGTCGGACCTGCCTCCCCGCTGCGGGCGGAGGCACTCGCCCCACCTCAGGGTGGGGAGGCCCCTCGTGGTCAAGGGGTCCGCGGTGTCGTGCGCCCATCATAGGAATGCCGCTCGTGGGTTGTGACGCACCAGGGAGCCGGCAATCGCCGTGATGGCGGGAACGCCGGGATTTTGCACCGAATTGCCCGGGTGGTCGTGACAGTGGCGGCGGCAAGGGCAATGGCGGTGGCCGCGGTGGTCGTTCTCCCCGGTGTGCCGGACCAGGTCCTCCGTCAGCCGGGTTCGGCGGGCGGACGGGGCGGGCTGACGGTCGTACGCGAGGTCCGCGGCTGGGAGGAGGTGCGCACGATCAGCTCCGTCGGTATCACCTGCTCCACCCGCCGCCCGTCGTCCAGGCCCTCGATGGCGTCGATCAGCAACTGGACGACCGCGGTGCCGATCCGGCGCGGTTTGAGGGAAAGGGTGGTGACGGGCGGCTCGGTGCTGGCGTATACGGCGGACTCGCTGCAGCAGACCAGCAGCAGGTCGTCCGGGACCCGCAGGCCGTAGCGGCGGGCGGCGGCGAGAAGATCCGTGCCGTTGGGGTCGAAGAGGCCGTAGACGGCGTCCGGCCGGTCGGGGCGGGCGAGCAGCCGGTCGGCGGCCACCGCTCCGGCGCGCGGGTCGTGGGCCGGGTACTTCTCGTAGACCGGGTCCTGCCCGGCCCGTTCGCACCAGGAGAGATAGGCGCTGGTGGAGAGCCGGGTGTAGGTGTCCGTGGTGGTGCCGGTGAGCAGGCCGATCCGGCGGGCTCCGGCCTCGGCGAGATGGTCGAGCAGGCCGAGGACGGCGGCCTCGTGGTCGTTGTCGACCCAGGCGGTGACGGGTACGGAGCCGGCGGGCCGGCCATCGGATACGACAGGGATGCGCTGCCGGGCGAGCTCGGTGACGACCGGGTCGTGGTCGGAGGGGTCGATGACGACCGTGCCGTCGAGGGCGACGTTGGACCAGACGTCGTGCCGGGAGGTCGCGGGAAGAATGACGAGCGCGTAGCCGCGGGCCAGCGCGGCGGAGGTGGCGGCGCGGGCCATCTCGGCGAAGTAGGCGAACTCGGTGAAGGTGAAGGGTTCGTCCCCATAGGTCGTGACGGTCAGGCCGATCAGTCCTGACTTGCCGGTACGGAGGGTGCGGGCGGCGGCGGACGGACGGTACCCGAGCCGCTCGGCCACTTCCCGGACATGGCGTCGGGTGGCGTCGGGGAGCCGGCCCTTGCCGTTGAGGGCGTCGGAGACAGTCGTGATCGAGACACCGGCGGCGGCGGCCACGTCCCTGATGCCCGCCCGCCCCAGCCGACGGCCGGTCGACCGGCTCACCTGGTGCTTCTCTGCTGCTGTCATGGCCAGCCGATATTAGGGCGACTGGCCTCCGGTCAAGGGGGTCGGCGATGAACCGTCAACAGGCACGTTTCTGCAAGGCTGAGACGGTGAACTGCCTTGGAATCGGGTCCAGATGGCAGATCCATACGGCTTCTTCGCGGCCGGTAGGTGTTGTTGCCCAGTGAACTGTGTTTGTTTCGAAGAGGTCTCAAGTCACCTGGACGAGTGAAGCGCGCCAGGGCGCGAGCCACCGGCGTGCGGCCTGGGGAAGCGTGCGCCTCCCGGTTTGCCCGGGCCATTGCCCGGCGCCGTAATCCTCATAAGGTAAGCAGCATTGATGGCAGTGGCACGGTCGAGGAGGACGTCGATGCACACGGATCCACGGGGGGACTCCCCCGAGACCCCGGTGATGCCCAGGCTGCGCGGTGTGCTGGAGAGCATTCCGACCTACAAGCCGGGCAAGCCGGCCACGGCGGGGGACGGGCCGGTCACGTACAAGCTGTCCTCCAACGAGAACCCGTATCCCCCGCTGCCGGGGGTCATGGAGAGCGTCCTCGGCGCGGCGGGGAGTTTCAACCGTTACCCCGACATGGCCTGCAGCGGGCTGATGGCCGAGCTGGCCGAGCGCTTCGACGTGCCGGCCACGCATCTCGCGACCGGCACCGGCTCGGTGGGGGTCGCGCAGCAGCTGATCCAGGCCACGGCGGGTCCGGGGGACGAGGTGATGTACGCCTGGCGGTCCTTCGAGGCGTACCCGATCATCACGCAGGTCTCGGGCGCGGCCTCCGTGCAGGTGCCGCTGACCGGTGGCGAGGCACACGATCTGGACGCCATGGCGGACGCCGTGACCGACCGGACCCGGCTCGTCTTCGTGTGCAATCCGAACAATCCGACCGGCACGGTGGTCCGCCGGGCGGAGCTGGAGCGCTTCCTGGACCGGGTTCCGTCGGACGTCCTCGTCGTGCTGGACGAGGCATACCGGGAGTTCATCCGGGACGAGGACGTGCCGGACGGGATCGAGGTCTACCGGGACCGGCCGAACGTCTGCGTGCTGCGCACCTTCTCCAAGGCCTACGGGCTGGCGGGGCTGCGGGTCGGCTTCGCCGTGGCGCACGAGCCGGTCGCGGCGGCGCTGCGGAAGACCGCGGTGCCGTTCGGGGTGAGCCAGCTGGCGCAGGACGCGGCGGTGGCCTCGCTGCGCAGTGAGGACGCGCTGCTGGAGCGGGTGGAGGCGCTGGTGGGGGAGCGGGCGCGGGTGTCCGCCGCTCTGCGGGCGCAGGGGTGGACGGTTCCCGAGTCGCAGGCGAACTTCGTCTGGCTGCGGCTGGGAGAGCGGACGGCGGAGTTCGCGGCGGCGTGCGAGCGGGCCGGTGTGGTCGTCAGGCCGTTCCCCGGTGAGGGGGCCCGGATCACCATCGGGGAGACCGAGGCGAACGATCTTCTGCTGGCGGCGGCGGAGGCCTTCCGCAAGGAGCTTTAGCGACATCGCCCGGCCTGGTCAAGAGGCCTTCCGGGCATGAAATTCGCAGGTCGGGGGGTGTGCCCTAGGGCACACCCCCTGGTTGTGTGGTGGCGGAAACGGTGCGCCATACTGGTGTTTGTGAATGTGAACGCGTTCACAAGCACTCCTGTTTGCCCCCGTACGGGCGGAAGGCAGCAGGACATCTGTCGCATCGAATACGCGATGTGAAGGAGAGGGACCGTGGATATAGCCTTGGCGCCCGAGACGCTGGCGCGATGGCAGTTCGGCATCACTACCGTCTACCACTTTCTCTTCGTTCCGCTGACGATCTCCCTCGCCTCCCTGGTGGCGGGGCTCGAGACCGCCTGGGTACGGACGGGCAAGGAGAAGTACCTCCGGGCGACCAAGTTCTGGGGCAGGCTTTTCCTGATCAATATCGCCATGGGCGTCGTCACCGGCATCGTGCAGGAGTTCCAGTTCGGGATGAACTGGTCCGACTACTCCCGCTTCGTCGGTGACATCTTCGGGGCTCCGCTGGCCTTCGAGGCGCTGATCGCCTTCTTCTTCGAGTCGACCTTCATCGGCCTGTGGATCTTCGGCTGGGACAAGCTGCCCAAGAAGATCCACGCCGCCTGCATGTGGATGGTCGCGATCGGCACCGTTCTCTCCGCGTACTTCATCCTGGCCGCCAACTCCTGGATGCAGCACCCGGTCGGCTACCGGATCAATGAGGAGTCCGGGCGCGCCGAGCTCACCGATTTCCTGGCCGTGCTCACCCAGGAGACGACGATCGTGGTCGTCTTCCACACCCTCACCGCGGCCTTCCTGGCCGGCGGCGCCTTCATGGTGGGCATCGCCGCCGTCCACCTGCGCCGCGGCAAGCACCTCCCGGAGATGCGGACCTCGCTCCGGCTCGGTCTGGTCACCCTGGTGGTCGGCGGCCTGCTGACCGCCGTCAGCGGCGACCAGCTCAGCAAGGTGATGTACGAGCAGCAGCCGATGAAGATGGCCTCGGCCGAGGCGCTGTGGGACAGCGAGGCACCGGCGCCCTTCTCCGTCTTCGCCTACGGCGATGTCGACGAGGGCCACAACAAGGTGGCCATCGAGATCCCCGGACTGCTCTCCTTCCTCGCCCACGGCGACCTGGAGACCGAGGTCCCGGGCATCAACGATGTGAACGAGGACCTGCGCGAGAAGTACGGGCCCGGCGACTACCGGCCCAACATCCCGGTCGCCTACTGGGGCTTCCGCTGGATGATCGGTTTCGGCATGGTCTCCTTCGCCATCGGGGTCGTGGGCCTCTACCTCACCCGCAACAAGCTGTGGCTGGCTCCCCGGCTCCGCACCACCGAGGAGGAGCCGCCGCGCCTGGCTCTGACCCGGAACCGGGAACTCGGCGCCGCGCTCACCGCCTGGTACTGGAAGCTGGCCGTGCTCACCATCGGCTTCCCGCTGCTCGCCAGCTCCTGGGGATGGATCTTCACCGAGATGGCCCGGCAGCCGTGGGTGGTCTACGGCGTGCTGCGCACCGAGGACGCCGTCTCCCCCGGGGTGACCCAGGGCGAGGTGCTGCTGTCCATGAGCGTCTTCACCCTGCTCTACGCGATTCTCGCGGTGATCGAGGTCAAGCTTCTCGTGAAGTACGTCAAGGCCGGGCCGCCGGAGCTCACGGAGGCCGACCTCAACCCGCCCACCAAGATCGGTGGCCCCGGCCCCGGCGGCAACGACGCCGACGCCGACCGGCCCATGGCCTTCTCGTACTGAGAGTGAGGAGCTGGACATGGAACTGTACGACGTCTGGTTCATCCTGATCGCCGTCCTCTGGACCGGCTACTTCTTCCTGGAGGGCTTCGACTTCGGCGTCGGCGTGCTCACCAAGGTGCTGGCCCGCGACCGCAAGGAGCGCCGGGTACTGATCAACACGATCGGACCGGTCTGGGACGGCAACGAGGTGTGGCTGCTCACCGCGGGCGGGGCGACCTTCGCCGCCTTCCCCGAGTGGTACGCCACCCTCTTCTCCGGCTTCTACCTGCCTCTGCTGCTCATCCTGCTCGCCCTGATCGTGCGCGGTGTCGCCTTCGAGTACCGGCACAAGCGGGACGAGGACCGCTGGCAGACGAACTGGGAGCACGCGATCTTCTGGACCTCGCTGCTGCCGGCGTTCCTCTGGGGCGTGGCCTTCGGCAACATCGTCCGGGGGGTCGCCATCGACCAGGAGAAGGAGTACGTCGGAGGCTTCTTCGATCTGCTCAACCCGTACGCCCTGCTGGGCGGGCTGGTGACGCTCACCCTCTTCACCTTCCACGGTGCCGTCTTCGTCGCTCTCAAGACGGTGGGCGACATCCGGGTCCGGGCCAGGAAGCTGGCGACCGTGGTGGGTCTGGTGACGGCGGTGCTCGCGGTGCTGTGGCTGGGCTGGACGCAGCTCGACAAGGGCGATGCCGTGAGCCTTGTGGCGATGCTGACCGCTGCCGGTGCGCTGCTCGCAGCCATCGTCATGAACCAGCGGGGGCGGGAGGGCTGGGCCTTCCTGCTCTCCGGGGTCACCATCGTGGCCGCCGTGGCGATGCTCTTCCTGACGCTCTTCCCGAACGTCATGCCGTCCACGCTGAACGAGGAGTGGAGCCTGACGGTCAGCAACGCTTCCTCCACCCCGTACACACTGAAGATCATGACCTGGTGCGCCGCCATCGCGACCCCGTTGGTGCTGCTCTACCAGAGCTGGACCTACTGGGTCTTCCGCAAGCGCATCGGTACCCAGCACCTCGCCGACGCGCACTGAGAAGACGCGCGCCGCGATGACGCGCGCTGAGAAACCGAGGGACTGTTTCACGTGAAACCCGTCGACCCCCGCCTGCTCCGTTACGCCCGGGCCACCAGGACCTTCCTGCTGGCCGCCGTGGCCCTCGGGCTGGCGGGGGCCGGCCTCGTGGTGGCCCAGGCGGTGCTGCTCGCCGAACTGATCGTGGGTGCCTTCCAGCGGGGGATGGACGCCGACGGGCTGACCACGCCGCTGTTGCTGCTCGCGACCGTGTCCGCCGGACGGGCCCTGGTCTCCTGGCTGACCGAACTGGCCGCGCACCGGGCCGGCGCCTCCGTCAAGTCCGAGCTGCGGACCCGCCTGCTGGACCATGCCACACGGCTCGGCCCCGGCTGGCTGAGCTCGCAGCGCACCGGTGAGCTGACCGCGCTGGCCACCCGGGGAATCGACGCCCTGGACGGCTACTTCGCCCGCTACCTGCCGCAACTCGGGCTGGCTGTCGTGGTGCCGGCCGCCGTCCTGGCCCGGATCGTCACCGCGGACTGGGTGTCCGCGGCGATCATCGTGGTGACCTTGCCCCTGATCCCCCTCTTCATGGTGCTCATCGGCTGGGCCACCCAGGCGCGGATGGACCGGCAGTGGAAGCTGCTCGCCCGGCTGTCGGGGCACTTCCTCGACGTGGTCGCCGGCCTGCCGACCCTGAAGGTCTTCGGCCGTGCCAAGGCGCAGGCCGAGTCGATCCGTGCCATCACCGCCGACTACCGGCGGGCCACTCTGCGGACCCTGCGGATCGCCTTTCTCTCCTCCTTCGCCCTGGAACTCCTCTCCACCCTGTCGGTGGCGCTGGTCGCCGTCGGCATCGGCATGCGGCTCGTCCACGGGGACCTGGACCTGTACACCGGCTTGGTGGTGCTGATCCTCGCTCCCGAGGCCTATCTGCCGATCCGGCAGGTGGGGGCGCAGTACCACGCGGCGGCTGAAGGTCTCGCCGCCGCCGACCAGGTGTTCGCCGTCCTGGAAACGCCGCCGGGCTCCGCCGGCGGCACGGCTCCCGCACCCGACGCGCGGGTCTCCGGCCTGCGGGTGGACGGTCTGGTCGTCCGGCACCCCGGGCGCGCGGATCCCTCGCTGCCGCGCACCACCCTGACCCTCCGGCCCGGTGAGACGGTCGCGCTGACCGGCCCGAGCGGGTCGGGAAAGACCACCCTGCTCCACGCGGTCCTGGGCTTCGCCGAGGTGGCGGAGGGGCGGCTGCTACTCGGGGACGCGGACCTCTCCACCGTGGACCTCGACGGCTGGCGGCGGCAGATCGCCTGGCTTCCCCAGCACCCGTTCCTCTTCGCTGGAACGGTCGCCGAGAACGTACGGCTGGCCCGGCCCGGCGCGGACGACGCGGCCGTACGGGACGCGCTGCGCGACGCGGGCGCCCTGGACTTCGTCGCCGCCCTGCCGGAAGGGCTCGGCACCACTCTCGGGGAGGGCGGTGCCGGGCTCTCGGCCGGCCAGCGGCAGCGGATCGCGATCGCCCGCGCCTTTCTCGCCGACCGCCCCGTGCTGCTGCTGGACGAGCCGACGGCGAACCTGGACGGCGAGAGCGAGTCGGCCGTCGTGGCCGCGGTCGCCCGGCTGGCGGCGGGCCGCACCGTGCTGATGGCGGTGCACCGGCCGGCGCTGCTGGCGGTCGCCGACCGGGTGGTCGAGCTGCCCCGGCCGGCCGGGGCAGCGGTACCCGCCGCGGCCCCGGTGCCGGCTCCGGTGCCGTTGCCGCCGCCCGGAGCGTCGCCTCCGGCCGCGCCGGCGGAGGGGGGCGGGGCGCCGGCGCCCGCTTCGGTGCCGTCTCCGCGGACGGCGGCCGGGCCGGTGGACTCCGCGGATCCCCTGCGCTGGGTGCGGAGCCGGGCGCGGGCCCGGCGGGGCCGGTTCCTGCTGGCGCTGGTGCTCGGGAGCCTCGCGCTCGGCAGCGCGGTGGGACTCATGGGCGTATCCGGCTGGCTGATCTCTCGCGCCTCCGAACAGCCGCCCATCCTCCACCTGATGGTGGCGGTCACGGCCACCCGGGCCTTCGGCATCGGCCGTGCCGTCTTCCGCTACGCCGAGCGGCTCGTCGCCCACGACGCCGTCTTCCGGATGCTCGCCGATCTCCGCGTCGCCGTCTACCGGCGGCTCGAACGGCTGGCACCGGCCGGCCTCCGCGCCACCCGCCGCGGGGACCTCCTCTCCCGGCTCGTCGCCGACGTCGATTCCCTCCAGGACTACTTCCTGCGCCGGCTGCTGCCCGTTGGAGTGGCTCTGCTCGTCTCCGCGGGCTCCGTCGGCTTCACCGCGTGGCTGCTGCCGGAAGCGGGAGCCGTGCTGGCCCTGGGGCTGCTCGCCGCCGGGGCCGGGGTGCCGCTGCTCTCGGGGGCCGTGTCACGCCGGGCCGAACGCCGGCTGGCCCCGGCCCGCGGCGTGCTGGCCACCCGCGTTGTGGACCTGCTGTCCGGAACCGCCGAGCTGACGGTGGCCGGCGCGCTCCGGTCCCGTATGGAGGAGGCCCGGCGCGCGGACGCCGAGCTGACCGCACTCGCCGGCCGTTCGGCCGCCGCCGCTGGTGCCGGCGCCGGGCTCTCCGCGCTGGTGTGCGGGCTCACCGTGGCCGGCACGGCCTGGGCCGGGGTGCAGGCGGTGCACGAGGGAAGGCTCGCGGGGGTGGCGCTGGCGGTGGTCGTGCTGCTGCCGCTCGCGGCCTTCGAGGCGGTCAGCGACCTGCCGCTCGCCGTGCTCCACCAGCAGCGGGCCCGGCGCGCCGCCGGACGCGTCCGGGAGGTGCTGGACGCTCCCGAGGCGGTGCGCGAGCCGGCTGAGCCCGCCGTACCGCCCGCCACGCCGTTCCCTCTGGTGGTGCGGGATTTGACGGCCCGCTACGCCGGGCAGCGGCTGCCCGCCCTCGACGGGCTGGACCTCGACCTCGTACCGGGGCGCCGGATCGCCGTGGTGGGCCCGTCCGGTTCGGGCAAGACGACACTCGCCCAGGTGCTGCTGCGCTTCCTGGACCCCGAGTCCGGCCGCTACACCCTGGCCGGTGCCGACGCCACCGCGCTCGACGGCGACGCCGTACGGCGGCTGGTCGGGCTCTGCGCGCAGGACGCGCACATCTTCGACAGCTCGCTGCGGGAGAATCTGCGGCTCGCCCGCCCGTCCGCCGGGGAGCCCGAGCTGCGCGCCGCCCTGGCGCGCGCCCGGCTGCTCGACTGGGTGGACGGTCTGCCCGAGGGTCTGGACACCCTCGTCGGCGAGCACGGCGCCCGGATGTCCGGCGGTCAGCGCCGCCGGCTGGCTCTCGCCCGGGCCCTGCTCGCGGACTTTCCCGTACTGGTGCTCGACGAGCCCGCCGAGCACCTCGACCTGGCCACGGCGGACGCCCTCACGGCCGATCTGCTCGCGGCGACCGAGGGCCGGACGACCGTACTGATCACACACCGGCTGACGGGTCTGGAGGCCGTCGACGAGGTGGTCGTGCTGGACCGGGGGCGTGCGGTCCAGCGCGGGACGTACGAGGAGCTGGCGGCCGCCGAGGGGCCCTTCCGGCGGATGTGGGAGCGGGAGCGGGCGGCGGACACGGCCGGTGCCCGGCGGTCCCGGGAACTGCCGGAACCGGAGGCCGCTCCGGCCTCACGCTGAGAACGCCGTACGGAGCGGTCCGCGGCGGGCGCGGTGCAGGAGGACAGGGGCGCCGGCGACAGGCCGGCGTCCGGGGCGGTGCGGAGGACCGGATACGGGAGGACGACCGGGGCAGAGGCAGGTGGCTCGCGGGCAGGCGGCCGGCGAAGGGTGTGGGCGCCGCCGGGGCGGTGCTACGCCTGTTCCTCCAGGATGCGTTCGATGACGACCGCGACGCCGTCCTCGGTGTTGGCGGCCGTACGGGCCGAGGTGGCGGCCAGCACCGACGGATGGGCGTTGGCCATCGCGTAGGAGCGGCCCGCCCAGTTCAGCATCTCCAGGTCATTGGGCATGTCGCCGAAGGCCACCACCTCGCCCGGGGAGATCCCCCGCTCCGCGCAGCACTGCGCCAGCGTGGAGGCCTTGCTGACTCCCAGACCGCTGATCTCCAGCAGCGCGGTCGGACTGGACCGGGTGAACGAGGCGTGCGCGCCCGCCGTCTCCCGGGCCAGGGCGAGATAGTCGTCCGGAGGCATGCCCGGGTGGTGGGCCAGCAGTTTGAGCACGGGCGTTTCCGCGTGCCAGGCGTCCTCGGAGAGGAGCCGCTCGGCGGCGTCCACCGTGGACCCGGGGTCGGAGTGGAACGGCGGGTAGTCCGGCTCGTAGTGGAGCCCGGTGGTCAGTTCGACGGCGAACGAGGTGCCGGGCGCCGCGACGCGCAGCGCGCCGACCACGTCCATCGCGGCGAGGCGCCGCAGGGGACGGACCTCCACGACGAGACCGCCTTGGTGGAGGTCGACGACGGCCGCGCCGTTGGCGCAGATCGCCAGGCCGTGGCCGTGCACATGGTCACTGACGACATCCATCCAGCGCGCGGGCCGGCCGGTCACGAAGAAGACCTCGATGCCGGCCTTCTCGGCGGCCGCCAGGGCGGCGATCGTCCGGTCGGAGACCGTCTTGTCGTTCTGGAGCAGGGTGCCGTCGAGGTCGGTGGCGATCAGCCGTACGGGCCCGGTCGCGGAGGCCGGGTCACCGGCTCCGGCGGGGGCCGGGTGGTGCGGTTCGGGCCGCTCGGTAGCTGAGGTCACCCCTCCATCTTCGCGCATATGCGCGCACAGGCGTGCGACGGTACGCACAAGGGAGCGTCACAGGGGGCACAGAGCGCGCCGCCGTGCGACTCCTGTGGTCACTTGCGCACCCGATGTGCGGGGCCGTACGGCCGGGACCCGGTCGGGTTCCCCGCCTTCTCGGGCACACCCTTCTCGTGCACACCAGCAGTCACACCGCAGCCGCAGGCACCGCGCTCCCCGCCCGGCGATGGCGAACCTTTCCGCGCACGCTCCGGGCCCGGCACTCCCCGGAACGGCCACAGACCCCCGTCCCACCGGACTTCCGCGGGGTGCGGCGTGGTGCCGTCCGCGTCAGCCCAGCTGCGCGGGCGCCTCGGTGACGATCTTCTCGAAGACGGTGAGGTCGGCGGCGAAATCGGAGCCGGGGATCGGCCAGTGCACCACGATCTCGGTGAAGCCCAGCTCCTGGTGGCGCCCCGCGAAGTCCACGAAGGCGTCCAGGGACTCCAGCGGACGGGCCCGGTCCGGGGTGAAGCCGGTCAGCAGGACCTTGTCGAGCTCCGTCACGTCGCGGCCGAGCTCCGCGCACGCAGCGGCGAGTTTCCCGAGCTGGCCACGCAGGGCCTCGTCCGACTGCTCGGGCGTGCCGGTCTCGTAGAGCTTCGGGTCGCCCGTCGTCACCCACGCCTGTCCGTGCCGGGCGGCCAGCCGCATTCCTCGCGGGCCGGTCGCCGCGACGGCGAAGGGGAGCCGGGGCCGCTGGACGCAGCCGGGGAGGTTCCTCGCCTCCTCGGCTGCGTAGAACTCGCCCCGTTGCGAGACCGCGCCCTCGGTGAGCAGCCGGTCCAGCAGCGGCACGAACTCGCCGAAACGGTCCGCCCGCTCGCGCGGAGTCCACGGCCGCTGTCCCAGCGCCGTGGCGTCGAAGCCGCTGCCGCCCGCCCCGATGCCGAGGGTGATCCTCCCGCCCGAGATGTCGTCGAGCGAGATCAGCTCCTTGGCCAGCGTCACGGGGTGCCGGAAGTTCGGTGAGGTCACGAGGGTGCCCAGGCGGAGCCGGCCGGTCGCCGCGGCCGCGGCCGTGAGCGTGGGCACGGCGCCGAACCAGGGGCCGTCGCGGAAGGACCGCCAGGACAGGTGGTCGTAGGTGTACGCGGCGTGGAAGCCCAGCTCCTCGGCGCGCTGCCACTTCGCACGGCCGCCCTCGTTCCAGCGGTCGACGGGAAGGATCACGGTGCTCAGGCGGGGGCTCATGAGCCGAGCCTACGTCCGCTCCGGCCGCCCCCGGCCGCGCGGGTCCCGGCCGGGCTCGCCGGCCTTCCGGTGTCCCGCAGGGCAGCGGGCGCGACCCGCAGGGCCCCGAGCGCGAGGCCGGTCGGTGCCCGCCGGGGGCGGCGCCGCGGGGGCCGGTCCGGGTGGCGGCGCCTGCGGGCCCCGGCCCGCGAGGCTCCGCCGAGCCGTCCGCCTCCGCCGAGCCGTCTGCCTCAGCGGACCGACCGGCTCAGCCAGGGGGACAAGAGCGGCCCGGAGAGCACGAGTTCCCTGTAGTCGGGGCCTCCCGGCAGCGGGACGACGAGCCAGTAACCCGGCGGGAGGAAGCGTCCCTTCACGTAAGCCGCTCCCCCGTACACGGAGCGGAGGAAGCCGGGCACCACGTCGCGCGGGAGGTCGTGGAACTCGACACCGTCGACGGCGATCCTGGCGTCGCCCTCCGAGTACAGCTCGACCTCCACCCCGGGTGAGCCGGACAGCTCGACGAGGGCCTCGTGCGGCAGCGAGCCGTCCTCGTCAGTCACGGCGAACGCCCCGGCAGCGGTCCGCCGGGCCGAGCGGTCGGCCCCGATGTCGTCGGTGACCCGTACCGCCAGCTCAAACTCCCGCGCGATCTCCCGGATGGCGGTGACGGCGGCCTCGGTACTCGGCAGCTGAGAGGGCGGCTCCACGCTCCGAGTGTGTCAGCCGGCCGGCGGGTCCGTGGCCGGAGCGCCGGAGGAGGCACTGGTTTCCGAGGCGAACGCGGCGATCCAGTCCGCGATCCGTTCCGGCTGGGTCCGGATCACCCAGTGCCCCGCGTCCACGCGCCGGCGCACGAGCCGGGGCGCCCACCGGTCGAGGTCGTCGTAGAGGTGTTCGGAGAGAAAGACGTCTCCGGTGGGGACGACGAGCTGCACGGGCACGCGGGCGCGCGCGTCACCGCGCGGACGGCGGGTCCGGGAGCGGAAGTTGTCGCGGTAGAGCCACGCACCGTGGGCGGCGTCGCGGGCCAGGGACGGAGTCGGGTACCCGTCGGCGGGCAGCTTCTCCAGCCGGCGCAGGATGCCGGGCCACCGGCGGGCGAGCGGCCCGCGCCAGGCGAGCTCGGGGAGGACCGGCGTGTGCAGCGCGTTGACGTACCAGGAGCGCAGGCGCTGGCCGAGCAGTTCGCGGACGCCGCGCGCGCCGAGCGCCCCGCCGCGGCGCCGTGCGGCCCAGTGGCCGAAGTGGTCCAGCGAGGGGCCGGAGACCGAGGTGAAGGAGGCGATCCGGTCCGCGGCGGCCGTGGTGACGAACTCCCAGCCCTGCACCGAGCCCCAGTCGTGGCCGACGAGATGGACGGGCCGGCCGGGGCTCACCGCGTCCGCGACGGCGAGGAAGTCGGCGGTCAGCCTCTCCAGGGTGAAACCGCCGCGCAGCGGCCGGGGCGCGGAGGAACGCCCGCAGCCGCGCAGGTCGTAGCGGACGACGTGGAACCGGTCGGCCAGCCGCAGCGCGACCTCGGTCCAGACCTCCTTGCTGTCCGGATAGCCGTGCACCAGGATCACCACCGGCTGCCCGGGATCGCCCAGCCCGGACACGCACAGCCGTACGCCGTCCCCGCCCCGCACCCAGTGTTCGCGCATGTCACCGGTCATCCGGCACCGCCTTCCGGCCTCGCGGAGCCGTGCGTTTCCCGGATTCCCGGCTTCTCCGCACTCCGCGACGTTACCAATGGTAACAACTTAGGTGTACAGCCCTTACGGGTCCCTACACCTGGAGACGGACACGGAGACAGCCGTCAGGGCTGACGCCCGGTGTGGCCCGCACCACTACCGTCGTTGCCGTGACTGTGATCGTGACCGAAAGCCTCAGCAAGCGGTTCCCCAAGGTGACCGCGCTCGACCGGCTCTCCATGACCATCGGCCCGGGCGTGACCGGTCTGGTGGGTGCCAACGGGGCCGGTAAGTCGACTCTGATCAAGATCCTGCTCGGACTGTCCCCGGCGACCGAGGGGCGGGCTGCCGTCCTCGGGCACGACGTGGCCCGCGAGGGCAGTGCCATCCGGGAACGGGTCGGCTACATGCCCGAGCACGACTGCCTGCCGCCCGACGTGTCCGCGACCGAGTTCGTCGTGCACATGGCCCGGATATCGGGGCTGCCGCCCGCCGCGGCGCGCGAGCGCACCGCCGACACCCTGCGCCACGTCGGCCTCTACGAGGAGCGGTACCGGCCCATCGGCGGCTACTCGACCGGCATGAAGCAACGGGTCAAACTCGCCCAGGCGCTGGTCCACGACCCGAGGCTGGTCCTGCTGGACGAGCCGACGAACGGCCTCGACCCGGTCGGCCGCGACGAGATGCTGGCCCTGATCCGGCGGGTCCACACCGACTTCGGCATCTCCGTGCTGGTGACCTCCCACCTCCTCGGCGAGCTCGAACGCACCTGCGACCACGTCGTCGTCATCGACGGCGGCGCCCTGCTGCGCTCCAGCTCCACCAGCGACTTCACCCAGAAGACCGCGGTCATCGCGGTCGAGGTCACGGACACCGAACGGCACCCCGACGGCACGGCCGCGCTGACGGAGGCGCTCGCCCGCGCGGGCGTCCGCCACGCCGCGGGGGGACACGCGCCGGGCGCGGGCCGGGTGCTGCTCCTGGACGCGGAGGGCGACGCGACGTACGACACGGTCCGCGACACCGTCGCCGGACTGGGGCTCGGCCTGGTGCGCATGGAACAGCGCCGCCACCACATCGCGGAGGTCTTCCGTCCCGGGGAGCCGCCGGCGCCCACGGGGCCGGACCCCTCCGCCCAGCCGCACACCCGCAGCACGGACGGACGGAACGGAGGTGGCCGCGATGCCGCCTGAGAGCATGACGCCGACGGCGGCGGCCCCGTCCGCCGACCCGACCCGCATCCACAACATCGGCTACCGCCGCTACGACGGCCCGCGCCTCGGGCGCTCCTACGCCCGGCTCTCCCTCTTCTCCCAGAGCCTGCGCGGCGCGTACGGGCTCGGCCGGTCGGCGAAGTCCAAGGTCCTGCCGATGCTGCTGTTCGCGGTGATGTGCCTGCCGGCGGGCATCATCGTCGCGGTCGCCGTGGCGACCGACATGAAGGAACTGCCGCTCGAATACACGCGGTACGCGATCTACCTCCAGGCCGTCATCGGCCTCTATCTGGCCGCCCAGGCGCCGCAGTCCGTCTCCCGCGACCTGCGGTTCCGCACCGTGCCGCTCTACTTCTCCCGCCCGATCGAACGGGTGGACTATGTGCTCGCGAAGTACGCGGCGATGGCCTCGGCCCTCTTCCTGCTCACCGCGGCGCCGCTCGTCATCCTCTACGCGGGCGCGCTGCTGGCCGAGCTGGACTTCGCCGATCAGACCAAGGGCTTCGGCCAGGGACTGGCCTCGGTGGCCGTGCTGTCCGTGCTCTTCGCGGGCATCGGACTGGTGGTCGCGGCGCTGACCCCCCGCCGGGGCTTCGGCGTCGCCGCCGTCATCGCCGTGATGACCATCTCCTACGGCGCGGTCAGCACCGTCCAGGCGATCGCCTGGGACCAGGGCAGCGAGAACGCCATCGGCTGGCTCGGCCTGTTCTCGCCGGTCACCCTCGTCGACGGCGCGCAGTCGCTGTTCCTCGGCGCGGACTCCGCCTTCCCCGGCGGCGAGGGGCCGTCCGGCGCGCTCGCCGGAATCGTCTACCCGGCGGTGGTCCTCGGGCTGATCGCCGGTTCGTACGCGCTGCTGATGCGCCGTTACCGGAAGGCCGGGCTGTGACCACCCTCAAGATCGACCATGTGTCCCGCTGGTTCGGCAACGTGGTCGCCGTCAACGACATCACGATGGCCATCGGCCCCGGTGTGACCGGCCTGCTCGGGCCCAACGGCGCGGGGAAGTCCACCCTCATCAACATGATGGCCGGCTTCCTGGCCCCGTCGACCGGCGCCGTCACCCTCGACGGGGCGGCGGTCTGGCGCAACGAGGGGGTGTACCGGCGGATCGGCATCGTGCCCGAACGGGAGTCCATGTACGACTTCCTGACGGGCCGCGAGTTCGTGCTCGCCAATGCCGAACTGCACGGGCTGAAGGACCCTCGCGGGGCGGCCCGGCAGGCGCTCGCCACCGTCGAGATGGAGTACGCGGAGAACCGGAAGATCGCCACGTACAGCAAGGGCATGCGGCAGCGCGTGAAGATGGCCTCCGCGCTGGTCCACGAGCCGTCCGTCCTGCTGCTCGACGAGCCCTTCAACGGCATGGACCCGCGCCAGCGGATGCAGCTCATGGAGCTGCTCCGGCGGATGGGGGACGAGGGCCGCACCGTGCTGTTCTCCTCGCACATCCTGGAGGAGGTCGAGCAACTCGCCCAGCACATCGAGGTGATCGTCGCCGGCCGGCACGCGGCCTCGGGCGACTTCCGGAAGATCCGCCGCCTGATGACGGACCGCCCGCACCGCTACCTCATCCGGTCCAGCGACGACCGCTCCCTCGCCGCCGCGCTGATCGCGGACCCGTCCACGGCCGGGATCGAGATCGACCGGGCGGACGGGGCCCTGCACGTCCAGGCCGTCGACTTCCCCCGCTTCACCGAACTGCTGCCGCGGGTCGCCCGCGAGCACGGCATCCGGCTCCTCACGGTCTCGCCCTCCGACGAGTCCCTGGAGAGCGTCTTCTCCTACCTCGTAACGGCCTGAGCGGCCCAGCGGCTTGAAGGAGCCCGAACCGATGTACAACTCCACGGTCGCCCGGCTCACCTACCGGGGCCTGCTCGGCCGCCGCCGGGCGCTGATCCTCTTCCTCCTCCCCGCACTGCTGCTGCTCATCGCGGTGGCGGTGCGCCAACTGACCGGAGTCGACGACCAGATCGCCGCCGACGTGCTGGGCGGCTTCGCCCTCGCCACGATGGTCCCGCTGATCGGTGTCGTCGCCGGTACGGGGGCGATCGGTCCCGAGATCGACGACGGCTCGATCGTCTACCTGCTCGCCAAACCGGTGAAGCGGCCCACGATCATCTTCACCAAACTGCTGGTGGCGATCGGGGTGACGGTCGTCTTCTCGGCGGTGCCCACGCTGATCGCCGGCTTCGTCCTCAACGGCAACAGCCAGAACATCGCCGTCGCGTACGCGCTGGCCGCAGCGGTCGCCTCCGTCGCCTACAGCGCGCTCTTCCTGCTGCTCGGCACGGTCACCCGGCACGCCGTCGTCGCCGGACTCGTCTACGCGCTGGTGTGGGAATCGCTGTTCGGAAGCCTGATCGAGGGGGCCCGGACCCTCAGCGTGCAGCAGTGGGCGCTGGCCCTCGCGCAGAAGACCGCCGACGGCGGGCTGGTGACCTCCGACGTGGGTCCGGTCACGGCGGTGGTGCTCCTGGTCGTCGTCACGGGCACCGCCACCTGGTACGCGGGGCAGAAACTGCGCGTCCTGAAGCTGGCCGGGGAGGAGTGAGCCGAGGGATCCGGACGCGGACTCCGGACGTCGGCGACGGACGGGACTCGGGGACGCGGACAACGGGCACGGGAACGAGAGCCGGCGGGACCAGCACCGCGGGACGGCTGGGAACGGGACAGGCCGGGGCGCGCACCCGAGGGGTGTGCGCCCCGGCCCCGGCCGTGCCCGGACGGGGACGACCGGTCAGCGCCGACCGCCCCGCGGGCGCGGGCAGCCCGCCGTCTCCTGCTGGAGCTGCCGCAGCCGGATGTCCATGCCGGCCATGCGCTCGCTCATCGCGCAGACGACTTCGTTGGTGTTGTCCAGCCGCCGGTCCATGACGGCGATGCGGCGGTCCATCATGTCGAGCCGCTCGTCGATCCGGTCCAGCCGGTCGGAGGTCCGGCGCAGTACCGGACCGAGATCGCGCAGCGCAGCCCCGACATCGGCGAGGCAGGACTCGACGACGGTCACCCTGGCTTCGAGCGAGCGGTCCTGGGACGGATTCGTCCGGGTGCGCGGAGTGCCGTGGTTCTCCTCGACGTCGAGGAGGTACCGGCGGACCTCACGCGCGACAGGGCTGTCGCGCAGCAGCATCGCCACGTTGAGAACAGCACGGCGGGTGAAGATCCCCAGGTTCGACCTGGGCTGTGGATAACCTCCTCCTGGATGGCGTGACAGGATGTCCTGCTTAAATCGGCGCAGGTCAGCGCCTCGGAGCGTGGCCATGCCGTTGGATGACAGCTCGGTGCGGTGGCGCGCCACGAGTTGCCGGATCACGTCTTCGCCGACCTCGAAGTACCCGGCGACCATGCGCGTCGTGACGTGCAGGCCGTCCGGCAGCATCGACAGGACCTTGACCTTGCCGAGAACGTTCGTGCGCGCGGCGAGGCTGTCGCGGAGCGCGCGCGATTCGAGCAGTACGGATTCGGGTGGCATGAGAGTGCCTCCCCCTTCGTTCCGGAACGGATGAGGAACCTGCCCGTATCCAGGGGCCAGGAGCGAAGGCTGCTCACGTAACCACGTACTCGATGACCGGTTCTGCCGCCCGGCAATCCGCCACTTCACGCACTCTCGACGTCTCGAACTCCAGTTGCCTCCACGCACGGTGGCCAACGAGCCGCCGGTGCGGCGGTCACGCGCGGCCGGAGATCCGGCCGGAGGCGGAGACCGCGGAACCCGGAGTTCAGCCGAAGAGGCGTTCCACGACGACGGCGATGCCGTCCTCGTCATTGGAGGCGGTGATCTCGTCGGCTACGGACTTCAGTTCGGCGTGCGCGTTGGCCATGGCGACGCCGTAGCCGGCCCAGCCGAACATCGGGATGTCGTTGGGCATGTCGCCGAACGCGATGGTGTCCGCCGCCCGCAGCCCGAGCCGGCGGGCGGCCAGGGAGAGCCCCGTGGCCTTGCTGAGTCCCAGCGGCAGCAGCTCCACGATGCCGGCCCCGGACATCACCACGCCCACCAAGTGCCCGGCGACGGTGCGCGCGACCCGGGCGAGTGAGTCGTCGTCCAGCTCCGGGTGCTGGATGTAGAGCTTGTTGAGCGGCGCGGACCAGACCTCGTCCATGTCCTGGAAGGTGAGGTACGGCAGCGGCCCCTCGGCCCGGTAGCCCGGGCCGACCAGCACCTCCCCGTCCAGTCCGTCCCGGCTCGCGGCCAGGGCCAGCGGCCCGGTCTCCGCCTCGATCTTGGCGACCGCCAGCCCGGCGAGCTGCCGGTCGAGGGTGACGGAGGTCAGCAGCCGGTGCTCTCCCGCGTGGTAGACCTGCGCGCCCTGCCCGCACACCGCGAGCCCCCGGTAACCCAGGTCGTCGAGGACGTGCCGCGCCCAGGGCACCGCCCGGCCGGTGACGACGATGTGCGCGGCACCCGCGGCGGTGGCCGCGGCCAGCGCGTCCCGGGAGCGCGGCGAGATGGTGTCGTCGCCGCGCAGCAGGGTGCCGTCGAGATCGGTGGCGATCAGCCGGTACGGGAGGTGCCCGCCCGGGGTGTCCGGGCGGGCGGTGGCGGGGGCGCTCACGCGGTCACGGGCTCCAGGATCTCGCGGCCGCCCAGATAGGGGCGGAGCATCTCCGGGACGCGGACCGAGCCGTCCGGCCGCTGATGGTTCTCCAGCAGCGCGACGATCGTGCGGGGAACGGCGCAGAGCGTGCCGTTGAGCGTGGCCAGCGGGCGGACGTGCTTGCCGTCGCGCATCCGCACCGACAGCCGGCGCGCCTGGAACTCGGTGCAGTTGGAGGCGGAGGTGAGCTCGCGGTACTTGCCCTGCGCCGGAATCCAGGCCTCGCAGTCGAACTTGCGGGAGGCGGAGGCGCCCAGGTCACCGGTGGCCACGTCGATCACCCGGAAGGGCAGTTCCAGGCCGGTGAGCCACTGCTTCTCCCACTCCAGCAGCCGCCGGTGCTCGGCCTCGGAGTCCTCCGGGGCGACGTAGGAGAACATCTCCACCTTGTCGAACTGGTGGACGCGGAAGATGCCGCGGGTGTCCTTGCCGTAGGTGCCCGCCTCGCGGCGGAAGCAGGGCGAGAAGCCCGCATAGCGCAGCGGCAGCCGCTCCGCGTCGAGGATCTCGTCCATGTGGTAGGCGGCGAGCGGGACCTCGGAGGTGCCGACCAGGTAGAAGTCGTCCTTCTCCAGGTGGTAGACGTTCTCCGCGGCCTGGCCCAGGAAGCCGGTGCCCTCCATGGCACGCGGCTTGACCAGCGCCGGGGTCAGCATGGGGATGAAGCCGGCCTCGGTCGCCTGCGCGATGGCGGCGTTGACGAGCGCCAGCTCCAGCAGGGCGCCGACGCCCGTCAGGTAGTAGAAGCGGGAGCCGGAGACCTTGGCGCCGCGCTCGACGTCGATCGCACCGAGCAGTTGGCCGAGCTCCAGGTGGTCCTTCGGCGCGAAGCCCTCGGCCTCGAAATCGCGCGCCGTCCCGATGGTCTCCAGGACGGTGAAGTCGTCCTCGCCGCCGACGGGCACGTCGGGGTGGACGAGGTTGCCCAGGCCGCTCAGCAGGCGCTGGGTCTCCTCGGCGGCCTGGTTCTGCTCGGCGTCGGCGGCCTTGACGGCGGCGGAGAGCTCGCCGGCCTTCTTCAGCAGCTCCGCCTTCTCCTCACCGGAGGCCTTGGGGATCAGCTTGCCGAGCGCCTTCTGCTCGGAGCGGAGTTCGTCGTAGCGGACGCCGGACGACCTGCGCCGCTCATCGGCGGAGAGCAGGGCGTCGACGAGGCCGACGTCCTCTCCACGGGCGCGCTGGGACGCGCGGACACGGTCGGGGTCCTCACGGAGCAGGCGAAGGTCAATCACGGCTCCAGGCTACCGGTGCGGACCCCCGGTACTCGACTCCGATATCCCTTGGAGCGTTTTGTCCCTTTTCTTCCGAAAGGCGGAAATTCTCGAGCGGGGCTGGAATGGCGCCGGTGGTTGCCCGCGCTACGCGGTCCCGGGTGATTCGGCGGTGAACGCGGCCGGTCGGGGGCGGGGCCGGGGAGTCGGAGGCGGGCATTTCGCCCGGTGGGTTTTCCACAGGTGGGGGCGGGGGCGGGGACTTTATCCACAGGGTGTGCGCGAGAACTGTGGAAGTCGGAATTGATCATTCCGGCACCTTCCGTGCAGGCCGATGGATTCCCCTCTCAAACCTATTCCACACACTCTTTCGGGCGGTAATGCCTCACTCCAAAGAGTTCCCGCAAAGAATTGTGCTGACGAAAAGGGATCGAGGGTGCTGTGGGGTGATGTGGAGCCGATGGGGCTTTTTGTCGACTATGTCTGACCGTCGTGTCGACTTGTCCCCAGGCGGCGAGCCCGGCCTGTGGATAACTCGGCGAGCTGTGCACAGCCTGTTCACGGTGCCGACGTTCCCGACGCCCCGACGCCCCGGCGCCCTGACGACCCGGCCGCCTTCGCGCCGGGCTCAGTTCCGCCCGTCCAGGCAGCGCGCCAACCAGTCGGAGGCGGCGGAGAACGCCTCGTCCGTGGTGCCGTGCCGCAGCGGCGGCAACTCCTCCGGCCTCACACCGGCGCGCGGATAGGAGCCCAGGAAGCGCACCTTGGGGCAGATCCGCTTCAGACCCATCAGGGCCTCGCCCACCCGGCGGTCCGTGATGTGCCCCTCACAGTCCACCGAGAAGCAGTACCGGCCGATCCCCTCACCCGTCGGCCGCGACTCGATGCGCATCATGTTGACCCCGCGGGCCGCGAACTCCTGGAGCAGCTCCAGCAGCGCGCCCGGATGGTCGTCGCCCAGCCAGATCACCACGGACGTCTTGTCGGCCCCGGTCCGCGCCGCGGGCCGGGCGGGCCGGCCGGCGAGTACGAAGCGGGTCACCGCGTTCTGTGCGTCGTGGATATCGGTGACCAGCGGCTCCAGCCCGTACGTCGCGGCGGCGAACTCTCCCGCGAAGGCCGCGTCGTACCGGCCTTCCTGCACCAGCCGGGCCCCGTCGGCGTTGGAGGCGGCGGACTCCCACTGGGCGTCCGGGAGGTGCGCGGCCAGCCACTTGCGGACCTGCGGCTGCGCCACCGGGTGCCCGGTCACCGTCTTCACGCCGGTTAGCTCGGTCCCGGGCCGGACGAGCAGGGCGAAGGAGATCGGCAGCAGCACCTCGCGGTAGATCATCAGAGGCTTGCCGGTGGCCAGTTCGTCGAGCGTCGCGGTCACCCCGCCCTCGACCGAGTTCTCGATCGGCACCAGCGCGGCACCCGCCTCGCCGGACCGCACCGCGTCCAGCGCGGCCGGGACGGAGACCATGGGAACCAGTTCGCGCGTGGCCGCCTCCGGCAGGGTCCTGAGCGCGGCCTCCGTGAAGGTGCCCTCGGGGCCCAGGTACGTATAGCGGCTGACGGACATCGCTGCGGGGCTCCTTCTCACGGGGAGCCTCCCACCATACCGGCGGCAGGGGAGCCCGGCCCGCCGCCGGCGGCCGCTCCCGGCGAGGGCCCGTCCGGTGACCGCCGCTCCGGTGCGGGCTCATATGGACTCATGCGAACTCATCCCTCCAGCAACTCCCGGCCCACGTAGCCGCCCGGCTCGCAGCCGCCCGGCACCGCGAAGAGACCGCTCGCCTCGTGCCGGATGAACGGCGACAGCGCGTCCCCCCGGTCGAGCTTGCGCTGCACGGGGACGAAGCCCCGCAGCGGATCGGCCTGCCAGCAGATGAACAGCAGACCCGCGTCCGGGGCCCCCTTCTCGTCGTAACCGTCGTGGAAGGAGAAGGGGCGTCGCAGCATCGCCGCTCCGCCGTTCGTCTCCGGCATCGAGATCCGGGCGTGGGCGTTGGCGGGGACGACGGGCCTGCCGTCGGGACCGGTCTTCTCCAGGTCCAGCGGGGTGGTCTCGGTGCCGCCCGTGAGCGGGGCGCCGCTGTCCTTGCGGCGTCCGATCACCCGCTCCTGCTCCTCCCGGGACAGCTCCTCCCAGTCGTCCAGCAGCATCCGGATGCGCCGGACCACGGCGTACGAGCCGTGCGCCATCCATTCGGGGTCCTTCGCCCCGCCGCCCTCGGGCACGAAGACCCGCTGCTGGAAGTCCGCCTCCTCCGGGCGCGGATTCCTGGTCCCGTCGACCTGGCCCATCAGATTGCGGGTGGTCATGGGCCGGGCGGTCGCCCCGGCGGAGCGGTTGAAGCCGTTCATCTGCCAGCGCACCCGGGCCGTCTCCGCGGCGTCCTTCTGCAGGGTGCGCAGGGCGTTGAAGGCGACCAGTGCGTCGTCGGCGCCGATCTGCACCCACAGGTCGCCGTTGCTGCGCCGGGGGTCCAGAGCGTCGGAGGAGAACGCGGGCAGCGGGTCGAGCGCGGCGGGGCGGCGGTCCTCCAGCCCCGTGCGGCCGAAGAAGCTGTACCCGAAGCCGAACGTGATGGTGAGGGAGGACGGGCCGGCGTCCAGGGCGATACCGGTGTCGTCCGTCACCGCGCGGCCTGCGGTCAGCCGCTCGGCCGTCCGGGACCAGCGGCGCAGCAGCGCTGCGGCCCCCTTCCGGCCGGCGTCCGGCAAGAGGTCGAAGGCGGCCAGATGACCGCGTGCCTGCGGAGCGGTGGTGATGCCCGCCTGATGTTTCCCGTGAAACATCAGGCCGGTGGAGCCGACGGAGCTGAGCGGTGGGGTGTCGTCACCGGCGAGCGCGGTGCCCGCCACACCACCGGTCGCGCCGGCGACGAGTCCGGCGGCACCGGCCACGCCCGCGGTTCCGAGCAGTCGGCGCCTGGAGAGGGGAGGAGTGGTCATCAGTCGATCTTCACGTTCCGGGTCTCGGTGATCTGGTCGGTGTCGGAGGTGCGCACGGTGAGCGATGCCTTCCAGGTGCCTGCCAGGGGGAGCTGGAAGCCGGCGGCCGACCAATGGCCGGTGGCGAGCTCGGCCAGCCTGACCGGGAGCGGCCCCACGTCCTGGGCGGGGAGGGTGAAGGCGAGCTTCACCTCGGCTGCGTCCAGTGGCTCGCCGTCCGGGTCGTCAAGCCGGACGTGAAGGCTGTTACCGCAGGTGCTGGAGGGGTCGAAGAGGGTGATTCCGGCCGTACCGGCCCCCTTCTCGCCCCCGGTGTCGAAGGGGATGTCGAACATGACGGGCTGCCCGAAGGAGGCGGGGCCGGCGGCGGCCGCTCGGGCCGTCCGCTCCTCCGTACGGGCCGGTTCGGTGCCTGTCAGGGCGGTGGTGACGGCCAGGACGAGTGCGGCCACGCCCGCTTCGGCCAGCACCGAGCGGCGGAGCCGGGTCCGTTCCGGGTCGGCGTCGCGGGCACGGCGCTCGCGGGCCGCCGTCAGGGCGGCGCGCTGCCGGGCGAGCTGGACGGCCCGCTCGGGGCCCACCGGGGCGGTGACGGAGGAGGCACCGCAGGGGTCCGGGGCCGACCCGCCCTCCGCGGAGGGCTCCGGTACGGGCTGCTTGTCCCGCACCGTCTCCTCCGTCGGCCGCTCCGGCAGTACGGGCCGCTCCCGCAGCGTCGTCTCCGGCCCCCGCGCGGGAACAGCGGGTACGGCTTCGGGGACCGGGCCCGTCCCCGGCGCGGCGGAGGTCTCCTCCGAGCGCTCCCCGGCGGGAACCGGTGACCCGTCCGGCAGCAGGCCGGCGCGCTGCCGCGACCACCGGGCGAAGACCAGCATCAGGGCCACCAGCCCGGCCTTGGCCAGCAGCAGTCGCCCGAACGAAGTGGTGGTGAGGGCGTCCCAGGAGCCGACCTGCCGCCAGGACTGGTACAGCCCGGTCGCGGCCAGCAGCAGCACGCTGCCGAGGGCCGTCCGGGAGAACCGCCGCACCACCGGCCGTTCCGCCGCCGGCCCGTGGTGGAGCGTCACCAGGAGTGCGGCCAGGCCGCCCAGCCAGAGCGCCACGGCCAGCAGATGCAGGACGTCCATCGGCACGGCCAGCCACGGCTGGAGACCGGTGGACGCGTGTTCGGCGGCGGCCCAGGTGACCGCCAGAGCGGCGGCGACGACGGCCCCGCCGGCCGCCGCGAGCCAGAAGCGCGAATTCCGGTGCTCCCGGTGCTCCGGAGCCGTATCCCCACCGGCTTCCTCCCGGTGCCCGGCGGACCACCGGTCCGGGGAGAACAGGACTGTCACGCACAGCGCGGCCACCGCGAGCAGCAGCAGCCGGGAGACCAGCGCGGTTCCGGAGGGGGTCGCCACAACGTCCCGCAACGCACCCGGATCGAACATCTTGGTGAGTCCGCCGCCCTCCGTGTACGGCCCGCGGAGCAGGAGCAGCGCGAAGGTGGCTGCGGAAAGCAGGGCCCAGCCCCGCACCACCAGCCGCCGCAAGGCCGGCACGGAGGCCGCGGACGGCCGGCAGCCCAGGACGAACGCGCCGCCGCCCACGAGCAGCACGAAGCCCGCGTAGGCGGCGTAGCGCGCGATGGCGTGGAGGAGGCCGGTGAGTCCGCCGCCCGGCTGGTCGTCCGGCAGCGCCGCGCTGGTCGCCGACGGGGCGCCCACGGAGAAGGTGAAAGCGCCCGAGACGGGATGGCCGTCGGCCGAGACGGCCCGCCAGGCGACGGTGTAGGTGCCGTCCGGCAGCCCCGGCCGCAGGGCGACACCGTGCCGGACGGTGCCGTCGGTGCCGAGGTCACGCGGTGCACCGGTGTCGGCCCGTGAGCCGTTTGGTCCGAGGACCCGGATCGCGTCGCGGGAGAGAGTGACGCTCCCGGAGAAGGTGAGCACCACCTCCTCGGGCGCCCGCTCGGCCACCGCGCCCTGCCGCGGAACGCTCCCGGTCAGCGCGGCGTGCGCCGAGGCCGGGGCGGCACCGGCGAGCAGTACGCCGAGCACGCCCAGTACGGCCGCGGCGCCGAGCAGCAGCACGGCGGCGGTACGGGCGGCGGCCGGGCGGTCCCGGCAGGGTGCGGAGGCCATGCCCGTCAGTGCTTCTTCATCGACGGGTTGTGGGTGGCGGCCTTCACCGGGAGGGTCACCTCAAGAGGGCCCGACTCGGCGAAGTGAAGGGTCACGGAGACTTCCTCGCCCACGGCCGGCTTGTGCTTGAGCTCCTTGAACATGATGTGGTTCGCCCCGCGCTTCAGGACGAGCTCGCCGTTCGCCGGCACCTCGAAGGACTTGACCTGCTGCATCTTGCCGTCCTTGGTGCGGTGCAGCTCCACGTCGTCGGAGATGTCGCTGGTGGCGTGGGTGAGCCGGTCGGCGGTGTCACCGGTGTTGGTCACCGTGAGGAACCCGCCGGCCATGTCGGGCATGACGGGCTCGGGGACGTAACCGCCGCTCGTCGCCAGTTCCGGCCCGGTGGCACAGCCGGTGAGGGAGAGCGTGGCACCGAGCACGAGTGCGGCGCTGAGGGCGGTGGCGGTGGTGGCGCGGCGGTTCACGGGGTCTCTCCCTCGAGGAGCTTGGGCAGGTCGTTGGTGTAGTCGTCGACGGTGGTGTCCTCGCCGTAGAGGACGTGGGCCTTGTCGTCCTCCGGGGAGAAGGCGAGCACTTGGGCGCCATGGGTGGAGACGATGTCGCCGTTCTCGTCCTCGGTCGGCGGGGCGATGCCGATGCCGACACTGCGCGCGGCGGCCTGGATGGCGTCGAAGTCGCCCGTGAGACCGATGAAGTCGGGGTCCTGGCCGCGCAGCCACGCGCCGAGCCGCTTCGGGGTGTCCCGTTCCGGGTCGGAGGTGACGAAGACGACGCGCAGGTCCTTCCGCTGGTCCTCGGACAGTGCCTTGGCGGCCACGGCGATGTTGCTCATCGTCAGCGGGCAGACGTCGGGGCAGTGGGTGTAGCCGAAGTAGAGGAGTGTTGGGTGTCCCTTGGTCTCTTCGACCAAGTCGTACTCCTGACCGGACGTGTCCGTGAGGACCAGCTCCGGCTTCTCGAACGGATTGTCGAGAACGGTCGCGGCCTGGGCGGGCTCCGCGGAGACCTCCGCGGCGGTCCCGGCACTGCCGTCGCCGCCACCGCCGCACGCGGTGAGGGCGAGCGCGGCTGCGACGGCGAGCACGCTGCCGCGCCACAGGGGTGTCCGCCTCGCACCGCGTGGGCGGGTGAGGCGTCGGGGGGTTCTCATAAGGGCTTCCTGGTGTAGGTCGTGTTGCGTGGTACGCCGCCGCGGGCCGGCCGGCGGACCCGGACCGGTACGGCCGCAGGGAGGAAGCGGCGGCCGACGAGGACGCCGGAGGTCACGGCGGCGGCCCGGTGAGGACACAGCGACGCGGCGGACGCGGAGGGGCGGGGCGGCACCGGGGCGCGCTGTGCCCGTCTCCGCCCACCGGACGCGTCGGGGCGTGAAGGAGGCGCGCGAGGAGAGACCCGCCGACGACGGGGACGGCGAGTGGCTCACACGCGCGTGCGGCGGCGCGCGCGGATGCCCGGCACCTGCCGGTGGAACCGCCGCGTCAGGCCGCCAGGCGGAAGTCCGGCGGACCTCTCCGGCTGACGGAGTGCTCGAGGTACAGCGGGCGCGGCCGCCCCGGTCCGTACGGGCGTGCGCGGCGCGCGCGCAGGCGCGGGCCGCCGGCCCCGGGGAGCCCCGCGAGCAGCGCCCGGGCCAGCCCGACGGCGGTGCGCAGCGACCGTACGAGCGCCCTTTCGGCCAGCCCCTGTACGGACAGCCGTACGAGACGGAACAGCGCGGCCTCCCCCCGCCGCAGCAGCAGCCCGAGCAGGACCGCCGCCAGCAGGTGGGCCAGCAGCATCTGCGGCGACGGCAGCAGCGACGCCGGGAGGACCCCGTGCGGGCCGGCCCCGCCACCGGCCGAGGCGGTCGCGGCGGCGGCCGCGTGCGCGCCCGGGTCGATGCCCGCGGCGGTCACCACGCGGTGCGCCTCGGCGGCCGACAGCGGACGCCCGCCCTCACCGCACAGGAGCCGCGCGGCGAGCGCCGTCACGGTGTCGGACGAACCGCCGCCCGGCGGAGCGGCCGCCGGTCCGGCGAGATGCTGGGCGTATCCGAAGAGGGTGTGCAGAAGCACCTGCCCGGCTGCCAGTGCCGCGGCGATGCCGGGCAGGGAACGCTCCCGGCCCGCGAGCCCCGCGGCGACCGCGAGGACGGCGAGGAAGCCCCCGCCCAGTGCCCACAGCGGGATCACGGCGCGGGCGGCGAGCACATGGCCGGTCGCGGACAGCACGACGCAGACCGCGGCGAACACCGCGGCCCTCGTCAGGCGCAGGCCCGTGCCGGCGCGTGCTGGGAAACCAGACATGGCGGACTCATCATCGCACCGCGCCCCCGTGCCCCCTCCGCCAGGGTGGGTGGTGCGGAGGCATCCGCGGGCCGGGCCGGCACGCCCCATGCGCCCCCCGGGGAACGCACCGCCGAACGAGCGGAGTCCCGTCCGGCGCAGGCTTACCACCGAGGCGCCCGGGCAATACGTAGCGGTATGTCGAGCCGCAGCCAGGAGGCCGCAGCATGAGCATCTGGTGGTCACTCCACTTGCGGCGCGAGGCGGCGAGTGTGCCGCTGGCCCGCCGGCTTCTCCTCGGCACCATGGAGACCGCCGGGGTCCACCCGGAGACGTCCTTCGAACTGTCCGTCGCGCTCTCCGAGGCCTGCGCCAACGCGGTGGAGCACGGTGGCGACGGCGCCGGCCCGGGAGGCGGACGGTACCGCGTCACCGCGTACCTGGACGGGGAGAAGTGCCGCATCGAGGTCGCCGACTCGGGCCCCGGTTTCCCCGCCGCCCGCGACGAACCCGGCGGGCCCTCCGGCCGCCGCCGCGCCCGCCGCGCGTGGCCGGAGAGCAAAGGCTCCCCCTGGAACGCCGGGCCCACGGACCGCGCCGGCCACGCCGGCTCCGAGTACCACGCCGGTCACGGCGGCCACGCCGGCCAGGCGGGTCACGCCGGCCGGGCCGACCGCACGGAGCACGCCGAGCACGGCCGCGGACTGCTGCTGATCGAGTCCCTCGCCGACCACGTCCACGTCCGGAACCGTCCGGGCCGGGGCGCGGTCGTCTGCTTCAGCAAGATGCTCAAGTGGCGGGACGGGGCCCGTCTCACCGGAGGCCCCCTGGCCGGCCCCGTCCTCAGCCCGTGAGCCTCGGCCCGGAGCCTCAGCCCGGCACCCTCCGAGCAGCAGGCGCTCAGCCCTTCAGCCGCGCCATCCAGGACTCCACGTCGGCGGAGGAGCGCGGCAGGGCGGCCGAAAGGTTCCGGTTGCCGTCCTCGGTGACCAGGATGTCGTCCTCGATGCGGACACCGATGCCGCGGTATTCCGCGGGCACGGTGAGGTCGTCCGCCTGGAAGTACAGGCCCGGCTCGACGGTCAGGCACATCCCCGGCTCCAGCGTGCCGTCCACATAGGTCTCGGTCCGCGCCAGCGCGCAGTCGTGTACGTCCATGCCGAGCATGTGGCCGGTGCCGTGCAGGGTCCAGCGGCGCTGCAGCCCGAGCTCCAAGACCCGCTCGACGGGGCCCTCGACGAGCCCCCACTCGACCAGCCTCTCGGCGAGCACCCGCTGTGCCGCGTCGTGGAAGTCGCGGTACTTGGCCCCGGGGCGCACGGCGGCGATGCCGGCCTCCTGGGCCTCGTACACGGCGTCGTAGATCTTCCGCTGGAGGTCGGTGAAGCGGCCGTTCACCGGGAGCGTGCGGGTGACGTCCGCCGTGTAGAGGGTGTGCGTCTCCACGCCCGCGTCCAGCAGCAGCAGTTCGCCGGAGCGGACGGGGCCGTCGTTGCGCACCCAGTGCAGGGTGGTGGCGTGCGGGCCGGCGGCGCAGATCGAGCCGTAGCCGACGTCGTTGCCCTCGACCCGCGCGCGCAGGAAGAAGGTGCCCTCGATGTAGCGCTCGGAGGTGGCCTCGGCGCGGTCGAGGACCTTCACGACGTCCTCGAAGCCGCGCACGGTCGAGTCCACGGCCTTCTGCAGTTCGCCGATCTCGAACGCGTCCTTCACCAGCCGGAGTTCGCTGAGGAAGACCCGGAGCTCCTCGTCGCGTCCGGCGTCGAGCCGGTCGGCGAGGGCGGCTTCCAGGCCCATGTCGTGACCGCGGACGAGGCGTACGGGCCCGGCCTGCTCCGCCAGTTCGCCGGCGGCCTTCCGGACGTCGCGGCAGGGCAGCCCGAGCCGCCGCTCGTTCTCCGTCAGGCTGTACCGGCGGCCGACCCAGAGCTCGCCCTGGCCGTCCAGCCAGAACTCGCCGTTCTCGCGGTCGGAACGGGGCAGCAGATACAGCACGGCCTCGTGACCACCGTCCGCGGCGGGCTCCATGACCAGTACGCCGTCCTCCGACTGGTCGCCGGTCAGATGGGCGTACTCGGTGCCGGCCCGGAAGGGGTATTCGGTGTCATTGGAGCGGGTCCTGAGATTGCCCGCGGGAATGACGAGCCGCTCACCGGGGAAGCGGCGGGACAGCGCGGCGCGGCGGCGGGCCGTCTCGGCCGCCTGCGGCAGCGGCTCCAGGTCGCGCAGCTCCGTGTCGGCCCAGCCGGCGCGCATATGGGCGGCGAGTTCGTCGGAGACGGCCGGGTAGAGGCCGTTCTTCCGCTGCTTGACCGGCTGGTGGTCGCCCGCCGGGGCGGTTTCGCTCTGCTGGGCCGGTACGGGCTGCTCGGTCACGGTTTCCTCCTTGAACGGGACCTTCTCCCATCGTATGGGCGGCGGGAAGGGCACAGGAGGGACCGGAGTGAAGGCTCCGGACCGGCCGGTGGCCCGCGCCGGACCTGGTGAGCCGCGTCGAGCGGCCGGGCATTATGGCCAGAGCCCGGGGTGATCAGATGGATTCCGGCCACTTTCCGTGAACATGACGCACGCACGGTCGTCACCCGGGCGCCGGCGACCCTGTCCCGGCCATCCGTTCTGTGGAGACACGTCCGCCGGGCGGCATATGCCGGAAGCGGATGCGGGGGTGTCCCGGCGGTGCCCCGACTCGGTCGCCGATCAGGAGAAACCGGTGCGTACGCCCATCCGCCTCGCCAAGCTCGCGTATCCGGGGAAACCCCCGTCAGCCCCTCAAATGTGCATGGATCCGTGTACCCGGGCCGTCCTCGGGTATCCGGGTTTGACGAGGCTCGGGAGGCTGCTACGTTTGGCCGGAAAACGACGTGCTCCGGTCGATGCGCGGTCGACTGAGGCTCGTCGGCAACGCGTCATGTCCACCGCGCCGGGTACGTACTCGGCAGGGGGCGGGGGCAGTTGGGATGTGCTGGAACCCGGCGGAGGCCGGGCGCGTCCTAGCCTGCGAACGCCGCGCTCCCACTCGTGAGCGGACAGGTGGGGGGCACCTCGCCACTGGGGGGTACGGGGGCGGCATGCGCCGAACGGGCGCCACCCCATGCCACGCTCCACGCCGGCCGGCGATGTGACGCTGATCCACGCACAGTCAGGTGTGTCCCGCACGACGGGACGGGTCCCGGGCGCGCGGTACCCGCAGTGCCATGCAGTTCGGTGTGCAGTTCCGCTCCAGGTGGTTGCCAGACAGTTGCTCCACTGCTCCACGCAGTCAGACGCAGTTCCATGCGACGGAAACAGCCCTCGGCGTTAACGGAAAGGAACGAGCGCTCATGCGCGAGATCCCCGGAATGCGACGCAGGCTCCTGCTCAAGCGCAGGCGCGGCGGGAGGTCGGTCATGCTCGACGCGGCACTGACCTGCGCCACCGAGTGGCGGTGGCCGGTACTGCCCGGCGTGGGAACCCAGCCGGGAAGGGACGGCACGGTGCACTGCGCCTGCCCGCACCCGGACTGCGCCGCTCCCGGCGCACATCCCTTCGACCCGGGGCTGCTCGCGGCGACCACCGACACCCGCATGGTGCGCTGGTGGTGGACCAACCGCCCCTCCGCGCCGGTGATCCTGGCGACTGGCGGCCGTGCGCCGTGCGCCGTCAGCCTGCCGGCGGTCGCGGGGGCCGAGGCGGTCGCCGAACTGGGGCGGATGGGGGTCCGGCTCGGGCCGGTCGTCGCCACCCCGTCCCGCTGGGCGCTGCTCGTGGCGCCGTACTCGCTGCCGCAACTGGGCGAACTGCTCTACAGCCAGGACTGGGTGCCCAGTTCGCTGCGCTTCCACGGCGAGGGCGGATATCTGGCCCTGCCGCCCTCCGACACGGGCGCCGGGCAGGTCCGCTGGGAGCGGGCCCCGCTGCGGGGAGCCGCCGGCGGGCCGTGGCTGCCGCGGGTGGAGACCGTGGTGGAGGCGCTGGTGGAGGCGAGCGCGGGGACTCCTGGCGGCGGCAGCCGTCTGCCCTACTGAGCCCGCGGGCCCGCAGGTTCCGGCGGTCGCGCCGATTCTTCGGCGCCGGTGAACGAACACCCGGTGCACGGCGGCCGTCGTCGCGCCGGTCCGGCGAACGGCCCGTCGTGTGTGCGGCGGGCCATTCCGCGGCGGGCCGTGTGCCGGTGCGTCGTGTGGTCGTGGGGGCGCGCGGACTTCGCCGCCGTTCCCGGAAGCCGGACAGAGGGACCGGGACACCGGCGAGCCGGAGCGGGGCGCCGACGGGAGACCGTCCACGGCCGCGGACATGGGAACGCCCGGTCGCTGGCGACGGGGGATGCACCAGCGACCGGGCTCCTAGAACCGTAACAAGAGATCGGCCGTTCGCAAATTCGATCGCGAAGATCCGACAGGGAATTTACTGTTCGGTAGAAGTTGATGTGACAGGAATCACTTCTGCCGCACGAGTTCCCATCTCCCGTCAGCTCAAAGTGACTTGACGGTTCGTGAGTCCGCCGCGCGCCCGGCGCTCCTCCGGTGTCAGCGGAGCCTCGGAGCCGAGGACCTCGCCGAGCCGTTCGGCGAAGGCCGCCGCCGGCTTCTCGGTGTCGTCGGCGCTCATGCCGCGCGGCAGGTCCCACACCGGCACCAGCAGGCCGTGCGCCCGGAAGGAACCGACGAGCCGGGTGCCCTCGCCGAGCGACGAGGTGCCCGCGGCGTGCAGCCGTGCGAGCGCGTCGAGCAACTCCTCCTCGGAGTGCGGCATCACCCAGCGCAGATGGTTCTTCTCCGGGGTCTCGCACCAGTACGCGGCCTCGACACCGGACAGCCGGACGGTCGGGATGGCCGCCTCGTTCGCCCGCTCCAGGGAGGCGGCCACCTCCGGAGTGGTGTTCGAGGCGTCCTCCAGCCAGAACTCGAACCCGTCGTGGATCACCGGTGTGAACGGTGCTCCGGTGTCCAGCAGATCCTGCAGACGCGGTCCGCCGGCCGTCACGCGCTCGGCGGCCACCGGGCTGCCGGGCGTGGCCGTCAGGGCCCGGCCGAGTACATCCGCCAGATCACGGCTGATGTCGCCGGAAGCGGTGTCGTTCTGGAGGCCCAGGAGGACCGTGCCGGTGTCCCGGCGCAGCGCGGGCCAGGCCATCGGCAGGACGGTGGCCAGGGTCACGGAGGGCACGCCGTCGGGCAGCGGCTCCTTGAGGCGCAGCTCGGCCGTCGCGGCCGGGACCAGTTCACGCAGGGCCACCCAGTCGCACTCGCCCGGCAGCCCTTCGAAGGGCCGCTGGACGAGCTCGGTGACGGCCTGGGCGGCGGCCCGGCCGTGGCAGGCCTTGTAGCGGCGGCCCGAGCCGCAGGGGCAGGGCTCGCGGGCGCCGACGACAGGGATGTCGGCGTCCGCGACGGCCGCCGGGCGGACGCCCGAGCCCCGCGCGGAGGACGACTTGCCGGCCTTGGTCTGGGGTCGCTTCTTCGCCATGGCGTGGGTTTCTCCCGGATACGGCGGTGGGTCTGTGGCCGCTGAGCCTAGCCCCTCACCGGGGCTCCGCCCGCCGAACGCGAGGGGCCCGGCGGTGTGGGCGGCGCCCCGGGACGCCGTGCGGGGAGCGACGTGGCGGAAGGGGCTCGTCCTCCGGGTGGGCCGTCCGCGGAGGAGTCGTCCGGACCGGATACGGAACGGTCGCTGCCCCGGCCTCGACGGACCGGGCGGGACGCACGGCCGTACGGAGACGGGCCTCCGGCCGCACGGGCCGTCCGTCCCCCAGGCCCTCAGGCCCTCAGGCCCTCAGGCCAGATCGTCCAGCAGATCCGCGACCCCGAGCCCGGGCAGTACGCCCAGGCCCAGCCGGTCACCGAGGCCGTTCTCGCGGTTCCGCGTCACCGGGGCGAAGCGGGCCCAGACCGTGACGTCGCCGCTCATCTCGTCCCGGACTCCCCAGTCCTGGGCGAGGGATCTGATGATGTTGAGCCCGCGGCCGCCGCGGGCCGTTACGGACGGAGTGGCCGGAAGTGGTCGGGTCGGACCGCCCCCGTCTGTCACCTCGACGGTCAAACGCCCGAATTCGTCCACACGCCAGGCGGCGCGCACCGCCTCGCCCTCGTCGCCGCCCGCAAGCCCGGTCCGCAGCGGCCTGCCATGGCGGCAGGCGTTGCTGAGAAGCTCCGAGAGGACGAGGACCGCGTCGTCGACGACTCCCTCGGGAACGCCGCTCATGCCCAGTCCTTCGCGCATCCGGCGCCGCGCCATGCCCACGCCCGAAGGCCCATGGGGCACGGCCATGCTCGATGAAGTCGGCACTTCCTGTGCCACCACCAACGCCACCCCCGAGACCTCCTTCGCCCCACGCCAGAGGATGGATGCCCTCCCCCGGTGGGCCGGAAACCGGCCATAAGCGATCCGGTGGCGCACTCCGCGCGATCGGCGATGTACTGAACGCGCCGGTGCGCTCCCCACCGGGGGATTCAGCCGTTCCGGAGGCCGTCCGTGCGCCCGAGCTGTGACAGAACTCTCCCGGGCCGGTTGGTGATGATGGCGTCCACGCCGAGGCTCACGCACCGCTCGACGTCGGCGGGATCGTCGACGGTCCAGACGTGCACCTCGTTGCCCGCCCGGTGCGCGCGGGCGACGTATTCGGGCTGGTTCCGCAGGATCCGCATGCTGGGCCCGGCGATCCGGGCGCCGGCGGGCAGCCGCCCGTCGCGCAGACGCGGCGAGATGAACTGCATCAGATACACGGTGGGTATGCGGGGCGCCGCCACCCGGACGCGGTGCAGGGAGCGCGCCGAGAAGCTCATCACCCGAACGGCTGAGGGTTCGCCCGGAGGCGGATCCGTGAGACCGAACCGGCGGAGCAGTTCCAGCAGCTTCTCCTCGACCTGGCCGGCCCAGCGGGTCGGGTGCTTCGTCTCGATGGCGAGTTCGATCCGGCGATCGGTGTCGCGGATGAGTTCGAGCAGGCGTTCGAGAGTGAGGACGGACGTGCGTTCCCAGTCCGGAGCCTCGTCCCGGTCCTTCCAGGAACCGAAGTCGAGCGCGGCGAGCTCGGCGAGCTCCAGGGCCGACACGGCCCCCCGGCCGTTGGAGGTGCGGTCCACCCGCCGGTCGTGGACGCAGACGAGGTGCCCGTCGGCGGTCAGCCGCACATCGCACTCCAGGGCGTCGGCGCCGTCCTCGATGGCTCTGCGGTACGCGGCCAGCGTGTGCTCCGGGGCGTCCTCGGACGAGCCCCGGTGGGCGACGACAGCGGTGGTGGAGGGCTCCGGGGAGAGGCCGGGAGCCGGGCGCGCATCGGTCACCGCGTTATGGTGCCACCCCTGCGGGCACACAGGGTGAACGGCCGTCGTCCGAAGACCCCGGCATCATGGAAGCCATGCGGTATGTCCGGAAAGGAAGGGCGGGCGGGTGAGCCACAGCGCTTACAGCGCCCTGACACGCCGTGGGGAAAGCTGGAGGCGGACATGCAGCACTGTGGGCCGTGACTCAAGACTTTTCGCGCACCCAAGGAGAAAGCCGTGAGCACCGAGAACGAGGGCGCCGCCGTGCCGCCGGGGACGGAGCGGCCGGCGCCCGGAGCGCCGCCCAGCCCGCCCTCCGCGCCGCCGCCCGCACCGGAGAACCCCTCCGCCGGTAACGCCGCGCAGTCCGACTATCCGCTTCCGCGGCCCGAGCCCGGCGCGGCGGCGCCCGGCCGTCCGCCGGAGCAACCGGCCGCACCGGCGCACCCGCCGGCCCCGGCCGGCACACACGGCGACGAGGGAGCGCGGGCCGCAGCGGGGCAGGAGTACGGCGCTCCGGCCGACGGTGCCGGCATGGCCGGACAGGGGGCGGGCCAGGAGCACGGTGCGGGACACGCCGCCTGGCCTCCGCCGCCGCCACCGCCCGGGGGCGCCGGCTGGGGCGTCCCGGGGCACGTTCCCCCGCCGCCCGGTGCCGCGCCGGGCAAGAAGAGCCGGGGCGGCGTGGTGGCGGCCGTGCTCGCCGCCGCGCTGGTCGCGGGCGGCGTCGGCGGTGGCCTCGGCTTCTGGGCCGCCGAGCAGAACGACGGAAGCTCGACGACGATCTCGGCCACGGGCGACCCGGAGGTGCTCGACCGCTCCCCGAACTCCGTCGCCGGGATAGCCCAGCGGGCGCTGCCCAGTGTCGTCACCCTGAACGCCCAGGGCGGTGGCCAGGAGGCCGAGGGCGGCACCGGCACCGGTTTCGTCTACGACAAGGAAGGCCACATCCTCACCAACAACCATGTGGTGGCCTCCGCGGCGGGTGGCGGCAAACTCACCGCGACGTTCTCGAACGGCAAGGAGTACCAGGCCGAGATCGTCGGCCGCGCCGAGGGCTATGACGTAGCCGTGATCAAACTCCGGAACGCCTCGGGCGCGGACCTCAAGCCGCTGCCGCTCGGTGACTCGGACAAGAAGGTCGCGGTCGGCGACGCCACGATCGCCATCGGTGCCCCCTTCGGTCTCTCGGGAACCGTGACCACCGGCATCATCAGCGCCAAGAACCGCCCGGTGGCCTCCAGCGACGGCGGCAGCAGCAACGCCTCGTACATGAGCGCCCTGCAGACCGACGCGTCGATCAACCCGGGCAACTCCGGCGGACCCCTGCTCAACGCCCAGGGCGCCGTGATCGGCATCAACTCGGCGATCCAGTCGGCGGGCGGCGGCTTCGGCGAATCGCAGGCCGGCAGCATCGGCCTGGGCTTCGCCATCCCGATCAACCAGGCCAAGCGCGTCGCCGAGAATCTCATCGAGACCGGGGAGCCCATCTACCCGGTGATCGGCGTCCACGTCGACATGCGGCAGCAGGGTGACGGCGCCCGGATCCCCGAAACCGGCCAGGGCGGCGGCGACCCGATCACCGAGGGCGGACCGGCCGACAAGGCGGGCCTGAAGCCCGGTGACGTCATCACCAAGCTGGACGACACGGTCATCGACAGCGGCCCGACCCTGATCAGCGAAATCTGGACCCACAAGCCGGGCGACACGGTCAAACTCACTTACGAGCGCGACGGCAAGGAGACCACGGTCGACGTCACCCTGGGCCAGCGCAAGGGCGACTGACCACGCCGGAACCCAACCGGGCCCGGCCGTCCCCGGGCCCTGCCCCGCCCAGACCTTGCCGCTCCTCCCCGGGCCCGAGCCGAGCGCCGGGCCCGGGGGATGGCCGTCGGCCGGACGGCCGTCGTGGAAGCAAGGGCGCGGGTGCTCGAAGGCTTCCAGCGGCGCTACCCGGCGGGCCGCTGACGGCGCTCGCCGCTCCCACTCGACCCGTCCGCCCGCCCGCCGGGGGATTGAGACCGCCGGCTCCGTGACGGCGGCGCCTGACGGGGAACGTGGATGCACGTGACTGATGAGAACTACGACCCCGAGACGCCCGACGAGCGGCACCGGCGCCCCGACGGAGTGAGCGACACAACCGTCGAGGCGCTGGGAGCGCTGTCGAAGGCCCTGGAGACGACCGAGCGGGCCCGCGGCATGCTGTATGCCTTCCACCAGCTGACGGGCGGCGCGGACCTGGAGCTGGACGAGGCGGTGCGCCTGCTCCGCGAGGCCGGCCACGCCGAGCAGGCCGACCTCGTGAAGCGCGAGATCCTGGGCCGCAATGTGATCCCGGATCACTGGACCTTCCAGATCATCGAGGCCTACAACGAGACGTACTACCGGCCGTTCCAGCAGATCGAGGAACGCCTGCGCAACGAGCTGGCCGACGGCCGGGAGCACCTCTACGAGGCGGAAATGAAGGAAGCCCGCCGAACCAAGCACCACCCGGACCACACGGCCCGCTGAGACCCTCGTGCATGAACCGAGGGAACCGGCAGCCCGCCGGCTGCCGACCACCGCCGTCAGCGGTGCCGTGCAGGATGTGGTCATGGAACCTTCGATGACCATTCAGACGCTCTGGGGCCGTATGCAGGCCCGGGACTGGTCAGGCGTCGGCGAACTGCTGGCGGACGATGTGATCGTGGAATGGCCGGTCAGCGGTGAACGCATCCGCGGCCGGGAGAACTACCTACGCATAAACGCGGAGTATCCGGAGGGTTGGTCGATCAAGGTCCTGCGCATCCTGCAGTCCGGGAACGAAGTCGTCTCCGAGGTCGAGGTTCCTCACGACACGATGGGCATCCACCGGGTGGCGTCTTTTTGGACTGTCCACAGTGGTCTGGTCACCAGCGGCCGGGAGTACTGGACGGAGCTACGAGCGGACCCCTCTCCGGCATGGCGTGCTCCGTACGTTGAGCGCATCTAGGATCTTGGCGTGCAGGGGGTCTGAAGGACGAGAGCCACCCCGAGCGCGATCTGCTGCTGCCTCCTTCCAGTGCCTCGCAGCCGAACGATCACGCCGCCCAGCAAGGGGGCGCCTGCGCATGGTGCCGACCCGCGCTGGAGGAGCAATCTCCGAGGCCACGGACCATGGAGGGACCAAGCGCCCCCGGGGCCGGCCCCGCCAGGTAGGCTGTAGGCGCTTCCGCCGCAGGTGGGCGGGGGCGAGGGAGGGTTGCCCGAGCGGCCTAAGGGAACGGTCTTGAAAACCGTCGTGGTGGCGACACCACCGTGGGTTCAAATCCCACACCCTCCGCGCAGGTCATCAAACGTGCTGGTCAGAAGGGGCGCCCTCCACCGAAGGGCGCCCCTTCTGCGCTCAGCCTGTCTCACCCCGGCTCGCTTGTATCTCGCCGTTGACCAGTGCGTCTGGGCCATCTGTGGGCCAGGCGGCGGCCGTCACTCGTCTCGGCTCAGCTCCTCGGTGATGAGCCGGTTGGAGTGTTCTTGGGCGCCCCGCAGGATCTTGGCGTAGAAGCGGAAGAGGACCGCGATACTGTGGCCCGCTCGCCGGGCGACTTCCACGGGGTCCACACCGGATTTGATCCACAGGGACACCCCGGCGTGCCGCAGAGAGTAGGGGACGTTCGCCAGCGGCGTTGTGGCTTCCTGCTCGGTCAGGACGGCAGCACGGGCCTTGTCCCACAGTTCGCAGTACTCCGTGGAGCGAACTCGGCCGCCCCGCGCCGCCCGGAACAGACGGCCGTCCGGTGCGGTCCCGTAGCGCTTGAGATGATCTCGCAGCATCTCCACCAGGACGGGCGGGATCGGTACCGGCCGTGTCGCGCCGCGCGCTCGCCGTTTGAGTCCTCGTGTCTCGTAGGACTCTCCCGAGTCCGTCCAGCCGGCGCCGACTTCCGGGCGGCTCTCCGCGAGCAGCAGCTCGCCCCATGCGTCGGGTGTGCTCTCGGGCGGAAGGTGGCAGTCGGCCTGTTTGAGTGAGGCGATTTCCCCCGGTCGCATCGCCGCGTAGTACAGGCACCCGAAGAACGCGACTAGGTGCTCACCACGGGCACCGGATGCCCGAACGGCTTCCATGAACTTACGGGCCAGGGCGGGGCCTGGGACGTACCGAAAGTCGATTTCGTCGTCAGTCTCGGGTGGTGTCCAGTCCACGCGGAGCAGGGGGTTGCTCGGGAGCAGGCCGCGCTCCTCGACTGCGTAGCGCAGCGCGTTGCTCAGGACCATGCGCTTTCGGCGCGCGGTGTTCTCCGCGGCCTTGCGGCCGTCCAGCCGTCGCCCGAGTGCTTCCAGGGCCGGGCGAAGCAACGACGGGTCCTGCAGCGCGCCGACCTTGACCGAGTGAGCGGTGATCCAGTCCAGCGCCTGCCGGATGTCGGCCGGCGGTTCTTCGGCGAGGTGCCGAGAGACGTGCTTTCCGCCGGGGCCTGGCACGGCGCGGAATGCCCATTGGTAAAGGGCGGCGCGGAGTGTCTTGTCTTCCGGGGCACCGCGCGTCGTGGTGACCAGCGTCGGGGTGACTACGGAGAGGGCTTCCGCGATGCCGGCCCGGTGTTTCGCTGCCGCTCGGGGCCACTTCATCAGGGCGTAGTCGGTGGCGTGCTCGAACCACGTCGGGGAGTTGAGCGCCGCGAGTTCCCGAGCGGGAAGGCCGCTCGCCTCATCGAACTGCTCGCGCTCCCGGAGGGCGGCCAGGAGCTCCGAGCGGCGGCCGTCGGCCTGCGGCTTGAGCTTGAAGCTTCGGGAGTGCGCGCGGGAGCCGACGCGCCAGCGGAGTTCGTAGGGCTTCGGCCTGCCTGTGCGCTTGCGGATGGACCAGACGTCAACGTCGTACGTGAGCATGGGTCTCCCATGGAAAGGGGCCCGCCGGTGGGCGGGCCCCTTGTCGGGTGGTGCGGGGTGATTCAGGCGGCGGACTGCTCGCAGGACTGGAGCCAGGCGTCCAGGTCGGTACGGCGGACGCGGAGCTGGCCGTTGGGCAGCTTGATGAGGCGCGGGGCCTTACCGCGGGCGCGCAGGCGGTAGAAGGCGGCGCGGCTCATGCCGATCTCAGCGAGGACTTCCGGGAGTTTGAGCATCGTCGAGCGGGCCATGGGGAGTGCCTCCTGGGCGTGGTTGCCGGAGTGGCGTTCCTTCTGGGGAATCCGCAACATCCGCCACGCCGCAACATGGCTGGTCAGCGGCTCGGATGTGTGGCGGATAGGGATTCTGTGGCGGATCGGTGCCGCCACACGCGGGGTGTGGCGGCACCGGTCGGGTGGGCGGTTCAGCCCGCGACGGGGAAGAGCCGCGTTGCGGCTTCTGTGGGGCTGTGGCGGATGCCGTTGGGGTCATCCGCCACAGATGCACCCCTGTTGACCTGCGGTGTGGCGGCTGTGGCGGATGTTGCGGACTCTGGAGGGGACGGGGAGCAGTACCGCGTCCAGGCGTCCGTGAGGTCTTCCGCGTAGTAGCCCTTCGGGGTGCCCGAGGGGGTGCGGATGCCGCGCGGCTTGATGGGCTTGTTGGCGGGGGTGACGTACTGCCCGAGCAGCTTGGAGAGAGTCCGCGCGTTGAGCGGCTTGTCGTCCACGTCGGCCCATGGGCTTTCGTCCAGGGCGAGCAGCATCTCCAGGATGACCGCGGTCGGCATCCGGTCGGCCCCGCAGAACACCTTGTCGCGCAGGTCGGTCAGCAGCCGCACGCCCAGGGAGGCTTCGTCGTTGTCGTGGGCGGCGTTGACCAGTTCCAGGCAGGCGGCGCGGGCCCGCTGGGGCCAGTGGCCGCCCGCGGCTTCGGCGACGGCAAGCAGCGGTTCCCACACATCGGCCGGCCGGTCGGTGACCCCTTCCGGGAGTTCCGGCCAGGCGTCGGTGATCTGCTCGCGCACGGTGTCGGCCCAGTCGGCGAGCCGGTCCCGCAGGGCGTGGCCCTCCGGCTCGTTGAGCCGGAGCCGGTAGGACTCCACGTGCTCGTTCGGGGCCCGCTTGCGCATCCGGATGATGACGGAGCGGGTCAGGATCGTGTCGGGCAGGGAGCCGAGCCCGGCCATCGCGACGGCGCAGAACGAGGAGAAGCGCTGCACGCTCTGGTTGGCCCCGTCTCCGACGCACCGCAGCATGGTCCCGATCCGGCGGTACCCGGAGTTGAGGAAGCCGCGCACGGGCTCGTTGTCCCCCGCCTTGGGTCCGAAGATGGTGTCGATCTCGTCAAACAGGAGAGTCGGCCGCCCTTCGGCCGACTCGACCAGCCGGAACAGGGCGTTGGACGAGGCGTTGACCGTGGCTTCCGCGCGCGGGGTCAGCGTCTCCACGATCTCCAGCGCGCGGGACTTCCCGGACCCGGGTTCGGGAGAGAGGAAGGCCAGCCGCGGGGTGGAGTCGAAGCAGTCAAGCAGGTGCGCGTGAGCGTCCCAGAGCGTCACGGCGACGTAGGCGGCTTCGGTGGGGAAGACGTTGAAGCGGCGGTGGAACGCTTCCACTTCGTCCAGCAGGGCCGCGCCCTGCTCGGGCGCGGTGGGCCGGTGTCCGGTGGTGGTCATGCGGCGTTCCTCCCTTCGTTCTTGCGGAGCGGGCAGGTGGTTCGGTGGGCGGTGTGGGCGTCGATGAGCGCCAGGACGTGCCGACGCCCGACCGCGCTGCGGTTGCGGCCGCACGCGCACACCGACATGGCGGTCGGGACGGTGCCGCGGCCGGGGGCAGTGATGTGGAGCCAGGCGATGGGGTGCCGTCCGTCGCTCGGGCGCGGGTCAGGGCGAAGAGCTGATCGGGCGCCCTGACGGGCGGCGCCCTTTGCGGCGCGGTCGGCCACCGCGGGGACCGGCTGCTCGGCGGCGGTCGGCCGGTCGGGGGCGGCGGTGTGGCTCTTAAGCGGGGGAGTGGCGGGCCCGGTCATGCCGCCCTGCCCTGCGGGTTGTGAGCGATGGACCAGTTCAGAGCGCTCACGATGACCGGGACGCACTCGCGCTCACGCAGGCCGGCCGACTCCCCCGCCTGCTTAAGAGCCTCCTCCACCACCGACTGGGGAAGGTCCCCCGCGGCGACGAACCGCCCCAGGGCGCGGGCCGCCCGGGTCAGCGTCCAGTTCCGGGACCCCTCCGGGGCACCCGCGACGGCGGCGGCTTCGTTGCGCAGGGCCGCCGCCGCGTAGGCGGGCACGTTCCCCACGGCCGCCGAGGACAGGCGGGCCGGGCTCGGCGGTTGGGGCTGCGGGCTGAGCAGGTCACGGAGCCAGCCCGGCAGCGGGCAGGCCGGGGAGTCGTCGGTGACCTCGTAGACCCCTGCCGGTGTGGTGCTGCCCGCGGCGACGACGTAGCCGCCCCATGCCCGGGTATCGATGAGCTTCCCCAGCCTGCCCGCGCTGTTGCCGAGCCGGGTGCCGGGCGGCGCGGTGAAGTACAGGTGCGTGCCACCGCTCGCGGTCCGCACCGTGCGGGTGGCGGGGACGGCCTGCCCGGCGCGCTCGCAGAGCGCCGTGAAGGTCGTCGCGCCGCAAGGCGCGTCCTTCCTGTCCTTCCCGTCCTTCGGCACGTCGAGGTCGATGACGACCACCCCGGCGGGGCCGGTGGCGATGCCGACGTTGAACGGGCCCGCGGACCATGCGGCGCGGATGCGGCCGGGGTCGGTGGTGGCCCGTTGCTCCCACTTGCGGTGCCCGTCGGCGCACTGGCCGGTACGGGGGCAGCGGCTCTCCCCGTGCAGGGCGGGCCGCTTGCCACCAGGGCGGAGAGGGAAGACGGGCCAGCCGCGGGCGGCGGCTTCCAGGGCTGCGGAGAGCAGCGGTCCGGAGCGGTCATGGGTCATGCTTGAGGTCTCCTGTTCTGTCGAGAGGCGGGCAGGGAGACCCGGGGCGGTGGGCTGTCCTTGGCCGGGAGTGCCACCGCCCCGGGGCGTCATTTGGTCTTGGGCCGGAAGAGCTTGAGTGCCAGGCCCAGCCCGATGGGTCCGCCGCCGATGAGCGCGGCGGTCTGGACGGCGAACTCGAAGAGCGCCAGGGCGGCGGCGATGCAGCCCATGACGCCGATGGCGGCGGCCAGGCCGATCCCGAGCGGGACCAGGTAGGTGCCTGCGGGCCGCCGGGCCGGGGTGGTCTGGAGGATGACGACGGGTCGGCCACCGGTCTGCTGGTAGAGGTCGGCCGGTATGTGGGTGGTGTAGTGCCCGGTGATGCCGGGCGGTTCGCGGCGGCGCATGATGCCTCCTTCGTTGGGTCCTGCGGGTGTGAGCGGGTGCCGACGGCAGCCCGCGGGCCGGTCACGGTCTGTGCCCGTACCGGGTAGTGGGTAGTGGGTACCGGGTAGTGGGGAATCCACTGGAAACCCCAGTAGGGACCGGTTTTTCGGTCTGCTGGGGTGTGGTCAGTGGGTAGTGGGGTGGACCCCACTACCCACTAGGTGGTGACGCACTGTGTTCGGTTCAGGTGTGGTCGGGGTGGACGTAGACCGAGTGCGGGCCGTTGTTGCGGTAGATGAGCTGCCCGCGGTCGGCGGCGGCCCGCAGGGCGGCCCGGACGGTCTTGCGGTCGCGCTGTACGAGGTCGGCGACAGCGGAGGGCTTCATGCCCGCGGGCCCGGCGGACGCGATGGCGTCGAGGGCTTGGGGCAGCCAGTCCGGCCCGTCTCCGGGCCCGCCGGGGTGGTCGTCCTCGTCGGCCGGCGGCTCGTCGCGCAGGCAGGACAGGTTGAGACTGTCGGCCCGCGGCCGCGGCGGCTTCGGCTCGGTGGTGCGGTCGGGTTCGGGGGTGGTGCCGAACTGTTCGTCGATCTCGCGCATCAGCCGCTCGGAGAGCATGTCCGCCTCCGTTCGGCGGGCGGGCTCCGCGGCCGGGGCGGCGGGCTCCTGCTGCTCGTAGGAGAGCCCGAGCGTGGGCCGCTCGGTCGTGGGCTCCGTCGTCGTCTCCTGCGCCGGAGTGTCCTCGTCGGCCGGGCCCTGCCGGAGCCAGGCGGTGCGGTTGGCGTCCCAGCGCCGGGCGTACGCCGTTCCGGCCGCTTGTGCGGAGATCTCATCGAGCACGGGGCGGCGGTCGTTGGTGGCGAGCACCACGTCCCGGACCATGCTGGGGGAGGTCTTCCAGCCCTTGAACGCGGTCGGGGCGAAGCCGTCGGCGGTGGCCGCGCCGATGACTCCGGCGCCCTGCTGGTTGAGCTGGGAGGTGTCCACCTTGGCGTGCGGGAAGAGCTTGCCGAGGTTGTTGCCGCTGGACTCCCCGGAAGTGAGGGCGACGCCGACGGGGGAGAACTTGCGGGTGGCGGTGTCGCCGATGGCGGAGACGTTCCCGTCAACGGCGGTCAGCACCAGCCGGATGCCCATGGCGCGGGTGGTGCGCATGACGGTGCGCACCAGCTTCTGTACTTCCTTCAGGGTGCGGTTTCCGCGGGTGTAGCCGGAGAGGAGTTCGGCACCCTCGTCCACCACGATCTCGATTTGGGGGATGCGGGCGGAGACCGGGAGCAGGGTGGTGTCCTGCTGGTCCATCAGGTCTTGGTAGTGCAGCTGCCGGGCGTCGTTGATGGCGAGTGCGGCGGTGAGCATCAGCAGGGCTTCGGCCGGGGTGGAGGCCAGCCAGTCGATGCCGGGCCGGGTGCCGGCCGGGGGCCGGGCGGTGCCGGGCTTGGGGTCCCGGTGGCCTTCGGCCTCCAGCCACGGGCGGACCCACGGGATGCCGACGGCGCCTTTCTTGAGGTCGATGACCCAGGTGACGACATCGGTGCAGCGGGCGAAGCCTGCCAGCACCGCGTCCAGGAAGGTGGACTTCCCCGATCCGGGCGGGCCGAGGATGAGCGCGCAGGCTTCGCGCAGGTAGACGGTCACCGGGTCGGCGACGGGCAGCAGGCCCCAGGGGATGCCGGTGAGGATGGACAGCGGGCCGTAGTCGGCCGGGTAGGGGTAGGTGGAGCCCATGACGTTCTCGGTGGCCACGTCGAGGACGACGCGGCCCTGAAGGTCTCCTTCCTCGACGTGGACGGTGCAGCCCAGCGGAAGCCGGGCGTCGGCGGCCAGGGCGCGGGCGCGGGTGGCGATGCGGTCCCAGGTGGCGCCGCCGCCGGGCAGTTCGGCGGCCAGCGAGTAGCCGGAGCCGGTGGCCCAGAACTCCACGGCGAACACGGTGACGTCCACCGCGCACACGCGCTTGATCCGCTCTTCCCACTCCCGGGCCAGGCCGCGCCGCTTGCTGTCGAGCGCGGCGGTGGCTGCCTTGGCTTCGGCCGAGAGGCGTTCCTCTTCGGCGGCTTCCTCGTGGGCTGCGGCGTTGGAGGCGGCGGCGCCGATGCCGACACCGAGAGCGGCCAGACTTCCGGCGGCGGTCCAGCTCAGTGGGCCGGTGGCCACCGCCCAGGTGGTCCAGCCACCGGCCAGCAGCCAGGAAGCGGCCCGGGTGACCAGGGTGCGGCCGGTCAGACGGCGGTAGAGGCTGTGCCCGACGCCGTGGCCGAGGGCGCCGGCCGCGCCGATGGCCAGCGGCCAGCCGGACGGCATGGAGGCGGCGGCACCGAGCAGGGCGGTGGCTCCGGCGCCGGTGGCCGCGGACAGGGCTCCGGTGACTGGGCCGTGGCCTGCGGCCCAGTCCAGCGGCGGCAGGACGGTGGGTTTCTTCGCTGTGCGGCGCGTGCTGGACAGGTTCAACGAGTGTTCGGACACGGGCCCTCCCCAGGGGGCAGCAGGAAGGGCGGGCCGCCCTGCTCGGCGGCCCGCCCTTCGGTGGTGCGGTGGTCAGTTGTTGGTGGTGTCCCACTTGTCTTCCGCGTTGTTGCGCGGGTCCTCGTGCCGCGCGATGTCCTGGTCGTGGACGTTGCGGAAGACGGTGACGACCTCGGCGGCGGCGTCCACGGCCTGCATCAGCAGGGCGTAGACCTCGTTCAGCGCGGCCCCGACTTCCTTCTCCAGCGGGAATTCGTCGTCGGAGCGCTCGGCGAGGATGCGGAAGGTGTTGGCGAAGGACTGGACGGCATAGGGCATCCCCTCGCAGGTCGCCAGGACGTGCATCATGCCGTCGGGGTCGTAGGACTGGGCGGCGGCTTCCATCTCGGCGGCGGCTTCGTGGAAGAGGAAGCCGGGCCCGCCGGGGGTGGTGTCGGACATGCCATCTCCTGTCGTGGCGGTGCGGGCGTTGTGGTGGCGCGGTGCGCGGGGAACCGTCGCGGCGACCGGCCGGGCGTCGTGCTCGTTGTCCTGTTCGGCCTGCTCGGCTTCGGCGTCGAATGCCTGCCGGATGGCCGCATCCCGGGCCAGTCGGGCGGCGTGCGCGGTGTTGGACAGGCGCCAGAACAGGCGGCGGCCCGGATACATCAGCCAGGACCAGCCCAGCTTGCGCCCGAGCCAGGTCGACGGGATGCCGAGGACGCCGACCGGGGCGGCCACCGCGGCCGCGGCCAGGCGGCGGCCCCAGTAGCGCAGGGCCGACCACACCAACAGGCGGCGCATCCGCCACCGGCACGCGGCCACCCGGCGCCCCCGGCGCACCTGTGCCAGCCGGGCGTTCGCCCGGCGGTCGCGGTGGCGACGGCTGTTGAGCCGGGCCACGTCAGCCATCCGCCGGGCCCGGTCCGCGGCGCGGCCGAGGATGCCGCTCCGGCCGGCCGTGCCCTTCCGGGCGGACCGGCGGGCCCGCTGGCGTGCCTTCTCGGCGCGGCGGCCGTCGGCCAGGCGCCGCCGGTCGGCAGCATCTTGCCGACGGCGGGCCGCCCGGGTCGGCGCCGACTCCTGCCGGGCCTTGCGCAGCGCCTTCACGGCCCCGGCACGGTCCCTGACCGCCCCGGGGGCCCGCCGGAGCGACGACCCCAGACCACCGGCCCGCGACTTCGCAGCGGCTGGGGGAACTGGGCGCGTGGAGCGAGCTTTCCCGGCACCGCTCGGCTTCCCGAGCCCGGCAGCACGGTGCCGCAGGGCTCCACCGGAGCCGGGCGTCCCCGGACGGGGCACGCGCCCGGCCGCCGACCGACTAGCCGCCGACCGACCGGCGCCCGACCGACCGGCGCCCGAGCGTCCGGCGCCCGAGCGGGTGCGGCCGGTGCCGCTGCTCCGGCCGCTTGTCGGCCGGGCGCCGGTCTTGGCCAGGGACACCCGCCCCCGTGCGGCGGCCGGACCACTGGAGCGGCCGGAGAGCGAACCGGCCGCCCTCCGGCGCTTCTTGGCCTTGGCTGCTCGGGCGGCCACGGTGCCGGTGGCCGCGGCGGCACCGGCCATCGCCAGCGAAGCCGCTACCGGGCCGCCGACCAGGGCCGCCGCGGAGAGCGCACCGATGGTGGTGTTGCCGGTGATGACGGCCAGCGGAACGGCCGGCAGTCCGCCCGGGGTGTGGACCGGGCCCCGGGCGGCCGTCGTGCTCGTGCCGACCGGGGCGGGGATCGTGGCGGGCGGTGGGTCGTCGGGCGGCGCCTTGGGGGGTGCCGCGGGGATGGTGGTTTCCGTCATGCTGGACTCCTCCAACTCTGCGGAGAAACGGAGACCGGCGCGGCCCGCAAGCTGCCAGGCCATCGGGCCGCGCCGGGCGTACACAGGGCGGCTTAGAGGTCAGCCGCCGTCGTTGTGGTCGGCGGTGTAGAAGAGCACCGGCCCTCGGGCGCCGATGTGGTCCACGGCGCGGGCCAGGACGTGCTGGTAGACCTCGGCACGGGTGGCGTTCTCCACCCACACCGTGCCGCTGATCGTGGCCAGCTTGGCGGTCGAGGTCTGCATGGTCATCACGTAGTGCCACTCGACCGCGTTCGGCGGGATATCGTTCACGCTCATCACTCCAATTCCAGGCTCACGCGGCGGATGGGACGGGGTAAGCGCAGGTCAAGCACATGCCGAGGGACGTCGGGATGCAGTAACCGGCATCGCGGCCGCACTCCGGGCAGGTGCGGCGGGCGCGCATGGCCAGCGCCAGCGCCGCCCACTTGCGGGAGGTCATCTGCCGCACCGGCACGGCCCGGTCGATGCGGTACAGGTAGGCGACGGCCACCCCGGACCGGCTGCGCCGGGAGCGCCGCATGAGCTGAGCGGCCACCGGCTGCCCGCCGGGCCGCAAGCCGCGGGCCCGTAACTGCCGGCGCGTAGCCAGCCCGTCCGGCGCCAGGCGCCAGGGATAGGTCGGGATGCCGTACCGGGCGCCGCTCGGGTCGTAGCAGGGACCGAACGCCGCAGACATCAGCCGGTCTCCTCACCGGCCGCGCCGACCGCCACCAGGTGCGGGTGGTGAGCCTCCCGCAACTCCTGGTACCGCGCGGAGACCCAGCCCACCGACCAGCCCGTCAGCTCAGCGGCCGACCGCACCGGCAACCCGGCGTCGAACGCCGCCCGCACCCGAGCCCGGGCCTGTTCTTCCTTGAGCTTCTCTGTGGCCGGTCCGGCGGCCAGCAGGGCGGCCCGTTCACGCTCGGCCCGCTCCGCACGCTCCTGCCGTTCACGGCGTTCACGCGCCTCACGCTCGCGGCGTTCACGCTCGCGCTGCTCGGCCTCTTCACGTTCACGGCGCTCACGCTCCCGCCGTTCCTGTTCACGCTCCCGCGCCAGGCGTTCACGCTCGGCCTGCTCGCGACGCTCGCGGGCCTCTTCCCACTCGCGTTGCTCGCGCCGCGCACGCTCCTCCCGCTCGGCCTGTTCACGGGCCAACTGCGCCTCGTGCTCACGCTGTTCACGCACTAGCCGCGCCTCGTGCTCCCGGCGCTCGCGCTCGCGCCGCTCGGCCGCCTCCACACGCTCAGCCGCGGCCCGCTCCCGTGCTTCCCGCTCCGCCCGCTCCTCGGCGTGCAGAGCGGCCACCGCGGCGGTGATGGCCCGCCGGTAGGCCAGGCCCGTTTCGGCGGTGACGATGAGCAGCAGCGGCGCCACCGCGTGCACCGCCACGCCCACCAGGTCCTTCCGGAGCGCGGAGTCGGCCACGTTCAGCGCCAGCGTCATAGCGCCGGTCATCCACCGCAGCACCACCGGCCACGACCCGCCGTGCCCACCGAGCCGGGCCAGCACCGAGTCCAGCCGGACCACGATCACCACCGCGGCATCCACCACCAGCGGCAGGATCGGCGCCGTCCAGTCCCACTCATCGGGGGTGTGCGCGGCCATGAGCGGCGTGACGGTCAGAACGGAGTAGAGCATCGCTCCGGCCACGATGAGCCAGGTCCCCACCGACAACGCGCGCTCCGCTGAACGCACCTGAACGCTGTTCAACCGGCCAACCAGGGACGCCTCCGGGACGCTGCTCACTGCACCGTCCCTTCCCGCCGCCGGGCCGCCCGCCCGTAGCCGACCAGCACCACATCGGCACCCGCCAGGCCGGTGTTCACGGTCAGGACCCGCGTCCCACAGCGGTGTTCGTGGTAGGTCACCCGCTCCGGCTCGATGCCCAGAGCACCGCGCCAGGCTTCGAACCCGGCCAGGTCGTCGTGAAAGGACAGCTCCAGCCGGTCCGGGTAGACGGTGGACACCGACACACACGGCGCCGGCAGTCCCGCGTAGTCCACGGCCAGCAGCCGCAACGCCACCAGAGCAGGCCCCAGGTCCTGCAACGTCTGCGTGCTCACGCGGCCACCGCCGTCCGGAACGCGGTCCGCACCACGGAGGCCGGCCGCACCGCGTTCGGCACCGCCAGCAGCTCCGGCGCGTGCGCCTCGATCACCTCGACGGCCGCCCGCGTCGCCCGGTCGGCCAGGCCCGGGTCGTCGGCGAGGATGTCCCGCGCCGCGTCCAGACGGGCCGCGCGCTCCTCGTCGCTCTCGCCGTCCTCCCCGAGCCAGAGCTCCACGGGAGTGCCCAGCGCCAGCTCGATGTAGTCGGTATCGGTAACGGCCTCACACCGGCCGATGAAGTTCTTCATGGATCTCTCCGGTTCCTTCCGTACGGACAGGGAGAACCGGAGCGGCGGGCTGTCCTTGGCCGGGAGTGCCGCCGCCCCGGGAAGATGCCGAGCCGCCCACGACAGGGCGGCCCGCAGACGTACATGACGGCCCGCAGAAGCGGACCAGCAGGGCTTCCCGCGCCCTGCGAAGCGGTGCGCCATCGTCACTGCTCTGGCGCCAGCAGGACGGCTTCACCCGGCCGCCACGGGGACAGGGACTCTCACCCCGTCGTCAGTTCACTGTTGAGTTCTCAAGTAACGAGCGCTTCCTTCGGACCCGTTTCACGGAGCCCTCCGGGCGCCCGGCCGCGCGCCGTCCAGCCGTCGGAGGCAGCCCAAAGAAGGCCCCTACCGGCGCTGTCCTAGGACTGCGACCGCTTGAGCAAGACAATGGCGCACAGTCCCAGGACTGTCAACAGTCCTGGGACTGTGTTTGACTTGCCTTGATGGAAGGAGTCCTTCATGGCGCCCAAATGGCGAGAGCTGGCGGACCGGCTGGCCGAGCGGATCCGGAGCGGCGAGTACGCGCCCGGTCAGCAATTGCCGCACATCAGAGACCTCGTGGACGCGGGCGAGGGCTCCAAGTCCACTGTCCACGCGGCCTATAAGGCCCTTGAAGCGGAAGGACTGGTCACTTCATCCCGTGGGCACGGCACGGTCGTGCGGCAGCAGGCGCCGCTGAAGCGGCTCGGCATCATGCGCTACGACAAGGCCAAGTGGCGCGACGGCGACGAGGTGGCGTTCATCGCCGACCGTGTGGCCTCCGGCCGGGCCTACCGACGGAACGAGCAGACACAGACGGTCAGCCTTGTCGAAGCCCCGCCGGCCGTCGCGGCCGCGCACGGGCTACCGGAAGGCGCGCCGGTCTACGCCCGGGCCCGACTGGTCAAGGAGGGCGAGCAGCCCACGCACACACTGACCAGCTACTACCGACCGGAGCACGTCGAAGGCACCCGGATCGTAGATCCCGCTCCCGGGCCTGCCGGCCGCGGTGGGGGCTTCCGAGTGCTCTATGACGCGGGCTACGAGATCGACCATATGAAGGAAGAGCTGTTCGCGCGCGCGCCTACGGCGGACGAGGTGAAGCAGCTCCAGTTGCCGCCAGGTGAACCGGTCGTTGAGCTTCACCGGACGACGTACACGGAGGATGGAACTGTGGTTGAGCACGCCATCGGTGTGCACGCTGCTTCACGGTTCGCCTGGGAATACGAATTTAAGGTTCCGGACTCGGCACAGGGCGAAGAGGAGTAGCAGTGATTTCTGAACAGTCGTGGGCGGACGCCCAAGTCCTATGGGAATACCATCAGATGCATCACGAGTGGCGGCCGTGCTCGGCCGCCATCGGACTCGGCAGCCACGACCTGAGCGTGGCCACCGTGGCGGCCGATGCGTATTTGGCTGGCTTGGTTCCCCTCATCGTTTTCACGGGCGCAAACAGTCCCACGACACGAGACAGAATGCCTAGAGGGGAGGCGCTGCACTATAAGGAGCACGCCATCGAAAAGGGAGTGCCTGAGTCTGTAATCCTGGTGGAACCTCGGGCTGCGAACACGGGCCAGAATATTGAATTTTCTCGGGCAGTCCTGGCTGATGCTGGGATCGTAGTGCAGTCGATTCTACTTGTGAGCAAGCCTTATGAGGAGCGTCGAGCAAGTGCTACAGCTCGAAAATTGTGGCCTGGTATCGATGTGGTATGTGCGTCAGCCCCCATGTCGCTTGAGTCGTACGTTGAATATATCGGGAATTCGAGCCTGGTAATCGACATGCTTGTTGGTGCGCTGCAACGCCTTATGGTTTACCCGAAACTGGGATTCATGGCGGAGGAAGTTGTGCCCCCTGAAGTCGTAGCATCGTTTGAGCGGTTGTGCGCTGCGGGGTTCGTGAACAGGCTTGTGTGATTCAGTCGGAGAGCCCGCCGATGCTTGTGCAGCCTTAAAGGTCTGCCCAGACGTTGAGGGTCATTTTGGTCGGAATTTCTCCGTGCCGACAACAGGAATTACCCCTTCGCCGTCCAGCGTCTTAAGCGTGCCAAGGAGCTTTCCTTGGGCCCAGCTATTCCATGACTTGGCGATGAGATTGTAAGAAGTGCGGCGCCCGGCGCTTGTGCCGAGAAGTACACGATCTCGGAAAAACCTATTCCGGAGCACGAGTCGAGGATCTTTTTGGTCCATGTTTGCGCCCGAAATCAGCCCGTTGGCCCAATCTTCAATTTTGTCTGCGTGTTCTGTCCTTGATGCCTGAGCTAGCACCACTAGGTGCGTGGGTTGATTGATGCCTGCCGCTCTGTACGCGGCGGCGGCGATCGGGGCCATCGTTGTGAGCTCAGGCCAGGCGGCCACAGCCCTCAAGATGTCGGCTGTCGAAGCCTTTGTGTCGTAGAACCCATCAAATAGCGTTACGGGATCCCACATTCGGTACATTTGGCCGATGATCCTAGCTGCCGCTGCAACGATGACGCGGTGTGGGATTTTCAGCAGCTGTGCGGCCTGCCTGCGGTGTCCTGAATCGAGGACATCGAAAGTCTCTGAATTGCATCCGGGGATTACGAGCATTTCAACGGAGACGCCGGAAATCTTGATTGCCATGAGGCGGTGTTGGCCGTCAAGCAATTTACCTTCCTTGTCGAAGGCGATTCCTTGATGTGTGGTTCTCCACTCCCCTCTTGCCATCGCCTTGGCGTATCGCTCATACACGGTATCGGAAAGAATTCGATTGGTTTCCGGGTTGCAGTGCTCCAGCCAGAGGTCCGCCATCTCTGGGGTGATCACCATGTACTGCGGACTGGAAGGTAGGAGTGGCATGTTGATCATGTCTCGGTGTGGCTCTTCTCGGAAGGCGTGAGTGGCGACCAAATTTTCGCATGTGCTGGTGCAGCGAGGAGACGACTCGTTGTGGATGGCCGCTTCTTTTCGACTGTGATCACATATGATGGAAGACTGACTATTCGCATGACCGTTGGTGATCTGTTCTTGGCATCTGCTTATTGTCCCGGCTCACGTGAACCCATATGTCAAACGGGGGGGCACGGTTGCAGCCGGTTGGTAACTGGCTCAGTGGCCTTCAATGGCTCCAGTGGCTAACGAGCAGAAGGTCACAGGGCGAGGTGCGGCCGCGGTACCCGTTGATGGGCCATGTCTGGGCCGAAGCCGCGGCGTGGCGGGCCGTTCGCTTCATCGGCGCAGGCCAGGACACGTGTCCGCAGGGGTTACGCAACCCTCTTGAAAACCGTCGTGGTGGCGACACCACCGTGGGTTCAAATCCCACACCCTCCGCCCACGGGACGGCCCTTGACCTGATGAAGTCCGGTCACGGGCCGTTTCCCTGTGCGCTGTCCACCGGCATTCCTGACGCCCCGTCGCTGTCGTACAACTGCGGCCTGCCGACGCAAAGTTCGGTCGATGCAGGGTGCGCGTCGCGGGCGGGCTCGCGGGCTCGGGGGCCGGCGGCTCCTGTCCGGCACCGGCCTCGCCGGCTTGTGAGCGTGGCTCCGTCCCCGTACCCGCCGAATACCGGCACGATGACGGACATGCTCGGGCGGCGCGGAACGGCATCTCACGGAGCCCCGCCGCCCCCAGCTGTCGCGGCGGTCCCTGCCACACCCCGCCCGGGGCGGCAAGTTCGCGCGCAGGTGGGCCGGCAGGTGCTGAGGTCCGTCTTCCCTGGTGAGAGCGGTGGCGTGGTGCTCCGCGGTGGCCGGTCCGGGCTTGGTGCAGACGGATGATCTCCATGGTCCCCGTCGCGTGTCACCCGCCGCCGCGCTCCTGGAACCTTTTCACTTCCCCGTATGGAACGACGAAAGAAGATCATCCAATACCTCGTGGCCATGCTGACCGCCCTGGCCTCGTTCATCGGGGGCCTGCTCTCCGCACCCTCCGCCGCCGCGCCGTCCGGGGCGGGCTCCGCCGGCGCCGGCGCGGTCCCGGCCGGCGGCTCCGGCGGTTCCGGTGCCGCCGGTACCTCCGGCGGCGGGAGCGGGGCCGGATCCGGTGATCCGCGCGAGCAGGGCGCGGAGATCTTCCGGGGCTACGGGTTCGACACCTGCCGCACCCCGTCCCTCGGTGCCATGAACGCCTGGCGCAAGTCCCACTACCGGGCCGTGGGCGTCTACTTCGGCGGCAGAGGACGCGCCTGCAAGCACCAGCCGAACCTCAACCGCCGCTGGACCCTTGCCGTCCACCGCGCGGGCTGGCGGCTGCTGCCCCTCTACGTCGGATCCCAGTCCCCCTGCGTGCGCAGCGAGAACAAGAGACACGCCCCCATCGGCGACCAGCCCTGGAGCGAGGGCACGTCGGAGGGCCGTGACGCCGTGCGCCGGGCCTCGGCGCTCGGCATGGCCGAACGCAGTCCCCTCTACCTCGACATGGAGGCGTACGACCACGACGACCCCCGGTGCGCCCGCACCACCTTGCGTTTCGTCCGGGCCTGGAGCCGCGAGGTCCGGCGGCACGGATACCTCCCCGGCTTCTACAGCAGCGCGGCAACCGGCGTGGCGCACATGGAGCGAGCGCGCCGGGACGGTGTGCGGGATCTGCCCGAGGTGATGTGGTTCGCCCGCTGGGGCGCCGAACCGGCGGTCCGGGACGAGCCGGTGCTGGACAGCGGTGCCTGGCAGCCGCACCGCAGGATCCACCAGTACGCGGGAGACGTCACCGAGAGCCACGGCGGGGTGCCGATGCAGATCGACCGCAACGCGGTCGACGCCCCCGTCGCCGTCATCGGCTGAGCCGGCCCGCGGTCCTCCGCCCTGCGCCACCCTGATACCCGCGGTCCTCCGCCCGCGCCACCCTGATACCGGTGGGCGCCGCCTCTCCCCCTCCAGGGGGTAGGGCTGGGTGCACCCCTACAACCTGAGGCGGACGCCGCTTCGGCACCTGCGGGCGATCCGTCGTGGGACGCCCGCTCATAGCGTTGAGCCATGACCACGCCAGTCCGCACCAGTGCGACCGCGACCCACTTCACGTCCTATGTACGGGCCCGCGGGCCGGTGCTGCTGCGTACCGCCCGTTCGCTGACACCGGACCCGTGCGACGCCGAGGACCTGCTGCAGACCGCGCTGACCAAGACATACCTCGCCTGGGAGCGGATACAGGACCACCGGGCGCTGGACGGTTACGTCCGGCGCGCCCTGATCAACACCCGCACCTCGCAGTGGCGCAAGCGCAGGGTCGACGAGTTCGCCTGCGCCGAGCTCCCGGAGCGTGAGGCCGCCCCGGCGCCGGACCCGGCCGAGCAGCAGGTGCTGCGCGACGCGATGTGGCGTGCGGTGCTGCGGCTGCCCGACCGCCAGCGGGCCATGGTCGTCCTCAGGTACTACGAGGATCTGAGCGAGGCGCGGACCGCCGAGGTGCTCGGGGTCTCCGTCGGCACGGTCAAGAGCGCGGTCTCGCGGGCGCTGGCCAAGCTGCGGGAGGACCCGGAGCTGCTGCCCGTGCGCGACTGACCTGCGCGCGTACCGGACAGTATGCGGAACCGCGGTTACCGGGCGGATTGCAGAAGCGTTACCTCAGGGGTAGTGACATACCGCTTGGTATGGCCGCAGAATCAGCGGCACATTACCGCTGTGTAACCGCTGCCCCGGGAGGCCGACGGTGCTGAGCACAATGCAGGACGTACCCCTGACCGTGAGCCGCATTCTGCGGCACGGCTCGACGATCCACGCCACCTCGCAGGTCATCACCTGGACCGGGGAGGGCGCACCGCAGCGCCGGTCCTTCGCCGAGGTGGGGGAGCGCGCCGGGCGGCTGGCGCACGCGCTCCGCGACGAACTCGGCGTCCACGGTGACCAGCGCGTCGCCACGCTGATGTGGAACAACGCCGCCCACCTGGAGGCGTATCTCGCGATTCCCTCCATGGGCGCGGTGCTCCACACCCTGAACCTCCGGCTGCCGGCCGACCAGCTCACCTTCATCGTGAACCACGCCGAGGACCGCGTCGTCCTCGTGGACGGCTCGCTGCTGCCGCTCCTCGCCCCGCTGCTCCCCGCGCTCGGCACCGTCGAGCACGTCGTCGTCTCCGGGCCGGGCGACCGCTCCGTCCTGGACGGCTGCCGCCCCCGCGTGCACGATTACGAGGAGCTCATCGCCGGCCGCCCGTCCGACTACGCCTGGCCGGAGATCGACGAGCGCGAGGCCGCCGCCCTCTGCTACACCTCCGGCACCACCGGCGACCCCAAGGGCGTCGCCTACAGCCACCGCTCGGTATATCTCCACTCGATGCAGGCCAACAGCGGCGAGTCCTTCGGCGCCACCGGGGCCGACACCGTGCTGCCCGTGGTGCCGATGTTCCACGTCAACGCCTGGGGCCTGCCGCACGCCGCCTTCATGGCCGGCACCTCGCTGCTGATGCCCGACCGTTTCCTGCAGCCCGCGCCGCTCGCCGAGATGATCGAGGCCGAGCGGCCGACGATCGCCGCCGCCGTCCCCACCATCTGGCAGGGCCTGCTGGCCGAGCTGGACGCCAAGCCGCGCGACGTCTCCTCGCTGCGCAGCGTCGTCATCGGCGGCTCCGCCTGCCCGCCGTCCCTGATGCGGGACTTCGAGGAGCGGCACGGCATCACCGTCGTGCACGCGTGGGGCATGACGGAGACCTCGCCGCTCGGCAGCATCGCGCACCCCCCGGCCGGGGCGGACGAGGAGGCCGCCTGGGCCTACCGCGTCACGCAGGGCCGTTTCCCCGCCTCCGTCGAGGCGCGGCTGGCCGGGCCCGGCGGTGACTTCCTGCCGTGGGACGGGCAGAGCGCGGGCGAACTGGAGGTGCGCGGACCGTGGATCGCGGGCGCGTACTACGGCGGCGCGGACGGCGAACCCTCCCGCCCGGAGGACAAGTTCAGCCCCGACGGCTGGCTGCGCACCGGTGACGTCGGCACCATCAGCCCGGACGGCTACCTCACCCTCACCGACCGCGCCAAGGACGTCATCAAGTCCGGTGGCGAGTGGATCTCCTCGGTCGAGCTGGAGAACGCGCTGATGGGCCATCCGGAGGTCGCGGAGGCGGCGGTCGTCGCCGTTCCGGACGAGAAGTGGGGCGAGCGCCCGCTGGCCACCGTCGTGCTCAAGGAGGGGGCTACCGCGGACCTGGAAGCGCTCAAGGCCTTCCTCGGTGAGCGGATCGCCCGCTGGCAGCTGCCGGAGCGGTGGTCGGTGATCGAGTCGGTGCCGAAGACGAGCGTCGGCAAGTTCGACAAGAAGGTGCTGCGCCGGCAGTACGCGGACGGGCAGCTGGACGTCACGCAGGTATGACGACGGGGCTCCGGCCCCGGTCCCCCCGGCCTCCGGCTTGCGGTCCTCGGCCTCCGGCCCCGGCGCGGGCCGGTTCCGGACCGCCCGCCGACCGGCCGCTGTCGCTCTGCCCACAGGCGGGTGGCGGCGGCCGGTTGCCGGTTGCCGGTTTCCGGTCTTCGGCCCTCGGCGCGGGCCGGCTCCACATCCGGCCCGCGACCGGCCGCTGTCGCTCCGCCCACGGGCGGGTGGCTGGCGGCCGATAGCCGGTTTGGATCTTCGGCTCCGGGCGCCGGCCGGCTCCGCATTCGGACTGGCCGCCGTCGCTTTGCCGGCTGGCGGGTGGCGGCGGAACGGTCGCGTTGACGGCCGTCGGCAGGAGGCCCCGTTGCGGCTCCACGCCTGTACCTGGGGCCGGCCTGTTCCGCTTGGAGTGCCGCGTCGGGTGCCTGTGTCCGTGTCCGTGTCCGTGTCCGGAGCTTCCGGGGAACGGCTCGGTCTCCGGCCTCGCCGGGCTGTCGAGCCGTCCCCCGGTGAAGCCCGGACGGGAACCGGTCCGGCGACGGAAGCCGGCTCGGACACCGTCCGGCTGCCCGGAAGCGCTGTCCCGGCGCCGGCCGCCGAGAGAGCCCGGTCGTTCGTGAGGGGCGGGAACCCGGCCGGTGCCGGTCAGTTGGCGCCGGTCTTCGCCGGCAGGTCGACGATACGGTCCTGCACCTCGGGGCTCGTCGAGCGTTCGGCCGGGAACAGCACCGTCTTGCCCGCGTTCGGCGGCCGGACGCCGCCCGGCTGCCCGGAAGCGCCGTCACGGCGCCGGCCATCGGGACGGGTCCGGTCGTTTATGAGGGGCGGGGACCCGGCCGGTGCCGGTCAGTTGGCGCCGATCTTCGCCAGCAGGTCGACGATACGGTCCTGCACCTCGGGGCTCGTCGAGCGCTCGGCCAGGAACAGCACCGTCTCGCCCGTGTTCAGCAGGTGCAGATCCGCCGGGTCGATGCCGGCCGAGGTGTAGACGACCAGCGGAGTGCGGCTCAACAGCCCGTTCGCGCGCAGCCAGTCCACGATTCCGGCCCGGCGGCGGCGTACCTGCGTCAGGTCCATCACCACCAGGTTCGGCCGCATCTGCGCCGCCGGCGTGACCGCGTCGGCGTCCGAGACGGCGCGCGCCACCTGCATCCCGCGCCGTTCCAGGGTCGCCGCCAGGGCGCCCGCGATCGCGTCGCGCTCCTCGATCAGCAGGACGCGCGGCGGGTGCTGCTCGCTGTCGCGCGGGGCGAGGGCCTTCAGCAGCACCGCCGGGTCGGCGCCGTACGCGGCCTCGCGCGTGGCCTGGCCGAGACCGGCCGTCACGAGGACGGGCACCTCGGCGGCGACCGCGGCGGCCCGCAGCGACTGCAGCGCGGTGCGGGTGATCGGCCCGGTGAGCGGGTCGACGAAGAGCGCCGCGGGATAGGCGGCGATCTGCGCGTCCACCTCCTCGCGGGAGTTGACGATCACCGGACGGTAGCCGCGGTCGCTCAGCGCCTGTTGGGTGCCCGCGTCGGGAACCGGCCAGACGAGCAGCCGGCGCGGATTGTCCAGCGGCTCCGGCGGCAGTTCGTCGTCGAGCGGCGGACCTGCCTGCGCATCGGTGACGTCGACCGCGCCGTTCGGGCCGTCCAGCGGCTCCGGGCCCTCCGCGCCTTCCTGGGGTGCGCCTATCGCGTAGGCGCGGCCGTCGCCCTGCGAGTCCAGCAGCCGGGGCGGCTGCTGCGGGTTCGGCTGGGGCGCGGCCTGCTGCCCGGGACGCCTGCGTGCGGGCGCGGGCGGGGGCGCGGCGGCGGCCGCCGGGGCGGGCTCCGTCTCCGGCGGGGCCGCCAGCTTGCGGCGCCGGCCGGCCGGCTGGGGGGCGGTCTGCGGCTGTTGCTGTGTCCGTGGCTGCTGGGTCTGCTGCGGGGGCGAAGCCTGTGGCTGCTGCTGCTGCTGCTGTTGCTGCTGCGTCCGGCTGCGGTCGGCGATCTGCTGGACGAACGGCACACCCTGGCCGAGGGTGCGCACGCTGATCGAGCGCCCCTGAGTGGTGTCCGCTTCCTGGGCGGCGGGAAGCGGCGGCCGGGTCTGCTGCTGTGCGGCCTGCCGGCTCTGCCCGAGAGGCACGGCCTGCCGGGGCGCCTGCGGTGCGGGTGCCGGCTGTGCCCGGCGCGGTGCCGGCTGAGGCGCCTGCTCCGGCGCCGGCTGGGCGCGGCGGCCGGTGGCGGCGGTGCCGCCGGGGGACGGGGCCCCGCCGTCCGCGGCGGGCTGCTGCGGATACGGGCCCGTACCGGTCTCCTGCGGCCCGCCCGCGGGACCGGCGACAGCGGCCCCCCGGCCGTCCGTACCCCACCCAGCGGGCTGCGCCGGCGGCTGCGCGGCCGGTGCCGGCGACACGGCGGCAGGCGCGGGACCGGTGGTGGGCGCCGGGGCGGGGGACGCGGCCGGCCGGCCGTCCCAGCCCTCGGTGCCCCACCCCTGCTGCGGCTGCCCCTCCGGCCCGGCCTCGGCCTCGGGCGCGGGGCGGGCACGGCGGCGGCCGGAGGGGAGCGGATGCGGCTGCGGAGGGGTGTGGTCCCCGTCCGGGTCGGAGGGGAACGGGCCGTGCGCCTCCTGTTCGTACGCCTCCTGTTCGTACGGCTGTGCGGGCTGTGGGCGCGGCGGCTGGGGCTGCCGCGCCTGCTGCCCGGACCCGCCGGCGGTCGGCGTGTCCTGGGCGTACGGCCGCACAGCGGCGCTCTCCGGGGCGTACGGCCGCGGGCCGCCCGCGTCACCACCAGGGGCCGGGACGGGCGGGGCGTCCCCCGGCCCGGGCGGCACCGGAACGGCGACGGCCGGGGCTCCGGAGGGCGGGGGCGGCAGCCGGTCGGCCTCGGCGGGCGGCAGCGCGAACGCCTGCCGCCCGGCGGCGGGTTCGGCGGGGCCCGGCTGTGCCTGGGGCGCCGGCTGTGCCTGCCCGGGCGCCTGCTGCCGCGGTTGCGGCCGGGTCTGCGGCTGTGGCTGTTCCGGGATCGGGCGGTCGCCCGGGGCGAGGGCACGGCGGGCCCGCCGGCCCGCGGGGGCACCGGCCACCTGCTGGGGGAGGGCACCGCTCTGCGGTCCGCCGGCGCCCGTACCGCCGCCGGGCTGCGGCTGAGCCGCGGGGGCCTGCGCGTCCTGCGGCCGCGCCGGGCGCGGCAGCGCGGCCGGACCGGGCGCGGGCTGCGCACCCCAGCCCTCGCCCGCGTTCGGCACGGGCTCCACGGCTCCCGGCTCACCGGCCGGACCGGGAATCCGGCGGGCGCGCCGGCCCGCCGGGGGCTGCTGCGGGGCGTTCTCCGCGGACGGGGCCCGGTGCGCTGCGGACGCGTACGCGTCCTCGCCGGTGGCGTCCTCCTGGGGCGCCGGCCATGTCGTGGGCGTCGTCGCCACCGCGGCCTGGTGGGGCGCGGGAGCCGGGTGTTCGGCGCCGGGCCGCGGGTACGGCTGTGCGGCCCCGGTCGCGGGCGCGGCCCCGGCCCCGGTCGCGGCCCCGGCCGCGGGCAGGGCGGGCCGGGCCTGCTGCGGGCCGGGGGAGCCCGCACCCTCCGGGGCGTCGGCGGGGGGACCGCCGTGGCGTGCCCGGCGGCCCGGTGGAGCGGCGGTCTCCGCCTGCGGCGGGACGGGAACGCTCTCCGCTCCGGGCCGTTCCTCGGCGGGGCTGGGGCGGCCGCGGCGCCGGCCGGTGGGCCGGGGAGCGGCGACGGTCGCGGGGTCCCCCGCGTCACCGGTCGCCGGGGGCGCCGTGGAGTGCGCGGGTGCCACGGGGAGCGCCGGGGGCACGGGCGTCGCGGGGGGCACGGGTGCGGCCGGTTCGCCGGGGTTCTGGAGACCGCCCCCGGCCGGGCGCAGTTCGGCGGCGGCCGTTCCGCCCTGCCGCCCGGCGTCGCTCGCGGCCGGAGGCAGCGCGGGCATGGCGCGCCGCCCGGCGGAGGTCTGCGACGGGGGGTGCGGGGAGGCCGGCGCGGGCCTCCGCGGGCCGGGACCGATCTCCCGGCGCGGGCCCCGCCCGGGGCGGGCCGGTACCGGAACGCCCGGCGCGGCGCCGGAGCCGTCGCCCGGACCGCTCTCCGCGGGCCCGCCGGCCGGGGCACCGGCGGGCGCCGCCGCGGACGCGTCCGGGCCGTCGGAGGCCGTGCCGCCGTCCGTCTCGTGGGCCGGGGCGCTCGCACCGGCGTTCGGCATGCCGGGGGCTCCGGGCGCCTCGGGTGTGCCGCGCGCCGGGGCGGTCGGCACCGGCATCACGGTGGCCGCCGTCTCCCCTTCCCGGTCGCGGTCGGCGTCGCCCTGCGGCCGGGCGGCGGCACCGGCGTCCGCGGTGAGCGGCACTTCGAGCACGTACGCGCTGCCGTCCACCCCCGGCACCTCGTGGGTCTGCAGCACGCCGCCGTGCCGCCGGACGATGCCGCGCACGATCGGCCCGTGCACGGGGTCGCCCGCCGTGTACGGCCCGCGGACCTCGATCCGTACGACCTCCCCGCGCTGGGCGGCGGCGACGACGATCGTGGAGTCGCCGGAGCCGCCTCCGGCCATCGTGTTGCCGGTGGAGTCGACCCCGGCCACATCGGCGATCAGGTGCGCCAGGGCCGTGGCCAGCCGCTCGCCGTCGACCTCCGCCTCGATCGCGGGGGCGTGCACCGCGAACTGCGCGCGCCCCGGTCCGATCAGCTCGATCGCGCCCTCGACGCCGGCCGCGACGACCGCGTCCATCGGGACGGGCTCGCGCCGCAGCTTCTCCTTGCCGGCGTCGAGCCGCTGATAGGCGAGGACGTTGTCGACGAGGGTGGTCATCCGGGAGTACCCGGCGGCCAGGTGGTGGAGGATCTGGTTGGCCTCGGGCCAGAGCTGTCCGCCCGGGTCGGCGGCGAGCCCGCCGAGCTCACCGCTGAGCTGGTCCAGCGGTCCGCGCAGCGACTGGTCCAGCACGGCCAGCAGCTGGGCGTGCCGGGCCGCCAGGGCGTCGTACTGCCGCCGGTCGGTGAAGGCCAGGACGGCGCCCACCAGTTGGTCGCCGTCCCGCACCGGGGCGGTGGTGAGGTCGACGGGCACCGGCCGCCCGTCCTTCGCCCACAGCACCTGGCCGCGCATCCGGTGCTTCAGCCCGGACTTGAGCGTGCCGGCCAGCGGGGTCTCCTCGAACGGCAGCGGGGAGCCGTCGGCGCGCGAGTGCTGGATCAGCGGATGCAGTTCCTTGCCGCCCAGATCGCTCGCGCGGTAGCCGAGGATCTGCGCGGCGGCGGGGTTGACCAGGACGACCCGGCCCTCGCCGTCCACGCCGATGACGCCCTCGGCCGCCGCGCGCAGGATCATCTCGGTCTGGCGCTGCTGGCGGGCGAGTTCGGCCTCGGTGTCGAGGGTGCCGGTCAGATCGCGGACGACGAGCATCAGCAGTTCGTCACCGGTGTAGTGGTGGTGGTCCGCGTAGGCCGCCTCGAACGCGGACTCGTACGGCGTGCGGCCGTCCTCCAGGTTCGCGCTGGTCACCTCGACCGGGAACTCGCTGCCGTCGGTGCGCCGCGCCACCATGCGGGTCGGCTTGGTGCGGCCCTCGTCGCCCTTGTCGGGACGGCGCATCGAGCCGGGGATGCGCTTGGAGTCGAACGACGGCAGCAGGTCGAGCAGACCGCGGCCGACCAGCGCGGTTCCGGGCGACTCGAAGGTCTCCAGGGCGATGGTGTTGGCGTTGACGACGGTGCCGTTGCAGTTGACCAGCAGCAGGGCGTCGGGCAGGGCGTCGAGTATGGCGGCGAGGCGAGCAGCGCCTCGGGATGGCCTGCTGCTCACGACGGCGCTTCCTTCCTGTTACCGCGTATTGCCGACAGTCCCGGGCATCCTGGCGCGCGTTCCGAGGTCTGTCACTGAAGGGAGTCTACGGGCAGCCGCCCGGCGGACGGCGGTGGATGAGGGGAGGGGAGAAGTTGACCTTGTGCGGGTCGGCGCAGGTCCGGGCGAAACGGGCATATGGCGTGTGGCCGTGCCCGCGGGTTCCGGGTGAGCCGCCATGCGGCCGCCGAGCGAGCCGGCGGCGGCCCGGGCGGGTGAGGAGGGAGACGTTCGTGCGGAGCCGCCCGGCCCCTTCCGGTGCCTCCGCTTCCGGCCGCCCGGTTCCGTGGCGCCCGCCGGCCCCGGCCCTCGGGTCCCGGACACGCCGGTCCGGTCGCCGGCCCGGTCAGTGGCCCACGTCGGGAAGGACGGGGCGGAGGCGGTTCCAGCGGGCGATCTCGCAGCCGTTGACGCGGTTGAAGCGGGCGTTCACCGGACGTCCGGCCCAGGAGCCGGTGATCCGGGCGGTGGCCGGGCCGCCGTAGATCATGGTGCAGTCGGTACGGGGCGGGACCGGGGCGAAGGGGTTCCTGCCGTACCGGGTGAGCTCGTCCAGCCGCTTGCAGGCGGCCCGCGCCCGGGGGTGGGTGCCGCCCGGCGGATGGCAGTCGAGCGAGTACCGGCCCTCCGGGACGCGTCCGCTGCCGCCGTCGCGGACGACGATGACCAGCCGGTCCTCCCCCGCCGGGGGCACCCGGTGGCCGTCCGCCGGCGCGGCCGGGGGAGACGGCGGGGACGACGGGGACGGCTGCGCGACGGCGCCGGCCGCGGGGGCGGCGGTGAGGAGCGCGAGCGCGCAGAGCGCGCCGGTGGTGAGACGGCGGAGCGGCATGGGTGTCTCCTGGGGTGCGGTGGACCGGGCGACGGGGAGGGACGACGCTTCTCGCGCCGTCCCGGCGGGAGGGGTCCGGCCGGACCCACGGGCCCCGTCTCTCCTAACGCTGTGGGCGCCATTGCGTTGCGCAACCCGGCCGCGTCCGTACGTACGAGCGCTCCCACCTCGGTGCGGCCTGCCCGGTGCGGGGCCCGGCATCGGGGGGTGGGGGCGGCGGGCGACGTGCCGGATGCCGCGAGCGCAGGGGCACGCCGCGCGCCGGGGCACGCCGGACACCGGCGTGCGGCCGGGATGACAAGGTCCGGCCGGGGTGACGGGACCCGGCCGGGTGGTGGGGCGGGGAGCGCGCGCCCGCCCGCCTTCACCGCGCCTTCCGCGCGCTCCGCTGATCCCGGTGCGGACCGTAAGGGCTTTGCCCTGGGACCCGCGCGCCGAGTACGGTGGGGTCCGATTGGTGACAGCCCATGAGGCTGTGCCATCATCTGCACACGCCACTCGCGGTCACGCGGGCGGCTGTGGAGGCTTCGCCTAGTCTGGTCTATGGCGCCGCACTGCTAATGCGGTTTGGGGTAACCCCCCATCCCGGGTTCAAATCCCGGAGCCTCCGCTCGATCCTCAGGATCATTGAAGCCCCGGCCGTCGGCCGGGGCTTCCGCCGTTCGCGAGGTCCCGGAGAGGTCCCCGAACGGTGATTTCCGCAGGTGGGGGCGGGTCCGGACAATGGATTTCGCCTCACGCGGCGGGTCATGTAATGTTGTTCCCGCAACGCCGACCGGCCGGAAACGCCGGAAAAGCAAGCGCTCGTAGCTTAACGGATAGAGCATCTGACTACGGATCAGAAGGTTGCAGGTTCGAATCCTGCCGAGCGCGCACAGCTCAGAGGCCCCCGGATCATCCGGGGGCCTCTTGCGTTGCCGTGCAGCCGTGCAGCCGTGCAGCCGTGCAGCCGTGCAGCCGTGCAGCCGTGCAGCCGTGCAGCCGCGCGGTGCCCCACGCGCCGGCCCGGCCCTGCCCGCCCGAGTGCGGCCGGCGCGCGGATCGTGTGGCCGCTCTCGTCGCGCGCCGGGGGGACGGGCGGCAGGGCGGCGTACGCCGGCGTCGCATACTGGCGGCTCCGTGAACGCCGAGCCGGGGAGCATGCCGTATGAGCGAGAGCGAGGGGACCGGGGCGCCCGGGTACGCCGTGCGGGGCGCGGGCCCGGCCGGGAGCGGGGCCCCGGCCGGCGTATCCCGGCGGCCCGGGAAGAGCCCGGTGGAGGGCTCGGTGCAGGGGCCGGTGGGAGAAGGGACGGAGGTGCGGGAGGTGGCCCGGTTCCGGCGGGAGCTGGGGCTGTCCGGGCTGATCGACGTCCACACGCACTTCATGCCGGAGCGCGTGCTGCTCAAGGTCTGGGCCTACTTCGACGCCGCCGGGCCGCTGACCGGCCGCCCCTGGCCGATCACCTACCGTCGGCCGGAGGAGGAACGCACCGCCCTGCTGCGGGCCTTCGGCGTGCGCGCCTTCACCTCGCTGCTGTACCCGCACAAGCCGGGGATGGCCGCCTGGCTCAACTCCTGGTCCGCCGATTTCGCCCGCCGCACCCCGGACTGCCTGCACTCGGCGACCTTCTTCCCCGAGCCCGGGGCCGGGGAGTACGTGCGGGCGGCGGTCGAGGGCGGTGCCCGCGTCTTCAAGTCACACCTTCAGGTGGGGGCGTACGACCCGAACGACCCGCTGCTCGAACCGGTGTGGGGGCTGCTGGCGGAGGCCGCCGTCCCCGTGGTGATCCACTGCGGCTCCGGGCCCGCCCCGGGGAGGTTCACCGGTCCGGATCCGGTCCGCCGGCTGCTCGCCCGTCACCCCCGGCTGCGGCTGATCGTCGCCCACATGGGCATGCCGGAGTACGCGGAGTTCCTGGAGCTCGCCGAGCGTCATCCGGGGGTGCGGCTGGACACCACCATGGCGTTCACGGACTTCTCGGAGGAGCTCTCCCCCTTCCCCCGGGCGGAGCTCCCCCGGCTGGCCGCGCTCGGCGACCGCGTGCTGCTGGGTACCGACTTCCCCAACATCCCCTACCCGTACGCGCACGCGCTCCGGGCGCTGGCCCGGCTGGACCTCGGGGACGACTGGCTCCGGGCCGTCTGCCACGACAACGCGGCCCGCGACTTCGGGATCCGGCCCGCGGAACGCACGGCGCCCGGAGCGGACGGCCCGTGAACCGAGGGGGCGTCCGCTCCGGGCGGGGGTCGTGCGGGGTGGCGCGGCTGGTGCCTCAGCCGCGCTGTCCGTCCTGCAGGGCGGCCGCGGCCGACCGGTGGCTTCCGGTGGCGGCGAGCCGCGCGGGGGCTCCGGCCTCCGCGGTGGTTTCCGTATCCGAGGGAGTCACCTGCTCCGCGTCCGGGGTCTCCCGGCCGGCCGTCGCCTTCTCGTCCGGGGCCCGCCGGGCGGCCGCCTCCTGGAGGCCGCCGGCCGTCTTCAGCGGTACTTCCTTGATCAGCAGCGTCAGCACCAGCGCGACCAGGGCGATCGGGGCCGCGTAGAGGTAGATGTCCGCGACGCCGTGTCCGTAGGCGCCCTCGACGACCGTGCGCACCGGCGCGGGGAGCGTGTCCATGTCCGGGATGCCGCCGCCCGTGCCGGACCGCGGGACACCGATCCCGGCCAGGCCCTCGCGGACGTAGCCGGTGACGCGGTGGCCGAGGACCGCGCCGAGCGCCGAGACGCCGATGGCGCCGCCGAGGGAGCGGAAGAAGGCCACCACGGAGCTCGCCGCCCCGAGGTCGCCCGGCTCCACCTGGTTCTGCGTGGCCAGCACCAGGTTCTGCATCATCATGCCGACCCCGAGCCCCACCACGGCCATGAAGACGGCGAGCTGCCAGTAGGCGGTGTCGTAGCGCATGGTGCCGAGCAGGCCGAGGCCCGCGGTGAGCAGGACGGCGCCCGTCACCAGCCAGCGCTTCCAGTGGCCGGTCCGGGTGATGAGGACGCCGGAGACGGTCGAGGAGAGGAACAGCCCCGCGATCATCGGGATCGTCAGCACGCCCGACATGGTCGGCGACTCGCCCCGGGCGAGCTGGAAGTACTGGCTGAGGAAGACGGTGGCGCCGAACATCGCCACACCGACGAAGAGGCTGGCGAGCGAGGTGAGCGTGATGGTCCGGTTGCGGAAGAGGCGCAGCGGGATGATCGGTTCGCTCGCCCGCGACTCGACGAGGACGAAGGCCAGCCCGAGCACGAGGGAGCCGCCCACCATGACCGCGGTCTGCCAGGAAGCCCAGGCGTACTGGTCGCCGGCCAGGGTCACCCAGGTCAGCAGCAGCGACACGGCCGCCGCGACGAGGGACGCGCCCGCCCAGTCGACCTTCACCTCCCGCTTGACCACCGGGAGCCGGAGGGTCTTCTGCAGGACGATCAGCGCGGCGACGGCGAACGGCACACCGACGTAGAAGCACCAGCGCCAGCCGAGCCACGAGGTGTCGGTGATGACCCCGCCCAGCAGCGGGCCGCCGACGGTGGCGACGGCGAACGTCGCCCCGAGATAGCCGCTGTACCGGCCGCGCTCGCGGGGCGAGATCATCGCGGCGATCACGATCTGCGTGAGCGCGGTCATGCCGCCCATGCCCAGACCCTGGACGGCCCGGAAGGCGATCAGGGTGCCGGTGTTCTGGGCGAGCCCCGCGCCGGCCGAGGCCAGCACGAAGACGATCAGGGACAGCTGGATCAGGGTCTTCTTGCTCGCCAGGTCGGCGAGCTTGCCCCACAGCGGGGTGCTCGCGGTCATGGTGAGCAGGGACGCGGTGACCACCCAGGTGTACGCGCTCTGCCCGCCCCCGAGGTCGGAGATGATCTCCGGCAGGGCGTTGGAGACGATGGTCGACGAGAGCACCGCGACGAACATGCCGAGCAGCAGTCCGGACAGCGCCTCCATGATCTGCCGGTGGGTCATGGGCGGGGTGTCGCCGGCGGACGAGCCGGGGACGGCGTCCCTCCGCGCGCCGGCGGACGGGGTGGTGGCCATACGGTTCCTTTTCCTCACGGAGATCACGGGAGCACTGGGCGGAAGGGGAGCGGGGCGGAAGGGGAGCACGGAGCTCACGGGGATGTGGACGCGGGGGCGGAGGCGTGACCGGCTGCTGGGGCCGGGCCGGCGACCGCGGTCCGCGGGTGCCGGTCACGGCTCCGGCAGGTGTCGAAACCGGCCCGCAGCCGGGCCAGCAGTTCGCTGAGGCGCTCGACGTCCTCGTCGGGCCAGTCCGCCAGGGCCTCGGCGAGGGTCGCCGCGCTGCGGGCGGACACCCCGCGCAGCAGTTCGCGGCCGCGGGGGCTCAGGCTGAGCAGCCGGGACCGCTTGTCGAGCGGGTCGGGCGCGCGGTCGATCCAGCCGCGGTCGACGGCATGGGCGACGTGCCGGCTGGTCACGGACATGTCGATGCCGAGCAGCTCGGCCAGCCGGCTCATGCGCATCTCGCCGTGGTGGTGGAGCAGCGCCAGCACGGTCGTCGAGGCGGGCTGGCAGTCCGGCGGGAGCGCGCGGGAGAGGCCGCGCCTCACCGCCTCGATGCCGCCGAGACGGCGGGCCAGCTCCTCGAAATGGCTCAGCTCCGCCACACAGCCCTCCTTGGTAGTTGCTCAGGGCAACGGTAAGTTCTGTTGGTTGCTGAAGGCAAGTTCCTGTGGGGCCGGTACGGGTAAAGGAACGGGAAAGACGGCGCGGCGGCCGGCGGCTCGTGGATGCGTCCTGGACCGGGCGGGGTGCCGAACCGGTCCCAGGCGGAGCCCCGGCCCCGGTGTGCGGACGGCCCGCGGGCCCCGGGGGTTGGGGGGCGGGCGGAGGTTCGCTAGGGTCCGCCCATGACGAACAACCCTCACGGCCCCGCGCCCCAGCAGGACCCCGCGGGCAGCACCCAGATGTTCCGTGCCTTCGTCGACGAGGGCGCTCCGCAGCGGCAGCCCGCCCCCGCCGCTTCCGGGCCGCGCGTCGGTCTGATCGTCGGTGTTCTCGCCGCGATCGTGATCATCGCCGGGGTGGCCTGGCTCGCCCTGGCCTGAGCCGCCGCCCGGCACCGGGTTCCGGCCCGGCCGCGGCCGTCGTGCCGCGCCTCCCCCTTCGTCACGTCCCTCGTCGCGCGGACGGGCCCCACAGCACCGGAGAGTGCTGTGGCGGCCGTCCGCGCGTACGCGTCACCGGCCGCGGGGGCCCGCGGCGGTCACTCCTCCGAGACGAGGCCCTCGCGGAGCTGGGCGAGGGTGCGGGTGAGGAGCCGGGAGACGTGCATCTGGGAGATGCCGACCTCCTCGCCGATCTGGGACTGCGTCATATTGGCGAAGAAGCGGAGCATGATGATCTGCCGCTCCCGGGGCGGGAGTTTGGCCAGCAGCGGCTTGAGCGACTCCCGGTACTCGACGCCCTCCAGCGCCGTGTCCTCGTAGCCCAGACGGTCCGCGAGGGAGCCCTCGGTGCCGTCCTCCTCGGCGGTGGGCGAGTCCAGGGAGCTGGCAGTGTAGGCGTTACCCACCGCGAGGCCGTCGACGACGTCCTCCTCCGAGACGCCGAGGCAGGCCGCGAGCTCGGGGACGGTCGGGGAGCGGTCGAGCTGCTGGGAGAGCTCGTCACTCGCCTTGGTGAGCGCGAGCCGCAGCTCCTGGAGCCGGCGCGGGACCCGCACGGACCAGCTGGTGTCCCGGAAGAAGCGCTTGATCTCCCCCACGACGGTCGGCATCGCGAAGGTGGGGAACTCCACGCCCCGTTCGCAGTCGAACCGGTCGATCGCCTTGATCAGGCCGATGGTGCCGACCTGGACGATGTCCTCCATCGGTTCGTTGCGGCTACGGAAGCGGGCGGCGGCGTAGCGCACCAGGGGGAGGTTCAGCTCGATCAGGGTGTCCCGGACGTAGGCACGCTCGGGGCTGTCCTGGTCGAGAAGGGCGAGCCGCAGGAACAGGGAGCGGGAGAGGGTGCGGGTGTCGATGGCGGCGCCGTCGTCAAACACTTGCGGTGCGTCAGTGGTGAGCACCTTCGAGCTGCCCAGTTCTACGGACATGCCACCCCCTTGGGTTGCGGACGAGTCGCAGCGGCATCCTCCCGGAAGAGGAGAGCCGGCCTCCACCTGAATACCGGAAGCGGCGCCGCGGCAAACACAGTTCCAGCAGAATGTCACATGTCGGCAACGCGCTGTAGTGCCAAGTCGATTTATCTGCGCCGGAATGACCACTCGTCCCGGTTACGCCTCGATTCTATTGGCGGACCTCAGGCGCGCGAAGCTCCTCGACAGCAGCCGTGACACGTGCATCTGACTGACCCCCAGCTCCGCGCTGATCTGCGACTGCGTCAGATTGTTGTAGTAGCGGAGCATCAGGATGCGCTGCTCGCGCTCGGGCAACTGGACCAGGAGATGCCGCACCAGATCGCGGTGCTCGACACCGGCGAGCGCCGGGTCCTCGTAGCCCAGCCGGTCGACCAGGCCGGGCAGCCCGTCGCCCTCCTGGGCCGCCTCCAGCGAGGTCGCGTGGTACGAGCGGCCGGCCTCGATGCAGGCGAGCACGTCCTCCTCGGGGATGCGCAGGCGCTCGGCGATCTCGGCGGTGGTGGGGGACCGTCCGTGCTGCACCGTCAGATCCTCGGTGGCGCCGTTCACCTGGACCCACAACTCGTGCAGCCGGCGAGGCACGTGGACGGTGCGGACGTTGTCGCGGAAGTAGCGCTTGATCTCGCCGATGACGGTGGGCATGGCGAAGGTGGGGAACTGGACGCCGCGTTCGGGGTCGAACCGGTCGATGGCGTTGATCAGGCCGATGGTGCCGACCTGGACCACGTCCTCCATCGGCTCGTTGCGGCTGCGGAAGCGGGCGGCGGCGTAGCGCACCAGCGGCAGGTTCGCCTCGATCAGGGCGGTGCGCACCCGGGCGTGCTCGGCGGTGCCGGGGGTCAGTCCGGAGAGCTTCTGGAAGAGGACCTGGGTGAGGGCGCGGGTGTCGGCGCCCCGGCTTTCGCGGGATCGGCCGATGCCGCTCCGGAAGGGTGTCGCGGGCGCAGCGGGCGCGGTGCGAGCCGAAGCGGTCATGCCACCCCTTCACAGAAGTCATCATCCGGCAAAAGCGGTCATAGCATCACAAGACATGCGCGTCGTGTGCAAGCACCGGATACCGCCGTGTCCGTGGCAAGTTGGGCCGTCGGCGCGGCCGGTGACGCCGGCCCGGCAGTCGTTGCGGATCAGCCGCTCCGGGCGTCCCGCGCCCGCTCGCGGGTGTGCCCCGGGGGTGTTCGGGTCGGGGCCGGGTACGGCGGCGGCCCCTCACCCGGGGTGGGTGAGGGGCCGCCCGCGGCCGGTCGCGGCCTCAGAACTCGTAGTCGGCGATCACCCAGGTGGCGAACTCGCGCCACATCGCCGCGGCGGCCTGGTGCGCCGGGTGCTCCAGGTAGCGCCGCAGGGCGTCCGTGTCGGCCACGGCGGAGTTGATGGCGAAGTCGTGGGCGATGGGCCGGTCGGTGATGTTCCAGGCGCACTCCCAGAACTCCAGCTCCGGGATGACGTCGCCGAGCCGGCGGAACGCCTCGGCGCCGGCGACGGCCCGCGGGTCGTCGCGCCGCACGCCGTCGTTCAGCTTGATCAGGACCAGATGGCGGATCACGGGACGCTCCTCGCAGGGCTCACGGGCTCACGGCTCGCCGGACCGGCGGGGACCGGCGGCTCCGGCCGGTCGCCGGAGGCCCGTGACCGGGACGCCGGACGGCTCAGTTGACCAGCCGGGACATGAAATCGCCGACGCCCTTGGCGGCGGTGGATATGCCGTCGAAGCCTATCTGGACGAGCTCTCCGGCCCGGTCGGGGGAGGTGATGATCGTGTACAGCACGAAGACGATGAGCAGATACATCGCGATCTTCTTCGCCTGTGCCATGTCGGAACGCCTCCCTGCTCCGGTGCCGAGCGTGCTGCCCCCTGAGCAGTCGCGTGAGTCTAGCGCCCGAACACGGGTGCGGGGCCAGAGCGTAGGGCGATCTTTCCGCTCCGGGCAACGGGCCGGTGGCCTGGGGATACCCGATGCCGCGGAGGATGCGGAAAGGGAACGCGTGAAGGGCCCCGCCGGATCGGCGGGGCCCTTCACGGAGAGCGGTAGCGGAGGGATTTGAACCCTCGGTGACTTGCGCCACACTCGCTTTCGAGGCGAGCTCCTTCGGCCGCTCGGACACGCTACCGGGAGAGAGCTTAGCGGAGGCGGCCCCGGGATCGAAATCCGGTTCCCCGCGGCCCCGGCGGCGCGGCCCCGCGGCGCGGGACCGTCAGGCGTCCCCGCCGCGGAAGAAGCGGGTCAGCAGGGCGGCGCAGTCCTCGGCGAGCACCCCGTGGATCACCTCCGGGCGGTGGTTGAGCCGGCGGTCCCGTACGACGTCCCAGAGCGAGCCGGCCGCGCCCGCCTTGGCGTCGGGGGCGCCGTACACGATCCGGTCGACGCGGGAGAGGACGGCGGCGCCCGCGCACATGGTGCAGGGCTCCAGGGTCACCACGAGAGCGCAGCCGGACAGCCGCCACTCGCCGAGGGCGCGGGCCGCCTCGCGGAGCGCGAGGACCTCGGCGTGCGCCGTCGGGTCGCCGGTGGCCTCCCGCTCGTTGCGGCCGCGGCCGAGCACGGAACCGTCCGGGCCGAGGACGACGGCGCCCACCGGGACGTCACCCGTCTCCGGTGCCCGGACGGCCTCGGCCAGGGCCAGGTGCATGGGGGGCCGCCAGCGGTCGCGTACCGGATCGGGTGAGGGCTCGGCAGGGCCGTCGGTGCCGGGCCGGCCGGTCCGTACGCCCGGTCCGGCCGGGGGAGGGATGTCGTCCATGGGGACAGTGTCGGGCAGGGGCGGTGCGGCCCGCGGCTCAGCGGACCGCTTCCAGGACGTCCACGCAGCCGAGGGCGTCGGCGATCGAGCTGAGCGCGTCCGTGTCCAGGGACAGCAGTTCCCGTTCGGCCATCCCGAGGTCGTCGAGCACCAGCGAGTCCCCGATCGGGCCGGGCGGCACGCCGTCGTCGGCGGTCTCCTCCTCGTCCTCCGGCTCGCCGTCCTCCGTGCCGTCGAGGTCGACCAAGCCGTCGAGGTCGTCCGGGTTCCTGCCGAGCAGTTCGTCGGTGAGCAGGATCTCGCCGTACGAGCTGCGGGCGGCGGCCGCCCCGTCGGAGATGAAGATGCGCGGATCCTCCTCGCCGTCGACCCGCAGGAGGCCGAACCAGGCGTCCTCCTGTTCGATGAAGGCGATCACCGTGTCGTCGTCGGTCGATGCCCCTCGGGCCAGATCCATCAGATCGGCCAGGGACTCCACGTCGTCGAGCTCTGTGTCGCTCGCTTCCCACCCGTCTTCGGTGCGCGCGAGCAGTGCGGCGAAGTACACCGTGACTCTCCCACTGGTCATAGGCGTGTGCCGGGGACGTACCGGGCGGCGCGGTTGGTTCCGCTGTCCCGTCCACTCGGAATCGTGGCAGAAACAGCGCCATTGTGAGAGGTCTTCGACTGTGCGTCGTGTACCAGTCCTGTGATCGGTCTCTTATCAGGCCTGATCGGGACGGTTCGAAGCTGCTCCGAATTGGGGGGCGGGGTACGGCTGTCGGGGGTGTGTCCCGGGAGCTTCGCCCCCGCTCACCAGCGGAAGGTGCGCATCCTCATCTGCTGGCGCATCCGGGCGGCGCGGGCGCGCCGCGGCTGCACCCGGTCGCGGAGCTCCCGGGCCTCGTGGAGTTCGCGCAGGAACTGGGCACGGCGCCGGCGCCGCTCCGCGGCGGCCTCCGCCGCGGTCGCCGGCGCCGCCTCGTCGGTTCCCCGGTCGCGGTGCGCCATGCAGACACCCTTCCCATCCGCTCGCCGCACTGCCCGAACGGCAGTGCCAGGTCCCGGGCGCCGTGGCCCGGGGGGTATTCCTCCCACTTTCCCCGAGCGCGCGCGTTGATGCGACCGGACGCCGGGAAGGCGGACCGGGGCGTGCGCCTCCGGTCCCGCGCGGCGCACGCCCCGGCGCACGCCCGCCCGGGGAGCGGTTAGTGTCGGTGCCATGCGGATCCACGTCGTCGACCACCCGCTGGTGGCGCACAAACTCACCACACTGCGCGACAAGCGCACCGACTCCCCCACCTTCCGGCGGCTCGCCGACGAACTGGTGACCCTGCTCGCCTACGAGGCCACGCGCGATGTGCGCACCGAACAGGTCGGCATCGAGACCCCGGTGACCGCGACCACCGGGGTGCGGCTCTCCCACCCGCGCCCCCTGGTCGTGCCGATCCTGCGGGCCGGCCTGGGGATGCTGGAGGGCATGGTGCGGCTGCTGCCCACCGCCGAGGTGGGCTTCCTCGGCATGCTCCGCAACGAGGAGACGCTGCAGGCGTCGACGTACGCGACCCGGATGCCGGACGACCTCTCCGGGCGGCAGGTCTACGTCCTGGACCCGATGCTGGCGACCGGCGGCACGCTGGTCGCGGCGATCAATGAGCTGATCACCCGGGGCGCGGACGACGTCACCGCCCTCTGCCTGCTCGCGGCGCCCGAGGGCGTCGACCTGATGGAGCGGGAGCTGAACGGCGCTCCGGTCACGGTCGTGACGGCCGCGGTGGACGAGCGGCTGAACGAGCACGGCTACATCGTGCCCGGCCTCGGTGACGCGGGGGACCGCATGTACGGCACCGCGGGCTGACCTCCGTCACCCCACGCGACCCGGACCCCCGCGGCCCGGACCCGCGCGGCCCCGTACCCACGCGGCGGAGCCCGCCACCCGATGGGGTGGCGGGCTCCGCCGCTTTCGGCGGCCGGTTCAGCACTCCGGGCGGGCGGAGGGCTTCGGCGAGGGGCTGACGAGGGCGGTGACCGTCTCGACGGCCCGCTCCTCGGGGACCAGCTTGGTGAAGGCCTTGCCGATGATGAAGTCGATCTCGGCCGGCTTCTCGCGGCTCTTGTCCTGCTTCGTCCTCGCACCGGTGAGCTGGGCGCCGAGCACCTCGAACGCGCCCTTCTCCGCCGCGGGCGCGCCCAGCAGCAGCGCGGCGTCCTTGACCTTCTTGTCGTACGCGGCCGGGGCGTTGTCCACCTTGCCGATCGTGAAGCCGCGCTTCTTCAGCGCCGTGGCCGTCTTCTTGGCCAGCCCGCCGCGGGTGGTGGCGTTGTAGACGTTGACCGTGATCTGGCCGGGCTTCGGCAGCACCCTCGGCTTCGGAGCGGGGGACGCGCTCGCCTGCCGGCCCACCCCGCAGTTCTTGGCGCCGGCGGCCGCGCGGGCCTCGACCCCGCCGCCCGAGAAGATGCCGACGACCTGGAACGTGCCCCACCCGATGAGGGCGACGGCCGCGGTGGCGCCGATCGCCGCGAGAACGACGCGTCGGTGCCGCGGCCTGCGCATCCGCGGGTAACGGTTGCCCGTGATGCGGTACTTCCCGCCCATGCCGGGAGGAGTGAGCATGCTCATGGGCGCAGCGTAGTGCGGGCTGTCATTTCTGCCTACTAAAGGATCAATGTGTGGCGGGCCCCTCAACCCGAAAGGGGCAGTCCCCGCGGTCCTGCCGCGACCTCGCGCGATCCCCCGGGGCGGGCCGGCGGCCGGCCTGGTCAGCCGAGTTCGAGCACGCGGGCGTGGAGCACCTGGCGCTGCTGGAGCGCGGCGCGGACGGCGCGGTGCAGCCCGTCCTCCAGGTAGAGGTCGCCCTGCCACTTCACGACGTGCGCGAAGAGATCGCCGTAGAAGGTCGAGTCCTCGGCGAGGAGCGTCTCCAGGTCGAGCTGTCCCTTGGTCGTCACCAGCTGGTCGAGGCGGACCGGGCGGGGAGCCACGTCCGCCCACTGGCGGGTGCTGTCCCGGCCGTGGTCCGGGTACGGCCGCCCGTTTCCGATGCGCTTGAAGATCACACGGAAAGCCTACCGGGCCGGGCACTCCGGGCGCAGCCTCGCGGCGGGAGCCGGTTCGCGGCGATCCGTGTCCGGAGCGCCCGCGCGTGCGCCGCGGACGCCGGGCGGAGGGCCCGGCGTCCGCGGTCACGCGCGGCGGGGAGGCAGGCGGCCGGGGTGCCCGGCTCCGCCGGTGTTACTCGGTGGGGCGGTCGTGCGTGTGGCCGTCGTGCAGACCGCCGCCGCTGCCCGCGTCACCGTCGGTGGGCACCGACTCCACCGGCTCGGTGAGGGAGCGCAGGTCGTGGGCGTAGGTGCCGACGGCGTTGGCGATCACGTCGATGTTGGCGTCGAAGGCCTCCATGCTGACGTTCGACAGGTCGTCGCACGCCTCGTGGTAGCAGGGGTCGTACGCGACGCCCGCCTGCCCGCCGAACAGCTCGGCCTGCTGCTCCGTCTTGACGCCCTCGGCGCCGGTGAAGGTGCCGCCCGAGGGGATGCCGGCCTCGATGAAGGGGCCGTAGTCCGAGCGCCCGGTGAAGTCCGTGCCCGCGTGCGGCGTGCCGCTGCGGTCGAGGAAGTCCGTGATCTGGCGCTCGATCTGGGCGGATCCCTCGGGGCCCGGTCCGGCGCCCACGGCGTCGGAGTCGTCGCCGTCGTAGACGAAGAGGCCGTAGTTGGGCGAGGCGATCATGTCGAAGTTGAGGTACAGCTCGATCTGCTCGCGCTGCGCCTCGCTGAGATCGGCGACGTAGTTCTCGGCGCCCTGCAGACCCAGTTCCTCGGCCGACCACCAGGCGAAGCGCACCTTGTTGGCGGGCTTGTCGTGGGCCTTCGCCAGTTGCAGCGCCACTTCCAGCAGACCGGCCGAGCCGGATCCGTTGTCGTTGATGCCGGGGCCCTTGGCGACGGAGTCGAGGTGGGCGCCGAGCATCACGGTGCGGTCGGCCCGTCCGCCGCGGGTCTCCGCGATGACGTTGCGGGTGGTGCGCTCCTCCTGGAGGGCCCGGATCTCGTACGTCACCGTGACCTCGCCCTGCGTGGCCTCGGCGGCGAGGGCCTCACCGGCCTCCTGGGTGATGCCGCCGGTGGGGATGCGGCCGGCGTCCGCGGCGCCGAGGGTCCCGGCGAGGGCGCCGTCGGTGTTGTTGTAGATGATCGCCCCGACGGCTCCGGCGTCGGCGGCCGTGGCCTGCTTCTGAGCGAAGGTGCAGCCGCCGCGCTTGATGAGCGCGACCTTCCCGGTGAAGGTCTGGCCGGCGTAGTCGGCGGCGTCGCAGCCGCTGGTGCCGTCCTCGTCCACCGGTGCGGCGGCGACGGGGGCGGTGATGCCGCCCTCGGGGGTGCTGGTGGTGTAGGTCATGGCCGAGACCTCGATGTCCCGGGCGTCGGGCGTGACCACGGAGAGCTTCTCGGCGAGCGTCTCGGTGTAGACGAACGTGAAGTCGTCGTAGGAGACCTGGTAGCCGGCCTTCTTGAGCAGTTTGTAGACGTAGGCGGCGGACGCGTCGTAGCCGAGGGTGCCTGCGGCGCGGTGGCCGCCGGTGGAGTCGGCGATCGCCTGGAATCTCTCCAGGTGGCGGTGGGCGTTCTCGGCGGAGGAGTGCTTGACCAGCTTCTTTGCGAGGTGGGCGGCGCGGTGGGCCGGGTCCTGCTGGGCGGTGGCCGGGCCGGCCGAGGCCAGCAGCAGCGGAGTGGCGAGCGCGGCGGCGGCGATGGCCGCTATCGCCCGGCGCGGGTGGCGAGCTTCCACGGAAGATCCTTCCGGCAGAGGGCTGGGCCGATGGGGGGCGGTCGGCGGCGGACTGTCCGGCATCCGGTGGTTCGAATCCGTGATGCGAACAGTCCGTGTGGAAGGGAAAGTTAAGGGATGCGGGTGGCCGCTGGGAACGGCCGCGACGCTTTCACCTCGAATTTTCACGTTCGGCCCCCGGCCCCGCCGCGCGGGTGCGGCCGGACGGGTACGCGGGGCGGAGGGCCGGAAGGGCGCCCGGACGGGGCCGTTCCCTTCGCCACCGCGCCCCCTTCGCGCGGGCGTGCCACGCTGGAAGCGGAAGCCCCGGAAGCTTTCGGACGAGAGCGGTGAGGACGATGCGGGCACAGCTCGGCGACCAGATCGTGGTGGAGAGCGGAACGACGGGCGGCGCCCGGCGGGACGGTGAGATCGTCGGGCTGCACCACGCCGACGGCTCACCCCCGTACGACGTGCGCTGGTCGGACACCGGCCGGGTGAGCGTGGTCTTCCCCGGACCCGACGCGCACATCCGCCATCTGCACCACGAGGGCGGACCGGACCGCCGGTCCTGACGCCCGCCCGAGCCCGCCCCGCCCCGGCGGCGGCCCCGCCCGGTGCTGCCCTCAGTGGCGCGGCGTGCCCAGGACGCGGGTCTCGATCCGCCGGCGCACCTCATCGGTGAGCCGGGTCAGCGCCCCGGAGATCTGCGCCTCCGGGGCCCGTGGGTCCCTGATCCGGCGGGCGGCGTCCGGCAGTTGGGCCAGATCGGCCTCGAAGCGGCGCCGGGCGGCGTCGAGGGCGGCCGCCGGGGTGAGCGCCGGGCCGGTGCGCCGGCCGCCGGTCATCACCGTCTCCAGCAGCGGTTCGGCGCCCGGCGGCACCGGCTCGTCCCGGAGCGCGACGGTGTCCCGCAGGCCGGGGCGGCGGAAGACCTGTTTGGCCGCCGGCCGGGTGACCTTCCGGCGCGACAGCTTCATGACCGGCCGCCCCTCGTGGGCGACGAGCTTGTAGGCGGAGTCCAGATACGGGGCGTCGGCTGAGACGCCGGCCTTGGTACCGACCGCGTAGGTGTCGATCGGGGCGCCCGACTCCACCAGCCGTTCGATCTCGTACTCGTCCAGGCCGCCGCTCGCCGTGATCCGCACCTCGGGCAGCCCGGCCGCGTCGAGGATGTGCCGGGAGCGGACGGCCAGTTCGCCCAGGTCCCCGCTGTCGAGGCGGATCGCGCAGCCGGGGCCGTAGCCGAGGTCGCGCAGCACGCGCGCGGCGGTGCGGACGCCGGCCTCGGTGTCGTAGGTGTCCACCAGCAGCGTCACCGGGCCGGGGTGGGCGCGGGCGAAGGCGTGGAAGGCGGTCTCCTCGTCCTCGTACGCCTCGATGTAGGAGTGCGCCATGGTGCCGACGGCCCGCAGGCCGTAGGCGTGGGCGGCGGCGACGTCGCTGGTGCCCGCGAAGCCGGTGAGGGCGCTCAGCCGGGCCATGGCGTGGCCGGCCTCGGTGCCGTGGGTCCGGCGCAGCGCGAAGTCCACGACCGGGCGGCCGCGGGCGGCGAGAACGCAGCGGGCCGTCTTGGAGGCGACCGCCGTCTGGTGGCTGAGCTGGTTGAGCAGGATGGTCTCCGCGAGCTGGGCCTGCGGCAGCGGCGCGGTGACCTCCAGCAGCGGTTCGCCGGCCAGCACGATCCGGCCCTCGGGGACGGCGCGGACCTCGCCGCGGAACTCCAGGCCGTTCATCGCCTCCAGCTCCCCGGCGGGCCGGTTCATCGCCGCCGCGAAGGCGGCCGCCTCGGCGGGGCCGACGCGGAGCCGGGAAAGGTGGTCGAGCGCCGCTTCGAGGCCCGCGGCGACGAGGAAGCCGCGGCCGGGCGGGAGCTTGCGGACGAACAGGCTGAAGACGGCCTCGCCGGTCATCCCCTCCCGCAGATAGGCGAGGCACATGGTCGCCTCGTAGAGGTCGGTGGTGAGGACGTCCCGCGACGGCGCTTCTCCGGTCATGACGGCAGTATCCGGCCCGGCCGGGCACGCGGCATGTACGGAGAACGCGGCATGCGCCTCCGATGTGCCGGTTGGTGTGGAATCCACCATGCTGGGGGTACCTGGCAGGCGTCAGGAGAGGACCGGTCATGGCAGCGCACACCCTCCGCAAGAGCCCGCATCCGCCCGGCAGCGCGAAGGGCCGGGACCACGGCCGGCCGCGGGAGGAGCGGCAGCAGTCCGGCTGGGACGCGGCGCGCGAGCGGCTCGCGGGCTTGCCCGGCGGCCGTCTCAACATCGCGTACGAGGCGGTGGACCGCCATGTGGCGGCGGGGCGGGGGGACCGGGCGGCGCTGCGCCGTGTCCACCGCGACGGTCGCACCAGCACCGTCAGCTACGCGCAACTGGCGCGGAGCAGCGCCCGGTTCGCGCAGGTGCTGGCCGGGCTGGGGGTGGGGCGCGGCGACCGGGTCTGCACCCTGCTGGGGCCCTGCCCGGAGCTGTTCACGGCCGTGCTCGGCACGCTGAAGCACGGCAGTGTGGCGGCGCCGCTGTTCTCCTCGTTCGGCCCCGGGCCGGTGCGGCAGCGGCTGCGGCGGGGCGACGCGCGGGTGCTGGTGACGACGGAGGCGCTGTACCACCGCAAGGTCGCGGACGCGCGGGAACACCTGCCCGAGCTGGAGTACGTCCTCCTGCTCGGCCACGAGGGCGCGGCCGTCCCCGGGCAGGGCCCGGAGCCCGGCGTGCTCTCCTTCGACCGGGCCCTGGCGGCCACCGGCGCGGCCGGGGAGCGGTACACCACCGTCGCGACCGGACCCGGCGACATGGCGCTGCTCCACTTCACCAGCGGCACCTCCGGGCCGCCCAAGGGCGCGGTCCACGTCCACGAGGCCGTCGTGGCCCACCACGCCACCGCCGCCTCGGCCCTCGGCCTGCGCCCGGACGACGTCTACTGGTGCACCGCCGACCCGGGCTGGGTGACCGGCATGTCGTACGGCCTGATCGCCCCGCTCACCCACGGGGCGACGGTGATCGTCGACGAGGGCGAGTACGGCGCGGAGCGCTGGCTGCGCATCCTCGCCGAGCAGGAGGTCACCGTCTGGTACACCTCCCCCACCGCGCTCCGGATGCTGATGCGCGCCGTCCCGCGGCGCGGGCCGCACCGGCTGCCCGGCGGCGCGGAGCCGCCCCGGCTGCCCCGGCTGCGTTTCGTCGCCGGCGTCGGGGAGCCGCTGAACCCGGAGGTGGTGCGCTGGGGGCGGGAGGTGCTGGGGCTGCCGGTCCACGACACCTGGTGGCAGACCGAGACCGGCTGCATCCTGATCGCCAACCCGGCGGCCGGGGAGATCCGGCCGGGCTCCATGGGCCGTCCGCTGCCCGGCGTCGAGGCCGCGGTGCTGGAGCGGGGCGGGGACGGGCGGGCGCTGGTGACCGGCGGCCGGGTGCGGGTGCTGACCGAGCCGGGTGCCGAGGGGGAGCTGGCGCTGCGGCCCGGCTGGCCGTCCATGTTCCGCGGCTATCTGCACGACCGGGAGCGCTACGAGCGGTGCTTCGCCGGCGGCTGGTATCTGACCGGGGACGTGGCGCGGGTGGACGAGGACGGCTGGTACTGGTTCGTGGGCCGCGCCGACGACGTGATCGTGTCGTCCGGGCACCTGATCGGGCCGTTCGAGGTGGAGAGCGCCCTGATGGAGCATCCGGCCGTCGCGGAGGCCGGGGTCGTCGGGACGCCGCATCCGGTGGCGGGCGAGATCGTGAAGGCGTTCGTCAGCCTGCGGCCCGGCGAGCGGGAGACCCCCGAACTCCGCCGGGAACTGCTCGCGTTCGGCCGGGAGCGGCTCGGGCCGGCGGTGGCGCCCCGGGACATCGTCTTCGACCGCGAGCTGCCGAAGACGCGCAGCGGCAAGGTGATGCGGCGGCTGCTGCGGGCCCGCGGGACCGGGTCGACGGAAGGCGGTCCGCCCGGGCTGAGGGGCGCGGCGTGAGCGCGGCGCGGACGGGCCGGCGGGCGACCGGGGGCCCGGGTGCGGACGGGCGTGCGAACGCGCGGACGGCCCGGCGCGTGCGGGCCGCCGGGGCCCGGCGGGTACGGGCCGCTGGGGGCAGGCTTCGCACCGGCGTTCCCGCGCCGTTCCCGCCGTCGGCCGCCCCGAACCGACCGCCGCAGAGACCGGAGGCACCGTGAACCGGACCGAGGCCCTCGCGGCCGTCAAGGAAGCGATCCTCAGCGTCGCCCCGAACGCCGACGTGGACGGGCTGCCGGGTGACGCGCCCTTCCGCGAGGTGCTGGAACTGGACTCGCTGGACTTCCTGGGCGTGGTGACGAAGCTGGCCGAGCGCACCGGCTACCACATCGACGACGCGGACTACCCGGCCCTGGACACCCTCGAGGGCGCCGCCGACTTCGTGGCGGAGCGGGCGCCCTGACGGGCCGTGTGCGCGGTGGCGCCCTGACGGGCCGTGTGCGCGGTGGCGTACCGGTGGCCCGCCGGGGCCGGCTCCGTGCACCGCAGGGCACCGCCGGGCCGGCGCCTCCCCGGCGGCACCGGCACGGTTCACTCCTCCGGGGCCTCCACCAGCAGCGGGGAACCGGTGGTCGCGCCGCCGTCCACGACGAACTCGCAGCCGGTGGAGAACGTCGCGTCCGCGACGACGAACAGCGCCATCCGCGCGACCTCCTCCGGCTCCCCGAAGCGCTGGATCGGCTGGGTGGCGACCAGGGACGGGTCCAGTCCGGCGGTCATCGGCGTGGCGATCGGGCCGGGGTGGACGGAGCAGACGCGCACCCCGTCCGGGGCCATCTCCAGCGCCGCCGACTTCGTCAGACCGCGCAGACCCCACTTGCTCGCCGTGTAGGCGCCGAGGTTGGCGTAGCCCATCAGCCCCGCCGTGGACGAGACGTTGACGACGGCGCCCCCGCCCGCCCGGCGCAGCGACGGCAGAGCCGTGTGCATGCCCAGCCAGGCGCCGTAGAGATTGATGTCGAGGACGCGCCGGAAGGCCTCGGGGCTCTGCTCCCCGACGGTGGCGAAGTCGACGACGCCCGCGTTGTTGACCAGCACGGACACCGGTCCGTACGCCTCCTCGGCCGCCGCGACGGCGGCGGACCAGTCCTCCGCGGCGGTGACGTCCAGCGGCTGGAAGCGGGCGGCGGGGCCCAGTTCGGCGGCCAGCGCCTCGCCCTCATCGCGCAGCACGTCGCCGATGACGACGGAGGCGCCCTCCGCGGTGAACAGGCGGGCCATGGCCGCGCCGATGCCCCGCGCCCCGCCCGTGATGATGGCCGTACGACCGTTCAAGCGGCCCATGTCAGCTCCCTGTTCGTCGGTGCGTTGATCTTCATCCTGCTGCCCGCCCGCCGGCTCCGCCAGGGAGGAACGGCCCCGGCTGGCGGGGACAACGGTCCCGTTCGCGGCGCGTACGGCGGAGGGAGCAGGGGCGTTCGGCCGGGCGAAGAGATATCCGTTATGGTCTGTTTTGCTCGCCCGTTCGGGGTTACCCGGGCCGCATGGCCAGTCAGGATGCCGGGCCCGCCATGGTGCGGTGGTTCGAGGACCTCTCCTCCGGCGATGTCGCGGTGGTCGGCGGCAAGAACGCCTCCCTGGGCGAGATGATCTCCACCCTCTCCGCCCGGGGCGTCCGGGTTCCCCCGGGCTTCGCCACCACCGCCGCCGCCTACGAGGAGTTCCTGGACACCGGCGGGCTGCGGGACCGCGTCCGGGAACGGCTCGACGCGCTGCGCGCGGGGACCGTGCCACCGGCGGAGGCCGGCCGGGCGATCCGGGAGCTGATCCTCGGCGCGGAGCTCCCGCCCCGCCTGACCGCCGCCGTGCGGGAGGCCTACCGGGCGCTCGCCGCCCGGCTGGGGCGGGACGACCCGGACGTCGCGGTGCGCAGCAGCGCCACCGCCGAGGACCTGCCCGAGGCCAGTTTCGCCGGGCAGCAGGAGACCTTCCTCAACATCACCGGCGAGGAGGCGCTGCTCGACGCCTGCCGGCGCTGCTACGCCTCGCTCTTCACCGACCGGGCGATCAGCTACCGCGAGCACCACGGATTCGGCCATCTGCACGTGGCGCTGTCCGTGGGCGTCCAGGAGATGGTCCGCTCCGATCTGGCGGGCGCCGGGGTCGCGTTCACCCTCGACACGGACAGCGGTTTCCCCCGCGTCGTGCTGGTCAACGCGGCGTACGGGCTGGGCGAGTCCGTCGTCTCCGGCACCGTGGACCCGGACGAGTACCTGGTCTTCAAGCCGCTGCTCGGCCGGCCGGGGCTGAAGCCGGTGATCTCCCGGACGGCCGGCCGCAAGCAGACGAAGATCGTCTACGGGCCCGGGGGACCGGGGCGGGCGCCGACCGAGACCGTGGAGACCTCGGAGGAGGAGCGGACGTCCTGCGTCCTCGGCGACGAGGAGATCCTTGCGCTCGCCGAGTGGGCCGTCGTCGTCGAGGAGCACTACGGCCGCCCGATGGACCTGGAGTGGGCCAAGGACGGGCGGACCGGTGAACTCTCCGTCGTCCAGGCCCGCCCGGAGACCGTGCAGACCCGCAAGGAGGCCGCGACCCTCCGCTCGTACCGGCTGACCGGCCACGACGGTCCGCTGGTGACCGGCCTGGCCGTCGGCGACGCCATCGCCACCGGCAAGGTCTGCCGGCTGCGGACCGCGCGGGAGATCGCCGACTTCGAGGACGGGGCCGTCCTGGTCACCGGCGCCACCGACCCCGACTGGGAACCGATCATGAAGCGGGCGGCGGCCATCGTCACCGACCGCGGCGGCCGCACCTCGCACGCCGCCATCGTCAGCCGGGAGCTGGGCCTCGCCGCCGTCGTGGGCACCGGGAACGCCACCACCGAGCTGAGCAGCGGCCACGAGATCACCGTCTCCTGCGCCGAGGGCGAGGAGGGCCACGTCTACCCCGGCATCCTCGACTACGAGGAACGCGAGATCGACCTCGCGGACATCGCGCCCACCCGCACGCGGGTCATGCTGAACATCGCCAATCCCTCGGCGGCCTTCCGCTGGTGGCGGCTGCCGGCGGACGGTGTGGGGCTGGCCCGGATGGAGTTCGTCGTCAACAACCACATCAAGGTTCACCCGATGGCGCTCGTCCACTACGACACCCTGGAGGACGCGGAGGCCCGCGCCCGCATCGACGCCCTCACCCGCGGCTACGACGACAAGACGGCCTTCTTCGTCGACCGGCTGGCCCACGGCGTCGCCCGGATCGCCGCCGCCTGGTGGCCCAAGCCGGTCATCGTCCGCATGAGCGACTTCAAGACCAACGAGTACGCCCGGCTCATCGGCGGCGAGCCGTTCGAACCGGGGGAGGAGAACCCCATGCTGGGCTGGCGCGGTGCCAGCCGCTACTACAGCGAGGGCTACCGGGAGGGCTTCGCCCTGGAGTGCCGCGCCATCCGCCGGGTGCGCGACGAGATGGGGCTGACGAACACGGTCGTCATGATCCCGTTCTGCCGCACCCTCACGGAGGCCGACCGGGTGCTGGAGACGATGGCCGCCCACGGCCTGGAGCGCGGCCGGGAGGGGCTGGAGATCTACGTGATGGCGGAGATCCCCTCGAACATCGTCCTCGCGGCGGAGTTCGCCGACCGCTTCGACGGCTTCTCCATCGGCAGCAACGACCTCACCCAGCTGACCCTGGGGATCGACCGCGACTCGGAGCTGCTGGCCTCGGCGTTCAACGAGCGCGACCCGGCCGTCACCCGCGGCATTGAATACCTGATCGAGACGGCGCACGACAAGGGACGCAAGACCGGACTGTGCGGCCAGCGTCCCAGCGACGACCCGGACTTCGCCCGCTTCCTGGTGGGCGCCGGCATCGACTCCATCTCCGTCACGCCGGACAGCTTCCTGCTCGTCAAGGAGAACGTGGCGCGGGCGGAACGGGACGCGGCCGGCGGCGCGGGCGGTACGGGCGGTGCGGGCCGGGAGCGGGGTCCCGGCGCGGGCGGGCACGGCGCCTGAACGCGCGGCGGGACGGCGGAGCGGACGCGGCGGCGGAGCGGGCGCGGGGTCCGAACGCCGACGGGCGGTGCCGGGTATCGCCGCCACCGTTCACGACCCTCCCCGGTGGACCGCGCTCGCCGGGTGGTGCGAGGTTCCGCGGTCCGGGACGCCGTCCGAGGGTGCCGCCGCGGCCGGTGGCGGGCTAGCGTGACGGCATGTCTCATCAGGCGGGAACGGCGGGAACAGCGCCGGTGCACGCGAAGCCGCCCCGGCACGTGCTGGTGGCCACCGACCTCTCCGGTCACGCGGAGCAGGCCGTCGTACGGGCCGCGGCGCTCGCCGCGCAGCACGGCGCCGCGCTGACCGCCGTCCACGTGACCGACCCGGATCTGGACCCCGCTCTCCTGTCGCACGCCGGTGACCGGCTGCGGGAGCAGCTCGACCGGTGCGCGGCAGGGGTGGGGACGCAGGTCGTGGTGCGCTCCGGAAATGTCGCGGCCGGACTCCTGGACGAGGCCGGGGAGCGGGACGCGGACCTGCTCGTCGTCGCGGCGCACGGCGGGCACCGGAGGGACGGGGGGACGCTCGGCGGCACCCCGCAGAACCTCGTACGGGCGAGCGACATCCCCGTCCTCGTCGTACGGACCCCGCCCGAGGTGCCCTACGGCCGGGTGCTGCTCGCCGTCGACGCGTCCGGGTCCTCCTTCGCCGCGGCCGGTACCGGCATCGCGCTGACCCCGGACGCGGAGCACCTGCTGGCGCACGCCACCACCGTCCCCGGCGAGCATCTGCTGCTGATGCGGGGGATGGGCGAACCCGAACTGGAACAGCTGCGCGGCGCGGCCACCGAGCGGACGCGGGCGGAGATCGAGCGGGCGGCGGCCGGACTCGTACCGCCGCCCGAGCGGATCCTGGTCACCCCGGGCCGCGCGGAGGACGCCGTCCCCGAGCTGGCCGACCGCTACGGCGCGGGACTGGTCGTGGTCGGCGCCGGTACCCGGCACCACCGGCTGGGCCGTGCCCTGCTCGGCAGTGTCGCCCGGCATGTCACGCAGGAGGCGGTCTGCGACGTCCTCGTCGTCCCGGAGGCGGCCGAAGGGCCGTGAGTCGGCCGCCGGCGGGCCGGGAGACGGACGGTCACACAGGCCGCAGGACGGGCCGTCGCCGTCCGCGTGCCGAGCCGCCGCACGGTCCGTGTGCCGAGCCGCCGCACGGTCCGCGTGCCGAGCCGCCGCACGGTCCGCGTGCCGAGCCGTCACGCGGTCCGCGGCGGCGGCTCAGACGACCCCGGCCGGCAGCCCGAGCAGCCCCCGCATCGATTCCGCGGCCCGGACGGCCGCGTCACCGCAGCAGTTGTTGAACAGCACGTGCAGCCGTTCCGCCCGCCCCGCCATCGCCTGCAACCGGGGCAGCCACGCGACCAGTTCGGGCTCCGTATAGCCGTGCCGGAACCGGTCCTCCTTGCTGCCGGTTCCCCAGGCGGGGCTGCGTCCGTGGAAGCGGACCACGCCGAGCCGCCGCGACGTCACCGGGGTGACCGGCGGGACCGAGGCGGGCAGGCCCTGCGCCATGTCGACCGCCACGGCCGCGAAGCCCAGTCGCGTCAGCAGGGCGGCCGTGGCGTCGCGGGCGTCCTCGCGCCACCAGTCCGGGTGCCGGAACTCGACCGCGACCGGCCAGCCCGCGGTGCGCTCGGCGCAGGCGCCGAGGACCCCTTCGGCCCGCGCGCCGGGCGCGAACCACGGCGGGAACTGGAACAGGACGGTGCCGAGCCGTCCGGCCTCGCGCAGGGGTTCGAGCGCCGAGGTGAAGCGCTGCCACACCTCGTCGAGCAGCGCCGGATCGGTGCCTCCGGTGCCGCGCCCCCGCTGCCGTGGCAGCGCGGGACGCAGATCGGCGGGCAGAGCCGCCTGCGGCGTCGGATGCCCGGTGAGCAGGGAGAACGCCTTGACGTCGAACACGAAGCCGGGCGGGGTGCGTTCGGCCCAGAGCACGCTGTTGCGGCGGCTCGGCAGGGCGTAGTACGAGGCGTCGACCTCGACGACCGGGAAGCGCTCGGCGTAGTGCCGCAGCCGCCCCTCCGCGTCCCGGCGGCCGGGCGGATACCAGCCGGAGGCGATCAGCGCACGGTCCGTCCAGGAACACGTCCCCACCAGAATCCCGTCCATGACGCCCGGTTACCCGGCCGGGGGCGCGACACGGCACGCCGACCGCCGTCCGGGGGCCGCTGGTTGGGGCGGGCGAACGCCCGGGGTTCGGGACGGAAGCCCGGGGGTGCCGAAGCGGCCGCCGGAGCGCGGGCCGCGCCGGGGCGGAACGGGAGACGGTGCCGGAGCTCCCGGGAAGGGCTCCCGGGCAGCTCGGTGCCGGCGAACACGTGGACGAACGTCACCGGTGCTCGGGGGTGCGCCGGGCCGGTCCCCCGGTCGCACCGTCCGGGCCGTTCCCCGGCACCGGTGCCGTGCTCGCGGTCCGGCGGACGTGGCGGAGACGGAGGATGAGCGCCCCCGCCGACAACACGGCGAACACCGCCGCAACCACCGGCACGCCGGCCTCCGCCAGCATCCCCGCGAGCAGCCTCTGCACGGTCCCCGCGCCGTCGACCACGGGGTCGGCGACCGGACCGCCGTCCAGCGCCCGGATCTCGTACCAGCCGTAGTACGCCACATAGGCGCCGGCCAGGAGCAGCAGCCCGCCGCCCAGCCGGGACGCGGCACCGCCGAGCCGGCGCAGCCCGCCCACCCGTGCGGTCCGGGTCAGGGCCACCGACAGTGCGGCGGCACCGGTGATCAGGCCCATCCCCGCCGCATAGGCGGCGAAGAGCACCACGCCCCGCAGCACCGAACCGCCGCGGAAGGCAGAGACCACGATGGCGAGGAACGGCGCGATGGTGCAGCCCAGGGAGGCGATGGCGTAGGCGCCGCCGAACAGCGCCATGGACGGCAGGGACCGGGAGACGGCGGGCGCGCGGCGCAGCTTGGGCAGCAGCGCGGGCAGTTGGCGTCCGGCCAGCAGCCAGATCCCGACGAGACCCAGCAGCAGCCCGAACACGACGGTGAACCAGGGCAGATGACGCTGCACCTGTCCGGCGACGGGGGCGACGACCAGCCCGAACACGGCGAAGACGGCCGTGAAGCCGGCCGTCATGGCGGCGGTCGCGGTCAGCGCGCGGCCGACCAGCGTCGTCCGCGAGGGGGTGTCCTCCCCGCCGCCGCCCAGGACGAGCAGGGAGAGATAGGCGGGCAGCAGTGCGAAACCGCACGGGTTCACCGCGGCGAGCATGCCCGCCGTCAAGGCCAGGGTGAGCGTCGTGAGGGCGAGGTCCGGCACGGCGGATCAGCCGACCAGCTCGCCGACCTTGCCCGCCAGTCCCTCACCGGCGGGCAGGTTCCCGGTGAAGACCCTCTTCCCCGTCTTGTCGAGCACCACGTACGTGCTCTGCTCGGTGATGCCGAACTTGCGCCACAGCGCGCCCGGTTCGTCGTTCAGCTGCGGGAAGCCGCCGACCTTCGCCGAGCCGACGAATTCCTTCATGGCCGCCGGCTTGTCCAGACCCGCGACCCCGACCACGTGGGCCTTTTCCTCGAACTCCTGCGCCACCTTCGCGGTCTCCGGGCCCTGCGCCTTGCACTTGGGGCACCACGGGGCCCAGAACCACAGAACGGTGGGCTTGCCGGCGAGCTCCGCTCCGTCGAACTTCTGCCCGTCCAGGGTCTCCCCGGTGAAGCGGAAGGCGTCCGGCACCTTCGCCACCCCTTCCGCGTCCCCGCCCTGCTCCCCGCCGTCCGCGCCCGTGTCGTCTCCGGACCCGGCCTCCGGGGCGGAACCGCCGGTGGTCCCCGCCTTCCCCGGGTCGCCGGACGCACCGGAACCCGTGCCGGACCCGCATCCGGCGACGGCGAACAGGACGACGGCCGCGAGGGCGGCCGGAAGGAACGGGCGACGGGCACGGGCACGGGCACGGGCACGGACACGAACTCGCACGGCAGCTCCAGGGTTTCGGCGTCAGCGGTGAATCTAGGCGCAGGCGGCCCGGCGAGGGCCTGATCGGTGCTTACGGTTCCGTGACGCCGCGGCCGTCGATGCCGACCGCGCCGGGCGCTCGCCCCCGCCCGCAGCCGACCGGTGTCCCGGCTTCCGTGAAGGGCCGCCCGGGCGGCCGAACACGACGCTGTTCCACAGCTCTTGGAGGTCCCGGTCGCCGGACTTTGCCATCTCTTTACAACGCGCTCCACCGCCGCCTCGTCTCTCCGCACGATCCGTCCCTCGGCCCGCCGCGTACCGGGAGGGCCGCCGAGTAGCGGGCGGACCGACGAAAGAGAGCGATCCCATGCGCCGAACCGTCCTCAGTTCCCTGGCACTCGCGTGCACCGCCGTGCTCGCCGGCACCGGACCCGCGTTCGCCGGCGGGGCGGCCGAGGCCCTCACGGCCCGCCCGGCCGCGAACACCGCCCCGGCCGACGCCACTCCGGCCCCCACGGCCGAACCCTCCGAGGCGTCGCCGGCCCCGGCCTCCCCGGTCCCCACCGTCGCGCCCTCCGACGGCACGGCCGAGGCCGAGCCGACTCCCGCGCCCGAGCCTCCGGCCGAGGGCCAGGTCACCCTCGTACCGTCGGGCGCGCCCGACACCGGCGTGACGGCGGACGCCGCGCCGTCCGGCGGGACCACCGCGGGCGGACTGATCGGCGGCGGTGCCGCCGCGGTGCTCGTCGCGGGTGGTGCGGCGGCCTTCGTCGTACGCCGCCGGCGGGCGACCGGGGCGTGAACCGGCTCTCCGGGCGCGGGGCTCCGCCGTCCGGGCGGACGGCGGCCCTGCCGGGGAGGACGACGGCCCTGCCCGGGCGGACGGCGCTCCGGCCCGGGCGGACCACCCCGCTGTCCAGGCGCGCCTTCGCCGCCGCGGCGGTGTCCTCGCTGCTCGCGGGCTGCGGCGGTCAAGGGCTCCACCGGGCCGCGACCGAGCCGGCCGGCGGCACGCCACCGCCACCGTCGGCGGCCTCGCCGTCCTCCCCCGCCACCGCGGACCCGGGGCGGGCCCCCGGCGGTCCGGGGGCGGCACCCGTCACGCTGCGCATCCCGGCCATCGGGGTCGACACCCCGGTCATCCGGCTGGGGCTGGCGGCGGATGGCACGGTGCGGGTGCCCCCGGCCACGGCGAACGACCGGGCGGGCTGGTACCGGCACTCGCCGCCCCCCGGGCGGGCCGGCCCGTCGGTCATCCTCGGCCACGTCACGGTCGGCGCCCACGCGGACGGGGTCTTCCGGCATCTCGCGCGGCTGCGCGGGGGCGACCGGATCGAGGTGGACCGGGAGGACGGCACGACGGCGGCCTTCGCCGTCGGCTCCGTACGGACGGTCGCCCAGGCGGAGTTCCCGACCGAGGAGGTCTACGGGGACGTGCCCCGCCCGGAACTGCGGCTGATCACGTGCGGCGGCCCCCGGACCGCCGAGGGGTACCGCGACAGCGTGATCGTCTTCGCCGCGCTCACCGAGCAGGACGCCCCGAAGCCCTGACACCGGAACGGATGCCGGGCCGGCCGGCGGAACGCACACCGGCGGCCCGGCATCCTCCCTCCGGGCACCCCCACGACCCTGGAGAACGTTGAAACGGCCCCGTGCACGGTCCCGTGACGAGGCGGCGTCCGAGCTGTTCGCCGCCCTCTACCCGCGCCTCGCCGGCTGGTGCCGCCGTCTCGTCGACGACGACGAGACGGCCCACGAGATCGCCTCCGAGGCGTTCACCCGGCTCTGGTCCCGCTGGACGTCCGTGGAGGAGCCCCGCGGCTTCCTCTACGTCACCGCGGCCAACCTCGTCCGGGACCACTGGCGCAAGCTGGAGCGCGAGCGCAGGGCCGTGCGCCGGGCCACCACCGAGGCCGCCGTCCGCCCGCACACCGAACCGGCCGACCCGTCGGTGCGGCTGCTCGTCCAGTCGCTGCCGCAGCGACTGCGGGTCCCGATCCTGCTGCACTACTACGCTGACATGCCGATCCGGGAGGTGTCCGCGCTGACCGGGCGCAAGGAAGGAACCGTCAAGGCCGACCTCCACGCGGCCCGCGAACTGCTCCGTGCCCATCTGAGGAGAAGCCTTGACCACACGCTTTGACGGCGACGGCCAGGACTCCGACCCCTTCGAGCCCTTCGACCCCTTCGAGCCCTTCGACCCCTGCGGACCCTCCCGACCCGACGATCCCCTCGCGGTGATCCTCCGCCCCGCCCCCGACCCCCTCGGCCCGCCCCCCGGCCGCTACGAGGCGATCCGCCGCGCCGCGTCCCGCCGCCGGCTGCTCCGCACCGCGGCCGGGGCCGCCCTGTCCTGCGCCGTCGCCGCCCTCGTCGCCCTGCCGCTGTACCTGGCGTCACCCGGCGCGCCCGCGTCCCCGACGGCCCCCCAGGCGCCGCCCCCGCACGGCCCCGCGACGCCCTCCACCCCGCCGCCGCGGCCCACCCCGTCCGCCGCGCCGGAGTCCCCCGGCCTGCCTCCCTCCGGCAGCCCCCGCCCCCAGGAGTCCCGCCCGCCGGCCGACCCGGGCACCGCCACGCGTGAACCGTCGAAGGCACCGGCGACACCGACCCCCTCACCGACCGAGCCGCCCGCGGACCGGCCCGGGACGGCCACCCCAGCGCCCGGCGGCGGCACACCGCCGTAGACGCTCCGCGGCGGCACCCCACGGGCGCCGCCTCTCCACGCCGCTCCCCTCACGCCTGTCCGTAGAGCAGCGCCAGGTCGATGAGCCCGATGTCCGGCGAGGCCGCGGCGGCGGCGCGCGCCTTGTCGTTGAAGCCGGATCCGCTGAAACACAGCAAGCGGGTCCTCGTGGTGTCGTACCGGCCGGCCCGGGCGATGAGCTCGCGGATACGCGCGAGGCGTTCGATGTGGGCGAGTCCCATGGTGTCGTTCCACTTCGCTTCGCCGATGGCCAGGAGCGGTGGCTTGGCATGCCCGTCGGCGATACCGACAACGGCCACGTCCACCTCGTTGCCGGTGCGGGCTGCGGGGTCGTGGACGATTCCGTGACCGACACGGGCGGGCAGGCCGCCGAGCAGATCGGGGCTGGCGTGATGCAGGGCCCAGTCGCGGCAGACCTGTTCGAAGTGGGGGCCGAGGACGTTGCTGACGAAGCGGCGGCGGCTGGCCTGCCAGACCCGGGCGGCGCTGCCGGGGCGCTCCAACTGGTCCCAGACCGGGCGCATGATGGCGTGGTAGAAGCCGATCAGGGGTTCGGCGATGCGGTACGTGGGGCGGTTGTCGCGGAAGGCGTCGGCGTCCCGGTGCAGCAGACCGGAGTCCTCCAGGACGTTGATGGGGTGGGCGATGTCGGTGGCCTTGCGCTCCAGATAGCCGGCCATGCCGCCGCGCGTGGCGTTACCGTCGGCCACGGCCGCCAGGACGGACAGGTACAGGGCGGTGTCACGGAGGTCCGGTTCCTCCGCCAGCAGGTACCGGGCTTCCCGGAAGAGGGGCGTCTCGGGGTTCAGGACCGTGCGCACGACCCAGTCGTCGAAGTCATCCGGGCCGGCCGGGCTGTCGCCGCGGGCGAATTCGCGCCGGTAGGCGGGGGTGCCACCGACGATCGCGTTGACCTGCAGGGCGAGACGGGGGTCTCCGATGTTCCAGAACTCGGCGGCGAGACGGTGGTCGAGCGGGCGCACGACGAGTTCCAGCCCCGCCCGTCCGCGCAGCGGCGCGTTCCCCGACAGCAGCCGGCCCATGAACGACAGGGCGGACCCGCACAACAGCAGCCGGGTCCGTGAACCGGTGCGCTGGTCGCGCAGGGGGCGCAAGGCCTCCTGGATGATCGAGGGCAGCTCCGGGTTGGCCTTGACGAGGTACGGAAACTCGTCGATCACGACGGGGACGGGCTGCTCGGCGCCGAGGGCGAGCAACTCGTCGACCACCTCCGACCAGTTGGCGAAGTGAAACGGACTGGCAGGGCGGACGTGAGCGGTCAGTGCGCTGCTGATCCGCCGCAGGGATTCGGCGTCGGCGGCCTCGGTCGCACCGAAATAGAACCCTCCGGTGGCACGGCAGGCGGCGTCCAGCAGGAATGTCTTGCCCTGGCGGCGACGTCCCGAGACCACGCCGAGAGTCGCGCCCGGCTGCGGATCCGTGATGAACCGGCTCAGTGCCGACCACTCGTGGTCGCGGTCGAACATCTCGGCGGGTTTGTCCACGCTCGGCCCCAGGAGATAGAAGTACAGTTCACTAAACCGTACCTCTATCTTGCCCTGTCCCCAAGTCACAGGCGGTTGGACCGACGTGGACCCGACGTCGGATTCCCGCCAGCATCGGCGATGTCCGCTGTGCAGCCTTGAGCCCATGACGTCAGGGACTCATCAACCGATCGCCATCGCGCCGCGCATCCTCGACGGGCTCCGTACACGCGACGATGCCGGCGCGGCCCTCTGCCCCTGCGCGCTCGACACGGAGGGGGCGCCTTTGCGCTGCTGTTTGCGCCGCAGCCGTGCCGGCGAGCGGATCTCTCTGGTGTCCTACGCTCCGCTCCGCCGGTGGGCGGCGGAGGCCGGCGTCGACCCGGGGGCCTATGACGAGGTGGGTCCGGTCTTCATCCACACCGACCGGTGCCCGGGCCCGGGCCCGGACGCGGCGCTCGGCCATCCCTTCGCCGAGACCGGGGCACTGCGCGTCTTCCGCCGGTACAGCGGCGAAGGGCGGATCACGGGAGGCACGCTCGTGCGGTTGCCGGACGATCCCGGCCACGCACAAGCCGCTGTGGACCGGGCCCTGCACACGGCCTTCGACGACTCCGAGGTCGCACTCGTGCATGTCCGGGCGGTGGAGTACGGCTGTTTCCTCTACGAGGTGCGCAGGCCCTGACCACGGACCGGGAGGCCTCCGCCTGGCATGGCTTGTGCCGTTCGCAGGCACTCGACGACGAAGGCCCCGACCGGTGAACCGGTCGAGGCCTTCGTCGTCTGCCCTGATGGGCGGTGCGGAGGATACGAGATTCGAACTCGTGAGGGGTTGCCCCCAACACGCTTTCCAAGCGTGCGCCCTAGGCCACTAGGCGAATCCTCCGCCGCAAACAATACAAGACGCGAGGCAGTGCTAGCGAACCCGTACCCGGGGCCCTCGGCGGAGGACGGCCGGGGCCGTCGGCGGGCAGGCCGGCGGGCAGCCGGCGGGTTCGAATCGGCGTCCGGGATCCGCTAGGGTGGGGACCAGCCCCTCACGTGGCGCTATCTCACCGAACTCCCCCAGGGCCGGAAGGCAGCAAGGGTAAGTGGGCTCTGGCGGGTGCGTGGGGGGCGTTGACGTTCCCGGGAGGACCGGCTCCCCCGAAGGCTCCGGGTGCCCCTCTCCCTCTCTTCAGCGGTTTCCTTGCGGGGCGCGGGCCGGTGCCGCGCCCGGTGCGGGCGGGCCCGTGCGGGGCGCCGGGAGGCCGCGTGCGCTGTGCCCGGGGTCATTCGCGGGGTGGGTCCGGTTGTCGGCGGCGGCCGATATCGTCGTATGCGTGTCGTCCCTCGCGCTCTACCGCCGCTACCGTCCCGAGACCTTCGCGGAGGTCATCGGGCAGTCGCATGTCACCGACCCGCTGCAGCAGGCGCTGCGGAACAACCGGGTCAATCACGCGTATCTGTTCAGCGGGCCGCGCGGCTGCGGCAAGACGACCAGCGCCCGGATCCTCGCCCGCTGTCTGAACTGCGAGCAGGGGCCGACGCCCCAGCCCTGCGGTGAGTGCCAGTCCTGCCGGGACCTCGCCCGCAACGGCCCCGGTTCGATCGACGTCATCGAGATCGACGCCGCCTCGCACGGAGGCGTGGACGACGCCCGTGACCTGCGAGAGAAAGCCTTCTTCGGCCCCGCCTCCAGTCGTTACAAGATCTACATCATCGACGAGGCGCACATGGTCACCCCGGCGGGCTTCAACGCCCTGCTGAAGGTGGTCGAGGAGCCGCCGGAGCATCTCAAGTTCATCTTCGCGACGACGGAGCCCGAGAAGGTCATCGGCACGATCCGGTCGCGGACGCACCACTATCCGTTCCGGCTGGTGCCCCCCGGCACCCTGCGGGACTATCTCGCCGAGGTCTGCGAGCGCGAGGCCATCCCCGTCGAGGACGGCGTGCTGCCGCTGGTCGTACGGGCCGGTGCCGGCTCCGTGCGGGATTCGATGTCCGTGATGGACCAGCTCCTCGCGGGCGCCGCCGAGGACGGCGTGACCTACGCCATGGCCACCGCCCTGCTCGGCTACACCGACAGCTCGCTCCTCGACGCCATCGTGGACGCCTTCGCTGCCGGTGACGGCAGCGCCGCCTTCGAGGTCACCGACCGCGTCATCGAGGGCGGCAACGACCCGCGCCGCTTCGTCGCCGACCTGCTGGAGCGGCTGCGCGACCTGGTGATCCTGGCCGCCGTGCCGGACGCCGCCGACAAAGGGCTGATCGACGCCCCCGCCGATGTCGTGGAGCGGATGCGGACGCAGGCCGAGCGCTTCGGCGCGGCCGAGCTGAGCCGAGGCGCGGACCTGGTGAACACCGGGCTCATCGAGATGCGCGGGGCCACCTCCCCGCGGCTCCAGCTGGAACTGATCTGCGCACGCGTGCTGCTGCCCGCCGCCTTCGACGACGAGCGCTCCTTCCAGGCCCGGCTGGACCGGCTGGAGCGGGGCGCCCTCGCGGGCGGCCTGGCCATGGGCGCGGGCGGGGTGGGCATGGCCGGGGCTCCGGGGCCCGGTCCGGACGCCTACGCGGCCCCGGCCGGCGGTCCGTCCGGTCCGGCGGGGCCCGCCGCGGCCCGGGCCGCCCTGCCGAACCGGGCCGGGCAGCAGCCGCCGGCTCCGGGGCAGGAGCCCGCGGTCCAGGCGGCGCCCGGACCACCTGGTGAGGCTGTTCCCGGTCCGGCCCCGGTTTCCCCCGCCGCGTCCGCTCCCGGTACGGGGCCGGGAGCCGGCGCCGCTGAGCAGCAGCGGCCGGCCGGGGCTTGGCCCGGCCAGAGCGGCGGGGCCGCGGGCGGCCAGGGCGGTGGAGCCGCGGGCAGCCAGGCAGGCGGCGGGGCCGCGGCCGGTGGTCAGCGGCCCGGTGCCTGGCCCGGCGCGGGCTCCGGTGGCCCGGGTGCCGCTCCGGGCGGTGCGCGGGGTGCGGCTTCCGGTGCGGAGGGCGCGGGTGCCCGTCCCGGTGGCTGGCCCACGGCCGCCGCGCCCGGCCAGGGCCCGCGAGGCGGTGCCGGCGGGTTCGGAGGAGCCGGAGTCCCCGGGCCGCAGCAGTCCGCACCGGCTCCGGGCGCCGCCGCGTCCGCTCCCGCGCCGGGGGCGGCGCAGGGCGCCGCCCAGGTGCGGCAGATGTGGCCGGACATCCTGGAGGCGGTCAAGAACCGCCGCCGGTTCACCTGGATCCTGCTGAGCCAGAACGCCCATGTCCTGGGCTTCGACGGCACGACCCTGCAGATCGGCTTCTCGAACGCCGGTGCCCGGGACAGCTTTGTCAGCGGCGGCAGCGAGGACGTGCTGCGGCAGGCGCTGGCCGAGTCGCTCCATGTGCAGTGGAAGATCGAATCCGTGGTCGACACCACGGGAGGCGGCGGTGGCGGTTCGGCCCCGCCCGCCTCCGGTCCGGGGCCGGGCTTCGGGGGCGGCAGCGGCTTCGGCGGGAACGGCGGTGGCGGTGGCGGCTTCGGGGGCGGAGCCCCGTCCCCGCCTCGGCAGTCCGCCCCTGCCCAGCACTCCGCCGCGTCGCCGTCCGGCGCGGACCCGGCGTCGTCGGCGGGGGCCCCGGCCCAGCCCCGGTCCCGTCCGGAGGCGACCGCTCCGGTCCCCTCCCAGCCCGCGCGCGAGACGCGGCCCGCCCCGGTGGCGCCGGAGGACGACATGCCGGCCGCCGACGACCCCGACCTCGACGACTCGGCCCTCTCCGGGCACGAGTTGATCGTCCGCGAGCTGGGGGCGACGGTCGTGGAGGAGATCGCGCACGAGTAGCGGGCCCGGGCCCCGCCGGTGTGGTGCGTGCCACGGCGCCCGGCCGCGCCGCCGATCCCGGCCGGTGTGCCGATCACCCAGTACGGGATCGGTCCTGCCGCGCGGGCGGTGTTGAAGGCGCCTGGCCGGGCCCGTGGTCTACGGACGGTTGACGGTCGGGGTACGCAGCGGAGCGGTGGCGGGTGCGGGGGTGTGCGGACCGGTGTCCCGTACCGGTTTCTCCTTCCTGCGGTGTAGGGCGCGGCGCCCCTGGAGCACGTAGGCTCGTCAAGCGAAGACCGAACCGTTGTCGATGCCAGGAGCGAACGCGCGTGTTTCCCGGTGGTGGCCAGCCCGATATGCAGCAGTTGCTGCAGCAGGCCCAGAAGATGCAGCAGGACCTCGCCGAGGCGCAGCAGGAGCTGGCCGAGTCGTCGGTTGAGGGCTCCGCGGGCGGTGGGCTCGTCAAGGTCACGGTGTCCGGATCCGGTGAACTCCAGGGTCTGGCCATCGACCCCAAGGCGGTGGACCCTGAGGACACGGAGACCCTCGCCGACCTGATCCTGGCGGCGGTGCGCGATGCCAACGCCGCCGCGAGCGCCCTCCAGCAGGAGAAGCTGGGCCCGCTGACCCAGGGGCTCGGCGGAATGCCGGGCCTTCCCTTCTGACGGGTCCGCCGGGAGCGGACCGGGCCCGGTGGCGGTTCGCCACCGGTGCCCGCCCGCTCAACCGCAGCCGCCCGGGCGCCGGTTGAGCACAGCAGAGCAGAACGGCACCACAGCACAACAGCACCACGGCAGGACAGCAGGACAGCAACGCGGCCGGCCCCGCCGGTCACCGCCGGCGCTCCGGACACCGGTCCGTGAGCGCGTGGCGGTGGGAAGAGAAGAAGGAGAAGGCGGCCCGTGTACGAAGGCGTGGTCCAGGACCTCATCGACGAGTTGGGCAGGCTGCCCGGCGTCGGTCCCAAGAGCGCGCAGCGGATCGCCTTCCACATCCTCCAGGCGGAGCCGACGGACGTCCGCCGGCTCGCCCAGGCGCTGACCGAGGTGAAGGCCAGGGTCCGCTTCTGCGAGGTGTGCGGCAACGTGGCGCAGGAGGAACGGTGCCGGGTCTGCCAGGATCCGCGCCGCGATCCGACCGTCATCTGCGTGGTCGAGGAGCCCAAGGATGTCGTCGCCATCGAGCGCACCCGGGAGTTCCGCGGCCGCTACCACGTCCTCGGCGGGGCGATCAGTCCGATCGAGGGTGTAGGTCCCGACGATTTGCGTATACGGGAACTGTTGGCCAGGCTCGCCGACGGCACCGTCACCGAGCTCATTCTGGCCACGGATCCGAACCTTGAGGGAGAGGCCACGGCCACCTACCTCGCGCGCATGATCAAGCCCATGGGCATGAAGGTCACACGACTGGCCAGCGGCCTCCCGGTCGGGGGGGACCTGGAGTACGCCGACGAGGTCACCCTCGGGCGTGCCTTCGAAGGGAGACGACTGCTCGATGTCTGACGCCACGCTGCACAACACCCAGATGAACCCGGACGACTTCTCCGTACAGATCGCGGACCAGATCGAGAGCTTCCTGGTCGCGGTCACGGAAGTGGCGAAGGGCGACGAACCCGGCAGCGCGATCCCGTTCCTGCTGCTGGAGGTCTCCCAGCTGCTGCTGGCCGGCGGGCGGCTCGGCGCGCACGAGGACTTCGTCCCCGTCGAGCGGTACGAGCCGGACACCGGCCCGGAGCCCGACATGGACGAGCTGCGCGAGCGGTTCGCGGCGCTGCTGGAACCGGCGGACGTCTACTCCGAGGTCTTCGACCCGTACGTGCCGCGCAGCGAGCCGGTGCCGCACCGGATCTCCGACGACCTCGCCGACATCATCAGCGATCTGCGGCACGGCATGGCCCACTACAAGGCCGGCCGGGTCGCCGAGGCGCTGTGGTGGTGGCAGTTCTCCTACTTCAACACCTGGGGCCCGACGGCCTCGGCCGCGCTCCGTGCTCTTCAGTCCCTGCTCAGCCACATCCGGACCGGCAGTCCGCTGGAGGAGCTGGACGGCCTCGACCTCGACGCGGAGGCCAAGGCGGACGACGGTTCGCTGGAGGAGGAGGCGGGCCGGGTGATGGCCGCCGAGATCGGCATCCCGCTGGGCGTCACGATCGAGTCGGGCCGCTCCTGAGTCCACGCGTCAGGCCGCCGCTCCCGTGACCGTCGCGACCGGCTGAACCGGCACCGGGACCGTACGAGGCCCCGGGCGCGAAGCCCATACGCGCGAGCACTGCGGCCGTAACGGACCCGGGCCCCGGCCGCCCGGGCGCGGGACGTGCGGACCGTGCGGACCCGGAGACGGCGCCCGTACGGATTCGGCGCGAAGCCGGTGTGCAGGGGAACGGACGTCGCACGGTTGCCGGTGTGATCCCCGAGACGGCCCCCGTTGGCTGTCCGGGGCTTCTCCGGGAACGCCCCGATGCCCGCCGCGGGCCCGACGGCAAAGGTTGCCCGTATGGCATCCACACCAGCATCCCCACCGAGCGCCTCCACACCGAGCCGGCCCGGCCCGATCGCCTCCTCCGGAGCCTCAGCCGGGTCCGTCCGGCCCCGTTCCGCCCGCCCGGCCCGAGCGTCCTGGCACCGCCGGCTGCTCCCGGGCGCCGCCGCCCTCACCGCCGCGGCCCTGCTGGCCGGCGCAGCGCTGCCGGTGAGCGCGGCGGCCGACCCCCGTCCGTTACCCGCTCACGCCGCCCCGGGCACGCCCGGCGCGCCCGTGCCCGCCCTGAATCCCGCCGCGCTCCGTGCCGCGATCGACGACCTGGAGCACCCTCCGGTGACCGCCGCGCAGGTGCGGATCAGCGGCACGGCCGGCTCCTGGTACGGCACCTCCGGCGTGGCCGACCTCCGCTCCGGCCGCAAGGTGCGGCCACACGACCGTTTCAAGGTCGGCAGCGTCACCAAGGTCTTCGTGGCCACGGTGGTGCTCCAGCTCGTCGCCGAGGGCCGCGTGGACCTGGACACCCCGATCCAGCACTACCTGCCGGACGCGCTGCCCGCCTCGTACGACCCGGTCACCGTCGAGCAGCTTCTCAACCACACCAGCGGGCTGCCCGACGAGGTCGGATGGCCCGACATGAGCACCCCGGAGGCGGTCTTCGAGCACCGCTTCGACCGCTGGACGCGGGAGGAGCGGCTCGCCACCCTGCCCCCCGGCCCGATGAAGTCCGACCCCGGCGAACAGCAGGAGTACCGGGGCGTCAACTACGTCCTGGCCGCTCTCCTCGTCGAGAAGGTGACCGGCCGCCACTTCGGCGAGGCGATCGGCGCCCGCCTGCTCCGCCCGCTCGGCCTGCGCCACACCTCCGTACCCGTCGACGACCCGGGGATCCGCGGCCCGCACGTGCGCGGCTATCTGGAGATGTCCGACGGCACCCTGCGGGATATCACCGCGTACGACCCCTCGGCCTCCTTCGGCCAGGGCGAGATGATCTCCACGACCGGCGACCTCACCCGGTTCATCACCGCCCTCTTCTCCGGACGGCTGCTCCCGCCCCGGCTGCTGGACCGGATGTTCACCCTCCCCGAGGGCGTGACGATGACGGACGGGAGCCCCGCCCGCTACAGCACCGGCCTCCAGACGGCGACGGTCAACGGGGTCACCTTCTGGGGCAAGACCGGTGAGCGCTACGGCTACGCGGGCGGCATGTTCGCCACGCGCGACCAGCAGCGCCGTCTCGTCTGGTCCTTCAACCCCACCCACCGCGACGCCACCCAGACCGAGATGACCCTCCGCATCGCGGACGCGGCCACCCGCGCACCGGGCCACACCGGCTGACGGCTGACGGCCGGCGGACGGCCCTGGAGCAGGCACGCCCGCTGCCCCGGGGCCGCACGGACCCCGGTGGCGCATCCCGTCCGGAACGGGGCAGGTCCGTGCCGCGCCTTCCGTGCCCGGGTGATGCGGTCCGGCGGCAGAGCAGCATGATGGGTGTCGTGTCGCGGAAAACGGAACGGAGCGCGGAGTGCGGGGGCATGACGTGCCGGTCATGACGGCGGTGGGCCCGCCGGACGGAAACACCAGTACGGGCCGCCCGGCCACCCCGGCGGTGCCCCGGTGACCGGCATCGTGGGGAAGCGCCTCGGCCGGACCGGTTACCGCCCCGGGGCGGCGGCTCCGCTGCGCCATCCGGGGCGCATCCTCGTCGGCGGGTTCGCGGCGGCGGTGGCGGTCGGCACGGTGCTGCTGTCACTGCCGGTGGCCACGGAGACCGGCGAGCGCACGCCGCTGGTCGACGCGGCGTTCACCGCCACCTCCGCGGTGTGCGTGACGGGTCTGGTCACCGTGGACACGGCCGTCCACTGGTCCGCCTTCGGGGAGATCACCATTCTGGTGCTCATCCAGGCCGGGGGCCTGGGCATCATGACGCTGGCCACGCTCGTCGCGGTGCTGGTGTCGCGCCGGCTGCGGCTGCGCACGCGGCTCCTGGCGCAGCTGGAGACCAAGACGCTGAGCATGCGGGGGATGCGCCGCGTCGTGCGCAACATCGTGCTGTTCAGCCTGGCCGTCGAGGCGTCGGTGGCGGCGGTGCTCGCGGTGGTGTTCCTGACCGTCCACGACCGTCCCCTGGGCGCCTCCCTCTACGACGCTGTCTTCCACGCGGTGTCCGCCTTCAACAACGCCGGCTTCTCCCTCAACTCCGACAGTCTCATGGGGTACGTGGACGATCCCTGGGTGTGCCTGCCGATCGCGGCGGCCGTCATCGTCGGCGGTCTCGGGTTTCCCGTCGTCTTCGAGCTGGTGAGGGGCTGGCGGCGGCCGCGGGCGTGGTCGGTGCTGACCCGGATCACCGTCGTGCTCACGGCGGTCCTTCTCGTCCTGGGTACGGTCGTGATCACGTCCGCCGAGTACGCCAACCCCCGGACGCTGGGTCCGCTGGACGCCCCCGGGAAGTGGCTGGCGGGCTTCTTCGCCTCGGTGAACGCCCGCACGGCCGGGTTCAACAGCATCGACACCTCGGCTCAGGTGCCGGAGAGCCTGCTGGCGACCGATGTCCTGATGTTCATCGGCGGCGGCAGCGCGGGCACGGCCGGCGGGATCAAGGTGACCACCTTCGGGCTGCTCGCGTTCGTCCTGTGGGCGGAGATGCGGGGCGAGCCGGGTGTGCAGGTGGGGCGGCGCAGGGTGCCCGAGAGCAACCAGCGGCAGGCGCTCGCCATCGTGCTGCTGGGTGTCGGCGGTGTGGCACTGGCGACCTTCAACCTGCTGGTCATCACCCCTTACAGCCTGGACCGAGTACTGTTCGAGGCGATCTCGGCCTTCGCCACGGTGGGCCTGTCCACCGGGATCACCGGTGAACTGCCCCCGGCCGGGAAGGTGCTCCTGACCGTTCTGATGTTCGTGGGCAGGCTCGGCCCCCTGACCGTGGCGGGCGCTCTCGCCCTGCGCGACCGCGCCCGCCGCTACGAGCTTCCCGAGGAGAGGACCATCGTTGGCTGACAGCAGCAGCGAACCCGTTGTCGTGATCGGCCTGGGCCGCTTCGGAAGCTCCCTGGCGCTGGAGCTCACCAGCCGCGGCACCGAGGTCCTGGCCATCGACAGCCGGTCCAAAGTGGTGCAGAGCCTGGCGGGGCAGCTCACCCACACCGTCACCGCGGACTGCACGGACATCGAGGCGCTGCGTCAGCTCGGAGTGCCGGACTTCTCGCGCGCCGTGGTCGCCATCGGCTCGGACATCGAGTCCAGCATCCTCGTCACCTCGCTCCTGACCGAGCTGGAGATCGAGCACATCTGGGCCAAGGCGATCAGCATCCAGCACGGCCGGATCCTGGACCGGATCGGCGCCCACCACGTCGTCTTCCCCGAGCACGACATGGGCGAGCGGGTCGCCCATCTGGTCTCCGGCCGGATGCTCGACTACATCGAACTCGACCCCGCCCACGCGCTCGTCAAGGTCAGCCCACCGGGGGAACTCGTCGGCGTTCCGCTGCGCGAGGCCCGGGTGCGGAGCCGGTACGACGTCACCGTGGTCGCCGTTCGGCCCTCGGACGGCGAGTTCACGTACACCACCCCCGACACCGTCCTGGCCTACGGGGACGTCATCCTCATCCTCGGCCGTATCGACAAGGTCGAACGCTTCGCCGACCTCCCCTGAGGTGCCGTACCGGGTGGCCCGCCCCGTACGGGGCCGTGAGCACCCCGTTACATACCGTCTCAGTACGTGAGCTGCGTCTCGTTCCCGTGTGGGGTGCGGGAAACCGGGCAGGGGTGGTCGCTGGAGCGGGTGGGGACGCCCGCCCGGTGATCATGATCTGAGACAGCGTCTCAGTAGGTGAAACCCGGGCGTCCGTTTTCACCCGCTCGATAAACTGAGCCGACCGCTGGGTTCCGCTTCGCCGCGGGGTCCCCGGAAGACAAGAGTTGCGAGGAGCGCACCGTGGGCCTTGTCGTACAGAAGTACGGCGGCTCCTCCGTCGCCGATGCCGAGGGCATCAAGCGCGTCGCCAAGAGGGTCGTGGAAGCCAAGAAGAACGGCCACCAAGTGGTCGTCGTGGTGTCCGCGATGGGCGATACGACGGACGAGCTGATCGAACTCGCGGAAGAGGTGTCCCCGATGCCCTCGGGGCGCGAGTTCGACATGCTGCTGACCGCCGGAGAGCGGATCTCCATGGCCCTGCTGGCGATGGCGATCAAAAACCTGGGCCACGAGGCGCAGTCCTTCACGGGCAGCCAGGCCGGTGTCATCACCGACTCCGTCCACAACAAGGCCCGGATCATCGATGTCACGCCGGGCCGGATCCGCAGCTCGGTGGACGAGGGCAACGTCGCCATCGTGGCGGGCTTCCAGGGTGTCTCCGCGGACAAGAAGGACATCACCACCCTCGGCCGCGGCGGTTCCGACACCACCGCCGTCGCCCTCGCCGCGGCGCTCGACGCCGAGGTGTGCGAGATCTACACCGACGTCGACGGCGTCTTCACCGCCGACCCGCGGGTCGTGAAGAAGGCCCGGAAGATCGACTGGATCGCGTCCGAGGACATGCTGGAGCTGGCGAGCTCCGGCTCCAAGGTGCTGCTGCACCGCTGCGTCGAGTACGCACGCCGATACAACATCCCGATCCACGTCCGGTCCTCTTTCTCGGGACTGCAGGGAACCTGGGTCAGCAACGAACCGCGGGAGGACCAGCCGATGGAGCAGGCGCTCATTTCCGGTGTCGCGCACGACACGTCCGAGGCGAAGGTCACGGTCGTCGGGGTGCCCGACAAGCCGGGCGAGGCCGCCAAGATCTTCCGGGCGATCTCGGACGCCGAGATCAACATCGACATGGTCGTGCAGAACGTGTCGGCGGCCACCACCGGCCTCACCGACATCACCTTCACGCTGCCGATGACGGACGGCAAGAAGGCCATCTCCGCGCTGGAGCGCACCAAGGACGCCGTCGGCTTCCAGTCGCTGCGCTACGACGACCAGGTCGCCAAGGTCTCGCTGGTCGGCGCCGGCATGAAGACCAACCCGGGCGTCACCGCGACGTTCTTCGAGGCGCTCTCCAAGGCCGGGGTCAACATCGAGCTGATCTCCACCTCCGAGATCCGCATCTCCGTGGTCATCCGCGCCGACGAGGTCAACGAGGCCGTGCGCGCCGTGCACACCGCCTTCGGCCTGGACAGCGACAGCGACGAGGCCGTCGTCTACGGAGGGACCGGCCGATGAGCGCCGCCGGCACAGGCCCCGCCGCCGGCGGCGGGGCCGGCCGCAAGCCGACCCTCGCCGTCGTCGGGGCGACCGGTGCCGTGGGCACCGTCATGCTCGGCATCCTCTCCGAGCGCAAGGACGTCTGGGGCGAGATCCGGCTGATCGCCTCGCCGCGCTCGGCGGGCAAGAAGCTCACCGTGCGCGGTGAGGAGGTCGAGGTCGTCGCGCTCAGCGAGGAGGCCTTCGAGGGCGTGGACGTCGCGATGTTCGACGTGCCCGACGAGGTGTCCGCGCAGTGGGCGCCCGTCGCCGCCGCCAAGGGCGCGGTCGCCGTGGACAACTCCGGCGCCTTCCGCATGGACCCGGACGTGCCGCTGGTCGTCCCCGAGGTCAACCCGCACGCCGCCCGGATCCGTCCGCGCGGCATCATCTCCAACCCCAACTGCACCACGCTGTCGATGATCGTCGCGATGGGCGCGCTGCACGCCGAGTTCGGCCTCAGCGAGCTGATCGTCTCCTCGTACCAGGCCGTCTCCGGCTCGGGCAAGGAGGGCGTCGACACGCTGCGCGAGCAGATCGGCAAGGTGGCGGGGACGGAGCTGGGCACGCAGCCGGGCGACGTCCGCCGCGTGGTCGGCGACCTCGGCCCGTACCCGGCGCCGATCGCCTTCAACGTGGTGCCGTTCGCCGGCTCGCTGAAGGAGGACGGCTGGACGTCCGAGGAGCTCAAGGTCCGCAACGAGTCCCGGAAGATCCTCGGGCTGCCGGACCTGCGGGTCACCGCGACCTGCGTCCGGGTGCCCGTCGTCACCACGCACTCGCTGACCGTCCACGCGCGGTTCGAGAACGAGGTCACGGTCGCCCAGGCGCACGAGATCCTCGCCGCCGCCCCCGGTGTGGTGCTCTACGACAACCCGGCCGCGGGGGAGTTCCCCACCCCGGCCGACGTCGTGGGCACCGACCCGACCTGGGTCGGCCGGGTGCGCCGCTCCCTGGACGACCCCAACGCCCTGGAGCTCTTCGTCTGCGGGGACAACCTCCGCAAGGGCGCGGCGCTCAACACCGCCCAGATCGCCGAAGTCGTCGCCGCGGAGCTGACGGCCGCGGTGTGACGCGGTCGCGGTCCGCAACGCTGGAGGGTGTGAGGGTGACGAGACGAAGTGCCCCGCAGTGCTCCGGCCGACTGACCGAAACCGGTCGACAAGGTTGTCCCAGGCACTAGGATGTGGACACTTTGCGGGTTCTGTGAAGGCTTTGTGGTCGTGCCGATGATCAAGAGCGCTTGAACTGGATCATCGTTCTGTTCGACGATGCGCTCCCCGCCCCGCTGCAACCGCGGCAGGGCGGGGAGCGTCTTTGCAGCAGTCCCTCGAAGTCGCTCAACTCAACGGGGCATTGGGGATGAACTGTGCACATGAGGGCATTCGATGCATCGGCAAACGTGGTGGGGCGCGCGTACAACCCTGACGGGGGGTCGCGTGTCAAACAAGCGTGGCAGAGGCATTCGGTATGGCAGCAACTCCTGGGGGCGGCGTGGCGGTTCTGCGCCCGCCCCGTTCGCGCGCACTCGGCGGGATGCCGGTGATCGCCCCGATGCCCGCAGCGCGGCCCGCCCGCATTCCGTCGCAGCGCGAGGGCGCTGACGACGTGATGGCAGCGGGCACCACAGTCGACCACCTCACCGAGACCTACCGCGCGCACTACCGCTCGCTGCTGGGTCTCGCCGCACTCCTTCTCGACGACACCGCCTCCTGCGAGGACGTCGTCCAGGAAGCGTTCATCCGCGTGCACTCCGCGCGCAACCGTGTCCGCGAGCCGGAGAAGACCCTGGCGTATCTGCGGCAGACGGTCGTCAACCTCTCGCGTTCGGCGCTGCGCCGCCGCATCCTCGGGCTCAAGCTGCTCTCCAAGCCCATGCCCGACATGGCGAGCGCCGAGGAAGGCGCCTACGAACAACTGGAGCGGGACCAGCTCATCCGCGCCATGCGGGGACTGCAGCGCCGGCAGCGCGAGGTCCTCGTCCTGCGCTACTTCGCGGACATGACCGAAGCGCAGGTCGCGGACACGCTCGGGATATCGCTCGGCTCGGTCAAGGCATACGGATCACGGGGGATCGCGGCGCTGCGCGTCGCCATGGAGGCCCCGGCATGACAGATCTGCAGCATGGAACGGACGGCCCCGAGGGGCCGGACCGTTCCACCGCCTCGCCGCGCCCCGAAAAGCCGGAATGCTCCGGCCCATCGCAGAGCGCGGCCCCGGGCGACGGACCAGCGGAAGCACCGGGAGAAACCCGGGGCTCCGGCATGGAGGAGTTGCTGAAAGCCCTGAGAGCCACCGGGGAACCGGCGGACGGGGAGGGACCGGAGTCCTCCGCGGACACCCGCCCCGGGGCGACCGGCTCCGCGGGCGGCCCGGGGGCAACCGGCCCCGGCGACGGCCCCCGGCCGGCGGATTCCACCGGTGAGCCGGGCTCGGCCATGGACGAAGAGGCGCTGCGGCGGCTGCTGCGGACCGTCGTGGAGGACATCGAGCCGTCCCGCGACTCGCTGGAACATCTGCGGCACGCCGTTCCGGCCCGCCGCGCGCGCAAGCGGCAGGCGCTGGTGGGCGCCGCCGCGGCCGTACTCCTCGCCGGCACCGCCGTACCCGGCCTGCTCCAGGTCGCCAACTCCGGCACGGCCGCCGAGGACCACCGGGCCAACACGGCCAGCAGCCAGCAGTCCCAGGGCGGCGCCGACGGCACCGGTGGTGAGTCCGAGGACGGTGAGGCCGCGGAGCGCAAGCCCGGCAAGGTCGCGGAGAAGGACGGCGGCAAGGACACCGAAAAGGGCGGGAAGAGCGAGGGCGAGCGGCAGCGGAACGGCGGCGCCGCGGGCGCGGGGGCCAGCCCTTCGCAGGGCATGGCCGCCAGTTCGCCCAGCTGCGAGCGCACCCAGCTCGGCGGCGGCACGGCCTTCAAGGGCGAACCCGACGCCGAGAGCAAGATCTACGGCAGCTTCCGTCTCGTCAACGTCTCGGACACCACCTGCACCGTCTCCGGTCCCGGGCTGGTGACCGCTGTGCCGCAGGGGGCGGCCGACGATGTTCAAGTCGTCGACCACACCCTCGGTGACGCCGCCACGGGGCTGCCGGACCCGGCCACGAACATGCCGGAACTCATCCTCGAACCAGGCCAGGCCTTCGAGGTGCGCTTCGCCTGGGTGCCGGCCCAGGGCGGTGCCGGAGGATGCCCGACCCCGGGCACCTCCCCGGAACCGGATGCCTCCGGCAGCCCGGGCGGCGGGGAGGGCACCACATCCGACGGCGGCGACCAGACCATGGGCGGGTCTGCGGCGCAGGAACCGGCACCGGGCGGGAGCGTGCTGCTCACGCACACCCCCGAGTCGGGTGCCCCGGCCGCTTCCTCGGTGACGATCGACAACGTCTGCGCGGGGACGGTCTACCGCACGGGGATCATCGCCGGCTGAACCCCGGCGGTGGTGCGGCACGCCGGCAGCGGGGCCGGACCGGCGGACGGCGCGGACCCGGCAGCGGGCGCGAGCCCCGCGGCGGACGCGGACCCCGCGGCGGACACGGAGGCGGCCCCGGAACCGGCCGAGGCCGGGGCTCCCGCTCGACGGCCGGTGCGGGTCCGGCGGCCCTCACGGGTGCGGCGGCCCGGCGTAAGCGGCCGGTGCCCCCGCGCCCCCCGGCATCCGATGCGCGGCCGTCTCCCCGTACCGTAGGTGTGTGTACCGGTTTCTGCTGACTCCCCGGTGGTGGGGAATCAATGTCTTCGCCGCACTCGCCATTCCCTTCTGCGTCTTCATGGGGAGCTGGCAGCTCGGCCGGTTCGAGGCGCGCGCGGACTCGCACCGGGAGCAGCAGCAGAGCGCGGAGTCCCCGGCGCGGCAGACCGCGAAGCCGCTGGACGACCTGCTGCCGGTGACCCAGCGGACCACCGGCCGGATCGCCGAGGCGACCGGAACCTACGGCACCCAACTGCTCGTCCCCGAACGCCGGCTGGACGGCCGCGACGGTTTCTACGTCCTGACCCTGCTGCGCACGGCCGACGGCCCGGCCCTGCCGGTCGTCCGGGGCTGGCTCCCCGGCGACGCGAACACGGCGGACGCACCGGCGCCCCCGAAGGGCGAGGTCACGGTCACCGGCGCGCTCCAAGCCCCGGAGAACCAGCGGTCCGAGGGCGTGCGCGCCGGCGGCCTGCCCGAGGGGCAGCTCGGCATCATCAGCGCCGCCGCGCTCGTCAATGTCGTGCCGGACGACGTGCACAACGCCTGGATCACGCTGACCGAGGGCGGTGACGGGCTGCGCCCGGTGCCCCCGGCCGTCGCCCAGAACACCGGACTCGACCTCAAGGCCTTCCAGAACCTCGGCTACACCGGTGAGTGGTTCGTCTTCGCCGGCTTCGTGATCTTCATGTGGTTCCGCCTCTTCCGCCGCGAGGTCGAGACCCAGCGTGATCTGGCCCTGGGCCTGACCCCGGCCCCGGCGGGCCCGGCCACTGTCGGCCCTGAGACTCCGGCCGGGACCGCGTCCGAGCCCTCAACCGAAGCGGCCGAGACGGCCGAGACGGCCGAGACGGCCGAGACGGCCGAGACGGCCGATGCGGCTGGGGTTGCCGGGGCGGTCAAGGCGGCGGAGCCCACGGAGCCGGAGGCCGCCGCCCCGGACACCTCCGCAGCGGCGGACGAGCCCGTACTCCCGTCCCCGGCGGGGACGGCCACCGGCCGGAGCGGCGGGCGCCCCGGGTCGGAAGCCTGACCCAGGCGGGGAGGCGGAAGCCGACCCGGGCATGGGGCGGAAGCCCAACCCAACCCGGGCCTGGGCGGAAGCACGTCCCGCACGTGCCGCCCCGCGGCCCTCCGTCCCGAGCCGGGCCCCGAGCCGGGCCCCCACGGGGCCGGGGTCACACGCCCAGGTGCCGCCGCACGAAGTCGATCTCCATCCGCAGCTGCTTGATGCGCTCCTCCACCACGAGCGATCCGTGTCCGGCGTCGTACCGGTACACCTCGTGCGGGACGCCGCGCTGCTCCAGGCGCCGGACGTAGTTCTCCACCTGGCGTATCGGGCAGCGCGGGTCGTTCACGCCGGCCGAGATGTAGACCGGGACCCGCACCTTGTCGACGTAGGTCAGCGGCGACGAGGCCTCGAAGCGCTCCGGTACCTCCTCGGGCGTTCCGCCGAGCAGCGTCCGGTCCAGCGCCTTGAGGGCCTCCATCTCGTCGTGGTACGCCGTGACGTAGTCCGCGACCGGCACCGCCGCCAGCCCCAGCGACCAGGACTCGGGCTGCGTACCCAGGCCGAGCAGGGTCAGATAGCCGCCCCAGGAACCGCCGGACAGCACCAGCCGCTCCGGGTCGGCGAGCCCCGACTCCACGGCCCACTCCCGGACGGCCGCGATGTCCTCCAGCTCGATCAACCCGACGCGATGCTTGAGGGCGTCCGTCCACTCCCGGCCGTAGCCCGTGGAACCGCGGTAGTTGACGCGGACGACGGCGAAGCCGTGATCGACCCAGGCGGCCGTGCCGGAGGCGAAGGCGTCGCTGTCGTGCCAGGTGGGCCCGCCGTGGATGTCGAAGACGCAGGGAAAAGGCCCCTCGCCGGCCGGCTTCTGCACCAGCGCGTGCACCCGGCCGCCCGGCCCCTCCACCCAGGCGTCGGTGACCGGCACCGAGCCGGGCGCCTTCGCTCCCGGCGGGTCGAGGACGACCCGGCCGGTGGTCGAGCGGATCTCGGGCGGCTGCGCCGCCGAGGACCACAGGAACTCCACGGTGCCGTCCGGCCGCGCCGTCGCGCCCGAGACCGTACCGGCGGGAGTCTCGATCCGGGACAGCTCGCGCGTGGTGAGGTCGTACCACCACAGCTCGCCGCGGGCCTGATGGCTGTGCTCGACCAGCAGCGCCGAGCCGTCGGGGGACCAGCCCGCCCCGATGTCCCCGGGGAGGTCGATGGCGAGGGCGGTCTCCTCGCCCGAGACCGGGTCCCAGAGCATCGGCTCCCAGCGGCCGCCGCGCTGATGCCCGACGAGCAGCCGGGAGTCACCGGCGACGGGCGCGAAGCCCATCACCATCAGCCCGAGCTCCTCGGCTCCGCCCTTGGTGTCGTCCAGCTCGGCGACCGTCTTCCCGTCGAGCGTGACGACGCGGATCGCCGAGTGCATCGCGTCGCCGTGCTCGGTGTGCTCGATGGCGATCAGGGAGCTGTCGTACGAGAGGTCGCCGACGCCCGCGGACTCCGGGTGCCGGTAGATCTCCACGGGATCGCTGCCGGGCCGCACCACATGGATGGACGAACCGCCCTCCCGGCCGCCGTCGCCCGCCCCCTCGCCGCTCTCGCCCTCGCCGTCCGCGGACTCGTCCACCGACCGGCCCACGACCGCCGTGCCGTCCCGCCCCAGGGCCAGCCCGGCCGGGTACGAGGGGGCGAGGCCCGGCACGGCCGGTTCGTCCTCCCCGCCCTCGAACGGCTGCCGCATCCAGATGCCGAACTCGTCCCCGTCCGTGTCGCGGAACCACCAGATCCACCGGCCGTCCGGGCTGAGCACACCGTCCGTCGTGCCGTTCGGCCGGTCCGTCACCTGGCGCTGCTCGCCCGTCGAGCGGTCCCAGGCGTAGAGCTCGAAGACGCCCGTGACGTTCGAGACGAACAGCGAGTGGTCCGGGGCGTCCTCCGCCCATTCCGGGAGGCCGATCCGCGGCGCCCTGAACCGCAGCTCCCAGTCGGGCACACCACTGGCGCCACCGGGGACGGCGGCCCCGGCCGGCACGGCGGCTCCGGTGGTGGCGGACGCGGGCAGGGCGGAATCGCGGGAAGAGGTCTCGTCGGTCATGCCCCCATTCTGCGGGAGGCGGGGGACAACCCGCTGGTGCGGTCCTCAGCCTGTGGATAACGTGCCCGGCATGCATGCGAGACGCGCCGCCCCCGACGACTGGCCCGAGCCGGAGGATTCTCAGGACCTCGACGCCTTCCGGCACGGACAGGACACGATCCGCGAGATCGAGGCGTCCGGGGTGGGGGGCGTCACCGGCAGAACCCTGCTCCACCTGCGCTGTCGCAGCGGCCTGGACACCCTCTCCTGGGCGCGGCAGGGCGCCCGGCATGTCGTCGGCCTCGACAGCTCCGAGGCCGCCGTGGAGGCCGCCCGGGAGCTCGCCGCCGACCTGGGCCTCGGTCCCGACCGCGCGGCCTTCGTGGCCGCCCCCGTTTACGACGCGGCACAGGCCGTGCCGGACCCCGCCTACGACATCGTCCACACCGGCGCCGGAACCCTCTCCCGCCTCCCCGACCTGCGGCGCTGGGCCGAGACGGCGGCGGCCCTGGTCGCCCCGGGCGGCTTTCTGCACCTCACCGAGTTCCATCCGCTCACCGGCGTCCTCGACGACGAGATCGGCGCCCGCATAGTGCGGGACCACTTCAGCCGCGACCCGTTCGACGAATTCCCGGAAGGCCAGCCGGACTTCGACACGCAGGCCGTCCGCCACCCGATGGGCGAGGTCGTCACCGCCGTCGCCGAGGCGGGCCTGCGCGTCGACTTCCTGTACGAGCACGACATCACCCGCTTCCAGCGCTTCGGCTCCCTCGAACCCCGCAGACCCGGCCCCCGCCGCCCGGCGGACCGCCCCCTCGTCCCCCTGCTCTACTCGCTCCGCGCGACCCGGCTCTGACGGGGAGCCCCCGCCGGGGCATGATCGGACGAGCAGGACAGCAGGACAGCAGGACCGGCAGCAGCCCCGCGATCAACCGAACCGAACCCCAGGGAGTGACCCAGGATGATCGTCGCGTTCTCCGTGACACCGATCGGATCCGGCGAGGACGTCGGCGAAGACGTGGCCGAGGCCGTACGCGTCGTACGGGAGAGCGGCCTGCCGAACCGCACCGACGCGATGTTCACCAGCGTCGAAGGAGAGTGGGATGAAGTGATGGACGTCGTCAAGCGCGCCGTCCAGGCGGTCGAGGCCCGCGCGGGCCGCGTCAGCCTCGTCCTCAAGGCCGACATCCGCCAGGGCGTCACGAACGGCCTCACCACCAAGGTGGAAACGGTGGAACGCCTCCTCGCCGAGGACTGATCCCCCGCGCCTTGGTCTGCGCGGTGGTCAGTTCGTGGCCGGGGATGCCGTGTCGTCGGCCTCGATGTCGAAGTTGATCTGGTCTCCCTCGACCGAGGTCACCTTGACCGATACCCCCAAGGTGCTGCCGTCGTCCGCTGTGAGCGTGCACCGAGTGGTGTTACCGACCTTGCCCGCGAGGTCGTCGGGACAGTCAACGCGCGGCTTCGGCTGGCCGGTTGTGGCGGCGAGCTTCTCGGCGACCGTGTCGGCCAGTTTCTCCGCGGACAGTTCCGGTGCCGACTTGCCCGTCTCGATCGAGGCCGAGGCCGAGCAGCCGGTGAGCAGCACGCCGGCGGCCACGGCGGAGAGAAGCAAAGGTATTGCGGACGACCGGGTGGCGGTCATGATGAACTCCGGCCTGGGCGATCACGGGTGGGGAGACGCGGGAAGCATACGGGGCGAAGGCGCTCGGCGAGGGAGCTTCGGCAAGAGCGCGATGAGCCGGCGGGCTTTCCGGCCGACCGTGGAGGCGGATCAGGGATCCTCGGTGATCTCGACGCGGTCGCTCTCCTTGTCGGAGAGGAACGAGGCCAGTGCTTGGCCCTGTTCGGCGATGCCGGAGCGTTCCGTGCGCGAGAGGCGGCGCAGCGGGGTGACGGTGACGGTGCCGTCCCGGTCGGTGGTCCAGGTCGCGCTCACCCGGCCGTCGGCCAGGACGACGCGTTCGCCGGCGACCGACAGGCCGCGGTGGGCGTCGTCGATGATCCTGCCGCGGTGCTGGTAGCCGAGGACGGCGTTGTCGAAGGCGGGCAGGAACCGGACCGGGGCGGGGGTGCCGGGATCGGGGCGAGGGGCGTCGGGCAGATCGAGGAGTTCCCGGCCGTGCTCGTCGCGGAAGACGACCAGCTCCTCGCGCAGCGCGGCGATCGCCGCGGGCAGTCCGGTGAGGCCGCACCAGGCGCGCACGTCGGCCGAGGTGGTGGGACCGTACGCGGCCAGGTAGCGCCGTACGAGGGCCTGGCCGACGGGGTCGGTTCCGGGCGGGGCGGACGGGGCGATCTCACGGCCGAGCCACGCGGTGAGCAGGACGTTGCGCACGCCGGCCTTGGTGCGCCACAGCCCGCGCGGTGGGATCTGCGCGACGGGCACCAGGGCGGGGATCAGCATTTCGCCCAGTGCGCGCCGCCGCTGCCCCGCCGTCGGCCACCACCCCGCCGTCGGCCACCGTTCCTCGACGGCCCGCAGCAGCTCTCTCATGGTCCGGGGCTCGGCGTCGGCCATCACCGCCAGCCCCACCGCGGCGAGTTCATCGAGATCGACCCCGGCGAGTTCGTTGCGGTAGACACCCAGAACCCGTTGGCGCAGCATGCTGTCGTGGCGGGAGCGCCAGGCCAGGGCGTCGTCGGCGGTGACGAGGTGGATGGTGCAGCGCATGAGGTGCGTCCGCACCACGCGCCGTCCGGTCAGCAGGCCCGACAGGTGCGACGGCTCGAAGGAGCGCAGCCGTGACCAGAGTCCGGTGAACGGTTCCTGGGGTTCCTGGGTCTGCATACCGCCCAGATGGGCGATGGCGAATTCGGCCGTCAAGTCGGCCGGTTCGAGCAGCAGTTGCCGGGCGAGTGTCGCGCGGTCCAGTGCCCTGTCGTCCAGGACGGTCATACGGCTCTGCCTTCTTCCCGGGGGTCTGCCCCAGCGGTTCCCCCGTGTGGTGGCACCCGGGGGAGCCGGGTGCGGCTGTGATGCGGCTGCTGCCCTGGATTCCGGTCCGCCCCGGCGTGCGCCTTCCCCCCGGTTGGTTCGAGGACCACCGTCGCAGCAGTAGCGGACAGGTCGTGTCCTCTTCCCAGCCGCCTCGCGCTGAGCCGCACGCCCTGCCTGGCCGACCGGTGATCCGCGCTGCCCGCTGCCACCCTAGGCGGGCAGGCCGCTGTCCCCGCCCGGGACGGGGTCCCGGTCAAGGTCCTGGAGGCCGACCACGCGCAGCAGTTCGAGCCGCTCGTGGGACCTGCTGCCCGGACGTGCGGTGTAGACGATCAGCCGTTGGTCGTGCTCCGGACTCAGCAGAACCTCGCAGTCCAGCTCCAGCAGGCCGACGACCGGGTGCAGGAAGCGCTTGACGTCGGCACGGCGCACGGCGACGTGGTGGGCGTCCCACAGCGCCGAGAACTCCTCGCTGCGGGCACGGAGCCGGCGTACGAGCCCGGCCAGCCGGGCGTCGTCCGGGCGGCGGGCCAGGGTGGCGCGCAGGTCCGCCACCGCCGCGCGGCCGGCACGGTCGCGGTCCTCGGCCGGGAAGAGCTCCCGCGCGGACGGGTCCGTGAAGTAGCGCCAGACGATGTTGAGTTCCGCTGCCGGGCGGGCGGAGACGTCACCGTGGAGCGCCCTGGCCATCGCGTTCTGCGCGAGGACGTCGCCGCGGTCGCTCACCACCTGGGCGGGTGTGTCCGTCAGCCGGTCGAGGACGAGCAGCAGGCCGGGGCGGACATGCTCCGTGACCGGCCGGTGGCGCGAGGGCTCCTCGCCGGCGAGGTGGAAGAGGTGGTCGCGTTCGTCGCCGGTCAGCCGCAGCGCGCGGGCGACGGCGGCGAGCATCTGGCGGGACGGGCGTGAGCCCCTGGCCTGCTCCAGCCGCGTGTAGTGATCGGTGGACATACCTGCCAGCTGCGCCACCTCCTCGCGGCGCAGCCCCGGCGTGCGGCGCCGCGCGCCCTGCGGCAGGCCCACGTCGGCAGGGGCGAGCCGGGCACGGCAGTGGCGCAGGAAGTCGGCCAGTTCGGTTCTGTCCACGCCCCCACTGTGCCCCGGCCCGCCGGGCGCAGCCAGGGACCGCCCGTCCCCGGACAAGGACGTCTCTCCCGCCGCCGCCCGCACCGCCGCACGCTGGAGCCCGGCGCGGCGGACCGGTGCCGTCCGCACGGCAGTTCATCCGCCTCCGCGAACTCTGCCGGCGCTGCCGTGCACTCCCCCTTCCCAGTGAACTTCCCAGCGAACAAAGGACTGTTCCGTATGCAGTACCGCACACTCGGGCGAACCGGGATCAAGGTCAGCCCTTACGGGCTCGGCGCGTTGATGTTCGCCACGTCCATCGGCAACCCCGACCCCGGCGACTCGGCCCGCATCATCCACAAGGCGCTGGACGCGGGCATCAACCTCATCGACACCGCCGACGCCTACGGCGACTCGGAGGAGGTCGTCGGCAAGGCGCTGCAGGGCCGGCGGGACGGCGTCGTCCTCGCCACCAAGGTGAGCCGGCCGATGGGGGACGACCCCAATCACCAGGGGGCCTCACGGCGCTGGATCACGACCGCGGTCGAGAACTCGCTGCGCCGTCTGCGGACCGACCACATCGACCTCTACCAGATCCAGCGACCGGACCCGGCCACGGACATCGAGGAGACGCTCTCCGCGCTCTCCGACCTGATCCGCAGCGGGAAGGTCCGGGCGATCGGGACGTCCACGATGCCGGCGTCCGACATCCTGGACGCCCAGTGGGTCGCCGAGCGGCGCGGGCTGGCGCGCTTCCACACGGAGCAGCCGCCGTACTCGCTGCTCGACCGCGGTATCGAACGCGAGGTGCTGCCGGTCGCCCAGCGCCACGGCGTGGGGACGCTGGTGTGGGGCCCGCTCGGGCAGGGACTGCTCACGGGGCGCGTCCGCAGGGGCGAACGGAACGAGCTCCGCCGCGCCGGCCTCTTTCGGCACATGACCGACGAGCGTCGTGTCGACGCCGTTGAGCGGTTCGTCTCGCTCGCCGAGGAGGCGGGCCTGCCGCTCACCCACCTCGCCATGGCCTTCGCCATCGCCCATCCCGGTGTGACGAGCGCACTCGTCGGACCGCGCACCGTGAACCATCTCAACGACCTGCTCGCCGGCCTCGACGTGACGCTCACCGACGACCTCCTCGACCGGATCGACGAGATCGTCCCGCCGGGCACCGACGTCGGCCCGCTCGACCAGGCCTACGTACCGCCGGCCCTCCAGCGGCCGGGCCTCCGCCGCCGGCCCGCCGGTGAACGCGGCGCTGCCTGACGCGTCTTGATACCTGCCGCTGCCACTGGCCACCGACGGAAGCGCCACCGACGGAAGCGCCACCGACGGCAGGACCACCGGCTGTCCGGGACGCTGCCGAGCGGCGGCCCGGACCGCCGGGCGTCCTGCACGAGCTCGGGTGGGCTAGAGTTCCCCGGAGGGGTACGGGTGCGTACCCGTACCCCGGTAGTGCCGTCGAGAGGGAGCCGCGCCATGTCCGACGCCAACGTCCGTATCCCCGCCGAGGCGCGCGACCGGCTCGCTGAGATAGCGGCCGGAGAGGGCATGTCCCTGCGCGCCTACCTGGCCCGGCTGGCGGAGACGCTGCTCACCCCGGCGGAGCGGGCCGAGCGGGCCGAGCATGCGCGGACGGTGCTGAGGGAGTGGAACGGCTACGACCCCAGCGAGCGTGAACAGGCCGAACTGGACAGCGAGTTGGACCGCCGCCTGGCCGAGGCGGGTGCCCCGTGACGCGTGATGTGCATGTGGTCCTCGACGAGAGCGCGATGGTGGCGGCCGGGCGGGGCAACGTCCTGGCGTCCCGGCTGATCCACCGCTCGCACGCCGAGCCGGGCTGGTTCCTGTACGCCACCGTGTGCGCCCTGGTGGAGGCCGACCGGGACCGGCCGGGCACCGCAGAGCACATCGCGGCCCTGCCCGGCATCGTGATCGTCGACCTGGACCTGCCCGCCGCCCTGGCGGTCGCCCGCGAGACCACATGGTCCACCGCGCACACGCTCCACGCCGCCCAGCCGAGCCCGGACCGGCCGGACGGCGCGCTGATCGCCACCACGACACCGCACCTGTGGAAGGAACAACCGGTCCGCAACCTGGACCTCAGCCCTTGAACTCCGGGCTATCTTCCGCGGGTCACTCGGTCTTGGGGGACAGTAGCCATGTCTCGTAGCCGCTCAGATACTCACCCATGGCGCCAAGTGACATGGGTGACCGCTCGTACTGGGCCGATAGGTTGACCTCGTATAGCTTGTAGGCGGGTTCGCTCTCCCGTGCCGCAGCGCAAGCGGCTGCCAGCGCCTCGATCGCGCCCTCTCGATCGCCGGATTGCACAGCCTCCACGAGGCTGGGCCACACTTCGTTCCCGACGTGATCGACCAGCTTCATGATGTGTTGCCCTGCCCGGTGGGCCCGGTCCTTGATCGCTTCCTGCTCGTCATCGGCTCGGTCTTGGGCTCGGTGGGAGTCCCGTTCGTCATCGTTCGACCAGGAATGGTCGCCCCAGATCCGTTCCCATCTCTCTTCCCCTCGGGCCAGCTCGGCCTTGAAGTCGCGGTCCAAGTCGTCCTGGGTGAGACGAGGATGCTCCCAGGCGCCCTCGTCTTCGAACGCCGAGAGCCGCAGAGTGAGATGAGGGACGGGTTCGTCATCGCGCAAGGCCGTGAGTAGGAGGATGGCGTCGATCGAGGGTAGAAGTTCCTCCATGTCCACCAGTCCCCGCAGGGTCGCGGCGGACTGCTCGACAGCCATGTAGTCGTACTCGGCGATCTGGTTGTCGAGCTCACCGTGTAGATCGAGGATGGCGGTACCGATCCCCTCGATTTCTTCCATGCGTGCCGTGATCTCCGTGTCGAGACGCTCCACGATGTGTCCCAGTTCGCGGGCATCCTCGACCTGCTCTTCAAGATCGGCCACCGCTTTGGCCAGATCGCCCATTCCGTGTGCCCCCTTGCGTTGGCGGTCGCCAACTCCTTGCCGGCAGGCTAGCGGCAAGGTCTGCCCTTCCCCGGTGGTCCGCTGTCATCAGCCCACCGGAATGGCTGCTGTTGATGATCTTGCCAGTCATCGTGCGAGGCCACGGCCAGAAATCAGAACCCGAAGCCGATAACCCCGGTTATCAATCATCCCCCGACAACCGGACCAGGATCGCCGTATCGTTCTGTGCGTCGAGTGGAGAGCTGCTGAAGGACGGAACGGCAGCGGGCGATGACGCGCCGACTCGACACCGAAGCGGCAGAGGGGGCGAGAGATGGACGGGGGAAAGGGGCGCACCGTGGTCACTGATGCACCGGTCACGACACTACGCTCCCCGGCGTCTCCGCTGGTCTCGATGTCCGAGATCGCTGCCTTCGCGCGAGTGAAGCGTCCCGTGGTCTCCACCTGGCGCCGACGCCACCCGGACTTCCCCGCCGCCGTGTCCGAGAACGCGGGCAGGCTGCTGTTCGACGGCGTGCAAGTGGCCGAGTGGCTGGTCGCGTCCGGCCTGGGCAACGCGGACGCGACCGAACTCCGCTCCGAGCTGGCCCTGTTCGGCATCGTGGCCTTGCGGGCCCGGTTCACTCCGTGGCAGCTGGTCGAGACGCTCGGCAGCCTCCTGTGTCTGCGCCGTCTCGACGGCCGGCCGCTCGATGACGGCCGACTGCCGACGGCCGGTCCGGGCACGTCGGCGGCCGACGACGGCGACGCAGCGGACGGCGCCCTCTGGTCCGCCCTGCTACGGCGGGCCCAACGGATCGACGCGGAGGACGAATTCGTCCTGCGCGAGCTGCGCTCCGTCGACGCCGCCGCGGCCCCGCTCGCCCGCCTCGCCGAGGATCTGGTCGAGGCCGCCTACGGCGAGCGTGGCGCGTACGAGTGGCTGCTGGCCTCCCGCGCCCGGCTGGGCCTGGACTCCCTCACCGCCGACGCGGTCACCCCCGGACTGCGGAGCCTGCTCACCCAGCTCACCGACCTCCGGACCCGGCTCGAGCGCGGCGAGTCCCTCACCCTCGCCGACCCGCACGCCCGCGCCGGCGACCTGCTCGCCGCCCTCCTCGGCGAGGCCGAGGAACACGACCGCCTCACCGTTCTCGCGGCCGACCCCGACGAGCGCCTGGCCCGCATCACCCGCCGCCGGCTCCTGCTCGCGGGCGTCAGCGAACTCGACCTCGATGTGCAGACCGGCCCCGACCTTGAGGAACGTCTCGCCGACCCGGATCTCGTCGTCACCCAGCTCCCCTACCGCCCCGGCGAGGACCGCTCGATCCTCACCGCCCTGGCGGGCGTCGAGCGCGTCGCCCTCCTCCTCCGCCCCGGCTGCACGGCCCTCGTCCTGGGACCGGCCGACGCGCTCGTGGACGAGCTCAGGGGCACGGAGGAGTCCCAGCTCCGCTCGGCCCTCCTGCGCGACAACGTCGTGGAGTCCGTCATCGCGCTCCCCGGCGGAGTCCTGCCCTTCCGCCCCGGCTACCGGGCCGCGCTGTGGACGCTCACCCGCGATCCCGTCCCGGCCGCCGAGGGCAAGGTCTTACTGGCCGACATCAGCTCCGAACCGCTCACCGAGGCAGTCGGCGCGCGGCTCGCCGAGGACGTCCTCCTCTGGCGCGCCGAGGGCTTCCGGGCGCTCGACGGCCACGACCCCCGCTACGGGCGCGCGGTCCTCGTCGCCGAACTGGACCGTGCCTTCGGCGGCCCGCTGACCCCGCCCGGTCCGCCCGTCACCGTGCTGCTGTCCCGTACGGTCACCGAGCGCCCCGCCCTGATAGCTGAGGCCGAGGCGCGCCTCGAACGCGCGACGGAGGACATCCGCACCTACGAGGACGAGCACGGCCCGTACCGGGGCGGTGTGCTGCGCCGGGTCGGCCGCCTGCCCCGCCGCACCACCCTCGGCAAGCTGATCACCGAACGAAGGGTTACCCGCCTCCCCGGCCACCGCCTCGACGAGGAAGACATCACCCGGGACGGCCACCACGCCGTCCTCGGCCCCGAGGAGATCACCGGCAGCCGGGCTGCCGGCACCCGGCGTATCGACCGGCTGCTGCTGGCCGCCGCGTACGAGCGGGTGGCGCTCACCGAGCCCGGTGACGTCCTCTACACCGTCGCGCCCCGCCTCGGCCTCTACGTCGACCACGACGGCTTCGCCGTGGCCGCCTTCCCGGCCCGTGTCCTCCGCGTCAACCCCGCCGCAGGCCGTCCGCTGACCCCGCGCGTCCTGGCGGCCCTGCTCGGCGCAGCCCGGGGCACCGCCCGCAGCCCGAGCGCCGTACGTCCCGCCCGCCGCATCGAGGACTACCAGCTCCCCGACCTCGACCCGGACGAGGTGCTGCGCTTCGACGCCCTGCTGGCCGAGACCGAACGCCGCGAGCGCCTGCTGCGCGCCCAGGCCGACGCCCTCGCCGAGGCCCGCCGCCTGACGGTCGCCGGCCTGGCGGACGGCACCCTCACCCTTGACGGCCGCCTCGCCTCCGACGGCGCCCGGACGACCACCCACCGCATGTAACCCGTCCACGCCCACGCCCACGCCCCACCGATACACCGGAAGAAGGAACGATGCCTCCCCGCAAGCGAGCAGCGGCCGCCGGACAGGGCGAACTGCCCGGCGTCTCCAGCACCAAGGAGATCCAGGACATCCTGTGGAAGGCCGCGGACAAGCTCCGCGGCTCGATGGACGCCGCCCAGTACAAGGAGTTCGTGCTCGGCCTGGTCTTCCTGAAGTACGTCTCCGACGCCTTCGCCGAGCGCCGCGACGAACTGGCCGCCGACCCGGAGCTGGCACGGATCCCGGAGCACCGGCGGGCGGCGTTCCTGGAGGACAAGGACGAGTACACCGAGAAGAACGTCTTCTGGGTCCCCCCGACCGCCCGCTGGGACCACATCTCCGAGAACGCCTCCAGCGCGGAGGGCGGCGTCGGCAAGCTCCTGGACGCGGCCATGGACGAGGTGATGAAGGCCAACAAGGCCCTCACCGGCGTCCTCCCGAAAATCTTCAACCGCGACAACGTCGACCAGAAGCGCCTGAAGGAGCTGGTCGACCTCATCAGCGACGCCCGCTTCACCGGCCACGGCGACCGCCCGGCGCAGGACGTCCTCGGCGAGACATACGAGTACTTCCTGGAGAAGTTCGCGCGGGCGGAGGGCAAGCGCGCCGGCGAGTTCTACACCCCGGCGAGCGTGGTCCGTCTGATCGTCGAGGTGCTGGAGCCGTACGAGGGCCGGGTGTACGACCCGGCGTGCGGCTCGGGCGGCATGTTCGTGCAGAGCGGCAAGTTCGTCGAGCGGCGTAAGGGCAAGGACCACACGCACGACCTGGCGATCTACGGCCAGGAGGCCAACGAGCGCACGTGGCGCCTGGCGAAGATGAACCTCGCCATCCACGGCATGGACCCCAAGGGCGTCGGGGAGCGGTGGGCGGACACCTTCGCGGACGACAAACTGCCGGACCTCAAGGCCGACTTCGTGATGGCCAACCCGCCGTTCAACATGTCGGACTGGGCGAGGAAGTCGGACGACCGGCGCTGGAAGTACGGCGTCCCGCCGCAGTCGAACGCGAACTACGCCTGGCTCCAGCACATCGTCTCCAAGCTGGGCGACCGGGGCAGCGCGGGCGTGGTCCTCTCCAACGGCTCGATGTCGTCGAAGCAGTCGGGGGAGGGCGAGATCCGCGCGGCGATGGTCGAGGCGGACCTGGTCTCCTGCATGATCGCGCTGCCGGGGAACCTGTTCCGGACCACGGCGATTCCGGCTTGCCTGTGGTTCCTGACGAAGGACAAGGGGCCGCAGGGCGCGAAGGCGTTGGAGGACCGGCGGAGCCGGGTGCTGTTCATCGACGCGCGGTCGATGGGCGCGATGGTCGACCGCACGGAGCGCATCCTCACGGAAGAGGACCTGGAGAAGATCTCCGACACGTACCACGCCTGGCGAGGCACGAAGTCGGCGAAGGACAAGGGGCTTTCGTACGAGGACGTGCCGGGCTACTGCTACAGCGCGACGCTGGAGGAGATCGAGAAGCACGACTATGTGCTGACGCCGGGACGGTATGTGGGGGCCGCGGAGGCCGAGGAAGACCCGGACGCGGAGCCGGTGGAGGAGCGGATCGCTCGGCTGACCAAGGAACTGTTCGAGCAGTTGGACGAGTCGGCTCGGCTGGATGCGGTGGTGCGTGAGCAGTTGGGGAGGATCGATGGCTAAGGTACAGACCGTTACAGGCGGACGGGAAGCCACCACTGGAGTGATTCCGGGCCGTTGGGCACTGAGCGTGGGTAATCCACGGACTCCTACGCCCTCTGGTTTTCGATGGGTTCCCCTTTCTGAGGTTGCCCGGTTGGAGAGTGGGCATACCCCAAGTCGCAGAAAGCCGGAATATTGGGACGGTGGTATCCCTTGGATTGGAATTAAGGATGCCACAGGCAATCATGGTCGCACGCTCAATGCGACACTTCAGAGTATTAGCGAGGAGGGTCTGGATAATTCATCTGCCCGACTGCTTCCGGCCGGAACTGTTTGCCTGTCTCGCACCGCATCAGTGGGATATGTCGTCACGATGGGCGTTCCGATGGCAACTAGCCAAGACTTCGTGAACTGGGTTTGCGGCCCACAAATCTCCTCTCGGTATCTGCATTACATCTTGATGTCCGAGCAGGATTCTGTGCGCCGATTCGCGCACGGGACGACTCATCAAACGGTCTACTATCCTGAAGCTAAGGCATTTCACGTTTGCATTCCGACAAGGGTAGAGCAGGATGCTATCGTGGCGCTGCTCAGCGCGCTAGATGACAAAGTTACGGCTAATGAGCAAATTTCGGAGACGGCCGATAGCCTATGTGTTTCGATATTTGCCCGGTCTTTTGCTGAGGCTCTACAGCACCTAACAGAAGGCGCAAACCTGCCCAGTGGATGGGAAGTTGTCGACATGGCTGCTGCGGCAACAACTATTGAGACTGGCACCCGCCCGAGGGGTGGAGTTGCTAAGTACGTATCGGGTGTGCCGAGTATTGGTGCAGAAAGTGTGGTCCGGCTGGCTCGGTTCGATTTTAATCGAGTCAAGTATGTGCCGGAGGAGTTTTTTGCTGGTATGAGGCGTGGGGTTCTTCAAGATCGCGACATCCTGGTCTATAAAGATGGCGGTAAGCCTGGAGATTTTAAGCCGCATGTCTCCATGTTTGGCAATGGATTCCCTTATTCCAGAATGTGCATCAATGAACACGTCTATCGAGTCCGTATGAATTCCGAGTTGGGTCAGGAATTCGGCTACTACTGGCTTTCCTCGCCTCCAGTTCTTGGGGAGATGCGTCGACGTGGCACCGGGGCTGCCATTCCTGGGATAAATTCTAATGCGTTCAAAGGGATTCCGGTGGTGTGGGCGCCGCGCAATCGTATTCGACAATTCAGAAGTTCGGCTGCACCGCTAGTAAGTCGAATTTTGCAGGCGGCAAAAGAAGCTCGTGACCTAATCGTCCTGCGCGACACCCTCCTCCCCCAACTAATGTCCGGCAAGCTCCGCGTCCGTGACGCCGAGAAGATCGTGGAGGATGCCGTATGACCAGTGGCAGTGATCGTGATCGGACCACTGAACACGCCACCACGCACCACCACATCGCCGCCCACCTCGACGGCAAGATGACCGAGGCGACTTGGGAGCACCTCACCCTGGACGAACTCGCCGAGCTCGACTGGCAGGTCAAGGCCGGCAAGGAGCTCACCCCCGGCACCGGTCACCGCCGGGACTGGGACGACCTGATCCTGCACGACGAGCTTCGGGCGGCCGTCGAGCGGCTGAACCCGGAGCTGTCCGCCACCGCCGTTCACGAAGCACTCCGGATCGCCACCGACCCCGCCTCCCGCGACGCGTACCCGGAGAACCGGCAGGCGCACGAGTACCTCACCACCGGCATCAGGCTGACGTTCACCGACGAGTTCGGCGCCGAGCAGACCCCGACTGTCCGGCTTGTCGACTTCACCGACCCCGACGCGAACAGCTACCTCGCCGTCAACCAGGTCATCGTCCGGGACACCGACGGCAGGCACCGCCGCTTCGACGTCGTCCTCTACGTCAACGGCCTGCCGCTCGCCATCGTCGAGCTGAAGAGCGCCGCCGCGAAGAACGCCACCCTCCTGACCGCGCACGCGCAACTCCAGACCTATATATCGGAGTTCCCGATCGCGTTCCGGTACAACGTCCTCTGTCTGGTCTCGGACGGCATCACCGCCAAGTACGGCACGGTCTTCACCCCGTACGAGCACTTCGCCCCCTGGAACGTCGACCACGAGGGCGTGCGCGTCGACACCAACGCACCTGACTACGACGGCCAGGAGGCGCTGAGCCTCGCCCTGCACGGCCTCTTCACGCAGAACCGGTTCCTCTCCCTCACCCGGAACTTCGTCAACTTCACCCCGCCGAAGCCGGGCGAGCCACTCTCCGGCAAGCGCATCGCCAAGCCCCACCAGTTCTTCGCGGTCAACAAGGCCGTGGAGGCGGTCGTCGAAGCCTCCCGCACCAGCGGGCAGGCCGGTGTCGTCTGGCACACCCAGGGCGCGGGAAAGTCCGAGGAGATGGTGGAGACGGCCGCGCTCGTCTCCCGCCACCCGGCCCTGAACAACCCCACCATCGTCGTCATCACCGACCGCAACGACCTCGACGACCAGCTCTACGACACCTTCCTGGACAGCGAGCCCCTGCTCGGGCAGAAGGCCCACCAGATCGACACCCGTGAAGAGCTGCGCACCGAGCTGAAGCGGCGCAACGTCGGCGGAATCGTCTTCACGACCCTCCAGAAGTTCGGCCTGAGCAAGGAGGAGAAGGAAGCCGGCAAGACGCACCCGCTCCTCTCCGAGCGCCGCAACATCCTGGTCATCGTCGACGAGGCGCACCGCTCGCACTACGACAGCCTCGACGGCTACGCCCGCCACCTCCGCGACGCCCTCCCCTACGCCACCCTGCTCGCCTTCACCGGCACGCCCATCTCCAAGGCCGAGGCCGACACCCGCGCCGTTTTCGGCGAGTACATCGACATCTACGACCTCAAGCGCGCCGTGGACGACGGCGCCACCGTCCGCGTCTTCCACGAGCCGCGCGTCATCGACGTGTCGCTGCCGCCCGATGTCGACCCGAACGCGATCGACGAGCAGGCGAACGCCCTCACCGAGGGCATGGACGACGCCGAGCGCCGCCGCGCCATCCGGTACGCGGCCACCATGAACACCGTCTACGGCGCCCCCGACCGGATAGCCACCCTCGCCGACGACCTGATCAACCACTGGGAGAAGCGCCGCGAGCTGGTCAAGCCCGACATCGGCGGCCCCGGCAAGGCCATGGTCGTCTGCGCCACCCGCGAGATCTGCGTACGGCTCTTCGACGCGCTCGCCGAGCGGCGGCCCGGCTGGGCCAGTGACGAAGTGGACCAGGGCGTCATGAAGATCGTCTTCCACGGTGACCGTGCCGACCTCGAGCGTCTGCGCAAGCACGCCCTGCGCAAGTCCCAGCAGAAGGTCGTCCAGAAGCGCGCCAAGGACCCGGACGACGAGCTGGAACTGCTCATCGTCCACTCGATGCTGCTGACCGGCTACGACGCGCCGCCCATCCACACCCTGTACATGGACCGCCCCATGCAGGGCGCCAACCTGATGCAGGCCCTGGCCCGCGTCAACCGCCGCTTCCGCGGCAAGCAGGACGGTCTCCTCGTCGGCTACGCGCCCCTCACCGACAACCTCGCCAAGGCCCTGCGCGAGTACTCGGACCAGGACCGCAGGGACCAGACGCTCGGCGCGGACATCGACCGGGCGATCACCGAGGTCAAGAACGAGCTGTCCACCATTAAGGGGCTCCTCGCCGGGTGCCACTGGAGGGACTGGCTCGCCGACACCGGCCGGCCCGAGTCGCGCAAGCGCGCGCTCCGTCTGACCTCCAACTTCCTCCGCGACCCGAAGACCCCGGGCAACAAGGTCGAGCCCGGCGCCAAGCCGCTCTCCGTCCGTTTCAAGGACAGCGCGGCCCGGCTCGACCGCTTCTACCGGGTCTGCGCTATGAGCCGCGAGATCTCCGAGCGCTGCGAGGACATGGCGGACTGGCGTCGCGACATCGCGTTCTTCAGCGAGGTGCGGGCCTGGATGGTCAAGCTCGACGCCGCCGAGCGCGAGGCGAGCGGGCAGCCGCTCAGCGCCGAGATTCAGCGCTACCTCGACGCCCTGGCGGCCTCGGTGGTCGACGCCGACAAGATCACCGACCTGTACGCGGAGGCCGGGATCGGCCGGCTGGACATCACCCGCCTCAACGAGGCGCAGTTGCGCAAGCTGGAGAACCACGAGACCCCGCACCTGGTCACGGAGGCGCTGCGGCGCATGATCGAGCAGAAGATGCGCGAGGTGACCAAGCACAACGTCGTCCGGAACGAGAGCTTCTCCGAACGCCTCGACAAGCTGATGCAGCGGTACATGCTCCAGCAGCTCACCAGCGCCCAGGTGATCGCCGAACTGGCCGCGCTGGCCCGCGAGGTGTCCGAGGAGGCCCGCCGCGGCGAGCGGTTCGACCCGCCGCTCAGCCATGCGGAGCTGGCCTTCTACGATGCGGTCGCCCACCGCGACATGGCCGAGCTGATGGAGGGTGGCCAGGACACGCTGGCCGAGATCGCCCGGGCCCTGGTGAAGGACATCCGGCGGAACCTCTCCGTCGACTGGCTCTCCCGCGAGCCCGTCCGCGCGAAGCTCCGCACCCGCATCCGCCGCGTGCTGGCGATGTACGACTACCCGCCGGAGGAGGAGCGCGAGGCGGTCGATCTGGTCCTCAAGCAAATGGAGATCGTGGCCGCCCTGTGGGCGCCGGGGGCGAAGTAGCCCTGACCGGCGGGCGGGCAGCTCAAGGCCCGCCCGCCGGTCAGGGCCACGTGCGCTTGATGCGGCCGTGCCGCACCGCTGCGTGGCACAGGGCGTCGACCTGTCCGGGCGCCATGCCGTAGTCGTACGCGATGTCCTCGGCGGTCTCCCCGGCCTGCCACAGGTCGGTGATGGCCTTGACCGGGACGCGGTTGGCCGCCACAACCGGGAGACCGTGGCCGAACCTCGGATCGATCACGACCGGCACGGAGTCCGGGTACCGCCGCAGCCGCAGACTCCAGGGATAGTCGTCGCACGGCTGCCAGATCAGGGAGCGGAAGCAATCGGAAAGCGCTTGGCCGATGGTGGCGGCTCGGCTGTCCCGTGCTCCGCGGAGATCTCCCCGACCGTGCTCGACGAGGATGTCCAGGCCCTCTGTGAGGATGCGCCTGGAGACGAGGCCATAGGGGGTGTCGAAGGCGTTCCGTAGGAGGGTGGCCGCCCCTCTGATCCTGTTCGTGGCAAGTCCCAGGGAGAGCAGGGAACGCAGGACGTGCGCCTCGGCCACCGCGATGAACGGCACCGAAGGCTGTCCCTTCCGCACTGGCTGTACCTGGTGGACGAGAGGCGCTCCGGCGGCTTTGTCCTTCAGCCATGTATCGAGTGTCGACTGCGGAATCCCCAGACAGGCGGCAGTCTCCGTGCGCGTCAGAAGACCGTCCTTGAATCTGTCGATCACGCCCGCCTCCTCCTGGTACCGCGTTACGTGATGTTCAGCGCTGCCTGCGGAGGTCAGCCCACCCGACCACCGGTTCAACCGGCCACACGGAGATCGTCTTCGGAGCGGCAGTCCCGGCAGCGTCCGGGGCGCGGTGCGCGGAAGGCGCGTTCGCAGCCGTCGCAGGTCTGGAACGGCAGGACGACCGGGCGGTCCCCGGAGTGCGCCGGCGGGGGCGGGGGCGGTGCGGGCAGGGGCGTTTCGCGGAGGCGGAAGGCGAGGATGCCCGCCGGTCGGGCGTGGAAGCGGTCCGGGAGCCCGGTGGTCAGCAACTCGGTGATCCGGGGTGCCTCGACACCCGCCGCGAGCCACTGGGCTACGGCCGGTGCGAGGCGCGCCGCCTCCTGCGCGGAGAGGATCAGACGCGGGTCGACTCGGCGGAGGGAAGCGAGTACCGCGACGGCATGTGGGTCGGCGTCGGCCTGCGGGTCGGTGACCGGCTTCGGGCCGGTGGCGGGCTGCGGGATGGTCTCGGCGAGCGAGGTCGGCGTCTTTGTCTCGGCCTGCGTGGGTGCGGGCGCGGGTGCAGGCGTCGGCACGGGTGCGGTAGCCGTCGCCGAGGTGGCCTGCTTCCGGAGCCTGGGCCAGTGCCGCCGAGGCGGCTTCGGCGGCTTGGGAGGAGACGCGTCCGGGTCATCGTCCGGGCTGCGGTCCGGCACGTGGCCGGGTACGTCGCGGAAGTACGTCCGGGTGCGGATCCGCCCCGACGGCAGCCGTTCGCGGCGGCGTTCCAAGTATCCCGCTCGCTCAAGCTCCTTGAGCGCTCGCGAGATCAGGATCTCGCCCTCGGTGAAGTGCTCGCACAGCGCGGCGATGCTGACGGGGGTGCCGTCGGGCAGGGAGAGGATGTAGGCGGCGACGCCGATCGTGACCGCGCTGCCGCGCCGCTGGGCGAGGGCGTTGGATAGCACGGTGAAGTCGGCCGTGAGGCGGGTGCGGAGGTGGATCACGCCGGAGGTCGGAGCTCCGGCGGCGGCGCGCAGGCGCGCGTTAGACTGCGGGTCAGCCATCGGGAAGGTCTCTGCTTCCTGATCGGTCAGGCCCTCGATCGGGATTGCCGTCCCGGCCGGGGGCCGTATCTGTTTGCGGTTGTCCCGGTGAACGTAACGGCCCAAATCCCGCCCCGGCAAGCCGGTCACCCGGACGGGTGACACGGGCCGGGATGGTGGGTGGGCGGGTAGTTCTGTTCCCGGTTCTTTGGGAGCCCGGCGGCCCACCGGACCCCGGCGGACCAGGGCCCGGCGGACCCGGGCGACGGCTGCCGACCGTGGCCCGGCCGGCTCAGATGCGGTGGCGTCCGGCCTTCACCTCGGCTATGAACGCTGCCCAGGAGCGGGCCTCGAAGGCCAGTGCGGGGCCGTGCGGGACCTTGCTGTCACGGACGGGGACGAGGCCGGGGAAGCCGTCGGCCACCTCCACGCAGTCGCCCCCGGCCTGATTGCTGTAGCTGCTCTTGCGCCAGGCGGCGCCGTTCAGAACGGGACGGGATTTTCGCGCCACGGTAGTTCCCCTCCATCGCGGACCGGATCATGTCGAGAGACATGAGCGGGGGCAGGGCCGCTGCCCGAAGCCGATCGTAAATCAGCTTGTAGCGGCTGACGTTGGTCGGTTCCTCGATGAGTCGGCCATAGTCCGAGCCTTCTGTGTACGCCGCTTCCGAGCCGTCCGGAAGCGTCAGAATCGTCAGTGATCCGCCCATCGCTTCGTGTCCGCCTTGGTCGAACGGCAGTACTTGGAGGGTGGTGTGGCGTTCCGAGGCTGTATCGAGCAACCGCTCCAACTGCTCGCGCATCACGGTGGGACCACCGATCGGGCGCCTCAGTACGGCCTCGTCGAGAATCGCCCACAGTTCCGGTCGGTTCGGCGAACCGAGCCGTTCCTGTCGTCCCATTCGGGCTGTGACGCGCTCCTCCAACTGCTCCTCTCCGTCGAGCAGCGCGTCCAGACTCAGAACCGCTCGCGCGTACTCCTCGGTCTGGAACAAACCCGGCACCACGTGCGCCGCGTACTGCCTGATCGACACCGCTCGCTCGGAGTACGCCACGAACGCCCGCGACCAGTCCGGAAACGCCTCCCGGTACACATACGGCCACAGGTCGACCAGCAGGTTGTCCGCGCCGAGGACGGCGTCGAGCGCCCGCGCGAGCTCCAGCGTCGGTTTCGCCCCGGAGGCCCGTTCGATCTGCGTGATCCGGGTGCTCACCACGTGCGTTCTCCGGCCGAGTTCCGCCTGGGTCAGACCGGCGGCCGTGCGGAGTCTGCGCACCCGTGAGCCGAACAGCGCCGCCATGGACGTGCTGGGGTCAATTCCGTTGGCCAAGGCGTTACTTCCGTTCCTTACGAACCACAAGATAAGGCTGAGCCATCTTCCGAGCGTAGAGCCGGCCGACGACTCTTGAGCACGGAACGTGATGACTCGCGTACGCCGCGAGATGTCGGACGGCTCAACAGGCAAGGACGGAATCACTGTGCTGACAGGAACGACCACCCCGGGCGAAGGCTCACGCAGGGGCACCGAGGCTCCGGTGGCGGAGGCCGTGGCGCCCGACGGCGAGGCCCACGAGCGCCCGGCTCCCGCGGCGCGGTTCTCGGCGCAGTTCGCCTCGTCGCCCCGAGGCGCGCGGCTCGCCCGGCGCCTCGCCGTGCGGCGCATGGAGGAGTGGGGGTACCCGTCGGCGTCGGACGCGTCGTGCGCCGTCGCCCTCGTCGTCGGCGAACTCGCGGCGAACGCCGTGCGGCACGGCCGCGTACCGGGGCGCGACTTCCGCCTCCGGCTCCGGCTGGACGAGGCGGCGGGGCTGGTCCGGATCGAGGTCGCCGACGCGGCCGGCGCGAGGCGGCCCCCCGCCGCCCCGCCCCCGTCGTGCCCCGACGGCGAGTCGGGACGCGGACTGCTCCTGGTGGACGTCCTGGCCGTGCGCTGGGGCTGCGCGCCGCGTCAGCCGGTGGGCAAGACGGTCTGGGCGGAGGTGGCGACGGAGGCATCAACTCTGCATCGTATCGGCTGAGTTGTGATAACCGGGGTTATCGCTGAGATTCTGTCCACGGCATCCTCGCCCTCCCTACCGTCTGTTCCGTCACACCGGACCCGGACGCGGCGGGAGGCTCACCCCTCCCGCCCACCGCACCCGGACCCCTCAGCGGAACGGCCCCGGAAGGGCGGAGAACCCCATGACCGAGAACCCGCAACGGAACGGGCAGAGCGGGCGCAGCGAGCCCGGCAAGCCCTGCGAGAACCCCGAGCGGAGCGGACAGGCGCCCGGGAACGCCGGCTCCTCGACGCTCGCGCGGCTGGCCACCCGCCTCGAAGCCTCCCTTCTCGGCGAGACCACCAGAGAGATGCTCCGCGAGGCGCTGGGCGAGGCGGGGGCGGACACCGACGCCCCCGCCGGGCCGCGGCCGGAGCGCCGGGTGTTCCTCGACTCCGTCAGCGTCACCGGCTTCCGCGGCATCGGCCGGAAGGCCCGGCTGCCGCTGACAGCGGGGCCCGGCGTGACCCTCGTCGTGGGGCGCAACGGCTCGGGGAAGTCCAGCTTCGCCGAGGGCGCCGAGACGGCGTTCACCGGCAGCACCGCCCGCCTGGACAAGCAGCGCAACGAGGTGTGGCGCCGGCACTGGCGCAACCTGCACGACGGGGCCGACCCGAAGGTCGAGGTCCGGCTCAGCATGGCGGGCGACCCCCGGCCGTCCACGCTGACGTGCACCTGGCCGGGCGACGATGTCACCGCCCCGGATGTCGAGTTCAAGCGGCCGGGCCACGGCCGGGGGCCCTTCGCCGCCGCCGGGTGGGAGCGGCCGCTGACCGACTACCGGCCGTTCCTGTCGTACTCCGACCTCGACCGGATCATCAACGGCAAGCCCAGTGAGCTGTACGACTCGATCGCCACCATCCTCGGGCTCGGGGAACTGACGTCCGCGGACGGACGGCTCCAGAGCATCGAGAAGGAGCTCAACTCCGCCATCAGGAACGCCGACGCGGAGGTGCCCGACCTCGTCGGGGCGCTGTCCGCGCTGGACGATCCGCGGGCGCAGTCGGCCCTCGCGGCCCTCACCGGCGCCGCCGCACCCGACTTCGACGCGCTGGACGCGCTCGTGACCGGTCTGCCCGACGTGGACGACGGGCATCTGCGGGAGCTGCGCGCCACCGCCGCGCTGACCGGCCCCGACCTCGGCACGGTCGGCCCGGCCGTCGACCGGCTGCGCGAAGCCGTGGCCGTGCTCGACGACGTCCGCGCCTCCGGAGCCGAGGACGCCCACCAGCGCGCCGAACTGCTGGCGCGGGCCCTGGAGCACAGTCGCCGGCACCCCGGCGAGGACGGCTGCCCGGTGTGCGGGTCGGACCGGCCGCTGGACGAGGACTGGGCCGAGCGGGCCGCCGACCAGATCGAGGCGCTGCGGCGGGAGGCCGACGCCGCGCAGCAGGCACGCCGCGACCTGCGGAACGCCGTCGACGCCGTGCGGTACCTCGTCACTCCGGTGCCCGCGTGGCTGCCGGCCCCGCTGGCCGATCCGTGGCGGGAGTGGGCGGCCTGCCGCGCCGTCGAGGACGCCGAGCGGCTCGCCGCCCGTGCCGAGACCACCGCGCTCGTGCTCGCCGACGCCTGCGCCGTCCTGCGGGAGGAGGCGGCCCGGGAGCTGGAGAAGCTCGACGAGGAGTGGCGCCGCTGCGTCGCCCGGCTCGCGGGCTGGCTCGACCGGGCGCGGGCCGCGCACGCCGGCAAGCCCCGGCTCCGTCAGGTCAAGGCGGCCCGCAAGTGGCTCAAGGAGGCGTGCGCCGAGCTGCGCGAGGAGCGGCTGCGGCCCTTCGAGGACCACTCGCAGCGGATCTGGGAGGAACTGCGCCAGCAGAGCAACGTCGACCTGCGCTCCGTACGCCTGACCGGCAGCGAGAAGGCCGCGGTGCGCAAGCTCGTGATGGACGTGTCCGTGGACGGCACGGAGGCGGCCGCCCTCGGCGTCATGAGCCAGGGCGAACTGCACTCCCTCGCGCTCTCGCTCTTCCTGCCGCGTGCCGCCGCACCGGACAGCCCCTTCGGCTTCGTCGTCATCGACGACCCCGTGCAGTCCATGGACCCGGCGAAGGTCCACGGTCTCGCGAAGGTCCTGCACGACCTCGGGGAGACCCGGCAGGTCGTGGTCTTCACCCACGACACGCGGCTCCAGCGGGCGTTCACCAACCAGGAGCTCGCCGTGACCGTGCTGGAGGTGGAGCGCGAGGACCGGTCGGTGGTGACGGTGCGCCGGGTGACCGACCCCGTCGGCCAGGCGCTGGACGACGCGCGGGCTCTCATCCGTACGCGGGACCTGCCGCCGACCGCCCTGACCCACGTCCTGCCCGGTATCTGCCGCACCGTGCTGGAACGTGCCTTCACCGAGGCCGCCGGGCTGCGGCTGCACCGCGCGGGGCTCGCCGAACACGAGGCGGAGAAGGCCGTCGCGGCGGCCGTCACGCTGATGGACATCGCCGCCCTGGGGCTCTTCGGCGACGCGTCCAGGACCGGTGACGTCTACCGGGAACTGATCAGGCGCTGCGGCCGGGACGCCGTGGACCTCCTCCGGCAGTGCCAGGCCGGAGCGCACCCCAGGGGCACGCCCATGCCGGACCCCCGCCGCTTCGTGAACGACATCGAGGCCATCGCCCAGACCGTGCGCAAGCCCGAGGAGCCGACGCCGTGAACCCGACGATCAGCGAACTGCTCGACACGGCCGACCGGCTCCTCAAGGGCACCGGGGCGGTGTCGGCCGTGGCCGTGGCCAGTGCGGCCGGCGCTGCCGTGGCCGGCTCCGCCGCCTCCTCGGTCGTGCCCGCCCCGCCGGCCTCGTCCTCGTCCGCCGTATCCGGCCCGACAGGCCCGGTTGGCCCGGCCGTCCTTCCGGACGCCACCGCGGCGAGCCGCTGCCGGGGCGCGGCCTTCGCCCTGCGGGCCGCGCTGGAGACCGCCGTCGCCGAGTGCCTCGCCGCACACGCGGCGCCCCGCGCCATCCGCGACGGCTCCCTGCGCTCCGGGTTCCTCTGGCTTCGGGGCTGCGCCGAAGCCGGGACCGTCCGCCGGGCGAGGTCCGTGTGGACCCTGCTCTGCCTGGGCTGCCACTACCACCAGTACGAGATCGGGCCCACGGCGGACCAGATACGCGCATGGCATACCGAAGTCGTCGCGACTGTGCGGCTGTTGACCGATTGAGCACGATCCGACCGGCCGTTTCTGCTACTTCTGAAACCGGGGAAGCGAGCACTGACCCCGCGGCGGCGCGTGGAGCGCTGTAGGGGAGGGGACACACGTGAGCATGAGCACGACACCAAGGGACGAGGTCATCGCCACCGAGCAGAAGGCCGTCGACCGCGCCTACGACTGCTACGAGACGCAGCTCGCGGAGATGGCTTCGCAGTCGGCGGCGGCGGCCTCCGCGAGCGGCAAGGACAGCATCGCCGTCCGTAAGGGAGTGGAGTCCAGGGCGCTGGCGTACGGCGGCCTTGGCGGAGAGTCGCTGGTCATCAGCCGGGTTGATGTCCAGGACGACGGCGACACCGCACCGGAGACGTTCTACGTCGGGCGGCGGCATGTGTTCGACCCCAAGACCCGCGATCAGGTGGTGGTCTCCTGGACCAACGACCTCGCCGTGCGCTGGCACAACGCCCTGCCGGAGGCGCCCGGTGAAGTGCTGCTGCGCCGTCAGTTGCGCTGCACCGAGCGTACGGTCGAGGACTTCCTGGACGAGATCACCCCGCCCGGAGGCCTGCTCACCGGCTCACCGGCACCCGGGCGGGAGGCAGCCGCTCCACCGGCCGCAGGCGACGAGGGGAAGCCGCATCGCGTCCCCGCGCCACGGGCACCGCGGGAGGCCGCCCGCAAGGCGAAGAAGAAGCCCGGGCGGAAACCGCAACAGAAGCCGCAGCAGGTCGACGAGTTCCTTCTGCGGGAGCTGCGCCGCTCCCGCAGCGGCCGGATGAGGGACATCGTCGAGACGATCCGGCGGGACCAGATGGCCCTGGTCACCGGCTCACCCGCGGACATCCTCATCATCCAGGGCGGACCCGGCACGGGAAAGTCAGCGGTCGGCCTGCACCGCGTGACCTGGCTCGTCAGCAACAAGCACTTCCGCGCGCAGGACATCCTGGTCGTGGGACCGCACCAGAACTTCCTGGAGTATGTCGGGCGGGTCCTGCCCACCCTCGGCACCCGCAACGTCACCGCCGTGCAACGGGACCGCCTCTGGGAAGGGGAGATCCGGGGCACGGACACCACCGCCGCGCGACTGGTGAAGTCCGGCGAACGGATGGCCGCCGTGCTGAAACGGCGGGTGGAGAACGAGTGCCGGCCCGAAGCCCTCGGTGCCCTCATCTCGGCCCCCTCCCACGACCGGGACGAAGCAGCCTTCGTAGTCGCCGTGGGCAGCACCTCCCTGCGTCTGCCGCGCTCGGAAGTGCTCGCTCTCCTCCGCGAGGCCCGCGAGGGCGCCGGAGCTTACCGGGCGCGCAGGGACCGGTTCCGCGCCCTGCTGGTGGACCGGCTGTTGCGGGAACTCGTCCGGATCGCTCCGCGCCGTGCCAAGGACGCGACCGTACGCCGCGATCTGGAGCGCAACCGTCAGGTCACGACGCTTGTCGAACGCATCTGGCCCGCGCTCAGCCCCGAGGAAGCGCTGCGTAGTCTGCTCAACTCGCCGACGCGTCTGGGCGAGTGCGCCTCGGGGATCCTCGACGAGGACGAACAGGCGGCCTTGCGGCGGCCGAAGGCCGAGAGCGCCGCCGAGGAGCCCTGGACCCTCGACGACCTGGTGTGCGTCGAAGAACTGCGCTTCCTCATCGCGGGCGACACCCCGCAGCGGTACCGGCACATCGTCGTCGACGAGGCCCAGGACCTCACCCCGATGCAGGCGAGGTCCCTGCGCAGGCGCTGCCCGACCGGCTCGATGACCGTACTCGGCGACTTGGCGCAGGCCACCGGACCGCACTCCTACACCGCCTGGGAGCCGTTGGGCGGACTCCTGTCAGGTCAGGGGGACTGGCATGTGGCGGAGCTGAACACCAGCTACCGCGTGCCGGCTGAGATCATGGACTTCGTGGCGCCGCTGGCCCGGGCCGTCGCGCCCGCCCTGCCCTACCCGAAGGCTGTGCGACGGGCCGGCGATGACGCCGTCCGGCTCGTCCCGACGACACCCTGGGCGCTGCTGGACGAGGCGGCAGTCCGCACGGCAGGGCTCGTCGGCACGGATGACGGACAGTCCCTGCGGTCGATCGCCGTCATCGTGCCCGACGACTCCGACTGGCTGGAGGAGGTTCGCCGTCGCGTCGACCGCGTGGACGGCATGACCGAGGAGAAGGCGCGGACTGTGTCCGTGCTCCCCGCCGCCGAGGCGAAGGGGATGGAGTTCGACCACGTGATCGTGCTGGAACCGGCGACCATCGCCGACCGCGGCCCCGCAGGACTGCGCCAGCTGTACATCGCTCTGACCCGGAGCACCCACACACTGACCGTCCTCCACACCACACCGCTGCCGGACGAGCTCGGTGCGGACGACGACACCGAGGGCAACGACGCCTCCCCCATCCCCCCGCCCCCGGTGCCTGCCGCGTCACCTGCGGCGGCGCGGCCGGACGTCGGCGCATCGACCGCCGATGACCTGCCGGTCGGCACCTCCGTCGCGGTGCGGGTGCTCGGCCCGGGGCCCGGGCCTCACTGGAAGGTCCAAGCTCTCACCCCGGCAACGGAGCGAACCCTGCTCCTCGTCCCCCGCCACGGCGAACCCACCCCGACCCCGGGCTCCCGACTGGAGGGATGGGTGACCCGGAACGAAGGGCAGCTGAGCCTGATCTCCACCGGCGACTTCGGTCGCAGGGCCATCTCCGCCCGGATGGCGCCCCGCTACGAGGCCGCACTCGGCGTCCTGCACGACATCGCCCAGGGCGACGGCACAGCCCCGCTCGAAGCGGCGGCACACCTCGCCGAACTGAAGGGCATGGCGAACCGCTGCCTGCGGCGCGACCGGGGTGACTGGCTGAGCGTGTGGCGCCTGCTGGGCTCCGTCGATCGCGACCGTCTGAGCGATCTCGCGGAACTCGCCCGGCGCACGCGGCAAGCGGTCACGTCCGGAGTCCCCGGCCTGCGAGCCACCCTGGTGAACGACCCGGCGTTCGGCCACTGGGCCGGCGCTCTCGCCCTGGCCCGGCACGAACTGCGACGCCGATCCGGCAGCGAAGCGGAAGCCGAGCGCGGCACGCCGCCGCGTGCGAGCACAGCTCCACAGACGGAACTCCGGAATACACATGAACAGAAGGACCGCATGCCCATGGAAACGGCCGCTCCGCACGACACTGGGACCTCCCCGTCATCCCGCGCACGGGCGGCGTGGAGTGAGGCACTCGCCCGAGAACTGGCCGCAGCGGCGCAAACCGACAGGGACTGCAACACCCACGAGGCCGTGCGCTTCGAGATGCGGGCAGCGCTCCTGCGAGTGGGGCTGCGCCCTTCGGACTCCCCCGTGACTGATGTGATGCTGGACGGCCGGAACGGTCTCTCCCGCTATGAGGTGCTCGGTGCCGGCCGTTCCGGCTACGCGGACCTGCGCGCCGGAGCGATCCGCCTCATGGAACTCGATCACACCGAACCCGGCCCCGCAGACCACCGGTACCTCGTTCTGTCCGAGCCCCCCAAGGAGGACTGGGCACCCGAGGCGGTACGTGAAGTCTTCGGCGTGCACGTCATATGGAGGACCGCGGACGGGTGGGACGGCCGGGACACGCACACGGCCCTGCACATGACCGATTGACACAGGGGCCCCGGTCGGAAAATCCCTCACGGAGAAAGGGGCAGCACTCACGACCTGCACCGACGTTCCGCCTGCCGGGGGCTCTCATGCGCAGTCACCTGGGGAAGGGACTGCCGCCAACGCCGTGCGGCACGGCCGCGTACCGGGGCGCGACTTCCGCCTCCGGCTCCGCCTGGACGAAGCGGCGGGCCTGGTCCGGATCGAGGTCGCCGACGCCTCCGGCGTCGCGAAGCTGCCGTCCGCAGCCCCGCACCGGCCGTGCCCGGAGGGCGAGTCCGGCCGCGGCCTGCTCCTGGTGGACGTCCTGGCCGTGCGCTGGGGCTGCGAGCCCCGTCACCCGGTGGGCAAGACGGTCTGGGCGGAGGTGTCGACGGACGCCGTGACCGGCGTCCACGCGGTGCCCGCGACGTGCCCCCCGCCCACCGCTGCCGCTCGTACGCGCTCTCCGGGACGGACTTCCGTGTAAGCGGTGAGCGCCTTCCACAGCCCGTCCGCGCGGTCCGTCGTGTCACGGCCGCCGCGGTGGACGCGGCGCGGCCGGGCGGCCGGCCGGCGAGGTACTCGGCCCGCAGCCCGGCGCGCGGGGTCGGCCGGACGAGGAGGCACCGCACCATCCAGACCATCCAGCCGCTGCCCGGCCTCCTCCCCCGCCGCGATCACGGTGATCGCGCTCTACGCCGTCCCCGGCCCGATGGGGGTCCGGAGCCTGCGCACTTCTCCGGCCACCGCCCGACCGGCGACGTACGGGCGGGCGGTGGTTCTCACCTGGCCCAGGTGACCGGGCTGTCCCTGTACGCGTCGCCCTCCGCGAACGCGGCGGCGGCGACGGGCGCGGTCTTCGTGGCGCTGAGCGAGCAACTCTCGTACGACGCGCCCTTGGTGGTGAACTCGCGGGGCGCCGTCTCGCTGTCGCACTTGCCCGGGAGGCCGCCGATCAGGATGACGCCCGTGCCGCCCCCGCCTTCCAGCTGGCCCTTCAGCTTCAGCGACGCGTACGACAGGTCGGTACCGCCGACGTTCTCCACCTTCATCTTGATGAAGTACGGCGTCATTCCCTTCGCCTTGTCACCGAAGGCGGCCATGTCGGACTCCGTGCCCTTCTCGATCGCGGTGACGGTCACCGCGATGGTGCCCTTCTTGTCGCTCGTGTACTCGAACGGCAGGACAGCTTTGTCGCCGACCTTGAGCTCCGTGCCCGGCGCGGTGACGTCCCCCTCGGCCGGTGCGGCACCGTCGTCGCCGCTGTCGGCAGCCGGGCTCTCGCTGCTCGGCTCGGTCGCGGCCGAGGGCGAGGCCGGGACCGACTCCGCCGGCGAGTCCTGCGCCGCCGGCTTCTCCGCGCCGCTCTCACAGGCGGTGAGGAGTAGCCCGGCGGTGACCAGAGCTGCCGCGAACCCGATACGTCCCTTGTGTGCCACTGCTTCTCCATGGGAGTAATCGTCCGAGATGATCGCTCGGACGTCTTTTTGCATGTTCCGGCAAGATGACCGGAACCGTTCGGCGAGGTCGCCCGACGGAGATCCGCCGCCGAGGCGCACGGTGGCACACCCCGGAATACGGCCGGTACACGCCGGGAATACGTGCGGAGGCAGGTGCGCGCGGCACGGCTCGGCGGCTCAGCGGATCTTGGCCCGCACCGCGGACGCCTCCATGGCCAGGCCCTTCGCGGTGGTGACGTCCCCCGCCGCGGCCCGCAACCGGGCGAGCCCTTCCAGCGCACCCGCAAGCAGGTACGGGTAGCCGATGGTGCGGGCCACCTCCACCGCGCGTTCCCCCTGACCGATCACGGCAGGCAGCTCGTGACGGTCGTGCAGGCGCATGTCGAGCAGATCGACGAGAACACGGGCCTCGAACAGGGGATCATCGAGCGTACGCGCGATCTCGGCGCCTTCGAGAAGACGGCGGCGCGCATCGGCGTCCTCCCCGCGTGCCAGATGGAGACAGCCCCGGGCATGGGCCAGGTAGAACGCGCCGGACGGCCCGATGTCCGCGGCACACGCGGCCAGCTCGGTGAACGACTCCGCCGCCTCCGCGTGCCGGCCCAGTGCGAGCTGAGCATGGCCGAGCCAGTAGGTGTCCCGCGCGATCAGGGTCCGGATCCCCTCCTTCCGTGCCCCGGCGACGATGTCCGTGAGGACCTCCGCCGCGGCCGCCGGTCTCCCCGCCTGGAGGTGCGCGAGACCGACCTGCGAGTACGCGTGCAGTGCTGCCGCGACCTGTCCGCCGGCGAGGAGCCGTTCGTAGGCCTCTCCGCCCGCTGCGATGGCCTCGCTCAGACGTCCGGCGGGCACGAGGAAGAACGGTGCGTTGCTCAGCGCCTCCAGGTAGCCCCGTGAATCCCCGATCTGCCGGAACAGGCGCATGGCCTCGGTGTTGGCCTCCTCGGCCGGGCCGTACCGGCGCCTGGTGTAGCGGAGTCCGGCCATGGAGATCAGCAGTCTGGCCCGGCCCCGCACGTTGCCCGCGGACTTGGCCACGCTCATCGCCGTCTCGTAGCACTCCTGCCAGTCGTCGAAGTACCGCTCCGTCTCGAACAGCACGTGCGCGCCCAGGGCCAGCTCCCAGCAGAGCTCGTCCTGCCCCAGCTCCGCGGCCTGCCGCACACCCGCCACCAACGGCGCGCGCTCCTGATCCAGCAGGGCCATCGGCGGTCTGTGAGGTGGCAGGCTCGCCTCCACCCGCTCAGGCCGCCACCGAGAGGCATCCCGTTGGAACATGCTCTGTCCCATGTGATCGCGGTCGGCGATGTCAGTGAGGGCCAGCAGGGCGCTGAGAGCGCGGATGACGGCCGCGTTCCGGGCCGTCTCCGACTCCTCCGCCTCCGCGCGTTCCCTCGCATACACGCGGATCAGGTCGTGGAAGCCGTAACGCGCCTGACCGTCCGGTGTGCCGCTGACGTCGAGCAGATGGACATCGACCAACTCGTCGAGGAGTTCCCGGGCCTCGGGCAGTTCGCTGTCGAGGGTGGCGGCCGCTGCCCAGAGCGGGAAATCGGGTGCTTCCAGCAGCCCGAGGAGCCGGAACAGCCGCCTCGCCTCCGGTCGGAGTCCGTCGTAACTCAGCCCGATACTGACCCGTACCTCAAGATCGCGGTAGCGGAGCGCGTCCAGGCGGTGCCGTTCGTCCGACAGTTGCGACACCAGGTCCGCGAGACGCCAATGCGGCCGTGACACCAGGAGCGACCCCGCGATCCGCAGCGCCAGCGGCAGCCGCGCGCACAGCCGGGCCAGGCCGGACAGCTCCGCCCCGGTGGCCGAGGCCAATCGGCCGTCCGTGCTGTTGCGCAGCATGGCCGTGCTGTCGGCCTCGGACATCTCGCGGAGCTCCACCCGGTGCGCGCCACCGAGCCCGCCCAGCCGCACACGGCTGGTGGCGATCACACCGCATGTACCGCCGGCCGGCATCAGCGGAGCCAGCTGCCTCTCGTCGGACGCGTCGTCGAGCACCACCAGGATCCGGCGGTCCGTGAGCATGCTCCGGTAGAGATCCACGCGTGCCTCCGGATCGTCCGGCACCGCGTTGGCCGGCACACCCAGCGCACGCAGGAAACGGCCGAGCACGGTGACCGGGCTGACCGGCTGGGTGCGCGCACCGGCCAGCGCCGCGAACAGCTGCCCGTCGGGGTAGGCGCCCCTGAGGCGATGCGCGGCCTGCACCGCGAGCGCGGTCTTGCCGATCCCGCCGGGGCCCGAGACCGTCACCACGGCGGCCGGCTCGTCGGCCGCGCGATCCTCGCGGAGCACTGCCACGATCCCCGCCATCTCCGCCTGCTGGCCGCTGAAGTCGGCGAGTGCCGGAGGCAGCATCCGGGCGCGGTCGGCGGTCCGGGGCTCCGGCACCGCGATCGCGCTCACGGGATCCGGCGGGCAGTCCGGCGTGGGCTTCTCACTGAGGATGGTCCGGTGCAGGTCGCGCAGCTCTTGTCCCGGTTCCAGACCGGTCTCCTCGATCAGGATGGCACGGACCCGCAGGTAGACCTGCAGGGCCTCCGCCCGCCGGCCGCAGCGGTGGAGCGCGAGCATGAGCTGGGCCCACATGCGCTCACGGAACGGGTGTTCCATCGTCAGCGCGGTCAGTTCGCCGAGGAGCTCACTGTGCAGGCCGAGCCGAAGGCCGATGTCGATCCGGTCTTCGACGGCGCCGAGCCGCAGCTCTTCGAGGCGAGAGGCCTCCGAGGCCAGAGCCGGGACATCGGCGATCCCCGCGAACGCCGGTCCCCGCCAGAGGTCCAGGGCCTCGCCGAAGAGCCGGCGCGACCGAACGGGATCACCGGCCGCCGCCGCCCGGGCCCTGCCCGCCATGTCCTCGAAGCGAGCCGAGTCCAGTTCGCCGGGTTCGACACGCAGGAGATAACCCCGGCCCTGTCTGACGACCCGTCCCGGATCCCCCAGCTGCCGCCGGAGCCGGTGGGCATAGGTCTGCATGTTCTTGGTGGCGCTCCTCGGCGGTTCATCGCCCCAGAGCGCCTCTGTCAGCGAATCCTCGGAAACCGGCCGGCCGGGCCTGTGCAGCAGCACCGCCAGCAGCAAACGCACCTTTGGCGTGCCGAGTTCCAACGGTACGCCGGCCTGCCGCACGGTCAGCGGGCCCAATATTCCGAAGTCCACAGCCGCCCCCGTCTGTCGGCAGCGACTATATCGGTGGCCGCCTGTCATGGGCCCGGCAGATCCCGCCGAGCGGCAGCCCCGGCTGTTCCGCGGAATCGGGCGATACTCGCGCCGGTGTCCGCCGGGTGCGGCGAACGTGCTCGCTCCGGCGTACCGCACAGAGCCGGGGTGCCCGGCCGTTCGAGAGGAGACCGTCCGGGGCCGATGCCTGCCCTACGAGGATTCCCCTCGACCGGTGTTCGCCGCAGTGCCGGGCCTGGCGCTAACGGGCAGGAGCCGGGGGCGTTTCGCGGTGCGGCCGTGGCCGGAGGACTGGCCGCGCAGACGGCGCAGGAGCCAGGGGCCGAGGTGTGCGGCCGCCCAGCGCAGTTCGGCTTCCGCGGCTTGCCGGGCCGTGGGAACCCTCTGCGGCGGGAGGGGGAGCGTCCAGGCGTCGTCGCTTCCGGGCAGGCGGATGGCTTGGGCCAGGGCCGCGGCGATCCGTTCGTGGCCGAGCGGGCTTGCGTGGAGCCGGTCCGCCGTCCACAGCCGTGGGTCGGTGGTGACGGCGTGCAGGCCGGTTTCCGCGACCACGACCCCATGGCGGGCGGCCGCGTCGCGGATGCGGGTGTTGAGGTCGAACACGCGGGACCTGACGGGTCGGGCCAGGGGCGCGATCTTGCCGATGTCGGGGAAGGTCAGGGTCACCACGTGGGTCCCGGCCCCGGTGAGCGCGGCGAACATCTCCTCCAGGTGCCCGGCCACCTCCGCGGCGTCGAACCGGGGCCGGAGCAGGTCGTTGACCCCCGCGACGACGGTGGCGAGGTCGGGGCGCAGGCCCAGGGCAGGCCCCAGTTGTCCGGCGCGGACCTGGTCGGCGGTACGTCCTCGTACGGCCAGATTGGCGTACTGGAGCCCGGGGTTGACGGCCGCGAGGCGCTCCGCGAACCGGTCGGCGAAGCCGCGCAGGCCGGCGGTTTCGTCCCCGTCGCCCATTCCTTCGGTCTGGCTGTCGCCCAGGGCGACGTAGCGCGTGTACTCACCGCTCGGCATGAGCTGTCCGCCTCTCCCGCAGGACGGTCGCGATCCGCAGGCACCAGTCCCGGTGTTCCCGCTCGAAGGCGAGGCCGCGCAGACAGGTCAGATACGGCCCGATCCGCTCGCCCTCGCGGAGGAACTCCTCCTCGTCCGCATCGCCGCGCAGTCGCCGCAGCAGCTTGCCGAGGACCTCGATCTTGCCCTCGGCCGCGGACGCCCGCTCCTCAAGCTGTTCGATCACCGCAGCCGTCCCGATGCGGTCGGCGGCCTGGACCTTGACGAGCAGATCGTCGCGGATGAACGAGGGCTTCGACGCGGCCGCGGCGAACTTCTCCAGCTCGGCGCGACCGGCGTCGGTGACGTGGAACAGGCGTTTGTTGGGCCGGGTTTCCTGGACCACCTGCCGGCCCGCGACCAGCCCTTCCTTCTCCAGCTTGGTCAGCTCGGCGTACAGCTGCTGGGGCAGGGCGTGCCAGAAGTTCGCGACGCCGACGTCGAACGCCTTCGCCAGTTGGTATCCGCTGTACTCGCCGTCCAGCAGCGCCGCCAGCACGGCATGTCGCAAGGCCATCGGAGCGGCCCCCTCTCCTCGCCTCGTTCGCCCCTGCATTCTTACTCAAGAAAATGAGTATTCAAATCCTTGGCTATCAGGAAGGTCGTGGAGACGCGAACGCTGCCGCGCCGCTGTGGGCACCAACCACCGCAACCGTGCGCCGCGCGGGATCAGGGCTCGATCAGGCCCACGCGGATCGCGTAGCGGGTGAGTTCCAGGCGGTCCTTCAGGCCCAGTTTCTGCAGCAGGTTGGCGCGGTGCCGTTCGACGGTCTTGACGCTGATGAACAGGAGGTCGGCGATCTCCTGGGAGGTGTGGCCCTCGGCGACGAGCTTGAGGATCTCCTCCTCGCGTTCGGTGATGGCCCTGGCCGGCGGGGACTGCCCTTCGCGGACGCTTTCGAGGTAGTTGCGGATGAGGGCGTTGACGGCGCCGGGATAGAGGAAGGGTTCGCCGCGCATGGTGGCGCGGCAGGCCTCGACGAGGTCGCGGTCGGCGACGGACTTGAGGACGTAGCCGGAGGCGCCGACCGCGAGGGCCTCGAAGAAGTACTGCTCGTTGTCGTACATCGTCAGGATGAGAATGCGCAGTTCCGGCTGGATGCGGGACAGTTCGCGCGCGGCCTGCAGGCCGGTCATGCGGGGCATGGCGATGTCGAGGACGGCCAGGTCCGGGTGGTGGGTTCGGGCGGCCTCGATGGCCTCGGCGCCGTCGCCCGCCTCGGCCACCACGGTGAGGTCCGGCTCGCTGTCGAGGATGAGGCGGACTCCGCGGCGGACCAGTCGGTGGTCGTCGGCCAGCAGGATGCGGGTGGGTGGCGCCTCGGGCATGGTCACTGACTCCGATGGTGGGTTGCGGCGGCCGGGGAGTGGGTGGCGGCGGCCGGCGGGTCGAGGGGGACGGTCAGGCGTACTTCCGTACCGCGAGCGGGCACGGAGCCGCCGGTGTCGCCGTCGCCGCTGTCGCGCGCGGGGCCGAGGGCGAGGTCCGCGCCGATGAGCAGGGCGCGTTCGCGCATGCCCTGGATCCCCGCTCCCTCCGGGGAGCCGCCGAGGCCGCGGCCGTCGTCGCGCACGCGCAGTTCGACGGCGTCCGGGGTGCGTTCCAGGGTGAGGGTGACGTGGCCGGCGCCGGCGTGGCGGGCGGTGTTGGTCAGGCTCTCCTGCGCGACGCGGTAGAGGACGAGTTCGGCGTTCTCGCTCAGCGGCGGCAGATCCGGGGCGATGCGGTGCCGGACGGAGAGGGAGGGGCCGCTGAACTCGCCCGCGAGGGACTTCAGAGCGCTGGTCAACCCGAGTTCCTCCAGTACGCCGGGGCGCAGGCGGCGGGCGATGCGCCGGATCTCGTCCAGACCGGCGCGGGTGGTCTCCTGCACCTGGTGCAACTGCTCGCGCACCGGCTCGGGCGCCCGGTCGGCGACGTGCTTGAGGTCGAGCAGGACGGCGGTGAGGGTCTGGCCGACCTCGTCGTGGAGCTCCTGGGCGATGCGGTGGCGTTCGGACTCCTGCGCGGTCAGGACGCGGGCGGTGCTGGTGGCGCGTTCGGCCTCCAGCCGGTCGAGCATGGTGTTGAACGTGGTGATCAGCTCGGCGACCTCGCCGTGACCGCCGGCGGCCGGGCGCGTGCCGGGGCGCAGCAGGTCGGCGGTGGTCATGGCGCGGGCCAGGCGCTGCAGCGGGGCCAGACCGATGCGCAGCAGGAGAGCGTTGGCGATCAGCATCGCGGCCAGGCCGACGGCGAGGATCACGGCCTCGGTGACGAGGACGGGGGTCGACACGGTGACCGGGCCCAGCAGCAGCGCGGTGGCGGTGACGAAGACCACGGCGTTGAGCAGGAAGATCCGCCAGAACAAGGGCACCGCGTACCGCCTCCTCGACCTCGGCCTCGTTCCCACTATCGCCTCCCCGGCGGTGGACGGTGGAGCGACCGGCCGCCGACCGGCCGGCCGCTGGGCTGCCGCCGATGTGCGGTGCTCGTCCGCCTCGTACGGTCGTACGCTCGTCGTTCCAGCGTGGGCGCTGAGCTGGGTGGGCGTCCATCGGGGCCGGCACCCATTCCATGGCCGTCCCCCAGGGTGTCTCTACAGGTCGGGCCCGCCCGGATTTGGGTGGTGGACCCGATGGCGCCCACCCCGTGGGGTGGGTGAGGCTGGAGTCAATCCCATCCCGGCCCCGAACGGTCGTGCGTTCTGCGTGGTGCCCAGTGCGGGGTGCCTGGTGCGCGGTACGCCGTCCGGCCGAGCGTCATACGTCCCGTGGCGCCCGGCGGAGGCGACCGTCCGGCGCGTCTGCCGTGCGGCGCGTACCCGTCAAGACGGCCGTTGCGCACGGACGCTGACCTGTCGTCGTCGCCCCCGGGCGGGCCCCGGAGCGGTTCTTCCCCGGCGGGCGGCAGCGGCCGCGGAGCCGGAGGAGTACGAGAGGAGCCGGTATCGATGCACGCAGCGCCACTGCGCCCCGGTCACACCAGGGCGTCCTCCGGTCTGGTTCCGCTGGTGCTGCTGTCCCGGCGTGCGGCAGCCGTCGCGGTGCGCCGCCTCGCGGGCGCCCGCACCTGTACCCGTACCGGCATGGCCCGCACCGGGCTGCCGAAGTGACGGCCTCGCGCGGGCGCGACGCCTTGGGCGCCCCGTGGCCCCGGACCGTGAACGGTGCGGCTGACGGCGATGCTCACCGCCGCTCCGCCGGCCGCGCGGGTGCGGCCGCGTCGCCTCGTTCCGGTGTGATCGTGATGTCCCGACCCCGCAAGGAGAGCAGATGGCCCGTACCACTGACCGTGATGCCCGCCCCCCGTCCCGAGCCGGGAGGAGGCCGGCATGCCTGGTTCCGATGAACGGCTTCTCGGCGAGATCGAGGCGCGCCTCCACCGCGAGGATCCCCGGTTCGCGCACGCCCTCGGTGCCGGCCGCCCCTGCCGTCCGCGCGAGTACCGGAAGCCCTGGCCCTGGCTGCTTCTCGTCGCAGCCCTGGCCATGCTGGGTGCGGGCATTGCCCTGGCCCACGGGCTCCTCCTCGCCACCGGGCTGGTCCTCGCCGGTATGGCCGGGGAACTGCTCGACCCCGAGCGGGACGCCCGGAGGCATCCTCCGCGGCCACGACCTCGGCGGTGACCCCGACGATGTCCGGGTGCCGGCGTCCGCGGACGGCGCGAGGACCGTTCGATGACCCTGGCCGAGCTGTACCTGACCCTGCTGATCGGCGGCACGGTGCTGCTGGCCAGCATCGCCGCCGCGCGCACCGCCCACCGCGTCGGCCTGCCCAGTCTGCTGCTGTTCCTCGCGGTGGGCGTCATCGCCGGCGAGGACGGGCTCGGCCTGCAGTTCGACGATGCCCAACTGGCCCAGGCGCTGGGCACCGCGGCCCTGGCGGTCATCCTCGTCGAGGGAGGTCTGACCACGCAGTGGAGCGACGTCAGACGGCTGCTGGCCCCCGCCGGCGTGCTGGCCACCGCGGGCGTGGCCGTGTCCGTCGTGGTGACGGCCGCCGGCGCGCACTGGCTGCTGGGCATGGACTGGCGTCTGGCCGTGCTGCTCGGTGCGATCGTCTCCTCCACGGACGCCGCCGCCGTCTTCGCCGTCCTGCGCGCCCTGCCGCTGCCGAAGAAGGTGACCGGGCTGGTGGAGGCCGAGTCCGGCTTCAACGACGCCCCGACGATCATCCTGGTCCTAATCTTCTCCGCGACCACCACCGAGATGCCCGGCCCCCTCCCCATCCTGGGCGACCTGTTCTACCAACTGGCCGTCGGCGGCACGTTCGGCCTGGTGACCGGCGTACTGGGCGCCGCCGCGCTGCGGCACATCGCGCTGCCCGCCACGGGCCTCTACCCGCTGGCGACCGTCGCGTTCGGCATCATCGCCTTCGCCGCCGCCGGCACGGTGAACGCCAGCGGCATCATCGCGGCCTACCTGTCCGGCCTCGTCCTCGGCAACGCCGATCTGCCCCACCGGGCCGCCACCCGCTCCTTCGCCGAAGGCACCGGCTGGCTGGCCCAGATCGGGCTGTTCGTCATGCTCGGACTGCTCGTCGACCCCAGTGAGCTGGCCTCCGCGATCCTTCCGGCGCTCATCATCGGATCCGTCCTGCTGCTGGCCGCCCGCCCCGTCTCCGTCCTGGTCTGCCTATTGCCGTTCCGCGTCTCCTGGCGCGAACAGGCGTTCATCTCCTGGGCCGGGCTGCGGGGCGCGGTGCCCATCGTGCTCGCCACCTTCCCCATCGTCGCGGGGGTGGCGGGCGCCCGCGACGTGCTCAACATCGTGTTCGTCCTCGTCGTCCTGTTCACGCTCATCCAGGGCCCCGCCCTGCCCGCCATCGCCCGCCGGCTGGGCCTGGCACGCACCGGCGCGCTGCGCGAGATCGAGGTCGAGACCGCCCCGCTCGACGTCCTGGACGCCGATCTGCTGACCGTGACCATCCCGCCGGAATCCCGCCTGCACGGCGTCGCCGTCTTCGAACTGCGGCTGCCGCCGCCGACGGTCGTCACCCTGATCGTCCGCGACGGCACCACCCTCACGCCGGACCGCGACACCGTGCTGCGGGCCGGGGACGAACTCCTGCTCGTCACCACCCCGAAAACCCGGGAGGCAGCGGAACGCCGCCTCCGCGCCATCGGCCGGCGCGGCCGACTCGCCCGCTGGCACGGGGAGTACGGCTCCCCGGAACCGGCGCCGGCGACGCCGGCGGGGGCGGAGTGACGGCGCCGGGCCGCGCCGCTCGCCGCCCCGGTTCGGCGAGCGGCTCAGGGCTGCGCTAGGCGGCGCGCTCGGCGGTGCCGAGGATGTGGGTGGCCGCCGGGGAGGGAACGCGCATCTCGGGGAAGTCGAACGTCTCCAGCGAGGTGACCGTGAACCCGGCGGCGCACGTGCTCGAAGAACCGGAGCTGCCCGCCGGCCCGCAGAACGCGGTGGAGCTCGGCGAGGGCGGCGTGCGGATCGTCCACCGAACACAGCGTGAGGCAGACGACCGCGGCGTCGAACGAGGCGTCGGGCAGCGGCAATCGCTCGGCGATCCCGTCGACGACCTCCACCCGGACCGGCGCCGCGGCGGCGCTCAGCTCGGCCAGGGGGCGCTTGCCGCGCCCAGCGGGCTGTGGAGTCATGGTGGGTCACCGTCCTGTTCGGCAGCGGCGTTCCGAGGCTACGGCACTTCACGGCCGACATCACGGCGTTCGCCGGCCAGGGGACCACCACGCCCTCATTCCTCCGGGATCCGGACGGCCTGACCGGTGACACGGACCCGGGCGTCGTCGTGCGTCACGTCGACGACGAGGTCGCTGGGGCGGCCCATGTCCTGGCCCTGGCGGATGCGGACCCGGGTCGGTTCCCGGACCAGGCCGAGGGACCGCAGATAACCCCCGAAGGCGGCGGCCGCGGCGCCGGTGGCCGGGTCCTCCACGACACCGCCGACGGGGAACGGGTCGCGGGCGTGGAAGTCGAACCGGTCCGCGGCCTCGCGCCACACCAGATGGACCGTGGTCCATCCGCGGTGCCGCATCAACTCGGCCAGCACGTCGAAGTCGTAGTCGAGAGCCGCGAGCCTCTCGCGTGTGCCGGCGGCGAGGACGAGGTGGTCGTTGCCCGCGAAGGCGATGTGGGGCGGCAGAGCCGGGTCCAGGTCGTCCCGGCTCCAGCGCAGGGCCGTCAGCACCGGCTCGACGTCGGCTTCGCCGGCCGGGCGGGAGTGGGCGGGAACACTGAGGAGGGTGGCACGAGGAGGCCCGTCTCCCACGGCCGTCTCCACGCGCACCTCACCCGCGCGGGTGTCGAAGAGGAAGTCACCGGGGCCGCCGCGCTCGGCCATCGCCACGGCCGTCGCGATCGTGGCGTGCCCGCAGAAGGCGACTTCGGCGCGGGGACTGAAGTAGCGCAGCTCATAACGGCGGGCCACGTCGTCCCGCGCGGTGACGAACGCGGTCTCCGAGTAGCCGATGCGGGCGGCGACGGCGAGCATCGCCGTGTCGTCGAGCGCTGTCGCGTCGAGAACGACACCGGCCGGGTTGCCACCCGAGGGGTCGGTGGTGAAGGCGGAGTACCGCAGAACCTCGGCGGTGTCTGCGGAAGATCGAGGCGCGGCGTCTGGCGTGGGTGCGGTCATGGCTCAACGGTCGCACTCGACGCTCCATCGTGGCCAACGATTCTTTCCGCTGGGAACGATCGAAGAATCCGATACCATCCCTCTCGTGGACACCAGACTGCTGCGCACCTTCGTGGCCCTGGCGAAGACCGGCAGCTTCACGGCTGCCGCGTCCGAACTGCACCTTGCCCAGTCCACGGTCACCGTTCAGATCCGCTCACTGGAACGAACCCTCGGCACGCGGCTGTTCGACAGGTTGCCCACGGGCGCACGGCCGACCAGCACGGCGCGACGGCTGCTCATCGAGGCGGAGGCGATGCTCGACGCCGAGGCGCGGCTGCGGGCCGTGGCGGAGGCCGAGAACGGCACGGGCGACGACGGAATGGTCGCGGGTCAGGTCGCCGTCGGCGCGGGAGAGTCGCTGTGCGCGTCGCGCCTGCCCCGGGTTATCGCCTCGCTCCGGCGCACCCATCCCCGCATCGACGTGCATCTGCGTCCCGTCGACAGCGCGGCGGCCGTGGAGGACCTAGGCGCCGGGCGGCTCGACATCGGGCTCCTCCTGGAGCCCGAGGTGAACCTCGCCGACCTGATCGCGCGGCCCATCGCATACGAACCCCTGGTCTACGTGGCCTCTCCCGAGCACCGGCTCGCCGGGCGCACCGTGGGGTGGGAAGCACTGGCCGGGGAGAGCTTCTTCGTGCACGAGGAGGGCTGCTCGTACAGCGACCGGCTCGTGCGCACTCTGCTCGCGCAGTGCGGTTCGCAGCCCGGTTCGCAGCCCCGGCTCACACGGTTCGGCAGCATCGAGGCCACCCGTTCCCTGGTGGCCGCCGGACTCGGTCTCGCGCTACTGCCGCGGGCGACCGTCCGTCAACACCTGCGTGACGGGCTCCTGGCCGTGGTCCACGGACCGGAGACGCAACCGGTGCCGGTACAGCTCACCCGGCACCGCCGGCGCTGGGTCACCCCGGCCGCCCGCGTCGTCGCCGACGAACTGGCACGCCTCCTGCCCGATCCGCAGCCGACGGCACAACCGGCAGAGCGCTGAACGGACGACCGGCGACCGCCCGTCCTCAGACGGACCCCGCTCCCAGCTGGAGCCAGGCGGGCGCGGTCCCCGGTCAACGCCCCGAACTGACCGGCACCCGGGACGCAGCGAGCGTATCCACCGATCCCCTCGCCCGAATGTGAGTTCGCGGTGGTCAGCCCTGCGCGAGGTTCGCCTCACAGTCGGTGCACCGTCGCACGGCCCGTCGCTCCGGGTTGCCCGCGGTGGCGATCGCCGGAGCAGCGCCGCTCAGCCGCTCCCAGAGCCCGGGTGGAGGAGTCGGGATCCACCCCCACCGCGGGGGTCGCACATCGTCCTCGGTCATGTGGTCGCACCAGCCGGGCCTGTGCGCGTACTGGGTTGGGGAGATGAGGATCGTGTCGTCCGGGTGAGAAAGCCACTCCCTCTTGACGAACGTGCCTGCATGACGCGTGGGTGCCGACGCGGACGAGCCCGGCGCACATTCGCATCCGAGCCCGATGACGAATTTGCTGCCGCACTCGTCGCAGCGCTCTTGTTCCACTGTTCTCGCACCACCCTCACGTGGGCCGGGGTCGACCCGGTAGACGATCTTCCCGTCGGACTCGGTGAACCTGTGGCCGGTGCCGGCCGGCTGAACTCACCGGGGCTCCGCCCCGGATGAGGGGATCAGCGCAGTCCGGCGAAGAGATCGTTCTCGGGTATGGCCGCGCCGGTGGCGTCCTGGACGCGTACGAAGGTCTCCATGCCCATCAACTCGCCGAACCTCTCCTTGCCCATCCTGAGGAAGAAGATGTTCTCGCCCTGACTGGCGTGCGCGGCCAGCGCGTCGAACTTCTGGCCGCTGAACGCGGTGGTGTCCACCCACGTGGTGATCTCGTCGTCGGGGAGGCCGATCTCGGCCATCGCGGCGGCCTCGGCAGGATCCGGCTCCGGCATGTCCGGATGCAACTCGCGCATGATCTCGCCGAACCGCTGCATCATCGAGCGGGGCGCCGTCGTCCAGTACACCTTCGGTGTCAGCGCGGTCATCTTCAGCGCCGCCATCGTGATGCGGTTGGCCTGGATGTGGTCGGGGTGGCCGTAGAAGCCGTTCTCGTCGTAGGTGACGACCACATCGGGCCGGTAGTGCCGCATGAGTTCCGCGAGTCGGGCCGCGCCCTCCTCCACGGGGGTCTGCCAGAAGGATCCGGGGGCGTCATTGCTCGGCCAGCCCGTCATCCCGGAGTCGGCATAGTCCAGCATCTCCAGGTCGCTGACCTTCAGGACGTCACAGCTCGCCCTGAGTTCTTGGCGGCGCATCGATGCGACGGCCGCCGGATCGTGCCCGGGATCGCCCGGCTTGACACCCCCCGGTCCGTCACCGCAACCGCCGTCGGTACACGTCACGAGAACCGTGCGGATGCCTTCCGCCGCGTACCGCGCGAGGACCCCTCCGGTTCCGGTGGCCTCGTCGTCGGGGTGGGCGTGCACCGCCATGAGCGTCAGGGGCCGGTCGGTCATCAAGCAGTCCTCCTGCGGAAATGCGTCGTGGTCCGAGTGCGCGGCGGGCGTACCGCGATCCCGGGGCCCGGATCCTGTCGGGGCGGACGACTGTGTGGTCTCCGAGTTCCTCGCCCGTGCGGCACCGGTCCCTCGGTCGATGCAACAGCACCGGCCGGACCCGCTGTTCCCGGCGCGGCTGCACGTCTCAGCGCCAGTCGGATCCGATAACCATCCGGCACCGCTCCAGCGACCGCTCCCGACCCAACCTGCCGGACCCGGTGTACTGGGTCACCCCGCGTCATCTGGTGGGTGACGACGGTGTGCTCGCCGAGCGGATCGACGACACCGTGTCCGACCTCGGCCGGCGCATGTGGCCCGCCCCCGTCTCTCCGCGCCTGCCCGATGCCGGAGAAAAGGTTGATCTCCACCTGCCCCGGTTCCCTCCCCGACCACCCTGTGGGAAGGCCCATCGTCGAGGCGTACGCGGCCCCAGTACCGGCGGTGCGCAGAAGGAGCCGGCAGCGGCCCGGGGGCTCAGGACCGCCGGAGTCCCCGGCGCGCCGCCGTGTCGCCGCCGGGGACGGTCACGGCACACCGGCCCGGCGGGGACGCTCGGCGGTGCCGAGGATGTGGGTGGCCGCCGGGGAGGGAACGCGCATCTCGGGGAAGTCGAACGTCTCCAGCGAGGTGACCGTGAACCCGGCGGCGACAGCGTGAGGCAGACGACCCGGCGTCGAACGAGGCGTCGGGCAGCGGCAATCGCTCGGCGATCCCGTCGACGACCTCCACCCGGACCGGCGCCGCGGCGGCGCTCAGCTCGGCCAGGGGACGGGCCGGCGCTTGCCGCGCCCGGAGTCCGGTTGAAACATGGTCGGTCACCGTCCTGCTCGACAACTTTGCCTGCGCGACGGGCCGCGAGGAGGCGCTGCGAAGCGAAGCCACTTCACCATAGGCCCGACGCGAACGTCACCGCAGCGCCCGTTGAACCGGCTCCTGGAACCCGCAGAGGCGCTCGGCACCCTGATGGAGCGCGGTGTCGCCGTAGCCGGACCGGCTGCCCGGCCCGGCTACGGGCGGGCTGCCGTAGGCACTCTTCATCGCCGGGAGTCACGGCCACCGGCCGAACGGGTACGTGTGGTGGCGCGAGCTTCAGCCCGTGACGGCGACCCCGAACTCCGGCCACCCGTCGGTGGCGAGACCGGCAGTGCCCGCTCCGAAGCTCACCGCACCCGTGGTGGTCAGGCCCGAAGCATGCCCCCTGAGAGACGACACAGCGCCGTCGAAGGTGTTCTCCCCGGAAGCCCCAATGGCGAGGTCGGCCAACATGTCACCGTTGGTATCCGTCAGTGCCACGGCATCCCCGAACAGGTCACCGGCCTCGGCCGCGCCCGGGATGCCGGTGGATCCCTGGTTGTACGCGGATGCCGAGGTGGTGGCCAGACCGTCGGCGGAACCGGGGATGACTGTGACGGAGCCCGTCAACTCCGCGCTACCAATGGACTCCTGTGGAGCGCCCACGGCGAGGTCGGCCCTGCCGTCCCCGTTAATGTCGTTGAGCGCCACGGCGCTTCCGAAGTTGTCGCTTTCCTCTGAGACGCCGGGGATTCCGTCGGTGTTCTGAGTGATGGTCACGGTGGGACGCGAGGTGTCACGGCCGTTCGCCGAACCGTAGGTCAGGGACACGTTGCCTCCCAGGCTCGTGCCCGCCATCGAGGCCCGCTGATCCCACGGGTGGCCGGTCACGATGTCGGCGTACCCGTCTCCGTCCACGTCTCCGACAGCCGCACTCGCGCCATGCGATACGTCACCCGCATACTCCGGCTGGAGTGAGCCGAGCGGCTTCAGATACAAGGACTGCTTGTAGAGGTCCCTGCTGCTGTCGTGACCGCCGATCACGATGTCGTCACTGCCGTCACCATTGACGTCACCCGCCGCCAGTGAGACGACATCGCTCAGGGGAGTCACCTCAAAACCGGTGCGGCCTCCGAGAGCGCTGCCCTTGGTGGCTCCTCCCAGGTAGAAGAAAACGGAGTTGTCCCAGTGCAGCCCGACCGCGAGATCGTGACGGCCATTCCCGTCGAAGTCACCGCTGGTGAGGACGTGACCATAGCCCGTCGGATAGGACAGCGGAGGGATCTTCAGCGCGGTACCGCCGGTCAGCCCCGCGCCGCTGCCCCACAGCACCGTGACTGCTCCGGTGTCCTCACCCGTGTCCAGGCCCGCCGTGGTGTCCTCGCACGGGGCTCCCACAGCGAGGTCTGCGTAACCGTCGTTGTTGAAATCACCCGACGTGGTGGCTTCGCCGAAGCGGTCTCCCTCTTCGAAAGCGCCGGGCACACCGTTGGAGCTCTGAGTGACGATCTGGGTCCTGCCGCTCTTCGGGCCACTGGACGAGCCGTAGGTGATGACCACCGCTCCAGCTTGGTCGTGGCCGCCGACGACCGTGCCGGGGGCGGATACCGCAAGATCGCGATAGCCGTCGCCGTTGAAGTCATCGGCATTGGCGGTGGCCGCCGTGGAAGATCCGGCTGTGACCACCAGCAGGCTGCTGGTCAGTGCGGCGGCCGCAGCTGCGGCCAGGGCGGTGCGGAGGTTCTTGCGCATCAAAACTCTCCTGCAACAGGCGGGACGCCGTGCGGGCAGCCCTCGTCAGTGGGTGGATCTTCCGTGCACGCCCGGAGTTGTGCACGGGCTCACGGCATGATCGGTCCTTACAAGACCAACAACGCGGCACCGTCACAGTCCGCTGCCGTACGCACGGCAAAGGGCCTGGTGCACTTACACACCAGGCCCTTTGACCTCTGTCGGGGTGGCGGGATTTGAACCCACGACCTCTTCGTCCCGAACGAAGCGCGCTGCCAAGCTGCGCTACACCCCGAAGCAACGAGCTCTACTTTAGCGGACCCGGAGCCACAGGAGAAATCCGATATCCCGGTGCCGTCCGGCGGCCGTCCAGGCCAGGCCCCCGGCGGCCCGGTGACTCCGCCCCGGTGGCGCCCGGCGGACCGGAGGCCTGGGACCCGGGCCGGGGGCCTCGCGGACCGCCGGCCCGGCCGGATGTCCGATCAGTCCCGCCGTTCCACCAGCGTCAGCAGCGTCGCCTCCGGGGGGCAGGCGAAGCGGACCGGGGTGTAGCGGTTGGTGCCGCAGCCGGCCGAGACGTGGAGGTACGCGGTGTTGCCCGCCGCCCGGTGGGTGGAGAGGCCCTTGACCCGCTCGGTGTCCAGGTCGCAGTTGGTGACCAGGGCCCCGTAGAAGGGGATGCAGAGCTGCCCGCCGTGCGTGTGGCCGGCCAGGATCAGCGGATAGCCGTCCTCCGTGAAGGCGTCGAGGGTGCGCAGATACGGGGCGTGGACCAGGGCGAGGGAGAAGTCCGCGTCCTGCTCCGGGCCGCCGGCGACCTCCTCGTAGCGATCCCGCTTGATGTGCGGGTCGTCGAGGCCGGTCAGGGCGATCTCGATGCCGTCGAGCTTCAGCCGCCCGCGCGAGTTCGACAGGCCGACCCAGCCGGCCGCGTCGAAGGCGTCCCGCATGCCCTCCCAGGGGTTGCGGCGGACGCCGATCGCCGGGTCGTTCTTGCCGTTCAGCCCGTGCTCTCCGCGGACCTTCTCCAGCAGATAGCGGGCCGGGTTGCGCAGCTGCGGCGCGTAGTAGTCGTTCGAGCCGAAGACATAGGTGCCCGGGAACTCCATCAGCGGGCCGAGGGCGTCCAGCACCTCCGGCACGCCGTCCGGGTCGGAGAGGTTGTCACCGGTGTTGACAACGAAGTCCGGCCGCAGCCCGGCCAGTTCGCGCAGCCAGCGCTGCTTCTTCCGCTGCCCGGCGACCATGTGGATGTCGGAGACCTGCAGGACGCGCAACGGCCGCATCCCGCGCGGCAGGATGGGCACCGTCACCCGCCGCAGCCGGAACGAGCGGACTTCGAAGCCGGCGGCGTAGGCGACTCCCGCCGCGCCGACTGCCGTGATTCCCAGGGGTACTGCGTATCGCGCGCGCATCTCCCCATGGTCGCAGAGCCGGAGCGGTGCGGTGCCACGAGGCGGCCGGTGTGACGGGGCGGCCCCCGCTCCGTGGGCGCGGTGGTCGCGTGTGGCCGGACGGGGGCGGTGAGACGAGGGTGGTGCGGCGGGAGTGACGGGGGTAATGAGCTGGGCGGATCGGCGCCCCTCCTGGCACACTCACGGCATGACCACGCTCAAGAACCGCCTGCAGGAGGACCTCACCGCGGCCATCAGGTCCCGCGACGAGCTGCGCTCCTCCACGCTCCGGCTGACCCTCACCGCGATCACCAAGGAGGAGGTCTCGGGCACTTCCGCCCGCGAGCTCTCCGACGACGAGGTGCAGAAGGTGATCGCCCGCGAGGCGAAGAAGCGCCGCGAGTCCGCGGAGGCCTTCGAGCAGGGCGGTCGTGCCGAGTCGGCGGCCCGGGAGCGGGCCGAGGGCGAGGTCCTGGCCGAGTATCTGCCGCAGCAGCTGTCCGACGAGGAGCTGGCCGGCATCGTCGACGACGCCGTGAAGGAAGCCGTGGCCGCCGGTGCCGAGGGGCCGCGGGCCATGGGCGCCGTGATGAAGATCGTCAACCCGAAGGTCGCGGGCCGGGCCGAGGGCGGCCGGGTGGCGGCCGAGGTCAAGAAGCGGCTCGCCGCCGGCTGAGAGCCCGAGCGGCTGAGAGCAAGCCCCGCTCGCCCCTCCTTGCGGAGGGAAGAGCGGGGCTGCTTGCTGCTTTCGTCCTGGTTCTTCCTCGCGCGGTCGGCGAAGCCGGGCCACACGAGGCAAAGCCGCTCCGCACGAGACTGAGCCGCTCCGTACGACGATCAGCGGCGTCCGCCGGGGCCGTTGCCCGGACCCTGGATGAAGCCCTCCGGGATGGAGAACGTCGGGTTCGGCTCGGTGCCGCCACCGCCGCCGCCGATGAGGCCGCCGTTGCCGCCGCCCGGGAAGCGGTCGCCCGGCTTCCGGTCGTCCTCGTCCTTCTCCTTGTCCTTCTTCGGCGGGTCGGCGATCGGCACCTCGACGAAGCCCGGCGCCTCCTTGCCCGCCAGCGCTCCGGACATCGCGTCCCGCCAGATCGGGCCGGGGACGCTGCCACCGAAGACCTTGTCGTGGGGCCGGCCGCCGATGGTGATGTTGATCATCTTGCGCTGGTGCCGCGGGTCGCCCACCCAGACGGCGCCGGACAGGTTCGGGGTGTAGCCCACGAACCAGGCCGCGTACCGGTTGTCGGTGGTACCGGTCTTGCCCGCGCTGGCCCGTCCGCTGAGACCGGCCTTGGTGCCCGTGCCGTCCTCGACGACGCCCTTCAGCAGGGTGTTGATCGTGTCGGCGGTCCGCTCGCTCATCGCGCGGGTGCACTTGGTCTTGGGGACGTCCAGGGACTTGCCGTTGGCGTCCTTGATCGACTCGATGGCGACCGGCGTGCAGTACGTGCCCCGGCTCGCGAAGGCGGCGTACCCGGCGGCCATGGTCAGCGGGGACATCTCCTGGACGCCCAGGGTGATGGACGGCACCTGCCGGAGCTCGCCACCGCCGGCCGGTTCGATACCCATCTTCTCCGACATCTCGACCACCGGGCAGATGCCGATGTCGCTGATCAGCTGCACATAGTAGGTGTTCACCGACTTCGCGGTGGCCTCCCGCATCCCGTACGGGCCGACCTCGGACTCGTTTTCGTTCGCGACCTTGACCGGCTTCGCCGACGACCACTGGCCCTCGCACTTCGGCACCGGGCTCGGGTAGGTCATCTCGTACGGCGACGGGTACGACCGCGACGGGTTGACGCCCCGCTCCAGCGCGGCCGCCGCGACGATCGGCTTGTACGTCGAGCCGGGCTGGTAGCCCATGCCGTCGCCCATGCTCTTGTTGACCGAGTAGTTGATCGTGGTCTCGTTCTTGGCGAGACCGTACGGCCGGGACTGGCCCATGCCGAGGATCTTGCCGGTGCCCGGCTCGACCAGTGAGACCGCGGTGGCCACCTCGTCGCTCTGGTAGACGTGCTTCTTGACCGACGCCTGCACGGACTTCTGGGCCTGGGGGTCGAGGGTGGTGCGGATCGTCATCCCGCCCTCGTTCCAGCGCTTGTTCCGCTCCTCGCGGGTCTTGCCGAACTCCTCGCTGCCGAGGAAGACCCTGCGGACGTAGTCGCAGAAGAAGCCGGCGCCGTTCACTGCGGTGATGCAGCCGTTCTGCGGCTTGCTGACGTCGAGGCCCAGGTCCTTCTTCTTGGCCTCGGCGGCCTCGTCCTTGCTGACGTGGCCCTGCTCGGCCATCCGGTTGAGGACGAGATTGCGCCGCTTGAGCGCCTGGTCGCCGTTGGCCACCGGGTCCCAGCGGCTGGGCGACTGCACGATGCCGGCCAGCAGCGCGGCCTCCTGCAGCTCCAGGTCCTTGGCGGACTTGCTGAAGTAACGCTTCGCCGCCGCCTCGACACCGTAGGCCTGCTGGCTGAAGTAGGTGATGTTGAGGTAGTTCTCCAGGATCTTCTTCTTGCCGAGCTCTTCCTCGACCTGGATCGCGTACTTCAGTTCCTTGATCTTGCGCCCGAGGGTCTGCTGGGTGGCGGCCGCGAACTTCTCCTCGTCGTTGCCCGCCTCCTCGACGAAGACGTTCTTGACGTACTGCTGCGTCAGCGTCGAGGCGCCCTCGGAGACCTCGCCCGCCTGGGCGTTGTTGTTGAGGGCGCGGAGGATGCCCTTGAGGTCGATCGCGCCGTGCTCGTAGAAACGCTCGTCCTCGATCGCGACGATCGCCTTCCGCATGTACGGCGAGATGTCCTTGAGCGGCACCACCGTGCGGTCGCGCGAGTAGACGGTGGCGATCAGACCGCCCTCGGAGTCGAGGATGCTGGTCTTCTGGCTCAGCGGCGGGCGCTTCAGATTGGCCGGGATCTCGTCGAATCCCTCGACCGAACCCTTGGCCACCAGACCGAGCGCGCCGGCGGCCGGGAGCGCGATGCCGGCCAGCACGGCTCCGGAGAGCACACTGACACCGAGGAACTTGGCGGCCTGTCGCGTGGTCGAGCGGCCACCGCCGGGGCGCTTGTTAGCCATGGAGGCAGCCTACGTTCTCATTCGCCGGACAGGTACGCATCCCTTGGCCTAAGCTCATCACAAGAGTAACCATGCTGTCGTCGCCGCCCTCGCGTACGCTTCTCTGCCCACCTGGGTGCGATATTTGCCGCGAATGCGGACATCTGGCCCGCGCCTCGCGTCAGTGTGAGCCCGAACTGCCCTGATCCGGCCGGGATTTCCGGGATGTCTCCACCTCACTCCGTTGGGTGATCTGCCGCGTACGCATAGTCCGTTCGGGCCATTCAAGATTGGGCCCGCTGGGGGTGTTGCGCTCTGTCCACCTTCCGTAACGTCCTCAACTGGCAACGGTGAATATGCCGCTGCCGCCGTGGGGGAGCCTCGATTCGGGAGAGGACGGCGCCAGCATGGGCTGGGTAACCGACTGGAGTGCGCAGGCAGCCTGCCGCACTACCGATCCGGATGAACTGTTCGTTCAAGGAGCGGCCCAGAACAGGGCCAAGGCCGTCTGCACCGGCTGCCCGGTGCGCACGGAGTGCCTTGCCGACGCTCTGGACAATCGCGTCGAATTCGGCGTCTGGGGGGGAATGACGGAGCGGGAGCGCAGGGCGTTGCTGCGCCGGCGGCCGACGGTCACGTCGTGGCGCCGGCTGCTGGAGACCGCGCGCGCGGAGTACGAGCAGAGCTCGGGCCTGCTGCCCGTGGAGATCGAGGCCGGGGACTACGCCGCCGCCGGCTGACCCGCCAACTGCTCGCCGATCGCCCGCAGCCCCGCCAGGTCGTGCACGTCGCCGGGCAATGCGGCCACCTCCGTCACCGGCACATCCGGGTGGACGGTGGTGAAGCGCTCCCGTGTGCGCTGCTCGCGGGCCAGCGTCCGCATCCGCTCGGCATGCAGCCGCAGCAGCCTCGCGGCGAGCTGCTCCGCCGTGGGGTCCCGCATCGGGTCCGCCGGTGTCGCGTCAACCGGTGTCGTGTGCGCTGCGGCCTGCTGTGCCGTCGTCGAACCGTCGGGGCCGCCGCCCTCGGCGGTGTCCGCGGCGGCGGGGGAGTGCGTGCGCGGGGCATCGCCGGGAACCGTCCCGGTCCCGTCAGTCTGCCCGCTGTCATCCTCGCCGATGCGGCCGTATTCAAGATTTTCCGCTTCGAGTTCCTCCGCGGCGGCCAGGGCCCGCTCGGCGCTGATCCGGTCGGCCCCGCTGCCGTGCACCCGGTTCAGGACCAGCCCGGCCAGCGGCATCTTCTCGGCGGCGAGCCGCTCCACGAAGTACGCGGCCTCCCGCAGCGCGTCCTGCTCCGGCGCCGCCACCACGAGGAACGCCGTACCGGGCGCCTGCAGCAGCCGGTACGTGGCATCGGCCCGGGTGCGGAAGCCGCCGAACATGGTGTCCATCGCGGCGACGAACGTCTGGACGTCCCGCAGCAGTTGGCCGCCCACCAGCTTGCTGAGCGTGCCCGTCATCACCGACATGCCGGCGTTGAGGAACTTCATGCCCGCCCGGCCGCCGACCTTCGCCGGGGCCATCAGCACCCTGATGAACTTGCCGTCCAGGAAGGAGCCGAGCCGCTTGGGCGCGTCCAGGAAGTCCAGCGCGGAGCGGCTCGGCGGGGTGTCCACGATGATCAGGTCCCACTCGTCGCGCGCCCGGAGCTGGCCCAGCTTCTCCATGGCCATGTACTCCTGCGTGCCCGCGAAGCCGGCGGAGAGCGACTGGTAGAAGGGGTTCGCCAGGATCGCCCGCGCGCGCTCGGGGTCGGCGTGCGCCTCGACGATCTCGTCGAACGTGCGCTTCATGTCGAGCATCATGGCGTGGAGCTCCCCGGGAGCTCCGGCTTCTCCGGTCGCCCCGGCTTCTCCGGCCCCTCCGGCGTGCCCGGCGGAGATGCCCTCCACCCGGCGCGGGATGTTGTCGAGCGAGGCGATGCCCATCGACTGGGCCAGCCGCCGGGCCGGATCGATCGTGAGCACCACGACCCTGCGCCCGCGCTCCGCGGCCCGCACGCCCAGGGCGGCCGCCGTCGTCGTCTTGCCCACGCCACCCGAGCCGCAGCACACGATGATGCGCGTCTCCGGGTCGTCCAGGAGGGCGTCCGTGTCCAGCCGGGGCACCGGACCGTCGAGGACCGAGTGCCCGGTGCCGCTTCCCGGCCGCTGCCGCTCGCCGCTCATCCGGCCACCCCCGGCACTCCCTGCTTCCGTATGTCCTTCGCCAGCCGGTAGAGACCGGCGATGTCCGCGCCCTCGTCCAAAAACTCCAGTTCGGGGGAGGGCAGTCCCAGGCCGGCTATCTCCTTGCGCTGCGCCTGCTCCAGCCGGACCCGGGCGACATGCTCCCGGGCCTGCTCCAGCAGCGGGTCGACCAGCCGCTCGGCCAGTCCGCCGCGGCGGGCACCGCCGAGGCCGGCCCGGGACAGCGCCTTGGCGACCGCCTGCCGCTCACCGTCCGCGGCCCGGCGCAGCTCCTCCTCGCCGAGCAGCGGCGGCCTGACCATGTTGACGAAGATCCCGCCCACCGGCAGCGAGACGGCACGCAGCTCCGCCACCCCGTCCACCGTCTCCTGGACGGGCATCTCCTCCAGCAGCGTCACCAGGTGGACGGCCGTCTCCGGGGACTTCAGCACCCGCATCACGGCCTGCGCCTGGTTGTGTATGGGGCCCACCCGGGCCAGCCCGGCGACCTCGTCGTTGACGTTCAGGAAGCGGGTGATGCGGCCGGTCGGCGGGGCGTCCATGACCACGTGGTCGTAGACGGGGCGGCCGTTCTTCCGCTTGCGGCGGACCGCCTCGCACACCTTGCCGGTCAGCAGGACGTCCCGCAGCCCCGGCGCGATGGTCGTGGCGAAGTCGATCGCGCCGAGCTTCTTCAGCGCCCGGCCGGCGCCGCCGAGCTTGTAGAACATCTGCAGATAGTCGAGCAGGGCCCGCTCGGCGTCCAAGGCCAGGGCGAACACCTCGCCGCCGCCCGGGCCGACCGCGATCTTGCGTTCCTCGTAGGGCAGGGCGTCCGTCTCGAAGAGCTGCGCGATGCCCTGCCGGCCCTCCACCTCGACCAGCAGCGTCCGCCGCCCCTCCTCGGCCAGGGCGAGCGCGAGGGCCGCGGCGACCGTGGTCTTCCCGGTACCGCCCTTGCCGCTGACGACGTGGAGCCTGCTCATGCATGGGAGCCTAACCAGTCGGGGCACGGGCTACGCACGAGCCCGGGTGTCGCAGGCATTACAGTCACCACCATGACCAAGTGGGAATACGCGACCGTGCCGCTGCTCGTCCATGCCACCAAGCAGATCCTCGACACCTGGGGCGAGGACGGCTGGGAACTCGTCCAGGTCGTACCGGGCCCCAATACGGAACAGCTCGTGGCCTATCTGAAGCGTGAGAAGAGCGCATGAGCGCTGTCGAGGACAGGCTCGCGGAACTCGGGCTGACGCTGCCCGGCGTGGCCGCGCCGGTCGCCGCGTACATCCCGGCCCTGCGGACCGGGCGCTACGTCCACACCTCCGGGCAGCTGCCGCTCGTCGAGGGCAAGCTGCCGCTGACCGGCAAGGTCGGCGCGGAGGTCACCGCCGAGGAGGCCAAGGAGCTGGCCCGCACCTGCGCGCTGAACGCGCTGGCGGCGGTCAAGTCCGTGATCGGTGACCTCGACCGCGTCGTCCGTGTCGTCAAGGTCACCGGCTTCGTCGCCTCCGCCCCGGACTTCACCGGCCAGCCGGGTGTCATCAACGGCACCAGCGAGCTGCTGGGCGAGGTGCTCGGCGAGAAGGGCGTGCACGCGCGGAGCGCGGTCGGGGTGGCGGTGCTGCCGCTGGACGCGCCCGTCGAGGTCGAGATCCAGGTCGAGGTCGAGGACGGCGCGGACGCCGGGGCCGCGGCGGGCTGACCGCTCGCTCTCGCTGTCCGGCGCGGGCCGCGGGATGCCGGGGCCGGGCCGGCGGGCGCGCGGCGGGCCGTGCCCCGTCCGGCCGCCGCCGGCCCTTCCGCGCCTTCCGTGCCTGGTCAGCCCTCGAACATCAGGGCGGAAACGCATAGCATCCGGCCATGTCCGCAACGAATGGCCAGTGGTACCCGCCCGAGTGGCCCGAACGCATCCGGGCCCTGGCGAGCGGTGAGCTCACCGCCGTGACCCCGCGCCGCGCCGCGACCGTCCTGCTGCTGCGGGACAGCACCGCCGGGCCCGAGGTCCACATGCTCCGCCGGCGTACGTCCATGGCGTTCGCCGGAGGCGTGTACGCCTACCCGGGTGGCGGCGTGGACGTCCGGGACGAGCGCCCCGTCGGCTGGGCCGGCCCCTCCCGCTCGGACTGGGCGCGGTGGCTCGGCACCGACGAGGCCGGGGCCCAGGCCATCGTCTGTGCGGCCGTCCGGGAGACCTTCGAGGAGGCCGGGGTGCTCCTCGCCGGATCGAGCCCCGGCACGGTCGTCGAGGACACCACGGGCGAGGACTGGGAGGTGGACCGGGCCGCGCTCGTCGCCCGCGATCTCTCCTTCGCCGACTTCCTCTCCCGGCGCGGGCTGCTGCTCCGCAGCGACCTGCTGGCGCCCTGGGACCGCTGGATCACCCCGGAGTTCGAACCCCGGCGCTACGACACCTGGTTCTTCGCCGCGGCCATGCCGCGCGGCCAGCGCACCCGCGACGTCTCCACCGAGGCGGACCGCACGCTCTGGATCCGTCCCGCCGAGGCCGCCGCCGGACACGACCGGGGCGAGCTGACGATGATGCCGCCGACCATCGCCACGCTGCGCCGCCTCCAGCCGTACGGCTCGGCCGCCGAGGTGCTCGCCGCGGCCGCGGACCGCGAGCTGACGCCCGTCCTGGCCGTGGCGGAGGTACGGGACGACGGCATCGTGCTGAGCTGGCCGGGGAACGACGAGTTCACCACCCGCATCCCGGGCGGACCCGGAGCGCCGTCGCCCGCCCCGGCCGCTTCCCCCCGGCCGGCCCCGGCTTCGTCTCCCGCTCCGTCCCCGGCCCCGTCCGCCCCGGCCGAGGGAGCGGGCGCATGACGGACGCGGCCGCACTGCCCGGACAGCCCCGCGGGCAGGTCGTCTCCGGGCCCGCCACGGAGCGGACCCACTGCGTCCTGGCCCCCAACCCCTCACCGATGACGCTGGACGGCACCAACACCTGGATCGTCTCCGAACCGGACTCGGACCTCGCCGTCGTCATCGACCCGGGACCGTTGCACGACTCCCACCTCGCCGAGGTCGCGGCGACGGCCGAGCGCGCCGGCAAGCGGATCGCGCTGACCCTCCTCACCCACGGGCACGCCGACCACGCGGAGGGGGCGGCGCGCTTCGCCGCGCTGACCGGATCGAAGGTGCGGGCCCTGGACCCCGCCCTGCGCCTCGGGGACGAAGGGCTGGGCGCCGGGGACGTCGTCACCACCGGAGGTCTGGAACTGCGGGTCGTCCCCACCCCCGGGCACACCTCCGACTCCCTCTCCTTCCACCTGCCGGCCGACGCGGCCGTCCTCACCGGCGACACGGTGCTCGGCCGGGGCACGACGATGGTCGCGCACCCGGACGGGCGGCTGGGGGAGTACCTGGACTCGCTGCGGCGGCTGCGGTCGCTGACCGTCGACGACGGGGTGGACACCGTGCTGCCCGGCCACGGGCCGGTGCTCGACGACGCCCGGGGCGCCCTGGAGTTCTATCTCGCCCACCGGGCCAGTCGGCTGGCGCAGGTCGAGACCGCGGTCGAGGCCGGCCACCGGTCGGCCCCGGACGTCGTGGCCCATGTGTACGCCGACGTCGACCGCACGCTGTGGCCGGCCGCCGAGCTGTCGGTGCGGGCGCAGCTGGACTATCTGCGGGAGCACGGACTGGTCTGAGGAAGCGCACGGGCCCCCGGCGGGGACATCCGGACCTGTCCGGAGTCCCGCGGCGGGGGCCCGTGGGTGAGCGGGGGGGGCGCGGTGCGCAAGAGGCGCGCGAGCGCCGGGTGTCAGCGGGAGCGCTTCGCGAGCCGCTCGACGTCCAGCAGGATCACCGCGCGCGCCTCCAGCCGCAGCCAGCCGCGGCCGGCGAAGTCGGCGAGCGCCTTGTTGACCGTCTCGCGGGAGGCGCCGACCAGCTGGGCCAGCTCCTCCTGCGTCAGGTCGTGCACCACGTGGATGCCCTCCTCGGACTGCACGCCGAAGCGGCGGGAGAGGTCCAGCAGTGCCTTGGCCACGCGGCCCGGGACATCGGAGAAGACCAGGTCGGACATGGTGTCGTTGGTCCGGCGCAGCCGCCGCGCGATGGCGCGGAGCAGCGCGGTCGACACCTCGGGCCGGGCGTTGAGCCAGGGCTGCAGGTCGCCGTGGCCGAGGCCGAGCAGCTTGACCTCGGTGAGGGCGGTGGCCGTGGCCGTCCGCGGGCCCGGGTCGAAGAGCGACAGCTCACCGATGAGTTCACCGGGGCCGAGCACGGCGAGCATGTTCTCGCGGCCGTCGGGAGAGGTGCGGTGCAGCTTCACCTTGCCCTCGGTCACCACATACAGGCGGTCTCCCGGGTCGCCCTCGTGGAACAGGGCCTCGCCTCGCGCAAGGGTGGCCTCGGCCATCGAGGCGCGCAGCTCAGCGGCCTGCTCGTCATCGAGCGCCGCGAAAAGCGGGGCGCGCCGCAGAACGTCGTCCACGAGATCTCTCCTTGTCGACATGCCCAGAGGACCTTGATCCCCATGATGCCGGACGGCATAACTGTGTGATCAAACACAAGTGTGGCGCATCGCCGCCGCGAGCCATACGGCAGGGGGCCGATTGGGGGGTGATTCTTTGCGGCCGGGGCGGATGACGGTGCCTGGCCTTAGGCTGGCCGGGTATCCAATACGCCTTTGAGAGCACAGGATAAGGGGGCCGGACGGGTGACTGAGGCGCCTGATTCCGCTGTGGGCGAACGCGAGCCCGGGAGAGCACGGAAAGCCGCGCAGGCGAAGGGCGCCAAGGCGGGCGGGGCGGCGCGGGCGGGCACGTCCGCCGAGCCGGCCAAGACCGCCAAGCCCACCAAGGCCGCCAAGCCCGAGTCGCGGCTGGCGCTGGTCCGCAGGGCGCGGCGGATCAACCGCGAACTCGCGGAGGTCTACCCGTACGCCCACCCCGAGCTGGACTTCCGCAATCCCTTCGAACTGCTGGTGGCCACGGTCCTCTCCGCCCAAACCACCGACCTCCGGGTGAACCAGACCACGCCCGGCCTCTTCGCCGCCTACCCCACCCCGGAGGAGATGGCGGCCGCCCACCCCGAGGAGCTGGAGCAGATCATCCGGCCCACCGGCTTCTTCCGGTCCAAGGCCAAGTCGCTGCTGGGCCTCTCCGCCGCGCTGCGGGACCGCTTCGGCGGCGAGGTGCCGGGCCGGTTGGAGGATCTGGTCACCCTCCCCGGCGTCGGCCGCAAGACGGCCAATGTGGTGCTGGGCAACGCCTTCGGTGTGCCGGGGATCACGGTCGACACCCACTTCGGGCGGCTGGTGCGCCGCTGGAAATGGACGGAGCAGGAGGACCCGGAGAAGGTCGAGGCCGAGATCGCCGCCCTCTTCCCGAAGAGCGAGTGGACGATGCTCTCGCACCGGATCGTCTTCCACGGCCGCCGCATCTGCCACGCCCGCAAGCCCGCCTGCGGAGCCTGCCCCATCGCCCCGCTCTGCCCGGCGTACGGCGAGGGCGAGACGGACCCGGAGAAGGCGAAGAAGCTGCTCAAGTACGAGATGGGCGGGCAGCCGGGCCAGCGGCTCAGCCCGCCCGCCGACTACCCCGGCAAGCCCGCGCCGCCGCTGGGGGCGGAGTGACGAGCTCCGCGAACCCCCGCCAGGCCCGCCGGGACGACATCACCGTCACCGCCGAAGGGCTGCCCCGCTGGCTGGATCCGGTGGCGCACGCGGCCCGCACCGTCCAGCCGCGCCAGCTCAGCCGGTTCCTGCCGCCGGAGTCCGGCGCCGGCCGGCAGTCCGCCGTGCTGATCCTGTTCGGCGACGGCGACGGCGACGGCGACGGCGACGGCGGTGGCAGTGGCGGTGGCGGTGGAGCCGGTGACGGCCGCGGCGGCGAGGGCGGCCGGAAGGAGCCGGAGCTGCTGCTCATCGAGCGCGCCAGCACCCTCCGCGCCCACGCCGGGCAGCCGTCGTTCCCCGGCGGGGCACTCGACCCGGAGGACGGCGATCCGCAGACCGACGGTCCGCTGCGCGCCGCACTGCGGGAGGCCGAGGAGGAGACCGGCCTCGACCCGGCCGGTGTGCAGCTCTTCGGCGTCCTGCCCCGGCTCTACATCCCCGTGAGCGGCTTCGTGGTGACTCCCGTGCTCGGCTGGTGGCGCGAGCCGACGCCCGTCGCGCCCGTCGACCCGGCGGAGACGGCACGGGTCTTCACCGTCCCCGTGGCGCATCTCACGGACCCCGGCAACCGGGCCACCACCGTCCACCCCAGCGGCTACCGCGGCCCCGCGTTCCTGGTCGGAGACGCGCTGGTGTGGGGATTCACGGCCGGCGTGATCGACCGGCTCCTGCACCACGCGGGCTGGGAGCGGCCCTGGGACCGCGGCAGGCACGTGCCGCTCGACTGGAGCGCGTGAGACGGTGTCCCGGTGAATGTGCTGGACGTCCTGCTGCTGCTCGCCGCCGTGTGGTTCGCGGTCGTGGGCTACCGCCAAGGTTTCGTGGTCGGCATCCTCTCGGTGATCGGCTTCCTCGGCGGCGGTCTCATCGCCGTCTATCTGCTGCCGGTGATCTGGGACCAGCTCACCGACCGCTCTCCTCCGGGCACCGCGGCCGTGGTCGTGGCCGTCATCATCGTGATCGTCTGCGCCTCCGTCGGCCAGGCCTTCACCACGCACCTCGGCAACAAGCTGCGCCGGCACATCACCTGGTCCCCGGCGCGCGCTCTGGACGCGACGGGCGGCGCGCTGGTCAACGTCGTCGCCATGCTGCTGGTCGCCTGGCTGATCGGCTCGGCGCTGGCCGGGATAGCCCTCCCGCCCGTGGGCAAGGAGGTGCGCAACTCCAAGGTGCTGCTCGGCGTCGAGCAGGTCATTCCGGACGCGGCCGACAGCTGGTTCTCGGAGTTCGGGTCCGTCCTGGCGCAGAACGGCTTCCCGCAGGTCTTCAGCCCGTTCTCCAATGAACCCATCACCTCCGTGGAGCCGCCCGACCCGAAGCTGGCGAACAGCCCGGTCGTCGCCCGCGCGCAGCGCAGCATCGTCAAGGTGCTGGGCACCGCGGACAGTTGCAGCAAGGTCCTGGAGGGCACCGGCTTTGTCTTCGCGCCGAACCGCGTCATGACGAACGCCCATGTCGTCGGCGGTGTGGACGAGCCGACCGTGCAGATCGGCGGCGAGGGCCGGCTGTACGACGCCACGGTCGTGCTCTACGACTGGGAGCGCGACATAGCCGTGCTCAACGTCCCCGGACTGGAGGCGCCCGCACTGGAGTTCGCCGAGCAGGACGCCGAACGCGGGGACGACGCGATCGTCGCCGGCTTCCCGGAGAACGGCGGCTTCGACGTACGGGCGGCGCGCGTCCGCAGCCGCATACAGGCGGACGGCCCGGACATATACCACCGGGGCACCGTGAGCCGCGACGTCTACTCCCTCTTCACACTGGTCCGCCAGGGCAACTCCGGCGGTCCGCTGCTGACCGCCGACGGCCGGGTCTCCGGCGTCATCTTCGCCAAGTCCCTCGACGACGAGGACACCGGCTACGCGCTCACGGTCGACGAGGTGCGCGAGGACATCCGGCGCGGACGCACGGCCGAGCAGACCGTGGACAGTCAGGGCTGCGCCCTGTAGCGACAGGGCCCGGGGCGCCCTTGGCCGGCCGCGCAGGCCGGACGGGCCGCACGGGCCGCACGCATGAGGGCCGCCCCGGTCCTGTGGGGCCGGGGCGGCGTCGGATGCGTACGGACGGTGGTGCTGCGCTGTGCTGCGCCGCCCGGCACCGGGCCGCCGCGGGACGCGGTTGTCCCGGGGATCCGGCGGCCGGCCGGCCGGTCGTGGTCAGCGGTCGGTGATCAGTCGCGCGGATGGCGCAGACGCGCCGACACCCAGCGGGCGCGGCGGCGGAGAATGTGCGGGATACCGAGACCCGGGGGCTCCACATCGAAGGCCACGGACGGGTTTTGGGCCCGTTTCCCGGAGGACCCGGGGGAGACCACCCCCTGAGGGGTGTTCCGCACGATGGCGGCGCGGTGATCACGAGATACGTCACGGTAGTCGTGCGTCCAACCCATACCGGGGGCCTTCCCGGGAGCGGTGGTCGGTAACCGCCCGGGAGTGGGCCATTTGGCCTATGCGCCGGGCAATTGGCCATCCCGGCCCCTTCGCGCGCTGAACCACCGGTCACGGGCCGTCGGACGCCGCCCCCGGACCGTCCCCCGGCACCCGCCGCCCGGACCGCCGGCGGCGTCGGGCCTACCGGTCCGGTTCCGGGTCCTTGAGCCAGCTGATCAGCTCATGGGAGAAGGCCGCCGGATCCTCCTCGTGCGGGAAGTGCCCGAGACCGTCGAACAGCCGCCAGCGGTACGGCGCTTCGACATACTCGCCGGAACCGGCCGCGCTCCGGGTCCGCATCACCGGGTCGAGCGACCCGTGCAGATGCAGCGTCGGGACCCGCACGGGGCGCTTCATCCGGCGGTTGAACTGGATGCCGTCGGGGCGGGCCATCGAACGCACCAGCCACCGGTACGGCTCGATCGAGCAATGCGCCGTCGAGGGGATGGACATGGCCCGGCGGTAGGTCTCCACCGTCTCGTCCTCCGGCAGCCGCGGGCCCGACCACTCGCGGATCAGCCGGCCCACCAGGGCGGCGTCGTCGGCGAGCAGGTGCCGCTCCGGCAGCCAGGGGCGCTGGAAACCCCAGACATACGAACCGGCCCGGGTCTGCCGGACGTCCGTGAGCATCGCCGAGCGCCAGCGGCGCGGATGCGGCATGGAGGTGACCGCGAGCCGGCGCACCAGCTTGGGGCGCATCACCGCCGCGGTCCAGGCCAGGTAGCCACCGAGGCCGTGGCCGACGAGGGCGGCGTCCGGCTCGCCGAGGGAGCGGATCACCCCGGTGACGTCGAGGGCGAGGTTGGCCGGATCGTAGCCCCGCGGGGTGCGGTCGCTGCCGCCCACGCCGCGCAGGTCCATGGCGACGGCCCGGAAGCCCGCGCCGGCGAGGGCGGTCAGCTGGTGCCGCCAGGCCCACCAGAACTCCGGGAAGCCGTGGAGCAGCAGGACCAGCGGCCCGTCACCGGCCTCGGCGATGTGGAAGCGGGCGCCGTTGGCGGCGACGTCCCGGTGGGTCCAGGGACCGTCGATCCTGACGGCCGTGGCGGAGGTTTCGGGCGAGGTCATGCGGAGAGCGTGCCACACTCCCGCTACGGGGCGGGTTCGGCCGGAACGGTCGCCCGGGGACGCGGGTGCGGTTTGGCGTTGCCGAGCACGGCCGCCGTCTCCCGGGCGGAGGCCATGCTCTTCTCCGGCTTCTTCACCTTCTTGAACTTGGCGACGGCGAAGACGCCCAGGAGCGCGGCCAGCAGCAGATAGGCGCTGCCCACGATGAGGAAGGACCAGGCCAGGCCGAGCCCGAGGTTGTGGATGCCGTAGGCCGCGGCGAAGCTCAGTACGGGCAGGGAGAAGAGGGCCAGCACCCCGGCGGTGGTGACGGCGAAGCCGCCGATGCCCGCGCGCTTCGCGTCCTGCCGCAGCTCCGCCTTGGCCAGGGCGATCTCGTCATGCACGAGTGCGGACAGCTCGGTGGTCGCCGTGGCCATCAGCTGTCCGAGGCTGCGGTCGCCGTCCTGTTCGACTGGACTCATCGCTTCATCCCTCAATTCCGGTCTGCTGGCACTCCCTGGCGGGATCTACCGGTCGGTTGCCCCAGATCATGCCGGATCACCGCCGGTCGCGCGTTCCGTAGCGGCGACTTCCGCCAGCCTCCGGTGTTCGGCGGCTTTTTTTTCGTGGATCGCCGCCATGCGGAGGTGGTACGCGGGGTCGTTCCTCTCGTAGACATCCGGGATGCCGGACTCGTCCTCGTCGAGGTTCTCCTCCTCGTACAGCCGCCGGTACTTGTTGTTGCGCAGTTTGAGGAGGACGCCCGCGGCGACCGCGGAGATCAGGGAGCCGATGAGGACCGCGGCCTTCACCTCGTCCGCGAGCGCGGGATCCTCGGTGAAGGCCAGCTCGCCGATGAGCAGGGAGACGGTGAAGCCGATGCCCGCGAGGGAGGAGACCGCGAAGATGTCGGCCCAGGCCAGCTCGTCGTTGAGCTCGGCCCGGGTGAAGCGGACGGCCAGCCAGGAACCGCCGAAGATGCCGACGACCTTGCCGAGGAAGAGCCCGAGGACCACGCCGAGCGGCTCGGGTGTGGTGAAGACGTCGCCGAGGGCCCCGCCGGACACGGAGACACCAGCCGCGAAGAGAGCGAACAGCGGCACGGCGACGCCGGCCGAGAGCGGGCGGACCAGATGCTCGATGTGCTCGGCGGGCGAGTGGCTCTCGTCGTCGCGGACGGTGCAGCGCAGCAGCAGGCCCATCGCGACACCGGCGACCGTGGCGTGCACGCCGCTGGCGTGCATCAGCGCCCAGATCACCACGGCCAGCGGGACGTAGACGTACCAGCCGCGGACACCCTTGCGGTGCAGGAACCAGAAGAGGGCCAGCCCGGCCAGCGAGAGCCCCAGGGCGGGGAGGCTGATGTCGGTGGTGAAGAAGAGGGCGATGATGAGGATCGCGCCGAGGTCGTCGACGACCGCCAGGGTCAGCAGGAACGCCCGCATCGAGGCGGGCAGCGAGGTACCGAGCACCGCGAGGACGGCGAGGGCGAAGGCGATGTCGGTGGCCGTGGGCACCGCCCAGCCGTCGAGGCTGCCGCCCATGCCGGAGGTGGTGGCGATGTAGACGAGAGCGGGAACGATCATGCCGCACAGCGCCGCGACGACGGGCAGGGCCGCCGCTCTCGGGTCCCGCAGCTCGCCGGCGACCAGTTCTCGCTTGAGCTCGATACCGGCCACGAAGAAGAAGATCGTGAGGAGGCCGTCCTTGGCCCAGTCGCCGATCGAGAGGTCCAGATGGAGAGAGGCCGGGCCGAGGGTGAAGTCCCGGACGCTCTGGTAGAAGTCGCTCAGCGGCGTGTTCGCCATGACCAGGGCGACGATCGCGGCCGCGAGCAGCAGCACACCGCCGACCGTCTCGGTTCGCAGCGCGTCGGCGACGAAATTGCGCTCCGGTAGAGACATGCGGCCGAGGAACTTGGGGCGCTGGGGCGTTGCCACGGGAAAGGAACCCTCCGGTCGGTGACGTGGAGACCAGCCGAAGCCGCGCTGTGTGGGCATGGCTCGGTGGTTGCCGACCAGACTTCCCGGCGCACCATGATGACTATCGAATGACTGCTGTGTTCTTCACCCTACCCGGGAGAGCCGGGAGGAACCGTCGTGGCCGACGGCTCCTCCCGGCTCCTGGCCGGTCAGGACCGGTAAGGACTGGTGCCCGGGGGCGGTCAGTCCTCGCTGGAGGCGGCGCCGGGCAGCCTGCTCTGGATGAGGTCCATCACCGAGGAGTCGGTGAGGGTCGTGACGTCACCCAGGGCCCGGTTCTCGGCCACGTCACGCAGCAGCCGCCGCATGATCTTGCCGGAGCGGGTCTTGGGCAGCTCCGCGACGGGCAGGATGCGCTTGGGCTTGGCGATCGGACCGAGGTGCTTCGCGACGTGGGCGCGGAGCTCCTCGACCAGTCCCTCCTCCTCGCTGTCCACATTGCCGCGCACGATGACGAAGGCGACGATGGCCTGCGTCGTCTGCGGGTCCGTGGCACCGACGACGGCGGCCTCGGCGACCTTGGGGTGCGAGACGAGCGCCGACTCCACCTCGGTGGTCGAGATGTTGTGGCCGGAGACCAGCATGACGTCGTCGACCCGGCCGAGCAGCCAGATGTCGCCGTCGTCGTCCTTCTTGGCGCCGTCGCCCGCGAAGTAACGATTCTCGAAGCGGGACCAGTAGGTGTCGAGGTAGCGCTGGTCGTCACCCCAGATCGTGCGGAGCATCGAGGGCCACGGCTCGGTCAGGACGAGGTAGCCGCCACCGCCGTTCGGGACCTCCTTGGCCTCGTCGTCGACGACGGTCGCGGAGATGCCCGGCAGCGGGATCTGGGCCGAGCCAGGCTTGGTGGCCGTGACACCCGGGAGCGGGCTGATCATGATGGCGCCGGTCTCGGTCTGCCACCAGGTGTCCACGACCGGGGTGCGGTCGCCGCCGATGTTCTTGCGGTACCAGATCCAGGCCTCGGGGTTGATGGGTTCACCCACGGAGCCGAGGATGCGCAGCGACGACAGGTCGAACTTGGCCGGGATGTCGTCACCCCACTTCATGCAGGCACGGATCGCGGTCGGCGCGGTGTAGAGGATCGTGACGCCGTACTTCTGGACGATCTCCCACCAGCGGCCCTGGTGCGGGGTGTCCGGGGTGCCCTCGTAGAGGACCTCGGTCGCGCCGTTGGCCAGCGGGCCGTAGACGATGTAGGAGTGGCCCGTCACCCAGCCGACGTCGGCGGTGCACCAGTAGACGTCCGTCTCCGGCTTGAGGTCGAAGACGGCCCGGTGGGTGTAGGCGACCTGGGTGAGGTAGCCGCCGGTGGTGTGCAGGATGCCCTTCGGCTTACCCGTCGTACCCGAGGTGTAGAGGATGAACAGCGGGTGCTCGGCGTCGAAGGCCTCGGGGGTGTGCTGGTCGGACTGGCGGTCCACCAGCTCGTGCCACCACACGTCGCGGCCGTCGGTCCAGGCGGTGTCCTCACCGGTGCGCCGGACGACGAGGACGTTGCGGACGTTCTCCGTGCCGGGGCGGGTCAGGGCCTCGTCGACCGCCGGCTTGAGGGCGGAGGGCTTGCCGCGCCGGTAACCGCCGTCCGAGGTGATGACGATCCGGGCGTCGGCGTCCTCGATCCGGGTCGCCAGCGCGTCGGCGGAGAAGCCGCCGAAGACCAGGGAGTGCGGGGCGCCGATGCGGGCGCAGGCCAGCATCGCGAACACCGCCTCGGGGATCATCGGCAGGTAGATCGCGACCCGGTCGCCCGCCTGGACGCCCAGCTCGGTCAGGGCGTTGGCGGCCTTGGAGACCTCGCGCTGCAGCTCGGCGTAGGTGATGGCGCGGGTGTCGCCGGGCTCGCCCTCGAAGTGAATGGCGACGCGGTCGCCGTTGCCGGCCTCCACGTGCCGGTCCACGCAGTTGTAGGCAACGTTGATCTTGCCGTCGGCGAACCACTTCGCGAACGGCGGGTTGCTCCAGTCGAGGGTCTGGGTCGGCTCGGTCGCCCAGGTCAGCTGACGGGCCTGCTCGGCCCAGAAGCCCAGCCGGTCGGCCTTGGCTTGTTCATATGCCTCGGCGGTGACATTGGCGGCCGCTGCCAAGTCGGCCGGCGGTTCGAACCGCCGCTCTTCTTTCAGCAGGTTGGCCAGGCTTTCATTGCTCACGACTACTCCCATTCCATGGGTGTCCGCTGTGGTCCCGGCGTTAGCACATCAGGCCAATACCGGACCTGACAAGAGCTTGCTACAAGAGGTCTAAACCTGCAGAGGTGGAGATTCCGCCGACTCTCCGGCCCCGGTGGACCAGACCTCCGGCTGCACCGGTGCGAAGCTTTTGCCCTGGTTGCTGAGCAAGTACGCCTGTGCTTCGGCCACATGGAAGTACATTCCGTGCAGGGTGAGGGTGCCCTCGGTCACCCGCCGGGCCACCGAGGGGTGGGCCGACAGATGCTCCAGCTGCTGGATCACATTTGTGATACAGAGCCGCTCAACTGAGTCGCCGACGGGTCTGCCGGAGATCGCCGGCTCCTGCTCCCCGGTGTGCAGGCGTTCCAGGCTGGGGACACCGTGGCGCAGCCAGCGGCCCAGCGGGGTACCGAGGGCCCCCGGCGGGGACTCCAGCAGGGCCTGCATGGCACCGCATCCGGAGTGGCCGCAGACAGTGATACTGCTCACTTCCAGGATCTCGACCGCGTACTCGATGGCCGCCGCCACGGAGTCGTCGGCGGAGTCCGCGCCCGGGGGCGGCACGAAATTGCCGACGTTGCGGACGGTGAAGAGGTCGCCCGGCCCACTGGACGTGATCATGCTCGTGACGAGCCGGGAGTCGGCGCAGGCCAGGAAAAGCTGGGACGGCCGCTGGCCCTCTCGCGCCAGCCGCGCCAGTTCCTCGCGGACCAGGGGCGCGGTGTTCCGCTGGAAGGCCCGGAGCCCGCCCGTGAGCTGGGCGCTGCCGGCCGTCGGCCGCCGTTCCCCGCGCGGCACCGGCTCGCGGACCCCGCCCTGCACGCACTGGTGGTTGCGCCAAGGGGTCCATGGTCTGCAGCCGTGCCCGGAGGAGGGCTCGCAGATGTCCTGCCCCGCCCGGCCCGTCACGGCAACCCGTCCGCCCCGCGCGACATGTGTCTCGCGCCAGTGCTGCAGGGTCTCGTAGGCGGCGTGGTCCATGAAGGAGCCGTCCAGTTCGACGAGCGCGGTGGCTCCGCGCGGCACCTGGCCCAGGGCGCGGCTCAGCCGGGGGACCGCCAGGAACGTCAACTGACCGTGCGCCCGGACCCGGTGGACACCTTGGGACTCGGCCACGGAGATGCGGGTCCGGGCGAGCCGGTGCAGGGAGACGGCCAGGGCTGCGGCGACACCCAGCAGGACCCCCTCCAGTACGCCGACCAGCACCACACCCGTGGTCGTCGCCGCGTACACGGGGAACTCGCGGTGCCGGTGGACGTTGCGGATGTGGGCGTAGCTCACCATTTGCACGCCCACCATGGCCACGAGTGCGCCGAGCGCGGCCAGCGGGATCTGTTCCAGGGCCGAGGCCAGCAGCCCTGCGGCCAGCAGCACCCAGATCCCGTGCAGCACGGTGGACCAGCGGCCGCAGGCGCCGGCGCGTACGTTGGCCGAACCCCGCATCGCGCCACCGGACACCGGCAGCCCGCCCAGCAGTCCGGAGACGGCGTTCGCCGCTCCCTGCCCGCGCAGCTCGCGGTCCAGGTCGGTCTGGGGCGGTACGGCGGCCGCCGGGCGGTCGCGGGCCAGCCGGTCGACGGCGACCGCGGAGAGCAGCGACTCCAGGGCGCCGACGAGCGCGACGGTGACGACCGCGGCGAGCAGGCCCAGCAGGGGGCCGTCCGGTGCCTCCGGCAGGATGTGGGCCCGCCAGGAGGGCAGATCGACGCGCTCCAGCTCCGGCGCTGCCGCCACGGTCACGAGGGTGGCGACGGCGACGGAGGCCAGCGCCGCGGGCAGGCGGCGGAGCAGCCTCCCCGCGCGGCCCGGCAGCCGCGGCCAGCCGATGAGAACGGCCACGGTGAGAACACCGACGGCGAGCGCGGCGGGCGGAGCCCCGGCCAGTTCGCCGGGGAGGGCGCGGAGATTGCCGAAGACCGTGCTGTGCGGCTCGCTGCCGAAGACCACGTGCAGCTGGCCGAGGGCGATGGTGACGCCGATGCCGGCAAGGGTGCCGTGCACGATGGCGGGGCTGACGGCGAGCACCGCACGGGCCACCCGGAGCCGCCCCAGGGCGAGTTGCAGCAGACCGGCGAGGACGGTGATGCCGCAGGTGGCCGGCCAGCCGTAGACCTGGATCAACTCGGCGGTGACGACGGTGAGTCCGGTGGAGGCTCCGGTGACCTGCAACGAGGAACCGCCGAGCAGCCCACCGAGAATGCCGCCGACGGCGGTGGCGATCAGGCCCGCCTGCAGGGGTGCCCCGATGGCCACGGCGAGGCCGAGGGACATCGGAACGGCGATCAGGAAGACGGTCACGGAGGCGGCGAGATCGCCGGCCCGGGGCGGGGTGCAGGGGGTCACGGGGGCGGCCTCCTGGGCTCTGCCGATGCGCGGTATGCCAACTCTTGGTAAATGAACCGTAATGCAGAGTAAAGAACTCCTCGGGCCATACCGAACAAATCGTCCGTTGATTGACTCAATGGAGTGAATATGTATGTTTATCGGCTTGTCGGACTGAACCGTTTCTCCTCCCATGCGACTTTGGGCCGCGCTGTGTCGGCAGCGCACGAGGCGGAGGAAAGAAGGTGGGCCGATGGCCACCCCGCGGAGAATGACCACAGGGACCGTCGCCACAGTTCTGGCGCTCGCGGTCACCGGCTGTTCCGCCACCGGGGAGCGGGAATCGGACGACGCCCGGCAAGGGTCCGCGGAGCACGGAGCGGTCTCGGGCCCGGTCAGGCTGATCGGTGACGGATCGACGGCCTTCACGGGCCGCCAGCCGAACCAGCCGTCCCCGAGGCGGCTGGAAGCCGGCCGACGCCCGCCCCAATTCGTGGTCTTCTCCTGGGACGGGGCCGGTGAGGACGGCCAGAAGCTCTTCTCCCACTTCCGCCGGATCGGCCGGGAGTACGACGCGAAGATGACCTACTTCCTGAGCGGCGTCTACGTCCTTCCGCATGCGCGGCGCGAGGTCTACAAGCCGCCGCGGCACGCTCCCGGCTCGTCGGACATCGGCTTCAACGACATCGGGGGGATCAGGGCCACCCTGGAACAGATCCGCGGGGCCTGGCAGGAGGGCAACGAGATCGGCACGCACTTCAACGGGCACTTCTGCGGCCCGAACGGCGGCGTCGGAACCTGGACCACGGACGAGTGGCGCAGCGAGATCGAGCAGGCCGAGGCGCTCGTCAAGAGCTGGAAGACGCACGCCGGGCTCGACGGCGCGCCGCCGCTGCCCTTCGACTACGACCGGGAACTCGTCGGCGGCCGCGCCCCCTGCCTGGAGGGACAGCGGAGCCTGCTGCCGGCGGCGAAGGCCAAGGGCTTCCGCTACGACGCCAGTTCACCCGGCGGCCTGCAGGTCTGGCCGTCGAAGAAGGGCGGTCTCTGGGACTTCCCGCTCCAGCAGATCCCCATGCCGGGACGCGGTTTCGAAACCCTCTCGATGGACTACAACTTCCTGGCCAATCAGTCCGGCACGGTCCGTGGCGACCCGTCACAGCACGCCGCCTGGAGCCGCCAGATGCGCGACGGGCTCCTGCAGGGGTTCCAGCGCGCCTACGACGGGAACCGGGCGCCCTTCTTCATCGGCAATCACTTCGAAGCCTGGAACGGCGGCGCCTATATGCGCGCCGTTGAGGAGGCCATCAAGCGGATCTGCCCGAAGAAGGACGTGCACTGCGTGACGTTCAGACAGCTGGCGGACTGGCTGGACGTCCAGGATCCCGGGGTGCTGGCGAAGCTCCGCACCCTGGGGGTCGGGCAGCGGCCGCGGCAGGGCTGGACGGCCTTTCTCGGCGGCCCGCCCGCCGGGTCCGGCCGGCCCGCGGAGCCCCGTGGCCCCGCGGAACCGGCCGGACCGGCGCGGCCGGCCGGTGGTCCGCCCCCGGTCAGACGGGCTGCGGAGTGACCGTCTGCTCGTCCAGGACGAATCCGGGATCCACCTGGGCGGCCAGATCGGTGCCCGTCCGCGCGTTGCCCCAGCTCTCCGCGTTCCGCAGGTGGAAATGGACCATCTGGCGGGTGTAACGCCGCCAGTCGCGCTGCTCGTACGAGCTGTCCGCGGCCTCGTGCAGCATCCGCAGGGCCTCCCGGTTGGCCTCCTCCAGCGAACCGAAGCGGGGCGGCCGGCCCTTCTCCATGGCGCGGACCCAGCCCGAGTGTCCGAAGGCGGTCAGCAGGTCGTCCCCCGTCTCCTCCCGGAGGAAGGCCAGGTCCTCGGGGCCCTGCACCTTGTTGCCGACCACGCGCAGCGCGACGCCGAAGTCGCGGGCGTACTCCTTGTACTGGCGGTAGACGGCCACGCCCTTGCGGGTCGGCTCGGCGACCAGGAACGTCATGTCGAAACGGGTGAACATTCCCGAGGCGAAGGAGTCGGAGCCGGCCGTCATGTCGACGACCACGTACTCCTGCCGGCCGTCCACCAGGTGGTTGAGGCAGAGTTCGACCGCCCCGGTCTTCGAGTGGTAGCAGGCCACGCCCAGGTCGGCGTCGGTGAACGGGCCGGTGGCCATCAGCCGGACCTCACCGTCGTCGAGCCCGACCCGGCGGGCGCAGGCGGCGAAGACGGGGTTGTCCTCGGACAGCCGCAGCAGTCGTGAGCCCGTGCCCGGCGGGGTCGTCTTGATCATGGTCTCGGCCGAGCCGATGCGCGGATTGGTGCCCCGCAGCCAGTCCTTGATCAGCGGCAGCCGGCTCCCCATGGCCGGCAGCGCGGCGGCCTCCTCGTCATCGAGGCCGAGGGCGGCTCCGAGGTGCTGGTTGATGTCGGCGTCCACGGCGAGCACCGGGATCCGGGCGGCGGCCAGCCGGCGGATGAAGAGGGAGGACAGCGTCGTCTTGCCGCTGCCGCCCTTCCCAACGAAAGCGATCTTCATGTTCATCGAGCGTAGTCGGTCGCGCACAGTGGGTGAGGGGTGTCAGTGAACAAGACCACTCCAACGGGAGCGCATCGGGAGTGCCGGCCTCCGAGTGCGTAGGGTCGTTCCCATGCGTACGAATGCCGATCCGCTCGCCGCTCTCGGCGCCCTCCCGGGCGTGGCCGACTCCGTGGACTCCGTACGGAAGGCCGTGGACCGGGTCTACGGCCACCGGGTGATGCGCCGCCGGAGTGCCGAGATCACCTCCGAGGCCGCGCTGCGCGGCGCGCGCGGCTCCGCGGCCCTGGCCGGTGCCGACTGGGCGCTGGAGGAGGTCCGCAGGCGCACGGACTTCAGCGCCCCGGGTGAGCCCCGGGTGGTGGGCGCGGCGCTGCGGCTGACCGCGGAGGCGGGGCAGTTGCTGGGCGTGTGGCGGCAGTCGCCGCTGCGCGTGCTGGCCCGGCTCCATCTCGTCGCCGCCTCCGGCATGGCACCGGAGGATTCGGTGGGCCGGCCGCGGCTGGCGGGCGAGGCGGTCGACGAACCGCTGGTGACGCTGCCGCTGCCGGAGGCGGACGAGGTGGCGGGGCGGCTGGAAGGGCTCGCCGGGCTGCTGCTGGCCGGGGGCGGCGCGCCGGCGCTGGTGACGGCGGCGGTCGTGCACGGCGAGCTGCTCGCCCTGCGTCCGTTCGGCTCGTACAACGGGCTGGTGGCGCGGACGGCGGAGCGGATCGTGCTCATCGGCAGCGGCCTGGACCCCAAGGCGGTGTGCCCGTCCGAGGTCGGGTACGCGGAGCTGGGATCCGAGGCGTACGCCGAGGCGCTCGCCGGATACGCCTCCGGTACGCCCGAGGGGGTGGGGGCCTGGATCGCCCACTGCGGACGGGCGGTCGAACTGGGGGCCCGGGAGAGCACCGCGGTCTGCGAGGCTCTTCAGCGGGGCGCGGCCTGACCTGGCGCGGCCCGACCCGGGCTGCGGTGTGACCGGGGAACCGGTGCCCGGGCGATCCGGAAGACGATCCGGAATCCGCGGGGGAGGCTTTCCGGTAATGCCGGAAGGGGAGCGGAAATTGTCCCGCAGCCCCGGGCCGGACATTAATGCGGCGGTACCTCGCGGTACCGCCGCCGGCACGTCCGCCGGGTTACCAGTGCGTGCACGTGATACGCATCAGAACGGACCCTTGAGCCCGTGACCTGGTGCGACTGGCCCGTAATCGACGGGTCGGCGTCGCGTGGGTGCCCGGCTTCCGTGCTGCGGTCCGTGGGGCCGTGGACAATTGCGGAAGACCTCTTGGAAAGGTCCCCCCCGGTCTCGCGGGCCGGTAATTCCTTTGTACTCCTCCGGTCCGGCAAGTGGAAGCCCGGTCCGGGATTCTTTACTCCGTTCTCACGCCGGCCGGCAGGCCGCACGGCGCCGGCCCGCGTACCAGACGAGTGCGGCGGCCGCTGCCGCCGCCGTCACCGCGGCCCCGGCGACGACCAGGGGGCGGCTCGGAGACGTCCAGGCCGGCCCCCAGGCGGGGAGGGAGAGTGACGGCGCGCGCTGCTTCAGCCGGACGGGCCGGTCGAAGGAGAGAACGGGCCATCCCCGGGCGACGGCCTCGCGGCGCAGCCCTCGGTCGGGGTTGACGGCGTGTGGATGACCGACCGCCTCCAGCATGGGTATGTCGGTGATGGAATCGCTGTAGGCGTAGCAGCGCGTCAGGTCGTACCCCTCGCTCTGCGCGAGCCGGGCGATGGCCTCGGCCTTCGCGGGCCCGTAGGCGTAGTACTCCACCTCGCCGGTGTAGCAGCCGTCCTTGACGACCATCCGGGTGGCGACCGCCCGGTCCGCGCCGAGGAGCCGGCTGATCGGCTCGACCACCTCGGCACCGGAGGTGCTGACGATCACGACGTCGTGGCCGGCGGTGTGGTGCCGTTCGATCAGCGAGGCCGCCTCGTCGTAGATGATCGGGTCGATCAGGTCGTGCAGCGTCTCGGCGACGATCTCCCGCACCTGCTGGACGTTCCAGCCGCGGCAGAGCGCGGAGAGGTACTCCCGCATCCGCTCCGTCTGGTCGTGGTCGGCGCCGCCGAGGAGATAGACGAACTGGGCATAAGCGGTGCGCAGGACGGCCCTGCGGTTGATGAGGCCGCCCTGGTAGAAGGACTTGCTGAAGGCCAGTGCGCTCGACTTGGCAATCACGGTCTTGTCGAGGTCGAAGAAGGCGGCTGTGCGCGGCAAGGAGCGGTTTTCCACGGCTTGAGCATAAGGCCCTCCATTCGGCGTAAGCTGAGGCGTGTGGGTTTGCCTGAGAAGGCCCTCGGGTACACCATGGAAGTCACGGATCGTTCGCGACCGTGCTAACCCGGTCCGACTCCTCCCCCCCCGAGTCGGCCGTGGGGACGACCCCCGCTCTCCCCCCCGGCGGGGGTCGTCGCATGTCCGGACGCGTTTTGCCGTCCGCCCGCCCCTTGCGCGGCGCCCTGTCCGGCCCTTCGCCCGACCGCTTCCCGTAGGCCCGGCTCGTCACGCAGGGTAATCGTCATGCTGCGCATGGAAGTCACCGGTTTAGGTGGTCCGGATATTCACAACTGCTGAGTTGTCCACAGATTTAGACCAAGATCCACGGGATTTCCCGGATCGCCGCACGCTGATTCCCGCGAGGTTCGCGGAGTGAGAGTGCTGAAGCGAGAGGGGATCCGCCATGAACGGACTGAACACTTCCGATCGGCTGGAAAGTGCCTTACCGGGAGCGGGACCGCCCCTGGTGGTCACGGAGGACGCGGAACTGCTGGACGAACTGCTGCGGTTGTGCGCCGCGGCGGGCGCCGAGCCGGAGGTCTGCCACGGCGTCCCGGAGCGCGGCGGATGGGAGCGCGCGCCACTGGTCATCGTCGGAGACGACGCCGTGCCCCGGCTGCGCAACGCCGTGCGGAGACCGGGAGTGCTGCTGATCAGCCGGGACCAGGAGGACCACGGCGTCTGGAAGCGGGCCGTCGGCGTCGGCGCCGACCACGTCGTTCCGCTTCCCGGCTGTGAGGCGTGGCTGGTGGACCGGATCGCCGACGCCCTGGAGGGTAGCGGCGCCCCGGCACTGGCCGTCGGTGTGATCGGCGGCCGGGGCGGCGCCGGGGCCAGCACCCTGGCATGCGCGCTCGCGGTCACCGCCGCCCGCGACGGGCGGCGCACGATGCTCGTGGACGGTGATCCGCTCGGTGGCGGACTGGATGTGCTCCTCGGCGGGGAGGGCGTGCGGGGACTGCGGTGGCCGGCGTTCGCCCAGTCACGCGGCCGGGTGGCCGCCGGCGCGCTGGAGGAGTCGCTTCCCCGACTGCGCTCCCTGCGGTTGCTCAGCTGGGACCGAGGCGACACGGTGGCCGTTCCGCCCGAGGCCATGCGCTCGGTGCTCTCAGCCGCGCGGCGGCGGGGCGGTGTCGTGGTCGTCGACCTCCCCCGGCGGATGGACGAGACGGTCGCCGAGGCGCTGTCGCAGCTCGATCTCGGGCTGCTGGTGGTGCCGGCCGGGCTGCGCGCGGTCGCCGCGGCGCACCGTGTGGCGTCGGCCGTCCGCACCGTCCTCCCGGATCTCCGGGTCGTGGTGCGCGGACCCTGCGGGGCGGGCCTGGAGGACGAGGAGATCGCCGGACTGCTCGGGCTGCCGCTGGCGGGAGAGATCCCTCCGGAGCCGGGGCTCCCCGGGGAGGCTCCCGGCGAATCCGTCCCGGGCGACAACGCCCGCGGACCACTGGCCCGGTTCTGCTCGGCCTTCTGGGACCGGGCCCTGGCGGGATGCGGGGGTGCGGTCACATGACCGGTACGGAGACGAGCCGGCGGCCCGCGCTGCCCGGTTGGGCGCGGGAACCGGCGGGGCGAGGCGGTGTGTCGCCACCGGGCGGCCCCGGGCCCGCCGGCCGGGCGGCCGCACCGGAACCGGAAGCCACGGGGAGTCCGTGGCTGCCACAGCCGCAACCAGTGGCCACGTCCTTGGTCGACGCTGTCCGCCTGCGGCTCGCCGAAGCGGGCGCGGAGCCGACACCGGCGCGGGTGGCCGCCGCGCTGCGGTCCGAGGGCCGGCTGCTCGGCGACGCCGGAGTGCTCGCCGTGGTGACGGCCCTGCGCTCGGAGCTCGTCGGGGCCGGTCCCCTGGAGCCGCTCCTCGCCGATCCGGGGGTCACCGATGTCCTGGTCACGGCGCCCGACCGGGTGTGGGTCGACCGCGGTCGCGGCCTGGAACTGACGGGCGTGGGCTTCGCCGACGCCGCGGCGGTGCGGGCACTGGCCCAGCGGCTGGCCGCCGTGGCCGGGCGCCGGCTCGACGACGCACGGCCATGGGTGGACGCCCGGCTCCCCGGGGGCACCCGGCTGCACGCGGTGCTGCCTCCGGTGGCCGTTGGTTCCACCTGCCTGTCGCTGCGGGTCGTCCGGCACAAGGCGTTCGGCCTGACCCAGCTGGTCACCGCGGGCACGGTGCCGTCCGGCGGCGAACGGCTGCTGCGAGCGCTGCTGGAGGCGCGGATCTCCTTCCTGGTCAGCGGAGGTGCCGGGGTGGGGAAGACCACGCTGCTCTCCAGCCTGCTGAGTCTGGTGGGTCCGGCCGAGCGGATCGTGCTCGCCGAGGACTCGGCGGAGCTGCGACCCGAACACCCGCATGTGGTGCGCCTGGAGACCCGGCCGCCGAACCAGGAGGGCACGGGTCTGGTCACGCTGCGGGATCTGGTGCGGCAGGCGCTGCGGATGCGGCCCGACCGGCTGGTCGTCGGGGAGGTCCGCGGTCCGGAGGTGACCGATCTGCTCGCCGCGCTGAACACCGGCCACAGCGGCTGCGGCACGGTGCACGCCAATGCCGCGGCCGATGTCCCCGCGCGGCTGGAGGCCCTGGGCTCCACCGCGGGGCTCGACCGGGCGGCCCTGCACAGCCAAGTGGCGGCCGCCCTGACGGTGCTCATCCACCTGGTGCGGGACCGCGGGACGGGCCTGCGCCGGATCGCCGAGATGCACGTGCTCGAGCGGGACGGCACCGGTCTGGTCACCACGGTCCCGGCGGCGGTCTGGGGGACGGCGCACGCCGAGCCCGTGCTCGGCCCCGGATGGCCGCGGCTGAACCGGCTGCTGGCGGCGTCCGGTGGCGTGCGCCCTGATCCGGGAGGCCTGTGGTGACCGGGGTGATGGCACACGCCGCCCAGGGAGCGGCCTGCGCGGCCCTGCTGTGCGTGGGGCCGGCGGCCTGGCTGTCGGCCGGGAGACGCCGGCGACGGCGACGCGCAAGGACGCTGTTGTCCGGCGCGGGCCCGGTCGTCCGGGGTGATGGCGTCCTTCGTCCGTCCGCGCGGTGGCGGGCTGCCGCCCGGGCGCGGTGGGAACGGGCCCGGCACCGGTTCGGGCAGGAGTGGCTGTGTCTGCCGGTGGGGAGTCTGGCCGGCTGGCTCGGTGAGTCTCCGCTGCCACCGCTGGCGGCTCTGGCAGCCGTACCCCTGGTGCGGCGCCGGCTGCGGAGGCGGAACGAGACACGGGCCGCTGAACGGCGTGCCGCGGAGGTCATCGAGTTGTGCGCGGCGATGGCCGGGGAACTGCGGGCCGGCCGGCAGCCGGCGGAGGCGCTGCTGGCGGCACCGGTCCGGCCGGGGCCCTCTCAGGCGCCGGTGGCGGCCGCGGCCCGGTACGGCGGTGATGTGGCCGGAGCACTGCGGCAGGCCGCCCGGTGGCCGGGCGCGGAAGGCCTGGCGGGGGTCGCTGCCTGCTGGCAGGCGGCGGCCGACACCGGGGCCGGGCTCGCCGGCGGGCTCGACCGGGTGGCGGCCGCCCTGCGGGCCGAACGAGAGCAACGGGAAGACCTCCGAGCCCAGCTCGAAGGGACCAGATCGACCGCCGCTCTGCTGGCTCTGCTGCCCGCCTTCGGGTTGCTGATGGGCAGCGCGCTCGGCGCGGACCCGCTCCGGGTGCTGCTGCACACCCCGGCCGGTCTGGCCTGTCTGCTGACCGGGGCGGTGCTGGAGTTCGCCGGACTGGCCTGGACCGGGCGGATCGTGCGGGCGGCGGAGAAGGCCGGCGGAGCCCGCACGATCGCGCGGGAGCACCCGGACCTTGAGTTCGCCGAGCATGCCGAGGGCGCCGAGTACAGGCAGTACGGCGGCGGACCGGGGAACGGCCGGGTCCTTGCGGCCGGACAGGGGAGGACGGCATGAACGCGGAATTCGTCCACAGCCTGTGGGCGGTGGTGCCGGCGGCCGGTGCGGTGTTCGCGGCGACGGTGCTGCGGAACGCGCGGTCCCGGGCCTCCCGGAGACGCCTCGCCCTGCTGCTGACCCCGGTACAGGAGCCGCGGCGGGACGGCACCGTGCTGCACCGTCTTCTCGGGCAGGACAGGACACGGCGGGGCCGCCGTCGCCCCGGCCGGGTTCGGAGGGAGCGCTGGGCCCGGGTGGCCCGGGAATGGTGGCCCGCGACCGGTGCGGGACTGGGCGCGCTGGCCGTCGTCGGCGGAGCAGCCGGCTGCGCGGTGGGCCTCGCGACCGGATACGCCCTACGGAGATGGGCCCGGAGAGAACCGGATGCGAGAGCTCCGCAGGGTACCGGCACAGCCGGGCTGCCGCTGGCGGCGGATCTGCTGTCGGCCTGCTTGGCGGCGGGGGCGGGGCCGCGCGAAGCCGCCCTCGCCGTGGGCCATTCGCTCAGCGGGCCGGTCGGTGAGCGGCTGACCCGGGTGGCCGCGGAACTGCGCCTGGGCGGTCACCCGGAGGACGCGTGGGGGCGGCTGGCAGAGGTGCCGGGGGCGGCGGGGCTGGCCCGGTGCCTGGCGCGGGCCCACATCACCGGCATGCCGGCGGTGGAGCCGGTCGCTCGGGTGGCGGCCGAGTGCCGGGCCGCGGGGGTACGGGAAGCGGCGGCTTCCGCCCGGCGGGCGGCGGTGCTCGCGACGGCGCCGCTGGGTCTGTGCTTTCTCCCCGCGTTCCTCACCGTCGGCGTGGCTCCCGTGCTCATCGGGCTGGCGAGCCACGTGCTGAGCGGCACCCGGTGAGCCGCCGGCCACGCCCCAGAGCGCCTCCGCGCGAACGGGCTCACACGGTTTCGGCAGGGGACGGCTCGTGAACGGACGCCCCGATCGGGGCGGGACAAGGAGTTTGGGGATGTACACCTGGATGCGGATCCGCTGGCAGGCACTGCGCCGGGCACTGCCCGGGCAGGACGCGGAGGCCGGGATGACGACCGCCGAGTACGCGGTCGGCACGATCGCGGCCGCTGGATTCGGCGCCGTGCTCTACAAGGTGGTGACCAGTGAGGCGGTGTCCGGCGCTCTGCAGTCCGTGATCGGCAAGGCGCTCGATGCGCAGTTCTGACAGCGGATACGTGACCGCGGAGGCGGCCGTGGCGCTGCCGGTGCTGGCTCTGTTCGCCATGATCCTGCTGTGGGGCCAGATGGCCGCGTCCGCGCACATCCAGTGTGTGGACGCGGCACGGGCGGGGGCGCGGGCCGCCGCCCGGTCCGAGCCGCGTGACGCCGCGCTGGCAGCGGCCCGCTCGGCCGCCCCGCGCGGCGCGGAGATCGCGCTGCGCCGCGCGGACGGCCTGGTCCGGGTCACGGTCGCGGTCCGGGCTCCGGGCCCGGGGCCGCTGGGCGTGCGGCTGCGCTCGGAGGCCGTCGCCGCCGACGAGTCCGTGGCCGGATACCCGGAGGGCGCGGCGCCCGGCCGCCCGCCCGGCACCGGCCCTCCGGCACCGGCCGACGCCGCCGAGACACCCCAGGCACCCGAGGAACCCGAGCCCGCCGAACCGGTTGCGCCCGCCGAACCGGCGGGCCCGCCGGAGGGGAGGGGGGCCGGGCCGTGAGAGTGGCGGCAGCGGGAGAAGCGGACCGGGGATCGGCCACCGTGTGGACGGCTGTGGCGGCCACGGCCCTGTGTGCCGTGTTCGCGGCCGTACTGGCCCTCGGGCAAGCCGTGATCACCCGTCATCGCGCGGGCGGCGGGGCGGATCTCGCGGCGCTCGCGGCGGCGGATCACGCGCTGTCGGGCCGGGAGGCGGCCTGTGGACTGGCCCGGCGGGTCGCCGAGGCCCAAGACGTCCGGCTGGTCCGCTGTGTGGTGCGCGGTGAGGTCGCGGATCTGACGGCCGAGGCGGCCTTCGGGCCGTTCACATCCCGGGTCCGGGCGCGCGCGGGCCCGGCTGATCACCCGGTGGGGGCCGCGGACCCGGCGGGAGACGGGCCCCTGCCGTCCCCCGGAGCGGACACCCGGCCCCGCGGGGGATGAGCGCAGGACCGGCGCGGCAGCGGTCGTAGGCCAAGGGCGACGGGCCCTCGGGCGGCCCTGCTCCGTCACTCCGCCGGGGCGCCGGCCAGCAGGGCGGAGAGCAGCCGCACGGCGGCGTACTTGTCCAAGGGGTCGTTCCCGTTGCCGCACTTCGGGGACTGGACACAGGACGGACAGCCCGTCTCGCACTCACAGGCGGCGATCGCTTCCCGGGTCGCCGTCAGCCAGCGCCGGGCGGTGTGGAAAGCACGTTCGGCGAAGCCCGCGCCGCCGTGGTGGCCGTCGTAGACGAAGACAGTCGGCAGCAGGGTGTCGGGGTGCAGGGGCACGGAGACACCGCCGATGTCCCACCGGTCGCAGGTGGCGAAGAGCGGAAGCATGCCGATGGAGGCGTGCTCGGCGGCGTGCAGCGCTCCGGGCAGCTGCTCCGGAGCGATCCGGGCGGCGTCGAGCTGGTCCTCGGTGACGGTCCACCAGACACCCCGGGTCCGCAGCGTCCGGGGCGGCAGGTCGAGCCGGGACTCGCCGAGCACCTCTCCCGTGATGAGTTTGCGGCGGAGAAAGGAGACGACTTGATGGGTGACCTCGACGGAACCGAAGCACAGCCGGGAGTCGCCCCAGGGCACCTCGGTGGTGGTGTCGAGGACGGAGACGGCCGTGGTGTCCCGTGCGGTGGTCGAGTAGGGCGGGTCCGCCTCCTCGACCAGGGCCACGACTCCTCGAGGTCGAGCCGCTTGACGAGATAGGTGCGGCCCTGGTGGAGGTGGACGGCGCCGTCGTGCACGGCGGTGTGGGCGGAGGAGGCGTCCACGGTGCCCAGCAGACGTCCTGTCGCCGCCTCCACGACCTGGACGGGGGTGCCGCCCTCACCGCGGATGTCCGCGAGATCGGCGGCCCGCTCCCGGCGGGTCCAGTGCCATGCGGTGGCCCGGCGGCGCAGCAGCCTGCGGCGCTCCAGCTGTGGCACCAGATCGGGTGCGGCGGGTCCGAAGAGCTCCATGTCCTTCTCGGTGAGCGGGAGTTCGGCAGCCGCGGCACAGAGATGGGGTGCGAGGACATACGGGTTGTCCGGATCGAGGACGGTGGATTCCACGGGCTGCCGGAACAGGGCCTCGGGATGGTGCACCAGAAAGGTGTCCAGCGGGTCGTCCCGGGCGACGAGGATGGCGAGGGCCCCCTGCCCGGCGCGGCCGGCCCGGCCGGCCTGCTGCCACAGCGAGGCTCGGGTGCCCGGATAGCCGGCGATCACGACGGCGTCGAGGCCGGCGATGTCCACGCCGAGTTCCAGGGCGGTGGTGGCCGACAACCCCAGCAGGTCCCCCCGGTGCAGGGCCCCTTCCAGCGCGCGGCGCTCCTGCGGCAGATAGCCGCCCCGGTAGGCCGCGACACGCCCGGGAAGAGACCGGTCCACGGCGGCCAGCCGCTCCTGCGCGATCACGGAGATCAGCTCCGCGCCGCGCCGCGACCGTACGAAGGCGACGGTGCGCACGCCGCGGACCACCAGGTCGGTCAGCAGATCGGCGGTCTCCGCGGTGGCGGTGCGCCGGACCGGTGCGCCGTGTTCGCCGTGGAGTTCCGTCAGCGGGGGTTCCCAGAGGGCGAAGACGAGCTCGCCCCGGGGCGAGGTGTCCTCGGTGACCTCGGCGACGGGCAGACCCGTCAGCCGGCCCGCGGCCGACGCGGGCTCGGCAGAGGTGGCGGAGGCGAGCAGGAACACCGGATCGGAGCCGTAGCGGGCGCAGACCCTGCGGAGCCGGCGCAGCACCTGTGCCACATGCGAGCCGAAGACCCCGCGGTAGGTGTGGCATTCGTCGATGACGACATAACGCAGCGCCCGCAGAAAAGAGGCCCAGCGCGGATGGGCCGGGAGGATGCCCAGATGCAGCATGTCGGGGTTGGTCAGCACGTAGTTGGCGTACTGGCGCACCCACTCGCGCTCCTCCACCGGGGTGTCACCGTCGTACACGGCGGGGCGCACGGCCCGGCCCAGAGGGCCGGCGAATGCGCCCACGGCCCGGCGCTGGTCCGCGGCGAGTGCCTTGGTCGGCGAGAGATAGAGCGCGGTCGTCCCGCGCCCGTTCGGCGCCTCCGAACCGTCCAGGAGGCAGCTGAGGACCGGTGCCAGATAGGACAGGGACTTCCCCGAGGCGGTACCGGTGGCGACGATCACCGACTCGCCGCGCAGGGCGTGCCCGGCGACCCGCGCCTGGTGCTCCCACGGCCGCTCCACCCCGGCGCTGCGGAGAGCCTCCACGACTTCTTCCCGGATCTCCCCCGGCCAGTCCGCATGGCGGCCCACGCGCGGGGGCAAGTGCTCCGTATGAGTGACGCGTGCAGCCCGGTCCGCCGTGCCGGCGAGCAGGCCGAGTACCGCCCGTGGGGCGGGGCGCGTGCCCGCAGACTGCGGGAGTTGGTCGTCGGCCATGGGCACCGAGTGTGTCACTGGCCTGATGAAGAATGGGCTCAAGGCGTCGTGCGCGCCTGCCGGTAAGTGATTGAATGCCATCGCGGCTGCCGATCCATGGGGGGCGACCGCTCGTTGCAAGGTGCTGGAGGATCCGTGGACCTGTCTCTGTCGACGCGTACCGTTGGCGACCGCACGGTCGTCGAGGTCGGTGGCGAGATCGATGTATACACCGCGCCCAAGCTGCGTGAGCAGCTGGTCGAGCTTGTCAATGAGGGCAGCTACCACTTGGTGGTCGACATGGAGGGCGTCGACTTCCTCGACTCCACCGGTCTCGGCGTCCTCGTCGGTGGTCTCAAGCGCGTCCGTGCGCACGAGGGCTCGCTGCGACTGGTCTGCAACCAGGAGCGCATTCTGAAGATTTTCCGTATCACCGGTCTGACCAAGGTGTTCCCCATTCACACCTCGGTCGACGACGCCGTCTCGGCCACCGACTGACCACCTCCGCCCCCGGGGCGTGTGCCGTTCCACCGGGCACGCGCGCCGGGGGCGGAAGTGATGGGGGGTCAGCGGAGGGCCGCTGCGGGGTCAGCCCTCCATCGTTAAGCCCGTATGACCGAGGGGGATGGCATGGCCACCGTGGAGCTCTTGTTCAGTGCTCTGCCCAATCACGTCCGCACCGCGCGTCTGGTGGCGGCTGCGGTGGCGCGCCGGGCCGGGGTCGACGAGGCCGTACTCGACGAGGTGCGGCTCGCCGTCGGTGAGGCATGCAGCCGCGCTGTCGGCCTGCACATCAGCAACAACGTTTCGGCACCCGTTCGCGTCGTACTGGTCGAGGACGAGAAGAAGTTCTCCATCGAGGTCGCCGACGAGGTCGCCCACCGTCCCACCGGCCCCCGGCGGGACGAGCACGGCGGCGGACCCGGCGCCGTGGCCGCGGGCGAGGCGGTCGCCGAGGACGAGGACGAGATGGGTCTCGCGGTCATCAGCGGCCTCGTGGACGACGTCGAGGTATCCGCGGACGAGACCGGCGGACGCATCAGGATGAGCTGGCCGACGACCCCGGACGCTCTCCTGCCGTAGCCCCGGGCCGCGGGTCCCTCCCCGCCCCCAGGGCCCCTGTGGCGTGCAGGGCCCCGTGGCTTCCGGCCGCTGAGCCGGGCCGGCGAGCCGGGCCGGCTCAGCGGCGTCCGGATCCGTCTGTCCCCGCCTGTGCTGCCTTCGCGCTCTCCGCAGCTCTCCCTCACCTCTTCTCCGCCCCCGGCCGTCCACCACGGGGCGTACGTCCCCTCTCTCGCCCGCCCCGGCATCAGGCCCCGTCCGTGCGGCCGCGGTCCGGGACCGGCACATCCGCCGTCCTGTCGTGGGCGCGGGGCCGCCGCGCAGCGTGATCCACGTCTCCCGTAGACGGCCGTTGAGCTGGCTTTTCATAAGATTGAAAGATCCAGGAAATGGCAATATTCGACCGTCAGCGAATGGATCAATTTCCTTCGTCCGGGCGAATTAACAGCCGCTCTCCGGCTCATCTCCCCCGGTGGGAGTCAATTGCCCCTCATGGCCCCTGTCTTGATCCCGGTCCGGATCCCTAGAATCCGTTCACAATCGTTGCTCAGGACGCCTGAGTGCCGCGGCAGTTCCCTGTGCTGCGCGCCCATGTGCCAAACGTCAAGGAGGACGAATGGCGGGGCCCTTTACCCCTCTTCAGCAAGATCTCTCCCCATCCCCGACCCTCGCGGCCGCCGAACTGACCACCGACAACCGGCTGATCGTCGTGGTCGTCGCCCTCATCGCGCTGGCCGCGCTGGGTGTCGCCGTGATGCTGGTGCGTCAAGTGCTGGCGGCGGGTGAGGGAACCGACAGTATGAAGAAGATCGCGGCCGCTGTACAGGAAGGAGCGAATGCCTATCTCGCCCGGCAGTTGCGCACCCTCAGCGTATTCGCCGCCGTGGTGTTCTTCCTGCTCATGCTGCTGCCGGCCGATGACTGGTCGCAGCGCATCGGGCGGTCCGTGTTCTTCCTGATCGGCGCGTTGTTCTCGGCGGCGACCGGCTATATCGGAATGTGGCTGGCCGTGCGGAGCAATGTGCGGGTGGCCGCCGCGGCGCGCGAGGCCACTCCGGGCAAGGGCGAGCCGGCCAAGGACCTCACGGACGTCTCGCACAAGGCCATGAAGATCGCCTTCCGTACCGGCGGCGTGGTCGGCATGTTCACCGTCGGCCTCGGCCTGCTCGGCGCCTGCTGCGTCGTGCTGGTCTACGCGGCCGACGCGCCGAAGGTGCTGGAGGGATTCGGCCTCGGTGCCGCGCTGATCGCCATGTTCATGCGAGTCGGCGGCGGCATCTTCACCAAGGCCGCGGATGTCGGCGCCGACCTCGTCGGCAAGGTCGAGCAGGGCATCCCCGAGGACGACCCGCGCAACGCCGCCACCATCGCGGACAACGTGGGCGACAACGTCGGCGACTGCGCCGGCATGGCCGCCGACCTGTTCGAGTCCTACGCGGTGACGCTGGTCGCGGCGCTCATCCTCGGCAAGGTCGCCTTCGGCGACGCCGGTCTGGCCTTCCCGCTGATCGTCCCCGCGATCGGTGTGCTCACGGCCATGATCGGTATCTTCGCGGTGGCCCCGCGCCGCACCGACCGCAGCGGCATGACCGCCATCAACCGCGGTTTCTTCATCTCCGCGGTGGTCTCGCTGGTCCTGGTGGCCGTGGCGGTCTTCACCTATCTGCCGTCGTCCTACGCGGACCTGGACGGCGTGGACATCGCCATCGCCGGGCACGAGGGCGACCCCCGGATCCTCGCGCTCGTGGCGGTCGCGATCGGCATCCTGCTGGCCGCCGTCATCCAGCAGCTCACGGGGTACTTCACCGAGACCACCCGGCGTCCGGTCCGGGACATCGGGAAGTCCTCGCTGACGGGGCCGGCGACCGTCGTCCTGGCCGGCATCTCGGTAGGGCTGGAGTCCGCCGTGTACACGGCGCTGCTGATCGGCCTCGGGGTCTACGGGGCGTTCCTGCTCGGCGGCACCTCGATCATGCTGGCCCTGTTCGCGGTCGCCCTCGCCGGCACCGGTCTGCTGACCACGGTCGGCGTCATCGTCGCCATGGACACCTTCGGACCGGTATCCGACAACGCCCAGGGCATCGCCGAGATGTCCGGCGACGTGGAGGGCGCGGGCGCCCAGGTGCTCACCGACCTCGACGCGGTCGGCAACACCACCAAGGCGATCACCAAGGGCATCGCGATCGCCACGGCCGTGCTGGCCGCCGCCGCTCTGTTCGGCTCCTACCGGGACGCGATCGCCACGGCGGTCGCGGACGTCAACGCCCGGGCGGGCGAGATGAACCTCAGCCTGGACATCTCGCAGCCGAACAACCTGGTCGGACTGGTTCTCGGCGCCGCGGTCGTCTTCCTGTTCTCGGGACTGGCGATCAACGCGGTGTCGCGGTCGGCGGGCGCGGTGGTCTACGAGGTGCGGCGGCAGTTCCGCGAGCACCCCGGGATCATGGACTACACCGAGAAGCCGCAGTACGGCCGGGTCGTCGACATCTGCACCAAGGACGCGCTGCGCGAGCTCGCCACGCCCGGCCTCCTCGCCGTGCTGGCGCCGATCGCCGTCGGCTTCAGCCTCGGCGTAGGTGCCCTCGGCTCGTTCCTCGCCGGTGCCATCGGCGCGGGCACGCTGATGGCGGTCTTCCTGGCCAACTCCGGTGGAGCCTGGGACAACGCCAAGAAGCTGGTCGAGGACGGCCACCACGGCGGCAAGGGCAGCGAGGCGCACGCCGCGACGGTGATCGGCGACACGGTCGGCGACCCCTTCAAGGACACGGCGGGCCCGGCCATCAACCCGCTGCTGAAGGTGATGAATCTGGTGGCCCTGCTGATCGCGCCGGCCGTGGTGCAGTTCAGCTACGGCGACGACACCAGTCCGGCCATCCGGACGCTGGTGGCGCTGGTGGCGATCGGCATCATCATCGGCGCCGTCTACGTCTCCAAGCGGCGCGGAATCGCCGTGGGTGACGAAGGCAACAGCGCCGAGCCGGTGTCCGAGCGGTCCGGGCCCTCCTCGGGGGCCGCGGTGGTGTCCTGAGCACCGGACCGGTTCCGGCCGGTCCGGGCCAGGTCAGGCGGTGGACGGGCGGTGTGCCGCGGCGCACCGCCCGCCCGTCTGCCCGGCTCCGGAAGCGGAGGCGGACCGGCCGCCCCGGCCTGGTGCAAAAGACGACAAAAACCCCTTCGGGGAAATCGGGCTCGTGGTCCCGGGCCTTTGGGCGTGTATGTTCCGGGGCCGAGAGTCATGGAAGGGGCCCATCCGGTGAACAAGAAGCTCGTGGCCGCGCTGTCCGGTGGTGCGGCACTCGTACTCGCGCTGTCGGGCTGTGGCGACGACACCGACGAGAAGGTCGACGCCTACGCCAAGAAGGTGTGCGACCAGGTCCAGCCGCAGCTGGAGAAGATCGCGCAGGCGAACCAGTCCATCACCTCCACGGCGGCGGACGGCAAGCCCGAGGAGATCAAGAAGGCCGACTCGGCCGCGTTCCAGCAGATCTCCGACGCCTACGCCGCCATGTCGGACTCGGTCGAGAAGGCGGGCGTCCCGCCGGTCGACGACGGTGCGAAGACGCAGAAGGAGGCCGTCAGGGAGCTCGACGACACCGCCGGGGCGTACGCGGGCCTGAAGACCTCCGTCGACAAGCTGGACACCAAGGACCAGGCCAAGTTCGCCGAAGGCCTGAAGGGTGTCGCGGAGGACCTCGACAAGGTCAACAAGGTCGGCGGCGACGCCATCAGGAAGCTGCAGTCCGGGGACATCGGTGCCGCCATGAGCGAACAGCCCGGCTGCCGGCGTCCGGCCGGCTCGCCCAGCGCCAACACCTGACCGCTCCGGGCCGCGCCCGGTTCGTGCCCGACCGTGCCCGGCCCGCCGGGGCGCCGTGTCCGCACGCCCGGCGTCTCCGCGTCCTCGCACCGCCGAGTCCCGGCATCTCCTCGGTCCGGGGCCCCCGGGGAGGGCGTCCCGAGGGCCGGGCCGTCGCCGCTCCCGGCCCGCAGCCCCGACAATGGGCCGGTGAGTACGCACGAGCACCTTCAGCAGGATCAGTCCGGCGCACCCGGGCCCGTCTCGCCGCACGGCTTCCCCGCCGCGCCGCCCCGGGCCGGAACCGCGCTCCCCGCCCGGCTCCGGGAGGCGTTCCTGGCCGCGGCCTTCACCGCGGACGGGCTCCTCGACCTGCTCGGCGCACCGGCCTACGCGGCGCTCGCCCGCGGCGAGACCGTGCCCGCCCTGCGCGCGTCCCGCGGCGGATCACCGCTGGAAACCCTGGTCCGGCTGTTCCTGCTGCAGTGCCCGGTGCCGTACGGGCGGGCGTCGGCGGCGCTGCCCGTGGACGGCTGCCTGGACGAGGGCTGGCTGGTCCGGGACGGCGAGGAGGTACGGGCGTGCGCGGACGTCCGCCCGTACGGCGGGCCGGGCGGCGAGGACTGGTGGATCGTCTCCGACCTCGGCTGCGCCGTAGGCGGGGCGGGCGGGGCCGCCGTCGGGCGGGGCTCCGGCCAGGACCGCGCCTCGCTCGTCCTCGGGGTGGGCGGGGCGTCCACCACACTCGCGGGTCTCACCGTCCGGGCCCCCGTCGGGCGGGCGCTGGACCTCGGCACCGGCTCCGGTCTGCAGGCCCTGCACGCCTCCCGGCACGCCACCCGCGTCACCGCCACCGACGTCAATCCGCGCGCCTTGGGCTTCACCCGGCTCACGCTGGCCCTCTCCGGCGCGCACGAGGCCGAACTCCGCGAGGGCTCGCTCTACGGGCCGGTGGCCGGCGAGGAACCGTACGACCTGATCGTCTCCAACCCGCCCTTCGTCATCTCCCCGCGCGCGCGGCTGACCTACCGGGACGGCGGCATGGCCGGGGACGACCTCTGCCGGACCCTGGTGCGGCAGTCCGCGGAGCACCTCGCCGAGGGCGGGTACCTCCAGCTTCTCGCCAACTGGGAGCACAGGGACGGCGAGGACTGGCGCGACCGGGTCCGTGCCTGGGTGCCGCCCGGGTGCGACGCCTGGATCGTGCAGCGCGAGGTGCAGGACGTCACGCAGTACGCGGAACTGTGGCTGCGCGACGCCGGCGACCACCGGGCCGGCCCGGAAGCGTACGCCGCGCGCTACGACGCCTGGCTGGCGGAGTTCGAGGCCCGCGGGACCACGGCCGTCGGCTTCGGCTGGATCAGCGTGCGCAAGTCCGGCTCCGCCCGGCCGTCCGTCATCGCGGAGGAGTGGCCGCACCCGGTCGAACAGCCGCTGGGGGAGACGGTGACGGCCCACTTCGCCCGGCAGGACTTCCTGCGGCGCACGGATGACGCGGCGCTGCTCGCCGCGCGCTTCCGGCTGGCGGACGGCGTGGTGCAGGAACAGGTCGGACCGCCCGGAGCGGAGGACCCGGAGCACGTGGTGCTCCGTCAGAACCGCGGCATGTGCAGGGCCACGAAGGTGGACACGGTCGGGGCGGGCTTCGCGGGGGTGTGCGACGGGACGCTGAGCGCGGGCCGCATCCTCGACGCCATCGCCCAGCTCGTCGGCGAGGACCCGGTGCTGCTGCGGGACCGGACGCCGGAAGCCGTACGGCTGCTCGTCGAACAGGGCTTCCTGATCCCGGTGGAGTGACCGGGACGCACCTCGGGCGCGAGCCGTGAAGGGCGCGCGGACGCCCGGCGGAGACCGCTGTTCACCGGGTGTTCGCCCCGGTGCCGCACGGACGTGTCACGCTCCCGCACACGATGCCGGGTGCTAGGGAGTACGCAGCGATGGAGAGCGGGCCGGCCATATTCGCCGGGACGGTGTTCGTACTGTTCGGAGCGGCACTGCTGGTGTGGGCGGGGACGCGCCTGCGCAGCGGCGCGCCGGTGGTCGAGGGGGTGAGCTCCCCGCTGCACGTCCCGCTGGTCCTGTTCCTCGGGCCGGCCGCGCTTCTCACGGGCGGCTGGCTCCTGCTGTCCGCCTGACCCGAGCTCACCCGCCCCCCGGCGGACGGGAGTACGGCGGACGGCGGCGGCACGCGCGCGGCCCGCGTCCGGACGAAGGGTCCGGAACGCGGGCCGCCGCGGAGAACCGATGAGCCGACGGGGCGTCAGCCGCGCAGGATGCGGCCCTCGCTGTCCGTACGGTCGTTGCTGGTCAGGAAGAGGATGCCGTCGATCAGTGCCCAGATGCCGCAGCCGCCGAGGGTGAACAGCTGACCGAGGGCCATCCCGGTGTGACCCGTGTAGAACCGGCCGATGCCCAGGGTGCCGATGAAGAGCTGGAGGATGCCGGCGACGATCTTCGACTTCTCGGAGTACGGCTGCCCGTTGGGGGCGACGGCCGGCGGCTGAGCGGGGTGCGACATGAGGTGGGACTCTTCTCTCAAGGATGAATGTTCGTGGCGCGGGACCTGGGGGCGTGCCGCGACGATCAGTTGACCCGGGAGAGAGCCGGTCAGTTGTGCGCACCCGGTCCATTGTGATCGTTCGGTGATGCAACTCGGGGGGAAAAGGGGACGATCCGGTCGGCCGGCATGCCCGGTCCGGCCTGCGTGCGGCCGGACGGCGCGCGGTGGCCGGGACGTTCCCCGCCTCCCGGCTCCCCGCCTCCCGTCACCTGCTTCCGTCGCCCGCTCCCGGCCGGTCAGCCCACCAGGTTGCGGCCGATGCCCCAGAGCGCGGTGAGGGTCAGCGCCGCCGCGGTGAGGGCCCGGCCGGGCGAGGGACGGTAGCGCCGCCCGCGCAGCCCCTCGCGCACCCAGCGCCAGCCGAGGAACAGGCCGACGGGAAGGCCGAGTACGAGCAGGGCCGCGTTGTCGTGGAAGGCCGCGACCACGTCGCCGTGCATGAGGTCGTACACCATGCGGGTCGCGCCGCAGGTCGGACAGTCCAGGCCGGTCAGCCAGTTGAAGGGGCAGCGCAGCAGCCACTGCCCCGCCTCATGGGGGTTCGTGCCGTACAGGTGGACGGCCCCGGCCGCGCCGGCCGCCAGCACCGAGAGAGGTGCCGCGGCCGGATGCGAGGCCGCCCCGCGGAACGCCGCCCGCACGCCCCGTCCGCCGGCGCCGCCTGCGGCCGTGCCGCCGTCGCCGGCACCGCCACCGGGCGCACCGCCGGCGGAGACGTCACCAGCGGCCGTGTCGCTGGCGGCCGCGCCGCCGTCAGCCACGCAGCGGACGGCCCTCGGAGTCGGTGGGCTGGCCGGTGAGCAGCATGATGCCGTCGATCAGCGACCAGATGCCGCAGCCGCCGAGGGTGAACAGCTGACCGAGCGCCATCCCGGTGTGGCCGGTGTAGAACCGGCCGATGCCGAGGGTGCCGATGAACAGCTGGAGCACGCCGGCGACGATCTTCGACTTGTCCGAGTACGGGCGGCCGTAGGCGTCGTAGCCGTACGGGGCGCTGGGGTCGCCGGTGTACTGGCCGGGGGCCACGGGCTGCTGCTGCGGGTAGCCGTAGCCGGGCTGCTGGCCGTACGGCTGCTGCCCCTGCTGCGGGTAACCGTAACCGGGCTGCTGGCCGTACGGCTGCTGGCCGCCCTGCTGCTGTCCCTGCTGCGGGTATCCGTAGCCGCTGTTGGGGTCCTGCGGCGGAGGGCCGTAGGGATTGGACATGGGCTTCCCCCCGTGAGTGCGAATGACTGAACGCGCGGCGCGCGCCGCCGGGGACGCCCCCGGCACCGGCCATCCTGCCAGCCGGGCTCCGGGCGCTGGCAAGCACCTGTGGGCCCCGGGCCCCGGGATGTGAGGTTGGCGGGGTCCTCGCGGTACGGCGGCGTGCAGGCCCCTTGTCGGGTTACCGTTCGAGTGGCGTTGCGGGCTTTTTCCGCTTGACAGCGGGGCGGGAGGTACCGTCACACTCCGCATCGTCGTCAGCGCCGTCACAGAAGTGGCAGTGATACTCACCGAGCGTCGACCAGGAGAGAAGAGCGAAGTTGTCCCCGACCAGCGAGACCGCGAAGGGCGGCCGCCGACTCGTCATCGTCGAGTCGCCTGCCAAGGCGAAGACGATCAAGGGCTATCTCGGCCCGGGTTATGTCGTCGAGGCGAGCGTCGGGCACATCCGCGATCTGCCCAAAGTCGCCGCAGAGATCCCCGCGAAGTACAAGGGCGAGTCCTGGGCCCGGCTCGGCGTCAACGTCGACCAGGACTTCCAGCCGATCTATGTCGTCAATGCGGACAAGAAGAGCCAGGTCAACAAGCTCAAGGAGCTGCTGGCGGAGTCCGACGAACTCTTCCTGGCCACCGATGAGGACCGCGAGGGCGAGGCCATCGCCTGGCATCTGCAGGAAGTCCTCAAGCCCAAGGTCCCCGTCCGCCGGATGGTCTTCCACGAGATCACCAAGGACGCCATCCAGGCCGCCGTGCGCAGCCCGCGCGAACTGAACAAGCGCCTCGTCGACGCCCAGGAGACCCGCCGGATCCTCGACCGTCTGTACGGCTACGAGGTCTCCCCGGTGCTGTGGAAGAAGGTCATGCCGCGGCTGTCGGCCGGCCGGGTGCAGTCCGTCGCCACCCGGCTCGTTGTCGAACGGGAGCGCGAGCGCATCGCCTTCCGCTCGGCCGAGTACTGGGACCTCACCGGCACCTTCGCCACCGGCCGCACCGGTGACGCCACCGACCCCGGTACCTTCGGCGCCCGCCTCACCACGGTCGACGGCCGCCGCGTCGCCACCGGCCGCGACTTCGGCTCCACCGGCACGCTCAAGGAGGGCTCGCAGGTCCTCCACCTCGACGAGACCGCCGCGCGCGAGCTGGCCGCCGCCCTGGAGGGCGCCGCCTTCGCCGTCCGCTCGGTCGAGTCCAAGCCGTACCGGCGCTCGCCCTACGCGCCGTTCCGCACCACCACCCTCCAGCAGGAGGCGTCGCGCAAGCTGGGCTTCGGCGCCAAGTCGACGATGCAGGTCGCGCAGAAGCTGTACGAGAACGGCTTCATCACGTACATGCGTACGGACTCCACGACGCTCTCCGACACCGCCGTGGCCGCCGCCCGCGCCCAGGTCACCCAGCTCTACGGCGCCGACTACCTGCCGGAGAAGCCGCGGATGTACGCGGGCAAGGTCAAGAACGCGCAGGAGGCGCACGAGGCGATCCGCCCCTCCGGCGACCGCTTCCGCACCCCCGCCGAAACGGGCCTCACCGGCGACCAGTTCCGGCTGTACGAGCTCATCTGGAAGCGGACCGTCGCCTCCCAGATGAAGGACGCCGTCGGCCAGTCCGTCACCGTCAAGGTCGGCGGGCGCGCGAGCGACGGCCGGGACGCCGAGTTCTCCGCCTCCGGCAAGATCATCACCTTCCACGGCTTCCTCAAGGCCTACGTCGAGGGCGCCGACGACCCCAACGCCGAACTCGACGACCGCGAGCGGCGCCTCCCGCAGGTCTCCGAGGGCGACCCGCTCACCGCGCGGGAGATCACCGCCGACGGCCACGCCACCAAGCCCCCGGCCCGCTACACCGAGGCGTCCCTGGTCAAGGAGCTGGAGGAGCGCGAGATCGGCCGCCCGTCGACCTACGCCTCGATCATCGGCACCATCCTCGACCGCGGCTACGTCTTCAAGAAGGGCACGGCCCTCGTGCCGTCCTTCCTCTCCTTCGCCGTCGTCGGCCTGCTGGAGAAGCACTTCGGCCGGCTCGTCGACTACGACTTCACCGCCCGCATGGAGGACGACCTCGACCGCATCGCCGCGGGCGAGGCCCAGTCCGTGCCCTGGCTGCGCCGCTTCTACTTCGGCGCCGACGAGGCCGGCAGCGGCGCGGCGGCCGAGGCGGGCAACGGCGACGGCGACCACCTCGGCGGCCTCAAGGAGCTGGTCACCGACCTGGGCGCGATCGACGCCCGCGAGGTCTCCTCGTTCCCCGTCGGCAACGGCATCGTCCTGCGCGTCGGCCGCTACGGGCCCTACGTGGAGCGCCCCGCGCCGCCGGCCGAGGAGGGCGGCAAGCCCGAGCCGGGGCAGCGCGCCGACGTCCCCGACGAACTGCCGCCGGACGAGCTGACCCCCGAGTACGCCGAGGAACTGCTGGCCAAGCCGAGCGGTGACTTCGAGCTCGGCACCGACCCGGAGACGGGCCGCAAGATCGTGGCCAAGGACGGCCGTTACGGCCCGTACGTCACGGAGATCCTGCCGGAGGACACGCCCAAGACGGGCAAGAACGCCGTCAAGCCGCGCACCGCCTCGCTCTTCAAGTCGATGTCCCTGGACACGGTCACGCTGGAGGACGCCCTCCAGCTGATGTCGCTGCCCCGGGTCGTCGGCACCGACCCGGCCTCCGGCGAGGAGATCACCGCGCAGAACGGCCGCTACGGCCCGTACCTCAAGAAGGGCACCGACTCCCGCTCCCTGGAACGGGAGGAGCAGCTCTTCACCCTGACGCTCGAAGAGGCGCTGGAGATCTACTCCAAGCCCAAGCAGCGCGGGCGGGGCGCGGCCAAGCCGCCGCTGAAGGAGCTGGGCACCGACCCGGTGAGCGAACGGCCCGTCGTCGTCAAGGACGGCCGCTTCGGCCCGTACGTCACGGACGGCGAGACCAACGCGACGCTGCGCCGGGACGACGACGTCGAGACGCTCTCCCCGGAGCGCGGTTACGAACTCCTGGCCGAAAAGCGCGCCAAGGGGCCGGCGAAGAAGACGGCCAAGAAGGCGGCGAAGAAGGCCCCGGCGAAGAAGACCGCGGCCACCGCCAAGAAGGCTCCGGCGAAGAAGGCCGCGGCCAAGAAGACGGCGGCGAAGAAGACGACGGCGGCCAAGAAGACGGCGGCGAAGAAGACCGCCGCCAAGAAGGCGACGGCCAAGAGCGGTTCCGCGGCCGAGGGCACGGAGTAGCCGCGGCGGCGGGCGGGGCCCGCACGGACCGGACGGGCCCCGTCCGGTCCGTGCGGGCCACCGCCCCGCGGCCGCCGCGAGCGGGCCGTTCGCCGAAAGTACGGCCGCATGTTCGGACGGGGCGACATGGATTCGGCCAGTCCGGATAGGCTGGCCGGATGACGCGAGCCGAGCAGCCAACAGGCGTGAGTTCCCCCTCGGACCACCTTGCCGCAGACTCCCGCGAACGCGCCGTGCGAGCCCTGCTGCGGTTCCCGCCGCTGAGGCGGCTGTGGAGCGCCCAACTCGTCGGCGGGGTCGGAGACGCACTGGCCCTGCTGGTCCTGCTGGTCCTGACCTATCAGGCCGCGGTGACGGCGGGGGCCTTCGGCGCCGGATACCGCGGTGCGGCCTTCGCGGTCGCGGCGGTGCTCGGTGCCCGCGTCCTGGCCACGCTGCTCTTCGGAGCGGTGCTTCTGGGACCGCTGACCTCCCTGATCGCGACCGGTGAGAAGAAGCCGGAGCGGGCGCCGGGGCAGGAGCCGGACGGGGAGTCCGCCCGGGAGAAGCCCGGGGAGCCCGCGGAGCCCGGGGAACCGGCCGAGCCGGGGAAGCCGGGGAAGCCGGGGAAGCCGGGCCAGGGCGCCAAGGGAAGCAAGACGCCGAAGAGGAACGGCGGCGGGAGCGCCGGCGGCGGACCGCTCGACCGCCGCTGGACCATGATGACCGCCGACGTCCTGCGGGTCGCACTCCTGATCGTCGCCCCGCTGTGGATCGACTGGACGCCCGGCGACGCCACCGCCGTCCTGCTCGTCACCGTCTTCATCACCGGCATCGCCGAACGCCTCTGGACCATCTGCCGGGAGAGCGCCGCCCCCGCGCTGCTGCCGTCCGTACCGGCGGGAGACGCCGCCGTACGGCCGCTTCCGGACAATCTCGACGCGCTGCGCCGGCTCTCGCTGCGCACCGGCTTCGTGGCGCTGCCGCTGGCCGCCGCGGCCTTCGCCGTCATCACGCTGTTCAGCAACCTGCTCGGTGCCGTCGTCGAGTGGTTCCATCTGCACCAGGCCGCGCTCGGCTCGTACGTCGCGGCCGGCCTCTTCGCCGCCTGTGTGTCGATCCTCTACTTCATCGAACTGCCCGCCGGGCGCACGCCCCGCGTGCGCTCACCCCTGGAAGGGCTGCGCCGGCCGAAGAGCGGCGGCGCGGCCGACAAGGGACGCACGGGCGCCGTTCCGCTGCTGGTGGCCGCCTCCGCGACCGTCGCCGCCGCGATCGCGGCCGCCGTCGCGGTGGCCCTGCTCCACATCGACGACCTGGGCGGCGGCCCGGTCGGCTTCGCCCTGCTCGTCCTGGCCCTGACCGGGGGCACCGTGCTCGGCATCCGCAGCGCGCCCAAGGTGCTGCCCGCGCTGTCGCGGCGGCGGATGCTCGCCCTGTCCCTCGCCCTCACCGGGCTGGCGCTGCTCGCGGTCGGTCTCACACCGGACCCGGCGACCGTGCTCTTCCTGGCGCTCGTGGCCGGCACCGCCGCCGGTGTCGCCGCCAACACCGGGCACACGCTGCTGGACCAGGAGACCGAGGAGAACCGGCGCGCCCGGACGACCGAGCATCTCCAGGCCGTCGTACGGGTGTTCGTCGCCATCGCGGCGCTCGCGGCACCGCTGCTCGCCGGGGCGATCGGGGCACACCGGCTGGAGAGCGGCTCGTTCGTCTTCGCGCACGGTGGCGCGGGCTTCGCGCTGATGCTGACCGGCGCGCTGCTGCTGCCCGTCGCCGCGCTCGTCCTCATCCGGACCGACGACCGGTCCGGCGTACCGCTGCGCCGCGATCTGCGCGACGCGCTGCGCGGCGGCGACCCGGACCGGCGCGCACCGGCCGGCAACGGCTTTTTCATCGCGCTGGAGGGCGGTGACGGCGCGGGCAAGTCCACCCAGGTCGAGGCGCTCGCCGACTGGATCCGCGCCAAGGGCCACGAGGTCGTCGTCACCCGGGAACCGGGCGCCACGGCGATCGGCAAGCGGCTCCGCTCGATCCTGCTGGACGTCTCCTCGTCCGGGATCTCGTCGCGCTCCGAGGCCCTGCTGTACGCGGCCGACCGCGCCCAGCACGTCGACAGCGTCGTACGCCCCGCGCTCGAACGCGGAGCCGTCGTCATCACCGACCGCTACATCGACTCCTCCGTCGCCTACCAGGGCGCGGGCCGCGATCTGTCGCCGACCGAGATCGCCCGGATCAGCCGGTGGGCCACCGACGGCCTCGTACCGCATCTGACCGTGCTGCTCGACGTCTCCCCCGAGACCGCCCGCGAGCGCTTCACCGAGGCGCCGGACCGGCTGGAGTCCGAGCCGCCCGAGTTCCACCAGCGGGTGCGGGCCGGGTTCCTGGCGCTGGCCGCGGCCGATCCCGCGCGCTACCTGGTCGTCGACGCCGGACAGGAGCCCGAGACCGTCACGACCGCCGTACGGCACCGGCTCGACCAGGTGCTGCCGCTCTCCGAGGCCGAGATCCAGGCCCGGGAGGAGGCCCGCCGGGCCGCCGAGGAGGAGGCCCGCCGCCGCGCCGAGGAAGAGGCCGCGCGCAAGGCCGAGGAGGAGCGGCTGGAGCGGGAGCGGCAGGAGCAGCTCGCCCGGCTGCGCGCCGAGGAGGAGGAGCGCAAGCGACGCGAGGCCGAGGAGGCCCGGGTCGCGGAGGCCCGCCGCCAGGCGGAGGAGGCCCGCCGGCTCGCCGAGGAGGCGCAGCGCCGCGCCGAGGAGGAACGCGCCCGGCGCGAGGCCGAGGAGGCACAGCGCCGGGCCGAGCAGGAGCGGGTGCGCCGCCAGCAGGCCGAGGAGGAGCGGCTGCGCCGCGAGGCGGAGGAGCGCCGTCTGGAGAAGCAGCGGAAGGCCGAGGAGGCCCTGCTGCGGGCGGAGCGGGAACGGCAGGCGGCCGAGGACGCGGCCGCCGCCGGCGCCACCGCCACCGGCGGTGACGCGGGCCGGGACGCTCGGGCCGTGCCGGACGACGCGCCGACGGTGCAGACGCCGGCGCCCGCGGCGGGCGAGGCGCCCCGCCGGGAGCCGGACGCACCGCGCTCACCGGAGGCGGAGGCCACGCAGCCCGTCCCCACCCCCCGGACCGACCGGCCGGTGCCGGACGCGGAGGAGACGGCCGTGCTGCCGCGCGCCTCCGAGACCGACGAGACGGCCGTACTGCCGCCGGTACCGGAGGCCGGCGCGGACCGGGGGAGCAACGCCGCCGACGAGACGGCCGTGCTGCCGCCCGTGCGCCCCGGGGGCGGCGAGCCGCGCGGTGACCGGAGCGGAGCGCACCCGGCGGAGCCGGCCCGTCCGGACCGGCCGGGTGACGCGGCGGACCGCGTACCGCCGTGGCTGTTCCGGGAGGAGGACGAGGGCGGCCGGACGGCCGGCCCGGGCGCGGGCCCGGACCCGGACGCCGAGCGGACCCGGGAACTCCCGCAGATCGGCGTGGACGAGGACACCGCCCGGGGCGCCACCGGCGACCGGGCCGGACGCAAGCGGGGACGTCGCGGCGGCCGGCCGCGCCCGGACTGGGCGGAGGAGACCCCGCTCGACGACCTGCCGACCCTGGCCGACGAACTCCTGGGCCCGAGGGACGACGAGGACGACGGCCGTCGGCGGGGAGGCCGCTGGGGCTGATCCGGCCGGCCGCGCCTGTCCGGTGCGCCAGGTCACCGATTGACCGGTCACACCGGTTCACCAGGTGACCGGTCCACCGAGCGCCCGGTCGGCCAAGCGCCGCCGGGCGCGGGTGTGCTGTGGCTGTCCGGTCCGGGCCCGCCCGTGCCGTCGGGGCTCGGCCGGAACTGCCGCGGCCAGGGGCTTTCCGGAGCCTCCGGGGGCGGTGGTCCGTACGAGCCCTGGCGCGGTGAGCCGGCACCGGGGACAACGCCCCGGCGGCGGTGCCCGGACGGGCGGCCGGCCTGCGCACGGCACGCCGCGAGGGGGTTGCTCCGGGCGCCCCGTGTCGCCGTGCGGCGCGCGTGCAAGCCAGTGGGCCCGGACGCCGGGGCGGCGGCCGGAGGGGTGGACGGCCGGACCCGGCGGCAGCCGGCGCAACGGCCCGGGACCGGCCGGTACGTCGCGGAGCGGCCGGGGCGGGACGGTCGAAGGGTGCTGCGGAAGCCGCCCCGCCCCCCGTGCGCAGGCGCGATGCCGTGGCCCGGCGCCGGTTGTCGGCGCGGTGCACCACAATGGGGAGCCGCGAGGGCGCACGGACGGAACCGGTGGAGAGGGGTGGCGGTCATGGCGGTGTGGGACGACCTGGTCGGCCAGGACCGGGTGACGGAGACGCTCACCGCGGCCGCCCGGGACGCGGACGCGTACGTCACGGCGGCGGAGGCCGCGGGCGCCGAGGAGCGCGCGGAGCACCGGTTCGGGACGGGCGGCCGCGACACCGCCGCGGCGACCGGGGCCGCGGCGGAGGCGAAAGCTGTCGCGGAAGCGGAAGCGGAAGCGGACGCGGACGCGCAGGCTCCGGCCCCGCACACCGAGCCCCCGGACGGCGACCGTTCGACCTCGCAGATGACCCACGCCTGGCTGTTCACCGGACCGCCCGGTTCCGGCCGCTCCACCGCCGCCCGTGCCTTCGCCGCCGCCCTGCAGTGCGTCAGCCCCGACCGGGCGCTGGGCGCGGCCCCCGGCTGCGGCTTCTGCGACGGCTGTCACACCGCCCTCATCGGCACCCACGCCGACGTGGAGGTCGTCCGCACGGATCTGCTCTCCATCGGCGTCAAGGAGACCCGCGAGCTCGTACGGCGCGCGCAGCTCTCCCCGTCCGGCGGCCGCTGGCAGGTGATCGTCCTGGAGGACGCCGACCGGCTCACCGAGGGCTCGGGCAACGTCCTGCTGAAGGCCGTCGAGGAGCCCGCGCCCCGCACGGTCTGGCTGCTGTGCGCACCGTCGGTGGAGGACGTCCTCCCGACGATCCGCTCGCGCTGCCGTCATCTCACCCTGCGCACCCCGCCGGTGGAGGCCGTCGCCGACCTGCTGATGCGGCGGGACGGCATCGAACCGGAGCTCGCCCACGCGGCGGCCCGCGCCACCCAGGGCCACATCGGCCGCGCCCGCAGGCTGGCCACCGACGAGCGGGCCCGGTCCCGCCGCGCCGCCGTGCTGAGGCTGCCGCTCCGCGTCGACGACATCGGGGGCTGTCTGAAGGCCGCCCAGGAGCTGGTGGACGCCGCCGCCGAGGACGCCAAGCAGGTCGCCGAGGAGGTCGACACCAAGGAGACCGAGGAGCTGCGCGCCGCGCTCGGCGCCGCGGCCGGGCCGGGCGGCCGGCTGCCGCGCGGCACGGCCGGGGTGATGAAGGACTTGGAGAAGCGGCAGAAGACCCGCGGCACCCGCACCCAGCGCGACACCCTCGACCTCGCGCTGACCGACCTCACCGGCTTCTACCGCGATGTGCTCGCCCTGCAGTTCGGCTCCTCGGTGGCCATCGCCAATACCGAGCAGCGCGACGCCCTGGAGCGGATAGCCCGCGGTTCGACGCCGGAACGGACGCTGCGCCGGATCGAGGCGATCCTTGCCTGCCGCCGCGCCCTGGACCGCAATGTGGCCCCGCTGCTGGCCGTGGAGGCCATGACGCTGGCACTGCGCGCGGGCTGACGCGGGCGCCCGCCTGCTCGGGCTCAGCGCCAGCTCGGGCGGTCTGTCGGCCTCGGCGTCCGGGTGCCCCAGGTGACCGCCTGAGCCCGGCCCTTGCCTGAGCCGGGGTCTCCGCGTGCTCGGGGCGTCCCGCATGGCCAGAGCGCCTGCGTGCCCGCGCGTCCCAGGCGTCAGCGTGCTCGCGCGCCACCTGCCCGGGTATCCCGGTGCTTCCAGGGGCTCGATCGGCACGGCCGTTCAGCGTCTCTCGCCCCCCGTCCGCCGTTCTCCTGCCCGCCGCTCACAGCCCCGCTGGCCCGCCGGTCCGGCGTCCCTCTGTCCGGCCACGCCCGCGCTCGCTCACTCGTACGGGCCCCATAGGCCGCGTCCCCGAGGGCCCTTACGGTTACGCTCCGGACAGAAGCCGCACATGGTCGCGCGCCGCCGGGGCGGTTCCCGGGCACCCGGTGGCACCACCCGCGCCGCGCGTGCCGCCCCGGTGGCGGCTCCGCGCCGCACGCGCGCCCCGCGCCCGCGCGCCGGCCGCTGTACGCCTTGCGCGCCGTACGCCGAGTAAGCGCCGCACACCGAGCAAGCGCCGCACACCGAGAACGCGCCGACCCGAGGGGTACCGATGGACACCAGCCGCCGACCGCTCCGGACCGCCGGTGCCCTCGCCGTGTCCGCCGTCCTGCTGCTCTCCGGCTGCTCCTCCGGCGCGGACACGGACATCTCGGCCTCCGGCCCCGGCGGTCCCGGCGGCCCCGGGCGCATGGCCGGCACCAGCGAGGTGCTGAAGCCGCTGCCCGCCGCGGTCCCCCCGGCCCTCAAGCCGTACTACGAGCAGAAGCTGCGCTGGCGGTCCTGCGGTGCCGCCGGCTTCCAGTGCGCCACCCTCAAGGCGCCCCTGGACTACGACAAGCCGGGCGAGGGCCGGGACGTCCGGCTCGCCGTGTCGCGCAAGAAGGCGAGCGGCCCGGGGAAGCGCCTCGGCTCGCTGCTCGTCAACCCGGGCGGGCCGGGCGGCTCGGCGGTCGGCTATCTGCAGGCGTACGCGGCCGTCGGCTACCCGGAGCCGGTGCGGGCCCGCTACGACATGGTGGCCGTCGACCCGCGCGGGGTGGCGCGCAGCGAGCCGGTGAAGTGCCTCACCGACCGGGCGATGGACGCCTACACCCAGGTCGACATCACCCCGGACAGCGAGCGGGAGACGGACGCGCTCGTCACCTCGTACAAGAAGTTCGCCGAGGGCTGCGAGCGGCACACCGGCGAGGTGCTCGGCCACGTCTCGACCACCGAGTCCGCCCGCGACATGGATCTGCTCCGGGAGGCGCTCGGCGACGAGAAGCTGACCTACGTCGGCGCCTCGTACGGCACCTTCCTGGGCGCGACGTACGCCGGGCTCTACCCGGACCGCGTCGGGCGGATGGTCTTCGACGGCGCGATGGACCCCTCCCTGCCGTCCGTGCAGATGAACCGCGACCAGACCGCCGGCTTCGCCACCGCCTTCACCGCCTTCGCCGAGGACTGCGTGCGCGGCGACGACTGCCCGCTCGGCGACAGGGGCGTCGACGACGCGCGCAAGCGCCTCCGGGCGTTCTTCGAGCAGCTCGACGCCCGCCCGATCCCCGCGGGGGACGGCCGGAAGCTGGGCGAGTCGCTGGCCACCACGGGTGTGATCGCCGCGATGTACGACCAGGGGGCGTGGCCCCGGCTCCGCATGGCCCTGCAGTCCGCGATGGAGGGCCGCGGCGACGCCCTCCTGCAGCTCGCGGACCTCTACTACGAGCGGGACGAGGACGGCTCGTACGAGAACCTGATGTACGCGAACCCGGCCGTCAACTGCCTGGATCTCCCGGCCTCCTTCACGAGCCCGGAGGAGGTGCGGAAGCACATGGCGTCGTTCCGGAAGGCTTCCCCGGTCTTCGGCGAGGGGCTGGCGTGGTCGGCGCTGAACTGCGCGTACTGGCCGGTGGAGCCGACAGGCAAGCCGAAGCGCATCGAGGCCGAGGGCGCCGCGCCGATCGTGGTCGTCGGCACCACCCGCGACCCGGCGACCCCGTACGTCTGGTCCCGCGGCCTGGCCGGCCAGCTCTCCTCCGGCACCCTGCTGACCTACGACGGCGACGGCCACACGGCGTACGGGCGGGGCAGCGGCTGCGTGGACCAGGCGGTCAACACCTACCTGCTGCGGGGCAAGGCCCCGGCGGACGGCACGAAGTGCACGTGAGGCCGGCCGGCCCGACCAGCCGGCCGTAACCCGGTACGGGGCACCCTCCCGCACTGTGTAGACTTGGCGCTGTTGCCGACACCCGCCGTGTGCCGCGAGGCCGGGTCGTCGCCGCAGCTCGCCGCCTTAGCTCAGATGGCCAGAGCAACGCACTCGTAATGCGTAGGTCTCGGGTTCGAATCCCGAAGGCGGCTCCACGGAAGCCCGGGTCACTGTCACAGACATGACCTGGGCTTTTTCGTGCCCGGAGCTGCAGAGCGGTTCTCCGCAACTCCCCGCGCCCGTTTGCCGGGTGATCGAGTTCCCCTCTCCGCCTCCCCCGGTCCGTCTCCCTCACCGGCCCGTCTCCCTCACCGGCCCGTCTCCCTCACCGGCCCGTCTCCCTCACCGGCGCGTCGCGTCGGCGAAGGCCGTCGAGGATGACGTTCATCAGAGGGCGTGCTCGTGCATCCCATGCGGCCCGGTCCAGTCGGCCGAGGCAGGCGATGAGCTGGAGGACCCCGTGGGCGTCCACGTCCGTGCGGAGGGAACCCGCCGCTTTCCCGGCGTCCAGCAGGACAGCGAGAGCGTCTTCGATGGGGTTGTGGCTGTGGGCGACCAGGGCCTGCCATGCCGCCGGTTCCAGCGCTGCCAGCACGCCGTGCTTGATCTCGGCGTAGTCGATCACTCGGTCGAGCCAGTGGCGCAGGGCTTCCACGGGCTCGTGCTCCGCCAGCAGGGCGGGGGCGGCGGTCACGAGTTCTTCGACGTCGCGCCGGTAGACCTCGGCGAGGAGCGCTTCTCGGTTCGGGAAGTTCCGGTAGAGCGTTCCCTGTCCCACGCCCGCGCGCTTGGCGATCTCGTTGAGGTGCACCTGGTCGGACTCGGCGAGGGCTGCGCGGGCGGCCTCCACGATGCGGGTCCGGTTCTGCACCGCGTCCGGACGGCGTGCCGACGCGCTCATGGGGTTCTCCTGATGGTCCGCCTCACAAGTGGACACGTGTCCGGTACGGTGGGGGTCGTAGCGGACACGTGTCCACTTTAGCTTGGAGGCAGCGATGCTCCCTCTCCACGGCAAGACCGTCGCCATCACCGGAGCCAGTGGCGGCATCGGTGAAGCCACGGCCCGTCTGCTCGCCCGGCGCGGCGCCGCGGTCGTCCTCGCGGCGCGCCGCCGCGAGCGCATCGACGCCATAGCGGAGGACATCCGGGAGGAGGGAGGTCGTGCCGCCGCCTGCGTCGTCGATGTCACGGAGGCGGACGATCTGCGGCGCCTGGTCTCCACCACCGTCGACCGGTACAGCCGGATCGACGTCCTGGTGAACAACGCCGGTATCGCCCCGATCGGCCCGCTGGCCGACCTCGACACCGACAACTGGTCGGCCATGATCGACGTCAACCTCCGCGGCATGCTCAACGGCGTCGCCGCCGCGCTGCCCGTCTTCCGCGAGCAGGGGGCGGGCCACCTGGTCAGCATCGTCTCCGTGGCCGGTCTCTCGGTGTCCCCCTCGATGGCCGTCTACGCCGCGACCAAGAACGCGGTGCGCACCGTCCACGAAGGGCTGCGCGCGGAGTCCACCGACGGGGTGGTGCGCACGACGGCCATCTCGCCGGGGTACGTCCGCACCGATCTCGCCGACTCCATGGCGGACCCGGACATCCGCGAGCAGACGCGCAGGACCATGGACGCGATGGGCATCCCGCCGGACGCGGTCGCCCGCGCGGTGGCCTTCGCCGTCGAGCAGCCCGGTGACGTCGAGATCGGCGAGATCAACGTTCGTCCCACCGTCCAGGCATGAGCCTGCTTCGGGAGCGGCGGATAACCGGGTTCCGGCCAGGTCGGCTTCGCTGAAGCGGATGCGGAGCATTTCGTTCCCCCTGATGAGCTCGGCCTTTGCGGTCAGCCGCAACGGCGTGGCCCGGCGTCACTGTCTGCGCCATGGTGGAAAGCACATCAAGCCGCCTGATGCGCATGATGACCGATTGGGCTCGCATGGGCATCAGTAAACCTGGAGGGAAGATCAGTTGAAGAAGGCGACGAAGCTGTTATCCGCCGTCGCGGCGGGGGTAATTCTGCCGCTGGGCGGTCTGGCAGGTACGGCTGCGGCCGGTTCGGTGAGTGATCAGGGGAAGAGCAGTGCATACGTCTCGACGGCGGCACCCGTCAGTGTGGACGCCGCCGCGGCGCCGGCCGGGTGCACGTCGACAAATGTCTGCTTCTGGGACGGGTACAACTACTCGGACGGTCCCGGAAAACTGTCCGGGTGGAACTCGAACTGGTCTGTTTTCAAGACCAGTAGGTGTTCGGACGGCGACTGGGAAAACTGTGCCTCTTCGGTCTACAACAACGGGACGAGTTGCAGTGCCGTTCTGTGGACTGGTCGGAGCTACAGCGGGTCCCGCCTCACTCTCGGAAGGGGTTCGGGCCAGACGCGCCTGAGCTCCACGATGAACAACGCGATATCGTCCAACAGTTGGTCTTGCTGACCGGGTGGATCGCGACTGGCTGGTGTCCGGGAACGCTGATCCTCGGACACCAGCCGTACGCACCTGCATGCTGGACCCAACTATTCACTGAGGGGTGTTCAGATGGCGCGCGTCCGGAGACCTGGTGGTGGCGGTCTGCTCCCCTGCGTGCTGGCGGGATGCCTTGTCCTCGCGGCGTGTGGGGTGTCCGAACCGGGTGCTGCGGAGGGGGAAGGGAGGGCTTCCGGACTCTCCGGCGCAGAGTTGGATCTGCTCACCCGGTCCGGATCCTACATACGGAGTGAGCGCGCCATCTTTCGAGCGGAATCAGAACTCATCGCGGCGTGCATGAGGGGCAAGGGATTCCCGTACAGAATGGAGGATCCCGGTCCGGCACCCGAGTCGTACGAGGGTCAACTGCTCGGCCTGGACGAGCGGCGCGAACGCGGGTACGGGCTCTACGCGCAGCACCTCAGTGCTCCCGGGACCGGGGAAGCGGAGGAGGGCGGCCTCCATTCCTCTGGCCTGACGAATGACGCATATGTTGCCCAGTTGCCCGAAGCGGAAGCGGCGGAATATCTGCACGCACTGCGCGGCAGTGCTTCCGACCGTCGCGAAATGCGGCTTCCGGACGGGCGGACGATCACCTTCTCGGGGAAAGGGTGCGAGGCGGAGAGCCGCGAGAAGCTGTTTGGAAGCATGGACGACTGGGCGGCCGCGGAACATGTCCCGCAGGCCCTTGACAATTCGCTCACGGACCGCGTGTCAGCAGACCCGGAGTACGCCTCCGCCATGCGGAACTGGAGAGAGTGCATGGATGGAAAGGGGTACTCCTACGAGGACCCCGACCACGCTTACCGGAAACTCGAGAGCGAGTACGGCGAGCGCGGCGCGAGCCAGGAGATGCGGCAGCGGGAGATCGACGTGGCGACGGCTGACGGAACCTGTGCCCAGAAAATCCGCATCCCGGCCACCGTTCTGTCGCTCAGAAAGCAGCACGCGGAATCCTTGCCTGCCGCCGACAAGCGCGGCCTCCGGCAACTCGCCCGGGTGTGGGCATCCGCGTCCGCGCAAGCACGGAAATTGACCGAGTGAACACGGGGGCGCGGAACCAGATGATGTCCCTGCGTTCATGCGAAGCCCGAGTTGAAGGACGGTTGATGAAGACGACGAAATCCTTAGGCGCCGTAGCGGCGGGTGTGCTCCTGTCGCTGGCAGGGCTGGCCGGGACACCCGCGGACGCTGCGGAATCTGCCGTGGAAGAAAAGTGCTCATCAGGGCATCTCTGTTTCTGGGCGGGGCCCAATTACACGGGTGAGCTGGTGAAGATAGCGGAACCGATCTCAGTCTCGGACTGGTCTGCCCTGCCCGCTTCCTGTCCGGCCGGGAACTGGTCGACATGCGTGTATTCGGTTTACAACAACGGGACGAGGTGCAAGGCCGTTCTGTGGACCGGTCGGAGCTACACCGGGTCCCGGCTCACTCTCGGACGGGGTTCGGGCCAGACGCGCCTGAGTTCCACGATGAACAACGCGATCTCGTCCACAGTTGGGCCTGCTGACCGGGCGGATCGCCGTCAGGGGGCCGGGCGCGTCCCTGGCTCGGGCAACCTCATCCTCACGCTCGACGGGAAACCGGCCGGGATGGCCAGCGGTGTCCCGAGTCTCCTCGCCCGCCGCCCGCCGCCCGCCGCCCGCCGCCCGCCGCCCGCCGCTCAGTCGTGCCGTGCGGCCGCCGCGCACAGCGGGGCGGCCAGGGTCCAGGCGGCCACCGTCGCGTACACCCGCCGGCCGCCGCTCACGACGGCCACCGGGGCGATGGTGCGGGCGAACCGCGTCACCTCGGCGAGGCTGTTCAGCGCCGCGGCGAACGCCACGAGCGCCACGCCGACCGTCCCGAGCAGCGTCACCCACCGCAGCTGGGCGGAGAGCAGGGCGGCGCCCCCGACCCAGCTCTGCCCCACGCCCTCGACCAGCGCGCCGGGCCCGAGCGCGGCCAGCGCGTCCCGCTTCAGCGGCCCGAGCGGCAGGTCCTCGCCCGCGGGGGAGTACAGCACCAGCACGGCGCCCCGGCGCCCCTCGACGGGTCCGCGGACCACACCGACCTCTCCGACGGAGCCCGGCAGCAGGGCGCGCAGGGCCGGTGCGTCCTCCGGCGGCGGCACGTCCTGGGAGCCCTTGCCGGAGGGCGCGCCGGGGCAGTCCAGGCCCAGTCCCTCCAGGGCCCGGCAGCCGCCCCGGACCGTGACGGCCTGCCGCACCGCCTGCGGGCCGTCCGGGCCCTCCCGTACCTCGCCCCGGCCGTTGGCCAGTCCCAGCGTCGAGTCGAGCACGACGGCCTCGGCCCCCGGGGGCAGTCTCCGCAGCAGCGCCGGGGTCCCCTCCTCGGCGCCGCGCGGCAGTTGGACGGTCAGCACGCTGTGCCCGAACCGCTCCCGCAGCTCCAGCGCGCCCTGGACGGAGACGCTGTGCATGCTCGGGTACACCTGCACCACGCTCAGCAGCCCCACCGCCACGACCACCCCGGCCACCAGACGCGACAGCGAGCCGGGCCGCCCCTGGATCCAGCGGCCCGCGAGCAGGGTCCCCGCATAGCCGCGGGCACGCCCCAGCGCGGTCACCGCGCGCCCGGCCGCGGACAGCAGCAGGGCGATGGCGGCCGGCAGGGTGGCCAGCGCCCCCACCGTGCCGAGCAGGGACACCAGCACCACGAAGGGGCTCGCCCCGTACGTGGCGAACGCCGTCGGCGACCAGCTCAGGATCCCCAGGAACACCGGGCAGAGCCCGGCCGCGAACTTCACCAGCCCTCCCCGCTTCCCCGCCTCGCGCGGCCGGGTGGACCGGCCCGGGCCCGACCGCTGGTGCATCAGCACCACCAGGGCCGCGAGCAGCACCGGGGCGGCGAGCAGCGCGCCGACCGACTGCCAGGCGTACGCCCGCATGTCGCCGGCCGCCAGCACATAGCCGACCCAGGGGATCCGCAGGTCGGAGGCGAGCGCCCAGCCGAGCAGCGGCAGCGTGAGCGCCGTGCCCATGAGCAGGGCGGGCGCGGCCTCGCCGACGCTGAGCAGGGTGAGTTGGCGGCGCGATCCGCCGAGCGCCGCGAGGAGCGCGGTACGGCGGTCGCGGCCCGCGGCCCCCAGGCGGGCGGCCACCACCGCGAACAGGGCCGCCGGCAGTCCCAGCATCGGGATCAGCATGCTGAGGAAGACCCACAGAGGGCGCACCGTGGACAGGTCTCCCATTCCCGCGGCGTCCTCGGCCCCGAATCCCGTGGCGAGCAGGGCGTGTTCGGCCGTGAGCCGGCCGGCGTCCGGCCGCGCGTACGCGAAGCGCTCCTCCGGGCCCGCGAGTCCTTCCGGGCCGATCCGTCCCGCGTCGCGCCCGTACCGGTCGCCGACCCCGTCGGCCGCCAGCGCGGGCGACAGCAGCGCCTCACCCGGCGCCGGCCAGCGCTCTACGCCGGGCGGCAGCGGGGCGCGGGGATCGACGGGTTCCACGAAGACGATCTCGGCCTGGCGGTCCCCGACATCGTCCAGATACTGCTGCAGTAGCAGCGGAGCGTCCCGCGCGGTTTGCCCCTCGCGCAGTTGCAGTACGGGAGTGCGGGCCGCGCCCCGTTCGGCGCGCTGCTCGTACGTGGCGAGCGTGGCCACCACGGACAGCAGCGTCACCGCCAGCGCCACCGTGGCGGCCACCAGCGCGACGAAGCGGATGCGGCCGTCGGCGGAGCCGCGCCCCGCGGCCCGGCCGATCCGCAGCAGTTGCTTCCCCAGCGAACTGCCGGCGCTCACCGGGTACCCCGCAGGGTTCGCGCGGTCCGCGCTGCCTGCGCCGCCTCGGCCGCCTCGGCTGCCTCGTCGACGAGCCGCCCCTCGCGCAGCGCGAACCGGTGGTCGGCACGGGCCGCCACGGAGCCGTCGTGGGTGACCACCAGGACCGCGCAGCCCCACTGCCCGGGCAGCGAGAACAGCAGGTCGGCGACGGCCTCCCGGTTCGTGCCGTCCAGTGAACCCGTCGGCTCGTCGGCCAGCAGCAGCGCGGGCCGGTTGACCAGCGCGCGGGCCACGGCGGCCCGCTGCCGCTCGCCACCGGACAACTCCGCCGTGGGCGTCCCTTCCAGGGGCACCCCCAGCTCCGTGAGCAGCCCGCGCGCCCGGCCGAAGGCCTCGTCCCGCTTGACCCCTGCCAGGAGCGCGGCCAGGGCGACGTTCTCCACGGGCGTCAGCTCCGGCAGCAGTTCGCCGAACTGGAACACCATGCCCATGGTGTCGCGCCGGTGCCGGGCGAGCCTGCGCGCGTTGAGCCGCGTGAGGTCCCGGCCGGCGGCGCGGATCTCGCCGGAGTCGCAGCGGATCAGTCCCAGCACGCAGTTGAGCAGAGTGCTCTTGCCCGTACCGCTGGGCCCGGTCACCGCCGCCGACTGCCCGGCCGGGAGCGCGAGATCCACGCCGTCGAGCAGGGTTCTGCCCGCGACGGAGTAGTGCAGCCCGCGGATTTCGAGGAGGGGGGTGGTCGGTGGCATCGTCGGTCTCTCTCCAGGCGGAACAGGGCGCGGGCGCGGCAAACAGGGCCCGCCGCGGCGGGCCCCGTTCCTGTACTCCGCTCAGCGGTTCTGCTGGACGGCGAGAAGCCGTGATCTCCGCGAACCACAGGCAACCAAGATCAATTCGAGCGCTGATGCTGCCATGCCCGTCGCGGTGCGTCCACACGGATTCGCTCAGGGCTCGTGGATGGCCGGGAAACTCATCGTCCTGAGGCGGTGACAGGCGTGTCGTCGATCCGAAGGCAGGGCTCCCGGAGACCTGGTGCTCCGATCCTACGTGTGTCGTAGTATCGGAGAATGCTCTTCGCCACGCCCGCCCTGACTTCGGACGACCGCCGTGTCATCGAAGAGATCGAAGCCTTCCGCACCGAATTCCGGCACCGTCTCGCCCAGCCGCGCCGTTGGGAGGGGCAGCTCCGACGGTCGCTCACGGCGGCCGCCGTTCGCGGATCGACTCATATCGAGGGCTACACGATCAGCGCCGACGAGGCGGAGACCCTGATCGCGGGCGGCGATATCTCCCCCGAGACCGATGAGGCCACTCGTAACGCGGTCATCGGCTACCGGGACGCCCTCACCTATGTGCAGCACGCCGCGGACTTCCGCATCTTCTCCTGGGACCACACCCTCTTCTCGGCCCTGCACTTCATGATGACCAGGGCCGCCGACAAGGAAGTGCGTTCCGGCGAGTACCGCAGCAGCGGCGTCTGGGTCTCCGGGGGCCCGAATCGTCCGCCGGTCTACACCGCCCCGGACCCTGAGCAGGTGCCTGCTCTGATGGACGAACTCATCCGCTGGCTCGCGGAAGGAGACCTGGACGCCCCCGCCCTCGTGCGGGCGTCCATGGCGCACTTCAACCTCGTCTCCATTCATCCCTGGTGCGACGGCAACGGCCGGATGTCCCGAGCCGTGCACACCCTTGTTCTGGCTCGCGACGGCGTCCTCGCCCCCGAGTTCTCCAGCATCGAGGAATGGCTCGGCGCGGACGAGTTCAACACCCGCGAGTACTACGCCGCCCTGCGGGAGGTCCGTACCTCCTGGCAGCCGGAGCGCGACACCGCCTCCTGGATCAGGTTCTGCCTCACCGCCCACCACCTCCAGGCGCAGGAGGTGCAGCGTCGTTTCGAAGCCGCGGCCCGGCTCTGGTTCCGCCTGGAGCGCCTCGCCGAGAAACACCGCCTCGACGAACGCACCGTCTCCGCGCTGTACGCCGCCGCGCAGGGGCACTTGCGGCGCACCACCTACCAGACCGAGGAGACGCTCACCCGCGACCAGGCTCTCGCCGACCTCCGCAGGCTGCGTGGCCTGGGTCTCATCGAGCCCGTCGGGCATGCGCGTACACAGCGGTACATCGGGGGCCAGGTGCTTCGCGGGCTCCGCGGTGAAGTCCATGCGGAGGTCCACGCCGACTTGTACCGCGAGCCGTACGACAGGCCCTGAGAAACGGATCCCGCCGGTGAAGTTCAGGCCGGGAGGGCGCCGGTCTTCACGGCGGTGACGAAGGCCGACCAGTCGGGGGTGGGGAAGACCAGGGCCGGGCCGTGAGGGTTCTTGGAGTCGCGGACCGGGACGCCCGTGGGGTGGTTGTCCATGATCTCGAGGCAACTGCCGCCGTCGTTGTTGCTGTACGACGACTTGCGCCAGCCCGTGAAGGCGCCAGCGTCCTGGATCACATGTTCAGTCATGGTGTCCGAACTCCTTCGCGGTCGCCTTCATCAGAGCCAGGGACTCCTTCTGCGGGAGCGCTTCGCCCATCGCGAGAGCGTAGGCGCCGTTGATGCGCTCGACCAGAGCCGGGGACTCATGGAGCTTGCCCATGAACGTGCCTTCGCTGTAGGCGACCGGCGGTTGGTCCTCGAACCACATCAGCGTCACCATGCCCATCAGCAAGGGGTGGCTGCCCAGGCCGAGCGGCAGGACGTGAACCCGGACCCGGCCGCATTCCGACAGGCGGACCATGTGTGAGATCTGTTCGGCCATGATCGCGGGCCCGCCGACCGGGCGGCGCAGCACCGACTCGTCCAGCAGGGCCCACACTACGGGCGTCACCGGATCGTTGAGGATCTTGGCCCGGTCCAGGCGTGTGACGACGAGGCCGTCACATTCCTCGTCGCTCCGAGGGGGGAAGCTCGTTGAGAGAACCGCACGGGCGTACGCCTCCGTTTGGAGAATGCCCGGGACGAAAGACAGCGCGAAGTCGCGGATCACAGTCGCCTGTTGTTCGAGGAGGCGGGCCGGTTCGAAATAGTCGGCGACGGCCATCTCCGTCTGCGGAAGGAAGTTGCTCAGCACGTCCCCCGTGTTCAGCGCCTTGTCCAGGCGGCGGGCGTCGTCCCTGGACGGGATACGGCGGCCCGCCTCGATGTGCGAGATGTGCGAACGCGTCATGATCGCCGCGTCCGCCAGTTCCTGCTGCGTCATCCCGGCGGCCTCGCGCTGTGCCCTGAGCCAGTCTCCGTACGCGTTGCCCATCGTCGGCCCCCTTGTGTGACGCATACCCCGTCACCTGCTGTTATCTGGCGAGCCTAGCCGGAGTGGTCTCACAGTGTGAATGGATCGCTACAGAGCGACAGATGAGACCTCAGGTGTGCAGGAGTTGAACATGCTGGATCGGATGGCCCGCGTCTGCGAACCGTTGTGGCGGTTCCTGTGGTGGGTGGTGGTCGGGGTGGACGCGGGTGCCGGGCCGGGGCGGCATCGGGCGGCTCGGGTGCCCGGGGTGTCCGGACAGCCCGGGCCGTCCGGGCCACCGGGGCCGCCCGGCGTGCAGGGGGTGCTGCTCGCCCCGTACGCCCCTCCGCCCGTGGTGCCGTTGCCGCACGGTGCCATGGTTCGCCGGGCGGCCGGCCCCGGCCCCGGTACCGGACGTCCGGCCGCCTGCGTCTGTGCGGCCGCGCCGTCGCCGGGCGAGCGGCCGCGGCGGCGGGTGCTGTGGGTGGTCGAGGACGGGTTCGGGCTGGCGGCCGGGCCGGGGTCCGGGCCGCGTCCCCTCCGTACCCGGGTGGTGGCCCGGTGAGCGGCGAGCCGGGAGTGGCGCGGCTGCTGCCGTGGTCGAACGAGGGCAAGCCCTGCTACCTGCTCGGCGGCGGCAGCGGATACGTCTCGCGGCTCGCCGACGAGATGGAGCGCGTGCAGCTCGGCATGGCCGGTGACCTGCTCGGGCACGCCGCCGACCTGCTCGGCGACCGGCGCGCCACCCCGCCGCAACTACGGTTCCTCGCCGCCCGCCTGGCCGAGTCCTTGCGCGACGTCCACCGGATCGCCGAGAGCCGCGGCACCCGGCTCGCCGTACGGGAGGAGAGCGGCTCGGGGAGCGACGCACGGCCCGACGGGCGATGTTGAGACGTTCGCCGCGCGAAGCCCTCATGGGACGAGGGAGAGCCGACGGGCCGTGCCACCTGTCGTGCCAATGGATCCGGGGTGCGGAGCAACCTCCCTGCGTCCGACGAACTCCGTCAGCCCCGAGACGAGCCGTGGTGACGAAAGGCCCGGTGGCGGTGAACGGTGGGCTTCCGCCCCGCCTGCTGCCAGTCGGCCGAGCGCCCGGAACACCAACACGCCGAGCGTCACGAGGACCACCCGGGCCGGCCCATTCCGGGGACCCCGCCCGTTACCCGAGGAACCCGGACCACGCGCGGAAACAGCCGCGCCCCGGCCGCGGCACGCCGCTGCCGAACGCTTGACGGAATCCTGGCGCCTTCCGCCTCGTGCCTGCATCCGTACGGACGGCCCCTGGTGAATGCTGGAAGTCCGCGGCCACCGCGTCGGGCGCCGGACCGGGGGAACACGAAGGACCGGCGTCCACCGCCGCCCGCGGTGTCCGTCCGCCGTCCGTAGTCCGCCGAGCGGCAGGTGAGGAGAGGGAGCCGTCGTGTACGACACGGAGGTCGCCATCGTGGGAGCCGGTGCCGCCGGGCTGTCGCTCGCGTACCGGCTGTGCGCGGCCAAACCCGGAGGGCGGCTCGGGCCCGAGGTGACGCTCGTCGACGCACCGGCCGGGCCGCTCCGGCCCGCCGAGCGGACCTGGTGCTTCTGGGAGGAGCCCGGCGGAGAGTACGACGACGTGCTGGCCGCCTCCTGGGACCGGCTGCGGGTGCGCGGGGCCGGCGGAGCCGAAGTCGTCGGGCAGCCCTCACCGCTGCGGTACAAGATGCTGCGCTCCCGGGACTTCGAAGCAGCGGTGGAGCGGCGGCTCGGCCCCTCCCCCTTCTTCCGGCGCCTGACCGCCGAGGTCGGCGAGGTGGCGGAGCTGCCGCAGGGCGCCGAGGTGCGCGGCGTCACCGCGGGCGGCGGGCCGGTGCGGCTGCGGGCGCGCTGGGTGTTCGACTCCCGCCCGCCGCGGCGGCTGCCGCCCGCGCGGACCGTGCTGCTCCAGCACTTCCGCGGCTGGTTCGTCCGCACCGAACGGCCCGTGTTCGACCCGGCGACCGCGGACCTCATGGACTTCCGGACACCGCAGCCCTCGCACGGACTGTCGTTCGGCTACGTCCTGCCGACGGGCCCGCGCGAGGCGCTCGTCGAGTACACCGAGTTCTCGGCCGCCGTGCTGTCCCGCGAGGAGTACGAGCGCGCGCTGCGGCATTACCTGACGGAGGTGCTGGAGACCGGGCCGTACGAGGTGACCGCCACCGAGCAGGGGGTGATCCCCATGAGCGACGGACGCTATCCGCGGCGCGCCGGGCACTCCGTGTTCCGCATCGGCGCCGCCGGGGGCGCCACCCGGCCCTCCACCGGCTACACCTTCGCCGCCGTCCAGCGGCAGACCCGGGCCGTCGCCGAGGCGTACCACCAGGGGCGCACGCCCGTGCCGCCCTCGCCGCACCCGGCGCGCTCACGCGCCATGGACGCGGTGATGCTGCGCGCGCTCGACAGCGGGCGGGTGGACGGCGACCGGTTCTTCACCGGTCTCTTCGAACACGTGCCCATGGAGCGGCTGTTGCGCTTCCTCGACGGGCGCACCCGGGTGCGGGAGGACTTCGCCATCGGGCTGCGCACCCCCGTCCTGCCCATGCTGCGCACGGTGGCGGAGCTGCCCTGGCTGCGCAGACGTTCCGTTGCCGTGTCCCTTCGGCCCGGCGACACCGACGGTGGCGGCGGCGCGGACGCGGACGCCGGTACCGATGGCGGGCGAGCCGTGACGCGGCGTGCCCCGCGTCCGGATGCCGACGCCGACGCCGACGCCGACGCCGGTGCGGACGGCGGGCGGCCGTGACGCGGGGCGACCCGCGTCCGTTCCTGTCGTGCCCGTCCCGTCTTTCCGGCGCCTCCTTCCCGCCCCTCCTTGCCCGTCCCGCCGGTCCCGTCTCGCCGCGCGAACGCCCGACGGCCAGGCCGTCCGCGCCCCGTTTCCCCGCTCCCTCCGCCGTTCCCTCCGCCGTACGAACAGGAAGAGATCCGCTCATGGTTCCGCCCGGCTCCGGCTCCGCAGCCCCGACCCCGGCCCCGACCCCGGCCCCGTCCTCACCCCCGTCCCCGTCCGCTTCCGGAGGACGTCCGGTGAGCGCCCCCCGCCGGGGCCGGGACCGGAAGGCCCGCATCCTGCCCGCGCCCTCCGGGCGGCCCCGGGTCACCGGCGAACCGCCCCGGGTGGCCGTCATCGGCGGCGGCATCGCCGGGCTGGCGGCCGCCACCGGGCTCGCCGAGCGCGGCGTCCGCGTCACCCTGTACGAGCGCGAACCCGGCCTCGGCGGGCGCCTCGCCGGATGGCCCGTCGAGCTCGCCGACGGCTCGTCCGCCACCATGAGCCGCGGGTTCCACGCGTTCTTCCGTCAGTACTACAACCTCCGGGGGCTGCTGCGGCGGGCCGACCCGAACCTCGGCATGCTCACCGGCCTGCCGGACTATCCCCTCCAGCACAGCGGCGGGCTGCGCGACAGCTTCGCCCGCGTCCCGCGCACACCGCCGTGGAGCGCCCTCGGCTTCGCCGCCCTCAGCCCCACCTTCGGCCGGCGCGACCTCGCCCGGATGAACCCCCGCGCGGCGCTGCCCCTTCTCGACGTGCGCGTGCCGGAGGTCTACGAACGACTGGACGGCATCAGCGCCGCCGAACTGCTGTCCCGCATCCGCTTTCCCGAAGCCGCGCACCACCTCGCCTTCGAGGTGTTCTCCCGGAGCTTCTTCGCCGACCCGCGGCGGCTGTCGGCAGCCGAGATGGTGCTGATGTTCCACATCTACTTCCTCGGCTCCAGCGAGGGCCTGCTCTTCGACGTGCCGGACGAGCCGTTCCCGCAGGCGCTGTGGGAGCCGCTGGGCGCGTATCTCGCCGGGCACGGCGCCGAGCTGCGCACCGGGTGCGCGGTGGAGACCGTGGAGCCCGTGCGGCCCGGACCCGACGGCGGCTTCACCGTCACCGCGGCGGACGGGCCGCTGCGCTGCGACGCCGTGGTGCTCGCCCTCGACACCGGCGGGCTGCGCGAACTGGTCGGCCGCTCGCCCCGGTTGGGGAACGAGCACTGGCGCGAGCGGATCGCGCGGCTGCGCACCGCGCCGCCCTTCCTGGTCTCCCGGCTGTGGCTGGACGGCCCCGTGGCCGCCGACCGCCCCGGCTTCCTCGGGACGAGCGGCTACGGGCCGCTGGACAACGTCAGCGTGCTGGACCGCTGGGAGGGCGAGGCGGCGCGCTGGGCCGCCCGTACCGGCGGCTCGGTGGTCGAACTGCACGCCTACGCCGTCGATCCGGCCGCCGACCGGAGGACCGAGCAGGAACGGCTCGTCGCCGAACTGCACCGCGTCTACCCCGAGACCGGTGACGCGAAGATCGTCGACGTACGGCACGAATGGCGCGCGGACTGCCCGCTGTTCCCGGTGGGCGGCTACCGGGACCGGCCCACGGTGCACACGCCCGACCCGGCCCTCGTGGTGGCCGGCGACCTGGTGCGCACCGGGCTCCCCGTGGCGCTGATGGAGCGCGCCGCGACATCCGGCTTCCTCGCCTCCAACGCCCTGCTGGAGCGCTGGGGTGTGCGCGGGCAGACACTGTGGACGGTGCCGCAGAAGGGACGCACGGCGCTGCTGCGGGCGCTGGCCGGCCGGCTGGGCACGGAGGCGCGGCCGGCGGGGGTCTGACGCAAGGGCCGACGCCCGGGCCTGCCGGGTTCCGCCGGGAGATGTGACCGGTCAAAGGGTGTGCGGAGTAGCGGTTGTCGGCGCCCGCCGACGTTCGGCCGCTGCCGCCGTTCCTGCTGACTCCGCTGCTCCGGTGTTGGCCGGCCGGACGGTGCGCGGGGGCCCGGCGGCCCGCACGGCACGTGTGCGAGTGCGGGCCGCCGCCCGTGCGGTTCGTTCAGCCCGGGAAGCGGCCCGTGCTGCGGAGTTCCCAGCGGCGTTCCGCGTACGCCAGGTCGTCGCGCCACAGGCGGCCCGCCGCCGCGCGCATCAGCGGGCGGAGCAGCGGCGCCGCCGCGCGGGCCAGCGCGAAGCCCTTGCGGTCGGAGGCCGCGACCACCGCCTCGGTCACCGCCGTGCGCGGTGGCCGTCCGGAGGCGGCGTCCGGGGCCGTCAGCGGCGTGGCGTGCGTCTCGACGACCGATCCCCGGCCCTCGCCCTCCGCGATGTGCATGACGACGGTCCGCGGTTCGGGTGCCGTGAACACCGCCCGCACCGGCACCACCGCCCGGCCCGCCACCTTGAACGACACGTCCACGGCGAAGCCGTCCTCGCCCGCGCCCCCGTCACCGCCGTCCCCGTGCGGGGTGTCCACCACGGTGAGGTCCACGAACGAGTACGGGTGGAACCAGGCGCCGTGCCAGGGGTCGAGCCGGTTGGCCACGATGTCCTCCGGCTCGCAGCGACCGACGCCCGTGTAGACGGCCGGCAGCGCGCCCTCCGGCTCCGGCCGGACCGGCAGCACCGGCCGCTCCAGCGGTTCCTCGCCGCCGACGGCGTCGAGGCGCACCCAGACCAGCAGCCCGTCGTCGTACACCGGATACGGCTCCCAGCCGGCGAACGGGGCGCCCGTGAGGGCCAGTCCGTGCCAGTGGCAGACGAGCGTGCCGCAGCGCACCGGGCTGTCCTTCAGGGACGCGCCGAGGTGCGGGCAGGCGCCCGGTCCGGCGCGCAGCCGCCCGTCGGCGTCGCGCCAGGCGACGACCTCCGCGCCGGCGACAGTGCCGCCGAGCGGGCGGCCGGCGGTGATCGCCCGGGTGGCGCCGAGGACATACCAGTTGCCGGACGGGCGTGCCTGCGCGCGCTTCAGCGCGTCGGCGATCAGGGCCGGTTTGGCCTCGCGCCAGGTCGGCCGCTGGCGGTCCCAGGGGACGGGGTCGCGGCGCAGCCGGAGCGGAAAGCGGCCGGAACGGGACGCGGGTGCGCCCGGACGCCGCCGGTTGTCGTCCGCTGCCGCGGGCATCAGGCCGCCTCCCCGTGGGCGCGTTCGGCGGCGACGGCCGGGCGGCCCGGCCGCGCAGTCGGCCGTCCGGGCCGCCACCCGGGCCGCCACGCGGCGGACGCGGCGGACGGGGGACGGCCGGTACGGGCCCGCACCCGGGCCGCCGCCACCCGGGCCAGCCCGTCGAGCGCCACGGCCGCCCGGCGCCGGCGCGGGACGACCGCCCGGCGGTGCAGCACGGCGTAACCGTCCTCCGCCACCGCCTCCAGAATGCCGCCGTAGAGCACGAACGCGGTCCGGATACAGGGCCGCGAGACCGGGTCGAGCAGGGCGATGCCCGGCGCCGCCTCCCGGTACACCCCGCGGGTGAGATCGGCGGCGGCCATCAGCGCGGCCGTGACGCGCGGGTCGCGGGCACCGGTCGCGCGGCTCCACTGGAGGAGGTCGCGGTCGACACCGTGTGCGGCGAGCAGGTCGGCGGGGAGGTACACCCGGCCGCGGTCGAGGTCCTCGCCCACGTCCCGCAGGAAGTTGGTGAGCTGGAAGGCGACGCCCAGCGCGGCGGCGTGCGGCGCCGCCTCCTCGCGGGGCCCGACGGTGCCCAGGACCGGCAGCATCTGCAGGCCGATGACCGCCGCCGAGCCGTGCATGTAGCGCCGCAGGTCGTCGTAGGTGGGGTAGTCCGTGACCTCCAGGTCGCTGCGCATCGAGTCCATGAAGTCGGTGAGGTGACGGTGGTCGATGGCGTAGCGGTGCGCGGTATGCGCCAGAGCCCGCACCACCGGCTCGTCGCCCACGGCGTTCCGGGAGCTGTCCGGGGCGCCGTTCTCGGTGCCGTCCCGGACGCCGTCCCCGTACCGGCTGCCGTCCCGGAGCCCTGCCATGAGCCGCTCGCGCAGGCGTTCGAGTGCCAGGCCCCGTTCGCCGGGGGACGTGTCGCGCCCCAGGTCGTCCACGATGTCGTCGGCCCAGCGGGCGAAGCCGTACAGGGCGTGGACGGCGGGGCGCCGTTCGACGGGGAGCAGCCGGGTGGCGAGGAAGTAGGTCTTGCCGTGACGGGCGTTGAGCCGCCGGCACTCGCTGTAGGCGGCGCGGAGGGCGGGGTCCGTGATGCCCGCCGCGTCCAGTTCACGTTCGGTCATACGTGTGTGCCTTTCCTGGCGGGGCCGGGGACGCGGCCGGTGGCCGGCCGCCGCCGAGCGGGCGCCCCGGTGACGCGGGCGGCGGCGAGCTTCCCCGAGATCAGTACGGTCGGCACCCCCACCCCCGGGGTGGTGCCGCAGCCGGCGAGCACGGCGTTCTCCGTGCCGCGGACGAGGTTGCGCGGCCGGAACGGGCCGGTCTGCGCGAAGGTGTGCGCGGCCGAGAAGGGGGTTCCGGCGGCGTGTCCCTCGGCGGCCCAGTCGGCGGGGGTGACCAGGCACTCCTCCTCGATCGCCGTACCGAGGCCGGTGAGGCCGCGGCGCTCCAGTTCGGTCAGCAGACCGTCCCGGTAGCGGGGCGCGAGGTCCGTCCATTCGCGGACGCCGGGGCCGATGTCGGTGTTGGGGCAGGGCGCGAGGACGTAGTGCAGATGGCGGTCCGGGGGCGCCAGCGCCGGGTCGGTGGCGGTCGGCCGGGTGATGAGCAGGGAGGGGTCGCTCATCAGCTCGCCGGTGCGGGTCAGTTCGCGGAAGGTGCTCTTCCAGGCGGCGCCGAACGAGATGGTGTGGTGGGCCAGTCCGGGCCAGGTGCGGTCGGTGCCCGCGTGCAGGATCACCGCCGACGGGGAGTGGCGCAGGGCGACCGGGCGGCGTGGCCGGCGGCCCAGCAGCCGGTACGTCACGGGCAGGTCAGGGGTGAGGACGACGGCGTCGCAGGGGATGCGGTCCCGGTCGGTGACGACGGCGGTGATCCGCTCCCCCGAGCCGGAGCGGGAACCCGGGCCGGAGCCGGAGCGCTCCAGCTCCGTCACCTCCTCCCCGTACCGGAACTCGGCCCCGGCGTCGGCCGCCGCGTCCGCCAGTGCCTTCGGCAGGGCGTGCATGCCGCCCCGGGGGAAGTACACGCCGGCGACGGTGTCCATGTAGGCGATGACGGCGTACGCGGCGAGGGCCCGGGCCGGCGGCACCCCGGCGTACAGCGCCTGAAAGGAGAAGACCCGGCGCAGCCGCTCGTCGGAGAGGAAGGAGCCGATCCGGGCGTCGAGCCGGCCGAAGCCGCCGAGCGCGGCCAGCCGGGCCAGGTCCGGGTGGAGGAGCTGGAACGGGGAGTCGAAGTTGGCGTCGATGAAGCGGCGCATCTGCACCGCGTACAGCTTCTCCAGCCAGCCGCGCAGCCGCCGGTAGCCGGCGGCCTCGCGGGCACCGGCGAAGCGTTCGACCTCGGCCTCCATCGCCTCGGCGCCGGTGTGTACGTCGAGGACGGCCCCGTCGGCGAACCGGGCCCGGTAGGCGGGGTGCAGCGGTACGAGGTCCAGCCGGTCGCGGAGGCTGTCGCCGACGGCGGCCAGCGCGTCGTCCACCAGTTCGGGCATGGTCAGCACGGTGGGCCCGGTGTCCATGCGGTAGCCCCCGCGGTCCAGGCGGCCGGCGCGGCCGCCGGGCAGGGTGCCGCGCTCCACGACGGTCACGCGCCGGCCCGCGCCCAGCAGATGCAGCGCGGCGGACAGTCCGGCCAGTCCGGCGCCGACGACCACCACATGGTCGGTGCGGCCCCGGACGGTTCTCGTCGGCGTCATCGGCGGTCTCCTTCGGCAGTGGCGGAGAGGAGCAGCGGTACGGGCAGCCCGTCCGGCGGCCCCGCGGCGGTGCGTCGGCCGGACGCGGCGGCGGCCGCGTGGTCCGGCCCCGCGCCCACGCCCGCGACGGCCGACAGCAGGGCCCGCAGACGGCGGCCCGCGACGGGCTCCACGGCGGCCCCCGCCAGATGGCGCGCGCTCTGGGCGACCAGCCGGTCGATCTTGCTCTCGGTGAGGGCGCGCGCCCCGGTCGCGGTGAGCACGGCCCGGACCCGGCGCAGGTCCTCGGCGGAGAGGCCGGGGTCGCCGAGGGCGCCGTCGAGGACGGCGAGGGCCGCGCCGTCACCGTCCGCCTCGGCGCGCGCCCGCGCCACGGCGACGAGATAGGTGGGCTTGCCCTCGCGGATGTCGTGCCCGGACGGTTTGCCCGTCCGCTCCGGATCGCCGAAGACGCCGAGCAGGTCGTCGCGGAGCTGGAAGGCGATGCCGGCGCAGCGGCCCGCCGAGCACAGGGCGCGCGTGGTGCGCTCGCCCGCGCCGGCGAGGGCCGCGCCCAGCGCGAGCGGGCGTTCGACCGAGTACAGGGCGCTCTTGAGACAGGCGGTGCGGATCGCGCGCACCATGGAGCGCGATCCGGTGGCCTGTCCGTGCAGGTCGAGATACTGCCCGGCCACCATCTCGGTGCGCATGGCGCGCCAGATGCCGCGGACCCTGCGGCGGGTGTCCGGCGGGAGCGGTGTCTCGGCCAGGGTGTCGTCGGCCCAGGCGAGGGCCAGGTCCCCGGCGAGGATGGCCGCCGCCCGGCCGAAGGGCTCGTCCGGGCCGGCGGCCGCTCCGTACCGGGACGGCCCGGGTCCGGGCGCCGCGAGGCGGGCGGACCCGTGCCGCCCGTACTGGGCCGCCAGTTCGACGTGGACGGTGGCCCGGCCGCGGCGCAGCGGGGAATCGTCCATCACGTCGTCGTGCACCAGCGCGCAGGTCTGGATCAGCTCCAGCCCGGCGGCGACGCGCAGCGCGGACTCCGCCGCCTCCGGGTCGCGTCCGCCGCCGCAGGCGCGCAGCCCCCACCACAGGAACTGACTGCGCATCCGCTTGCCGCCGCCGAGCGTGAAGCGCATGACGCGCTCGGCGATGTCGCGGGCGAAGACGTCGTCGATCCCGGCCGCAGCCGTGACCCGTTCGCGCAGGACTCCGTCGAGTATGTGTCCGACGGCACCCGCGACATCCGCGTCCACGGTGCCCGGTTCCATGAGGTCCGCGTCCGCGGTGCTCGTTTCCACGGAGTCCGGGTACCCGGACTCGGCGCGTGAACCCCCGTCGTCGGCCGGGAGGTTGACGGCGTCCTCGAACGGCTCCCGCGGTCCGCCCGGCGGCCGGGGCGCTGCGGGCGGACCCGGATGGCGGCCGGTGGCCGGGGGCTTCTCTGCCCGTGTGCGGCGCAATTCGCACGTCCTCTCGTCGCGTCGATCGGCTGCGGTCCCATCTCATTCGGAGCGGAGGTGCCCCGCGGATGCGGCCGGGCGGGCACGTCGCCGATGTGGCTCGGAGGCGGCGCCGGACGCCGCCGTTCCAGTCGACCACGCCGGACCCGGCCGCGCCCCGCGCCACGTCCGGCGGAGGACCGTTCGGAGGACGCGCCGCCGTCCGGAAGCCGGGGCGGCGGGCCGGGGAGCGGCGCTGCGGGCACGATGGGCGGCGGGCACCGCCGGCACCGCGGACGCCGCGAAGCCCCCCCGGCACCGCCGGCGTCGCGGACACCACCGGCGCGCCGCGGCGCGCGGGGCCCGCCCGGGCCGCCGGGCCCGGACCACCAGAGCACCTCCGGCCGGAAGGGCACCATGACCGTCTCGGTCGTCCTGTTCACCGCCGATCTGCGGCTGCACGACCATCCGCCGCTGCGGGCGGCACTCGCCTCCGCGGACGCGGTGGTGCCGCTCTTCGTCCTCGACGACGGCATCGAAGCGGCCGGGTTCACCGCGCCCAACCGGCGGGCGTTCCTCGCGGACTGCCTGGCCGCGCTCGACGCGGGACTGCGCGACCGGGGCGGCCGGCTGGTGCTGCGCTCCGGACCGGTCGTCGAGCGGGTGTGCGAGATCGCCGCGGAGACGGGCGCGGCGGAGGTGCACACGGCGGCCGGCGCCAGCGGCTACGCCCAGCGCCGGGAGCGGCGGCTGCGCAAGGCCCTCGAAGCCGATGGGCGGCGGCTGGTCGTGCACGACGCGGTGGTCACCGTGGTCCCGCCCGGAGCGGTGACCCCGGCCGGCTCCGACCACTTCGCCGTGTTCACCCCGTACTTCCGGCGCTGGTCGGCCGAGTCCCCGCGGGCGCCCCTGGCCGCCCCGCGCGCGGTGCGCGTGCCCGACGGGCCCGGCTCGGAGCCGCTGCCCTCCCGCGCCGCCGTCACCGGCGTCTCCCCGGCCCTCGCGGCGGGCGGCGAGACCGAGGGCCGGCGGCGTGCCGCGGCCTGGCTGCGCGGCGGCATCGCGGCCTACGAGGACCGGCACGACGACATGGCGGGCGACGCCACCTCGCGCCTCTCGCCCCACCTCCACTTCGGCACCGTCTCCGCGGCCGAACTCGCGCACCGGGCGCGCAGGACGGGCGGCCCCGGCGCCGAGGCGTTCGTACGGCAGCTGTGCTGGCGGGACTTCCACCACCAGGTGCTCGCCGCCCGGCCCGCCGCCGCGCACGCGGACTACCGCACCCGCCACGACCGCTGGCGCACCGGGCCGGACGCCGCGGCGGACCTCGCGGCCTGGAAGGAGGGCCGCACCGGCTATCCGGTGGTCGACGCGGCGATGCGGCAGCTCGCCCACGAGGGCTGGACGCACAACCGCGGCCGGCTGCTCGCCGCGAGCTTCCTGACCAAGACCTTGTACGTCGACTGGCGCGACGGCGCCCGGCACTTCCTGGAGTGGCTGGTCGACGGGGACGTCGCCAACAACCAGCTCAACTGGCAGTGGGTCGCCGGAACGGGCACCGACACCCGGCCGCACCGGGTACTCAACCCCGTCGCCCAGGGGCGCCGCTACGACCGCGACGGTGCCTACGTCCGCCGCTGGGTCCCCGAACTGGCGGACGTGGACCGCCGGTTCATCCACGAACCGTGGCGGCTGCCGGAGGCGGAGCGGAGCCGGTACGGCTACCCGGAGCCGGTCATCGGCCTCGCGGAGGGCCTGGCCCGCTTCAAACGGGCCCGCGGCCGCGACTGACCGCGCGGCGGGCTCGGAAGCGCGTGTCCCCTACGGCTCCCGCGGCCCCGTGCGGCGCAGCCGCATGAGCGCCTCCAGCGCCTCCCGCAGCCCGAGCGGCCGCAGTGTTCCGGGAACGGCCGGCCCCGCCCAGCCCGGACCGGCGAGCAGCACCGCCGGATGGGTCCGCGCGCCCCTCACCCCCCACGCGCTGGCGGCCACGTGCCGTGCCAGCGGGCGGTTGGCGGTCGAACGGCTCTGCGACCACAGGACGACGGCCGCCGGCCCGGTGCGCCGCACCGCCGCGTCCAGTGCCTCCGCCGGCAGCGCCGGACCGAACATGCGCACGGGGACGCCCTGTTCGGCCAGACCGGCCGCCAGCGCCTCCAGCGGCAGCGCGTGCTGCTCGTCCGGCACGCAGGCCAGCAGCACGGGCGGAGACCCGGGCGGCGCGGGTGTCCCGGACGTCTCCGGCGGCGCGGGCGCGGCGGGCGGCACGCGGCGCAGGGCTGAGGAGATGTGCCAGGACAGCAGGTGCTCCACCTCGACGTAACGGTCCCCGGCCGTCTCCCACTTGCGGCCCGCCGCGCGCAGGGTCGGCACCATCACCTCCTCCCAGGCGGTGACCAGGCCGTACTGCGCGACGGCGGACGCCAGCAACCGCTCCACGGCCGCCGCGTCCAGCCGCACGGCGGCCCGCGCCAGCCCGCGGCACTCCTGCCGTACGTCGCCCAGCGGCAGCCCGTTCCCGGAACCGGGCTGCCGTGCGGCGGCGCGCGGGGCCGGTACGGCGCACTCACCGGCCCGCGCGGCGTCCGCCGTCGCGGGCGGTGGGGCGGAACGGGTGTCCGCCGCCGCGACCGGAGGAGGCGGCACGTGGGACGGCCCACCGGGGAACGGGATGGACGACGGGGAGAGGGAGGCGGCGGACGACGCGTGCGCTTCGGATGGCGGGGCGGCGGAGACGCCCGCCGTACCGCCGGGGCCGGAGCGGTCCGTGGCAGGGACCGGGCGGGGGACACGCGCGGCGCGGGCGGCACGGGCGGCACGGGCCGCCTCGGCCGGGGGGATGCCCGAGGCCGTGAGCCGGCACATCTCCTCCAGCACCGCGATGTCGCGCGGCGCCCACCGGCGGTGCCGGCCGTCCGCCCGGACCTCGGGCCCGACGCCGTAACGGCGGTCCCAGGACCGCAGGGTGGCGGGGGAGACGCCGAGCCGGCGCGCCACCGCCCCGGTGGTCGTCCCCATGGCGCCGGCCGTATCCGTGCCCTTGTGTTGCACTGCGTCGCTCCCCACGCCTTCACCATACGTTGCACAAACGATGCGAGTTGTCGTCCCGGGCGGTCTCTTCCGATGCTGGCGGGGCCGCGGCGCCACGGAGGCGTTCCGGCGGTGCCCCGTGTCCGCCACCCGGCCTCCGGCGGGCGCGGGGCCGCCCGTCGCACCGGCCGGCTCCGAACCGGCAGGAGGAGCAGTTCGCCATGACCGCACAGCACACCGCCCCGCAGACGACCGCCCCGCCGACGACCGCGCCGGCGGACGGCGCGCCGCCCGGCCCCGGGCCCCGGACGGCCCTCCGTTCCGTCGAGCCCCGACCCGCCGGAATCCGCCCCGCGGAGCGCCTGTCCGCCGGACTCCCGTCCGCCGGCCCCCTGTCCGACGAGGAGGTCGCCACCGGACTTGCCGCCGGGGACGAGAACTGCCTGGCCGTCGCCTACCACCGCTGGGGCGCGCTGGTGCACACGCTCGCCCGGCGCGCGCTGGCGGACGAGCGCGAGGCCGAGGACGTCACCCAGCAGGTCTTCATCGCGGCCTGGCGGGGCCGCGCGGGCTACCGGCCGGAACGCGGTTCCCTGCCCGGCTGGCTGACGGGGATCACCCGGTTCAAGACCGCCGACGCGCTGGCGCACCGAACGCGCCGCGCCGAGCTGACGGCGGCCGCGGGCGCGGCCCGGCCGCCCGGCTTCCCCGGCGCCGGGGCCCGCCCGGAAGCCGTGATCGACCGGGTGCTCGTCCACCGCGAACTGGAGCGGCTCCCGGCCGCCCAGCGGCTGGTGCTGCGCATGGCGTTCTACGACGACCTCACGCAGGCCCAGATAGCGGTCCGGACCGGGCTGCCGCTCGGCACCGTGAAGAGCCATGTCCGCCGCGGCCTGCGCCGCCTGCGCGACGCCCTCGGCCCGGAGCTCTCGGGCGCGGAGGAGGCCGCCTGACGCCGGGCGGTCCGACGCCCGGCCGCCCAAACCTCCGGCACCCCATGAGACGCGGCACCGGCCGGCGTGCGGGCGGCCCTCCCGGCGCCGGCGCGCGCACGCCGACCGGTCAATCGCTGCACGAACGTTGCGGCTTCAGTCTCCGCCCGGCTCCTTGATGCGCCCCGCCCGAGCCCGCCCACCACCCCGGACCACCTCGGCCGCCAGGTTCTCCGCCCCTCCGTGCCGAATCGGGCCGCCGTGTCCGGTGCCGTGCGCCGCACGGCGAGGGCCGCCCTGCCGGGCGTGAGCGGGCGCGCCCGGCGCCCGAGACCCCGTGGCGGAGGCCGGGCAGGCCCTACGCCCCCGCCGCCCGGGCCGGTCCCGGTTCCGCGTCGGCCAGGTTGTCCGGGAGGCGCAAGCCCTGCCGCAGCGGCACCAGTTCGGTCTGCAGCACCATGGTCGCCGCCCCGATCGCCGGTGCCGTGGCCGCCGAGGTGGACAGGCGTACGGCCACGGAGTGGGTGGCGCGGGAGAAGAAGGAGCGGTCCAGCTCCTCCTGCACCACGGGCAGATACGTGGCGCCCGCGATCGCCAGGCTCGGCCCGGTGAGCACCAGCAGTTCGAGGTCCATCACATTGGCCAGGGTGCGGGCCGCCACCGCGAGATAGCGTGCCGACCGCTCCAGCAGCGCCCGGGCCGCCGGCTCGCCGCCGCGCGCGGCCCGCGCGACCGCCGCGAACTCCGCGACCACCGACGGCCGGGCGCCCTTCGCGCCGTCCTCGCCGGTCAGCCCGGTGACCCGGGCGAGGTGCGCGTCGGCCCGGGCGGCGGCGACGACGGAGGCCGGTCCGGCCATCACCTCCGTGCAGCCGCGCGCTCCGCACCAGCACTCCGGTCCGTCCACGTCGAGGCAGATGTGGCCGATCTCGCCGGCGTTGCCGCTGGCGCCGCGGTACGCGAGGCCGTTGATGAGCATCCCGGCGCCGATGCCGGTGCCCATGTAGAGGGCGGCGAAGGTGGAGGTGCCGCCGACGACTCCGGACCAGTGTTCGCCGAGCGCCGCCGCGGTGGCGTCGTTGTCGAGGACGACGGGCAGCCCGGTGGCCTTCTCCAGGGCGCGGTCGAGGGGGAAGTCCTCCCAGGGCCGCATGGCGGGCGGGGTCAGCCGCATCCCGCTGGTGGGGGTGAGCGGCCCGGGGGAGACGAGGCCGAGGCCGAGCACCCGGTCGCGTTCGACGCCGACGCCGTCGATCAGGGCGTCGACCTCCCCGGCCATCCGTTCGACGACCACCGGCGGGTCCTCGGCGCCGACCCCGGCGCGGGACATGCGGGCGACGACCGAGCCGCCGAGGTTCGTCAGGACGTAGGTGATGCCGGCCTGGTCGAGGTGGACGCCGACCGCGTAGCGCGAGGACTGGTTGAGCTGGAGGAGGACCCGCGGCTTGCCGCCGGTGGACTCGGCCCGTCCGGTCTCCAGCACCAGGCCGTCGTCGATGAGGCGGCGGACGACGGTGGAGATGGTGGCCCCGGTGAAGCCGGTGGCCCGGACCAGTCCGACCCGGCTGATGGTGCCCGCGGCCCGGATCACGTCGAGTACGGCGGATCTGCTGCTCGTATGGGGTGTGGCCTGCGCCGGTCCGCTGGGTCCGCTCATGAATCCTCCGCCCGCGCTCAGGGTGCGCGCTCACGATATCGGTGCCCCCGGCAGCGGGTCGCACCGCGCGAGCGCGCTTAGTTTAGCCGCTTGACGAAGTCCCGCCGCCGGGGCGGAGGCCGGGCCGCGACCGGGCATCGCCCGGCCCGCCGGGCGCCTCGGGCGCCGGGTCGCGTCTCGGCGGGATCGCGGAGCGCCGCGTGTCGTGCGAGCCTCCGTGCCCCCTCCGCATCCGGCGATCGCCGGGGTCTTGACTTTCTTTATTCGGCGTCTTAACAATCTCCGCACAGCGACGGACGCCCCCAACGGGGCGGGCGCACCGGGCACTTCGGAGTGCCGGCCAGTGACGGAGAGGACCGACTATGTTCCTGCAGGCGAACCGACGGCGCGCACGCACGGCAGCGGTCGGCGCGGTGGCCGCGGCCATGCTGCTGGCCGGGTGCTCCGGGGGCGGCGACTCGGCCCGGGGTGACGACACGCTGATCGTCTACACCGGTCAGTCGGGCGACTACCAGGCCAACTTCAACCCGTACTCCCCGTCCCGGCTCGACGGCGACGGCACCATTTTCGAACCCCTGTTCTTCTACAACCTCACCAAGAACGAGGAGCCGACCCCCCGGCTGGGTACCGAGTACTCCTGGAACGAGGACGGCACCGAGCTGACGGTCTCCCTGCGCGAGGGCGTGACATGGGGCGACGGGGAGAAGTTCACCGCCGACGACGTCGTCTTCACGCTGGACATGATCACCAAGCACCCGACCATGAACGGCACCGGGTTCAAGGGCAAGGCCACCGCCGTCGACGACACCCACGTCCGGATCACCTTCGACAAGCCCTCCTTCATGGAGGCCCCGCAGGTCCTCGGCCGCGTCTGGATCGTGCCGGAGCACATCTGGGGCAAGATCGGCGACCCGTCGAAGGACGTCATGAAGAAGCCGGTCGGCACCGGCCCGTTCGCCCTGGACACCTTCAAGGCGCAGGCGTTCACCCTCAAGGCCAACCCCGGCTACTGGGACGGCGAGCCGGCCGTCAAGAAGATCCGCTACCTTTCCCTCTCCGGCAACCAGGCGGGCGCCGACGCCCTCGCCGCCGGGAAGATCGACTGGCAGACCGGCCCGGTGCCCGACATGCAGAACGTGGAAAAGAACTACCCCGGCTACAAGGCCGTCACGGTCCCGCTGAACCAGACCGTGCTGATGACCTGCGCCGCCGCCGACAAGGGCTGCAAGGGCCCGCAGACCGACCCGGCCGTCCGTAAGGCGATCTACCACGCGCTGGACCGCACGCAGATCAACAAGCTGGCCTTCCAGGGCACGTCCTCCGAGATCTCCCCCGGCTTCGCCCTCCCCGAGCGCGACAAGGCCCTCATCTCCGATGAGCTGGAGGACCGGCTCGCCCCGATGGAGCCGGACGCGGCCAAGGCGGCCGATGTCCTGGAGGACGCCGGCTACAAGAAGAACGGCGAGGGGATCTACGCCAAGGACGGCAAACCGCTGGAGCTGACCATCAAGGTGGTCACCGGCTGGACCGACTACATCACCGCCGTCGACACCATGGGCCAGCAGCTCAAGAAGGCCGGCATCAAGGTGACGGCGCAGCAGCTGTCGTGGAACGAGTGGTCCGACGCCCGCGGCCAGGGCGAGTACGAACTGCTGATCGACTCGTTGTACCAGGGCCCCTCGGCCGACCCGTACTACCTCTACAACTACTTCTACTCCTCCGCGACCACCGCGAAGGTCGGCGAGGCCGCCAACCCGAACTTCTCCCGGTGGACGGACAAGGCCGTCGACCGCGCGCTCGACGAGCTCAAGGCCATCAGCCGCGAGGACACCGCGGAGCGCCAGAAGCGGTTCGACACCATCCAGACGGCCATCGAGCGCGACATGCCGTACATCCCCGTCCTGACCGCCGGCACCACCAGCGAGTACAACGCCGAGAAGTTCACCGGCTGGCCCACCGAGGAGAACATGTACGCCTTCCCGGCGGTGTGGCAGCGCCCCGACCACTCGCAGATCTTCATGAACCTGAAGCCCGCCAAGTAAGGGGCTCCGCGCAGCGGTTCGGCGGATCAGTGAGCGGTTTCGAGGAGGAGCCATGGTGAGGGACGGCCACCGATGAGGTACTACATCCGGAAGCTGGCGTTCTATGTGGTCGCCCTGTGGGCCGCCCTGACGCTCAACTTCTTCATCCCGCGGCTGATGCCGGGCAACCCGGTGGACACCCTGATGGCGAGGCTCGCCCAGCGCGGCGGCTCCGTGGACCCGTCGGTGCGCCGCTCCTACGAGCTCCTCCTCGGCACGAGGACCCGGGAACCCCTGTGGGACCAGTACCTGTCGTATCTGGTCAATCTCTTCAAGGGGGACCTGGGGATCTCGGTCAGCGTCTACCCGACGCCCGCGGCCGAGGTCATCTCGCAGTCACTGCCCTGGACGATCGTGCTGGTGGGGATCGCGACCCTGCTGTCCTTCCTCATCGGCGTCACGCTCGGCATGCTCGTCGGCTGGAAGCGCGGCACTTGGCTGGACTCGCTGGTGCCCGCCACCACCGTCCTCGCCGCGGTGCCGTACTTCTGGCTGGCGCTCATCCTGGTCGCCGTGTTCGGCTCGGCGCTCCAGTGGTTCCCGCTGCTCGGCGGCTACGACGTGATCCTCGACCCGGGCTGGAACGCGGAGTTCATCGGATCGGCGGTCTACCACGGCACGCTCCCCGCGCTCACCATCGTCATCTCCTCGGTCGGCGGCTGGCTGCTGGGGATGCGCAACATGATGGTCTCCACGGTGGACGAGGACTACGTCCTCACCGCCCGCGCCAAGGGACTGCGCGAGCGCCGCATCATGACCCACTACGCGGCGCGCAACGCCGTCCTGCCGTCGGTCGCCGGCTTCGCGATCTCCCTGGGCTTCGTCGTCGCCGGATCGATCATCACCGAGCAGGTCTTCTCGTACCCGGGCATCGGCGGAAAGCTGCTGCAGGCCGTCCAGAACAACGACTACGCCCTGATGCAGGGGATCTTCCTGGTGATCACGGTGGCGGTGCTGGGCGCCAACCTCGTCGTCGACCTGCTGTACGGACTCATCGACCCCCGCACCCGAGCCGGCAGTTGAGCCGAGGAGACGGCACCGTGACGCATCTCAGCCCGGCCACCACCGAGACGGCCGAACCCGACACCGCGGGCCCGGAGACCGGCCCCGGCGGAGCCGCCCCCGCCCCGAAGGCCCGGAGCGGCTGGCGCTCCCTGCTGCCGAGGTGGTCCCCCAAGCTCGGCGTCGGCCTCGGCCTGGTCCTCGCCATCGCCCTCTTCGGGCTGATCGGCCCGCTGCTCGTGGGCGACCCCGACACCGTCCGCAACTCCGGGATGGCCCCGCCGGGCGACGGCTTCCTGCTCGGCACCACCCAGACCGGCCAGGACGTCTTCGCCCAACTCGCTCACGCCACCCGGGGATCGCTCCAGATCGGGCTGCTGGTCGGCATCATGGCGACCCTGCTCTCCGCCTTCTTCGGGATCATCGGCGGCTACCTCGGCGGCGCGGTGGACGAGACCTTCTCGCTGATCTCCAACGTCATGCTCGTCATCCCCGGCCTGCCGCTGGTCATCGTCATCGCCGGCTTCGTCCCGGCGGCGCAGCGCGGCTGGTGGACCATCGCGGTCGTCCTGGCGATCACCGGCTGGGCCGCCTCCTCCAGAGTGCTGCGCGCCCAGACGCTCTCGCTGCGCAACCGCGACTACGTCGCCGCGGCGCGGGTGGCGGGGGAGAAGCCCTGGCGGGTGGTCTCCGTGGAGATCCTGCCGAATCTGCTGCCGCTGCTGGCCTCGCAGTTCGTCTTCGCGGTGATCCTGGCCATCCTCAGCGAGGCCGGCCTGTCCTTCCTGGGCCTCGGCGCCTCCAACTCCCCAACGCTCGGCACGATGCTCTACTACGCGCAGAACGGCTTCGCGCTGCAGCGGGAGGCCTGGTGGTGGTTCGTACCGCCGGGCCTGATCATCGCGGCCTTCGGCTGCGGCCTCGCGCTGATCAACTTCAGCATCGACGAGATCATCAACCCCAAGCTGCGCGCCCTCCCGCGGAAGACGGTGAAGAGGGCCGGCGCGGTGCGGAGCACGCGGCCGGCCCCGCCGTCCGGGACCCGTGCCGCCGCGGACGCCGGGCGCGACGCGGGCCGCGAGGGCGACGCGGGCCGCGAGGGCGGCGCGAGCCGCGAGGGCGGCGTGGGCGACGAGGACGACGGCCGGCGGGACCCCGTCCTCACCGTCCGGAACCTCAGCGTGGTCTACGACGCCGAGCCCCCGGTCCACGCCGTCAAGGACGTCTCGCTGACCCTGGGGCGCGGCGAGATTCTGGGCCTCGCCGGCGAGTCCGGCTGCGGCAAGACCACCCTTGCCTACGCGGTGAACCGGCTCCATCTGCCGCCCGCCGAGGTCACCTCGGGCTCGGTGGTCTTCCACGACCCCGAGGGCGGCGACATCGACGTCCTGGCCCTGGAACGGGAGGAGTTGCGCGCCTTCCGCTGGTCGAAGCTGTCGATGGTGTTCCAGGGCGCGATGAACGCCCTCAACCCCGTCATCTCCGTCCACGCCCAGCTCGACGACGTCCTCACCACGCACCGCCCGGAGACGACGAGGGGCGGGCGCCGTGAACGGTGCGCCGAGGTGCTGCGCCTCGTCGGCGTCGACCCGCGCCGGCTGGACTCGTATCCGCACGAACTCTCCGGCGGCATGCGGCAGCGGGTCATGATCGCCATGGCGCTGCTGCTGGACCCGCAAGTGATGATCATGGATGAGCCCACCACGGCGCTCGATGTGGTCGTCCAGCGCGGCATCCTCCGGGAGATCCTGCGGTTCCGCGACGAGCTCGGCTTCGCAGTCGTCTTCATCACCCACGACCTGCCGCTGCTGCTGGAGTTGAGCGACCGCATCGCCGTGATGCGGGAGGGCGAGGTCGTCGAATACGCGACCGCCGAGGAGATCAAGGACCACCCGCGGCACCCGTACACCCGTGAGCTCCTCGACTCCTTCCCGAGCCTCACCGGCGAGCGCGGGTCGTTCATCCGCACCGGGGAGTCCAGCGCCCGCGAGCGGTCCGGCGCGGCGGAGGTCCCCGCCCCGGCCGGCGGGGCACGTGCCGGTGAGACACGACAGTCCACAGAGCGGCAGCACCCGAACGAGAAGAGGGCCCCCCGATGACCACGCTGGAGGTACGCGACCTGGTCAAGGACTTCTCCATCCGCTCCGGCCTGCGCCATTCCCGGCTGCGCGCGGTGGACAACGTCTCCTTCACCCTCGTGCCGGGCCGCACCGTCGCGCTCGTCGGGGAGTCCGGCTCGGGCAAGTCCACCGTGGCCCGCATGATCGCCCGGCTGGAGAAGCCGACCGCCGGCACGATCACGGCCGAGGGCCCGGACGGCAGGCGGGTGGACGACCGTGCGTACCGCCACCACGTCCAGATGGTCTTCCAGGACCCGTTCGCCTCGCTCAACCCCTTCCACACCATCGAGCACCACCTCGTCCGCCCGCTGAAGCTGCACGGCCGGGCCGCGGGGAAGGACGAACTCCGGCAGCAGGCCGAACAGTTGCTGGAGCGGGTCAATCTGACGCCGGGGGCCTCCGTCGCCCGGCGCCGTCCGCACGAGCTCTCCGGCGGGCAGCGGCAGCGGGTGGCCATCGCCCGCGCGCTGGCGCCCGGCGCCCAGGTCGTCATCGCCGACGAACCCGTCTCCATGCTGGACGTCTCCATCCGGCTCGGCGTGCTCAACCTGCTCGCCCGGCTGCAGCGCGAGGACCGGCTGGCCGTCCTCTACATCACCCACGACCTCGCCACCGCCCGCCACTTCTCCGACGAGATCCTGGTGATGTACCGGGGCCGGGTCGTGGAACGCGGCGCGGCGGACGACGTCATCCTCCGCTCCCGGCACCCCTACACCCGGCTGCTGGCCTCGGCCGCCCCCGACCCGGAGTCGGGACGCGGCCGCGCCGAACTGCTCGCCGGGACGGGCGCGGAACCGGCCGGCACCGGGACCGCCGGGGCCGGAAGCCCGCCGCCCGCCGACTCCGGCTGCAGCTTCCGCGACCGCTGCCCGCAGGCGATGGACATCTGCTCCCGCCCGGTGGCCGACCACACGGTCGGCGAGGGCCACCTCGCCAAGTGCTGGCTGTACGCGGACGAGGTGAAGGGGACGATGGCCGCCGAGGCCCCGGAAGGGTCCGGACCCGCGGCCGGCACCGGCGTCCCGGGACAGCGCGGCTAGCCGTACGTCCGCCGCGCGGTGGAGCGGCCTCCTCCCACCGGCCGGGAAGACCGGCCACAAGGCGGACCCGCTCTCCCGCCCCCTCTCCGTAGCGTCGGGCTCCATGAACGAACGGCGAGGAGCGAGGGAGCCGATGCGCGACGCGGCGGTGACGGGAGCGGACCGGGACGGCCGGGCGGAGGACGGGGACGGCGCGCCGCCGGACGAGGCCGTCCGCGTGCGGGGCCTGCGCAAGTCCTACGGCACGGTCGAGGCGGTGCGCGGCCTCGATCTCACGGTGCGGCGCGGTGAGGTGTTCGCACTCCTCGGCCCGAACGGGGCCGGCAAGACCACCACGGTGGAGATCCTGGAGGGCCACCGGCACCGCGGCGGCGGCGAGGTGTCCGTCCTCGGCACCGACCCGGCGCGTGCGACGGCGGCCTGGCGGGCGCGGGTCGGCCTGGTGCTGCAGACCTCGCGGATGCCGCCCGAACTGACCGTGCGGGAGCTGGTCACCCGGCAGGCCGGTTTCTACCCGGCGCCGCGCGGCGTCGACGAGACGATCGAGCTCATCGGGCTGTCCGGCCAACGCGACCGCCGGGCGGGGCGGCTCTCCGGTGGGCAGCAGCGCCGGCTGGACGTGGCGCTGGCGCTGGTCGGCGACCCCGAGCTCGTCTTCCTCGACGAGCCCACCACGGGCTTCGACCCGGCGGCGCGCCGCCAGGCCTGGTCCATGATCGAGACGGTGCGGGAACTCGGCAAGACCGTCCTCCTGACCACCCATTACCTGGACGAGGCCGAGGCCCTGGCCGACCGTCTCGCGGTCGTCGCCGACGGCCGGGTCGTGGCGCTGGGGACCCCGGCCACGCTTGGCGGCCGGGAGACGATGCCCTGCGAGATCCGCTTCCGCCGCCCGGAGGGAATGCCCCCGGCCCTGCTGGCCGGCGCCGCCCCGGCGGCGGCCGGCGAGACGGTGACCCTGCGCACCCCGGACCCGGCCGGCCGGCTCGGTCCGCTCCTGGACTGGGCCCGTGACAACGGCACCGGCCTGCCGGGCCTGGAGATACGCCGGCCGACGCTCGAAGACGTGTACCTGGCCGTCACCGAGGCCGCCCGCGCCCACCGTACGGAGGAGACCCGATGAGCAACCGCACCGCCGCGCTGCTGCTGCGCGAGACCGGCTGCGCGGCCCGGATCGCCGTGCGCGACCCGCAGACCACGTTCCTGGCCGTCGTCCTGCCGCTGCTGTACCTGCTCGTCATCGCCTCGATCTTCGACGGGGAGGAGGTCCATGCCCCGGACCGGTCGTGGCTGCTCGACGTGTCCACCATCATGACCGCCTCCGTGGTGGTCATCGGAGTCGTCTCCGCGACGTTCCAGAACCTGACGATGACCCTCGTCGAGGACCGCGAGTACGGCGTGCTCAAGCGGCTGCGCTCCACACCGGTGCCCGCCCCGGTCTTCCTGGCGGGGCACGTGGTGACGGCCACCGTGCTGTCGCTGCTTCTCGCCGCGCTCGTCACCGCCCTGGGCGTGCTCGTCTTCGGCGTGCCGTTCCCGGGGACGCGCATCGTGGCCGGCGCCGTGACCGTGCTGGCCGGAGCGCTCGCCTGCGCCGTCGTGGCCTTCCCCTTCAGCGTTCTGGTCAGAAGGGCCTCCGCGTCACTCCCCATGGCGTTCGGAGCCGGGCTGGCGATGTTCTTCCTCTCCGGCAACTTCTTCCCCGGCAAGGACCTGCCCGCCGCGATGGAGCGGGTGGCGGATCTCCTGCCGGTCCGGCACTTCTTCCTCGCCATGCTCACCGTGTTCGACCCGCACACCACCGGCGCCGGATTCGAGTGGGGGCACCTGGCCGTGCTCGGGATCTGGGCGGTGGCGGGCGCGGTCCTCGGGAGCGTGTTCTTCCGCTGGACACCCACGGGAGACGAGTGAACCGGCGTCTCACCGGGGCGGTGTGACGCCCGCCCGGACGGCCAGCACCGCCAGCCGGACCCGGCCCTCGGCACCCGTCTTGGCCATCAGGCTGGAGACATGGGTCTTGACGGTGGTCACCCCGAGGTGCAGCCGCTCGGCGATCTCGCCGTTCGACAGCCCCGCGCCCAGCAGGGAGAGCACCTCGCGCTCGCGCTCCGTGAGACCGGCGGGCAATGACCCGGATGCGCCGGACCGCCGCTCGCCCTCCCCGCTCCTCGCCTCCACGGCCCGGCCGACGAGGCGGCGCAGCACGGAGGTGCTGAACGGGTCGTCCCCTCGCGTGGCGCGCCGGATGCCGTCCAGCAGTTCGGCCGGTGCGGCGTCCTTGACGAGGAAGCCGCACGCGCCCGCGGCGAGCGCCGGGTAGAGGTGGTCGTCGTCGTCGAAGGTGGTCAGCGCGACGACCCGGGTGGCCGGGCGGGCGGCCAGGATCCGGCCGGTCGCGGTGATGCCGTCGACGAGGGGCATGCGCAGATCCATGAGGACCACGTCGGGCGCCAGCTCCCCGGCGAGCCGGACCGCCTCGCGCCCGTTCTCGGCCTCGCCGGCGACCCGCACATCGGGGGCGGCCTCGCAGAGCATCCGCAGCCCGGCGCGGACCAGCCGCTGGTCGTCCACGAGCAGCACGCGGATCACGGGCGGACCCCCGCCTCGCGCCGGTCCCCGTCCCGCGCCCCGCCCGGACGGGCGGGGTCCCCGGGGAGCGCCGGGCCGGCCGCACTGCCCGGGCCGGCCGGGTCCCCGCGGTCGGCCGGGTCGCCGGGGTCGGCCGGGTCGCCGGGAGCGGCTGCATCGGCCGGATCGGCCGGGAGTTCGGCGGTGAGGTGCCAGCCGTCGCCGGCCGGTCCCGCTCGCAGCGATCCGCCGAGCAGCCGGACCCGCTCCCGCATCCCGACCAGCCCGAGACCCGTCCCGGACGGTGCGGGCACGCTCCGTCCGTCACCGCCCGCCGGCCCGTCGTCCCGGAGGTCCAGGCGGACGGCGCCCGCCCCGGTCATCCGCACCGACACCACGGCGCGGGCCGAGGGACCGGCGTGCCGGGCGACGTTGGCCAGGCCCTCCTGCACCAGCCGCAGCACGGCGAGGCCGCGCACCGCGTCGAGGCCGCCGATCTCCGGATCCGCCGACTCCTCGACGTCCAGCCCGGACCGCCGGCTGTGTTCGACCACCGTGCGCAGGGCTGCGGGCAGCCCGCCGGGGACCGGGGGCAGGGCCTCCCCGCCGTCCCCGGGCAGCTGCCCCGGGTCGCGGAGGACGGCCACCAGGCGGCGGAGGTCGGCCAGGGCGGCCGTACCGGTGGTGTGCAGGTCGTCGAGGACGCCGGTCACCCGCTCGTCCGTGACCGGCAGCGTGTGCCGGGCCACCCCCACCCGCAGCACCATGGAGGAGACGTGGTGGGCCACCAGGTCGTGCAGTTCCCGGGCGATCGCGGCGCGTTCGGCCACCCGTGCGGCGCGGACCCGCAGCTCCCGGCTGTGCCGCTCCTCCTCCGCGTGCTTGCGGGCATGCCAGGCGGCCTGGCGGGCGGCGCGGACCGAACCGCCCAGCAGCAGCGGGCCGAGGACGGTCACCGCCACCCGGTAGAGCAGCGGGGGCAGCTCCGCGGGCATCCCTTCGGCCGTGTGGACGACATACACGGCGGTCAGGGCGGCACCACCGATCAGCGCCCGCGGCCACGGCCGCCGGACCGCCAGCTCCAGCAGGGCGAAACCGGCGAGGTACTTCACCACGGCCGCCGGCCCGTGGGCGAAGCTTCCGCCGTACGCGTCCGCGGCGAGCAGCAGGGCCGCCTGGCCGAGCGCGGTGCCCAGCGGCCGGACGGCGCCGAACATCCCGATCGCCACCGTGGCGAGCGCGAAGCCCCAGTCGGCCGCCGACGGCCCGGGGCCGCTCCGCAGCAGCAGGAGATATCCGGTGGTGACCAGGAGCAGGATGACGAGGCGCGGTATCACGTGTGGCTTGTCAAGGACGCGATCGGGCCATGAGGGCGACACGCCCCGATCCTCGCACACACGTGCCGTACTCCAGGGGGCCCCGATGACGTCCGCCGCCGCCGTCGTGGGCCGGCTTCCCCCGCGTTGGCGCCGCCACCCACCCGTCCGCCCGGTCGCGGGGCGGGCGGGCGGTCCCGTGACCCGGGAGTCCCGGTACCCGTCGTGCCCGCCGCGGTCCCGTCGACTCCGTCCCGTCGAACGGGGACCCGCCGCGGAACCGCGGACCGCCGAGGCCGATGACCGCCGCGACGAGAAGTGCCGCGACGAGAGCGGCGGCCGCACCTGACCTGCCGGGCGGTGGTGCCGAGGCACTCTCACACGCGCACCGCGCGCAGCAGCACCAGCCGCTCCGGGAACAGCACAGGCGCCTGCAGCCCCGCCGTCGCGAGCACCCGCCCGGGCAGTTCGACGCCCTCAGGGGTCCACCACGGCAGCCCGGCGCCCCACCGGTGCGCGTTGCCGTCGGGTACGTCGCCGGGGGGCTGCGGGCGCACCCGGTAGACGGTGTCCGGGTCCAGGCCGGGCAGCCGCACCGCGCCCGTCGGGTAGTTCGCCGAGGTGGCGGTGGCCACCAGGGCGTAGAGCGCCTCGGAGCCGTCCCCGGCGACCACGCCGTGCAGCTCGTGGGCGGGATCCGGGTGGTCGGCGTGCACGGCGGTGCCCGAGTGCAGCAGCGGGCGCAGCTCCTTGTAGAGCGCGACCCACTCGGCCAGCCGTGCGACCTCCGCCGGTTCGGCCCGCGTCAGGTCCCACTCGATGCCGAAGTGGCCGAAGAGGGCGGTTCCGGCGCGGAAGTCCACGGGGTGGCGGCGGTCGGTGGTGTGGGCGGTGCCGGAGCCGACATGGGTGCCCATCAGCTCCAGCGGGATCAGGGTGTTGGTCCAGCGCTGGATCCGCTGCCGCTCCAGGGCGTCGATGCAGTCGGACACCCACACCCGGTCGGTGCGCTCCAGGATGGCGAGGTCGACGCGGGCGCCGCCGGAGGAGCAGGACTCGATCTCCACGCCCGGGTGGCGGCGGCGCAGCTCGTCGAGGAGCCGGTAGACGGCGAGGGTCTGGCCGTGCACTCCGGCGCGCCCGGTGGGGCGGTGGCCGGCCTCCACCAGATCGCGGTTGTGGTCCCACTTGAGGTAGCCGATGGGGTAGGTGGTCAGCAGCTCGTCCAGTCGCCGGAAGATGTACGCGTACGCCTCCGGCCGGGCCAGGTCGAGCACCTGCTGGGAGCGGGCGGCGCCGGGGAGCCGGCCGTCACCGGCCGCCATGATCCAGTCGGGGTGGGCGCGGGCCAGGTCCGAGTCCTCGTTGATCATCTCCGGCTCCACCCAGAGCCCGAACTCCATCCCCAGGCCGGTCACATGGTCCGTCAGCGGGCCCAGTCCGTCCGGCCAGACCTCGTCGGAGACGTACCAGTCGCCGAGGCCCCGCCGGTCGTCGCGGCGGGAGCCGAACCAGCCGTCGTCGAGGACGAAGCGCTCGGCGCCCACCGCGGCCGCCGCGTCAGCCAGTTCACGCAGCCGGGCCAGGTCGTGGTCGAAGTAAACGGCCTCCCAGGTGTTCACCACCACGGGGCGCGGGGAGGAGGGGTGGTGCGCGCGGGCGCGCAGGTGGCGGTGGAAGCGGGCCGACAGCTCGTCCAGACCGGTGCCGTGGGAGCCGTACTGCCACGGACTGGTGTACGACTCCCCGGGCGCGAGCACCACCTCGCCGGGGAGCAGCAGTTCACCGGAGCCGAGCAGCGACACGGCGTGGAAGGTGCGCTCCGCGAAGGTGCGGTGGTTGCCGGACCAGGCAGTGTGCACGCCCCAGACCTCACCCGAGCGGTTGCCGAAGCCGGCGCTTCCGGCGACCAGCAGATACGCGGCGTCGTATCCGGTGCGGCCGGTGCGGTTCTCGCGCATCCGCAGGCCCTGGGTGAAGGCGGTGCGCTGCGGGCCGCGCTCGCGCAGATGACGGCCGGTGAAGTCGAGCAGCTCGGTCGCCTCGGCGGGTACGGGCAGCGTGAGGTTGACGGCGTCGACGGTGTAGGGGGTGGAGCCGTGGTTGGTCACGGCGGCGCGCTGGCGCACCAGCCCCGAGGGGGTGAGCTCGATGGTGAGTTCGAGACCCAGCCCGGCGGTGCCGTCGGCCGCCCGCACGGTGAGCCGGCCGCCGCCGTCGGCGCCCAACCCGCTCTCCCCGGGCGCCGGTTCGGTGTGCGTGACGCGGAAGGCGGGGGAGAAGTCCGTGCCGTCGCGGTGGCCGGAGAGCCCCGGGGTACCCAGCCAGCCGGCCGACTGCTCGGGCAGCACCGCGACCTCCACCGGCCCGTCGACGGAGAAGCCGATGGGCTGGCAGCGGCGGGCGAGCCGCAGTGCGTCGAGCTGTGCGCTGTCCAGTCCGCCGAGGTCGGGTCCCCAGTGCAGCACCCGGGGGAGGGTGCCGCCGGAGAGGTCGAGGACGAGGCTCACCCCGGCCGCGCGCAGGTGCGCGAGACCGGAGGCCGGCGGTCCGGACGGTTCAGGCGCTCCGGGCGGTCCGGGGGGTGGGAACGGTGCGGCGGTCATCTGCATCCTTGCCTGTCGGTCGCCTGCCTGCGCGTCTGCGCGTCTGCCTGGCTGTCTGCCGGTTGCCGGGGGAACGGCCACCACGCTGTTGACTTACTTAATTCAGTGTCGTAAGAATCCACCACGACCCCGGCCCGCACAAGAGGACGCACCAGCCGCATCCCCTCGTCCCCGCGGGCGCCCGCCGCCCGCCGCGCGGACCCGACCCTGGAGTGATCGAGGATGATCCGTCAGACCCTGCACGAGGGATGGCAGTTGACGGCCGCCGCGGGTCCGGTGCCCGCGGACGTGGCCGGCCGGAGCGTCCCCGCCCGGGTGCCCGGCAGCGCCCACCTCGATCTGCTGGCCGCCGGCCTGATCAACGACCCCTACCTCGACCGCACGGAAGAGGAACTGGTCTGGGCGCACCGCACCGACTGGCGCTACACGACCACCTTCGACGCGGAGGCGGCGCGCCCCGGCGAGCGCGTCGACCTCGCCTTCGACGGGCTCGACACCGTCGCCGCCGTCGAGCTGAACGGCCGGCTGCTGGGCCGCACCGCCAACATGCACCGCTCCTACCGCTTCGACGTCCGCGAGGACCTCCGCGAGGGTGCCAACGAGCTGGTGGTCACCTTCCGCTCCGCCCTTGAGCATGCCGAGGAGATCGAACAGCGGCTCGGCCGGCGCGACCACGTCTATCCGCACCCCTTCAACATGGTCCGCAAGATGGCCTGCAGCTTCGGCTGGGACTGGGGACCGGACCTGCAGACGGCCGGCATCTGGAAGCCCGTCCGCCTGGAGCGCTGGACCACGGCCCGCATCCACCGGCTGCGGCCGCTCGTCACCGTCGGCCCGGACGGCACCGGCCGCGTCGAACTCCACGCGGACATCGAGCACGCCGACCCGGCCGCCCCGCGCGAGCTGCGGCTGACCGCCACCGTCGCCGGCCGGGAGGGCGGCGTCACCGTCCCCGCCGGGGAGACCTCCGCGGTGCTCACCCTGGACGTCCCCGGCGTCCGCCTGTGGTGGCCCGCCGGCTACGGCGACCAGCCGCTGTACGAGCTGGGCGCCGAGCTCCGCGCGGGCGGCGGCGGCCCGGCCCTCGACGCGGCCTCCCGCCGCGTCGGCTTCCGCACCGTCACCGTCGACACCGCGCCCGACGAGACGGGCACCCCCTTCACCATCACGGTCAACGGCACCCCCGTCTTCGCCAAGGGCGCCAACTGGATCCCGGACGACCATTTCCTCACCCGCGTCACCCGCGTCACCCGCGAGCGCGTCACCCGCCGCGTCGAGCAGGCCCTCGGCGCGCACATGAACCTGCTGCGGGTCTGGGGCGGCGGCATCTACGAGACCGAGGACTTCTACGACGTCTGCGACGAGCGCGGCGTCCTCGTCTGGCAGGACTTCCCGTTCGCCTGCGCCTCCTACCCCGAGGAGGAGCCGCTGTGGAGCGAGGTCGAGGCCGAGGCCCGGGAGAACGTCGCCCGGCTCTCCTCGCACGCCTCGCTCGCCCTCTGGAACGGCGCCAACGAGAACATGTGGGGCTACCGCGACTGGGGCTGGCCGGAGCAGCTCCGGGGCCGCACCTGGGGCCTGCGCTACTACACCGAGCTGCTGCCGTCGGTCGTCGCCGAGCTCGACCCGACCCGCTTCTACTCCGCCAACAGCCCGTACAACCCCGGCATCCCGCTCGACGAGCTCCACCCCAACGACGAGAACCACGGCACCCGGCACGAGTGGCGGGTGTGGAACGAGCGCGACTACACCGCCTACCGCGACCACATCCCGCGCTTCTGCTCCGAGTTCGGCTTCCAGGGGCCGCCCACCTGGGCCACCCTCACCGGCTGGGTGCACGACGAGCCCCTGACGCCCGCCTCCCCGTCCTTCCTGCTCCACCAGAAGGCCGAGGACGGCAACGGCAAGCTCGACCGCGGCTTCGCCCCGCACCTCCCCCCGCCCGCGACGTTCGCGGACTGGCACTGGACGACCCAGCTCAACCAGGCCCGCGCCGTCGCCTTCGGCGTCGAACACTTCCGCTCCTGGTGGCCGCGCACCGCCGGCAGTGTCGTCTGGCAGCTCAACGACTGCTGGCCGGTCACCTCCTGGGCGGCCGTCGACGGCGACGGGCGCCCCAAGCCGCTCTGGTACGCGCTGAAGCACGCCTACGCGCCCCGGCTGCTCACCCTCCAGCCGCGCGACGGCGCGACCGTGCTGATCGCGGTGAACGACACGGCCGGACCCTGGACGGGCACCGTGCGGGCGGAGCGGCAGGCGTTCGACGGCACCGTGCTGGGCACGGCTAGGATCGAACTGGACGTGAAGCCCCGGTCGGCCGCCCCGTACGCCCTCCCCGAGTCCCTGCTCACGCCCGCCGATCCCGCTCAGGAGGTGCTCGTGCTGACGTGTGACGACGCGCGCGCCGTCCACCTCTTCCGGGAGGACGTCGAACTGGCCTACGACCCCGCGCCGTTGACGGCGAAGGCGGTCGCCGTGCCCGGCGGCTACCGCGTCGACGTCACCGCGACCTCCTTCGCGCGCGACGTGGCCGTGCTGGCCGACCGGCTCGCGCCCGACGCCGAGGTGGACGACATGCTGGTGGCGATCCCCGCGGGCGAGACGCACTCCTTCACCGTGCGCACCGCCGCCCGGCTCGACCCGGAGCGGCTGACCGGGCCGCTGGTGCTGCGCAGCGCCAACGCCCTCCACGCTCCGGCGGTGTCTTCCTGAGTGGCCGGAGCACAGCACGGGCCGGCAGGGCGTGAGCCGGCGGGACACGAGCCGGCGGGAACGGGCGCGATCGGGCTGGTGCTCGCCCGCCCCGCCCGGCTGCTCGGCGTCGAGCCCTTCTTCATGGAGTTCATCGCCGGCATCGAGGAGAGCCTGGCGGAACGCGGCATGTCCGTGCTCCTCCACGTCGTCCCCGAGCAGGACGCCGAGCTGGCCGCCTACCGGCGGTGGGCCGAGCGGGGCCTCGTGGAGGCCGTCGCGGTCGTCAACCTCACCGCCGGCGACCGGCGGCCCGCCGCCCTGCGGGAACTCGGCCTGCCCGCCGTGCTCGTCGGCACCTGGGAGGAGGACCCGGCCGCCCCGGCCGTCCGCACCGACGACGCCGGGGCCGTACGGGAGGCGCTGGCGCGGCTGCTGGAGCTGGGCCACCGGCGCATCGCGCGGGTGAGCGGCCCGGCGGAGCTGCTGCACACCCGGGTGCGGACCGCCGCCCTGGAGGACGGCTGCCGCGCGGCGGGCCTGGAGCGCCCCGTGATCGTCGAGGGCGACTACTCCGCCGAGGCGGGGGAGCGGCTGACCGCGCGGCTGCTGGGCGCGGCCGAACCGCCCACCGCGATCCTCTACGACAACGACGTGATGGCGGTGGCCGGGCTGGCCACCGCCAAGGAGCTCGGCTTCGCCGTGCCGGAGCGGCTCTCCCTGATCGCCTGGGACGACTCCACCCTGTGCCGGCTGGCCTCCCCGCCGCTCACCACCATGAGCCTGGACGTCCACCAGTACGGCGTGCTGGTCGCCCGGTCCGTGCTCGAACTCGTGGACGGGCGCCCGGTGGCGGAGCGCTCGCTGCCCACCGCCCGCTACGTGCCGCGCGGCAGCACCGCACCCCGCGCGGCGGCCGGCGAGGCGGGCGCGGCCGGCGCCTGAACCGTCCGCCGGCCGGCGGCGCGCCGCCGTCATCCCGCCGCTGCGCCCCCCTCACCGTACGGACACCGGGCATTGGGCGGTGCCCGGGACAGTCATGGCATGCTCTCGACATCGACCGCTTCGGCGGGCACGTCCTCGTACACCATGGCGATAGCCGACACCGATGAGCTGATCCACGCCGCGCAGCGACTGCGCCACCAGGTCTTCGCCGGGGAGCGCGGCGCCCGGCTGCGCCCGACGGCGGACGGGCGGGACACCGACGCGTTCGACGAGGTGATGGACCACCTCGTCGTCACCGACACGGCGACCGGCGAAGCCGTCGGAACCTACCGGCTGCTGCCCCCGGGCCGCAGCGAACGCCTCTACTCCGAGACCGAGTTCGACCTGCGCACGCTCCCGGCCGAGGTGCGCGCCTCCATGGTCGAGGCCGGCCGGGCCTGCGTGCACCCCGCGCACCGCACGGGCGGGGTCATCAACCTCATGTGGTCCGGGCTCGCCCGCTACGTCCTGCTGTCCGGGCACCGCTATCTCGCCGGCTGCGCCTCCGTGCCACTGGGCGACGGCGGGCAGGCGGCGGCGAACGCCTGGCTGCTGGGCACCACCCGGCACGCCGCCCCGCCCGCGCTGCGCGTCCAGCCGCTCGACCCGTGGACCCCGCCCCACCCCGTGGACGCCCGGCCGGACCCGCTCGCCCTGCCGCCGCTCCTCCGCGGCTATCTGCGGGCCGGCGCCTGGATGTGCGGACCGCCGCAGCACGACCGGGTGTTCGGCGACGCCGACTTCTTCGTCCTCCTCGACACCGAACGCATGAACGACCGCTATCGGCGCTTCTTCCTGGGCGACCTCCGGTGAACCCCTGGGCCCCCGGCTCCCCCTGCGCCCCGGCCGGCTGCGTCGCGCACTCCGCCCCGCCCGTGCGCCCGTTCCGGGCCCTCCGCCGCGCCGCCGCCTTCACCCGGGAGGTGGCCGGAGCGCTGCGGGACGGCGACGACATCGCCCGGCCGGAGACGCTGCGCGGGCGGGCCCGCGCACTGCTCGACGCGCTCGGCGTACGGCTGGAGACCCCGGACGGCGCCGTCCTCAGCGCCCCGGCCGGATCGGACGCGCGCGGGGGGCCGGGCGGCCCCGCTCCCGGCACCCTGATCGTCGCCAACCACATCTCCTGGCTCGACGCCGTCGCCCTGCTGGCCGTCGAGCCGGTGACCCTGCTCGCCAAGCGCGAGGTGGGCGGCTGGCCGGTGCTCGGGCCGGTGGTCCGGCGCGCCGGTACGCGCTTCATCGACCGGGGCAGTCTGCGCGGGCTCCCCGCCACCGTGGCGGACCTGGCCGGGCTGCTGCGCGCCGGGCGGTCGGTGGCCGTCTTCCCCGAGGGGGCCACGCACTGCTCCGCCCCCGGCGGCCCGTTCCGGCCGGCCGCGTTCCAGGCCGCGCTCGACGCCGCGGCAGCCGTGCGTCCCGTCACCATCGGCTACGAACAGGCGGGCGCCCCGAGCACCGTGGCCGCGTTCGTCGGCGAGGACGGTTTCGGCGGCTCGCTGCACCGGGTGCTGACCGCCCGCGCGCTCACCGTCCGTGTCCGCGTCCACCCGCCGCTGCTGCCGGTGTCCGGCGGGGACGACCGGCGCTCCCTGGCGGCGCACGCGCAGGCGCTGGTACGGCACGAGGCCCGGCCCGCTCGTCACCGAGTGGGCCGGGCCTCGTGAACATCCCCGGATCCGTCGTCCGCCGGCCGCGGGGCGGGCCCTCCCGGGGCCCGCGCCCCGCGCGGAGGCGGACGGTGCCCGCGCCGTCAGGCCCGCGCCTTGGCCCGGTCGAGCGCGGCGATACCGACGGCAGCCAGCGCGATCTGGATCAGCCACTCGATCCAGTCGGGACCATTCGTGTTGGAGACGCCCAGGGCGCCCGCGAGCGCCGTACCGATCAGCGCGGCGACGATACCGACGAGGATCGTCCACAGCACGCCGATCCGCTGCCGGCCGGGAAGAACGAGCCGTCCCAGCACACCGATGATGATGCCGATGATGATCGCGCTGATGATGCCCGAGATCTCCATGACTGCCTCTCCGTACTGACTCCGTAGTGATGTGCGAAACCGCGGTGTGTACGGTCCTTCTGCCCCGACATGTGCGCGTCACTCCGAGGCGGCCGCGGACGCCCGTCCGCCCGGTCGTTCAGCCCGTCGCGTGCAGGGCCCGCACGGCGTCCACTGTGTCGGCCTCGGACGCCGGCTTGTCCTCGCGGTAGCGGAGCACGCGCGCGAAGCGCAGGGTGATGCCCTCGGGGTAGCGGGAGGAGCGCTGCACCCCGTCGAACGCGATCTCGACGACCAGCTCCGGCCGGACCGTCACCCCCCACGGCTCCCGCGCGGTGGCCAGGTCCAGCAGCCGCTCCGTCTGCCAGGCGAGCAGCCGGTCGGTCAGGCCCTTGAACGTCTTGCCGAGCATGGCGAAGGAACCGTCCGGCCGCCGCGCGCCGAGATGGAGGTTGGAGAGCTTGCCGCTGCGCCGCCCATGGCCCCACTCCGCGGCGAGCACCACCAGATCGAGGGTGTGCACCGGTTTCACCTTCAGCCAGGAGGCGCCGCGCCGTCCTGCGCTGTACACCGCGTCCAGCGCCTTCAGCACGACACCCTCGTGCCCCCGCTCCAGGGTGTCGGCGGCGAACTCCCGCACCGCGCGCCGGGTCTCCTCCGCGGTGGGGTCGGCGGCGACCAGGCGCCGTACGCGCAGCGGCTCCGGCACCACCCGGGCCAGCTCGGCGTGGCGCGCGGAGGCGGGGAGCTCCAGCAGGTCCCGGCCGTCGACGGCGAGCAGGTCGAAGAAGACGGCGGAGAGCGGCAGCGACAGCCGGGCGGCGGAGACGTCCACGCGCGAACCGACCCGCCCGGAGACCTCCTGGAAGGGCCGCGGCCGGCCGTCCTCGCGCAGGGCGATCACCTCCCCGTCGAGCACGGCCCGGTCGGCCGCCAACTCCCGTGCCGCCTCGGTCACTTCCGGCAACCGGTCGGTGATCTCGTCCAGCGTTCGGGTCCAGATCCGGACCGCGTCACCGTCCCGGTGCACCTGCACCCGGATGCCGTCGAGCTTCTCCTCCACCGCGCACGGACCCAGCTTGTCCAGGGCCTCGTCCACGCTCTTCGCGGTGTGCGCCAGCATGGGCAGCACCGGGCGGCCGACCCGCAGCCGGAAGTCGGCCAGCGCGGCCGGCCCCCGCTCCAGCAGCACCTCGGCGACCCCGCCGAGCGAGCCGCCCAGCATCACGGCCCGGCGGACCTCGGCCGGCTCCGCGCCGGTGGCGGCGGCCAGCCCTTCCACGGCGAGCGCGTCCAGCGCTCCCTGCCGCAGCTCGCCGGAGAGCAGCCCGAGCAGAAACCGCTGCTCCTCCCCGGTCGCCGCCTCCAGCAGCGCGCCGACCAGCCGCTTCCGCTCCGCCAGGGCGCCGGTGCCGGAGACGGCCGCGATCGCGCCGAGCGCGGCGTCGACCTCCAGGACGGACAGCCGCGGGGCGGGCGCGGGCGGCCGGGGCTCCTTGAGAACGCTCCAGCCCACCCCGATCCGCCGCTGGGGCAGCCGGCCGGCCAGATAGGTGATGATCAGGGGAGCCTCGGCGGGCTCGGCGCTCCGGAAGAGCCGGGCGAGCAGACGGGTCTTCTCCGAGCGGGCGGAGGTGGCGGCGACATCCCTGGACGTCTCCGCGAGTTCGGCCAGCAGCATGCCGTCATCCCTACCCGCGCTCCCGCCCCGCGGCCCGGGGGAACCGGCATTCGGCCGCATGCCGCTGATACCTCTTCCGCTTCTTCCCGCGGCGCACCGGCTCGCAGTGCGCCGACAGGACGTGACCGCCGGTCCATTGCTCCTTGCCCAGCGCGACGAAAACCGGGGCGATGCGGACGGGGAAAAACTTCCGTGATCCCGCTCCCCGGAAACCGGAGAAATTCCCTGCCGGGAACCAACCCGGGGAACGTTCCCCACGTCATCCATATCGACCGGGAGAGCTGGATTGAGCCCCGGTCTTCTTCTCGCGACCCGTGAGAAGACCCGTGGGGGTGGAGTGACGCATGTCACGACGTGTGGTTACGGTGCTGACGTGCACCCCCGGGAAAGGGGAGGGGGCCGGAGCGGCGCGCACCGCTCCATGGAAAAGGGGGAATTGCGGACTCCGCGGAAACCGTGCGGAGTGGCTCGCATACCGATGGTGCACGTGCAAAGGCTCATGCATGGGCATGTGAACGCGGTTATGATCCGGGCAGCCCGCAACCCCCCACGCATACGGCGGGATACCGCCGGCGCTATTTCGGGAGAGTCCTGTGCATCACGCGTACAACGGTATGGCCGCCACGGAACTGAGGGAGGTCGTGTGGCAGAAGAGCCGGCACAGCAATTCACAAGGTGCTTGTGTGGAGTTCGCCAAGCTCCCCGGAGGTGACGTCGCGGTGCGCAACTCGCGCCATCCGGACGGGCCCGCGCTGATCTATACGCCCGCCGAGGTCGAGGCGATGCTGCTGGGCATCAAGGACGGGGAGTTCGATCACCTGATCAGGGACTGACCCGCTCCGCGGCAGGCAGGCAGGCAGGCCGGGTCGCCGTCCCCGGCCGGTCCCCGGGCCTCACGGACCACCCCGCAGATCCCCCACCTCCCGTACGCCCGGTCGCCGGACGCCCTGCACACTCCCTCATGCCGCGCCCGCCGGCCGGACGCCGGCGCGTACCCGGGCGGGAGCCGGCGGATCACGCGGCCGAGCAGGTCGTCGCCGGCGAGCTCCGCCACGACGCCGAGCACCGCGCCGACCTCCCACCGGCCGGTCGCCGCCATGGCGCCTTCGATCCCGGCGGCGACGCTGTCGACCCCAATCCGACCCAAGATGGGGAAATCCAGCTCAGATCGGCTACTCGGTCGGACTTGCTGCGTCCGGCTCCGGCGCTTCCGCACCGCCCGAGTCGGCCGCCGGACCGAGGGCCAGTGCCAGCTCGCCGTCCTTGACATCGGCGACGACGGTGTCGTCCGGATTGAGCGAGCCGCTGAGCAGCATGTTCGAAAGGCGGTTGTCGAGCTCCGTCTGGATGGTACGGCGCAGCGGCCGGGCCCCGAACTCCGGCTGGTAGCCACGATTGGCCAGCCACTCCTTGGCGGTCTCGGTGACCTCGAGGTTGATCTGCTGGGCGTGGAGCCTGCGCCTGCTGCGTTCCAGCAGAAGGTCGACAATGCGCACCAGGTCCGCCCGGGTCAGGGCGTGGAAGACGATGATCTCGTCGATGCGGTTGAGGAACTCGGGCCGGAAATGCCCCTGGAGTTCGGCCATCAGGTCATCCCTGATGTCGTCGACCTCCCCCCGGTGGTCCAGGATGCGCTGGGAGGCGATGTTGCTGGTCATGATGACCACGGTGTGCCGGAAGTCGATCGTGCGTCCCTGGGCGTCCGTGAGCCGTCCGTCGTCCAGCACCTGCAGCAGCAGGTTGAAGACGTCCGGGTGGGCCTTCTCGACCTCGTCGAACAGCATGACGCTGTACGGCTTGCGGCGCACCGCCTCGGTGAGCTGCCCGGCCTCCTCGTAACCGACGTATCCGGGCGGGGAGCCGACGAGCCGGGAGACGGTGTGCTTCTCCTGGAACTCGCTCATGTCGAAGCGGATCATCCGGTCGGCTTCTCCGAAGAGCAGTTCCGCAAGTGCCTTGGCCAGCTCCGTCTTGCCGACACCCGTGGGTCCGAGGAAGAGGAAGCTGCCGGTTGGCCGGTCGGGGTCTCCCATGCCCGCCCGCCCGCGGCGCACGGCCTGGGAGACGGCAGTGACTGCCTCGTCCTGGCCGACCACGCGCTCGTGCAGGGCCTCTTCGAGCTTCGTGAGCCGCTCGCGCTCGGTCTCGGTGAGCTGGGAGACGGGGATGCCGGTGCGCGCGGAGAGCACATCGGCGATGTCCTCGGGAGTCACGCTGCCGGCCTCTTCCCGCTCCCCGCCGGCGCCGGCGAGTTCCCGCTCCGTCTGCCGGATCTGCCCCTTGAGCTGTGCTGCGCGTTCGTAGTCCTCGGTGCTGACGGCCTCGTCCTTCTCCCTGCGGAGCTTGGTGAGGCGGTCTTCCAGGCTCGCCGTCCCGGCCGGGGCGCCGAGGCCGCGCAGTCCCACCCGGGCTCCTGCCTGGTCCATGAGGTCGATCGCCTTGTCCGGCAGGAAGCGGTCGGTGATGTAGCGATCGGACAGGGCGGCCGCGGCGTCCAGGGACTCGTCCGTGTAACGGACCTGGTGGTGGGCCTCGTAGGAGTCGCGGAGCCCGTGCAGGATCTCGACCGTCTCCTCGACGGTGGGCTCGCGCACCATGACCGGCTGGAAGCGGCGTTCGAGGGCGGCGTCCTTCTCGATGTACCTGCGGTACTCGTCGATGGTGGTGGCGCCGACGACGCTGAGGTCGCCCCGGGCGAGCGCGGGCTTGAGGATGTTTCCGGCGTCCATGGCGCCTTCGGCGCCTCCGCCGGCGCCGACGACCGTGTGCAGCTCGTCGATGAACAGGACGATGCCGCTCTCGGACTCCGTGACCTCGTCGATCACCTTCTTCAGCCGCTCCTCGAACTCTCCCCGGTACTTGGACCCGGCGACCAGGCCGGCCATGTCGAGGCTCACGACGCGGCGGTCGCGCAGAGCCTTCGGGACCTCTCCGGCGACGATCCGCTGCGCCAGCCCTTCGACGATGGCGGTCTTGCCGACGCCGGGATCCCCGGTGAGCACGGGGTTGTTCTTGGTGCGCCGGGAAAGGACCTCCACGGTCTGCTCGATCTCCTCGGCCCGGCCGATCACCGGGTCGAGGCGTCCGCTGCGGGCCTCGTCGGTGAGGTCGCGCCCGTATTCGTCCAAGGTGGGGGTGTCGCTGTGCCCGCCCGACGGCGCCTTCCGGCCGGCTCCGCCGCCGCTCAGCGCGCCGGGGGAGACCCCCTCGGATTCCAGCGTGCGGGCGAGGTCCGAATCGTCCAGCAACGCGGTGAGGATGTGCTCCGGACCGATGTACGAGGCACCGGCCGCCTGGGAGTGGGCGTGGGCGGCAAGCAGGGCGCGCTTCGCCGCCGGGGTGAGCCCGGGGCCGCCGGTTCCGGTGGGAAGGTTCTCCTGCAGGTCCGCAGCCAGCTGGTCCGGATCAGCGCCTGCCTGCTCCAGCACCTGCCGGGCGGTCGGCACCTGCGTGGCGGCCCACAGCAGGTGCACAGTGTCGAGATCGGCCCCGTCCTCGGCCGCCCGGCCGCCTGCCGCCGCCAGCAGCTCGTGAGAGGAATCGCTGAGCAGTCGCCCGATGGGCACGCGCTGTACGGCCGGCGGCGAGGCTCCCGGACTCATGCCGAAGAAACGGTTGAAGAGATCGGAGAACGGGTCGCCGGACCCGAAGGGCGAAGTTGTCACAAGAACCATCCCGTCATGCGGGCGCCACCGCAGCGCGCAGCCTGCCGTAGTCGAAATATCCCTTACGTGGCTATTCTCCGCCGGATTGTCCCGGCGCGCGAACGCGGCAGGTGAGCGACGGGCGTCCTGATGCGGAGCCGCAGATGTCACAGGCGATCGGGCACGAGGCGGCCGTGGCTCCGCGCGATTGGGGAGTCGACCGACACCGGCAGTCGATGTCTCCGGCCGCATCCACCCTCGCCCGTGCGGCCCGGAGTATCCGGGTGAACGTGCCGTCTACGGCTCACCGGCGGAGCAGCGGCTGGAATCCCCGCTCTGCATCGGACAGTTCATGGCGACGTGTCACCCGACCATGATCCATCGGCCGAGATCATGTGACGACAGGCCCCTGGCGCACCCGGAGCGCCGGCAGCCGGAACAGTGCCCAGACGACCTTCCCGCGCAGCGTCCCCGCGAGCGGATGCCAGCCCCAGTTGTCGCTGAAGGCCTCGACGAGATGGAGTCCGCGGCCGGACTCCCCGGCGCGCTCGGGGTCCTCCGGCAGGTGTCTCCCCGTGACCGGGCTGTCCCGGCTGGGGTCCCGTACGGCGCAGACCAGATGAGTGCTCCAGCGCATCAGATGCAGCCGCACGGCCGGTTCCGCCGTGCGCGTCCCCGCGGCCGGGTCCTGGCGGGCGGCGGTGGACAGGGCGTCCGGCAGGGCGTGCCGCAGCGCGTTGGTGACCAGTTCCGAGACGACCAGCGCGACCGTGTCGAAGTGGTCGTCGAGATCCCACTCCGAGAGCGCGGACCGGGTGAACCGGCGTGCGCCCCCCACCGATTCGTAGTGCGGCGCGAGCGAGCAGGTGGCGCTGCTGGAGACCGCCTCATAGCCGATGGGCGGAAGCTCCCGCCGTAACGGCTCGAGCATGGTCGATCCTTTGGTCCCCATGCGAGGCACTCCTGGCCCAAGTGGAATCGGTCGAGGCAGCCGTGCTGTGGTGCTGGGGACCATCGTTCCCAATGCGTACGTCAGATGCAAGGGCAGATGCACGTGCAGCTGACGGTATTGCCCGGGATCGCGGTGGATTGAACCGTTAATCTTCGGGCCCGGCTCCACCGGACTTCCCGTCCGTCTCCGCTTTGTGTAACCGGACCGGCACGCAACGGAGCCCGGAAGTGGCAGACTTCGCCTGTTGACGGTCGCAGTGCATCAACTACGGAGACAGGTAGTCGGTACATGAGCACAGGGCAGTCGGTAAGCGGAACCGAGGGAGCGGGAGGATCCAGTGGCTCGATGGTGCGCCGCATCCTCCTCGGCTCACAGCTCAGACGGCTCCGCGAGTCCAGGGGCGTCACCCGCGAGGCGGCGGGGTATTCGATCCGCGCCTCCGAGTCCAAGATCAGCCGCATGGAGCTGGGCCGGGTGAGCTTCAAGGCCCGGGACGTCGAGGATCTGCTCACGCTCTACGGAGTCACCGACCCGGCCGAGCGCGACGCCCTCCTGGGCCTGGCGCGGGAAGCCAACGTCGCCGGCTGGTGGCACAGCTTCAGCGATGTGCTGCCCGGCTGGTTCCAGACCTATGTCGGACTGGAGGGCGCGGCCTCCGGCATCCTCGGCTACGAGGTGCAGTTCGTGCCCGGTCTGCTGCAGACCGAGGGCTACGCCCACGCCGTCGTCACGCGCGGCCAGCCCGATGCCGCGCCGTCCGAGGTCGAGCGGCGCGTCGCCCTGCGCCTGGAGCGGCAGAAGCTGCTCGTCGCCGAGCACGGTCCGGAGTTCCACCTCATCCTGGACGAGGCGGCGCTGCACCGGCCCTATGGCGACCGCGAGGTGATGCGCGGCCAGCTCCGCCATCTCACCGAGCTGTCCGAACACCCGCGGGTGACCCTGCAGATCATGCCGTTCTCCTTCGGCGGCCACGCCGGTGAGAGCGGGGCCTTCACCCTGCTGCGCTTCCCCGAGTCCGATCTGCCGGACATCGTCTACCTGGAGCAGCTCACCAGCGCCCTCTATCTCGACAAGCCCGAGGACGTCCGGCAGTACCGGCGTGTGCTGGACCGGTTGCGCGAGGACAGCCCCGACCCGGCCGGGAGCCGTGAACTCATCGGGAAAATCCTCCGTGACTACTGAGACAACAGTACGATGACAAACCGTCAGGAGCCCGAACCCTCCGCGGGCGCCCCGCCCGGCGCTCCGGTCTCCACGTCAGGGGTGGCATGTCCTACTTCGCAGATTTGGCCCACCAATACATAGCCGGTGAATGGAAATCCGGTTCCGGATCGTGGGACATCATCGATTTCAATCCCTACAACGGGGACAAGCTGGCGGCCATCACGATCGCCACCGTCGACGAGGTCGACGAGGCGTACCGGGCCGCCGAGAGCGCGCAGCGCGCGTGGGCGGCCACCAATCCGTATCTCCGCCGGGCGGTCTTCGAGCGGGCGCTCACCCTCATCGACGAGCGCCAGGAGGAGATCACCGAGGCGATCATCGCGGAGCTCGGCGGCACGCACCTCAAGGCCGCTTTCGAACTCCACCTCGCCAAGGAGTTCCTGCGCGAGGCGATCCTGCTGGCGGTCCGGCCCGAGGGGCGGATCCTCCCGGCGGCCACCGACGGCAAGGAGAACCGGGTCTACCGGACGCCGGTCGGCGTCGTCAGCGTCATCAGCCCGTTCAACTTCCCGTTCCTGCTGTCGTTCAAGTCCGTCGCCCCGGCCCTCGCCCTCGGCAACGCCGTCGTCCTCAAGCCGCACCAGAACACCCCGATCGTCGGCGGTTCCCTGGTCGCGAAGATCCTGGAGGACGCCGGACTGCCGCCCGGGGTCCTGAACGTCGTCATCACCGACATCGCCGAGATCGGCGACGCCTTCATCGAGCACCCGGTGCCCAAGGTCATCTCCTTCACCGGCTCGGACAAGGTCGGCCGCCACGTGGGCACCGTCGCCGCCTCGCACTTCAAGCGCTCGGTCCTCGAACTCGGCGGCAACAGCGCCCTGATCGTGCTGGAGGACGCGGACCTCGACTACGCGGTCGACGCGGCGGTGTTCAGCCGCTTCGTCCACCAGGGACAGGTCTGCATGTCCGCCAACCGCGTGCTGGTCCACCGCGCCGTCCTCGACGAGTTCACCGAGAAGTTCACCGCCAAGGTCCGCTCCCTCAAGGTGGGCGACCCGGCCGACCCCGAGACCCAGATCGGCCCGCTGATCAACCCGGCGCAGGCCGAGGCGATCACGGCCCTGGTGGAACGCACCATCGAGGCCGGCGCGACCGCCCTCGTCCGCGGCGAGAGCGAGGGCACCCTGGTGTCGCCCACCGTCCTCACCGACGTACCGGAGGGCTCGGACGCCCTCTGCCAGGAGCTGTTCGGCCCGGTGGTCGTCATCGTCCCCGTCGAGGACGAGGACGAGGCGGTACGGATCGCGAACGACACCCCGTACGGGCTCAGCGGCGCCGTCCACACGGCGGACGTCGAGCGCGGCGTGCGGATCGCCCAGCGCGTCGAGACGGGCATGATCCACGTCAACGACAGCACGGTGCACGACGAGCCGATCGTGCCGTTCGGCGGCGAGAAGCACTCCGGCCTCGGCCGGCTCAACGGTGACGCCATGATCGAGTCCTTCACCACCACCAAGTGGATCTCGATCCAGCACGGCAGGAGCGTCTTCCCCTTCTGACCCGGGGCGCGAGCGGAGGGCCGCACGCGCCGCCGCGCCACCGCACCACCGTGACAAGTGAATCCGCACCACCGCACCGAGGCCCGGGCGCCCGCCGCCCGGGCCTCGGCGTTCTTCCGGCCCCCGCACGACGCGGACAGGAACTGACCGCAAGTCCCCGTAGCGTGAGGGATGTTCCGAACGAGAGGTGCGTATCCGGCCGGACCAGAGCGTACCCATACAGAGAGGTCATCCCATGCCCACTCTCGTGGAAGCCGAGAACCGCGGTGACGAGCGCGGTGCCCTGCTCGCCTACCTGGAGGCGCAGCGCGGGGCGGTACGGCGCGCGCTGCTCGGGCTCACCGAGGAGCAGGCGGCACGGAAGCCGAGCGCCAGTGGACTCTCCCTCTCCGGACTGCTCAAGCACCTGGTGGAGGTGGAGGACGGCTGGGTGCGCACGGGCCGGGGCCTGAGGTACGCGACGGAGCGCGACGAATCCAACTGGCAGGAGAGCTTCCGGCTGGTCGGCGACGAGACCATCGCCGGCAAGCTGGCCGAATGGGAGGAGGTCGCGGCCCGCACCGAGCGCTTCGTCCGCGAGGTGCCGGATCTCGACGCGACCTTCGCGCTGCCCGAGGCGCCGTGGTTCCCGCCCGGGGCCGAGCGGTCGATGCGCTGGCTGGTCCTGACGCTCATCCAGGAGGTCGCCCGGCACGCCGGCCACGCCGACATCATCCGCGAATCCCTGGACGGGAAGACGGCGTTCGAACTGGTCGACGCCGCCATGGCGGCCGAAGCGGGGGCCGAGACGGAGACAGCGGCCGAGGCGGAAGCCGGCCGGCAGCGGGCCACCGCCTGAACCACCCCTCCCGCGTCCGGCCGGCCGGCGCCGCCTTGGCTAGGGTGACGCCGTACGGACCGGACGGCGGGGAGAGGACGGCCGATGTCGGCGACGCGACTGCTGGTGCTGGGCGCCGTCCGCCAGCACGGCCGGGCCCACGGCTACCAGGTCCGCAGCGACCTGGAGTACTGGGGCGCCCACGAATGGTCGAACGTCAAGCCGGGTTCGATCTATCACGCGCTGAAGCAGATGGCGAAGCAGGGCCTGCTGCTGGCCCACGACACCGAGCCGAGCCCGGCCGGCGGCCCGCCGCGCACCGAGTACGAGCTGACGCCGGAGGGGGAGCGGGAGTATCTGGCGCTGCTCCGCGAGGCCCTGCTCCGGCACGACCAGAAGCCCGACCTGCTGACCGCCGGGGTCGGCTTCCTCGTCGACCTGCCGCGCGAGGAGGCCGTCGCCCTGCTGAAGCGGCGGGTGGCGGCGCTGGAGGCGTGGCGGGACGAGGTCGAGCGGGAGTGGCTGCCGCCGGCGCCCCCCGAGGAGTGGGGCCACATCGGGGAGATCATGCGGCTCTGGACCCATCTCGCCGACAGCGGCGCGGAGTGGACCCGCGGACTGATCGCCCGGCTGGAGGGCGGTGCCTACGTCATGGCCGGGGAGGGCGAACGCTCGGTGGACGTCCTGCCGGAGGGAGCGGAGAACCCCTTCGCGGACCGGGACGCGAACCGCGGCCGGACCCCGGGCCCGGGGACGGGCAGGGCCCGGCCCGGCCCCGTCCCGGACGGCGCCCGGGACCGGAGCTGACCGGGCCCGGTCCGTCCTCGCCGTGGGCTTGGCCACCGGCCTCGCTGTCGGCTCGGCCACTGCCCGCGCAACCGGCTCGGCCGTCGGCCGTCCGCGGCGTCATCCCTCGTCGGCAGGGGTCATCCCCCGTCCGCGGCCGACCCGGTCTTGATCGCCCGGGCGAACCGCACCACCCGCTCGGCCTGCACCCGCGCGGCCCGCAGCGTGGTCTCGTCCACCGGGTTCTGCCCCTGGGCGTCCACGTGCGAGGTGCCGTACGGGTTGCCGTCGGTGAACTTCGACGGATCGGTGTAGCCGGGGGCCACCACCACCCCGCCGAAGTGGTAAATGGTGTTGTAGAGCGCGAGCAGGGTGGACTCCTGGCCGCCGTGCAGCGTCGCCGACGAGGTGAAGCCGCTGTAGACCTTGTCGGCCAGCTTCCCCTCGGCCCACAGCCCGCCGAGACTGTCGATGAACTGCTTGAGCTGCGAGGACACATTGCCGTAGCGGGTCGGGGACCCGAAGATCACCGCATCGGCCCAGAGCATGTCGTCCGGACCGGCCTCGGGGATGTCCGCCGTCGCGTCGGCGTTCGCCGCCCACGCCGGGTTGGATTCCACGGCGGCCCGGGGCGCGAGTTCGGCCACTCGGAGCAGCCTCACCTCCGCTCCCGCGTTCGCCGCGGCGTTCGCCATCTCCTTGGCGACGGCGGTGTTGGTCCCGGTGGACGAGTAGTAGATGACGGCGAGACGCACGGCACCGGAGACGGCACTGGACATGGAACGGCTCCTCTCATGTGACGAACCCCCCTGACGAGGGGCGGACATTACCGCCTGCCCGCCGCCGCGGCACGCAAGCCCGCCCCGGCGTCACCGGCCCCGTCCGGCGGGCCGGCCACCGGGCGGGGGGCTCCGGAACCCCGCGCATTTCCGGGGCGTTGGTAGCTTTGGGGAGGGCTGTACAGTCGCCCCACGAACCGCGCCCGGGCCCTTGCTCGAGCCTGCGCCCCGAACCTGGAGTCTCTACTTCCGTGACCACCCTCGCGCTCGGCCCCAGCTGGCTCGACCCGGACTATCTGATCCAGACCTTCGGACTGATCGGCGTGCTGGCGATCGTGTTCGCCGAGTCGGGTCTGTTCTTCGGCTTCTTCCTGCCCGGTGACTCCCTGCTCTTCACCACCGGTCTGCTGGTGGCGACGGACACGCTCAGCTACCCGCTCTGGCTGATCTGCACGCTCGTCGTGGTGTCGGCGATCCTGGGCGACCAGGTCGGCTACCTCTTCGGGCGCAAGGTCGGACCGGCCCTGTTCACGCGGCCGGACTCCCGGTTCTTCAAGCAGGAGAACGTCGAGAAGGCGCACGACTTCTTCGAGAAGTACGGCCCGAAGTCGCTGGTCCTGGCCCGCTTCGTGCCGATCGTCCGGACGTTCACCCCGATCGTCGCCGGTGTGAGCCGGATGAACTACCGCTCGTTCATCACCTTCAACGTCATCGGCGGCATGCTCTGGGGCGCCGGTGTGACGGTCCTCGGCTACTTCCTCGGCCAGATCGACTTCGTGCACGCGCACATCGAGAAGATCCTCATCCTGATCGTGCTGCTCTCGGTGCTGCCGATCATCATCGAGGTGCTCCGGGCCCGCGCGCAGTCCCGCCGGGCGGCGCCCCTCCCGGAGGAGCCGGCCCTGGCCCGTCCCGAGTCCGCGTCCGCGTCCGAGCCGCAGGACGGCCCGCAGGCGGCGTTCGGACAGCCGGCGCAGTCCGCACCCGCGTACGGCGGGCAGCCGCAGCAGCAGCCGTACGGTCAGCAGCAGTACGACCAGCAGCCGCAGCAGTACGACCAGCAGCCGCAGCAGTACGGTCAGCCGGAGCAATACGGCCGGCAGCCGTACGGCCAGGAGGGCCAGTACGGTCAGCAGGGCGGGCAGGGCCCGTACGGCGGGCAGCCGCAGCAGTACGGTCAGCAGCAGTACGGTCAGCAGCCGCAGCAGTACGGTCAGCCGGAGCAGTACGGTCGGCAGCCGTACGGCCAGGAGGGCCAGTACGGTCAGCAGGGCGGGCAGGGCCCGTACGGCGGGCAGCAGCAGCCGTACGGCCGGCCGGACGAGTACGGTCAGCAGCCGCAGCAGTACGGGCAGCCCGAGCAGTACGGCCGGCCCGAGCAGTACGGCGGGCAGCCGCAGCCTCACCAGCAGTACGGTCAGCCGCAGCAGTACGGTCAGCAGGACCAGTACGGTCAGCAGGATCAGTACGGTCAGGAGCCCGACCAGTACGGGCAGCCGACGCGGCAGGGCAGGCCCCACCGGTACGGGCAGCCGGAACAGCCCTGACGGCCCGGGAGGCCGGATCAGAATCCGCGGGTGCGCTTGGCCGCCCGCCGCTCGCCCGTCTCGGCCTCCACCGTCGGCCGCTTGAGGAAGAGCCGGGCGAGCTCGCCCCCCAGGTTCACCCCGATGGCGATGGCCAGCGCCAGCGCCACGGCCTTCGTCAGCGAGCCGAGGCCGGCGTTGAGGTCGCCCTGCGCGATGCCGAGCAGACCGAAGTAGGTGGCGCTACCGGGCAGCAGCGGCCCGATGGCGGCGGTGACGTACGGCAGCGCGGAGGCGTACCGGTAGCGGGACAGCAGCTGCCCGAGGAGGCCGACGAGCCCGGCCGCCACGGCGGTCGTCGCCACCGGCGAGATGTTCCCGACGTCGTGCATCGCGCCGTAGACGACCCAGGCGATCCCGCCGTTGAGGGTGGCCGCCAGCACGGTGGAACGTTCCTGCTGGAGCATGATGCAGAAGGCCAGCGCCAGTAGCATCGCCGCGACGATCTGCGTCACCGGCCGGTAGGCGCTGCCCAGTGACTCGTCCGGGCTGAGCTCGGCGCCCAGTTCCACGCCCACCACCAGGACCAGCAGCACCCCGGTCACGATGCCCACGATCAGATACACGACCTCCAGCAGACGGGCGGAGGCGGTGATGTAGTAGCCGGTCAGCCCGTCCTGCACCCCGGCCACCAGCGCCCGCCCCGGGATCAGCGCGAACAGCCCGCCCGTGATCACCGCGGACGGTTTGACGTCCGCGTGCACCAGCACCAGCGTCACGCCCATCGCGGCGGGCGGCATCGCGGCCGCCACGAACTGGTAGAACTCCGGCAGCCCGCGCCCCGAGGCCAGCCAGGCCAGCCGGTCGCCGAGCATGGCCCCGGCCGCTGCCGCGAGGAAGACGAGCCAGCCGCCGCCGACGAGTATGCTCGCCGACCCCGAGAGCAGCCCCCCGGCCAGGGTCAGCGCCCAGCCGGGGTAGGGGTGCCGGTTCCGCCGGATGTCGGCCAGCCGCCGGTACGCCTCCTCCAGCGTGATCTCGACATCGTCGGAGGTGATGTCGTCCACCAGCCGGTAGACGGCCGACAGCCGGGTGTAGTCGGTGCCCCGCCGGCGTACCGTCCGGCTGGCCGTGACCGGGTCGTCCACCAGCGACGGCTGATAGGTGACGGAGAGCAGCGTGAAGGTCACGGTCGGCTCGCAGCGGTCGAGCCCGTAGGCGTGGGCGACGCCGAACATCGCCGCCTCGACGTCCTCCGCGCCCTCGCCGCCCGCCAGCAGCAGCTCCCCGATCCGCAGCGAGATGTCCAGTACCCGGGGGACGGCGGGCCCCGACTCGTCCTCGTGGCGCTCCGCCCGCTCGGGCAGCGGGCGGTCGCCCACCGGCATCCGCAGCATGGTGCGCATCCGGTCCTGCCAGGGCTGGTCCTTGGACAGCCGGACGGCGGGTATGCCGTGCGGGGGAGTGAAGGCGGGGAAGGCACTGGGCCCGCCCCGGCCGTTCGCGTCCGGAGCCTGGGGCTGCCGGCCGCCCGGCGGCGCGAAGGCCGACCCCTCCGGCTCGGGGGGCGGCTCCGGGGCCAGACCGAGGGGGAGGGCGAACTCCGAGGTGGGGTGCTCGTCCTCCGGAGGCGGCGGCAGCGGGAGGCCGAGCGGCGGGGTGAAGGCGCTGCGCGCCTCGTCGGACTGCGGCTTGCGGTCCTCGGCCTCCTCCGCGCCCGCGCGCTCCGGCCCGGGGGCACCGCCGTGCCGCTGGGTGTCCGCCACCACGTGCTCCGATCCTCCTCGTGGAACCCTCGTCCGTTCCCCGTTCCCCGTTCCCCGTTCCCTGCGGCTCCCGGCCAGGCCCGGTCCCCCAGGCCACCATGGCGCATTCCCGGGGCACTCGCCCGGTATGTCCCGCCCACCGGGCGCCCCGGGCAGCAAGCGGGCGGCGCACCCCCGAGGAGTGCGCCGCCCGCCCGTACCGCCGCCGCGCGGGCCGCCGCGCCGGCGGGCCCGCGGCCGGATCACTCCGGCGCGATCGTCGTGGTCAGTGCGCCCCTCCGGAGGCCTCCAGGCGCTTGATGGACGCCTCGACCTCGGCCTCGGCCTCGGCGCGGCCCACCCAGTTGGCGCCCTCGACCGACTTGCCCGGCTCCAGGTCCTTGTAGACCTCGAAGAAGTGCTGGATCTCCAGGCGGTCGAACTCCGAGACATGGTGGATGTCGCGCAAGTGCTCGACGCGCGGGTCCGAGGCCGGCACGCACAGCAGCTTGTCGTCACCGCCCGCCTCGTCCGTCATCCGGAACATGCCGATCGCGCGGCACTTGATGAGACAGCCGGGGAAGGTCGGCTCGTCCAGGATGACCAGGGCGTCCAGCGGGTCGCCGTCCTCGCCGAGGGTGTTCTCGACGAACCCGTAGTCGGCCGGGTAGCTCGTCGAGGTGAAGAGCCGGCGGTCCAGGCGGATACGGCCCGTCTCGTGGTCCACCTCGTACTTGTTGCGCGAACCCTTCGGGATCTCGATGGTGACGTCGAACTCCACGGGTGGCTCCTCCATGATCAGGCCATAATTCTGATGGTTAAGTGTCCCTCACGCGGGGGCGTGGGTGCGAAAGGGGCTGGTCCGAAGTGCCCGAGGCCGGATGGTGGCGGTTCAGGTGGCCCGTCGGCGGGTGGTTGGCCCTTCCGCCGTGGCACCTGGCGGCGGGTTCCGCCGTACTCGGGCTCGTCATGGCGGCCGGAGCGGTGACCGCGGCCGGCCCATGGGACTCCGGACAGCGTACGGCCGAGCGGGCCCGCGCGGCCCACTGGAACGGCGAGGGTGGCGAGCGTCACGATGGCCGGTCACCTGGGACGTCGGCCACGGACGGGACCGCGCCCGCGGCCACCGCCGTCCTCGCCGCCCTCGGCGGCGCCGCCGGCTCGTCGGGAGCCGCCCCGCCGCCCACCGCGACGGGCCTGGAGGACGCCCTCACCCCGCTGCTGGACGACCCGGCGCTGGGCCCGCTGAGCAGCACCGCCGTGGCCGACGCCGCGACCGGCGAACTGCTCCACGGCAGCCGGGCGGAGACCGCGGCCGTGCCCGCCTCCACGATCAAGATCGCGACGGCGGTGGCCGCCCTCACCGCGCTCGGCCCCGACCACCGGCTGACCACCGAGGTCGTCACCGGCTCCGGCGAGGGCGAGATCGTGCTCGTCGGCGGCGGCGACCCGACCCTCACCGCCCGCGGCTCCCGGCAGCCCGGCAACCCCGCCGGCCTGCGCGACCTGGCCGACCGCACCGCGAGCGCCCTCAAGAAGGACGGCGTGAAGAAGGCCGCCCTGGCGTACGACACCTCGCGCTGGTCCGGCCCCACCCGGCACCCCATAGGGCCCAACGACAACATCGCCCCGGTCGTCCCGCTGAGCACCGACGCGGGCCGCCTCGACGACAGCCACCGCGGCCCCGCGCCCCGCTCCGCCGACCCCGCCGCCGACGCCGCCGAGACCTTCGCCGACCTGCTGCGCGACCGCGGCGTCAAGATCAAGGGGAAGCCGCGCCACGCCAAGGCCGGAAAGGACACCGAGCGGGTCGCCGCCGTCCGCTCCATGCCCGTCTCCGCCCTCGTCGAACGAGCCCTGACCAACAGCGACAACGACATCGCCGAGGCCCTCGCCAGGGAGACGGCCGTCGCCGACGGCGAACCGGCGAGCTTCACCGGCGCCGGCAAGGCCGTACGGGCCCGCCTCGCCGGGCTCGGCCTGCCGCTGAAGGGCGCCCGGTTCGCCGACGGCAGCGGCCTCGACCGGGACGACAAGATCTCCGCGGCCCTCCTCGCCCAGCTGCTGGTCCGGGCCACCGACCCCGAGCGCCCCGAGCTCCGCCCGGTCCTCACCGGACTGCCCGTGGCCGGATTCAGCGGCACCCTCCGCAGCCGCTACGCGGACGCCTCGGCGGGCACCGGCATGGTCCGCGCCAAGACCGGCACGCTCACGGGGGTGAACGCCCTGGCCGGAACGGTCGTCGATGCCGACGGCCGGCTGCTGGCCTTCGCGTTCCTCACCAACGGCAGCGGCGACGCCCACGGAGCCCAGGCGGCCCTTGACCGCATGGCCTCGGCCCTGGCCAACTGCGGCTGCCGCTGACCGCCCGCGGGCACGAGCGGGCCCGCCTCCGCACCGGCCGCCGCGCGCACGACGGCGGCTGCTGCCCGCGGTGGACGCGGCGGGAGGGCCGCGCCGGAGCCGCAGGCGCCGCTCGGCTCCGCCGCCGGCGACCGTCCCGCCCCGGCCGTCGCCCCGCGGCGGCGCCCGGGCGACCGTCCGTCCGGCTCCCGCCGCGGAGGGGCGGCCGCCCAGCACGCCACCGCTCCGGAGCCGTGACCGGGGCGTCCGCCCCGCCCGGCCACGCCCCCGCCATGGACTTCTCCCGCTCTCTCCGCATGCCACGTACGGTGAAGTCATGACGAGTTTCGGCGGTGCCCAGATGGTCGACTGGAATCTCGCGGTCGCGACCGCGACCCGGCTGGTACGGCCGGGCCCCGAGGTGAGCCGTGACGAGGCGCGCGCGGTGGTGTCCGAGCTGCGCCGGCACGCCGGGTCCTCCGAGGAACACGTGCGCGCCTTCACCCGGATGGCGGCCCCGCCCGCCGACGGCACGGCGCCCGGCCCCGGCGGCGGCACCCCCGTCCTCGTCATCGACCGGCCGGGCTGGATCCGGGCCAATGTCGCCGGTTTCCGCGAGCTGCTGAAGCCCCTGCTGGAGAAGGTCGAGGGCCGCCGCGCCGCCCGTCCCGGCGGGGCCGTGCTCAGCGCCGTGGGCTCCAAGGTGACCGGCATGGAGCTGGGCGCCCTGCTCTCCTTCCTCGCCTCCCGCGTCCTCGGCCAGTACGAGACCTTCGCCCCGCCCGGCCGCGACCTGCCCGCCGGGGCGAACGGCGGCCGGCTGCTGCTGGTGGCCCCGAACATCGTCCACGTCGAACGCGAACTCGACGTCGAGCCGCACGACTTCCGGCTCTGGGTCTGCCTGCACGAGGAAACCCACCGCACCCAGTTCTCGGCCGTCCCCTGGCTCAGCGACCACATCGAGGGCGAGATCCAGACCTTCCTCGCCGAGACCGACATCGACCCCGGCACCCTCCTGGAACGCGTCCGCGAGGCCGCCCAGTCCCTCGCCGGCGGCCGGCAGGAGGGCGAGGGCGACGGCGGCCGCAGCTTCGTCGAACTGGTGCAGACCCCCGCCCAGCGGGAGGTCCTGAACCGCATCACGGCCGTGATGTCCCTGCTGGAGGGCCACGCCGACTACGTCATGGACGGAGTGGGCCCGGACGTCGTCCCGTCCGTGGCCGAGATCCGCGAGAAGTTCCAGCAGCGCCGGGCGAGCGGCGCGGGCCGGCTCGACCAGGCCCTGCGCAAGCTCCTCGGCCTCGACGCCAAGCTCCGCCAGTACCGCGACGGCGAGCGCTTCGTCCGGGCCGTGGTGAACGAGGTCGGCATGGACGGCTTCAACCGGGTGTGGACCTCGCCCAACACGCTGCCGACCAAGGCGGAGATCGCCGCACCGGCCGAGTGGGTGGCCCGGGTGCACCGCAAGGAAAGCTGACCCACCGCGGCCATCGGCTCACCGGCCCGCCGCGGCCCCGCCGGCGAGCCGGTGCCGCGCGCCACGGACGGGGGCCGCGGGACCGGGGCCGCGGGGCCGGGGCCGAATGGAAGTCCTGCAGATCACCCGTCCGAGGGACCGTGGGGCCGGGGAAGGCGTGCGATGCTCGGGTAATGGCTCGCCTCTGTCACCATCGACGCACACAGTGTGACGGAAGGCCGAGTGCCGAAGGGCGGTTTCCCGCCCCCGGCCCGCACGGCCCCCGAGACTTCTCCCCCCTGACAGGAAGGGAACCGGACATGGGTCCCCATCCAGCGGTCGCGGCGATACGCCTGGCGGTCCGCCGCACGCTCCACGACCTCCTCGCCGAGCTCGCCGCCGCCGGCGCGCTCCCCTACTCCTCCTCCGCCGTCTCCCCTTCCGCCGTCTCCGCCTCTTCCGCATCGCCTGCCGTCCCGCCCGCCGGACGTCCCGAGCCGTCCGGCCGCCCGGCTCCCGTCGTCCCCGACGCCCCACTGGTGCTCGCTGCCTGCAGCGGGGGCGCCGACTCCGTCGCGCTCGCCTCCGCGCTGGCCTTCGAGGCCCCCAAGCTGGGCATCCGCGCCGGCGGCGTCACCGTCGACCACCGCCTCCAGCCCGGCTCCGGGAAGCGCGCCGATGAGGTGGCCGCGCGCCTGCGCGAGCTCGGGCTCGACCCCGTCGAGACGGTCGCGGTCGACGTCGGCCGGTCCGGCGGGCCCGAGGCCGCCGCCCGCGACGCCCGCTACGCCGCCCTCGACGCCGTGGCGGACCGGTACGGCGCCCGCGCCGTCCTGCTCGGCCACACCCGCGACGACCAGGCGGAGACCGTCCTCCTCGGGCTCGCCCGCGGCTCCGGCATCCGCTCGCTCTCCGGCATGGCCGCCGTCTCCGGCAGGGACGGCCGCTACCGGCGCCCGTTCCTCCGGCTCGACCGGCAGACGGCGCGCACGGCCTGCCTCGCCCAGTCGCTGCCCGTCTGGGACGACCCGCACAACAGCGACCCCTCCTACACCCGCTCCCGGCTGCGTCACGAAGGGCTGCCCGCCCTGGAGAAGTCCCTGGGCAAGGGAGTGATCGAGGCCCTCGCCCGGACCGCCCAGCTCTCCCGTGACGACGCCGATGCCCTCGACGTCTGGGCGGACGACGCCGAACGCTCCGTCCGGTCCGGCCCGGCCGGCCCCGGGACCGGGGTCGGCCTGGACGCCGCCAAGCTCGCCGCGCTGCCGCCCGCCATCCGCCGCCGGGTGCTGCGCCGTGCGGCCATCGCGGCCGGTTCGCCCGGGGGTTCGCTCTTCGCCCGGCACATCGAGGAGATGGACCGGCTGGTCACCGACTGGCACGGCCAGGGCGCCCTCAACCTCCCCGGGCGCGTGGAGGTCCGCCGTCGGTGTGGCAATCTGGTCATCGGGCGGCGGGACGAGACCGCCGCCGAGCACTGAGCCGCCTCCCGACGCGTCCCTCCGGCCATCGCCGGGAACGAGCGCTGCCGGGACCGGGCCGTAACGACCGAGAGTGACGCGGGTGGACGACAAGGACATGGGTGCCGACCTTCAGTCGGTACTCATCACCAAGGAAGAGATCGACACCAAGCTGGCCGAGCTGGCCGCGGAGATCGACGCCGAGTACGCGGGCCGGGATCTGCTGATCGTCGGTGTGCTCAAGGGGGCGGTCATGGTGATGGCCGACCTGGCCCGCGCCCTGTCGACCCCCGTGACCATGGACTGGATGGCGGTGTCCTCGTACGGCGCGGGCACCAAGTCCTCCGGCGTGGTCCGGATCCTCAAGGATCTGGACACCGACATCGCCGGCCGGGACGTCCTCATCGTCGAGGACATCATCGACTCCGGGCTCACCCTCTCCTGGCTGCTGTCCAACCTCAGCTCGCGCGGACCGGCCTCGCTGAACGTCTGCACGCTGCTGCGCAAGCCCGAGGCCGCCAAGGTCGACATCGACGTCAAATACGTCGGCTTCGACATCCCCAACGAGTTCGTCGTCGGCTACGGCCTCGACTACGCCGAGAAGTACCGCAACCTCCCCTTCGTCGGGACACTCGCGCCGCACGTCTACGGCGGCTGAGCGGCCGGAAGCGCCCGGCGGGAACGCCGGGCGCCGCCGCGGCGTTGGGATTTGTACGGACGGTGGTCATTCACCGCCCGGGCAGCGCCCGGGGCGGAAGCTGAGGTACCGTCCGAAGGCAAGTCTTCAACAGGTCGAGTAATTCACCGTACGCACGGCCGGCTCACCGAGAAGCCGGCGTGCCTCACTGTGGCAGGAGGGACGGGGCGCCCGCGCCCCGTATGGATGGACGTGAAGCGCTACTTCCGTGGGCCGGTCATGTGGATCGTGCTGGCCGTCCTCGCCGTGGTCGTGTTGATGCAGGTCGTCGGTTCGTCCGGCGGCTACAAGACGGTGGACACCGGCCAGGTCGTCAACGCGATCGCCGACAACAAGGTCAAGTCCGCCGAGCTCACCACCGGCGACGAAAGCAAAATCAAGATCGAGCTCAAGGACGACGTCGAGATCGCGGGCAGCGACAAGCTGCAGGCGAGCTACATCGGCGATCAGGGCACCGAGCTCGCCAAGGACCTCCAGGCGAGGGTCAACGACGGGGACAAGAGCACGCTGCCCGACGGGTACACCGTCTCCCCGCAGTCGCAGAACGCCTTCGTCGGCGTCCTGCTCTCGCTCCTGCCCTTCGTCCTCATCGTGCTGGTCTTCCTGTTCCTGATGAACCAGATGCAGGGCGGCGGCTCCCGGGTCATGAACTTCGGGAAGTCCAAGGCCAAGCTGATCACCAAGGACACCCCGAAGACCACCTTCGCCGATGTGGCGGGTGCCGACGAGGCGGTCGAGGAGCTCCACGAGATCAAGGAGTTCCTCCAGGAGCCGGCGAAGTTCCAGGCCGTCGGCGCCAAGATCCCCAAGGGCGTGCTGCTCTACGGCCCGCCCGGCACCGGCAAGACGCTGCTCGCGCGCGCCGTCGCCGGCGAGGCGGGCGTCCCGTTCTACTCGATCTCCGGCTCCGACTTCGTCGAGATGTTCGTCGGTGTCGGCGCCTCCCGGGTCCGCGACCTCTTCGAGCAGGCCAAGCAGAACGCCCCCGCGATCGTCTTCGTCGACGAGATCGACGCCGTCGGCCGGCACCGCGGTGCCGGCATGGGCGGCGGCCACGACGAGCGCGAGCAGACGCTGAACCAGCTGCTCGTCGAGATGGACGGCTTCGACGTGAAGGGCGGCGTCATCCTGATCGCCGCCACCAACCGGCCGGACATCCTCGACCCGGCGCTGCTCCGCCCGGGCCGCTTCGACCGGCAGATCGCCGTCGACCGGCCCGACATGCAGGGCCGGCTGGAGATCCTCAAGGTGCACCAGAAGGGCAAGCCGGTCGCGCCCGACGTGGACCTGCAGGCCGTCGCCCGGCGCACCCCCGGCTTCACCGGTGCCGACCTCAGCAACGTCCTCAACGAGGCCGCCCTGCTGACCGCCCGCAGCGACGCCAAGCTGATCAACAACCACTTCCTGGACGAGGCGATCGACCGTGTCGTGGCCGGACCGCAGAAGCGGACCCGGATCATGAGCGACAAGGAGAAGAAGATCACCGCGTACCACGAGGGCGGACACGCCCTGGTCGCGGCGGCCTCCCCGAACAGCGATCCGGTACACAAGATCACGATCCTGTCGAGAGGCCGGGCCCTCGGCTACACCATGGTGCTGCCGGAGGAGGACAAGTACTCCACCACGCGCAACGAGATGCTGGACCAGCTCGCGTACATGCTGGGCGGCCGCGCGGCGGAGGAGCTGGTCTTCCACGACCCCACCACCGGCGCCGCGAACGACATCGAGAAGGCCACCGCCACGGCCCGCGCGATGGTCACCCAGTACGGCATGACCGAGCGGCTCGGCGCGATCAAGTTCGGCAGCGACAACTCCGAGCCCTTCGTCGGCCGCGAGATGGGCCACCAGCGCGACTACTCCGAGGAGGTCGCCGCGCTGGTCGACGAGGAGGTCAAGAAGCTCATCGAGACGGCGCACAACGAGGCCTGGGAGATCCTGGTCGAGAACCGCGACGTCCTGGACAACCTCGTGCTGCGGCTGCTGGAGAAGGAGACCCTGAACAAGGAGGAGATTGCCGAGATCTTCGCCCCGGTGGTCAAGCGCCCGGCCCGCCCCGCGTGGACCGGCTCCTCCCGCCGTACGCCCTCCACCCGGCCGCCGGTGCTCTCCCCGAAGGAACTCACCATGGCCAACGGCTCCCAGTCGGCCGGCGCCTCCAAGATCTCCACGGAGAAGGCCGAGCTCCCCGAGGAGACCCGTCCGGAGAGCTGAGTCTCCCCCTGCGGAATGAGTGCCGCGCCCTCCCGGGTTCTACCCTGGGAAGGCGCGGCATTCGTCGTACGAGCGTTCGTACGGCGCGGATCAGGAACGAGGCACCCCACATGACCGACCCGGTGACGCTGAACAGCGGGCGCGCCGTCGGCGAGTTCGACGAGAAGCGGGCCGAGAACGCCGTCCGCGAGCTGCTCATCGCGGTCGGCGAGGACCCGGACCGCGAGGGGCTGCTGGAGACCCCGGCCCGGGTCGCCCGCGCGTACCGGGAGATCCTGGGCGGACTGCGGCAGGACCCGGAGGACGTCCTCACCACGACGTTCGACCTCGGTCACGACGAGATGGTGCTGGTCAAGGACATCGAGATCGTCAGCCTCTGCGAGCACCACCTGCTGCCGTTCCACGGCGTCGCCCACGTCGGCTACATCCCGGCCGAGACCGGCAAGATCACCGGCCTGTCCAAGCTGGCCCGCCTGGTGGACGTGTTCGCCCGCCGGCCGCAGGTGCAGGAGCGGCTGACCACGCAGGTCGCCGATTCGCTCATGCGCATTCTGGAGGCCCGGGGGGCCATCGTGGTCATCGAGGCGGAGCACATGTGCATGTCGGTCCGCGGCATACGCAAGCCCGGGGCGAAGACCACCACCTCGGCCGTCCGCGGCCAGCTCCGCGACGCCACCACCCGCGCCGAGGCGATGAGCCTGATCCTGGCGCGCTGAGAGCGTGCCGGGTCCCCTGGCGCGCGCCGGGGCACCCCCGTGCGCGCCGGCGTCCGGATTCCGCCGGGAGCGCGCCCCGGCGCCGGTGCCCCCGGCGGGGCGCGGGCGCTCCGGGGCCTAAGGTGGGGGCATGAGCAGTGTGCGCGGCGTGGTGACCGGTCTGCCGGAGTGGGACCGCTGCGCGGTGATGGGCGTGGTGAACGTCACGCCCGACTCCTTCTCCGACGGCGGCCGGTGGTTCGACACCGGAGACGCGGTCAAGCGCGGTCTGGAGCTGGTCGCCGAGGGCGCCGACCTGGTCGACGTGGGCGGCGAGTCGACGCGCCCGGGGGCCTCCCGGGTGGACGAGGCGGAGGAGCTGCGCCGGGTCCTTCCCGTGGTGCGCGGACTGGCCGCCGAGGGCGTGACCGTCAGCGTGGACACCATGCGGGCCGCGGTCGCCGAGCAGGCGGTGGCCGCCGGGGCCGCGCTGGTCAACGATGTGAGCGGCGGTCTCGCCGATCCGGCGATGGTGCCGGTGGTGGCCGCGGCCGGGGTGCCGTTCGTGGTGATGCACTGGCGCGGTTTCAGCCAGGACATGAACGCCCGCGCGGTCTACTCCGACGTGGTCCGCGAGGTCGTCGGCGAGCTGCGGGAGCGGATGGACGCCGTGGTCGCCGGGGGCGTCGCGCCGGAGCGGATCGTGATCGACCCGGGGCTGGGCTTCGCCAAGCGGGCGGAGCACGATCTGGCCCTGCTCGCGGCCCTGCCCGAGCTGCGGAGCCTGGGCCGGCCGCTGCTGGTGGCGGCCTCCCGTAAACGCTTCCTCGGCCATGTGCTGGCCGGCCCCGGCGGCAGCCCGCCGCCCGCCCGGGAGCGGGACGCGGCCACCGCCGCCGTCTCCGCGATCTCGGCGCGCGAGGGCGCCTGGGCGGTACGGGTCCACGAGGTGCGGGCGACGGCCGACGCGGTGCGCGTGGCGCGCGCCGTCGAGGGGGCCGGGTGAGCCGGCCCGCCCGCAGCACCGACTACGAGCAGGTCGAGCAGGCCAACACGGCGCTCTACGAGGCCATGGAGCAGGGCGACTTCGAGGCGCTCTCCGCCATGTGGCTCCCCGGTGACGTCAGCTGCGTGCACCCGGGATGGCCGGTGCTGCGGGGCAGCGGCGAGGTGCTGCGGTCGTATGCGCTGATCATGGCGAACACCGAGTACATCCAGTTCTTCCTGACCGATGTCGAGGTGGAGATCGAGGGCGACACCGCGCTGGTGACCTGCACCGAGAACATCCTCAGCGGCGGGCCCGCCGAGGAGGAGGGCGAGCTGGGGCCGCTGGTCGGCCAGCTCGTCGTGGCCACCAACGTCTTCCGCCGCACGGGGGACGGCTGGCGGATCTGGGCGCACCACGGCTCGCCGGTGCTGGCGGACACCGCCGGTGAGGACGGCGAGCCGGACGAGGACGAGGAGCCCGGCGGCACGGGCGGCACCGGACTGCTCTGAGGGCCGGTCCTCCTGTCGATCCCCGCGCCGGTCCCCCCTGCCGGTCCGCCCCTTCGCGCCGGATCGGGCCGCGGCGTGCGGTGCCGGCAGCGCGGTGAAACATGCGCGGTGCCGTGTGTCACGGCCCCGATGGGAAGGGCCGCACGACTGCCCAGGGGATCCGGGCGGGCCGTCCGAAAGGGTGTCCCAGCTCACCCGTTCGAGTCGCACGGCGGACGGGTAAGGGGTGAGAGCGTGGGTTCACGGACCCCGGCGGGTCCGGCGGCGCGCTGCCGCTCGCGGTCCGGCCGCACCGTGGCACACGCGGGCACGGCCGGGCACGGGTGCTGTCAGCGGCCGCAGGTAGGTTCGTTCCATCAGCGGCGCACCGGTCCCGGAGCGGGGCGGGCGTGCCGCGAGGACGCCTGCGGCACGCTCCGCCCGGCGTCCGTCCATCCGTAACCGACAGCGGGAGTGGCAGTCGTGGACCGAGTCGCGCTGCGCGGCCTCAGGGCGCGCGGACACCACGGGGTCTTCCCCGAGGAGCGGGAGAAGGGCCAGGTCTTCGTCGTGGACCTCGTGCTGGGCCTGGACACCCGCCCCGCGGCGGCCGCCGACGACCTCACGCTGACGGTCCACTACGGCATCGTGGCCGAGGAGGTCGTCGCCGTGATCCAGGGGGAGCCGGTCGAGCTGATCGAGACGCTCGCCGAGCGGATCGCGGAGAGCTGCCTCCGGCACGATCCGGTGCGCGAGGTGGAGGTGGTCGTCCACAAGCCGGACGCGCCGATCACCGTGCCCTTCGACGACGTGACCATCACCATCACCCGGAGCCGCCCATGACCACCAGCGACCCGACCGTGCAGCCCGTCCCGGCCTCGGTGGCCGACTGGGTGGACGCCGCGGACACCACGCTCTCCAACCCGAAACGGGCCGTGATCGCTCTCGGCAGCAATCTCGGCAACCGCCTGGAGACCCTGCAGGGCGCGGTCGACGCGCTGGAGGACACCCCCGGCGTCCGGGTCAAGGCGGTCTCCGCCGTCTACGAGACCGAGCCCTGGGGCGTGGACCCCGGCTCCCAGCCGTCCTACTTCAACGCCGTGGTGCTGGTGAGGACGACCCTGCCGCCGGGCTCCCTGCTGGAGCGGGCGCACGCCGTCGAGGAGGCCTTCGAGCGAGTGCGCGACGAACGCTGGGGCCCGCGGACGCTGGACGTCGACATCGTCGCCTACCAGGGCGTCGTCTCGGACGACCCGGCGCTCACGCTGCCGCATCCGCGGGTGCACGAACGCGCCTTCGTCCTGGCGCCGTGGCACGACGTCGATCCGGCCGCGGACGTGCCCGGCCACGGCCCCGTCGAGGAGCTGCTGGCGGAGATCCCCGGCCAGGGCGTGGAGCGGCGCGCGGACCTGGAACTCCGACTGCCCGAGTAGCCGTTAGTCTCGGTGTCCACCTCCGGTGACCCGCCGTGCGGGGTCGGTCCGTCCACCAGGAAGAGCGAGGCGAGCACTCGGTGAGGCAACTTCGTATCAGAGTGCTGAGCGGGATCTTCGCCGTCGCCGGTGTGCTCGCCTGGGCGGTCGCCCGGCTCTGGGACTCCTACGGCTCGCTGCCGGGCGTGCCCTTCGCCGCCCCCGTGGTGCTGGCGGCCATCGCCGCCGTCCTCGCCGCGACCGCGCTGTCCCTGCGGAGCCGGCTGAAGGCCCAGCGGGAGCGGCAGCCGGGGGCGAAGGGCGTCGATCCGATGGTCGCCGCGCGGGCGGTGGTCTTCGGCCAGGCGAGCGCGCTGGTCGCCGCGCCGGTCGCCGGGATGTACGGCGGTGTCGGGGTCTTCCTGCTGACGAACGGCCTGGACGGGGGCAGCCGCGGCGGGCAGGCCCTCTACGCCGGGCTCTCCGTCCTCGCGGGCCTGGCGGTGGTGGCGGCCGGTCTGCTGCTGGAACGGGTCTGCCGGCTGCCCGAGGACGAGGACGACGAGGGCGGCCCGGGGGCGGCCCCGGCGTAACGGGCCCGGCGCGACGACCCCGTCGTCAACGGCCCTGGCGCAACAGCCGGTTCAGCGGTGCCGGGTGGCCTGCTGAGCCGGCGCGTACACCGCCCCCGGAGGCGGCCGGTGGGCGAGGGCGCGGGCGGCCGAGGACTGCTCCGCGGCGAGGGAGTGCACGCGGCCGCTGGAGATCCCGGTGCGCAGCCCTGCCGCGGCGGGCACGCGCGACGTCCGGGCCAGGTCGCCCGAGAGCCGGGACCTGAGCCCGGCGACGTGCGCCTGATGGCTTCTCAGCTGCTCCGGTGACATGTGCTCCACCGGCATGCGGGCCGCTGCGGACACGGCCGCCGGATGCGCCGGTACCGGCGCGGCCCCCCGTGCCGCACCGCGCGGGTCGAGACCGGCCGAGCGCAGCGCGGCCGCGTGGGCGGCGGTGTCGGGGGTCTGCTCCGCTGAGGCGGGGCCCCGCCGGTGCCGCTCGGTGGTATCCGGCCGTTCTCCGCCGGGGCGGCGGGGGTTCCGGTGCGGTGGGACACGCCAGCTCACCGTGCCGTTCAGCTCGTTCACCGACACCTCGACCCGCACCCGGGGCGACCGCACGCGGGCCGCCCGCGCCCGCGAGAGCGCCCCGGCGCGGTCCCGCTCGTGCCCCCGGGCGTGCCGCTGTTCCCGTTCCCGGTCGGCGAGCGCGGCGTCGGCGGGTCGGCGCCGGTCGCCGTGCGGGCGTTCCCGTCCCGGGGCGGGGCGCCGGGCTGCTGATTCCGGAGAGCTCATGGCTGGATTCCTCCCGGGCGGGCGTATCGGATCAGGAGAGTATCGGTCAACTTTGGTGCGCGGGTGGGCCTTTGCTCTCGTACGGTCGCGGAGCCACCCCGTACGTCCCCGGCCGCCCCCGTATCGTCCCGGAGCCGCGCCGGTACCGTCCCGGCAGAAAGTCGGCAGAAAGTCGGCAGGGAGAAGCCGGCAGGGAGCCGGCAGGGGCCGAGGATCCGCGTTCCCCCCGGGGAGACCGAGGGATCCGGTGCCTGATCACGGCTCCCGTGGCGCCGACGGCTGCGCGACTCCCTGGGCCTGTCCGGCCGCCCGTTCGGCCAGTCGGCCCATGCGGCGGCGCGCTGCCTCCAGTTGTGTGATGTCGGCGGCGGCCGGACCGGCCACGGAGGCGAGTTCGGCCCAGAGGGCCAACAACTCCTCGCCCAGCCGCAGCCCTTCGCGGGCGTCCGTGACGGCACGCCAGGCCGCTGCGGCCTGGAGCACGCTCTGGTACGCGCGCGGATCGCCCCGGTGGTGCCAGGCGCGGGCGGTGTCGAGGGAGATGGCCAGGGAACGGGTGGGATCGCCGGCCAGATAGGCCACGTAGGCCGACAGTTCCCGGAGATTGAGCACATGCGGATGGCCCTCGCCGAAGGCGTGGACGGCGGAGGCCCTGCTCTGCTCGGCCATGGCCGCCGCCGACGTGATGTTGCCCAGGCGAATCGCCTCGTTGATCCGGGTGACCGCCTCGGCGAGGAACGCCGGGACTTCCGGGACGGCCTCCGCAGCGGCCTCGGGGGCGGCGCCGGAGGGGCGCTCCGCGGCCGGCCCGGGGGCCGTGGGTGCCGCGGCCGCCGCCGAGGGCTCGGGTGCGGCCGGTGACGGCTCCGGGGCGGCGTCCGGCGCAGGCTCCGGCAGCGGTGCGGGGGCCGGGGACGGCGGGGACGGCTCGGTCGCGGCAGGGGGCGGGGGAGGGGAAACCGGCTCGGGCGCGGCTTCCGCCATCAGCTCCGGCCAGTGGCCCGGCTCGCCGGCGAACCGGCTCGATCCGTCCACCCGGACCTCGATGGGCGTGACGTAACCGCTGCGCCCGTCGTACACGGTGGCGAGCACCGCGTGCCCGGTGGCCATCGCCAGCCGGTGGAGGTAGTTCAGGACCGCCTCGTGCAGCGGTTCGCCGTCGGCGGGGGTGATCGCCGTTCCGCCGACGGTGCACCCGCCGTCGGCGCTGATGCGCACCTCGAAGGGCTCGGGTGCGGTCTGCGGAGCGGTCGAGGGGGTGTTGCCCCGTTGCCGGCGGCGGAGGATGGCCATCTGGTGCTCACTCGGATCGGTCGGGAGAAGCGGTGGTCTGCTGACTCGGCACGGTGGCCGCCTCGACGACATTGACCTTCGAGACCCGCCAGGGGTCGCCCCTGCCGTCCCGTACGAGCTGCACGAAGGCGTGCAGCCGTGGTCCGGGACCGCTCCAGCCGTCCCGGCCGCGCGCCTTGCCGGTGACGGCGATCTGCCGCCATGCCGTGGTCGCGGTGTCGGAGGGGGCGTCCCCGTCGGTCTCCAGGGAGGTCTTCACCGTGGTCCACGCCTTGTGCTCGGCCCAGAGGAGCCACTGGCCGCCCGCGCCGGCGGCGGGCCGGTGCTCGCGCTCGGCGGCGGCGAGCTTCTCGGTGGCGTAGCGGGCGGCCCGCAGGACGGCGTCGTGCGGGCCGGCGTCGTAGGCGGTGTCGTGGCTGTAGGCGGTGACCGCCCAGGCCGTGGCCACGGAGGTGGGGTCGCCGAAGTCGGCGTCCGGCGGGCTCGGGACCTTCGCGCCGGGACCGAGCGGTTTGCCGCTCGGGACGGGCGCCTTGGCGGTGAAGGACGCTTCCGGGGAGACCTTGGGCGTGGGCTCCGAGGAGCCGCCGCCCAGCCCCGGCAGACCGCAGCCCGCGAGCGCGATCAGCGCGGCGGCGGACACCGTGGCGGACACGGCGGCGGAGCCGGCCCGCGTGGTGGCGCGGCGTGCGCCCGTGCGGTGCGTTGCCATGGCCGTCCCCCTCATTTCCCGATCCATGGTGCCGGATTGACGTACTGGCCGTTCTGCTGCACCTCGAAGTGGAGATGTGCCCCCGTTGAGTATCCGGTGCTGCCCACGGCGCCGACGGGGGCGCCGACCTTGACCTTCTGCCCCTTGCTGACGCCGATGGCCGACATGTGGTTGTACGTGGTGGCGATCGTCTTCCCGTCCATGGTGCCGTGGGAGATGACGACCCGGTTGCCGTACCCGGCGTTCCAGCCGGCGAAGGTCACGGTGCCGTCCATGGCGGCGCGGATGGGAGTTCCGGAGGGTACTCCGAAGTCCATTCCGGTGTGGAGCTTGTTCACGCCGGTCACGGGGTGGACGCGCATCCCGTACGGCGAGGTCATCGGGGGGTTGCCGGCGAGCGGCATGGCCATCTTCTGGCCCGCGGGGATCGTTCCGCCACCGCCACCGCCACCGCCTGCGGCCACGTCCTCGTACTTGGAGATGAGGGACTTGATGCGGGTGACATAGCCCTGGGTCTCGGTGTAGGGCGGTATGCCGCCGTACTGCTCGACGGCGCCCGGGCCGGCGTTGTACGCGGCGAGGGTGAGGTCGAGGGTGGGGCCGGCGGCGATACCCCGGTCCTTGTAGCGCTTGATCTGTTGCGCCAGCGAGCAGTCGTAACGCCCCTGGGCCATGATCGCGTCGCCCGGGTCGAACGGCGAGACGCGGCCGTTGCCGTCGTCGTCCCGGCCCCAGGTGGTCCACGTCCCGGGCATGAACTGGGACAGGCCCTGGGCTCCCACGGGGGACCGGGCTTCGGGGTTCCAGTTGGACTCGGCCTCGATCTGCGCCGCGATGACGGCGGGGCCGATCTCGGGGCACATCGCGCCCGCCCGGAGGACCCAGGGGACGTACTCGGCAGGCACGGTCCCGGACTTGAGGGCACCCCCTCCGCCGGCGGGCGGCTCCGTCCCGCCGCCGCTCACCGCCAGGAACAGCAGCACCGGCGCGAAGACCATGGCCCCCGCGCCGGCGGCCAGCCCCACCAGCGCTCCCTTGTTGCCCTCGGACATCGCTCCCCCGTGTCTGCGCGGACCTCGGTCGCACGAACTGACGTTCCGTGAGTAATATCCGGTGTTCGCGTCACGGAATCGTCTTGATGATGCTACTGATCCGCTCGAACTGTTCGTTCGACGGCTGTAGTTGAGATGATGGCGCAGGCGAACGGGGGAGAGATGAACCAACTGATGGAGCAGGGTGCCCGAGGGGCACCCTACGGTCCCGAGATCTGGGTGCGCGGCCCGCGGGACGGCGCCGCCGGCAGCGGTGACGACCCGGCCGCCGGTGCGGCCGCAGCCGCGGAGACAGCCGCGACGCCCACCGCTTTCGCCTGGGTGAACGCCCATGGCGGCGCGGGCGCCTCGACGCTGTCCGCGGTCCTGGGCGGTGCCGACTGCGGGAACCGTTGGCCGGACCCGGCGGCGGGCGAGCCGGTGACCGTGCTGCTGGTGGCCCGCACGCACGCGACGGGTCTGCAGGCACTGTCACAGGCCCTTGATACGTTCCGTCGGGAGAAGCAGCAGTTGGGGCTCACCGTGGCCGCGGCCGTGCTCGTCGCGGACGCGCCCGGCCGTACGCCCCGTCAACTCGCCCAGCGCATCAAGGTCATCGGATCCGTGATCGAGGTCCACCGGGTGCCCTGGATCCCCCAGTGGCGCACCGGCAATCTCGACGCGCCGCTGCCGCGCGAGGTGGCGGCGCTGGCTCGTCTGGTCTCCGGTCCTCAACAACCAACGGGTGGCACACAGTGAATCAGGCATGGACTTCGGGGGTGCTGCTCGCTCAGCCCCCCTCCAGCGTGACCGGCCCTCTCAACGAGGTGCTCGCCGTGATCGCCTGGCTGGCCACGGCGGCCGGCGTCGCCGGTCTGCTCTTCGTGGGCATCCGCATGGCCATCTCGCTGCGGCAGGGGGACGGCCAGGAGCATCTCGTCCAGTTCGCCATGGTGATGGGGGCCTGCATCATCGCCTCGACGGCGGGGCCGATCGTCGCGTTCGTGACATGACGGCCGCTTCTCGCGGCCTGTGAGTGTCATGGACGCATCACTCGGCCCCCGTCATCTCTGGCCTCCCCGTCACCTCCCGCATCACCCACACCCCCCGCAACGGGCCCGTCAGGGGCCATGGGGGCAGCATCTCTGCCCCGTCGCGCAGCAATCAGAGTCAATCGAAGGAGCAGAACGTGCTGAGGGAACGCATGTACCGGTACCTGGCGGACGGCGGCGTCCCGGACCCCAGCCCCAACGCCCCGGACGAACTGACGGGCAAGGTCGATACGGTGCTGGGCATCGTGGCCTGGGCGGGCACCGCGGCCGGTGTGGCCGGCGTCCTCATCACCGGCGCCATGATGTCGATCTCCATGCGGCGGGGCGAGGGCTCGGAGCACATGGGACGGCTGGGCATGGTGCTCGGTGGATGTGTCCTTGTCGCCGCGGCCGGTCCGCTGGTCAACTTCGTCTTCGTCTGATTACCCGGAGGGCTGAGCGATGGTCAGGACGAGCCGCGGCCGCGGCGAGAGCGGCGAGTGGCAGAAGCCCTTCTGGCAGCAGCGCGGCTGGCTGCTGTCCGCCGGGTTCCTCCTCTCGCTCGCCGTTCTCGGCGGGGTCGCCGCCCTCGCGGGCGGCGGTGAGGAGGGCGGCCGCGGCACCGAGGCGGCTCCGTCCAGTACGCCGTCCGCGCCGCCGGCCGCCGAAGGCGGCTCGGACGGGCGCCCGGAGGGATGCAGCACCGACGACGGCGATCAGAAGACGCCCACGGAGCCGCCGAAGGACCTGAAGTGGAAGAGCGCGGGCGCGAACCGGGTGCCCACCTCCGAGACAGCCGGCCCCAAGCTGATCGACGGCCGGGTGTGGTCGTGCTACGCCCACACGCCCATGGGCGCTGTCATGGCCGCCCACGGCATCTCCAACCAGATCGGTTTCCCGGGGTGGGAAGAGGTCGTCGAGAAGCAGTTCGCGCCGGGACCCAATACGGATTCCTTTGTCAAGTTGCGGTCCAAGCAAGAGGACACTTCTCCGGACGAAGGGCCCCGTGACGGCAAGTACGCCGGGTTCTCGGTGCTTTCCTACTCCAAGAGCCAGGCCACTGTCATGATGCTCATGGAATTCAACGACGGCGCCTACATGAGCACCACGCTGACAGTCCAGTGGCACGGGGGTGACTGGAAGCTGGTTCCGCAGCCCAACGGTTCCATCATCGCGGGCACCGCGAAGGTCAGTGGCACCAATGGATTCGTCCTGTGGGAGTCTCCTGATGATTAAAGAAGAGGACGGAATCCTCGACAAGGTCGGAAATTGCGCGTCGGACCCCCTCGGTTGTGTCGGCGACGTCAAGGACAAGGTCGTCGACGGCGTCTCCGGTGCGGTCGACGACGCCGCCAACTCCGTCATCGGCAGCGCCGTCGAGGCTTTCGCCCGGGCCATCGGCAAGGCCGTCGCCGACATCCTCCAGGAACTCCACAAAGCCTGGTTCTACATCGACATGGAGTCGATCAACCCGGCGAATGACATCGCCAACGAGGTCGACTGGCTGGTCGGGTACATAGCCGTCGCCTCTCTTCTGATCGCAGCCATCCGCATGGCCGTGGACCGGAAGGGACAGCCGATGCAGCAGGCCTTCAACGGCCTGTGGAAAGTCATTCTCGTCGGGGCGGTGGCCACCTGGGGGGTGAAGAAACTCTCCGAAGCGTCCGATGCCTTCGCCCAGTACCTCTTCAACAAGTCCGAAATGGGTGCGGACGGCGCGGAGATCATCGGATTGGTGGTGATCCAGAACATGGTCACCGCGAACCCCGGACTCATCATCATCCTGGGAATCCTGATCATCCTGGCCACCTTCGTCCAGATGATCCTGATGTACATCAGGATCGGCGTCGTCCTGCTCCTGGTGGGCACCCTTCCTCTCGCGGCCGCCTCCTCCATGACCGGCTGGGGCAGCGGCTGGTGGAAGAAGCACATCGGCTGGCTCGCGGCCTGGCTGCTCTACAAGCCGGCCGCGGCGCTGATCTTCTACGGCGCGAGCGCGATGACCGCGGAGGATTCCCCCATCAGCCAGGTCATCGCCGGCCTCGGCATGATGCTCATGGCCGTGTTCGCGCTGCCCGCCCTGCTCAAGCTGATCGTCCCGGCCACCGCGGCCCTCGGCGGGACCTCCGGCGGGACCGTCACCGTCAGCGCCGTCAACAACCTCGCCAGCGGCGCCGTCAGCATCGCGGGCGGCTCGGTCGGCGGTGGCGGTGGCGGCGGAGGCGCCGTGATGGGCTCGGGCGGCGGCAAGAGCGGCGGAGCCTCGTCCAGCGGCCCGAAGGGCTCCCCGTCCACCGGTGCCGGGCAGTCCGCCGGCGCCTCGGGCGCGGGAGGCAAAGCGGCCGGGGCGGCCGGGGGAGCCGCGACCGCTGGGGCGACCGCGGGAGCGTCCGCCGGTGTGCAGGCCGCGGCCGTGGCCGCGCAGACGGCCGTCGCCGCCGGTACCCAGGTGCTCAACTCGCTGGATGACAACGACGGCAACAAGGGCCACAACGAGTAGTCGTTTCCTCGTTGGCTCCGGCCCGAGACGGAAGGAAGTCCATGTCCACCGACGCCGCAACGACGCGTCCTACATACGGCAACTGGCGGCTGCCCCGCCGCCCCGGCCTGGGGCCGCTCGGGCTGGTCGGCACCGTGATCTCCTTCGGCGGGCTGGTCGTCGTCCTGCTCGCGTCCCTCATATCGATCCCGGCGGCGATCACCGTGCTGGTGCCGCTGCTCCTGATCGTCCTGCCGCTGGCCCTCCGCACCGTGGACGGCCGGAACGCGTACCAGCTTCTGGCCGTCCGCGCCGGCTGGGCCCGGCGCAAGGCGAAGGGCTCGCACGTCTACGTCTCCGGCCCGCTCTCCCGCCGGCCCGGGGGGCGCTTCTCCCCGCCCGGCATGCTGGCCCGCGTCAAGATGCGGGAGGGCCGGGACGCGTACGACCGGCCGTTCGGCGTGATCCACCACCCGGGCCGCAACTTCTACACCATCGTGCTCTCCTGCGAGCCCGACGGCGGTTCCCTCATCGACGCCGAGCAGATCGACATCTGGGTGGCGTCCTGGGGCGACTGGCTGGCCCGGCTCTCGCACGAGCCCGGCCTGCGCGGCGCCTCCGTCGTCGTCGAGACCGCCCCCGACACCGGGACCCGGCTCGCGGCGGAGGTCCTGCCGCGGATCTCCCCGGACGCCCCGGCCGCGGCCCGCGCCGTCATGGAGGAGGTCGTCGAGCGCTACCCCGCGGCCTCCTCCGAGATGCACACGTACATCGCCCTCACCTACGGCACCGTGGGCACCCGCCGCGATCCGGACGAGGTCATCACGGACCTCGCCATGCGGATCCCCGGCCTGCTCTCCGGGCTGGTCGCGGCGGGCGGCGGCGCGGCCGCGCCGCTCTCCGCCGAACGCATCGCCGAGGTGGTCCGGGTCGCCTACGACCCGGCGATCGCCCCCGACGTGCTGACGGCCCGGGCGGAGCACGGCGGCACCGGCCTGGAGTGGGCGGACGCGGGCCCCGCGACCGCCGTCGAGACCGTGACCTCCTACGAACACGACTCCGGCGTGTCCCGGAGCTGGCTGCTCACGCTGGCGCCCCGGGGCACGGTCCGCTCCAGCGTGCTGCGCGGACTGCTGGAGCCCGCGCAGGGCACCCGCCGCAAGCGGGTCGCGCTGATCTACCGGCCGATCGACCCGGCCACCTCCGCCCGGATCGTCGAGGCGGACCGGCGCAACGCCCACTTCTCGGCCTCCTCCGGCCGCGGCCTCGTCCAGGCACGCGCCTCGTCGGAGATCCGGGCCGCGGAGCAGACCGCCGCCGAGGAGGCGTCCGGCGCCGGGCTCGTGGAGTTCTCCCTGATGCTCACGATCACCGTGGACACGCCGGAGCAGCTCGACGACGCCGCGACCACCGTGCGGAACCTCCAGGCCTCGTCCCGCGTCATGATGCGGCCCGCCGACCGCATGCAGGCCTCCGCGTTCACCTGCACCCTCCCCGTCGGCATCCTGCCGTGGGAGCACACCCTGATGCCGCGAGAGATCCGGGAGGCGCTGTGAGCGCGCGCAAACGGCAGCCCCCGCAACAGCCGTCCCCGAAGGCGCCGTTCGTGCCCTCCCGGGGCTGGCCGGGGCCGGGCGGCGGGCAGGTCGGCCATCTGGACCCGCCGGCGATGTGGCGCGCGACGACCGTCCAGGCCTGCGGGCTCTGGCCGTTCGCCGCCGGATCCGGCGCGCCCATGACCGGCGTGCCGCTGGGCCAGCATCTGCACACCGGCGCGACGGTGTGCGGGGACCCGATCTCCTGGTTCACCCGGGCCCGCTACATCTCCAACCCGTCGCTGTTCATGCTCGGCATGCCCGGTCTCGGCAAGTCGACCCTGGTCAACCGGATGCTGATCGGCCTGTCCGCCACCGGCGTGGTGCCGCTGGTGCTGGGCGACCTCAAGCCCGACTACGCCGTCACCGTCCGGGCCCTCGGCGGCCAGGTGATCTCCATCGGGCGCGGGGTCGGCGGCATCAACGTCCTCGACCCCGGCGCCATGGGCGAGGCCGCCGAGCGCATCGGCGGCGACGCGGGCCGGGTCCTGCTGGCCGAGGCGCACGGCCGGGTGCTCAACATGGTCGCGGCGCTCGTCACCATCGTCCGGAACCGGCCCATGGACGACCACGAGCAGTCGGTGCTCTCGGCCTGCCTGCACCACCTCCGGGAGCGGACGAAGCCGGGACGCGCCCCGCTCCTCCCCGACCTGCTCAAAGTGCTCGACGAGGGACCGGACCGGGTGCGCGCCGTCACCCTCGACCGCGGCGACGAGACCCGCTACCGCGAGGCCGTGGACCCGCTGCAGCGCTCGCTGCTCGGCGTCCTCGACGGCCCGCTCGGCGACACCTTCTCCTCGGAGACCTCCACCCGCATCAACGCGAACGCGCCCGCCGTCTGCATCGACATCTCCCGCATCGGCGAGGCCGACACCCAGCTCACCGCCGCGGCGATGCTCGCGGCCTGGTCGGACGGGCTCGGCACGGTCGCCGCCGCGCACGCCCTGGCGGACGCCGGACTGGCGCCGCAGCGCTGGTTCTTCACCGTCCTCGACGAACTCTGGCGGCCGCTGCGCGCGGCCTCCGGCATCGTCGAGCGGATCGACGCCCTCACCCGGCTCAACCGCTCGCTCGGCCTGGGCGACGCCAAGATCACCCACACCCTGAAGGACGCCGAGGCACTGGGCAACGAGTCGGACCGGGCCAAGGCGCGCGGCTTCGTCGAGCGGGCCGGCATGGTCGTGTGCGCGGGGCTGCCGCGGAACGAGATGCAGGAACTCGGCAAGGTCGTCGGCATGTCGGAGCGGGAGATCGAGCTGGTGTCCTCCTGGTCCTCGCCGCCGGGCTGGGCCTCCGCGAGCGGCAACGAGGAGCCGCCGGGGCGGGGCCGCTTCCTGATCAAGGTGGGCGGCCGGCCGGGCATCCCGATCAAGGTCGCCATCACTGACACCGAGCGGGAGCTCCACAACACCAACACCCGCTGGGCGGGCAAGGACAACCCGGCCCACGAGAACCTGGAGCCCCGCCGATGACCTCCCGTTCCGGACGCAAGGGCACCGGGGCGGGCGCCGACGAGATCCTGCCGTGGTTCATCGTCGGCGCGGCCGCCCTCGTCGGCCTCGTCTTCTCCGGTGTCTGGCTCGGCGGCACCCTCGGGGCCGCCGTCTCCGGCGCCGGCTGGAACCCGCCGCCGTTCTCCCTGAAGACCCTGACGACCCTCACCCGCGAAGGCCCCGGCGAACTGTGGCCGGCCGCCTCGCCCGGAGCCGTCGTCGCGGGCATCGCCGTGCTCTTCGGCGCCGGGGTGGCACTGGCCGTCCTCGCCGTCATGGCGGTACGGAGCCGGCTGTCGAAGCCCGCCGGGCTCGCCGGGCGGAGGGAACTGGCCGGCATGCTCCCCAAGGGAGCCGAGGCGCGGGCCAGGGAACTGCGGCCGGCGCTCGCCAAACAGAAGCGGCTCGACCCGGACGACACCGGGAACCTGCTGGGCAACCTGGAACCGAACGGTCCGGAGCTGCGCTCCTCGTACGAGGACGTGGAGCTCGACCTGATGGCGCCCCGCTCCGGCAAGTCCACCGGCATCGCCGTACCGCGCGTGCTGCGCGCCCGCGGCTCCGTCCTGCTCACGTCCAACAAGGCGGACGTCTATAGCGTCACCAGGGCCGAACGCGAGCGCACCGGAACCGTCTGGACGTTCGACCCCCAGGGCATCGCCCACACCCCGCGCCGCATGTGGTGGGACATGCTCGCCGACGCCGCCACCATCGAGGGCGCGCGGCGGCTGGCCGGCCACTTCGTCGCCGCCGTCAACGACGACGCCTCCAAGCGCGACTTCTGGATCTCCGCCGCGCAGAACACCCTCACCGCGCTCTTCCACGCGGGCAACCGCGGCGGCCGGACGGTCTCCGACGTGCTGTCCTGGCTCGCCGACCCGGCCGACCGCACCCCCATCGATCTGCTGAACGACGCCAACATGCCCGCTCTGGCCGACCAGTTGCGCGGCACCATCCAGGGCGCGGTGGAGACCCGCGACGGCATCTACGAGACGGCACGCCAGTGCGCCGCCTGCCTGCTCGACCCGGCCATCGCCGCCTGGGTCACCCCCGACCCGCAGGTGCCGCAGTTCCGGCCGGAACGGCACGTCCTGAGCCGGGACACGCTCTACCTGCTCTCCAAGGACGGCGGCGGCTCGGCGGCCGGCGTCATCGCGGGCCTCGCCGACTCCGTGCTGCGCGCCGGCGTCATGGCCGCGGAACGGCAGGGCGGCCGGCTGGAGCCGCCGATGACGGCCGTGCTGGACGAGGCGGCCAACGTCTGCCGCATCTCCGATCTGCCCGACCTCTACAGCCACTTCGGCTCCCGCGGCATCAACATCGTCACCCTGCTGCAGAGCTACCGACAGGGCAGCCGGGTCTGGGGCGAGGCGGGCATGGACGCGCTGTGGAGCGCGGCGACGGTGAAGCTGCTCGGCGCCGGGCTGGACGACGCGGACTTCGTCGAGAAGGTGTCCCGGCTCGTCGGCGAGCACGACGTCAGCACGGTCAGCTACTCGCGCAGCAAGGACGGCCGGTCCCGCTCGACCTCGTACCGGCTGGAGCGGGTGCTGCCCGCCGACCGCATCCGGGCCCTGCCCAAGGGCACGGCGCTGCTGCTGGCCACCGGCGTCAAGCCGGCCCTGATCCGGCTCCGCCCCTGGTACAAGGAGCCGGGCGCCGACCGGATCCAGGCCGCGGCACGGGCCGAGATGGACGCGATCACCACGCGGGCGGCACAGGGGGTGCTGAAATGACGACGGAACTCCAGCCGGACGGGGCGCAGGGCTGGGCGGACGACGGGCAGGGCGGGTACGGCGGGGCACAGGACTCGGGCCCCGCGTTCATCCTCTACCTGGACGGCGAGGACTACCAGGTGGCCATGGACGGCCTCACCACCTGGGTGCACGACCTGCTGCTGCCGGTGTACGGCCGGGAGGTCAGCTCCTCCTCGCCGTGGTGCCCGCAGTGGTGGGAGCACCTGGAGGCCGTGGCGCAACTGCACGCCCTGTGGATGGCCTGGCAGGAACTCACCGACCCGGCGGCGGGGATGACCGGCCCGGCGGTGTGGCACCGCGACTACCTCTGGCCCCTGATGCACACGCTCCGCGACCCCAACGGCCCGTTCGCGGGCTGCCGCGCCGGCGGCCACCGGCCGAAGGAGATGCCGCCCACGGCGCCGTATCCGGGCTGAGCGGGATCATGCTGGTGTCCGACGAGTACGGGGGCCGGGCCGATGAGGCCCGGACAGTAGCGAGGAGTGGTGTGTGAACAGCAGCGGGCAGCAGGACTTGGCGGAGAGCTTCGAGCGGGTTTACCAGGCGGCTTGCCGGATGTTGTGGGCGCAGGGCCGGCCGACGTGGCGGGCTGATCGCCGGACCAAGAGGTGGCCGGACGACCGCTGTACGGCTTTCCAGGAGCTGGAAGCGGTGCTGCGGAGTGTGGACAGTGCCTCTTCGCAGCCGGGGGAGTTGTCGGATCCTGCCCGGCATGTGATCGCCCGGCGTGCTCCGGGGGGTGTGGACCGGCCGTTGACGTTCGACGAGGCGCTGCGCGACTGGGAGGAAAGGCTCGCGGCCGACCCGGGTTATCTGGTGGAGCGCAAGGAGGACGGCTTTACGGATGCGTTCATGGGCCCGGGTTTGTGTGTGGTGATTCCGCACTCGCGGCAGTTGAAGACGCTGTCGGTACTGCGGGAGTTGTACCGCCGGTTGGCGCCGGGACGGCCTGCTGTGGTGATCGGCCCCGAGGCGGCGGAGCTGAGTGGGCTGGCTCACGAGGCGGCTGATGCCTTGCGGGAGCCGTTGGGAGTGGAAGTTCCGGCGCCGCATCCGGGGGAGGCCCCGTGGATTTCTCAGGATTCGCGTCCGGTGCGCGAGGTGCCCGATCTGGCCGCGCGTTTCGAGGAGTTGCGGCATGCCGCGTGGCGGGCAGCGGAAAGTGTGCCGTCCGTCGAGGAGTTGATGGCCGCTGGTGATCTGTCGGTCGCCAGGTCCGTTGCCGAGGCGGCTGTGGAGCTGCGGAATCTCCTGACCGGGCGACCCGCTGTGGTGTGGCAGGAGAAGCACGAGTCCATCGATCCGGCACACCATATGGTGTCCGGTTCCGTCCCGGGCAGTACGGGTGGGCAGCCCACGTCGTTCGCTCAGGAAGCCAGCTCCTGGCGGAAGCAATTTGCTCTGGTCCCCGTGCCGTGGACTCCCCAGACGTATCGCCGGCCTCCTGCTCCGGAGATGGGGGACAGGGATGTGGTGCTGTCGGCCACACGGGCTCTGGTCTTCGCGGAGTTGCTGGACGAGTACGCGGCACGTCTGTATCCGGGCAGGCGATCCGGTGTCATCCATTACAGCGCTTACGACTTCAGCCATTCCCTCATCTGGGGATTCGGGCGGGAGTTGAAGGACATCAGTATCTGACGGAAGGCAGTCCGTGACGGGCCAGCGGTATCGCATTCTTGCGGTCTGCACGCGCAGTGGTATGGGTAAGGGCGGCATTCCGGTCTTCAATGAGCAGATCGCGGTCGCCCTGGGGAGGGAACACGAGGTCACGGTCCTGACCGGGCGGAGCGACACCGCGCCGCACGAGGGTGTCCGTGTGCTCACGATGCCCGACCCCCCCAAGGGGGTGGAGGAAGAGGTCTGGCTCAAGCAGCAGGTCGCGCAGGACCCCCGGGTTTTCGGTCTGCCCGATCCGCGAGAGCAGCCGTTCGACCTCATCATCGGTCATTCCCGCTTCTCCGGGCCTGCGGCCGTCGTTCTGCGGGACGCCTGGTACACGGAAGCGCGGGTGGCGCACTTCCTGCACACCAGCCCGGAGCGGCTGGCGGAGGTCAAGTACGAGCTGGACCCGGAACGAGCGCGGACCAAGGCGCTGACCGACTCGGCGATTGAACGCGAGGTGATGGCGCGTGCCGACATCGTCGTCGGTGTCGGGCCACTTCTGACCGAGGAGGCGAAGAGGCTCGCGTCGACGGGCCCGCATGTGCCCGATGCGCACGAACTGATTCCGGGTACGAGAATTGAGGAAGCAGTTCAGTACTCAACGTCCCACGGCAGGCTCAACGTGCTGGCGATGGGACGTGCGGGTGATCCTCTCAAGGGATTTGAGAGCGCAGCAGAAGCCGTCGCGTTGCTGAACGAGTGGGGTCACGAGGTCCATCTCACGATCCGTGGCGCTCCTCCAGAGGAGATTGAGGATGTGCGCGCGGAGTTGCGGGAGATCGGCGGTGATCACGTCACCGTTGAGCTCTTCACCAAGGATGCCGCCGAGCTTCAGAATGCGGTCAGGCAGGCAGATCTCGTCATCATGCCCTCCAAACACGAAGGTTTCGGCCTCGTGGCCACCGAGGCTTTGGGGCACGGAATTCCCGTGTTGGTCAACGAGGAGAGCGGCGCGGCGAAGTTTCTCGGTGACGAGCGACGGTTCGGCCCCGATCTCGGCAAAGCCTGCATCGTTCCCGAACCCGAATACGCGGAGGATCGTCCGCTCCAGTGGGCCGGAGCGATTCGGCGCGTCCAGACCGAGTTGCCCGAACGCCGCGAGCAGGCACGGCAGTTGCGGGAGGCGCTGCGTTCGTACTCCTGGGATCACGCGGGCAAGGCGCTGGTCGAGGCCGCCATGCGGGTGCCGGAGGAGCGGACGGCGCGGGCGGCCGCGGCTGCGCGGGACGTGCAGCAGAAGGTCGTCCCCGGGGTCACGACGCAGGGGCCGGACGGTGCCCTGGTCAACCTGGGCCCGGGTGGTTCCGGAGCGGGGCCCGGGGGGCCGGGGGGTTCCGGCCCGGGTTCCGGACCGGAGGTCCCGCAGCAGGCAGCCGCGGCGGCGCAGGCCGGGGCCCAGGGGCCGCAGACGCGGCTCGCGAAGGCGGCCGGTCTGACGTCGCAGGGCCGGCGGGGCACGGGGACGGCGGGAGCCGCGGACCAGCAGAAGGCACGGCCCGGGACGGCGCCGGGGCAGGGGCAAGGCCAGGGTCAAGGCCAAAACCAGGGCCAGGGAATCGCGCAGCCGGCCCGTCCGCGGACGCCCGGACTGCCCCAGCAGCCCGGCAGTCCGCAGATGCCCGGACTGCCCAGGCAGCAGGGCGCTCCTGGGCCCCGCGACAACAGGAAGCGATAGACCGTACGAACAACCGAGGGGGCGGTTACGACGCGATGGCGCCCGGACGAGAGCACCGACTACGAAGTGGCGGGGGAGGTGCTGCACCAGCTCTGCGCACTCTGCTCTGCGCGCGAGCTCCGGGGAGGGTGAGGACCCCGGGTGGTCCGCCACTGGGCGGAGGTCCGGGAAGCCCGGACACGAGAGCTGCGCGCGCTGGACCCGGCGGACCGGGCGGGCGTCGCGCGGTTCACCGGTGAGGTACGGGAGCTCATAGCGGAGCTGCGACGGGGGACGGCGTGAGCGACGAGGCGAACAAGTGGAAGCTGCCGGACAGCGAGAACCGGCGGATCTTCGAGGAAGTGATCGCTCCCCGCGCACTGGAGGGGGTGCTCCGCCCCGAGCGGCCGCGCATCGTCTTCATCGGAGGCCAGGCCGCGTCGAGCAAGACCACCGGGCAGCGCACCGCTCTGGCGAGGCTGGGGGAGGAGGGCGGGGTGATCGCGGACTTCGACGCCCTGCTGGCCGACCATCCGGACTACGCCGGACTTCTCGCCGCTGACGACCGGACGGCTGCCCAACGGGTGAGCGGCGACGCCTATCTGTGGATGCGGGCTCTGATCCGGCTGGCCAAGGAGGAGCGGCTCAACATCATCCGCGAGGGCCACATGGGCGGCGGTTCCACCGAGCGCGAAGCGGTGGAGTTCCGCGGGCTGGGTTACGTCACCGAGGCCGACGTCATGGCCGTTCCGGCGGCGATCAGCAGGACGGCGAACCTCGTCCGCTACCAGGAGATGCGGGAACTGTCGCTGCACGGCCGCCTGGTCGCCACGGAGATGCACGACAAGGCGTACGCGGGTATCCCCAGGACCCTTCGGGGTGTGGACGAGCGCAAGTTCCTGGACGCGGTCCGGCTGCACCGCTGGGGCGGCGGCATCGTCCACGAGAACGCCCTCGGCCCGGACGGCCGGTGGAAGGCCCCCGCGCGGGCCCGGGAGGCGCTGGAGCGGGAGCGGACGCGTCCGCTGGACCGGGAGCGGGCGGACTGGCTGCGGGAGCGGTTCGGCCGTCTGAGCCGGGTCCTTCCCGCCGATCTCCGCCCGCAGTTGCGGGAGATCCGGGTCCTCGCCCGTGAGGTCGGGGTGACGGACCTGGCGCCGGTCAGCGGTGTGCCGGTCGCATCGGCCGCAGGCTCGCACGGTGTGACGGCGGCGCGGGCGAGGGAGGACGGACCGGCGCGCGGCACTTGAGCGCGGGGGCGGTCCCGGTGGGCGTGATCCGGATCGTGGCGGTCCGGCCCCGGGGCGACCCGGCCCCCGTCGGGGCCGCGACGCCGGCTTCCCCCGCGGCGGGGGTGGACGGGCCCGGGAGCCGGGCGCGGGCTCGGTCAGCGGTCGGGCACGGTGTCCACGGAGACCTCGGTGCGCGGAAGCGCGTTCGCGTCCGCGCCGATCGAGCGGCGCAGGGCCTCGTGGAGCCGGGCCGGGGTGAGGACGCCCAGGAAGTGGTCGCCGTCCAGGACCGCGATCCAGCCGGCGTCGTGCTGGAGCATGGTGGCGAACGCCTGCTTGAGCGAGGAGCCGACCGGAAGCCACGCCTCCATCCGGCGGGTGTGCTGCCGGACGGTGCCGGCGCCCGGCCCGTGCCCGTGCGGGTGCCGCTGCCCGGCAGTGCCGTGCTCCGCGCCGGCCCCTGGTCCGGCCCCGGTTTCGGTCCCCGCCCCCGGCCCTGTACGGGCCTGTGCCCCGGCCCCGGCATCCGCCCGCGTCCCGGCTCCGGCATCTGTCCGCGTCCCGGCTCCGGCATCTGTCCCCGTCCCGGCCCCGGCGGCGGCCGCTCCCGCCCGGGCCGCGTCGGCCGGCAGCCAGCCGTGGAGCCGTCCCGCCTCGTCCAGGACGACCGCCCAGCGCGCGCCTTCCGCCGTCAGCCGGCGCACGGCCGTACCGAGCGGGTCGTCGAGGCGGACGACGGGCGGCCGCTCCAGGTCACCGGGTTCGACGGGGGTGACGGAGAGCCGCTTCAGCCCGCGGTCCGCGCCCACGAAGCCGGCGACGTACTCGGTGGCCGGGGCGCCCAGCACGGCGGCCGGGGCGTCGAACTGCTCGATCGTTCCGTGCCCGTAGACCGCGATGCGGTCGCCGAGGCGGACCGCCTCCTCCAGGTCGTGGGTGACGAAGAGAACCGTCTTGCGCAGCGTCGCCTGGAGCTTGAGGAACTCGTTCTGCAGCCGCTCGCGGACGACCGGGTCGACGGCCCCGAACGGCTCGTCCATCAGCAGCACGGGCGGGTCGGCGGCCAGCGCGCGGGCGACTCCGACGCGCTGCCGCTGCCCGCCGGAGAGCTGGTCGGGATAGCGGTCGCCGTACACGGCCGGGTCCAGGCCGACGAGGTCGAGGAGTTCGGCAGCGCGCTCGCGGACCGCCTTCCGCGGCCGGCCGAGCAGGCGCGGCACGGTGGCGGTGTTGTCGAGGACGGTGCGGTGCGGGAAGAGGCCGACCTGCTGGATGACGTAGCCGATGCGGCGGCGCAGCCGCACCGGGTCGGCCGCCGCGATGTCCTCACCGTCCAGCAGGATCCGGCCGGAGGTGGGCTCGATCAGCCGGTTGACCATCTTCATGGTGGTCGTCTTGCCGCAGCCCGACGGGCCGACGAGAGTGACGAGTTCACCCTCCGCGACCTCGAAGGAGAGATCGTTCACGGCGGTCGTACCGTCGGGATAGCGCTTGGTCACCTGCTCGAAGCGGATCAACGGTCCCCCTCCGGACGACGGCTCCGGCTCCCCGGCCGGGCGCCGCCCGCCCGCCACCGGATTCGGTGCTCCCACGGTACCGGCGCGGCGCCGTTTCCCCGGGGGGATGTCAGATCCGGGGGATAGGGTCGCCGCACAGCGAGCAGGAGAACACCGTGACGCGGCACCGCGCACGGCGCACACGGCGCGGGGCACGGGGCACGGGCACAACGGGGACGGACGCGCGGGGAGACAACGCGAGGGAACGGCTGACAACGCACCGCGAGGGGGACCGGTCGTGAGTGGTCGGAGCTGGCAGAGCGCGCAGAGTGGCCAGGGCGATCAGAGCTGCCTGACGGCGAACGAATGGATCTGCGGGGAGTATCTCCGCAGCCGCGCCCAGGAGTTGCTGGACGCCACGGCGCAGCATGTGCTGATCGCGGCTTTGTCGGTCGTGCTCGGTCTGCTGGCCGCGTTACCGCTGGCGCTGCTGGTCCGCCGGTGGCGCGGGCTGGCCGGCCCGGTGCTGGGGCTCACGACCGTCCTCTACACCGTTCCGTCGCTCGCCCTGTTCGCCCTGCTCATGCCGGTGTTCGGGCTGTCGGCGTCGGTGGTGGTGACAGGGCTCGCCCTGTACTCGCTGACGGTGCTGGTGCGGAACATTTTGGCCGGCCTCGACGCCGTCCCCGCCGGCACCCGCGAGGCGGCGCGCGGGATGGGATACGGTCCGGCGCGGCTGCTGTTCGAGGTGGAGTTACCGCTCGCGCTGCCCGCGCTGATGGCGGGACTGCGGATCGCGGCGGTCTCCGCCGTGTCGCTGACGACGGTCGGGGCGATCGTAGGCCACGGAGGCCTGGGCAATCTGCTGTACGCGGGCCTGGACAGCTTCTTCAGGGCGCAGGTGCTGACCGCCTCGGTGATCTGTGTGGTGCTCGCCGTACTGGCGGACGTGCTGCTGCTCGGGGCGCAGCGGCTGCTGACGCCGTGGACGCGGCACATACGGTCCGCCGGGGCGTCGGCGCGGCGGCGCGGTGCCGTGCTGTCCTCCGCCGCCGACACGGCTCCGGCGTCCGATCCTCCGGCCGCCTCGGCCGCCTCGGCCTCCTCCGCCGCCCCAGCCGACCGGAAGGCGGGCTGAGCGCGTGGGTGTACTGGCGGAGGCCTGGGCCTGGCTGACCACCCCGGCGCACTGGGCGGGTGAGGCGGGCGCCGGGCGGCGGCTCACCGAGCATCTGTGGCTGACGGCGGTGAGCCTCGGGCTCGCCGCCGCCGTCGCGCTGCCCGTGGCGCTGTATCTGGGACACCGGGGGCGGGGCGGCGCGCTCGCGGTCAACCTCTCCAACGCGGGGCGCGCGGTGCCGACGTTCGCGGTGCTGGTGCTGCTCACGCTCACGCCGCTGGGGCGCCACGGCGACCTGCCGACGGTCCTCGCGCTGGTGCTGTTCGCGGTGCCGCCGCTGCTGACCAACGCCTACGTCGGAATGCGCGAGGCGGACGGGGACGTCGTGGAGGCCGCGCGCGGGATGGGGATGTCCGGCGGCCAGCTGTTCGCCCGGGTGGAACTGCCCCTGGCCTTCGCACTGATCATGACCGGGGTGCGCTCGGCGGCGATCCAGGTCGTCGCCACGGCCACCCTCGCCGGGCTGGTGGGCGGCGGCGGGCTGGGACGGATCATCACGGCCGGGTTCAACACCTACAGCACCCCGCAAGTGGTGGCCGGGGCGCTGCTGGTCGCCGCGCTGGCGCTGGCCGTCGAGGCGGTGTTCGCACTCGCGCAGTGGCTGCTCGACCCGCTCCGGCACAGAGGCTCCGCGCCCCGGTTCCCCTCACCCCGTTCCGCATCCCGTAACGCATCCACGAAGCACCCCCGTCCGAACCGAAAGGTGTCCCGATGAGCAGAATCGCGCGCTCCGCCCGCTTCCCCCGCGTCCTCTCCGCGGCCGCCGGCCTCGCCGTCCTGGCGGCGGGGCTGACCGGCTGCGGAGGCGCGAGCCTGGAGGAGAAGGGCGGCGGCGGCACCGGCGGCTCCGGCTCCGGCAAGGGCTCGCTGGTGATCGGCTCAGCCGGTTTCACGGAGTCCGCGCTCATGGCCGAGCTGTACGCGGCGCTGCTGGCGGACGCCGGTTACGACACCACGGTCAAGACCCTCAAGAACCGGGAGCTGTACGAACCGGCGCTGGAGAAGGGCGAGATCGATGTCGTGCCGGAATACGCGGCCACGCTCGCCGAATTCCTCAACGCCAAGGAGAACGGCCCGAAAGCCGAGCCCGTCGCCTCCAGCGATGTCGGCGAGACCGTCGCCGCGCTGAAGAAGCTCGCCGGTCCGCGCGGTCTGAAGGTACTCCGTGCGGGTGAAGCCGTGGACCAGAACGCCTTCGCCGTCACGAAGGAATTCGCGCAAGAGAACGATCTTGAAACGCTCTCGGATCTGGGCGATTCCGGGAAGCCCGTCCGGCTCGCCGCGGGCGACGAGTGCGACATCCGCCCCTTCTGCCGGCCCGGCCTGGAGAAGACGTACGGCATCGACATCACCGCCGTGGACCCCAAGGGCGTCGGCACCCCGCAGGCCAAGCAGGCGGTCAAGGACGGCACCGACCAGATGGTGCTGACCACCACCACCGACGCCACGCTGGAGGAATTCGGGCTGGTCCTGCTCGCCGACGACAAGGGACTGCAGAACGCCGACAATGTGCTCCCCGTGGTGAACGCGGAGGACGCCGGCGGCAAGGACATCGAGACCGCGCTCGGCCGGCTCACCGACACCCTCTCCACCGATGATCTCGTCGAACTCAATCGCCGCGTCGACGCGGACCGGGAGAAGCCCGCGGATGTGGCGGCCGACTACCTCAAGTCCAAAGGGCTGCTTGACACGTAACCGGCGGAAAACAGATTGCCGCCGCGGTCCCCATCTACGTCAGGCGCACGGTAAGTTTCTGGCCATGCCACGTGGACGCCACCGCCATTCGCCACCCCTGCACCGGCTTCTGCCCCCGTCGACCGTCATCGGTGTCTCGGCCGCCTGTGCCGTCGGCGCCCTGCTCACCGACGATCCGGTGGCGCTCCGGTTGCTGGTCGTGGCCGCGGCGGCCGCCGCCGTCACCGGCGCGGTGCTCATGCGCGCCTGGGACCGGGCCGCCGGCAAGCAGGTCGCCGACCTCCACCGGGCCCGCACGCGCGACGAGTGGCGCGCCGAGGAGCGGATCGCCGAACTCGAGTCGGACGTCGAGGAGTTCCGCGAGCTCCGCGCGGAGCTGGAGGCCAAGCTGCGCGCCAAGCGCACCGAGCTGGCCCGGCTCCGCAACGAGCACGCCGGGCTGCTGCGCCGCTACGCCACCGCCGAGACCGAACGGGCCAGTGCCCTGGAGGGGCGCCGGCTGCTCGCCATCGAGGCCGGACCGGCCAGGCCCGCCCTCGGAGGGGACGGCGCCCCGTCCCCGGCGGCCTACCTCCGGGCCTCCGAGGCGCTGCGGCGGCTGGCCCGCAACGGCGCCCGCCAGCAGGCCGAGCGCACGGTCCTGGCGGCCCGCAGGCGGGAGGCCGAGCAGGCCGGCCGGGGTGAGGCGGACGAGCCCCGGGGGAAGCACGCGGCGGCCGCCGGGAACGACGGCGGTGACCGTACGGCCGCCGCCCCCAGCACCCCCGCGCCGCGGGAACAGCACGCGATGCCGGCCGCCGCGGCCGTGGTGCCGTACGAGCCGCGGCGCGGCAGCGCACCGCGCACCGAGGGCGGTTTCGACTTCTTCGGCACGCAGTCGGAGCGGGCGGCACGGCAGCGCCCGGAGCTGACGGCCGTCGCCCCCGAGGAGGACCTGGCCGATGTGGTCGGCGCCGAGGCGTTCGCCGAGCACGAGGCGCGGCAGGCGGGCCGGGGCGAGCCGGCGGCGCGGGACGAGCAGCCCGCGCAGGCCGGGGGATCCGGGCAGTCCGGGCAGTCCGGGAAGCCCGGACGACCGCAGCCGCTCTCCCGGAAGCAGCAGGACGGCCGGACCGCCGCACGCCCGGAGGCCGAGGAGCCGGAGCACACGCAGAACCGGAACGAGGTCATCGACCTCACCGAGCACGACGAGACGGAACAGCTCGACCTGCAGGAGCTGCGCGCCCACTCCTCCTGAGCGGCCGCACGGCGCCCCGCGCCGGAGCCCCGCCGGGGCCGCCGGAGGCACACGCACCCGCCCCACGCACACACCACACAGGCATCACCGCCGCCCCGGCGCTTCCACCGGGGCGGCGGTGCCGTTGTGACAGCAGGGTCGGGCACGGCCGCCGTCCCGCCCGGCGGGCGCGGCTACTTGTCGACGTCGCCGACGACGAAGAACAGCGACCCCAGGATCGCCACCATGTCCGCGACGAGCGTCCCCGGCAGCAGCTCGGCCAGCGCCTGGATGTTGTTGAACGAGGCCGAGCGCAGCTTCAGCCGGTACGGCGTCTTCTCGCCCTTGGAAACCAGGTAGTAGCCGTTCAGCCCGAGCGGGTTCTCCGTCCAGGCGTAGGTGTGGCCCTCCGGGGCCTTCAGCACCTTCGGCAGCCGCAGGTTGACGGGCCCGGGCGGCAGCGCGGTGAGCCGGTCCAGACAGGCGTCGGCCAGGTCCAGCGCGACATGGGTCTGCTCCAGCAGGCATTCGAAGCGGGCCAGGCAGTCGCCCTCGTCCCGGGTGACCACCTTAAGGACGTCGCCCAGCTCGCCGTAGGCCAGATACGGCTCGTCGCGGCGCAGGTCGAAGTCCACCCCGGAGGCGCGGGCGATGGGCCCGCTGATCCCGTAGGCGTGCACCGCCTCGGGCGACAGCACGCCCACGCCGCGGGTGCGGCCGCGGAAGATCTCGTTTCCGAGCACCAGGTCGTCGTAGTCGCTCATCCGGGACCGCACGGAGGCCACGGCCTCCCGGACCCGGCCCGTCCAGCCCGCCGGCAGGTCCTCCTTGAGCCCGCCGACCCGGTTGAACATGTAGTGCATCCGGCCGCCGGAGATCTCCTCCATGACCGCCTGCAGGTCCTCGCGCTCCCGGAAGGCGTAGAACACCGGGGTGATCCCGCCGAGTTCGAGCGGGTACGAGCCGAGGAACATCAGATGGTTCAGCACCCGGTTCAGCTCGGCCAGCAGCGTCCGCGTCCACACGGCCCGCTCGGGCACCTCCATGCCGAGCATGCGCTCGACGGCGAGCACCACGCCCAGTTCGTTCGAGAACGCCGAGAGCCAGTCGTGCCGGTTGGCGAGCACGATGATCTGGCGGTAGTCGCGCGCCTCGAACAGTTTCTCCGCGCCCCGGTGCATATACCCGACGACCGGCTCGGCGGAGAGGATGCGTTCCCCGTCCAGCACGATGCGCAGGCGCAGCACTCCGTGCGTGGACGGATGCTGCGGGCCGATGTTGAGCACCATGTCCGTGCTCTCCGCCGCGCCGCCGATCCCGACTGTCGTCTCCGTCATGGGAACAGTCTGGCAGTTGCGGCGTCCGCCTAGGCTGGGGGCATGGACACGGGGACGGGCACGGGCCGGGGAACGGACGCGGACGCGGCCGGGAGCGGCGGCACCGGTGACGCGCGCGAGGCGGCCGGCACGGCGGACGACGGCACGGGGGCCGGTATCGACGCCGACTGGACGGGTCTGCCGCGCGGACTGCTGCGGCTGCGCCGCTTCGTCCTCGCGGCGACGGTGCCGGTGCTGAGCGCCGGGCTCGGCGCGCTGCTGTGGTTCACCGCCGGGCCCGTCTGGGCCCTCTTCGCCGTACCGCCGGTGCTGCTCGGCGGCTGGGGCTGGTGGCTGCTCGAACGGAACTGGCGTTCCTGGCGCTACGCCGAGCGGGCGGACGACCTGCTGATCAGCCGGGGCGTGCTGTGGCGTGAGCTGACCGTGGTGCCGTACGGGCGGATGCAGCTCGTGGAGGTCACCTCCGGGCCCCTGGAACGGCACTTCGGCCTGGCGAGCGTGCAGCTGCACACCGCCGCGGCCGCCACCGACGCCCGTATCCCCGGTCTGCTGCCGTCGGAGGCCGCGCGGCTGCGCGACCGGCTCACCGAACTCGGCCAGGCCCGATCGGCGGGCCTGTGACCGCCACCGGCGCGGGCCCGGGCCCCGACTCCGCACCGGGCCCCGGGTCCGCACCGAGCTCCGGGTCCGGACGGTCCACCGGTCCCGGACCGGAGCGGGACGGCAGCGGGACGCCCCCCGGCGGCACCGCTCCCGGTGAGCGCCGGCTCCACCCCGTCACCCCGCTGCGCCGGGCCTGGGCACCGATCGCCATCGCCGTCGGATGGGTCGTCCACGATCTCGACCAGGCGCAGAAGTGGATCAGCGCGCTGACCCTGACCCATGCCCTCCTCGGCCTGCTGGTCGTCGTCCCGGCCGCCGCCTCCTACGGCTTCCTCAGCTGGTGGTTCACCCACTTCGCGGTCACCGACACCGAACTGCGCATCCGTACCGGCCTGTTGTTCCGCCGCACCGCGCACATCCGGCTCGACCGGCTGCAGGCCGTGGACGTCACGCAGCCGCTGCTCGCCCGCGTCATCGGCGTCGCCAAGCTCAAGCTGGACGTCATCGGCACCGACGCCAAGGACGAACTGGCGTTCCTGGGCAACAAGGAGGCCCGGGAGCTGCGCGCCGAGCTGCTGGCCCGCGCGGCGGGTATCGCCCCGGAGTCCGCGCGGGACGTCGGCGAGGCGCCCGCCCGGCAACTGGCGCGCGTGCACCCCCGGACCCTCGCGGTGGCGATCCTGCTGCTCGCCGGGGTCTGGGCGGGCCTCGCCGCCGCGGCCGGCGTCACGGCGGTGATCTGGGCGTTCAGCGGCAGCCCCTGGCCGGCCCTGGCGGCGGCCATCCCCTCCATGGGCGCGTTCTGGGCGGCGAGCGCGGGCCGGTACATCACCGAGTACGACTGGACGGTGGGCGAGTCCCCCGACGGGCTCCGGCTCGACCACGGACTGCTGGACCGGGCCCACGAGACGGTGCCGCCGGGGCGCGTGCAGACCGTACGGATCGTCGAACCGCTGCTGTGGCGGCGGCGCGGCTGGGTCCGGGTCGAACTCGACGTCGCCGGTTCGAAGAACACCGTGCTGCTGCCCGTGGCGGACCGGGACACCGCGGCGATGGTGATCGCGCGCGTGCTACCGGGAGTGGACGTCCCGGCGGTGGCCGGCGCGCTGCGCCCGGTGCCGCGCCGGGCGCGCTGGTGCGTACCGCTGTGGTGGCGGGGTTACGGATTCACGGCCGGGGGACCAGTGTTCGCGGCCCGGCAGGGGTTGGTGAGCCGCACGCTGTCGCTCGTACCGCACGCGAAGGTGCAGAGCGTACGGCTGCGCCAGGGGCCGTGGACGCGGGCGCGCGGGCTGGCCGACGTGATCGTCGACACCGGCGCCAACAAGTCGGTGGCGGCCCGGCTCCGCGACGCCGCCGAGGCACGGGCCGTCATCCGCGCCCAGGCCGACCGCTCACGCACGGGCCGCCGCGAGGCCCTGCCGGACCGCTGGATGACGGGACGCTGACGGACCCCGGCGCGGCGCGCCGGGCCCGGGGTCGCCCCGTGCCCGGTCCGGGGCTGTTCCGCGCCTGGACGCGGGCGTTTTGGGCGTTCGGCGCAGGGAATGTTCCGCGCTCGGCCCGGGGCTCGGCGCCGGGCCCCGAGGGCTCCGCGCCCGGCTGAGGGGTTGCTCCGCGCCCGGCTGGAGGGTTGCTCCGCGCCCGGCCCCGGGGCTGCCCCGCACCCGGCCCCGGGGCTGCCCCGCACCCCGTTTCGGGGGCTGCCCCGGGCCCGATTCCGGGGGGTGACCCGGGCCCTGCCCAAAAGGTGTTCCCTCCTCGGCCCGCGGGTCGCCCCGTGAGTCCCTGACTCCGGTGACGGCCGAGGAACTCCCGGGGGCCGGGGCGGTTCCGCCCTCGGCCGCGGGGCGTTGGGTGCTCGGCCCGGGGGTCGTTCCGTGCTCGCCCCGGGCCGCCGCACCCGGCCCCGGAGGGTTGCTCCGCACCCGGGCTCCGGAGCTGCCCCGCGCTTGGCTCCGGGGGTACTCCGCCCCGGCCCGGCGCCGTCACGTCCGGAACCGGCCGGGCCGTCCCGGGGGCGCGCTTCCTGCCTCGTCCGCCGCCCCGCCGGCCGTCAGCTCCGCCGGCAGCGCGATGCCGATGGGCTGCAACAGCCAGCCGAACGACCCCAGGCCGGACCGGTCGGTGAGCTCCGCCGCCTCGCCGGCCCGGCTCAACGCCCGGACGTACGCGGCCGGATCCCGCGATGCGAGGGCGAGCGGCGGCCTGGCCCCGCTGAGGCCGAGCGCCCGCAGCGCCTCCCGCTGGGTCAGCAGCACGGGATCGTTGGACGCCGCCCCCGAGCCCCGCGCGGAGTCCCGGCCCGAGCCCCGCGCGGAGTGCGGTCCCGAGTCTCCTGCGGAATGCGGCCCCGGACCTCGTGCGGAGTTCCGACCGGAGGTTTCCGCGGGCCTCTGCGCGGAGTCCTGCCCCGAGGCCGGTGCGGTGTTCTGTCCGGAGCCCCGCCCGTCCTCGGGCCCCGGCTCCAGCCCGCTCTCCGGTACGGCAGGCCGCGCGCCCCTCTCCGCGGCCGCCCTCCGCCCCGCCTCCGCACAGGCGTCCAGAGCGACATGGGCCGTGATGTCACAGGAACCGTCCGGCACGGGCGGCACCTCGCGGCCGTTCCGGAAGCCCGTGAGCGTGCCCAGCGGCGGCCGTGACGCCCGCGTGTGGGCGTAGTCGGCGGCCACCGCCAGCCCGCCGTCCAGCGCGCGCACGGCCCGGGCCCAGGCGGTGTCCCTCGGGTGACCGATCTCCGCGCGCGAGCCCGGTACGGGGTCCGGCGGCCACCACCGGCGCAGCCACTCCGCGTCGTGTCCGCCGACCGGCTCGCCGGGTTCCTCCCGCCCGTCCCGGCCGACGAGGACCAGCCGCGCGGTTCCCCGGGCGTCCGTCTCGGCCACATCGACCGGGACGTTGTCCAGCCACTCGTTGGCGAACAGCAGGCCCCGCAGACCCTCGCCGGGGGAGGGGAGTTCCCGCCGCCAGACGATCCGCGGGTCGAGCCCGCCGGGGCGCGCGGCGCGCTCCACGGCGTACGGACGCAGCCGCGCGCCCAGGGCCGGTGGAACGGCCGCGAGGACCCCGGTGAGCAGTTCGCCCCGCCCCGCGCCGACGTCCACCAGCGCCAGCTCCGCGGGCCGCCCCAGCGCGCGGTCCACCCGCGCCAGCAGCTCCGCCACCGCGTCGGCGTAGAGCCGCGAGGCATGGACGGAGGTGCGGAAGTGGCTCGCGGGCCGCTCGCGCAGGTAGAAGCCGCCGCCCGGTTCGTAGAGCGCCCGCTCGGCGGCCTGCCGCCACCCCTGCGGGCTCTGCGGGCTCTGTGAGCTCTCCGGGCTTCCTGGGCTCTGCGGACGCTGCGGGCTGTGCTGCTCCCGCTGCTCCCGCCGCTCCCGCAGTGCGCGGGCATCCCGGCGCCCCGCCCCGCGGCCCGCGCCCTCCGTGCCGTCCCCGCCCGCGCGCCGCCCCCCGCCCCCGCCACCGTCGCGGATGTCGTCGCCGATACCGTCACCGCCGCTGCCCTGGTCGTGCATGCCCTCGCTCGTCACCCGGCCACGGTATGCGGGCTCGCGGGACGCCGGTGATGGGTGATGTGTCCACCTTGGGGAGTAGGCCCGGGAACCGAGGATCGGCCGTCCGGTTGACCCCTACACCTACCGGCCGTCCCTACGCTGGGTTACGTGCAGCGTCTCTACGACTTCCTCCGCAGGCACCCGACGGGTGTCGACACCTTCTGGGCCGCCATCCTGCTGATGCTCGGCGGGCTGTGGGTCGCGGAGGAGACGGCCGGCGATCCCGCACGGCGCTTCGCCGGGATCCTCGTCATCGCCGCGCTGTGCACGGTGGTCGCCCTGCGCCGCCGGGCGCCGGAGCTGATGCTGCTGATCGCCACCGGAGCGGGCGTGGTGCAGCTCCTCACCGACATCCGGCAGAACCCGGCCGACTTCGGCATGCTCGTGATCGTCTACACCGTCGCCGCCAACGGGGCGCGCTGGGCTTCCCGGTTCGCTCTCGCCGCGGGGCTCGCGGCACCGGCGGTCTACAACCTCCGCTGGCCCCCGCAGGGGCCCGAGGGCCCGTTCGTGATCGTCGTCATCTTCATGACCGTCCCGTTCGCCCTCGCCTGGGTGCTCGGCGACTCGGTCCGCACCCGCCGCGCCTACTACGCCCAGCTGGAGGAGCGCGCCGCCCGGCTCGAGAAGGAGCGCGAGGCGCAGGCCAAGATGGCCGTGGCCGCCGAACGCTCCCGGATCGCACGGGAGTTGCACGACGTGGTGGCACACAATGTGTCGGTGATGGTCGTCCAGGCGGACGGCGCGGCCTACGTCCTGGACACCAGCCCCGAGCAGGCCAAGCAGGCGCTGGAGACCATCTCCGGCACCGGGCGCCAGGCGCTCGCGGAGATGCGCCGGCTGCTGGGCGTGCTGCGCACGGGGGAGAGCGACGAGTGCGGGGAGTACGTGCCGCAGCCGGACGTGCGGCAGCTGGGCGATCTCATCGAACAGGTGCGGGGCGCCGGGCTGCCGGTCGACTTCCGGGTCGGCGGCAAGCCGCGCCCGCTGGCGAGCGGCGTCGAGCTCACCGCGTACCGGATCGTCCAGGAGGCGCTGACGAACACCCGCAAGCACGGCGGCCCGGACGTCGGGGCCTCCGTACGCCTCACCTACGGCGACAGCGAGCTCGAACTGCTGGTCGAGGACGACGGAAGGGGCGCGCAGCGGCAGGTGTACGAGAAGGGCGGCACGGACGGGCTCGGCCAGGGTCTGATCGGCATGCGGGAACGCGTCGGCATGGTCGGGGGCCGGCTGGACGCCGGGCCGAGACCGGGGGGCGGCTTCCGGATCAGCGCGGTGCTGCCGCTGAAACCGGCGGGCTGAGACCCGGTGTCATGCGGCGGGACGCCATGCGGCCGGAGGCCGGCTTCCGGTTGCCGGGGCCCGCGTGGCCGGCCTCGCCCGGGCCGCCGCTCCGCCGCCGTCCCCGGTCGCCGTCCGCCCTGGCGTCACCGTTCGCCCGGTACTGCCCGCAGGTGCCGCTCGCCCGTATCCCCACCCGCACCCCTCGCCCCGGACACCGCTCCAGCAGGACCCACCCCTCCGAAAGGGAACACATGTCCATCCGCGTGATGCTCGTCGACGACCAGGTGCTGCTGCGCACCGGCTTCCGCATGGTGCTGGCGGCACAGCCCGACATGGAGGTCGTCGCCGAGGCCGGTGACGGAGCCGAGGCCCTGGAGGTGCTCGGCCCGGCCGCTCCGGACGTCGTCCTGATGGACGTCCGGATGCCCCGGCTGGACGGTGTCGAGGCAACCCGGCGGATCTGCGCCCGGGAGAACGCGCCCAAGGTGCTGATCCTGACGACCTTCGACCTCGACGAGTACGCCTTCTCCGCGCTCAAGGCCGGCGCGAGCGGCTTCATGCTCAAGGACGTGCCGCCGGCCGAACTGCTGTCCGCCATCCGGGCCGTTCACAGCGGGGACGCGGTCGTCGCCCCGAGCACCACCCGCCGGCTTCTCGACCGCTTCACGCCCCTGCTGCCGGGCCCCGCCGACGTCCCCGCCAAGGGCCGCATCGGGAGGCTCACCGAACGCGAGCGCGAGGTGATGCTGCTGGTGGCGCAGGGCAAGTCGAACGGCGAGATCGCCGCCCGGCTGGTGCTCTCGGAGGCCACCGTCAAGACCCATGTGGGTCGCATCCTGACCAAGCTGGAGCTGCGGGACCGGGTGCAGGTCGTCGTCCTGGCCTACGAGACCGGCCTGGTCCGCGCGGGCGGCATGCCGTAGCGCACGGGGGGGCGCCGCGCCCCCGGGCCGGGAAGCGCGGTCGGCGCCGCGGGGAAGCGCGACCCTCGCCACCGGGGCGGGGGCGGGGGGCGGACACAGGCCGGTGCACCCCGCCCGGCCTCGGGCATCCCCGGCCCCGGACGGAGCCCCACGGGCCGGCCGGCCGCCGCGGGCACGGCGGGCCTTGCGCGCGGGGTGGGCGGCGCCCCGGTCCCGCGGCCGGCGGAGCCGGCCCGGACCGTTGACGCCCGGGCCCGGCCCCTTCACGCCCGTTGACGCCCGGGCCCGCTCCGCTCGCGCCCCGGGCCCGGCCCGTTCAAGCCCGTTCGAGCCCGTTCACGGCCGGGAAGTCGACTGCTCCGCGCGCTCCAGGAAGCCCAGGAACTCCGCGACAGCCTCGGTGACGTCCCGCGCCGTCCACTCCAGCCCCGGCCCCGCGACCGTCACCTCGGTCATCGCGAAGCCCGGGACGCGCTGCTCCTCCCACCAGGCCCGGAACAGCAGCGTCCCCGTCTCCTCGGCCTGCCGGGTCCCCGCCTCCGTCAGCGCGTCCGCCGGGTACGGCAGCCACACCTGGAACTCGTGCGTGTGCGGCGGCTCCGGATGAACCCGGAACCACGGCACCCCCGCGGCCGCCAGCCCGTCGCGCAGCGCGCCCGCGACGACCCCGGCGTGCGCGACGTACGACGGCAGCCTCGGCAGTTCCCGGTCCAGCCCGGCCAGCGCGCCGAGCGCCGTCGGCCACTGCTGGTAGAGCTGCCCGCCGTACCGGTGCCGCCAGGCCTTCGCCTCCGCGACGAGCGCCTCCGGACCGGCCAGCGCGGCCCCGGAGAGCCCGCCGAGCGACTTGTAGAACGACACGTACACGCTGTCCGCGAGCGCCGCGATCTCCGGGAGCTCCCGGCCCAGATGGGCGGCGCACTCCCAGATCCGCGCGCCGTCGAAGTGCACCACCGCGTCCTGTTCCCGCGCGGCCCCGGTGACGGCCTCCAGCTCCTCCCAGGACGGCAGGACGAACCCCGCCTCCCGGAGCGGCAGTTCGAGCATCAGCGTGCCGAACGGCTCGTCCAGCGCGCGCACCTCGTCGGCCGTGGGCAGCCGGGGCTCCTGCGTCGGGTGAACCGTCCGCAGACCGGCCAGCACCGCCAGGGCGTCCCGCTCGTGCCGCACCGGGTGCGCCAGCGGGTGCAGGGCCACGGCCGCGTTCCCCGTCCGGCCGGCCCAGCAGCGCAGGGCGACCTGCTGGGCCATCGTCCCGGTCGGGAAGAACGCGGCGGCCTCCGTGCCCAGCAGTCCGGCGACCCGGCGCTCCAGGGCCTCCACGACCCCGTCGCCGTAGACGTCGGTCCGCTCGGTCAGGTCGTACGCCGCGGACGCCTCCGCGGCCAGCCGCGCCAGCCGGCCGCCGATGGTCTCCGCCGGCGCGACCTCCGCCAGCCTCCGGCGGGCCCCGCCCCAGGCGGCCAGCCGGCGGGCCCGCCCCTCATCGCTCGTGTCGTACGCCATGCGCCGATGATGTCGCACCGGCCTTCCGTACGCCCTTGCCGCGCGGGCCGCGCCCCGCTCCCGCCGGAGACGGGCCGTGCCGGCTGTCCTGCGTGCGGTTGCCCGCCTCCGGAGCGGCAGGCCGTGGACGACGGCGGCAACTCGGGGTGACGAAGACGAGGGCGGATCCCGGACGGAGCGCGGAGCACGCGCCGTGCGGTCGCCCGCTCCCGGGGCCCCTCCCGGAGGATGCCGCGCCGGACGGCCGCGCCGAGCGCCCCGGCGGTCCCGCCCTCGCCCGGCGGGCCCGCGTGTCACCGGCGGAAGCGGCTGTCGCCGGGCCGGCGGCGAAACGGGCCACGGCGGCAGGCCGCTCGCCCCGGCCGCGGCCGCTCGGGCGCTCCGGTTCGGCGAGGGGCGGCGGGCGGCCCGGACCGAGCGCGGCCCGGACAGGACGGAGCAGGGCGGGACGGAAGGGGAAGGACCGGAGCGGGCAGAGGTGGGGCGGCGCCCGGCCGGGACGGGGCGGCTGCCCCCGCGCACAGTGCGGAAAGGCGGCGGGCCGTCCTCGCGTAAGCTGGCCGGGACACGTCCGGTACCGCCCCTGGCCCTCCCGAACCGGGCCAGCGGACTGGAACGGAAGGCCGTTATTCCGTGAACACACCCCCTCCCCCCGAGGCCAAGGACCGCCCCGCCAGGCTCGCCGTCGGGGTCGTCGGCGCGGGCCGCGTCGGCCCCGCCCTCGCCGCCGCGCTGCGGCTCGCCGGGCACCGTCCGGTCGCCGTCTCGGGCGTCTCCGACGCCTCGGTGCGCCGCGCGGCGGCCATGCTGCCCGAGGTGCCCCTGGTATCGCCGGCGCAGGTCCTGGCCCGTTCGGAGCTCGTCCTGCTGACCGTTCCCGACGACGCCCTGCCCCGGCTCGTCCAGGGGCTGGCGGAGACCGGCGCCGTCCGTCCCGGGCAGCTCCTGGTGCACACCTCCGGCCGCTACGGCACCGCCGTGCTGGACCCGGCCCGGAGCGCCGGGGCCCTGCCGCTGGCGCTCCACCCCGCGATGACGTTCACCGGCACCGCCGTCGACGTCCAGCGGCTGGCCGGCTGCTCCTTCGGCGTGACCGCGCCGGAGGAACTGCGGCTCGCCGCCGAGGCCCTCGTCATCGAGATGGGCGGCGAGCCCGAGTGGATCGAGGAGCCGGCCCGCCCGCTCTACCACGCGGCGCTGGCGCTCGGCGCCAACCACCTCGTCACGCTGGTGGCCCAGTCGCTCGAATTGCTGCGCGCCGCCGGGGTGAGCGCCCCCGACCGCATGCTGGGGCCGCTCCTGGGCGCCGCCCTGGACAACGCCCTGCGCTCCGGTGACGCGGCCCTCACCGGCCCGGTCGCGCGGGGGGACGCCGGCACCGTGGCCGCCCACGTCGCCGAGCTGCGCGAGCACGCGCCGCAGACCGTCGCCGGCTATCTCGCCATGGCACGCGCCACGGCGGACCGCGCCATGGCGTCCGGCCTGCTGAAACCGGAGCTGGCGGAAGACCTGCTGGGCGTGCTCGCGGACGGAGGCACCCGATGACGGACGACCGGAACACGCCGACGAGCCCGGCCGGCGCCCCGGACACCGGCGTTGACCGCACGGCCGACCGCACGGCCGACCGCACGGCCGCCGACCGGGACGCGGCCACCACGGCCACCGCCGACGGGCCCGCGCCCGCACTCATCCGCACAGCGGCCGGGCTGCGCTCCCTGCCGCGGCGCGGCGAGCGCGCGGTCGTGATGACTATGGGAGCCCTCCACGCGGGGCACGCCGCCCTGATCCGCACCGCCCGCGACCGGGTCGGCCCGGACGGCCAGGTCGTGGTGACCGTGTTCGTCAATCCCCTCCAGTTCGGTGCCGGTGAGGACCTCGACCGCTATCCGCGCACCCTCGACGCCGATCTCGTCATCGCCGCACGGGAGGGCGCCGACGCCGTCTTCGCGCCGTCCGCCGACGAGGTCTACCCGGGCGGGGAACCGCAGGTCCGGATCTCCGCGGGGCCGATGGGCGAACGGCTGGAGGGCGCCAGCCGCCCCGGGCACTTCGACGGCATGCTGACCGTCGTCGCCAAGCTGCTCCATCTGACGGCCCCCGACCTCGCCCTCTACGGGGAGAAGGACGCCCAGCAGCTCGCGCTGATCCAGCGCATGGCGCGCGACCTGAACTTCCCCGTGCGGATCGCCGGTGTCCCGACCGTCCGCGAGCCCGACGGGCTGGCCCTGTCCAGCCGCAACCGCTATCTCTCCGGGCCCGAGCGGGCCACGGCCTTGGCGCTGTCCCGCGCCCTGACGGCGGGACGGGGAGCGGGGCTGTCCGCGGCGGCCGGTACTGCGTCGTCCGACGCGGCGCCCGCCCCGCCGGCCGGGGACCGGGGACCGTCGGCGACGTCCAGTGGGCCGAAGCCGGGACCGGTCGCCGATCCGGTCGCCGATCCGGAGGCCGTACGGGCCGCCGCCCGCGCCGTGCTCGACGAGGCGGCGGGGCACCAACCGCCGCTGGTCACGGACTACTTGGCTCTCGTCGACCCGTCCGACTTCACCGAGGTCCCGGCGGACCACCGGGGTGAGGCCGTGCTGGCCGTGGCGGCCCGGGTGGGCACCACCCGTCTGATCGACAACATCCGCCTGCAGTTCGGAGCCACCCGATGAGCCTGTCCGGCACGACGAGTCCCTCGCGCACGCCGCACCGGCGCCCGGACCGGCGGCCCGCCGCCCACCGCCCGTCCGGAGCCGCCCTGTGAGCACGCCGGACCACGAGCAGCGGGCCCAGGAGCCGCACGAGCCCCACCGGGCCCACCACGTCCAGCGGCCCCACCACCCGCACCAGATGCACCAGTCCGACCGCACCGCCCCGGCCGACCGGCCCGCCCTCCCCACCGAGCCCTCCGCCCCCGAGGCCCTCGCGCTGACCGCCCCGGCCCCCGGCTGGGCCATCGACGCGGACGTCGTCGTGGTCGGCTCCGGCGTCGCCGGGCTGACCGCGGCCCTCCGCTGCGCGGCGGCCGGCCGGAAGACCGTCGTCGTCACCAAGGCGCGGCTCGACGCGGGCTCCACCCGTTGGGCCCAGGGCGGCATCGCGGCCGCCCTGGGCGACGGCGACACCCCGGAGCAGCATCTGGACGACACCTTGGTCGCGGGCGCCGGACTGTGCGACGAGACGGCCGTGCGCGCCCTCGTCACCGAGGGCCCCGACGCCGTACGCCGGCTGATCGGCAGCGGCGCCCGGTTCGACACCGACGCCGGCACCGGCGAGATACTGCTGACCCGCGAGGGCGGCCACCACCGGCGCCGGATCGCCCACGCCGGCGGCGACGCGACCGGCGCGGAGATCTCCCGGGCGCTGGTCGAGGCGGTCCGCGAGGCGGGTGTCGAGACGGTCGAGAACGCCCTCGTGCTCGATCTGATGAAGGACGCCGAGGGCCGCGCCGCGGGCGTCACCCTGCACGTCATGGGCGAGGGGCAGCGGGACGGCGTGGGCGCCGTGCGCGCCCCCGCCGTGGTGCTCGCCACCGGCGGCATGGGCCAGGTGTTCTCCGCGACCACCAACCCGGCCGTGTCGACCGGCGACGGGGTGGCGCTGGCGCTCCGGGCCGGCGCCGAGGTGTCCGACCTGGAGTTCGTCCAATTCCATCCGACCGTGCTGTTCCTCGGCCCCGCCGCGGAGGGACAGCAGCCCCTGGTGTCGGAGGCGGTCCGCGGCGAGGGCGCGTATCTGGTGGACGCCGATGGTGTGCGCTTCATGCGGGGGCAGCACGAACTGGCCGAGCTGGCGCCCCGCGACATCGTCGCCAAGGGCATCATGCGCCGCATGCGCGAGACCGGCGCCCACCACATGTACCTCGACGCCCGCCACTTCGGCGCCGAGATGTGGGAGCACCGCTTCCCGACGATCCTGGCCGCCTGCCGGGCGCACGGCATCGACCCGGTGACGGAGCCGATCCCGGTCTCCCCGGCCGCGCACTACGCCAGTGGCGGGGTGCGGACCGATCTGCGCGGCCGGACGACCGTTCCCGGCCTCTACGCCTGCGGCGAGGTCGCGTGCACCGGCGTGCACGGCGCGAACCGGCTCGCGTCCAACTCCCTCCTGGAGGGCCTGGTCTTCGCCGAACGCATCGCCGCCGACATCGCCGCGACCGCCCCCGCGGAGACCGGCACCGGCACCGCCCCCGGCGGCCCGGCGGCCGTCCCCGACGCGGCCCCCGGCGGCGCGCTCCTCGTCCCCGAGGCCCGTTACGAGATCCAGCGCATCATGACGGCCGGCGCCGGAGTCCTCCGCAGCGCCGCGAGCCTCGCCGCCGCCGCCGACGGCCTGGAGCGGCTGCACGCCACGGCCGCCGCCGAACTGCGTGTGGACGGCAAGACCGCCGAGCCGTGCGTGGAGAGCTGGGAGGCCACGAATCTGCTGCTGGTCTCGCGGGTCCTGATCGCGGTCGCCCGCGAGCGCGAGGAGACCCGCGGCTGCCACTGGCGCGAGGACCGCCCCGACCGCGACGACGAGCGCTGGCGCCGGCACCTCGTCGCCCGCCTCGGGCCCGGCGCCGAACTGGCGATCACCTCCACGGACACGGCAGACTTCCCGCCCGTACGCCCCGGCGCGAGCGCCGGAGCCGGACCCGGCGCGGAATCCCCCGGAGCCTCCCGCAGCCCCGCCTGCCGGGCCGACGCCGCCCCGGCCGTCCGGCACGATCCACCCCGAAGGGACAACTCGTGAACACCCCTGACCGTCCGCAGCCCGTGGACCTTCCGCTGCTCCAGATCGGCGGCCCCTCCGCCGGGGCGGACGGCGGCGGGTGCGGCGACTCCTGCGGCTGCGGCGACGGCGGCGAGGGCTACGACCTGGACCCCCTGGAGTGCGGCCTCGATCCCGCGCTGGCCGAACTGCTGGCCCTCGGCGGGCTCGACCCCGTCCAGGTGGAGGATCTGGCCCACGTCGCCATCGAGGAGGACCTCGACCACGGCGTGGACGTGACGACGGTCGCGACGATCCCCGAGGACGCCGTCGCCACCGGCGACTTCACCGCCCGCCAGGCGGGCACCGTCGCCGGCCTGCGCGTCGCCGAGGCGATCCTGTCGGTCGTCTGCACCGACGAGTTCGAGGTCGAACGGCATGTGATGGACGGCGACCGGGTCGAGCCCGGCCAGAAGCTGCTGACCGTGCGCACCCGCACCCGCGATCTGCTCACCGGTGAGCGCAGCGCGCTCAACCTCCTCTGCCGGCTCTCCGGTATCGCGACCGCCACCCGCGCCTGGGCCGACGCCCTGGAGGGCACCGGCGCCGCCGTCCGCGACACCCGCAAGACCACCCCGGGGCTGCGCTTCCTGGAGAAGTACGCGGTCCGCTGCGGCGGCGGCCTCAACCACCGCATGTCGCTGTCGGACGCGGCGCTCATCAAGGACAACCACGTGATCGCGGCCGGGGGTGTCGCGGCGGCCTTCAAGGCCGTGCGGAGCGAGTTCCCCGACGTGCCCGTGGAGGTCGAGGTGGACCGGCTGGACCAGATTGAGCCGGTGCTCGCCGAGGGCGCCGACCTCATCCTGCTGGACAACTTCAGCGTCGAGGAGACCCGCGAGGCCGTCGCCCTCGTCGCGGGCCGGGCCCGGCTGGAGTCCTCCGGCCGCCTCGGCCTCGACAACGCCCGCGCCTACGCCGCGACCGGGGTCGACTACCTCGCCGTCGGGGCGCTCACCCACTCCTCCCCGATCCTGGACATCGGTCTCGACCTGCGCGACGAGCCGCAGGCCGGTTCCGGTGCCGGGGCGGGCGCCGCCGACGACCGCGCGGAGGCGTGAGAGACGATGCTGCTCACCATCGACGTCGGCAACACCCACACCGTCCTCGGCCTGTTCGACGGCGAGGACATCGTCGAACACTGGCGGATCTCCACGGACGCCCGCCGCACCGCCGACGAGCTCGCCGTGCTCCTGCAGGGCCTGATGGGCATGCACCCGCTGCTCGGCGACGAGCTCGGCGACGGCATCGAGGGCATCGCGATCTGCTCCACCGTCCCCTCCGTGCTGCACGAGCTGCGCGAGGTGACCCGCCGCTACTACGGCGACGTGCCCGCCGTGCTCGTCGAACCCGGCGTCAAGACCGGCGTCCCCATCCTCATGGACAACCCGAAGGAGGTCGGCGCCGACCGGATCATCAACGCCCTGGCGGCCGTCGAGCTCTACGGCGGCCCGTGCGTGGTCGTCGACTTCGGCACCGCCACCACCTTCGACGCGGTGTCGGTGCGAGGCGAGTACGTGGGCGGGGTGATCGCCCCGGGTATCGAGATCTCCGTGGACGCCCTCGGGGTGCGCGGCGCCCAGCTCCGCAAGATCGAGCTGGCCCGGCCGCGCAGCGTCATCGGCAAGAACACCGTCGAGGCCATGCAGTCCGGCATCCTCTACGGCTTCGCGGGCCAGGTCGACGGCGTCGTGAGCCGGATGGCCGCCGAACTGGCGGACGACCCGGACGACGTCACCGTGATCGCGACCGGCGGCCTCGCCCCCATGGTGCTCGGCGAGTCGGCCGTGATCGACGAGCACGAGCCCTGGCTGACCCTGATCGGCCTCCGCCTCGTCTACGAACGCAACGTCTCCCGCACCTGAGAGAACCGGCCCGGCCGGGGAACCGGCCCGCCCCGGACCGCGGGCGCGGGCGCCGGCGCGGACAGCCCAGGGGCACGCCCGGAGGCGGCACACGCGGCGAATAATGTCCGTTTAGTGGTAAAAAACTGCTTATGCCCATGCCTCTAGACTCCCGCGGCGCCCTGGCGTTCAGCGCCGACGAAGTGTCCGTCCTGCGCCGGGCTCTGGCCCTCGCCCTGCGGCCCGGCCCGGCCCCCGTCCGCCCCGGCCCCGAGCGGGCCGGGGTCCACCGGGAACTGGAGCGCCTCGCCGGGGACATGGCCGAGGCGGTGCGCGAGAGCGCCAGGCTGCGCGCCTTCCTCCACTCCGACCTGGCGCGCTACCGGGCCGCTCTCCCGGGGGCGTCCACCGGCTATCTGGACCGTCTCCGGGAGGCCGCCGACGCCGGCCGGCCGCTCGGGGAGGAGGATCTCACCGCGCTGCGCTCGCTCTGCGCCGACCCGGCGGTGAGCCCCGCCGACGCCGCTCGCGCCCGCGCGCGGCTGGCGTCCGCGAGCCGCCGCGGGACCGGGGTGCGCACCGCCCGCCCCGCCGCCGCGAACGGGCCCGCCCCGCACCAGCGGCCCGGCACCTCGCACCGCCGGCCGGACGGCACCCGGCCCGCGCCCGCGCCCGTGCTCGTGCCGGACCCCGCCCGGCGGGCCGCCCGGCGCCTCCTCGCCGTACCGGCCCCCACCGCCCTCGCCAGCTCCTGCGTCCCCATCGCCCCGTCCGCCCCCTCCGCCCTCCCCTGCCGCCGCGCGGCGACGGCCGCCGAACCGGCCGAGCGGCCCCGCCCGCGGCGGGAGACCGGCCCCGACGGGAAGCCCCCGGCCGGCCGGCCGGAGCCGGAGCGTCCCGCCGGGCCCGAGTCCGAGCCCCCGGCCCGCCCGGTGCCCACCCCCGCGGAGGTCTTCCCGCCGCGCCGGCGCCCGGCCCCCGCGCCGCCCCAGCCGCCGGAGGAGGGCCGTACGGCCGGCTGAGGGTGCCGGAGGCCCGGCGGCCCGCGCGGCTCGTTACCCTGGTCGGTATGGAATACGTTGCCGCGCTTCTGCCCTCCACGGTCATGGCCGTGGCCTTCATCGCGCTGATCGTGACGATCGTGAAGAGCCAGGGCGGAGCCAACAAGGCCAAGGAGGACGCCGCCGTCGACGCGGCGCTGTCCCGCGCCGAGGCCGCCCGCCCCGGCACGCCGCCGGAGGGCGGCGCCGCCCGCTGACGGCTCCGCGGGCCGTAGTGACCGGCCGCGCCGGCCGCACCGGCCGAAAAGGCGCGGCCCGGGAACCAGCGTGTCCCGGGGCCGCGCCCTTTTTCTTGTCCGAATAGCCGGAATTCGCAGTATTTGACGCTAGGGTTTCCGGATGCCTCGACCCTTGGGTGAGCTGGAAGACGCCGTGATGACGCGGGTGTGGCGATGGAACCGCCCGGTCACCGTCCGGGAAGTCCTGGAGGACCTCCGCCGGGAACGCCCCATCGCCTACACGACGGTCATGACGGTATTGGACAACCTGCGCCGGAAGGGCTGGGTCCGCAGAGAAGCGGAAGGCCGGGCCTATCGATATACGGCCGTCTCCACCCGGGCCGCCTACTCCGCCGCACTCATGAACGAGGCGTGGGCCACCAGCGACAACCGTGCCGCTGCCCTTGTCGCCTTCTTCGGGATGATGTCGGAGGAAGAGCGGGAAGACCTCCGTGACGCCATCCGCGTGGTACGGCTGGACCGTCCCGATGAGGGGCCCGAGGCCCCGGAGCGATAGCGTCCGTGCATGTCCCCAGTATCAAATGAGGTCACTGTCCGGCGGGCGAGGACGGGCGATGTCCCGGCGATCCGCGGTCTCATCGACGGCTACGTCCGCGCCGGTATCCTGCTCGACAAAGCGACGGTGACGCTTTACGAGGACATCCAGGAGTTCTGGGTGGCCGAACGCGCGGGGGACGCCCGGGTCATCGGCTGCGGCGCACTCCATGTCATGTGGGAAGACCTCGCGGAGGTCCGCACCCTGGCCGTGGATCCGGCCGCGAAGGGCTCCGGGGTCGGCCACCGGGTCCTCGAGGAATTGGTACAGACCGCTCGCCGCCTCGGGGTTCGCCGTATTTTCTGCCTTACCTTCGAAGTCGACTTCTTCACCCGGCACGGCTTCACGGAGATCGGCGACACCCCGGTCGACGGCGATGTCTACAGCGAGCTGCTCCGTTCCTATGACGAGGGCGTGGCCGAGTTCCTCGGGCTCGAACGGGTGAAGCCGAACACCTTGGGCAACAGCCGGATGCTTCTGCACCTGTGACCGCGCGGTTATTCGCGCGTCTTCGTTCCGTCGTCTTCGGCAGTCCTTCCCCCCGCGCCTTCCGTAGACGTTCCGTACGCGTTCCGCCGGCCCTTCGCCGGTCCTTCCCCCATGCCTTCCCCGGCGGAAGCCATACCCTATGTCCGAAACGCGCACCTTTCCCGCGCCGATGACGGACTGAACCGCACCCGGGGGTTTGTGTTTTTCCGTGAAAGGCGGTTTGCTTTCCGTCGTACTGCTTTTTCGATGAAAGGGAATCCGGTGGCACAGAAGGTTCAGGTCCTTCTTGTTGATGACCTCGACGGCGGCGAGGCGGACGAGACCGTGACGTTCGCTCTCGACGGCAAGACTTACGAGATCGACCTCACCACCGCCAATGCGGACAAGCTCCGGGGTCTTCTGGAGCCCTACACCAAGAGCGGGCGGCGCACCGGCGGCCGTTCGGCCGGCGGCCGCGGAAAGGCGCGCGCGGCCTCCGCGGGCGGCGGCCAGGACACCGCGAAGATCCGCGCCTGGGCGAAGGAGAACGGCTACGAGGTCAACGACCGCGGCCGTGTCCCCGCCACCGTGCGCGAGGCCTACGAGAAGGCGAACGGCTGACCCCGGCCGCACAGCAGCCGGGCCCGGTGGCACTCCGTCGCCGCCGTGCCCAGGAGCCGGACGAGATCGGGGGCGGACGCACCGGCGCCCCCGGCCCCTCTCCCGCCGCGCACCGTCGCCGCGGGCAGGGTCGGCTCCACCTCGCGCCCCGGCACGGGCGGGCGCAGCCAGACGGGCCCGTCGCCCGCCCCGCGGGCCAGGGGAGCGGCCGTCCGCCCGCCCGCGCCGAGCGCCCTCAGATCCAGGGGGACGCCGTCCCACTCCAGCCAGCGCAGCAGCTCCGGCAGCTCCTCGGCGCTCCCGGCCGCCACGAGCAGCCGCATCCGCGAGCCGTGCAGCGCGACCGGTCCGGTGTCCGGCACGCGCCGCAGCGCGGCGAGCCCCGCGGCGGCGGGCAGCTCCAGGATGTCGAAGCGCACCCCGGTGAGCAGTTCCAGCGGGGCGCCGCCGGCCGTCGGCCAGCCCAGGCCGTGCTCGTACCAGTCCCGGGCGGCGCTCGCGCCGGCGGGCACCGTGCGGGGCCGGCCGGGAGCGGTCGCGGTCGTCATGCCCGGAGCGGTCGTCATGCCCGGAGCAACTGAACGGGACCGTGCGGGTTACGCTGAGTTGGCGAACGGGTACGCACAGTGGTAGCTGCGGGGGCGTGCGAGGCGCCCGAGGGGGCGCAATGGTGTTCGCCCGTAGCTGAGTGGCGGGGGTCGCGCCGCATGGACCGCCGGTCCCCGGGGGTAAGACTTGCCTTGTGGGAGGGACGGAGCGCGGTTGTCGCGGGCCCGGAGCACCGCCCGGCGTTCGCCATCGGCGTACTGCCGACGCGGATAGATGCCTGGCCTGCGGGAACATCGTCTCGCACGATCGGGTTGAAGCTGTTGTCGGCTGTCCGGGGCAGGAGACTTGTGGAGTTACGTCCCCGTAACCAGCGGGGGAGACCGGACGGGTGTCGGCAGATGGAATGAGCTGTCCCCTGTTGCGGGACTAGCATGCGGAAGGACAGGGAGGGGACCGTCCCCGATCTGCCCGACCGCTCTGAGGAGCGATTAACGATGTTCGAGAGGTTCACCGACCGCGCGCGGCGGGTTGTCGTCCTGGCTCAGGAAGAAGCCCGGATGCTCAACCACAACTACATCGGCACCGAGCACATCCTCCTGGGCCTGATCCACGAGGGTGAGGGTGTCGCCGCTAAGGCCCTGGAGAGCCTCGGGATTTCGCTCGAGGCGGTCCGCCAGCAGGTGGAGGAGATCATCGGCCAGGGCCAGCAGGCCCCGTCCGGTCACATTCCCTTCACCCCCCGTGCCAAGAAGGTCCTGGAGCTGTCGCTCCGCGAGGCCCTCCAGCTCGGCCACAACTACATCGGCACCGAGCACATCCTGCTCGGCCTGATCCGCGAAGGCGAGGGCGTCGCCGCCCAGGTCCTCGTGAAGCTGGGCGCCGACCTGAACCGGGTCCGGCAGCAGGTCATCCAGCTGCTCTCCGGCTACCAGGGCAAGGAGGCCGCCACCGCCGGCGGCCCGGCCGAGGGCACGCCCTCGACCTCCCTCGTCCTGGACCAGTTCGGCCGCAATCTCACCCAGGCGGCCCGCGAATCCAAGCTCGACCCGGTCATCGGGCGCGAGAAGGAGATCGAGCGGGTCATGCAGGTACTGTCCCGCCGGACCAAGAACAACCCGGTCCTCATCGGCGAGCCCGGCGTCGGCAAGACGGCGGTCGTCGAGGGCCTGGCCCAGGCCATCGTCAAGGGCGAGGTGCCCGAGACCCTCAAGGACAAGCACCTCTACACCCTCGACCTCGGCGCCCTGGTCGCCGGCTCCCGCTACCGCGGTGACTTCGAGGAGCGCCTGAAGAAGGTGCTCAAGGAGATCCGCACCCGCGGCGACATCATCCTGTTCATCGACGAGCTCCACACCCTGGTGGGTGCGGGCGCCGCCGAGGGCGCGATCGACGCCGCGAGCATCCTCAAGCCGATGCTCGCCCGCGGTGAGCTCCAGACCATCGGCGCCACCACGCTCGACGAGTACCGCAAGCACCTGGAGAAGGACGCGGCGCTGGAGCGCCGCTTCCAGCCCATCCAGGTCGCGGAGCCGTCGCTGCCGCACACCATCGAGATCCTCAAGGGTCTGCGCGACCGCTACGAGGCGCACCACCGCGTCTCCATCACGGACGCCGCGCTGGTGGCCGCCGCGACCCTCGCCGACCGCTACATCTCCGACCGCTTCCTGCCGGACAAGGCGATCGACCTGATCGACGAGGCCGGCTCCCGGATGCGCATCCGCCGGATGACCGCTCCGCCGGACCTCCGCGAGTTCGACGAGAAGATCGCGAACGTCCGCCGGGACAAGGAGTCGGCGATCGACTCCCAGGACTTCGAGAAGGCCGCGTCGCTCCGCGACAAGGAGAAGCAGCTCCTGGCCCAGAAGGCCAAGCGGGAGAAGGAGTGGAAGGCCGGCGACATGGACGTCGTCGCCGAGGTCGACGAGGAGCTGATCGCCGAGGTCCTCGCCACGGCCACCGGCATCCCGGTCTTCAAGCTCACCGAGGAGGAGTCCTCGCGGCTGCTCCGCATGGAGGACGAGCTCCACAAGCGCGTCATCGGCCAGGAGGACGCCATCAAGGCGCTCTCCCAGGCGATCCGGCGCACCCGCGCGGGCCTCAAGGACCCGAAGCGTCCCGGTGGCTCGTTCATCTTCGCCGGCCCGTCCGGTGTCGGTAAGACCGAGCTGTCCAAGACGCTCGCCGAGTTCCTCTTCGGCGACGAGGACGCGCTGATCTCCCTCGACATGTCGGAGTTCAGCGAGAAGCACACCGTCTCGCGGCTCTTCGGCTCGCCCCCCGGCTACGTGGGCTACGAGGAGGGCGGCCAGCTCACCGAGAAGGTGCGCCGCAAGCCGTTCTCCGTGGTCCTGTTCGACGAGGTCGAGAAGGCCCACCCCGACATCTTCAACTCCCTGTTGCAGATCCTGGAGGACGGTCGACTGACCGACTCCCAGGGCCGGGTCGTGGACTTCAAGAACACGGTCATCATCATGACGACCAACCTCGGCACCCGGGACATCTCCAAGGGCTTCAACCTCGGCTTCGCGGCCCAGGGCGACGTCAAGAGCAACTACGAGCGGATGAAGAACAAGGTCAACGAAGAGCTCAAGCAGCACTTCCGCCCCGAGTTCCTCAACCGTGTCGACGACACGGTCGTCTTCCACCAGCTCACCGAGGAAGACATCATCCGGATCGTCGACCTGATGGTCGCCAAGGTGGACGAGCGCCTCAGGGACCGCGACATGGGCATCGAGCTCAGCGGCGAGGCCAAGTCGCTGCTCGCGAAGAAGGGCTACGACCCCGTCATGGGCGCCCGGCCGCTGCGCCGGACGATCCAGCGGGAGATCGAGGACCAGCTCTCGGAGAAGATCCTCTTCAACGAGCTGCGCCCCGGTCACATCGTGGTCGTGGACGTCGAGGGCGAGGGTGACCAGAAGAAGTTCACCTTCCGCGGCGAGGAGAAGTCGGCACTGCCGGACGCTCCGCCGATCGAGTCCGCCGCGGGCGGCTCCGGCCCGAACCTGAGCAAGGACGCGTGACCGCGTGACCGCTCGCGCGAAGCGCTGAGCGGGCAGGCAGGGCAAGGCCGAGGGGCGGCCCCGGAACCGTTACGGTTCCGGGGCCGCCCCTCTTCCGTGTCCGGAGTCCGCTCGCCGGCGCTCCCGCCCCGTCTTCGCCCGCATGCCTGCCGGCTCGTCCGACGGCCGCCCGGCTGCCGCGTACCCGCTTCCCGCTGACCGGTCGCCGTCGGCGGGCCGGTCCGCCCGGATGACCCGTTCGGAGTCCGGGAGGCGGTCGGTGCCCAGGACCTGTGCGCTGCCGGGGAGCACGCTGATCGTCTCCGGATGGAAGCCGGTCCCGGTCCGGCTCCCGCTCGTCCCGGACCCCTCCGGGGCGGGAGCCGCAGAAGCCGCTCAACCCATCGGCCCGCCGGCCGGCCCCGGCCGGGCCCCCGTCAGACCGTCACCACATGGATGCCCTCCGGGACCCCGTGCGCCGGGAGGGCGTGGCGGCTCACGGTCAGGGTGTGCAGCCTCGGGAAGGAGCTGAGCCACTCCAGGCCGGTCCCCAGGTCGTAGGCGAGCCACAGGTGGGTCAGCTTCTCCGCGACCAGCCCCTCCACGAGCTGTCCCGGGGTGAACCGCCCGGCGATCTGGACGGCCGGGCGGCCCCCGAGGCGGCGCAGCGCGCGCAGTTCCGCCGGGTCGGAGACGGGGAAGTCCAGCGCGCGCTCGTCGAGGTGGGCGATGACCTCGTCGGCGTACCGGTCGGTGTCGTACCGGCGCCAGGCGCCGGCGAGCAGGGACCGGATGTGCCAGGACTCGCGGTGCCGCAGCCGCACCAGGTAGTCGATGGCCCGGTCGTCGGCGATGGACGTGGCCGTGACGGCCAGCAGATACGCCTCACGGTCGGGAAGGCCGGCCGGGTCGGGCAGCATCTCCAGGGCGATCGGCCCGATCCAGCCGAGGGCGCGGGCGGCCGCCTCCGTGGTCGGGCGGACCATGTTCTTGGTGTACTGGTGCACCCGGGACCGCACCCCGGGGTCCAGTTCGGTGACGTGCTCCAGGCAGGCCGCGGCGAGCAGCTTGCGGTGCCGGGACTCCACGGGCTTGGCGCCCGGCCGGGCGGCCAGCAGCCCGTCCAGCAGCTTCGCGCACTCGTCGGGCCGGGCCAGCGCCGCGGCCATGCGGACGACCTCCTCCCAGTCGTCCTGGTGGGCGTGGCGGATGAGGAAGTCGAAGTCGTGGCGCTCCACGGCGGCCCGCGCGCTCAGATAGTCCTGGAACGTGCGGTGGACGAAGTCCACCGAGCCGGGCGTGGGCTCCCGGAGCAGCCCGGTGCGGTTGAGCAGATGACGGTAGATCTCCGCGGGCCCGCCCTGCTTCAGGGCCTCGGGTATCGCCGGCAGATGGTGCTCCAGGATCTCCACGGCCGTGCCGACGTCCATCTCCGAGCGCTCGTGGACGAGCATCCAGTGGGCCAGTTTCTGGAGCAGCTGGACCTTCGACTCCTGGGCCAGGTCGATGCCGTCCGTCGTGGCCATGTCCCGCTCCCGGTCGCGCCGCTCCAGCAGCATGGAGAGCGCGGCGTCGTACAGGGCGCGGCGGCCGCGCGGAAGATAGCCGCGCCGGTCGCGGTGCAGGGCGCAGAGGAGGCCGCACATCAGCGGGTTGGTGGCCAGCCGGCCGAGTTCGCGGGTGGACCGCACGGCCTGGAGCAGGGTGTGTTCGTACTCGTCCAGCCGGTGGAGGTCCTTGGGCTTCTCGGCCCGCGCCGCGGCGTGCCAGCGCTGGATGAAGGCGGCCACGCCCTCCCGGCTCAGCGGGGCCAGCTTGAGCTCGGTGAAGCCGTCGGCGGCGAGCCAGGCGTCGGGCACGGCGGACGGACGGGAGGTGACGAGCCAGATGTTGCCCGGGTGCGCGGCGATCAGCGCCCGCAGTTCGGCCCGGAGCTGCTCGCGGAGGCCCTCGGGGGCTTCATCGATCCCGTCGACCAGCAGCAGCCCGCGCCCGTCGGCCAGGACGCGGGCGGCCCAGCCCGGTGGCTGGTCCTCGGCGCACGGATGCCGCACGGCGGACAGGAACTCCTCCGGGGCCGGGAACCCCTTGTGCGGAAAGCGCCGCACGGGCAGGACGTAGGGCACGCGGGCGCGGAGCTGCTCCAGCTGGTCCGGCAGTTCGTCGCGGGCCGTGGAGACCGCCAGCCACTGGGCCAGGGTGGTCTTGCCGGACCCCGCCACCCCGCGCAGCAGCACCTTGTCCCGGCCGGCCAGGGCCTGTTCGGCGGGGAGCGCGGGGTGCGGCTGCGGGCCCGCCGCTCCGCTGCCGTCCGGGCCGAGTTCCGCCTCCAGGCTCAGATACGCGGCGTCCAGCGGCCAGGTGTCGGGCGAGTGGTTCAGGTCGATGCCGTAGATGGTGAGGTGGTTGTGTCCGGCGATGATCTCCTGGGCGTAGCGCTCCTCGAACGCGGCGTCCTCGGGATGCATGTCCCGTCCCCCCGTAGTGGCTGTGGCGACAGCTCTACAGCTCTCTCCGAGCACCCAGGGTAGGGGAGCGGAGCGCTGTGTGAACCGGCTTGCGCCGGTTCGCGGAACGGCTCGGCGGAACGGCTCGGCGGGAACGGCGGTGCGCGGGGGCGGGGCGCGCGGCGGGCGGCCGTTCCGGGGATCCGGCCGCGGAGAAGCCCGGCTTCGCCGGGACCGGACGGGCCGGGACGGCTCTCGGGGGGGGTGCCTCTATGTCTTCCGTCAAGACACCCTGTCGGGTTTGGGATGGTTCGGGGTGCTGAGGTTATGCGGCGAGCTCGACATCTTTCGGTGTCC
>NZ_JOID01000009.1 GCF_000719865.1 Streptomyces albus subsp. albus
GAACGGACGCTTCCTTCGGCCCCGTCTCCGGGCCCTCCGGGCGCTTCCCTTCGGTGTTTCCAACCTTACCAGACGCTTTCCGGGCCGCTTTCCCGCCCGCATTTCGCTCCAGTGGCCGTTGGAATGGCCTTTGCCTTTCGACTGATCCGACGTTATCAGACGTGTTTCGACCGAAGCTAATCGGCTTGTGTTTCCACTGATGAATGTCGAGCGCTCCGTCAAATCTGCATTCGACCGGGAGCGGAGGTGATCTTATCGGTTGCCAACCGGCCTGTCCAAGCCGTCATGGCAACCATGTAAAGCTACCTCCCCTGGTTCCCCGTGTCAAACGGGACCCCTGGGCGAAGAGGAGGCTAGCACTTCCGCCGGGTCCGACGCACATCAGGCGGCGGCGGGTTGCCCCGGGCTGCGGTCGGCGGCGGTCACGTCCCCGGTCTCCCCCGCCCGGGCATGCCTGCCTCCGAGTCCGTAGACGTACGCCAGGAAGAGCAGCTCGGCGACGACCCCGATGCCGATCCGGGCCCAGGTGGGGAGGCCCGACGGTGTCACGAAGCCTTCGATGGCGCCCGACACGAACAGGACCACGGCGAGGCCGATCGCCATGCCCATCGCCGCGCGGCCCTCTTCGGCCAGGGCCGTGCGGCGTTCCCGGCCACCCGGGTCGATCACGGTCCAGCCCAGGCGGAGACCGGTGCCCGCGGCCACGAAGACCGCGGTCAGCTCCAGCAGGCCGTGCGGGAGGATCAGGCCGAGAAAGACGTCGAGGCGGCCGGCCGCGGACATCAGGCCGATGCCGATGCCCAGGTTGAGCATGTTCTGCAGGAGCACCCACAGGACGGGCAGCCCCAGGAAGACGCCCAGCACGAGGGAGATCGCGGCGACCTGCGCGTTGTTCGTCCAGACCTGGGCGGCGAAGGAGGTGGCGGCGTGCGTGGAGTAGTACGACTCGTACTGGCCACCGGGGCGCGTCATCTCCCGGAGCTCCTCCGGGGCCGCGATGGCGGCCTGGACCTCCGGGTGCGCGCCGATCCACCAGCCGAACGCCGCCGCGACCAGGACGGAGACCAGAGCGGTGGTCAGCCACCAGTGACGAGTGCGGTAGAGCGCGGCGGGGAAGCCGGCGACGAGGAAATGGCCGGCGTCGCGCCAGCTCGCGCGCCGGGTCCCGGTCACGGTGCTGCGCGCGCGGGCGGTGAGCTGGGTGAGGCGGCCGGTGAGCTGCGGATCCGGGGCGCTGGACTGGAGTTGGGACAGGTGGGTGGCCGTCCGCTGGTAGAGGGCCACCAGTTCGTCGGCCTCCGCGCCGGTGAGTTTGCCGCGCCGGCGCAGCAGAGCGTCCAGCCGGTCCCACTCCGCGCGGTGGGCGGTCACGAAGACATCGAGGTCCATGGACGCTGCTCCTGGGGATGTTCGGGACCGTATCCGCTCCCCAGCTTGGCAGACGGGGAAACGGCGACGGCAGACTGGGGGAAGGGAGCCGGGCGGGCAGGACGGCTCAAGGCTGAGGGAGGACACCCGCGTGAGTGAGCTCATCACCGGTGAGGCGGTGGTGCTCGGGTTGCGTCCCGCGAAGCTGCCGAGCCGCACCCTGGCAGTGGTCATCGATCTGCTGGTCGCCTTCGCCGTGTACGTGGCCGTCACGATGGCGCTGACGGCCGCCGTGTCCTCGCTGGACGAGGCGGCGAACGCGGCGGTGTCGGTGGCGGCGTTCATGCTGGTTCTGGTGGGAGTGCCGATCGCCGTGGAGACGCTGACCCGCGGCCGGTCGCTGGGGAAGCTGGTCTGCGGACTGCGCGTGGTACGGGACGACGGCGGGCCGATCCGCTTCCGGCACGCGCTGGTCCGGGGAGCGGTGGGGGCCGTGGAGATCCTGATGACGTTCGGAGTGATCGCGGTGATCGCCTCGCTGGTGTCGGCGCGGGGGCGGCGGCTCGGCGACGTCTTCGCGGGCACCCTCGTCGTACGGGAACGGGTGCCCGCTCAGCGGACGGGTGCGGTTCCCGCGGCGCCGGCCTGGCTGCACGGGCGCTTCGCGGCGCTGGACCTGTCCCGCGTACCGGACGCGCTCTGGCTGGCGATTCGCCAGTACCTCACCCGGATGGAACAGCTCGACCCGGACGTGGGCGCACCGCTGGCGGAGCGGCTGGCGGCGGATCTCGCGGCGTGCACGGGAGCGCCCGTGCCGGCGGATGTGCCGCCCGCGATGTATCTGGCGGGAGTGGTGGCCGAGCGGCAGGCACGGGACTCCCAGCGGGTTCTGCCGGCGGCCGCGGACCCGCGGGGGCACGGGGCGCCCCTGGCCGGCGGGGCTGTGTTCGGTGAAGCCGGGGCCGGTGGAGCGGCCTCGCCCAGCTGGGCGGCTCCGTCCGGTGAGTCGCCCGGCCCGGGCGGGCGCTCTGCGGGGAGCGGGACTGTGGCGTCGTCCGCGTCGTCCATCGCTGCGCCGCCGGGGGCTGCCGGCGGTGCGAACGGCGGCGTGGCCCGCGACGAGGGCGCGGCGGACGGCGAGGCATCGCGGAGCGGTTCCGGTGCGGCTACGGGGTTCGTGCCGCCGGGGTAGGCGTCGGTGCGGGCCGTCCCCGCGCGATGCCGCGCGCCCGGCGGCCCGCCGGGGGCGCGGGCCGGGGCGGCGCGGACGGGGGCTCTTGTGGCCGGTCCGTGGCAGGTGTCGCCGCCGCTAGGGGCGGCGGGGCGCGCGGGGGACGCGGGGAGCGGGACACGGAAGGTGCGCGACGGCGCGGGGAGCGAGACGCGCGCGGGGACGTAGGGCGCGTGTGACGCGGAAGGCGCACGGGACGTGGGGCGCGCGTAGGGCGCGCGGGACGCCGAGCCGTAGGGCGGCGGAGCACGCGCGGGGCGGCGGGGACAGCGTTACGGGAAGGCCGAGGGCGGGGAGTCGAGGTCTTCGAGTTCGATGCCGGGGGCCGCGAGGACGACGTCGCCGGCGAGGTGAACGGCGTGCCCTTCGCCCGTGTCCAGGTCGGTGACCCGGTATTCGTCCACGGTCAGCGGGCCGTTGTCGGTGGCGTGTGCTTCGCTTCTCAGCAGCGCCCAGGACTGGTCCAGGGTGCGCGGGGCCAGCACCGGGGCGGTCAGGGCGACGAGGCGGACGCGGGTGGCGGGCCCGCCGGGGATGAGCCGCAGCAGCCGGGCCGTGGCGACGAGGAACGCGGGCGAGGCGCCGGTGAAGGCCCGGGCGGGGGCGTTGCCCTCGGCGGCCCGGGCGCCCTCGGGGTCCGTGCGGACCCAGGTGACGCCGTCGAGCGCGGCGCCGCGGACACGCCAGTCCCCGGCGTGGAGTTCGAGGCGGAGCGGCCGGCCCAGCTGGTCGGTCGTCAGGTCGACCGAGCCGGAGGGAGCACCGGAGGGGCCGGTGGTCCGTGCCGTGTAGCGCCATCCGGAGGGGCCGGGGGCGCAGTGGAAGTGTTCCTCGCCGAGGGGGGTGTGGTCGTGGGGGTCGTGGAGCGAGTAGCGGCCGCGGGGCATGGGGCTTCCTTGACGGGGCGGGCCCCCGCACGGTGCGCGGGGGCCCGTCTCGCCGGGTGGGTGCCGGTGCTGTCAGTAACGGTAGTGGTCGGGCTTGTACGGGCCCTCCACCGGTACGCCGATGTAGGCCGCCTGCTCCGGCCGGAGCGTGGTCAGCTTGGCGCCGAGCGCTTCCAGGTGGAGCCGGGCGACCTTCTCGTCGAGGTGCTTGGGCAGCACGTAGACGCCGATCGGGTAGGACTGCGGCTTGGTGTACAGCTCGATCTGCGCGATCGTCTGGTTCGCGAAGGAGTTGGACATCACGAACGAGGGGTGGCCGGTGGCGTTGCCCAGGTTCAGCAGGCGGCCCTCGGACAGCACGATGATCTTCTTGCCGTCGGGGAAGGTCCAGGTGTGGACCTGGGGCTTGACCTCGTCCTTGACGATGCCCGGGATCGCGGCCAGACCCGCCATGTCGATCTCGTTGTCGAAGTGGCCGATGTTCCCCACGATGGCCTGGTGCTTCATCCTGGCCATGTCGGAGGCCATGATGATGTCCTTGTTGCCGGTGGTGGTGATGAAGATGTCGGCGGTCTCGACGACGTCGTCCAGGGTGGCCACCTGGTAGCCGTCCATGGCGGCCTGGAGGGCGCAGATCGGGTCGATCTCGGTGACGATCACGCGGGCGCCCTGGCCGCGGAGCGACTCGGCGCAGCCCTTGCCCACGTCGCCGTAGCCGCAGACCACGGCGGTCTTGCCGCCGATCAGCACATCGGTGGCGCGGTTGATGCCGTCGATCAGCGAGTGGCGGCAGCCGTACTTGTTGTCGAACTTCGACTTGGTCACCGCGTCATTGACGTTGATCGCCGGGAAGAGCAGCGTTCCGGCCTGCTGCATCTCGTAGAGGCGGTGGACGCCGGTGGTGGTCTCCTCGGTCACGCCGCGGATCTCCGAGGCGAGCTGGGTCCACTTCTGCGGGTTCTCCGCCAGGGTGCGGTTCAGCAGCGTCAGGACGTGACCGTACTCCTCGCTGTCGGCCGTCGACGGGTCCGGGGCCTTGCCGGCCTTCTCGAACTCGACGCCCTGGTGGACGAGGAGGGTGGCGTCACCGCCGTCGTCCAGGATCATGTTCGGGCCGCCGGTCGAGGTGCCCGGCCAGGTCAGCGCCTGTTCCGTGCACCACCAGTACTCTTCGAGCGTCTCGCCCTTCCAGGCGAAGACCGGGACGCCCTTCGGGTCCTCGGGGGTGCCCTCGGGGCCGACCGCGATCGCGGCGGCGGCGTGGTCCTGGGTGGAGAAGATGTTGCAGGAGGCCCAGCGGACCTCGGCGCCCAGCGCGACCAGGGTCTCGATGAGCACGGCAGTCTGCACCGTCATGTGCAGGGAGCCGGTGATCCGGGCTCCCGCCAGCGGCTGCGAGGCCGCGTACTCCTCACGGATCGCCATCAGGCCGGGCATCTCGTGCTCGGCGAGGGCGATCTCCTTGCGGCCGAAGGCGGCCAGGGACAGGTCGGCGACCTTGAAGTCCGGGCCGTTGGCGGCTGTCGTCATTACGGGCTGCTCCTCGGTGAATCGAGTGCGGTGGATACGGCTGATCCGCGGCAGGGCATACGGGTGCCACGGCCGCGGCGCAGTCCGTCGGAGGCCCTCTCTCCCTCGGCCGGCTCCCGAAAGGCCCCGACCGACCGCCATCAGCAGCGACGTCTGTCCGGTCACGAATCTACACCGATCGGAGCAGCGGCCCCAGTGCGCGGACTCGAGCCGGACTGGGACGCGCCTGCCCGGCGGCGCGGCCGGTATGGCTCTCTGCCGGCTTTTCCGGGGCCTGGCCACCGCGGACGGAATGCCCTGAGGACGCGCCGCCCGGGCGGAAGAGGGCGACGGCCCCGCGAAGGGTCCGCGGGGCCGTCGCCGTGTCGTCGTGCCGCCGTACCGGTGTGCCGCCCGGGCTAGCCGGCGGCCGGAGCGCGGTAGATGTCCGGCTCCAGGTAGATGACGCGGGCGATCGGCACGGCCTCGCGGACGCGGGCCTCCGCGGCGTCGATGGCGGCGGCGATCTCCTGTCCGGTGTCCCCGTGCTCGACCGCGACCTTGGCGGCGACCAGCAGTTCGTCCGGCCCCAGGTGGAGGGTGCGCATGTGGATGACGCGGGTGACGGTCTCGCCGTCGACCAGAGCATGGTTGATCTTCTCGACGGCGTCCGCGCCGGCGGCCTCGCCGAGCAGCAGAGACTTGGTCTCCACCGCCAGCACGATGGCGATCAGGATCAGCAGCACACCGATGCAGAGGGTGCCGACGCCGTCCCAGACGCCGTCGCCGGTGGCCAGGGCCAGGCCGACACCGCCGAGAGCGAGTATCAGGCCGACGAGCGCGCCCAGGTCCTCCAGCAGCACGACCGGCAGCTCGGGGGCCTTGGCGTGCCGGACGAACTGGGTCCAGGACTGGTCACCGCGGATCGCGTTGGACTCCTTGATGGCGGTCCGGAAGGAGAACACCTCGGCGATGATCGCGAAGACCAGGACGCCGACGGGCCAGTACCAGTGGTCCAGCTCGTGCGGGTGCTGGATCTTCTCGTAGCCCTCGTAGAGCGCGAACATGCCGCCGACCGTGAAGAGCACGATGGAGACGAGGAAGGCGTAAATGTACCGCTCACGGCCGTAGCCGAACGGGTGCTGCGGGGTGGCCTCGCGCTTGGCTCTCTTGCCGCCCACCAGCAGCAGTCCCTGGTTGCCGGAGTCGGCCAGCGAGTGCACGCTCTCCGCGAGCATCGACGAGGAACCGCTGAAGATGAAGGCCACGAACTTGGCCACCGCGATGGCCAGATTCGCGGCCAGTGCGGCCACGATCGCCTTGGTTCCGCCTGACGCACTCATGGGTGCTGTATGTCCTTCCCTCGTGACGCGGCACGGGCGCCGCGCTGCGGCCGCACATTGTTGCAGTTCCGGCCGGCCGCGGTGGCGTCAGGCCGCGACCGTCGCGCGGAAGACGGTTCCGGCGCCGGAGAGTTCGGCGGTCTCACCGGCCGCCGCGTACGCGGAATCGCCCGGGCGGAGCGCCAGACCGCGGCCGTCGTCCCCGGTGAGCAGCACGGAACCGGCGGTGCAGAGGAGGATCTGCGGTCTGCCGGAGGGGAGATGACGGGGCGCCTCGCCCTCGGCGCGGGCGAAGCGGGAGAGCCGGAACTCCCCGGCCGGGGTCTCGTACGTCTCCTCGCCGTTCACCGCCTCGGGGCGGAGGATGCCGGGGGCGGTCGCCTCGAAGCGGGTGATGCGGAGGAGTTCGGGCACGTCGATGTGTTTGGGGGTGAGGCCGCAGCGCAGGACGTTGTCGGAGTTGGCCATCAGCTCCACTCCGAGCCCCTGGAGATAGGCGTGCGGGACTCCGGCACCGAGGTAGAGCGCCTCGCCGGGCTGGAGCCGCACGTGGTTGAGCAGCATGGCGGCGATCACGCCGGGGTCGCCGGGGTGGTGCCGGGCGATGGAGGCGTGAGCGGCGTACGTCTCCCGGTGCGGGCCGGGGCTCTCGGCGAGCCGTTCGGCGGCCCTCCCGGCCTGGCGGGCGGTCTCGGCCATTTCCCTGCGGTCGGCGGTGAGGACGGCCGTGAGGACCTCGCGGAGGGCACCGCTCTCCGGTTCGGCCCGCAGGATGTCCCCGTACGGCTTGAGGGAGTCGACGCCGAGGCCGTCGAACAGTTCGGCCGTCTCGGCGGCCGGGCGGAAGCCGCACAGGCCCTCGAACGGCGTGAGGGCGCAGATCAGTTCGGGCTTGTGGTTGGTGTCCTTGTAGTTGCGGTGCGGGGCGTCGACCGGGACTCCGCGGTTCTCCTCGTCGGCGAAGCCCGCCGCCGCCTGTGCGCGGTCGGGGTGCACCTGGAGGGAGAGCGGCGAGGCCGCCGCGAGCAGTTTGAGCAGGAACGGCAGCCGCGCACCGAAGCGTTCGACCACCCGTTCGCCCAGTTCGCCGGCCGGGTCGGCGTCGATCACCTCGGAGAGCGGTACGGGGCCGGCGCCGCGGTCCAGCAGGGACGGGGCGCCGGGGTGGGCGCCCATCCAGAGTTCGGCCTGCGGCTCACCGGTCGGTTCGGTGCCGAGCAGTTCCGGGATGGCGGTGGTGGAGCCCCAGGCGTAGGGGCGCACGGTGTTGGCGAGGCGGTCCATGGCTCGGTGCTTTCTGCGGGATGCGGGCGGGGGTCGCGTACAGGTCCGGTCCGCCGGCCGCGGCGGCGTCGGACGGGCGTATGTCCGTACGCGCGTGCGGGCCGGCGGCCCGGGGCCGTCGCCTGCGTGATCGGGGCGGCCGGGGCCGGTGGGCGGCCGCCTGGCGCGTGGCCGCCCGGTCGGTGCGCGGCCGCCCGGTCGGTGCGTGCTCTGTGCGTGCTCTGTGCGTGTTCTGTGCGTGCTGTCGGTCGGGTCCGGCGACGGAGGTCTCAGAGGTGCCGGGAGTGTGCGGGGTCCGCCGCGCACTCCCGGCCTCTCATGATCGGTCCCCGGAGGCGAGCGCCAGGTAAACGGCGGCGAAATCCGTGATGGCAAGGAGCTCCGCGGCTGCTTCGAGCACGCTGCCCTCGGAGGGTTCCAGCTCACTGACGGGGCTCTCGTGGGCCAGGGCGAACTCGCGGGCGGCGGGGGTCGGCGAGCCGGCCGTCAGGCCCTGTTCGCGGAGGAGCACCACGCGCGCGTGGAGCGCGGCGGGGTCTTCCACGCGGTCCCGGAAGAAGTCGTCCGGGTCGGCGCCCGCCGCGAAGGCGCCGGAGAGCAGCGCGGCGTGCTCGGTGAGGGCCTCGGGCAGGGCGGCGGCGAGCGCGGGACGGCCGGCGACGGCGGCCAGCGAGCGGGCGAAGTGACGGCCGGCGGCACCGGCCACGGGCCCGTCGCTCCACAGCAGCGGCAGTGACTCGGCCAGCTCGGCGGCGAGCGTCTTGGCCGGATTGCTGTACGTGGCGACGGCGGGGCCGCAGCGCTCGGCGGTCCGGTCGAGCCGGTCGGCGACGAGCTGGATCGTGGCCGGGGGCGCCGGATGGAAGCCGGTCCGGTCGAGCAGGACCAGCAGCGGAACCAGCAGCGCCCACAGGGTGCCGGGCCGCTCCCCCGCCGCGTCGCCGGCCGGGGCCCGGCGCGGGGGCCAGGCGCCGCCCTCGTCCGCCTCCCCGGGCAGCGAGCCCTCGTTGACCGGCGCGGTGAGCGGCACGGCCAGACCATGCCGTCCCCCGACATCCCCGGTGAGGGGCGCGTCGGCCGGGCAGACCGAGACGACCGAGCAACCGCGCCGGTACGCCTGTTCGACGAGGGCCGACAGTCCGGGTTCCGTGCCGTCGGTCGTGAGGACGATCAGCAGGTCCAGCGGACCGGCCCAGCCGGGGAGCGTCCAGCGCAGCGCGCCGGGAGCGGCCAGGGCGCCGGTCGGATGGATCGGGCGGACGAGGGTGTTGCCGCCGCTGAGCGCGGCCAGCAGATCGGCGACGCAGGCGGTGGCCGGGCCGGAGCCGGCGATCAGCAGCCCCCGCGGCCGCCCGTCGGGCTTGAGGTCGGCCAGTCCGGCCTCCAGGGCGCCCCGGGCGGCGGTGCGGACGCGGGCGCCGGAACCGGCGGCGCCGCGCAGCAGGCCCCGGGTGTCGGCGCGGGCGAGTGCCTCGGGTGTGTCGAGAAGCGACTCGTCGAGCATCTGGTGGAGCCTCCGATCGCCGTACGGAGGGCCTGCCGTGCAGTGAGCACGCCGACCGGGCCCGGTCCGGCCGGCCCGTCCGGACCGGCGGGTCCGAGCCTAGGCGGGACGGCGGGCCTCGTCGACGAGGAGCACGGGGATGCCGTCCCGGACCGGGTAGGCCAGACCGCAGCCCGTGCAGACCAGCTCGGTGGTGCCGGACTCGCCGCCGGTCGTGTCGCCGGACGTCTCGCCGGTCGTGCCGGCGCCCGCGCCGCCGGACTCCTCGCGGAGGGGGGCGTGGCAGGCCGGGCAGGCGAGGATGGCGAGAAGACCGGCTTCGAGCGGCATGGGGCGTCCCTTTCGGTGGGCTCTCCCGGCCGGCGGGGCGGCGGGAGAAGGCGTTCGGCCTCGTCAGCGTACCGCCGGGCCGCACACCGCGAGGCGTGCGGCCCGGCCCGGCCGGCCGTGGCCGGCGAGCGGCAGGACCGGACCGGGTGAACGCCCGGGACCGCCGGCCGCTCAGGCGCGGACGATGGCGAGAACCTCGTCGCGGATCTTCTCGACGGTGCCCCGGTCGCGGGCCTCGACGTTGAGGCGCAGCAACGGCTCGGTGTTCGAGGCGCGCAGGTTGAACCACCAGTCGGCGGCGGTGACCGTCAGGCCGTCGAGTTCGTCCAGTTCGGTGCCGGGGCGGTCGGCGTAGGCGGCCCTGACGGCTGCGGCGCGGCCGGCCTGGTCCTCGACCCGGCTGTTGATCTCGCCGGAGGCGGCGTACCGGTCGTACTGCGCCACCAGCTCCGACAGCGTGCCGGGCTGGCCGCCGAGCGCGGCGAGGACGTGGAGCGCGGCGAGCATGCCGGTGTCGGCGTTCCAGAAGTCGCGGAAGTAGTAGTGCGCGGAGTGCTCGCCACCGAAGATCGCGCCGGTGCGGGCCATCTCCCCCTTGATGAAGGAGTGCCCGACGCGGGTGCGCACGGGGGTCCCGCCGTTCTCCTCGACCACCTCGGGGACGGACCAGGAGGTGATGCAGTTGTGGATGACGGTCCCGCCGCCGTGCTTGGCGAGTTCGCGGGCGGCGACGAGGGCCGTGACCGCGGAGGGCGAGACGGGCTCGCCGCGCTCGTCCACCACGAAGCAGCGGTCGGCGTCACCGTCGAACGCCAGGCCGATGTCGGCGCCGAGTTCCCGGACCTTCGCCTGGAGGTCGACGATGTTCTCCGGGGCCAGGGGGTTGGCCTCGTGGTTGGGGAAGGTGCCGTCCAGCTCGAAGTACATCGGGACCAGTTCGACGGGCAGGCCGTCGAGGACGGTGGGGACGGTGTGGCCGCCCATGCCGTTGCCGGCGTCCACGACGACCTTCAGCGGGCGGATGCCGGTGAGGTCGACGAGGCCGCGCAGGCAGGCGGCGTAGTCGGCGAGGACGTCCCGCTGCGTGATGGTGCCGGGGGTGTCCGCGGGGGCGGGGGCACCGCTCTCGCTCCACTCCTCGACGAGGGCCCGGATCTCCGCGAGGCCGGTGTCCTGGCCGACGGGGGTGGCGCCGGCCCGGCACATCTTGATGCCGTTGTACTGGGCCGGGTTGTGGCTGGCGGTGAACATCGCGCCGGGCAGGCCGAGTTGGCCGCTGGCGAAGTACAGCTGGTCGGTGGAGCACAGGCCGATCTCGGTGACGTCCGCGCCACGGGCGGCGGCTCCGCGGCCGAAGGCCCGGGACAGGCCCGGGGACGAGGGCCGCATGTCATGGCCGACGACAATGGCCTCCGCCCCGGTCACCCGGGCGAAGGCCGCGCCGAAGAGCTCCGCGAGCGGTTCGTCCCACTGGTCCGGGACCACACCGCGCACGTCGTACGCCTTCACGATCTGCGACAAGTCGGGCACTGCCCACCCCTTCTGGGAGTCCTATCGGAACGACAAACCTACCCGGATCGGCGCCGGCCACAGCAGGGCGGTCCGCCGGCCGGACGGTACGGAGTACGGGGGCGGGGCGGCGCGGCGGGTGCGCCGGGCGGCGCCGCCCCGCTCAGGGCTCGGGGGAGCGCAGGACCCGCAGGTGCCCCCGGCGGGCGACTTCCCTCGGGTCGGCCTCCCGGCCGCCGGGACCTCCCGAGCCGCCCTGCGCCCCGGCCGCGCGCTCCTGCGGGCGGGCGGCTTCGCGGACGGCGTTGGCGAGGGCTTCGAGATCGTCACTGCTGGGCCGGGCCGGGCCGGTGTCGACGGCGAGCCGGACGACCTCCCAGCCGCGCGGCGCGGTGAGCCGCTCGGAGTGCTCGGCGCAGAGGTCGTAGCAGTGCGGCTCGGCGTAGGTGGCGAGTGGCCCGAGAACGGCGGTCGAGTCCGCGTAGACGTACGTCAGCGTCGCGACGGCGGGTCGACCGCACGCGGTGCGCGAACATCGGCGTACAGGGCTCACGAGGTTGGACGGTACCGCACTCTTGAGCGGGCCGCGACGACTCTCCCCGGGCTCCCCACCGTGTCGCGCCCCTGGGGACAAGGCTGTTGACCTGCGAGCGCGAGGTCTGACCTGCGGCAGGGACGGGGCCGAGGACGGTCCTCCCGGACAGGGGGCACGGCGGCTCGTCCCGCTTGACGGCGCTTCGCCCGGAATCGTTTCAGCACGGAGCGGGGACCTCCTGCCCGGATGGTCCCGTTCCCGCCGTTCCGTGATCTGCGGCGGCCCCGCTCGTCGCCCTCTCGGGGCGGCCGGGCGGCGGCTACTCTCGGAGGTGATGAGCAGCTCCGTACCACCCCGCCCCTCCGAGCCGCGCCCGCGCCGCCGAGACCGCCACGGGCGCGGTATGCGCGGACCGATCGCGCCGCCGCAGGTGCCCCTCGCGGTGAGCCGCGCGACGGCCTTCACCGATCTGGTGCACGACTCGGTGGAGCGGCTCGAACGGCACTGGCCGCAGCTCTCCGAGGTGGAGTTCGCCGTGCTGGACGTCCCGTCGTTCGACGGTGGCGGCGAGGACCGCGCCGAGGGCTGGGAGGACGAGGGAACGGTGCCGCTGGGCCGGGTGACCGCCGCCCGGGGGGACGGGCCGGCCCGGATCGTCGTCTACCGGCGCCCGGTGGAGATCCGGACGAAGAACCGCGACGAGCGGGCCCTGCTGGTGCACGAGATCGTGGTCGAGCAGGTGGCTGAACTGCTGGGTCTGGCACCGGAGTCGGTGGACCCGCGGTACGGGCAGGACTGAGGGAGCGGGGCCGGGCGCGGCCGGTGGGCGCGCCCGGCCCGTGCTCTCAGCGCATCAGCAGGGACAGGTCCTCGGCCGCTTCGGGCACGACGACCGTGCCCCGGTCGTCGGGGAGCGGCTGGACGGTGAACATCGGCACGCCGCCCTTGGGCAGTTCGAGCATCCGGGAGGCGTACACGGGGCCGCCGGACAGTGCCTCGACGGTCAGCGCGTGAGTGCCCTTGCCGTCCGAGGGGACGGGGGGTTTCGGCACGCTGAGCGTCGTCCCGGCCTTGACCGTGTACTCCTTGCTCACCGGCTCGCCGCCGCCGCTGCCCGCCGAGGCGGTGACCTTGACCTTCGCGGCCTTGCCGGGCGTGACCAGGGAGAGGACCGAGCCCTTGGCCCGGTTGTCGGCGGCGGTGCCGCGCGCCTCGATCCGCCCGGTGGCCGGGATGAACGCCATCTCCCGGTCGCCGCCCTTGCCGCGGACGACACGCAGGGCGACGGCGTACGGGGCGGCGTCGCCGCCGTCCGCCGGGGTCAGCACCAGGGAGCCGGGCTCGCCCTTGGTGATGTCGTTCAGGTCCACGGACGTCACCATGCCGCGCTTCAGCGTCAGGGTCTCGTGACCCGCCGGGGTGAACGAGCCGGTCGGCCCGGCGAGTTCCACCTTCAGATCGGCGTCGTGCTCGCCGGTCGCCACGGCCACCAGCTGTACGGAGGTCGCGTCCGGCGGGATGCCGGGGAGCACGGCCCGGCCGTCCGTCACCGCGGAGAACGGCAGCCAGTCGCTGCCGGTCCCGCTGTCCGTGGCGCGGACGGCGGCGCCGACCCGGCCGGAGCGGGCGGCGACCCGCACGGCGAGATCGTCCGCCTTCCCCGAGGTGAGCGTGGACAGCAGGACGGAGGTCGCGGAGCGGGGCGGGACGGTGATGCCCTCGCCGGTCTCGGTCTCGATCCGGCCCTTCTTGCCGTACAGCTCCAGGTCGACGACGGCGGCTGTGTCGTCGGGGTTGGTCAGCTCGACGTAGTCCTGGCGGCGCTCGGCGGTGCTGGTGCCCGGGAACCAGAAGTCGGTGTCGGGGGCGGTGCAAGAGACGCCCAGGACGCCGCGTCCCTGGCCGGAGCTGATGACGGTCGTCTGCTGGGCCGTCCAGCCGGGGGCGAGGGCGCCGTCGGCGGTGCCGATGAGGGCGGGGGCGTCGGACCCGGAGACGGAGGCGACCGCGGGGGCGCCCGGCTTCTTCAGGGGGGCGACGGGGTCGGGCCCGGCGTCCTTGCCGTCCTTGCCGTCCTTGCCGTCCTTCTCGTCCCTGTCGTCCCTGTCGTCCTCGTCGTCCTTGTCGCCGTCCTTGCCGTCGGCGGCGTCCGGCTCCTGTCCGGCGGGCAGGAGTCCGGCCGTGCCCTTGGCGCCGGAGGATCCCGCGGCGGCACCGCCCTCGGGAGTGAAGGAGGTGTAGCCGGTCTCGGCCAGCTCCGACAGGGACGGCTCCGGGCAGAGCAGTTCGGAGCGCTCCACCGGCAGCCGTTCGGCGGCGGCCGCGGAACGGCCGGGCGTCTCGCCGGGGGCGGCCAGGGCCGCCACCCCGGTGACCGCGGCGAGGGCCGTGGCGGCGGCGAGCAGGGAGAGGGTGGTGCGGTTCACTGCTGGTCGCTCCCGTCGCGGTGGGGGGCGGGCCGGCCGTCGTCCCCGTAGGCGGTGTCGCTCTGGTCGGGACGGCCGTCGGCGGCGTAGGGCTGGGCCGGGTAGCCGTACGGGTCGGGGCCGTCGTACGGCTGCGCGCCCTCGTACTGCTGCTGCCCCTCGCCGTACCCGCCGGCCTGGTAGGGGTCCGGCTGGTACGGATCGGCGTACGGGCCGGCGCCGTACTGCGGGTACTGCGGGTACTGCTGGTACTGACCGTCGCCGTAGCCGTGGTACTGCTGTCCGCCCTGGCTCGGGTCGGAACCGCCCTGGTACGGGTCGCCCTGGTACTGCTCACCCGGGTACGGCTGTCCGCCGTCGGGGGCGTAGTTCTGCTGGTCCCAGCTGCCGTGGGGCTGCTGTGGCACACCCTCCGCGTACGGCGCGGCCGGTGCCCCGGATGGCGCCGCCGCCCCCGTCGCCGCCGCGTCCGCGGACTCGGCCGCCTGGGCGGCCCGGAAGGCGTCGAACGCCTCGAAGGGGTCGTCCTCGGCCGCCGCCGCGGCGGGCGGTGCGGTCCCGGCGGGCACGGGCTGCTGCTCCCGCGTGCTCTCCGGTTCCGCGCCCTGCGCGGCCGCCTCGGCCTCCGCTGCCGCCCGCAGCCTGCGGGCCCGGCGGCCCTCGCCGTCCACGGGCTGCGCGGGCACGACCGGCTCCGGTCCGCTCTCGGGCAGGTCGTCGTCGACCTCCCGGCGCCGTCCGGGCAGGGCGAGCACCACGAGGACGACGGCCAGCAGCCCTTGGGCCCCGGTCCACAGGGTGTGGCTCAGCGGCGACTCGTACGTCAGGTCCAGCCGACCGCCGTTCGCGGGCAGTTCGAAACCCTGGGCCCACTCGTCGACCGTGGTGGGGGTCAGTGGTTCACCGTCGAGCGTGGCGGTCCAGCCGGGGGCGGCCCGGTCGGCGATGCGCAGCACCCGGCCCTCCGGTCCGGCGGGGACGGAGGTGTGGGCCTCGACGGGACCGGCGGCGACGGGGACCGGCTCGGCGTTCCCCGCCGCGCCTCCGCCGCCCTCGGGCTTCACGACGGTGACGCGGGCGACGCGCCGGTCGAGCCGCCAGAGGGAACTGCCGTCCTCCTGGCTGAGCCGGGTGAGCCCGGGGGTGGTGTCCAGCACCCGGCGCGTCTCGCGGGGCGCTCCGTCCCGGACGAGGATGTAGCGCACCGCGTAGCCGCCGAGCTGGTCGGTCTGGTCGGCGCCGGAGCCGGCGACGAGGTTGGCGACGATGCCGTCCAGCCGGATGTCGCCGCCGCTCGCCGCGGCCAGGTCGGCGTCGCCCAGCGCGGCGCCAGAGCCGCGCACCAGGGTGTACGAGACCCGGCCCGGCTCGCCGCCGAGCACCAGGGTGCGCGCCTGGTCCTGGGTGCGGCTCTCCTCGGCGACGAAGGGCGGCACCTGCACGGGGTCGCGCCGTTCGACCGGGCCGGCCGCTCCGCCGTACATCCAGGCGACGGCGGAGAACAGCGGACCGGCGGCGGCCGCGAGGGCGATCAGCGCGGCGACCGGCTGCCGCCAGCCGAAGCTCTGCGCGGCGACGCGTTCGCGCGCGTTCTCCGCGCCGACCGCGGCGGCGGACAGCAGCGCGATGCCGTAGACGAGGGTGGCGGGCCCGGCCCAGGCGGAGCCGTTGGACAGCGCGGCCAGGAGCAGGGCGGCGATCGCCACGGCCCAGGCGGTGCGCACCGCGCGCTGCCGGTCGTCGCGGAGCAGGGCGGCCAGGGCGGCGAGCACCAGCCCGGCGAGGAGGAAACCGCCGGCCGCCTTCGGTCCGCCGGGGCTGATCATCAGCAGGTCCAGCGCGCCGGCCGACCCGGTGCCGTACCCCAGACCGACCTCGCGGAGGAAGCCGGACGGCGAGGTCAGCAGCGACAGCGACCACGGGGCGAGGACGACGAGCGGGGTGAGCAGCACCAGCGCGAGGCGCACTCCGTACGCGGCCGTACCGCCCTGGTGGCGCACGGTGCGCGCGACGAGCAGGGCGACGCCCAGCAGCAGCGTCAGCGGCCAGACGACGGGGGTGAAGGCGGTGGTGAAGGTGAGCAGCAGGGTGTACGCCCAGACGGCGCGCCAGCTCGGGCGCGCGGCCGGTGCCCCGGCCCCGTCTCCGTCGCCGTCCTTGTCGCCGTCGCGGCCGGCCGGGAGGGCCAGTCCGCCGGCGGCGACGGCCGCGCGGGCCATCAGGGGCAGCAGCACCGCGAGCACCGCGGTGCCCAGCCGGCCGCCCGCCAGCGCGCCGGTAGCGGCGGGCAGGAAGGCGTAGGCCACGGCCGCCCAGGCGCGCAGCAGGCGTGACTCGACCAGCGGCCGGGAGGCGAAGTAGGCGCTCAGCCCGGCCAGCGGCACCGAGCAGACGAGGAGCAGGGTCAGGGCCGCGCCGGTGCTGCCGAGCAGCAGGGTCGACAGGGCGGCGATGACGGCCAGGTAGGGCGGGGCCGCCTCGGTGCCGCCGGTGCCGACCGGCTGCCAGGCGGACAGATAGCGGTCCCAGAGGTCGGAGGCGTCCGCCGGTGCGGGCAGCAGGGCCCCGCCGGCGAGCGTGCCGGAGCCGAGCAGTCCGCGGCAGGCGACGAGGGAGACCACCAGCAGCAGGAGGAAGAGGACCGGCCCGGGCTTGCGGGCGATCCGCTTCAGCCTGGCGAACTGTTCGATCTCCAGGAAGTCGGCGTCGTCACCGCCCGGTCCGGACTCGACGGCACCGTGCCGGCCGCCGGAGGCCAGCTCGGGTTCCGAGCGGCCGCTGAAGTTGCCGACGACCGCCTCGGCCGTGGCCCGTACCGTCGCCCCGGGGGGCGGGAACAGCGGCCGCAGATCGGCCGGTTCGACCGCCGGCCGGCCGCGCAGGCGCCGCCCGGCGAGGATCCGTCCCGGCCGCAGCAGCACGCCGAGGAGGCCCGCGATCTCGTCCAGCGCCTGGCCGGGCACCTTGCCGACCAGATAGGCGAGCGTGCGCAGCACGGTGCCGAGCACCAGGCGCAGCAGGACGTACGGCAGCGCCGCGCCGCGGGAGTTGACGAGCATCGTGTAGACCGCGCCGGCCTTGTCGACGCGGTGCGGATTGGCCGCCGAGCGGCCGGCGCAGTCGATCGGCCGCCGCTCGCGCGCGGCGGCCTCCGCGTGCCGCAGGACGGCCTCGGGGGCGACGAGGACCTGATGGCCCGCGGCCTGGGCGCGCCAGCACAGGTCGACGTCGTCGCGCATCAGGGGCAGCCGCCGGTCGAAACCGCCGAGTTCGTCCCAGACGTCGCGCCGGATCAGCATGCCGGCGGTCGAGACCGACAGCACCGGGCGCACCTGGTCGTGCTGGCCCTGGTCCTGCTCGCGGCGGTCCAGGCCGGTCCAGCGGCGGCCGCTGCGGGCGATGCTGACGCCCGCCTCCAGCAGCTGCCGGCGGTCGTACCAGCCGCGCAGCTTGGGACCGACGATCGCGGTGGACGGGGAGGAGTCGGCGACCCGCAGCAGCTCGGCGAGGGCGTCCGGCTCGGGAGCGCAGTCGTCGTGCAGCAGCCAGAGCCACTGGACGGGCTCTCCGTGCGGCAGTTCCGGCATGTCGTAGGCGTCGTCGCGCCAGGTGCGGGTCTCCGGGTCCCAGCCGCTGGGGCGCTTGAGATACGGCAGGTCGTCGGGGGTGAGCACCCCGGCCGTGCGGACCGCCTCGTCGACGGCCGTGCCGAAGCCGGACCGGCGCGCGAGATGCAGCACCCGGTCGGCTCCGAGGCTCTCGGTGAGCAGCGCGGCGGACTCGTCGGCGCTGCCGGTGTCGGCGGCGATGACGTTCTGGACCGGCCGCTCCTGGCCGACCAGTCCGGCGAGCGCCTGCGGCAGCCAGCGGGCGCCGTCGTGGGAGACGAGCACGGCGGTGACGACATGCCGCGGGTATGCGGGGGCGGCGGCTCCGGAGGGGGCGGCCGGTTGGCTGTGCGCCGAGTGGCTGTGCACGGACATCGAGGTACGGGCCCCGGTTCGCTGGACTGCGGTGGACGCACGCGCTCGCGAGGAGTCGGGTGTGTCTCGGACGGCCCCCCACACTAACGGCTCGGAGCGGGGCACCGGCCCGGCCGTCCGCACAGCAATCCGCCTCCCACGCGGCTGCGGGGGAGGCGGGCTGGGAAATGTGTGCGTATGTGCGGTCTGCGCGGGTGTGGCGCGCGTGGCCGCGCTCGGGTGCGGGTGCGGAGACGCGGTGGCGGAACGGGTATGTGCGGTGTGCGCGGGCGCCGGGTGAATCCGCGGAAGGGCCCGACGGTCAAACGGCGGCCTTCTTCAGCCGGCGGCGCTCGCGCTCGGAGAGCCCGCCCCAGATGCCGAAACGCTCGTCATTGGCGAGGGCGTATTCGAGGCACTCGGAACGCACCTCGCAGGCCAGGCAGACCTTCTTCGCCTCACGGGTGGAACCGCCCTTTTCCGGAAAGAAGGACTCGGGATCGGTCTGGGCGCACAGCGCGCGCTCCTGCCATCCGAGCTCCTCATCCGCCTCCTCGACCAGCAATTGCTGGAACAGCTCGGTCATGTGCGCCCCTGTCTGTCTTTGCGTCCCCGTGATGCTGCCGTTACCGATAACGGCCGAACGACACGAGTGAAATTACAAGTGTGCCGATCCAGGCCAGTCAAGCCGAGATCTGCTATTGGGCCCCTTATTCACTCTGGGGAACCAAGGCTTTGCGGAAAGTGTTCAAATCGTCCTAAAGCGTGACAGTCTGCAGCGTTCACCCGCGACCACCCCCTCGACACAAGAGACGCCGGCACCCGTAGCCCCGTTGCCCTTCCGGCTCCGGCGGAACGGAGCCGGTCACAGTCGGATCACAGAAGCACAACGGCGCACCCCGGCGACTGCTGCGCCGTGTGTCCCCGAATCGGGGTGCACAAACCTTTCACCGTGCCGGGTCCCCGGAAGAGGTGAACCACACCCGCCAAAGCGGGCATCGGGTTGACACCGGGTTGACAAGGAAGGAGCGCTCCCGGTCTTCTGGGTGCCATGTCACTGACGCTCGCGCCCTCCCGGACCCGCTCCCGCCTCTCGTGCGGTGTCGCGCTCCGCTGTGCCCCGGGCGCCCGTCGCGGCTGTTGTCGCTGTTCCGGCTGCTGAATCACCGCCGCCCATCACCGCCGCGGATCAACAGCACTGATCGCCACCGCCGTTCACCGCCGCTGAGCACCGCTCCCGCCCACCCCGGGGCCGGCTTCGCCGTCGCCCCCGGCCGTCGGGCGGCACCGCCGGCCGGCGCGGCTGATCGACACGGCTGATCGCCCTCGCCCCAGCCCGTCAGCTCTCCTTACGCCGAGGAACCGACCTCCCATGAACAGCGACGTCCAGATCGCCGGCGACCCGCTCGCCGTCCCCCACCTCCTGCCGCCCGTACCGGCACACCCCGCCACGGTCGCCGAGTTCGCCGGACTCGCCCGCGCCGTCGCCGACGACCACGCCTCCTGGGCACCGCTCGTCCGGTACGACCCCACGAGCCGCTGGTACCACCGGCTGCGGACCGGTCCCGGCTACGAGGTCTGGCTGCTGAGCTGGCTTCCCGGGCAGGGCAGCGGCGCGCACGGCCACGGCCCCTCATCGGCCGTGCTGACCGTTCTGGAGGGCGAGTTGACGGAACGCTCGGCCTCCGCACCGCGCGTGCTCCGGCCCGGGGCACAGCGGGTCCTCGCCCCCGGTTACGTCCACGAGGTCGTCAACGACGCCCTCGCCCCGGCCGTCAGCCTGCACGTCTACTTCCCGGGGCTCACGGAGATGCCGATGCACGAACCCGGCACGCTCCGTGCCGGGACCCGGGCCCGCCCCGACACCACGGTGGCCGGCTGACGGCGGGGCGCCCCGGCTTGCCGCCACTCCCACCCGTCACCCACCACCACCCTCAACCGACCAGCCTCCGGCTGACACACTGTTCTTATGCGCATTGTGGTTCTGGCCGGGGGTATCGGTGGCGCCCGCTTTCTCCGTGGTCTCAAAGCGGCAAGTCCCGACTCCGACATCACCGTCATCGGCAACACCGGTGACGACATCCATCTGTTCGGGCTGAAGGTCTGCCCGGACCTCGACACCGTGATGTACACGCTCGGCGGCGGCATTCACGAGGAGCAGGGCTGGGGCCGGGCCGACGAGACCTTCACCGTCAAGGAGGAGCTCGCGGCGTACGGCGTGGGGCCCGAGTGGTTCGGGCTCGGGGACCGGGACTTCGCGACCCACATCGTCCGCACCCAGATGATCGCCGCCGGCTACCCGCTCAGCGCCGTCACCGAGGCGCTGTGCGCCCGCTGGAAGCCCGGGGTGCGACTGCTGCCCATGACGGACGACCGGGTCGAGACGCATGTGCTGATCGACGACCCCGAGGCCGGAGCCCCCGCCGAAGGCGGCGAGGCGACCGGTGGCGGGGCCGCAGGCCGGGGCGGGCGCAGGGCCGTGCACTTCCAGGAGTACTGGGTGCGGCACCGCGCCGCCATGCCGGCGCACGCCGTCGTGCCCGTCGGTGCCGAGCAGGCCAAGCCGGCGCCCGGCGTTCTGGACGCCATCGCCGAGGCCGACCTCGTGCTCTTCCCGCCGTCCAACCCGGTCGTCAGCATCGGCACGATCCTCGCCGTCCCGGGCATCCGCGAGGCCATCGCCGACGCGGGCGTGCCGGTCGTCGGCCTCTCCCCCGTCATCGGCGGCGCGCCGGTGCGCGGCATGGCCGACAAGGTGCTCGCCGCGGTGGGCGTCGAGTCCACGGCGGCCGCCGTCGCGCAGCACTACGGCTCCGGCCTGCTCGACGGCTGGCTCGTCGACACCGCCGACGCGGACGCCGTCGAGGCCGTGGAGGCGGCCGGTATCCGCTGCCGCGCCGTACCGCTGCTGATGACCGACGCCGAGAGCACCGCGGCCATGGCGCGTGAGGCGCTCGCCCTGGCCGGGGAGGTGCAGGCGTGAGCGGTGGCGCGGCCGTTCCCCCCTGCCCCTCCTACCGGGTCTGGGCGCTGCCCGGGATCCCGGAGGTGCGCCCGGGGGACGATCTCGTCGGGCTGATCGCCGGCGCGGCCACCGCGCCCGGGATGCCCGAGCTCGCGCAGGGCGACGTCCTGCTGGTGACCTCCAAGATCGTCAGCAAGGCGGAGGGAAGGGTCACCGAGGCCGCGGACCGCGAGGCCGCCATCGACGCGGAGACCGTACGGGTGGTGGCCCGCCGGGGAGGGCTGCGGATCACCGAGACCCGGCACGGTCTGATCATGGCGGCGGCCGGCGTCGACGCCTCCAACACCCCCGCCGGCACGGTGCTGTTGCTGCCCGTGGACCCGGACGCCTCGGCGCGCGCGATCCGGGACGGGCTGCGGGAGGCCCTCGGCGTGGACGTCGGGGTGCTGGTCACCGACACCTTCGGCCGGCCCTGGCGGGCCGGTCTCACGGACGTCGCCATCGGGGCCGCCGGGGTGCGGGTCCTCGACGATCTGCGGGGCGGTGAGGACGCGCACGGCAACCGGCTCAGCGCGACCGTCACCGCGACCGCCGACGAACTGGCCGCCGCCGGCGACCTGGTGAAGGGCAAGGCGGGCGGGCTGCCCGTCGCCGTCGTGCGCGGCCTGCCGCATGTGGTGACGGACGGCGCGGACGGGCTGGGGGCGGCGGACCGGGGCGCGCGGGACCTGCTGCGCGATCCCGCCGACGACATGTTCCGGCTCGGCACCTCCGAGGCCGTGCGCGAAGCGGTGACGCTGCGGCGCACCGTCCGCGAGTTCACCGCCGAGCCGGTGGACGGCGCCGCGGTGCGCCGGGCGGCGGCGGCCGCCGTGACCGCGCCCGCGCCGCACCACACGACACCGTGGCGGTTCGTGCTGCTGGAGTCGGAGACGGCGCGCGCCGGACTGCTGGACGCCATGCGGGAGGCCTGGATCGCCGATCTGCGCGGGGACGGCTTCTCGGAGGAGAGCATCGCGAAGCGGGTCCGGCGGGGCGATGTGCTGCGCAAGGCGCCGTATCTGGTGGTGCCGTGCCTGGTCATGGACGGCTCGCACACCTATCCGGACGAGCGGCGGAACACGGCCGAGCGGGAGATGTTCGTCGTTGCGGCCGGGGCCGGGGTGCAGAACTTCCTGGTGGCGCTGGCCGGGGAACGGCTGGGCTCGGCCTGGGTGTCGTCCACGATGTTCTGCCGCGACGTCGTGCGGGACGTGCTCGGGCTGCCCGCGGACTGGGACCCGATGGGCGCGGTGGCGGTCGGCCACGCGGCGGCACCGCCCCGCGAACGGCCCGCGCGGGACGCCGGGGCCTTCGTCGAGGTGCGCTGAGGGGGCCGGCCCGATGCTCTCGTGCGGGGCCGCGGTGCCGTGGCGGGGGCCGGTGCCGCGACGGGTCGGCCGGTCGGCACGGCCCGTCGTGGGCTCGCACGGTGAGCCGTGTACCGGCGCGCCACCGGAGCGGCGGAAAACCACGCGAGGAGGCGGTGCGCGACGGCGGAGTGCCGTACCCCCGTGCCCCGGTGGGTCCTTGTCCGCCGCATCTCAGAGGCGGCGGATGTCGCCGACCGGGAAACGGGGCGCGCGTCGCGGTGGCACGCGCCCCGACAGCAGGATCAGCCGGCAGGCGCGGTGGCGCTGTCCGGCGTACGGGGCGAGGAGTTCCAGCATCCGGGCGTCGTCGGTGCCGCGGGCGCCGGTGAGCGCGTAGCCCACGATCCCCGGCAGGTGCAGATCGCCGACCGTGACCGCGTCCGCCGCGCCGTTGCTGCGCTGGAGGACCTCGGCGGCCGTCCAGGGGCCGATGCCGGGGATGAGCTGGAGCCGCGCGGAGGCCGCGGCGAGGTCCATGGCGGCGGCCTCCTCCATGCGGCGGGCGACGCGCGCGGCCCGCACGATCGCCGCGGAGCGCTTGCCGTCGACACCCGCCGCGTGCCACTCCCACGAGGGCAGCATCGCCCAGCCGCGGGCGTCGGGCATGACGCGCAAGTGCTCGGCGCCGGGCGCCGGTTCACCGTGCCGCCGCAGCAACAGCCGCCAGGCGCGGTACGCCTCGTCGGAGGTGACCTTCTGTTCGAGGACGGAAGGGATCAGGGATTCGAGGACGAGGCCGGTGCGGGCGAGCCGGAGGCCGGGGTGGCGGCGGTGCGCCTCGTACAGCAGGCGGTGGCGCGGGGTGAACCGCTCGGGTTCGTCCTCCGCGCCGCAGAGGGCGGGCACGCCGTCGAGCAGCCACTCGGCTCCGGGGCCCCAGGCCCGCGCCTCGACCTCGCCCGTGCCGAGCCGCACGAGCCGCAGGGTGCCCGGCCCGAGGGGGGTGCGGCTGGCGCGCCAGACGGACCCGTCGGGTTCGGTGCGGAACGCGGGGTCGCCCGGGCCGCGGCGCAGCACGCCGACGGTGCGGGCGAGGTCGAGCGGCCACGGCGGTGTCCAGCGCCGGCTGCGGGCGCCGGCGGTGCGGGCGGTGCGGGCGGTGCCGCGGCCCGGTCTGTCCGGCGCCGCGGCGGGGCTGGGGTTCACGAGGGGCGGTCCTCAGGGCGGGAGTGGGGCCCTACGAGGGTAAGCGCACCCCCTGACGGCTCCGGCCGCCGGATGCCCGGAGGGCGGCGGAGCGGCGCCGCCGTACTCCGGGCCCGGTGAGCCGCCCGGCCGTCCGCGCGCCCCGGTGCGGGTTCCCGAGCCTGCGTGGCGTGGCTTCCGGCCCGAGGCGCACTCCCGGTCACTGGTCGGAGGAGAAGCGGATTCCGGCCTCGGGGATGCGGGCGCCGCACCAGACGCGGATGCCGTCGCGGAGTTCGTTGTCGGCGCCCACGGTCGCGCCGTCGCCGACGACCGCGCCGTGCAGCACCGTGCGGGCGCCGATGACCGCACCGGCGCCGATCAGGGAGTCGGTGATCCGGGCTCCGTCGCCGATGACCGCGCCGTCCAGGACGGTGCTGCCGTCGATGCTCGCCCCGGCGCCCACCCGGGAGCCGGTGCCGATGACGGTGCCGCCGGTGAGCTTGGCGTCGGGGGCCACGTCGGCTCCCTCCAGCACGAGCCGGTCGCCGCAGTTGCCCGGTACGGCCGGTGAGGGGGCGCGGCCGAGCACGAGGTCGGCGGAGCCCCGGACGAAGGCCTGGGGGGTGCCCATGTCGAGCCAGTACGTCGAGTCGACCATGCCGTGCAGATGGGCACCGGCTTCCAGCAGGCCGGGGAAGGTCTCGCGTTCGACGGAGACGGGCCGGCCCTCGGGTATGGAGTCGATCACGGAACGGTCGAACACGTAGGCGCCCGCGTTGATCTGGTCGGTGACGATCTCCTCGGGCGTCTGGGGCTTCTCCAGGAACGCCGTCACCCGCCCGCTGTCGTCGGTGGGGACGAGGCCGAAGGCCCGCGGGTCCTCGACCCGGGTGAGGTGGAGGGTGACATCCGCGCCCGAGGCGGTGTGGGTGTCCACCAGGGCGCGGATGTCGAGGCCGGTGAGGATGTCGCCGTTGAAGATGAGCACCGGTTCACCCGGCCCGGAGCGGAGGCGCGAGGCGACGTTGCGTATCGCGCCTCCGGTGCCCAGCGGTTCGGTCTCGGTGACGTACTCCAGGTGGAGTCCGAGGTCCGAGCCGTCGCCGAAGTACGGCTCGAACACCTCGGCCAGATAGGACGTGGCGAGGACGACGTGCTCGACGCCTGCCGCGCGGGCCCTGGCGAGCTGGTGGCTGAGGAAGGGGACGCCGGCCGCCGGGATCATGGGCTTGGGCGTGTGCACCGTCAGCGGGCGCAGCCGGGTGCCCTTGCCGCCGACCAGGAGGATCGCTTCAGTCACCTTTGTCTTCTCTGCTTCCTGCCAGGGCCGGCGGTTGGGTCGGCCGTCAGTCTATGCAGACCGCCGGCGCCCGTAGGTGGCGTCAGCGGCCCTGGAGCCGTGCGGCGAGACCGCGGATGGAGCCGAGCTTGCCGTAGATACGGGCTCCGGGACAGTCGGTGTAGAAGCCGTCCCGGTGCCCGGAGATGACGCGGAACGTGACTCTGGTTCCCTTCGGGTACTTGGTGTTCCCGGCGGAGACGCGGGTGCTCGACGCGGCCGGGTTCCGGCCGAACAGGCCGAGTTTCCAGGCCGTGAGCTTGGCCACGGCCTCCATGGCCTGCCGCGAGGGCTCGGCCGTCTCGTACGTCCCGAGGACGGCGATGCCCATGCTGTTGTGGTTGAAGCCGAGGGTGTGGGCGCCCTGGACGGGCCGGGCCACTCCCCCGGCGCGGCCTTCGTAGATGGTTCCGCACTTGTCGACGGCGAAGTTGTAGCCGAAGTCGCGCCACTTCATGCTGTGGACGTGGTAGCGGTAGATACCGCGCAGGACGGAGGGGGCCTCCGCGCAGCTGTATCCGTTGCCGGTGCCGCTGTGGTGGACGAAGGCGGTCCGCACCGTGTCCGTGTAGAGGAACCGCCGCTCGCGCCAGCTCTCGTTCGCGCCCCAGCCCCGGCGGATGACGATGCCCGGCCGGGGGCCGATGTAGCGGCTCGCCGCGCGGGTCTCCGGGGAGCGCCGCGCGGCCTCCTCGGTGGCGGCCTTGCCGAGCGGGGCGATCCTCCTGGCGCCCAGGGGGGCGAGTTCCGCGTTGGCGGCGGCGCTCTGCCGTTCGGCGGCGGTCAGTCCGGCGGCCCGGCTGCGGAGCTCACTGCCGGGGTCGCCGCCGGGATCGATGAGCTCGATCCGGAGACCGGCCGGGAACGCGGCGGGGGCCCGGTCGGCGGTCCGCTCCGGCAGCACCCGCACCTGCACGCCGTCGGACGCGCCGACCCAGAGCGGCGCGGTGCCGCCGCGGGGTCGTTCGCCGGGGGCGGGGTCCGGTGCGTCGTCGTGGTGTGCGGAGAGGTCCCGCCAGCCGCTCCACTGCCCGGAGGCGGTGGAGCGGGTACGGACCTGGGCCCGGCCGTGCAGTTCCTCGCCGGCGTCGTCCCAGACGATGCCGAGCATGGAGTACGGGCGGACCGTGCGGGCCGGCAGGACGTGAGCGGCGGCGCCCGCCGACCGGTCCGCGCCGGCGGGCGCGGACAGCGGCAGCGACTGGGTTCCGCCGGCGGGCAGTTGGGCCCCGGCCGCCGCGGCCGCCGGCTGCCGGGGGCCTCCGGGGGCGGCGGCGCCGGCGGGCAGGGCCAGGGGGAGGGAGAGAGCGGCCGCGCAGGCCACACCGATCGTGGAAGCAAGGAGTGCACGCATACCGGCATGTTGGACATAGTGCAGTAAATCTGTCTATTCGTAAGATGACCCCCAGTCGGCGCAATACGGCCGTCAGGCCGGCTGCCCCGGTTCACTCGGGCGCAGTGACGGCCGCGTACGCTTGCCCGGGTGAACGCCACCGATCGCACCCCGGCCGACCTGCTGCGATCCGCGCTCGCCGCGGATCCCTCCCGCCCCCTCGTCACGTTCTACGACGACGCCACCGGTGAACGTGTGGAGTTGTCCGTCGCGACCCTCGCCAATTGGGTGGTCAAGACCGCGAACCTCCTCCAGGGCGACCTGGGGCTCCAGCCGGGCGACCGGGCCGCGCTGCTGCTGCCGGCGCACTGGCAGACGGTGGTCTGGCTGCTGGCCTGCTCCTCGACGGGGGTCCTCGCGGACATGGGCGGCGACCCGGCCGCGGCCGATCTCGTCGTGACGGGCCCGGACACCCTGGAGGAGGCCCGGGCCTGCCGGGGTGAACGGGTGGCGCTGAGCCTGCGTCCGCTCGGCGCGCGCTTTCCCGAACCCCCGTCCGGCTTCGCGGACTATGCCGTCGAGGTGCCGGGGCAGGGCGACCGCTTCGCCCCGTTCGCCCCGGTGGACCCGGATGAGCCGGCGCTGGCGTTCGCGGGCGCCGGCGAGCTGACGGCCGCACAGGTGGTCGAGCGGGCCCGGGCCGACGCCGCCACCCGGGAGTACACCCCGGTGTCCCGGGTGCTGTCCGGTCTGCCGTTCGACTCCTGGGACGGGCTCTCGGCCGGGCTGTACGCCCCGCTCGCCGCGGGCGGCTCCGTCGTCCTCTGCCGTCATCTCGGCCGTCTCACGCCGGACGCCCTGGAGCAGCGGCGGGAGAGCGAGCGGGTCACCGCGACGGCCGGCTGACGAGACCGGCGGCCTGCCCGGGCGTCCCGTACGGCACTCGGGCCCCCGGAGGTGGCCGAAAGCCGCCACGCCACTCGTACAACCATGCGGTCGGTATCCCCGTCTACCCCTGTGACCCGGCGGCCCCACACACGGTATGACCCCGCCGGAATCCGTGAGGATGGACTCCACAGTGACCGACACCGCCGCGACCCCAGCGGGCCCGGAGGACGGCCCCGCCGACAGCGGCCCAGCACAGCAGCAGGACAGCACCGAGGACGGTGAGGCGGGCGGCGGCATACCCGGGCGCCGCCGCCGCTGGCTCCGCTGGACCGCGCTGGGAGCGGCCGTGGCCGTGCTGGCCGCGGCTGGGACCGCCTGGTCCCTCTACCAGCGGCTCGACAGCAACATCCGCACCGACGCGGACACCTCCCGCGAACTGGAGGAGCACGCCGCCGACCGGCCCGCGTCCGTGGTGCGCGAGGCGGTGAACATCCTCCTCATCGGCTCCGACAACCGGGGCGACGGCAACGGCAAGTACGGCCGGGACAGCGGCACTCAGCGCTCCGACACCACGATCCTGCTGCATCTCGCCGCCGACCGGAAGAGCGGCACCGCCGTCAGCATCCCGCGCGACCTGATGGTGGACGTCCCGGAGTGCACCGCGCCGGACGGCACCACCGTCGCCCCCCGGTTCGCCCAGTTCAACTGGGCGTTCCAGTTCGCCGGGGCGGCCTGCACCATCCGCACGGTGGAGCAGATGACCGGGATCCGCATGGACCACCACGCGATCGTCGACTTCAGCGGCTTCACGGAGATGGTGGACGCGATCGGCGGCGTGGAGATCTGCCTGGAGGAGCCCGTCGACGACTCCGAGGCCCATGTGCGGCTGCCCGCCGGACGGCAGACGCTGAACGGCGAGGAGGCGCTGGGCTATGTCCGCGCCCGCTACAGCCTCGGCGACGGGACGGACACCGAGCGGATGTCCCGGCAGCAGCAGTTCCTCGCCACGATGCTCCAGCAGATCCGGGACGACGGAACGCTCCGTGACCCGGCCGAGCTGTACTCCCTGCTGGACGCCGCGACCTCCTCGCTGACCACGGATCCCGGGCTCGCCTCGCTGAAGAGCCTCTATGACCTCGCGGACAGCCTGAGGGACATGCCGGAGGGTGGCATGCGCTTCCTCACGGTGCCCCGGCAGCCCTACCGGTTGAACGCCAACCGCGATGAACTCGTACAGCCCGATGCGTCACTGCTCTTCGAGGAACTGAAGAACGACCGGCCCGTGACGGCCGGCGGTGAAGGGGACGGGGAGCCCGGAGCCGCGGAGAGCCCCGGGGCCCCGGAACCCTCCGGGTCCCCCGCGGGCGGCCCCGGGGGCGGCTCGGACGCCACTCCGCTCGCCGGCCTCTCGACCCCGGACGCCCCGGCCCGGGCCTCCGGCACCACCGCCCCGTCCTCCACCACCACACCGTCCGAAAAGGCCCCCCTCTGCGGATGAGGAATCCATGAGACGCCGAACAACGTGATGCGAAATGCGAGCTTTTGCCCGGTTGTCAGGACGTTGAATTCGTCACCGGCGTCGCCCACCGGCGAACCGGGCGGCTAGTGTGAGCGACCCGGCGCGTACGACCTGCGCGTATGGACACCGGCACAAGGACTGACCGAGCGCCCGAGGGGGAGGGCGCCGCGTGGCACCGACGGAGGATTCAGGGAACCGTGGACGCGCAAGGCCGTGGGCGGGCGGACGACATCGACCCCGCAGACCAGTGGGTGCTCGACCCGAATACCGGCAACTACGTACTGCGACTGCAGGCCCCCGCAGAGCGACCTGTGCCCCCCGCCCCCCGCAGAGGTACCCCCGCGGCGCCCGCGCCCCGCTCCGAGCCGGGTCGCGCCGCCTCCCGTGCCGGATCACCCCGTGCCGGATCACCCCGTGCCGGATCCCGCCGCGCCGCCCCGGCCCGTGAGGAGGCCGAGCCCGGTATGCCGCCGCAGCGCGGCCGACGGGCCGCGCCCAAGGCGGGCGGCGGCAGCAGCCGGCGCAAGCGCAGGCAGCAGGCGGGCGGGAAGAAGAAGGCGCTGTACTGGACCGGCGGCGTGATGGCGTTCGTCCTGGTCGCGGGCGGCGCGACGGCCTACGCCCTGCTCGAACACTTCAACGGCAACATCAGCACCGTCGACGTCGGCGGCGCGGGCAGCGACACCATCGCCGACGGCCCGATGAACATCCTCGTCCTGGGCACGGACATCCGGACCGGCAAGGGCAACGAGGGCTACGGCGACAAGGGCAGCGTCGGCCACGCCGACACCACGATCCTCTTCCACGTCTCCGAGGACCGCTCCAACGCCACCGCGCTCAGCTTCCCGCGGGACATGCTGACGGACGTCCCGGACTGCCCCACCAAGCAGCCGGACGGCTCGACCAAGGTCATCCGGGGAGAGCAGAACGTCCGCTTCAACACCAGCCTCGGCCAAGGCGGGCGCGACCCGGGCTGCACGATGCGCACCATCGAGGAGATAACCGGACTGGAGGTCGACCACTTCATGATGGCCGACTTCAACGCGGTGAAGACGCTGTCCTCGGCGGTCGGCGGGGTCGAGGTCTGTCTGGCCAAGCCCATCGACGACCCGAAGTCGCACCTCAAGCTGAGCGCCGGCAAGCACGTCGTCGAGGGGGACGACGCACTGGCCTTCGTCCGCACCCGCTACGGACTGAAGTTCGGCAGCGACCTGGACCGCATCCAGCTCCAGCAGCAGTTCCTGAGTTCGATGATCCGCAAGATGAAGTCCGGTGACACCCTGACCGATCCCACCAAGCTGTGGGATCTGGCCACCGCCGCCACCAAGGCGCTCACCGTCGACACCGGCATCGGCTCCGTCAACAAACTGATGGCGCTGGCCAACAACCTGAAGAAGATCAACGTCAAGAACATCTCCTTCGTGACCGTTCCCGTCCTCGATGCCGAGGACAAGGCGTCGGTCGTCCTCAACGAGGGGCCGGCCGACCAGCTCTTCGCGATGGTGCGGGAGGACGTCTCCCTCACCGAGGTCAAGAAGAAGGAGAAGGCCAAGAAGGACGCGGCCGACAAGGCCAAGACCCAGGGCCCCAAGGCGGACCCCTCGGAAGTGCGGGTCGAGGTCCTCAACGGCGGCGCTCCGATCGGGGCCGCCCAGACGACCGTCGACTGGCTGCAGAACAGCGAGGGCGTCACCCGCTCCGCCAACGGCGGCAACGCCGAGGGTGGCGAGACGCTGAAGAAGACCACCCTGGAATACGCGCCGAACCAGGCCGACCAGGCCCGCGCGCTGGCGGAGATGATGGGCCTGGCCCCCTCCGCCCTCAAACCCGGCACGGAGGACGCCGCGGAGACGGACACCATGACGCTCACCCTCGGCGAGGACTTCACCGAGCCCGGGCAGCCGCTGAGCGCCCCCACCAAGGCTCCGGAGAACATCCAGCGGGTCGAGGCGGACAAACAGGTGTGCGCCCAGTGAACCGCCGGTCCGCCGGGCCCTACGACCACTGATTCAACGGGGAGGCCCGATGCGGCAGACGAGTGCCCGCAGGGGCGGTACACAGAACGGACCCGAGGCGGCCGATCTCGGCTGGGACGACGGTCTGTACGACGAGGGGGGCGGCGGGGACACCGTGCCGCTCGCCCGCGTCTCCGGCGAGGGCCGGACGGCGCGGCGCTCCGGCCCGTCCGGCCCGTCCGGCGGCGGCCGCGGCCGGCAGGCCCCGCCCCGCCGGGGCGGCGGCCGCCGGGTGCTGCGCTGGTCCGCCATCACCCTGTCGCTGCTGATACTCGGCACGGCCGGCGCCGGTTACCTCTACTACGAGCACCTCAACGGCAATCTGGAGAAGGACGAGCTCAACCTCGGCGACAAGCGGCTCGACAGGGTCGCCCCCAACGCCGACGGCAACATCCCGCTCAACATCCTGCTGCTCGGCTCGGACAGCCGTAACTCCGAGGAGAACGTCCGGCTGGGCGGCGCCCGCGGCGACGCGGGCCGCAAGCCGCTCGCCGATGTGCAGATGCTGCTGCACGTCTCGGCGGACCGCAGCAACATGTCGGTGATCAGCGTCCCGCGCGACACCCGCGTCACCATTCCCAAGTGCACCGACCCGGATGACGGCACCGTCTACCAGGAGACGAGTGCCACCATCAACTCCAGCCTCCAGAACGGCGGTCCGGGCTGCACGGTCGCCACCTGGGAGGAGCTCACCGGCGTTCCGATCGACCACTTCATGATGATCGACTTCGCGGGTGTGGTGGACATGGCCGACGCGGTCGGCGGAGTGCCCGTCTGCGTCAAGGCCAACGTCAAGGACCCCAAGTCCGGGCTGCGGCTGGAGAAAGGCGAGACGGTCATCAAGGGCGAGCAGGCGCTGCAGTGGCTGCGTTCGCGGCACGGGTTCCAGAACGGCAGCGACATCGGCCGCGCCAAGGCCCAGCACCAGTACATGAGTTCCATGGTCCGGCAGCTCAAGGCCGGCACCAAGCTGACCAACCCCAACAAGCTGCGCAAGCTCGCCGAGGCCGCGACCAAGGCGCTCACCGTCGACAAGGGCCTGGGCAGCGTCGGCAAGCTGTACGACTTGGGCGCCGACCTCCAGCGGGTGCCGACGGAGCGGATCACCATGGCGACCATGCCGTGGGTGGAGGACCCGCAGAACCCGCTGGCGCACCTCGTGCCGAAGCCCGGCGACGCCGAGCGGCTGTTCTCCCTGGTCCGCAAGGACGTGGCGCTGGACGGCAAGGACAAGAAGAAGGCCGCCGAGAAGAGCCCCGAGCCGAGCGATCCGGCCGCGCCCAAGGCGGAGATCCCGGTGACCGTGCAGAACGGCACCGGCACCGCCGCCCAGGCCCCGGTCCAGGGCCGCGCCGCCGACATCGCCGGAGTGCTGGTCCGGGACGGCTACGCGCGGGCCGCGGCGGACGCGACGCCCAAGTCGCAGGCGGACACCACGGTGTCGTACCCCTCGAAGGACCTGCGCGGGGACGCCGAGCTGGTGGCGAAGTCGCTCGGCCTGCCGGCCGGCGCGGTGCGCATCGCCCAGGACGTCCAGCAGATCACCGTGGTCGTCGGCGCGGACTGGCGCACGGCGGGGGCGTATCCGGAGCCGTCGAAGAACCCGGAGGACGACAAGGCGCCGGAGAGCGCGGACGCGCTGAACGGCAACGACAAGGCCTGCATGGACGTCAACCCGAGGCACAGCTTCTAGCCCGGCGGCGGGGCAGCGCAGTACGGAACGCGGAGCGGGCCGGACCCGATGGGGTCCGGCCCGCTCCGTGTGCACGGCGTGGCCCGCGTGGCCGTCCGCCCCTTCCGCTCGCGCGCCCCGCGCGCTCCGCGTGCGTCAGCCGGCGGTCTCGGCGGACCCGGCCGTCTCCGCCGCGGGCTTCCCGGCCGGGGACGGCTCCCCCTCCTCCGTGACGGCCGGCCGACGGCTCGCGATCACCTTGCGCGCCAGCGAGCGCGGGCTGGTGAGGAAGCCCCACCCCCACGACATGTGCATGGTCGCCAGCGCCACCGGGATGCGCAGCCGCGCCGCGAGCGGCAGCCCCCGGCCGGCCGGCAGCGAGCCCGCGGTGATGCCCGCGAGATACCCGGCAGGGACGACGAGGCCCCAGGGGGTCAGCAGCACGCCCGCGACCGTCCCCGCCGCGATGGCGAGCACCGCGGCCGGCGGGGCGAGATAGCGCAGATTGATGGAGCCCCGGTGGTAGCGGGCCACGACATGGCGCCAGCGGCCGTAGTCCTTGTACTGCTTGGCCAGCGCCCGGACCGTCGGCCGGGGCCGGTACGAGACCCGGAGCTCCGGCGAGAACCAGATCAGCCCGCCGGCCTCGCGGATGCGGAAGTTCAGCTCCCAGTCCTGGGCGCGGATGAACTCCTCGTTGTAGCCGCCCTGCCGCTCCAGCGCCTCCCGGCGGAAGACGCCCAGGTAGACCGTCTCGGCCGGGGCCGCCGCGCCGCCGGTGTGGAAGGCGGCGTTGCCGACCCCGATCTTCGCGGTCATGGCCGCGGCGACGGCCTGCTCCCAGGCGTTCTCCCCCTCGGCGTGCATGATGCCGCCGACGTTCTGCGCGCCGGTCTCCGCCAGCAGCCGGACGGCGGTCGCGATGTAGTCCGGGGAGAGCATGCCGTGGCCGTCGACGCGCACCACGACCGGGTGCCGGGAGGCCCTGATGGCGGCGTTGAGCGCGGCCGGGGTGCGGCCGGTGGGGTTGGGCACGGTGCGCACCCGCGGGTCCTCGCGGACCAGCTCGGCGGCGATCTCGTCCGTACGGTCCGAGGACGGGCCGAGGGCGATCACCACTTCGAGCTCGCCCGCGTAACTCTGCTGCAGGATGTGCTGGACGGAGGCGCGCAGATGCCGCTCTTCATTGAGCACCGGCATGATCACGGAGACGGCCGGCGGCGGCTGTTCAGGGGAGGCGTTCATCGTTTCTCACGTTACCGCGAACGGGGGACGGGGCCGTAGCCGCCCGGGTGCGACGGGGCCCGCCGGGCGGCGTGGGGGCGCGGTCCGCTGATCGTACGGATCTACGGTGACACCTTCCCGCCGGCTCCCGCGCCGGCTTCCGCCGCCCTCCGGCGGCTCGCGCCCAGCCCGTCCCGGCCCTGCGGAGGTACCACCGATGACGACGCCCGCCGCCCCCGGCCCGAGCCCCGATCCCTCCGGCGGGAGCGGTGGCCGGCGGTCCCGCCGGTCCCGGTGGGGGCTGCGGCTCGCGCTCTGCGTCTCCGCCGTCGTCCTGTCGGCCGCCGGGGCGGGACACGCGGTGGTGGGCGGCCTGGGCACCGCCATCGAACGGGTGGACCCCTTCGCCGGGCTGCCCGACCGGCCCTCGAGGGCGGGCGGCGGCGGAGCGCTCACCTTCCTGCTCGTCGGTACGGACGGCCGGGACCGGATCACGGCCGAGCAGCGGCGGAAGTACCGGCTCGGGGGTGAGTCCTGCCACTGCACCGACGCCATCCTGCTGGTGCGTCTCTCCGCGGACCGGCGGCGGGCCGGCGTGGTGAGCATCCCCCGGGACACGTACACGGAGCTGCCGGCCGGCGCGGAGAGCGGCGGGGGCGGCGCGGCCGGGGGCGAGAACGGGGCCACCGGCGAGAGCGGGGCCGGGGGCGACGGGGGCGGCCGCCCCGTCAAGCTCAACTCGGTCTACGCCGTGGGCGGCCCGCGGCTCACCGTGCGGACGGTGGAGAAGCTCACCCGGGTCCGTATCGACCACTATCTGGAGGTCGACTTCAGCAGCTTCATGCGCACCGTGGATCTCCTCGGCGGCGTCGACATCTGCACCACCCGGCCGCTGCTGGACCCGCGCAGCGGTCTCGACCTGCCGGCCGGCACCAGCAGGCTGGACGGCGGCGAGGCGCTCGCCTATGTCCGGGCCCGCCATCTCGACGCCGAGGGCGACCTGGGGCGGATGCGGCGGCAGCAGCGGTTCCTGGCCGCGCTCGTGGACCGGGCCGCGGCGAGCGGCCTGCTGCTGAACCCGGTGAAACTGGACCGGGCGGCCGGTGAGCTGCTCCGCTCGGTCCGGGCCGACCACGGCCTCGGCCCGGAGGAACTGATTGGTCTGGGCCGTGCCGTGCGCGGCATCACGGCGGCGTCCGCGGAGTTCGTGTCCGTACCGGTGGCCGACCCGGACCACAGCGTCCCCGGCATCGGCTCGACCGTTCTCTGGGACGAGCCGCGGGCGGAGGCACTGTTCGAAGCCCTGCGCGAGGACCGGCCCCTGACCGGCGCCGGCGGACACCCCGGGTCCCACGGCGGCCCCGGCCGCTCCGGAGAGCCGGGCCCGGCAGCCCCGCCCGGCGGCCCTGCGGCGGGGCACGAGGGCGGAACCGGAGAGCCGGACGGGGAAGCCACCGGCGCATCAGCCGGGGCGGCGGAACACGGGGCGGCGGAACACGGGGCGACCGCCGGCCGGCCGTCCCCCGGAGAGGCGGCCCCGGGTAACCGGGAGGCGCCGGCGAGTCCCGGGACCCCGGGGGAAGCGGCCGGCCCGCCGCGGCCGGGCGGCGAGGCACCCGGCCCGGTCCCGGGCGACGAGGTGGTCTGCCCCTGAGCCGCGCGTCCGCAGGGCGGGAGCCGGGAACGAGGCCGGCCAACGGCGGGCCGGCCGGACGCGTGCCGGCCGGCGGGGCGGGCGGGAACCACGGGCCCGGGCCGGGCTGCCCGCTCCGGGGACGGACGGTCAGTCGTCGATGCCCTCGGCGGCCCGCTTCTCGCGGAGTTCCTTGATGGCCCGGCGCCGCGCCAGCCGGTGCGTCCGGCGGATCTGCGCCTCCTGGTAGCGGCGCTTGTCCCGCTCGGTCTCGGGAACGACCTGCGGCACCGGCCGGGGCCGGCCGTCGGCGTCGACCGCGGCGAAGACGAGATAGGCGCTGCCGACCTGGGTGGCGGGCGTCGACTCGTTCCAGCGTTCCGCCATCACCCGGACGCCGACCTCCATCGAGGACCGGCCGGTCCAGTTGACCTGTGCCCGCACATGCACCAGGTCGCCGACGCGGACCGGCTCCAGGAAGACCATCTCGTCCATCGAGGCCGTGACGGCCGGACCTCCCGAGTGGCGCCCGGCGACCGCGCCCGCCGCGTCGTCCACCAGCTTCATGATCACGCCACCGTGCACCGTGCCCAGAAGATTGGTGTCATGTGCGGTCATGATGTGGGACAGGGTGGTACGCGAGGCACTGGTGGGCTTGCTGGGAACGGTCTGGTGCGCGGAGAGGGCCTGATCGGTCATGTCTTCAACTGTATGCGCCCGATCTCCCCGGCCTGACCAGGCCCGTTTGTGCATCAGCTCTGCTACAGGATTGTGTGTATCCGCCACCCGCCCTGGGAGCCGGCCCCCTCGGGCGTGCACACTTCCCCGTATGACTGACTGGCCCCAGGGATGGACCGCGGACGGTGACGGCTACGGACGCGGCGGCGCGATGCCCGGACCGGAGCCGACGCGGCGGATGCCCCACATGCGGCGCGGCGCGCAGCCGGCCGGACCGACACCGCCCCCCTCCGCGCCGCCGTACGGCCGCGTGCCGGCCCAGCAGTCGCAGGGTTACGACGACCCCTACGCCGGCGGTGACGGATACAACACCGGCCAGGTCTACGGCGGTGGCGACGGCCGCGGCGGCGACCCGTACGGCCGCCCTGCCCCCGACTGGGGCCGCCGCATCAAGCGCGGTCTGGTGACGCTCGTCCTCGTGGCACTGGTGGTGAGCATCGGCACCTACTTCTGGGCGGACTCCAAGCTGCGCCGTGAGGTGGATCTCAGCATCGTCAAGGACCGCCCCGAGGCCGGCGAGGGCACCAACTACCTGATCGTGGGCTCCGACAGCCGCGAAGGGCTCTCCTCCGAGGACCAGAAGCGGCTGCACACCGGCCGGGTCGAGGGCAAGCGCACCGACTCGATGATGATCCTGCACGTCGGCGACAACGGGAACACCATGATCTCGCTGCCGCGCGACTCGTATGTCACCATCCCGGACTTCACCGGCTCGGAGAGCGGCAAGGACTTCCCCGCCTCCGGCCCCGCCAAGCTCAACGCCTCGTACTCCAAGGACGGCGCGCCGCTGCTGGTCCGCACCGTCGAGTTCAACACCGGGCTGAAGATCGACCACTACGCCGAGATCGGCTTCGGCGGCTTCGCGGAGATCGTGGACGCGGTGGGCGGTGTCGAGATGGACATCCCGCGCGACCTCAAGGAGAAGAACTCCGGCATCGACCTGAAGAAGGGCCGCCAGACGCTCGACGGCGAGCAGGCGCTGGCCTTCGTCCGGCAGCGCTACGGCCTGGCCGGCGGCGACCTGGACCGCACCAAGAACCAGCAGAAGTTCCTCTCCGCGCTGGCCTCCCAGACCGCCACCCCGTCGACGGTCCTGAACCCGTTCAAGCTCTACCCGGTGATGGGCGCCGGGCTCGACACCCTGATCGTCGACGAGGACATGAGCCTGTTCGACCTGGCCTCCATGTTCTGGGCGATGAAGGACGTCACGGGCGGCGGCGGCACGCAGATGAACATGCCGATCGCGGGCTCGGCCCCGGGCGGCTCGCTGAAGTGGGACATGACGAAGGTCAAGCAACTCGTCTCGGAACTCAAGAACGACCAGCCGGTCACCGTCACGGAGTAGGCGGCACGCCCACTCGTCTATCCGCCGCGCCGTCCGGCCGCTCCCCGAGCGCCCCGGACGGCGCGACGTTGTCATGACGCTCGCTCCGTGCGGAGCTCAGGATTTCCCGCACGGCAGTGTCTTCTTGTACTCGTCGGCGTAGGCGCCGATAAATTCGCGCAATACCGACTTGCCGACCTCGGCATCATCCTGTTGCGGAATCCGGACCACGATCGAGTAGCGGCGCCCCTTCGGACCATCGCAGGGAAACACCGTGACCGCTCCGGCATCCCACACGGCCTGATCGCCGGAGAAGTCCGCATAAGGGACGTTCTGGATCTCCTCACCCACAGCATCCCGCACAGTGAAGTCCTCTTCGCGCCATGATCCGGTGATGTTCAGCACCCCGGACCCGCGCACTCTGACATCACAAGCTTGCATACGGTCATCCGGACCGTAGGTTGACTCCGATTGCCTGACGGTCTTACCCGCAGGGAAGAGCGGCTCAATGAGGTCCGGGTCCACGCCGGTTCCGCAGAGGTCGTCAGGCACGGCGTATTCCCGTTCCAGCCCGCCACCACAGCCCACCAGCCCGGCTCCCGCAAGACAGACCGCCACAGCCCACGTTGCCCGCGAACTCATTCCGTGCGTGCCGATGCCCACGCCGTTCCCTCTCCATGACTGTTACCTGCCTGAACGGCAGCGGACTCCACCAGGTCGGGAATGATCTCGGGCTTCACATCTCCCCGCGCCGCGGCATTGGCGGCGGCTTCTTGTGCTGCGGCAATGGCCGCGTCCCGGCCTCTTGCGTAGGAACGGCCCGCCTCGTGCTGAGCTTCTGAGGTCGTGTCCTGGGCGATGCTGCTCATGACACTTTCCTGGATGTCCTCGGACACCCACCCCACAACTTCTCCGGCAATGGGAACACGGGAGGTCACGGCACCAAGCCCCATGCCAAGGAGACGGTCGACCCATTTCTGCTTTTCCGCAGCCGACTCATTGAAAGCCGCGTCCGAGGCTGTGTGATAGTCGTGGATGGCTTCAGCGCGAGCCTCACTCATGATGCCCGCCATGACAGCACCAGGCGCAACGGCATTACCGACCCGGCCCATAAGCATGGCCTCAGATGTTGTCTCACCGTTGACAGCACGGTCCACCAACTCATGCGTGTACGCCTGTTGCGCGGCTGTGATGGCCGCGTAGGCATCCGGATCCTGGCCAACCACCGCAAGAAATGGCTGGACCGTTTCATTCTGCAACGCCGCCGAAGCTCCGAAGGAGACGAAATCTTCATCGCTGCCCGATCCGTAGATCACCCGCTGGAAGTCCGGCATGTACTCTGCGGTGATGTCACCAAGGCTGTCTCGCATGGCATAGAGAGGACCTGATGCCACGTCCACATCGCCGTTCTCGTTGCGCTGCAACAGTTCTGGTGATGTGCCGAACTTGTTGACCAGTTGCCGGGTGAGTTCCGCCTGTTCCGGACTATGCCTCATCGCCGGCGCCGACAAGTCGCCGTCGTAAGGGCGCCCCGTTGTAGCGGCTTCCAAGGCGTGCCCAAGAGCGTCAGGTCCGTCGCTGAACGCGTCCTCGGAATCCTGGTGCAGCTTCAGGTTGTCCGCGGGCCACGTGAACTCCTCGTCAGTGAAGACTGACACGTAGTCAGAGAAGTCAGCTGTCGCACTCCGGTCCGCCGTGCCGTCCTCCCGGTACACCGTCGGCGTCTCCGTGAAGAACTTCGTCGCCGCCTCCGGGCTGTGGCCCAGTGCTTCCAGCACGCTGTTGAGCGGCACATATCCGGCACCGACCTTGCCCGAGGGGTTGAAGCCGTAGTTGTCGTCGCCCGGTGACGGCTTGTTGTTCAGGAACCGGTACGGGTCTTCTCGGTGCAGTTGTGTCACATGTTCCGCGATGGGAGTCAGGAAGCGGGGATCGTAGTTTCCGTGCCTGAGCAGGCCGCCGAGGATCTGGTAGCCGTAGGGCTTGTTCATTGCCCCGCGTTCCAGCTCGACCGGTTGTGTGCCGAGCCGGCGGAACTCCGCGCCCCAGCTCGCCGGGAGGTGGTGCTTGGTTCCCTGGAATCCCTTCGGGGCGTCGGGTTCGGTCGCGTTCGCCAGGGCGTACCCCATGTTGCGCTGCAGCTCGGTGACGGCGGCGAGCCGTGTGGGGTTGTCGCCCTCGGTGCCGTTGATGGCCATCCGCCCGTAGAAGCGCAGGGCTTCCTCGGGGCCGCCCAGCCCTTGGTAGAAGCGGGTCGCGAAGGCGCCGTTGGGCTCTCCGGCGTTGTGCTTGAGCAGGGAGTTGAACTCCGCGAGTTGCCCGTTGGTGATGCCCGGGCCCAGCGCGGCCAGTTCCAGGGCGCGTTCGGACTGGGCGTCGTCGAGGGAGGTGTATTCGGCATGGCCGAAGTTGTGGGCATCGCCCCCGTGGCTCTTGTTGAGGGCACGCGCGACGGAGCGATCGATCTCCTCGGCCCGGGCCACCAGCCGGTTGATGCGGTTCTCCAGCCGCTGCTTGGCGTCCGTCGCCTCCTGGGAGTGCACACCGGTGTTGGCGGTGGGACCACCGGGGAACTCACAGCGGACCGTGCCGTCCCCGAGGTCTCTCACGCCACAGCCGACGTCCCCCGCGTCCCGGTCGTAGGCCTTGCGGACGTCCGACTGGACCTCGGTGAGGTCGGCGTGAGCGTCACGGAGGATGCTCCAGATGCTCTTCGCCTGGGTCTGGGCGTCGCGGATCTCCCGGGCGGTCTTGCCGACGAAGGGCTTGGTGACAGCGGCGTTGACGCCGGCCCAGCGTGCGCGCTCGGAGTGCCGGTGCATGCCCTCCGAGGCCTCTCGCGCGATCTCGCCCAGGGCATCGGCCATGGTCTTCCACTGGGTGGCCGCGTCACCGAGGTCGTCGAGCGATACCTGGTACACATCGGTGAAGGTGAGCTTCGGCATGCCGCTCCCTCACCGGAAGTACTGGCTGATGGCGGAGGCGGAAACGGCGGAGCCGTCGCGGTGTCTCATCGAGGCCGCGATCGCCGCCTCGTCCTCGGTGTGCCGCTTCCGTGAGAAATCCAGGTGATTGGAGATGTGGGCACAGGCCTGGAGCAGCGTTTTGAGCTGGCTGTCCCAGGTCTCCACCGTCGTGGACAGCGCGGCTCCCGCCGCGAAGCGGTGCTTCTTCAGCTGCCGGGCCGCCCGCATCGTCGTGCCGGTGCCTTCCTCGTCCATTCCGGCACCGACGATGTCACCGGCCCTCTGGAGGTCGCCGTGGAGCTTGAAGGCGTCGTTGCCGACCTGGCCGAGATCGTCCTGCCGCACGACGAGATCCTCCGCCGCGGACCCGCCCGCACCGCCTTCCTCCGGTAACCGGTTCAGCCTCGTCCGGTCCGACGCCTGCGCCCTGAGCCGCGCCCATTCCTCGTCGAACGACACTTGTCCCCCCTTTGGTCTTTGGTCCTTGGTCCGCAACCGAGCCGGCCCGGCGCACGGACCGGCCGTGCACGAGAAGTTACCGGCTTCCGTGGTGCCGTCGCCATGACGGGCGACGGGGCCCGGTGCCGTGGGACAGGTCCGCCCCCGCGCACGCGCCCGTACACGACGAATGCCCCCCGCTGACCGGCCGGGGGGCATTCGCGTGCGGGCGGGGCGGCAACAGGGGCCGCGCCCGGGTTACTTGGGCAGGTTGCGGGCCATGACGATGCGCTGGACCTGGTTGGTGCCCTCGTAGATCTGGGTGATCTTGGCGTCGCGCATCATGCGCTCCACCGGGTAGTCCCGGGTGTAGCCGTAGCCGCCGAGGAGCTGGACCGCGTCGGTGGTGACCTCCATGGCGGCATCGGAGGCGTAGCACTTGGCCGCGGCGCCGAAGAAGGTGAGGTCGGCGTCGACGCGCTCGGACTTGGCGGCGGCCGCGTACGTCAGCTGGCGGGCGGCCTCGATCTTCATCGCCATGTCGGCCAGCATGAACTGGACGCCCTGGAAGTCGGCGATCGGCTTGCCGAACTGCTTGCGCTCCTGGACGTAGCCCTTGGCGTAGTCGAGGGCGCCCTGGGCGATGCCGAGTGCCTGGGCGGCGATGGTGATGCGGGTGTGGTCGAGGGTCTTCATCGCGGTGGCGAAGCCGGTGCCCTCCGCGCCGATCATGCGGTCGGCGGGGATGCGGACGTTGTCGAAGTAGACCTCGCGGGTCGGGGAGCCCTTGATGCCGAGCTTCTTCTCCGGGGCGCCGAAGGAGACGCCCTCGTCGGACTTCTCGACGACGAAGGCGGAGATGCCCTTGCTGCGCTTCTCCGGGTCGGTGACGGCCATGACCGTGTAGTACTCGCTGACGCCGGCGTTGGTGATCCAGCGCTTGACGCCGTTGAGGACGTAAGAGTCGCCGTCGCGCACGGCCCGGGTCTTCATGCCCGCGGCGTCGGAGCCCGCGTCCGGCTCGGAGAGGCAGTACGAGAACATGCCCTGGCCCTTGGCGAGCGGCGTCAGGTACTTCTTCTTCAGCTCCTCGGAGCCGGAGAGCACCACCGGCAGCGAGCCGAGCTTGTTGACCGCCGGGATCAGGGAGGAGGAGGCGCAGACGCGGGCCACCTCCTCGATGACGATGACCGCGGAGAGGGCGTCGGCGCCCGCGCCGCCGAAGGACTCGGGGACGTGGACGGCGTGCAGGTCGTTGGCGGTCAGGGCGTCCAGCGCCTCCTGCGGGAAGCGGCCCTCCTCGTCCACCTCGGCGGCGAACGGCGCGATCTTCGCCTCGGCGAGCGCACGGACCGAAGCGCGGAGCATGTCGTGCTCCTCGGACGGCCGGTAGAGGTCGAATTCGGTGGACGACAAGGTGCCCTCACTCCCAGCTGCTGCTAACTACCGTTAAGTAACTTGATTCTAGTCGCGCGGGCCCGCCGGGTATAGGTGAGTTTGGCGACAGCGTGACGGCGGGACGGGCCGCGGACGGTCGGCGGAACGGGCACCGGGCGGACGGCGGGCTCCACGGCGGGCGGATATGCTCGCCGCAGTCCGCTCGCACGCGCATACGGAGTAGCGATGGCACCCAAGATCACCGTGATCGGCACCGGCTACCTCGGTGCCACTCACGCCGCGGCGATGGCCGAACTCGGTTTCGAGGTCCTGGGGCTCGATGTCTCCCCCGAGAAGATCGAGATGCTCGCTGCGGGCGACGTCCCCATGTACGAGCCCGGCCTGGAGGAGCTGCTCCGCAAGCACGTCGCGGGCCACCCCGGCTCCAGCGGCCGGCTGCGCTTCACCACCTCCTACGAGGAGGTGGGCGAGTTCGGCGACGTCCACTTCGTCTGCGTCAACACCCCGCAGAAGCACGGCGAGTACGCCTGCGACATGAGCTACGTCGACAGCGCGTTCGCCTCCCTGGCGCCGCATCTGCGCCGGCCCGCCCTCGTCGTCGGCAAGTCCACCGTGCCGGTGGGCAGCGCGGCCCGGCTCGCCGCCCTGCTCGCCGAGCAGGCCCCGGTGGGCGAGGACGCGGAGCTCGCCTGGAACCCGGAGTTCCTGCGCGAGGGCTTCGCCGTCAAGGACACGCTGCACCCGGACCGCATCGTCATCGGCGTCGCGAGCGAACGGGCCGAGAAGCAGCTGCGGGAGGTCTACGCGACCCCGCTCGCCGAGGGCTCGCCGCTGGTCGTCACCGACTACCCGACCGCCGAGCTGGTGAAGGTCGCCGCCAACTCCTTCCTCGCCACCAAGATCTCCTTCATCAACGCGATGGCCGAGGTCTGCGAGGCCGCCGGCGGCGACGTCGCCAAGCTCGCCGAGGCCATCGGGCACGACGAGCGGATCGGCAAGAAGTTCCTGCGGGCCGGGATCGGCTTCGGCGGCGGCTGTCTGCCCAAGGACATCCGGGCCTTCATGGCCCGCGCGGGCGAGCTGGGCTCCCCGCAGGCGCTGGCCTTCCTCCGCGAGGTCGACTCGATCAACATGCGCCGCCGCGGCCACATGGTCGAACTGGCCCGCGAGGCCGTGGGCGGCGGTTTCCTCGGCGTGCGGGTGGCGGTGCTCGGCGCCGCCTTCAAGCCGGACTCGGACGATGTCCGCGACTCCCCCGCCCTCAACGTGGCCGGGCAGATCCACCTCCAGGGCGGCCAGGTCACCGTCTACGACCCGAAGGCCATGGAGAACGCCCGCCGCGTCTTCCCCACGCTCGGGTACGCGACGAGCGCGCTGGAGGCGGCGCGCGGCGCCGATGTGGTGCTGCACCTCACGGAGTGGCGGGAGTTCCGGGAGCTCGACCCGGTGGCGCTGGGCGAGGTCGTCGCCGAACGCCGCATTCTGGACGGGCGCAACGCCCTCGACCCGGAGGCCTGGCGCGAGGCCGGCTGGACGTACCGGGCCCTGGGACGGCCCAGCGCCTAGGCTTCCCGCGCTCTCCCCCGGCGCTGGCGCGCTCCCCGCGGCCGGGGGGCCGTCATGGCGTGGCCGGGGCGGGTACGGCGTGGCCGCCGGGGGCCGTCACGGCGTGGCCGGAAACCGCCGGCCGGCTCGGCCGGACGCGCTCGCCGCCGGGCGGGGCCCGGCCCGTCAGCCCGTGCTGCCGCCGGCCACCGCGCGCAGTGAGTGGCAGGCGCCGTCCAGGTGCGCGCGCATGGTGCGGACCGCCTCCTCGGCGTCCCCGGCGCGCAGGGCGTCCAAAACCGCGGTGTGCTCCGCGATGATGCGCTCCCGCCCCAGGGCGTGCCGCGTCTGCACCATCGACAGATGGACCTCGCCCTGGATGCCCCGGTAGAGCCGGCTCAGCCGGGGGCTGCCGACCGCTTCCACCAGTGACTGGTGAAACCGCAGGTCGCTCTCGACGAAGGCGCTGTGCGGGGCGTCGTCCTCCAGCCGGCCGAGGTCCGCGATGGCGCGCTCGGCGGCGGCCGACGGCACGGTGCCGCGCTCGACCAGCAGGCGGACGACCGCTGTCTCCAAGGGCGTGCGGACCAGGAAGAGGTCCTCGACATCGGCCCGGGTCAACTGGGGTACGTACGCCGCCTTGTTGGCCTCGCGGTGCAGCAGCCCCTCGTGCACCAGGGCGGTCACGGCGCTGCGGGCCGTGGGCCGGGAGACGGCGTACTCGGCCGCGATCTCCGTCTCGGCGAGGGCGGTACCGGGCGCGATCCGCCCGTCGAGCACCCGGTCCCGCAGGGACGCGGCGAGCGCCTCGACGACCGAGACGGTGGACAGCCGAAGGGCGGCGTCCGGAGCCATGAACACCTCCGTCGGGCAGGGGCCTCATTCTCACATGGGCGCGGCGCCCTCATTGACAGACGGGATCCATTGACAGACATGTTTTGTTGTCTGACAATCTCCGGGTTCCCCCGGGCCGGAGTGGCGTGCGCCGCCGGCCGGCACACAGAGAGGCGAGGGCGCGTCATGGCTGCCTGCCAGCAGGTCTTCCACCCCGCCGCGGGTCCCCCGGGCACGATGGTGGTCTCCCCGCGGAACCCGGCCCCCGCGGCCGCGGTGACGAGGCCGGCCGGAGGCGCGGGCGAACCGTTCCGCGGGTCCGCCGGACGGCGCCACGTCCCACCCGTCGCCGTCCGCCGGACGGCCTCCCCGCACCCGACGCCCGTACCCGACCGGATGGTGGCGCACTGATGACCACGGACACCGATCTCGCCCGCGATCTGGCGGCCATCGTCGGCCCCGGCCACGTCCGCACGGACGCCGGCGCGCTGACCGCCTACGGCCGCGACGCCACCCCGCTCTTCCACGCCCTGCCGCAGGCCGTGGTGCTGCCCGGCAGCACCGAGGAGGTCGCCGCGGTCCTGCGGTACGCCACCGAACGGCGCGTCCCCGTCGTGCCGCGCGGCGCCGGCTCCAACCTGTGCGCCGCCACCGTGCCGCTGACCGGCGGCATCGTGCTCGTCCTCACCCGGCTCAACGAGATCCTGGAGGTCAGCCCCGAGGAGCTGCTGGCCCGGGTGCAGACCGGCGTCAGCACCGCCGCCCTCGCCGACGCGGCGGCGGCCCGGGGCCTGCTCTACGCCCCGGACCCCGGAAGCCGCACCGTCTCGACGGTCGGGGGCAATGTAGCCACCTGCGCGGGCGGGCTGCGCGGCCTGAAGTACGGCGTCACCCGCAACTACGTGCTCGGCCTGGAGGCGGTCCTGCCCACCGGCGAGATCATCCGGACCGGCGGCCGGCTGTGGAAGGACGTCGCGGGCTACGACCTCACCCGGCTTCTCACCGGCTCCGAGGGCACCCTCGCGGTGATCACCGAGGTCACCGTCGCGCTGCTGCCCGCCCCCGAGGAGAGCGGCACCGGCGTCGCCTACTTCGACTCCCTGGCCGACGCCTCGCGGGCGGTCGCGAACGTGATCTCCGCCGGGATCGTCCCCGCCACGCTGGAGTTCCTCGACCGCAAGTGCATCGCGGCGGTCGAGGAGTTCGCCGGCCTGGGACTGCGGCAGGACGCCGGCGCGCTGCTGCTCTTCGGCGACGACGGCGCGCCCGGCGCCGTGGCCGGGAACCTGGCCCGCATCCAGGACGTCTGCGCGGACGCCGGGGCGCTGGAGACCACCCTCGCGGAGGACGTCGCCCGCGCCGACGCCCTGCTCGCGGCCCGCCGCTGCTCCCTCCCGGCCCTCTCCCGCCTCGGTTCGCTGACGATCCTGGAGGACGCCACCGTGCCGCGGCACCGGCAGGCCGAGATGGTCGACCGCATCGACGAGATCGCCGCGAAACACAACCTGCTGATCGCCACCTTCGGCCACGCCGGGGACGGCAACCTCCACCCGACCTGCGTCCTCGATCCCGAGGACACCGAGGGCGCCGACCGCGCGCACCGGGCGTTCGCGGAGATCTTCGCCGCCGCCATCGCCATGGACGGCACCATCACCGGCGAACACGGCGTGGGCGCGGCCAAGCTGCCGTATCTCGCGGACAAGATCGGCGAGGACCAGATGGCCCTGCTGCGCCGCGTCAAGACGGCCTTCGACCCGGCCGGCATCCTCAACCCCGGAAAGCTCGGATCATGAACGACCGTACGAACGCCGAGTACGCCGGGAACGGCGAGCACCCCGGGCAGGGCGACGCGGGACCTTGCGGCCCGGGCTGCGGCGGCGGCTCCTGTGGCGGCTCCCGCGACACGGCCGGCGGGACGGGCACGGCCGGCACGGCCCACGGCAGCGGTGCGGAGACCGGCGGCGCCCGCGGTGCCGAGGCCGGCGCCGCAGCCTCCGGGGGGACGGCCTGCTGCGGTGATGCAACCCCGGACCCCGGTCCGGCCGGCGGCGCCCCCGGCCACCGGCCCGCTCCCCCCGCCCCCGGGCCGGGCGCCGGCCTCGGCATCTTCGACAAGAACCTGCTCGACCGCTGCATCTCCTGCGGTTTCTGCCTGCCCGCCTGCCCCACCTACGCCCTCACCGGCGAGGAGACCTCGTCCCCGCGCGGCCGCATCACCCTGATGCGGGCCCTGGAGACCGGGCAGCTCCCGCCCGACGACCCGACCCTGGCCGAGGAGTCCTCGTTCTGCCTGGGCTGCCGCGCCTGTGAGACCGTCTGCCCCGCCGGGGTGGAGTACGGCTCGCTGCTGGAGCAGTGGCGCGACCACCAGTGGAGCGGCCGGAACCGGCCGTGGATCGCGCGGATCCTGATGCTGATCATGTCGCGCCCGGCGCTGCTGCGGCTCCAGGGACTGGTACGCCGCCACGCGCGCGGCGGGCCCGGGGCCAAGCCGGACCGGGTCGCGGCCGAGCCGACCACGGCACCGACCCGGCCGGACACGCCGTCCGGGCCGTCGCTGCCGGACGGCGCCCCGGACGGGCAGGCCGCACCGGACCGGCCGGTCTCGCTCATGCTCGGCTGTGTCGAGCGGGGCCTCTACCCGAAGGTCTCCCGGGCCGTCCGGGAACTGCGCCCCGAGGTCGCCGTCCCCGCCGCGCAGGGCTGCTGCGGCGCGCTGCACGCCCACAACGGCGACTCCTCCGCCGGTGCCGAGCTGGCACGGACCCTCGGCGAGCAGCTGCCCGGCACCATCGTGACCACCGCCGGCGGCTGCGCCGCCCACCTCGCCCACCATCTGGGCCGGGACCGGGTGCGGGAGCTGAGCGAGTATCTCGACGAGGCGCGGTACGCCCCCGCCGGCGAGGTCACCGTCGACGGCCGCCGGGCCCGGGCCGCGCTCCAGGACTCCTGCCATCTGCGCAACGGCCTGGGAGTCACCCGGCCGCCCCGCGAGCTCATCGCCGCCGTCGCCGACTACGTCGAACTCCCGGGCGCCGGCCAGTGCTGCGGTGCCGCAGGCACCTACGCCATGCTCCGGCCGGACGACAGCAAGGCCGTGCTGGACCCGAAGCTCGACGACATCGAGCGGCTGGACGTCGACTACGTCGTCACGGTCAACCCGGGCTGCCTCCGCCAGGTCCAGCAAGGGCTGAAGCGCCGGCGCTCCCGGGCCCGCGCCATCCACCTCGCGGAGTTCCTCGCCCTGGCGGCGGAGTCCGCCCCCGCCGGCGGGACCTCCGGCGAAGGGAAAGGGTGACGGACGGTGCCCACCGACTACGCCTGCCAGGCCGCCGTCGAACTCGCCACCGCGGCCCTCGACCCGCTCCGCGCCTTCCTGTGGAACAGCCGTTCCCCCGGCTACGGCTACGGCACCCCTCGGGAGACACCCGGGGAGCACGTCGACGGCACGACGGCCGGAGCGGCCGCGCTGATGGTCTTCCTCGACGGGCTCAACGCCGATCTCACCGGTGAGATGGCGGAGTGGCACGCGAGCGCCGGCCCCCGGATCCGGGAGGCCCTCGGCGCGCCCGTCGCCGGGGCCGAGGGAGGCTCCCCGGAGCGGCTGCCGCGCGGCTGGCAGGCCCTGGCACTGGTGCAGAACAGCTCGCAGGGGGTGCTCACCGCCCTGGCGCACCGTTTCCGGCGCGGGCCCGTGCACCAGAACGAACTGGTGCGCAGGCTGGAGCTGGTGGAGGACGCGCTCGTCGGCTCACTGCGCCGCACGGCCGTCCCGGAACGGCCCGCCGCACAGTGCGCCGCGGACCTCACGGCGGCCGCCGGCTCGCTCTTCGGCCTGCGCCCGCCCGCCCCGCCCCGGGCCCCGCGGCCCCCGGCCGCCCCGGCCCCGGAGCCGCCGCCCGCGCCGGAGCCTCCCCGCCGGCCCCGGACGACGGCCCCGTCGATGGGGAGGATCTCCGACTGGACCACGGGACTGCCCTGAGCCCCACCGGGAACAGGGCACCGCCGCGGCGGCCGGTGAGACGGACACCTGCCGCGGTGGCGGACACGGCCCTTCCCGTGGTGCGGCGCGCAGGACGCGCCACGGGGAGGGCCGCCGTCGTTCCGGGCCGGGCCCGCCTGCCCGCCCACCTGCCCGCCCGCCTGCCCGTCCGCTCCTCCGTCCCGTCCGGCCCCGCCTCCGCCCCGCCTCCGCCGCGCATCCGCCGCGCATCCGGCTGCGGCGGGGTTTGCCCCCGGGCCTCGTGGCCAACCTTCCGGTACCGGACCGACACAAGGAGGAAGCATGGCCATCGCACGCCGCGGCTGGATCGTGGTGGACTGCCCGGACCCGCAGGCACTCGCCCGCTTCTACGCCGGCCTGCTCGGCGGGGAGCCGAAGACCGAGACCGGCAGCGAGCGCTGGGTGGAGCTGACCACCGAGGACGGCTGGAAGCTGGCCTTCCAGCGTGCGGAGGGCTTCGTACCGCCCCAGTGGCCGTCGGGCGAGCGCTCGCAGCAGCTCCATCTCGACCTCTACGTCGACACGATGGACGAGGCGGAGCAGCGCGCCCTGGAGCTCGGCGCCACCGCCCTGGACACCGACGACGAGGGAGGCAAGCGCGGGTTCCGCGTGTACGCCGATCCGGCGGGCCACCCCTTCTGCCTCGTCGACGCCGCGTTCGCCACCTGACCCCGGCCGGCCGAGCCCACCGTCGGGCCCCGGCTCCCGGTGCCCGGCGTGCGCTCAGCCGGCGGGCCCGTCCGGCCCCTCCGCCCCGTCCGGCCCCTCCGCCCCGTCCGGCCCGTCCAGTTCGCCGATGGTGGCGTTCGACGGGCCGCGCCGGGAGCGGAGGTCGCGGGCGACGTCCTCGGCGGCGCGCAGCGTGCGGACGGCGTTCCGCCAGGTGAGTTTCGCCAGGTCGGTCTTCGACCAGCCGCGCCGCAGCAGTTCCGCGATCAGGTTCGGGTAGCCGGCGACGTCCTCCAGGCCGGCCGGGGTGAAGGCGATGCCGTCGTAATCGCCGCCGATGCCGATGTGGTCGACGCCGGCCGCCTCGCGCATGTGGTCGAGGTGGTCGGCAACGTCCGCGGCGGTGGCGACCGGCCGCGGATGCCGCTCCTCGTACATCCGCTGCACCCGCATGGCGGCCTCGGTGGTGTCGAGCGGATGCAGGCCGTGGGCCTTCATGTTGAGGTCGGCCGCCTCCGTCCAGGCGATGGCGGCGGGCAGGACGAACTTCGGTACGAAGGTGACCATCGCGGTGCCGCCGTTGGCCGGCAGCGCCTCCAGCACGTCGTCGGGGATGTTGCGCGGGTGGTCGCAGACGGCGCGCGCGGAGGAGTGCGAGAAGAGGACGGGCGCCTCGGTGACGCGCAGCGCGTCGCGCATCGTGCCGGCGGAGACGTGGGAGAGGTCCACGAGCATCCCGCAGCGGTTCATCTCCCGGACGACCTCCTCGCCGAAGCGGCTCAGTCCGCCGATCCGCTTCTCGTCGGTCGCCGAGTCGGCCCAGGCGATGTTGTCGTTGTGGGTGAGCGTCATATAGCGCACACCCAGCGCGTGGAGGGAACGGAGCGTTCCCAGCGAGCAGTTGATGCTGTGACCGCCCTCGGCGCCCATGAGGGAGGCGATCCGGCCCTCGGCGCGGGCGGCCTCCATGTCGTCCGCGGTCAGGGCACGCCGGAGGTCGCCGGGGTGGCGGTCGATGAGCCGGCCGACGACGTCGATCTGTTCGAGGGTGGCGCTGACGGCGCGGTCGCCGTCGTAGTCGGAGCGGACGTAGACCGACCAGAACTGCGCGCCGACGCCGCCCGCCCGCAGCCGGGCGAGGTCGGTGTGCAGATGGGCGCTCTGGTCGGCGGCGAGGTCGCGGCGGTCCAGGTCGTAGAAGACCTGTTCGCGCAGCGCCCAGGGCAGGTCGTTGTGGCCGTCGGCGACGGGGTGCTCAGCGAGGAGCGCGCGGGCTTCGGCGAGGTGCGGGTCAGGTGCCTGGTCGTGATCGGTCATGACTCCATCCATGCCCGCACCCCTCGGGCCGCGAATCAGCCTCCGAAGCCGAATCCGCCCGCGCCGCCGGTCTTGGCCCGCAGCCGCTTGCCCTTCTCGGTGGCCTGTTCCCTGAGCTTCTCCTGGAACTCCCGCATCCGCTCCAGCAGTTCCGGGTCGTGGGCGGCGAGCATCCGCACGGCCAGCAGGCCCGCGTTGCGCGCGCCCGCCACGGAGACGGTGGCGACGGGGACCCCGGCCGGCATCTGCACGATGGAGAGCAGGCTGTCCATACCGTCGAGGTGCTTCAGCGGGACGGGGACGCCGATGACCGGGAGCGGGGTGACGGAGGCCAGCATCCCGGGGAGGTGGGCGGCTCCGCCCGCGCCCGCGATGATCACCTTGAGTCCCCGGTCCGCGGCCTGCTCGCCGTAGGCGATCATCTCGTGCGGCATCCGGTGCGCGGAGACGACGTCGGCCTCGTGGGCGATGCCGAACTCGGCGAGGGCCTCGGCCGCGGCCTCCATCACCGGCCAGTCGGAGTCGGAGCCCATCACGATGCCGACGGCGGGGGCGGTGGCGCTCATTCGGTGATCGTCCCTCGGAGGTAGCCGGCGGCGTGCCGGGCGCGTTCGAGCACCTCGGCCAGGTCGTCGCCGTAGGTGGTGACATGGCCGACCTTGCGGCCGGGCTTCACGTCCTTGCCGTACATGTGGATCTTGAGCTGCGGGTCCCGGGCCATGCAGTGCAGATACGCGGAGTACATGTCGGGATAGTCGCCGCCGAGGACGTTGACCATGACCGTCCAGGGCGCGCGGGAGCGCGGGTCGCCGAGCGGCAGGTCGAGCACGGCGCGGACGTGGTTGGCGAACTGCGAGGTGACGGCGCCGTCCTGGGTCCAGTGGCCGGAGTTGTGCGGCCGCATGGCGAGCTCGTTGACGAGCAGCCGGCCGTCCCGGGTCTCGAACAGCTCCACGGCGAGATGGCCGGTGACGTCCAACTGCTCGGCGATGGTCAGCGCCATCCGCTGGGCCTCGCCGGACAGCTCCTCGGAGAGGCCGGGGGCGGGCGCGATCACGGTGTCGCAGACCCCGTTCACCTGCCGCGACTCCACGACGGGATAGGCGACGGCCTGGCCGTGCGGGGAGCGGACCACATTGGCCGCGAGCTCCCGGGCGAAGTCGACCATCTCCTCGGCGAGCACCGGCACGCCCGCCTTGAACGGATCGGCGGCCCCGGCCTCGTCCCGGACCACCCAGACGCCCTTGCCGTCGTAGCCGCCGCGGACGGTCTTGAGGACGACCGGGAAGCCGTCCCCCTCGGCGGCGAAGCGGGTGACGTCGGCGGGGTCGGCCACGATCCGGTGGCGCGGGCAGGCGATCCCGATCCGGTCCAGCCCGGCCCGCATCACGCCCTTGTCCTGGGCGTGGACCAGGGCACCGGGTCCGGGGCGCACGGGGATGCCGTCCGCTTCCAGCGCCCGCAGGTGTTCGGTCGGGACGTGCTCGTGGTCGAAGGTGATCACGTCGCAGCCCTGTGCGAAAGCACGAAGGGTGCCGAGGTCGCGGTAGTCCCCCACGACCACGTCGCTCACGACCTGGGCCGCGGAGTCCTGCGGGGTGTCGCTGAGCAGCTTGAACCTGATGCCGAGGGGGATGCCCGCCTCGTGGGTCATACGGGCGAGCTGTCCGCCACCGACCATGCCGACCACCGGGAATGTCACACGAACCAGGGTATCCGCCCGCCGCCACGCTCCCGCCGCCCGGTCTCTCGGAGGATCCTCCATACCCGGACCCACCTGCGGCGGAGCCGGCGGGCCCGGATCCGCGCGCGGAGCGCGGTAGCGCGTGGTTAGCATGAGGTGGCCCGCCCGCCGGCGGGCCGGCACTCAGCCGCCCCCAGCCCGGCACGACCGCTCACCGCTGCCCGCGGGCCGCCGCGGACGCTCCCGGCCGCCGAACGACGGAGTCAGACCATCCTCATGACCGGAAGGCCGACACTGCGCAGCCGGATGCGGCGAGTGAGCCGGGAAGCGGCGAAGTTCGGGACCGTCGGAGCCGTCGGCACCCTCGTCAACTTCCTGGTCTTCAACCTCTGCGTGCACGGCTTCGGGCTCGCCGTCGTCCGCTCCGGGGTCATCGCCACCGTCGCCGCCATCGGCACCAACTACCTCGGCAACCGGCACTGGACGTACCGCGCCAGCGACAAGGACGGCCAGAGCCGGGAGCTGGGACGCTTCGTGTTCTTCAGCGGCATCGGGCTGGTGATCGAGAACGGCATCCTGGCGCTCTCCCACTACGGGCTCGGCTACACCTCGACCCTCGCGGACAACATCGCGAAGAACGTCGTCGGGGTCGGCATCGCCTCGGTCTTCCGCTTCTGGTCGTACCGGACCTGGGTGTTCCGGAGGCAGCCGGCCGGGGAGCCCGTCGCGGCCGGGAGCTTTCCGGCGCCGGCGGACGACTCGCCGCCGTCCGGGGAACCCCGCGGCTGAGACCCGTCTGTGCCCTCTCCGCCTCGCGGCTGAGGCCCCTCCCTATGCCTCATCCGCTTCGCGGCTCAGACTCCTCCCTACGCCTCATCCGCTTCGCGGCTCAGGAACAACGCGAAGACCGGCGGCCGCTGCTGCAGCAGTTCCAGCCGGCCGCCGTCCGCTTCCGCCAGGTCGCGGGCGACCGCCAGGCCGATGCCCGTGGAGTTGCGGCCACTGACCGTGCGCTCGAACACCCGCGCGCCCAGTGCCGGGGAGACCCCCGGCCCCTCGTCCGCGACCTCGACGACGACCTGGTTACCGGTGACGCGGGTGCGCAGGGCGACCGTTCCCGCACCGTGCATCAGCGAGTTCTCCACCAGGGTGGCGAGGACCTGGGACACCGCGCCCGGGGTGCCGACCGCCCGCAGCCCCTTCTTGCCCGAGCAGACCACCGCCCGTCCCGCGCTGCGGTAGGCCGGACGCCACTCCTCCACCTGCTGCTTGACCACCTCGTCCAGATCGAACGAGACGGCCGAACCGGTGCGCGGGTCGCGCGAGTTGGTGAGCAGCCGCTGGACGACGTCGGTCAGCCGCTCCACCTGCCCGAGCGCTATCGCCGCCTCCTCCTTGACCGTCTCGGGGTCGTCGGTGCCCGAGATCTCCTCCAGCCGCATGGAGAGCGCGGTCAGCGGTGTGCGGAGCTGGTGCGAGGCGTCGGCCGCCAGACGCCGTTCCGCGGTGAGCATCCGGCCGATGCGCTCGGCGCTGGCGTCGAGGACGTCCGCGACCCGGTCGAGTTCCGGCACCCCGTACCGCCGGTGGCGCGGCCGGGGGTCGCCGGAACCGAGCCGTTCGGCCGTGTCGGCGAGGTCGGTGAGCGGCGCCGTCAGCCGGCGGGCCTGCCACAGGGCCAGCAGCAGGGCCGCCAGGACGGCGAGCAGGGAGACCCCGAGGATGATCAGGACGGCGCGGCCGATCTGGTCCCCGACCACGGCGGCCGACTCCCGTACGGTGATCCGCTCGCCCATGTCGCCGGTGACCTCGGCCTCGATGACCTCGCCCGGCGGCTGCTCACCGATCTCCAGGTCGGGGGCGCCGTCCATCTCGACCAGGGCGTAGCGCCCCGCCGCCACTTGCTCGCGCAGGACCTCGGGACCGACCCGGTCACCGCCGGCCAGCCGCCCGTCCACCACGCTCATCAGCCGGACGGCGTCGGACTCCACGCTCTCCTGCGCGGCTTCCTTGATGGTGCGGGCCTCGACGAGGACGAGCGAGATCCCGAACACGGCGATGACGACGAGGACCACGGCGAGCGTGGAGTTGATCAGACGACGGCGCACGGTGCACTCCGGGACGGGGCGGGCACTCCGGGAGGGGGCGGGGGCAGGGTTCTCGCGTCACCCGGGCCGCGCGGCCCGGGTCAGCTCTTCTCGAAACGGAATCCGACGCCGCGGACGGTCGCGATGTAGCGGGGGTTGGCGGCGTCGTCCCCCAGCTTCTTGCGGAGCCAGGAGATGTGCATGTCGAGGGTCTTGGTGGAGGACCACCAGGTGGTGTCCCACACCTCGCGCATCAGCTGGTCGCGGGTGACGACCCGGCCGGCGTCCCGTACCAGCACCCGGAGCAGGTCGAACTCCTTCGCGGTGAGCTGGAGTTCCTCCTCCCCCATCCAGGCGCGGTGCGATTCGACGTCGATGCGGACGCCGTGGGTGGCCTGCGGCTGCTGGGGGGCCTCGGCCACGCCGCGGCGCAGCAGGGCCCGCACCCGGGCGAGGAGTTCGGCGAGCCGGAAGGGCTTGGTGACGTAGTCGTCGGCGCCCGCGTCGAGGCCGACCACGGTGTCGACCTCGTCGGCGCGCGCGGTGAGCACGAGGATCGGAAAGGTGTGCCCCTCCGTGCGCAGCCGGCGGGCCACTTCCAGCCCGTCCATGCCCGGCAGGCCCAGATCGAGGACGAGGAGATCGACGGCGTCCCGCAGGCCCGCGTCGAGGGCGGCCGGCCCGTCCTCCCGCACCTCGACCTCGTACCCCTCGCGGCGCAGGGCGCGGGCGAGCGGCTCCGAGATGGACGCGTCATCCTCGGCGAGCAGTACACGGGTCATGGGGTGATGGTAGTCCGCGGCCCCGCGAGGCCGGGGCGGACCGGGGACACCCCGCCGCCGGCGCCGCGCGGAGCGGGACCGCCGGGCCGGGACCGCTGTGGCAGGACCGCTGTGGCCGGGGACACAGGACCATCTCCGTCTTTTGTGTGCTAAGTTGGCGGAGTTGCAGTTGTGGTACCCAAGAACGTGCGCGCCTGGGAAATTGTGATCCCGGGCGCTCTTTGTTTTGCCGGAAGCTTTTCCGGACTGGGGCGAACATCTCAGCGACTCGGAGCGGCGCAGTGCCGCTCCGCACGTCCCCCCATGAAGGAGAGAATTGTGGCTACCGGCACCGTGAAGTGGTTCAACTCGGAGAAGGGCTTCGGCTTCCTGGAGCAGGACGGCGGCGGCCCCGACGTCTTCGCCCACTACTCCAACATCAACGCCCAGGGGTTCCGTGAGCTCCTCGAGGGCCAGAAGGTCGAGTTCGACGTCACGCAGGGCCCCAAGGGCCCGCAGGCGGAGAACATCCGCGCTCTCTGATGCGCTGAGGACCACCGCGTATCTCACGGCAGGGGCCCGCACTACCGGTGCGGGCCCCTTCCCGTGCCCCACCGAGCTCCCTGCCGCGGGGGGCCGCGCCGCCCGGCGCGGTCCGCAACCGTTACGCCGCCGAGCTCACCCGCAGCAGGAAGGCTCCTTATGCCCCGCCCCACCACCAGCGGCTCCGCCGCTTCCGGCACTCCCACCGGCGGCTCCGGATCCGGATCCGGCCGCCGCAGCCCGCGCTCGCGCGGCCGCGGTCCCGCGAACGCCCCGAAGAACGGCACGCGCGGCGGCGCCCGGAAGGCGGCCGCACCGGCCGTCTCCACCGAGCCCGCGGCCCCCGCGGCCTCCGGCACTCCCCCGCGGCCGCCCGCCGCGACCTTCGCGGAGCTGCCGCTGAACCCGGCGCTGCTCACCGCGCTGACGGCGAACGGCGTCACCGACCCGTTCCCCATCCAGTCCGCGACGCTGCCCGACTCGCTCGCCGGCCGGGACGTCCTCGGCCGCGGCCGGACCGGTTCCGGGAAGACGCTCGCCTTCGGCCTGCCGATGCTCAGCCGCACCGCCGGCCGCCGGGCCGACAGCAAGCGGCCCCTCGCACTCGTCCTCGTCCCCACGCGGGAGCTGGCGACCCAGGTCACCGACGCCCTCACCCCGTACGCGACGGCGCTCGGGCTGCGCATCGCCACCGTCGTCGGCGGAATGTCGATCAACCGGCAGACCGAGGCGCTGCGCAAGGGCGCCGAGGTGCTCGTCGCCACCCCGGGCCGGCTCGCCGATCTGATCGACCGCCGCTCCTGCTCGCTCGGCGATGTCGCCGTCACCGTGCTGGACGAGGCCGACCAGATGACGGACATGGGCTTCCTGCCGCAGGTCACCCGGCTCATGGAGCAGGTGGCGCCGGACGGGCAGCGGATGCTCTTCTCGGCGACGCTGGACCGCAACGTCGACAAGCTGGTGCGCCGCTTCCTGGTCGATCCGGTGACCCACTCCGTGGACCCCTCGGCGGCCACCGTCACGGCCATGGAGCACCATGTGCTGCACGTCCAGGACACGGACAAGAAGGCCACGGTGACGGAGATCGCCGCGCGCGAGGGCCGCACGATCATGTTCGTGCACACCAAGCGCGGCGCCGACCGGCTCACCAAGCAGCTGCTGGCCGCCGGGGTGCGGGCCGTGGCGCTGCACGGCGGCAAGTCGCAGCCGCAGCGCACCCGGACGCTGGAGCAGTTCCGGACCGGTGAGGCCACGACGCTGATCGCCACGAACGTCGCGGCGCGCGGCATCCACATCGACGGGCTCGACCTCGTGGTCAACGTCGATCCGCCGACCGAGGCGAAGGACTACCTGCACCGCGGCGGCCGCACGGCACGGGCCGGCGAGGCGGGCACCGTCGTCACCCTCGTCACCCCCGACCAGCGGCGGGACATGAGCAAGCTGATGGCGGAGGCCCGGATCTCCCCCGGCACGGCGCGGGTGCGGCCCGGCGACCCGGAGCTGGTGCGGATCACCGGCGCGCGTCCGCCGTCGGGCCGGGCCATCGTCGTCCAGGCCCCGGCCCAGCCGGCGGCCCCGGCCCGTAAGCGCGGACCGCGCTCCGGCGGCTCCGGGCGGGCCGGCGGGGCGGGTGGCACGGGCGGTGCGCCGCACCGCACCCGCAGCGGTGAGGGCCGCAGCCGGCGACGGCACTCCGGCCGCGGCGGTGCGGGCGGCTCGGCGCGGCCCGTCGCCTGAGCGGCGGCGCCCGGCAGACCCGGCGCGCGGCGAGAGGGCCCGGACCACCTGAGGTGGTCCGGGCCCTCTCGCCTGTAGTACCCGTTGGGCGGGGTCGCTCCGGCGTCATGCGGGCGGGGTCATTCCGGGGCGGTCAGCTCCGCCCAGACGGTCTTGCCCACGCCGTCGGAATTCCGTTCGACCCCCCAGTGCTTGCACAGCCGCTGGACGATGAACATCCCGTGCCCGCCCGGACGGCCCGCGCGGTGCGGGGTGCGGGGTGCGGGAGAGCCATCGCCGCGGTCGTCGATCTCCAGCCGGAGCACCTTCCCCGCGCTGCCGAGCCGGAGTTCCTCCGGGCCCTCGGCATGCAGGCACGCGTTGGTCACGAGCTCTGAGACGACCAGCAGGACATCCTCGGCGGCCGCCCGCTGCTCGGGCGAGCCGGCCGGCAGCCAGCCCCAGTCGTGGAGGGCCTGGCGTGTGAAGTCACGCGCCGTCGGCACAATGCCGCTGGCGCCTTCCAGACGCAGCGTGCGGACCTGTCCGAAGCCGGATAGGGGGGTGGAGGCCGCATCGCCCGGATCCGGGCCATGATCGCCCGGCGAATACGGGCGAGTGGTGCTCATCAGCGCTTCACCTCACCGGTTCGCCGATAGACAGGTTACGGATACCCGACGCTTTCATCAGATTCAGCTGTCTCCTGCCCGACCTCTCCTGGGGAACACCCACATATTCGAGATATTCGAGTTGCGTGGTGTGACGCGCGTAACACTTCCCCGGCGGAAGGGCCGGCGGTAGAAGGGGTCAGTCGGCGGGTGAGTCGGCGAGCGCCTCCTCCACGGTGTCGTGCACGGCGAACACCGCCTCCGCGCCCGTGATCTCGAACACCCTCGCCACGACGGGCAGCATTCCGGCCAGATGGACGGAACCCCCGGCCTCCTCCGCCCTCAGCCGCGCACCGAGCAGAACGTTGAGCCCCGTCGAGTCGCAGAACTCCAGCTGGGAGCAGTCGACCACCAGGCGGACCCGCCCCTGGTCGACGCATTCGTCCAGCGGCTCCCGCAGCACTTCGGCGGTGTGGTGATCGAGTTCACCCGCCGGAGTCACGACAGCAGTGGGGCCGTGGTGGCGAACCTCGACATGCAGCCGGCCCTTACTGGTACTGCCGACCATCCCGCGGTCCATGCGCACCCCTTCCGGTTAATGGCGACGGCAGAGCGAAGACTACGCCTTCGATACATCGACTGGTAGTCGAACTTCCCCACGAAAAGCTCACATGCGGACAATATGTCCTTGCTTTGGTCCCATGGAACCGGGTAGGGCTAGAAGGGTCAGGTACGCCCACGGTCGGCTCGGAGGCGCCGCACACGCAGGAAGAGATCGGCTTCGGCAGCCATATGCCGAGAGATGACGGAGGAACCATGTCACCCCAGCTCGACGAAGCGCACACCGAGTACGACTCCCCGGCGTACGGCTCCGTGTACGAGACCTCCGGGATCGCGGCGTTCGCGACGTCGGCGGTGACCGGCGCGGAGTCCGCCGACGGGTCCTCGGCCACCCCCGCCCCGCCGGCCCCCGGGGCTGCCCTGCCCGGACTCCCCGGACAGCCAGGATTCTCCGCGCTTCCGTCCTCGGCGTACGAGTCGGTGGAGCCGCTGGACGCGCGGGCCCTGTCCAGGACGCTGTTCGCGCGGCTGGAGGGCCTGGAGGAGGGCACCCACGAGCACGCGTACGTCCGGAACACGCTCGTCGAGCTCAATCTGGCCCTGGTGAAGTTCGCGGCGGGGCGGTTCCGCACCCGCAGCGAGCCGATGGAGGACATCGTCCAGGTCGGCACCATCGGCCTGATCAAGGCGATCGACCGCTTCGAGCTGAGCCGCGGTGTGGAGTTCCCCACCTTCGCGATGCCGACGATCATCGGCGAGATCAAGCGCTTCTTCCGCGACACCAGCTGGTCCGTACGGGTGCCGAGGCGGCTGCAGGAGCTGCGGCTGGACCTGGCCAAGGCGGGCGACGAGCTGGCGCAGCAGCTGGACCGGGCGCCCACGATCGGTGAACTCGCCGAGCGGCTGGACCTCAGCAACGACGAAGTCGTCGAGGGCATGGCCGCGAGCAACGCCTACACCGCGAGCTCGCTGGACGCCCAGCCCGAGGAGGACGACACCGAGGGCACCCTGGCCGACCGCATCGGCTACGAGGACCACGGCATCGAGGGCATCGAGTACATCGAGTCGCTCAAGCCGCTGATCGCCGAGCTCCCGGCGCGCGACCGGCAGATCCTCTCCCTGCGGTTCACGGCCAACATGACGCAGTCCGAGATCGGCGAGGAGCTGGGCATCTCGCAGATGCACGTCTCCCGGCTGCTGTCGCGCACCCTGAGCCGGCTCCGCAAGGGACTGATGATCGAGGAGTGATCCGGCGGCCGCCGGGTTCTCCGGCCGCGCGCCGCCCCCGCCGTGAAGGGCCCGCCCCCGTCCGGGGGCCGGGCCCTTCGGCATGCCGGGGCGCGGCGTGCCCCGAGCGGGTACGGACGCCGGGGGCGCCGCCGGTACGCGGCCGGGCGCCGCGGAGCGCGCCCCCGGCGGCCGCGCGGATCAGTGCACCCGCTCGCCGCGCCGCCAGACCGCGGAGACCAGCGGGACGCCCGGCCGGTACGCGAGATGCACCGGTGACGGCGCGTCCAGCAGCACCAGGTCGGCCCGCGCGCCCGGAGCGATCCGGCCGACGTCGGTGCGGCGCAGCGCCGCGGCACCGCCGGCCGTCGCCGCCCACAGTGCCTCGTCGGGGGTCATGCCCATGTCCCGGACGGCCAGGGCGATGCAGAACGGCATCGAACTGGTGAAGGAGGAACCGGGGTTGCAGTCCGTGGAGAGCGCGACGGTGGCGCCCGCGTCCAGCAGCCGGCGCGCGTCCGGCCAGGCGGCGCGGGTGGAGAACTCCGCTCCGGGCAGCAGGGCCGCCACCGTCTCCCCCTGCGCGAGGGCGTCCACGTCCTCGTCGGTGAGGTGGGTGCAGTGGTCGGCGGAGGCGGCCCCCAGTTCGACGGCGAGGCGCACCCCGGGGCCGTAGGAGAGCTGGTTGGCGTGGACGCGGGGGACGAGGCCGCGGGCGGCGCCGGCGGTGAGGACCGCGCGGGCCTGGTCGCCGTCGAAGGCGCCCCGCTCACAGAAGACGTCGATCCAGCGGGCGTGCGGCGCGCAGGCGTCGAGCATCGGCCCGGTGACGAGGCCGACGTATCCGGCGGGGTCGTCCGCGTATTCCGGGGGCACGATGTGCGCGCCGAGGAAGGTGACCTCGTCGGTGTGGGCGGCGGCGATCCGCAGCGCGCGGGCCTCCTCGCCGGTGGTCAGCCCGTAGCCGGACTTGGTCTCGATGACGGTGGTGCCCTGGCGGAGGGCTTCGGCGACGTAGCGGGCGACGTTGGCGTGCAGGCGTTCGTCGGTCGCGGCGCGGGTGGCGGCGACGGTGGTGCGGATGCCTCCGGCGGCGTAAGGGCGGCCGGACATGCGGGCGTTGAACTCCTCGGTGCGGTCGCCGTCGAACACCAGATGGGAGTGGGAGTCCACGAAGCCGGGGATCACGGCGCGGCCGGCGGCGTCCACGCGGGTGTCCGCGGCGGGTGCCCGGTGGGAGGGGCCGGCCCAGGCGACGCGGTCGCCGTCGAGGACGACGGCGGCGTCGCGCAGCAGTCCGAGCGGGCCCTCGCCGAGGGCGGGGTCGTTGGTGACGAGCACGGCGATGCCGGTGACGGCGGTGCTGCGGGTGCCGGCGGCGCTGCCCGCCGGGGCTGTGCCGTTCGGGGCGGTGGACGGCGCCGGGTCCTGCGGGGCGCCGGCCCGCGCAGAGGCGTCCCGCGGTTCCCTCGGTCCCCGGGGGTTGTCCGCTCCGGCGGTTCCGCTTCCCGTTCCGGTCCCGCTCACGCTGTCTCCTCTGTTCGTGCCGGTGCGGGGCTGATGCCGCGTCGCGCGGTGGCCGCCGGATGACGCCCCAGGACGGCCCGGTGCCCCTGGGGCGTGGCCACCGGCCGCGATCCGGGGCCGCGCGAGCCGGGGCCGCACGGTCCGTGCTGCCCGCGCCGTCCGTGCCGTCCGCGCTGTCCTCGGGTTCGTGCCGCCTCCGCCGCCCGGGCGGGCGTCCGGACCGCCGACGGCGCGCGGTTCCGGCGCCATCGGGACGGGCCGGGGACGGCGCCGTGGGACAGTGCTGGGCGGTCCGCCCGGTGCTTCTTCTCCGGGGGACCGCCGGGGCACTCGGCCGTCATCGGTCGTCCCCGTCCAGCAGCGCGCTGACGGACTGCGCCAGCGCCCGCGGTACGTCCTCCACGAGCAGGTGGACGCCGTCGCGGACGATCTCGCGGCCGCCGACGACGGTGTGGCGGACGTCCGCGGCCGTGGCGGCGAAGACCGCCGCCTCGGCGGCCAGCCGCGGTGGCGGGCCGGCCGTGCGCACCGTGTCCAGGGCGATGGTGGTGAGATCGGCGAGCGCTCCCGGCTCGATGCGGCCGGCTTCGGGCCAGCCCAGGGCGGTGTGGCCGTCGGCGGTGGCGGCGCGCAGCAGTTGCGCGGCCGTCCAGTGGCCGCGGGTGCGGGAGTTGAGGCGTTCGTCGAGTTCCATCGCCCGGGCCTCCTCCAGCAGGTCGACGACCGCGTGGCTGTCACTGCCGAGGGAGAGCGGGCTGCCCGCGTCGCGCAGGCGGGCCGCCGGTCCGATGCCGTCGGCCAGATCGCGCTCCGTGGTGGGGCACATGCACACACCCGTACGACTGCCGCCGAGCAGGCCGATGTCGCCGGCGGTGAGATGGGTGGCGTGGACGGCGGTGGTGTCCGGGCCGAGGACACCATGGTCGGCGAGGAGCCGGGCGGGGGCGCGGCCGTGCGCGCGGCGGCAGGCATCGTTCTCGGCCGTCTGTTCGGAGAGGTGGACGTGGAGCGGCGCGCCGCGCTCCCGGGCCCAGGCGGCGACCACGGGCAGCTGCGCGGCCGGGACGGCGCGCACGGAGTGGACCGCCGCCCCGATCCGGGCGTGCTCCGCGGGCTTGAGGGCTGCGGCGCGTTCGGCCCACGCCTCGGCGGTGCCGTCGCCGAAGCGCAGTTGGGGACCTTCGAGGGGCTTGCCGGTGCGGCCCGCGCCGCCGGTGTCCTCGGGGAAGCCCGCGGCCAGGTAGGCGGTGTCGAGGAGGGTGAGGCGGATGCCCGCCTCGGCCGCGGCGGCGATCAGGGCCTCGCCCATGGCGTTGGGCTCGGCGTAGCGGGTGCCGCCGGGGGCGTGGTGGAGGTAGTGGAACTCCCCGGCGCAGGTGATGCCGGCCAGGGCCATCTCGGCGTACACGGCGCGGGCGAGCGCGTGGTAGCTGTCGGGTGTGAGGCGGGCGGCGGCCCGGTACATGACCTCGCGCCAGGCCCAGAAGGAGCGCGGCGCCCCGCCCTCACCGGAGCCGTCCGCCGGTCCGGGGCCGGACTGGGCCCGGCCGCGCAGGGCACGGTGGAAGGCGTGCGAGTGGGCGTTGGCCAGGCCGGGGAGGGTCAGCCCGCGCAGGATCACGGCCCCGGGCGGCGGCTGCGGAGCGCCTGCGGTGCCGGAGGGACCGGCAGGACCGGGGGGACCGGCGGGACCGGCAGGACCGGCAGGACCGGCAGGACCGGCAGGACCGGCAGGACCGGAGGGACCGGGGGCGCCGGACGGGCCGGGGGCGCCCGGCGTACCGCTGCCGCGCCCGACCGCGGCGATGCGCCCGTCCGGGCCCGCCGTGATGGTGACGCCCGGTTCGACGGTGCCGTCGAGCCAGGCGTACTCCGCCCAGTAGGTCAGCGGCACGCCAGTCCTTCCAGTACGTCGGCGAGCGCGGTGACGCCGGCCAGGCAGTCGTCCTCGTCCGCCGCCTCGGCCGGCGAGTGCGAGACGCCGGTGGGGTTCCGTACGAACAGCATGGCGGCCGGGACGTCGGCGGAGAGGATGCCGGCGTCGTGTCCCGCGCCGGTGGGCAGCAGGCGGGCACCGCCGAGGAGGGCGGCGACCCGGTCGCGCAGCGCGTGCTCGAACTCGACGACGGGGGTGAACGATTCGCGGGTGACGCGGACCGTCACGCCGTCCCGTTCCGCGCGCTCGGCGGCCGCGCGTTCGATCGCGGTGACGACGCCCGCGAGGGTCTCCTCGTCGGCGGCGCGGGAGTCCAGCCAGCCGCGCACCAGGGAGGCGATGGCGTTGACGCCGTTCGGTTCGACGGCGGTCTTGCCGAAGGTGGCCAGCGCCCCCGCGCGCGCGGCCTGTTCGCGGGCGGCGAGCACCGTGTGGGCGTAGGTGAGCATCGGGTCGCGCCGGTCGGCGAGGAGGGTGGTGCCCGCGTGGTTGGCCTCGCCGCGGAAGTCGAAGCGCCACCGGCCGTGCGGCCAGATCGCGGAGGCCACGCCGACGGCCTCGCCGGTGCGGGCCAGGGTGCGGCCCTGTTCGATGTGGAGTTCCACGAACGCGCCGATACGGGACAGGCGTTCGGGGTCCGGGCCGATGCCCTCCGGGTCGTGGCCGGCCCGTTCCATGGCCAGCGCGAGCGTGGTGCCGTCGGCGTCGCGGAGTTCCCGGGCCGCCGAGGGGGTCAGCCGGCCCGTGGTGAGACGGGAGCCGGCGCAGGCCAGGCCGAAGCGGGCGCCCTCCTCGTCGGCGAAGTTGGCGACCGCCAGTGGCCTGGCGGGGCGGGCGCCGCGGGCGAGGAGTTCGTCCAGGGCGGCGAAGGCGGAGACGATGCCGAGCGGCCCGTCGAACGCGCCGCCGTCCGGTACGGAGTCCAGGTGCGAGCCGGTGACGACGGCGCCGCCGGGCTCGACGTCCGCGGGCGAGGCGGCGCCGAGCCAGGCCCACTGGTTGCCGTTGCGGTCGGTCTCGCAGACGAGGCCGCGGGCGCGCGCCTGCCCGGCGAACCAGGCGCGGCAGTCGGCGTCGGCGGCCGTCCAGGCGTGCCGGCGGTAGCCGCCGGTGGTGGAGTGGCGGCCGACGGGGGCGAGCTCCCGCCACATCTGGAGGAAGGACGCGCCGCGGGTCCAGCGGGCAGTGCCGGTGGCGGCCGTCACCGCTCCTCCTCCCCTTCCCGCATCGGGATGCGGACACCGCGCTCGGCGGCGACCTCCTCCGCGCGCTCGTACCCGGCGTCGACGTGGCGGATGACGCCCATGCCGGGGTCGTTGGTGAGGACCCGGCGGATCTTCTCGCCGGCCAGTGCGGTGCCGTCGGCCACGGTGACCTGCCCGGCGTGCAGGGAGCGGCCCATGCCGACGCCGCCGCCGTGGTGGATCGAGACCCAGGAGGCGCCGGAGGCCACATTGACCATGGCGTTGAGCAGCGGCCAGTCGGCGATGGCGTCGGAGCCGTCGCGCATGGCCTCGGTCTCGCGGTACGGGGAGGCGACGGAGCCGCAGTCGAGGTGGTCGCGGCCGATGACGACCGGGGCGGCCAGCTCGCCCGAGGCCACCATGGCGTTGAAGCGCTCCCCCGCCTTGTCGCGCTCGCCGTAGCCGAGCCAGCAGATCCGGGCGGGCAGGCCCTGGAAGCGCACGCGCTCCCCGGCGAGGCGGATCCAGCGGGCCAGGGACTCGTTCTCCGGGAAGAGGTCGAGCACGGCGCGGTCGGTGGCCGCGATGTCGCGGGGGTCGCCGGAGAGGGCGGCCCAGCGGAAGGGCCCCTTCCCCTCGGCGAAGAGCGGGCGGATGTAGGCGGGGACGAAGCCGGGGAAGTCGAACGCCCGGCCGTATCCGGCGAGTCGCGCCTCGCCGCGGATGGAGTTGCCGTAGTCGAACACCTCGGCGCCCGCGTCCTGGAAACCGACCATGGCCTCGACGTGCCGGGCCATGGACTCCCGGGCACGGGCGGTGAAGTCGGCCGGCTTCTCGGCGGCGTACGCGGCCATGTCGTCGAAGTCCACGCCGAGCGGGAGGTAGCTGAGCGGGTCGTGGGCGCTGGTCTGGTCCGTGACGATGTCGACGGGCGCGCTCTCGGCGAGCATCCGGGGCAGCACCTCGGCGGCGTTGCCGAGCAGGCCGACGGAGAGCGGCGCGCGCCGGTCGCGGGCCTCGACGGCGAGCCGGAGGGCGTGTTCGAAACTGTCGGCCCGGACGTCGAGATAGCCGTGCTCGATCCGGCGTTCGATGGCGCGGGGGTCGCAGTCGACGCAGAGGGCGACGCCGCCGTTCATGGTGACGGCGAGCGGCTGGGCGCCGCCCATCCCGCCGAGGCCGGCGGTCAGGGTGATGGTGCCGGTGAGGCTGCCGTCGCCCCGCCCCCGGGCGGCGAGCTTCGCGGCGACGGCGGCGAAGGTCTCGTAGGTGCCCTGGAGGATGCCCTGGGTGCCGATGTAGATCCAGGAACCGGCCGTCATCTGGCCGTACATGGTGAGGCCGAGGGCCTCCAGGCGGCGGAACTCCTCCCAGTTGGCCCAGTCGCCCACGAGGTTGCTGTTGGCGATCAGCACGCGCGGGGCCCACTCGTGGGTGCGCATCACGCCGACGGGGCGGCCGGACTGGACGAGCATCGTCTCGTCCCGCTCCAGCGTGCGCAGCGTGCGGACCATGGCGTCGAACGAGCCCCAGTCGCGGGCCGCCTTGCCGGTGCCGCCGTAGACGACCAGCCGGTCCGGATGCTCGGCGACCTCCGGGTCGAGGTTGTTCCGCAGCATCCGCAGGGCGGCCTCCTGCGGCCATCCCCGGGCGCTCAGCTCCGTACCGCGCGGTGCGCGCACGGGTCGTGGTCCCGCCATGGGCCTGCCTCCCTGCTGGGCTTCCACCCCGACTGGATTGATTCATTCACATACTCACGGCATGAATATAAGTAGTCAACAGCGGGTGCGCATCCGGCGGAGGCCCCGCGGGTGAGCGACGGCCACGGACGGAGCCGCTCCGTCGCGCGGGGCCGGAGCGCGCGCCCGCACACGCCCCTGCGTCCACCGCCGCGCCGGCCGCCCGCCGCCCGGGCCGGTGCTGGGCACGGGGCGGCCGCGGGTGGTGGAGTGGTGGCATGACCTCCAGGGACACCACCGGGACGGCGGCGGGCGCCGAGCCGTACGGACAGCCACCGCACGACGAGCCGCAAGGCCCGGCGGACGCCGCCCCACCCGGTGGAACACCGGGCCGCGCCGGGCGGGCCCCCGCCGGGCGGGCGGCCCCTGCCGGGCAGGCATCCTCTGCTGAGCGGGTGGCCGCTGCCGAGCAGGCGGCCGCCGGGTTGGCGGCCCGCCGGGACCGGGCCGTGCGCGCCGCCGTCCGGCAGGGGCTGGTCGGCCCTGCGCACCCCGTCGTCGGGCTGCTGGACGTGGCCGGCATCCGGGCCTCGGCCGCCGCGCTGCGCGCCGCCTTCGAGGAGGTCACCGCGCCCGGCACCCCGGTGCTGCACGCCTTCGCCGTCAAGGCCGCCTCGCTGGTGCCCGTGCTGGCGCTGCTCGCCGACGAGGGCCTGGGCTGCGAGGTGGCGAGCCCCGGCGAGCTGGCGCTCGCCCGCGCTGCCGGGGTGCCGCCCTCGCGGATCGTCCTCGACTCGCCCGCCAAGTCGGCCGCGGAGCTGCGCGAGGCCCTGACGCTCGGGGTCGCCGTCAACGCCGACAACGCGGAGGAACTGGCCCGCATCGACGCCCTGGTCCATGAGGCCCCGGTCTCCTCGCCTCTCGGGCTGCGGGTGAACCCGCAGATCGGCGGCGGCAGCATCGAGGCGCTGTCCACCGCCACGGAGACCTCCAAGTTCGGCGTCCCGCTCCGCGACGAGGGGGCGCGCGCCTGGCTCGTCCGCGCGTTCCTCGACCGTCCGTGGCTGACGCGCCTGCACGCCCACGTCGGCTCGCAGGGCATCCCGCCGGAGCTGATGGCCCGGGGGGTGCGGGAGATCTACGAGCTGGCGGAGGAGATCAACGACACCGCCGGGCAGCGGCAGGTGACCACCCTGGACATCGGCGGCGGCCTCTCCGTCAACTTCGCCTCGGACCGCGAACACCCGACCCACCGGGAGTACGCGCACGCCCTGCGGCACGCCGTACCCGGCCTCTTCGACGGACGGTACGGGCTGGTCACCGAGTTCGGCCGTTCGCTGCTCGCCAAGCACGGCACCGTCCTGGCCCGGGTGGAGTACGCCAAGACGGCCGCCGGACGGCCGATCGCGGTCACCCACGCCGGCGCCCAGCTCGCCACCCGCACGGTCTTCGCGCCCGACTCCTGGCCCCTCCGGGTCGCCGCGTTCGACGCCGAGGGGCGGCCGAAGACCGGGCCGGCGGTCGAACAGGACATCGCGGGCCCGTGCTGCTTCGCCGGCGACCTGGTGGCACGCGGGCGTCCGCTGCCGCGGCTGGAGAGCGGTGACCTGGCCGCCCTGCTCGACACCGGCGCGTACTACTTCTCCCACCACTTCGCGTACAACAGCCTGCCCCGGCCCGCCGTCCACGGTTTCCTGTGCACGCCCTCGGACGTGCGCTTCGCTCTCGTGCGCCCGGCGCAGACACTCGACGAGATCGTGGCCGAGAGCGGCGGCGACCGGCCCGGCGCGCTGACAGGACTGACGGCGCGGGGCTGACGGCGCCGACCCCGGTGTGGGCCCGGATCACGCGCCCTTCCGGCCGCACCGCCGCCCGGCGCCGGCTCCGCCGCCCGGCGCCGGACCGCCGTCAGACCGCCGTCAGACCGCCGCCGCGGTGCGCTTGCGGGGGCCGGCCGCCGGTGCGGGGCGTCCCGCGGCCGGTACCGCCTTGCGCTTCCCGCCGCCCGGCGCGGCGTCGCCCGCGGCGACCCCGGTCGTGCGGTAGCCCCGGACGTCCTTGCCCGCCGGACCGCGCCGGGCCCACTCCGGGCGGACCCACAGCAGCGTCTCGTGCCGCCGCTCCCAGCGGCCGAGCCACACGGACTTGGCCCACAGCCCGGCGCCGGCCCCGGCGAGCAGCATCCCGCCCGCCGCCGGCGCCGCGAAGGACGAGCCGAGGGCCGCGGCGGCGGCCGCCCACAGCCACCAGCGGTGTTCGCGGCGCCAGATCCGGGCGGTCACCGCGCGGTCCTGCAGGAAATCCCGCCGCCCGGCGCGCGCGGCGCCCTCCGCCAGCTCCCGGTAGCGTCCGCGCCGCGCGGCGAACGCGGCCGCCCCGGCGAGCAGCAGCAGCGCCGCTCCCGTCAGCAGCCCGATCCGCCGCCCCAGCAGACTCACGGGGACGGCGGCCCCCAGCGCCGCGGTCACCAGCCCCGTCCACCCCATCCACGCCGCGGGTACACGCACCATCACCGCCACGCGCGCCAGTGTCGTCGCCGCTTCGCGCCCCACTGCGGGCCTCCTTGTCGCTCGATGTCACCTCGAATGCGGTTTCGGTAAGGGCGAATTCTAGTGAGGACGCATGAAAAACGGATAAGGAAACCGCACCCCTGCCCGGCTCCGGCGCCCTCGGGCAGAGCCGGGGTACGGGCGCCACCCCACGGGCGCGGGACGGCCGCCGGACGGGCCGTCGGCTACTCGGCGAACAACCCGCGGGCGGCGGCCCGGGCGTCGAACTCCTCCAGCCGGGCCTGCGCGTCCGGCAGTCCGTCGCACATCGCCTCCAGCAGGACCCGGCCGAGCATCATCGGCGCACAGGCCGTGTCGAACGCCAGCCCGGTGCCGACGGCCGCGGGCAGCAGCAGGTCCGAGTGGCGGGCGACGGGCGCGAAGGCGCTGTCGGCGACGGTCACGACGGTCAGCCCGGCCGAGCGCGCGTGGTCGAGCGCCTCGGTCACCTCGCGCGGATGGCGCGGCAGCGCGAAACAGAGCAACGCGCTCGCGCCCGCGCGCCGGGCGGCGTCGATGCGGTCGGCGAGCATCGTGCCGCCCTCGTCGAACAGCCGGACGTCCGGGTGCACCTTGGCCGCGAAGTAGGCGAAGCCGCGCGCCTGCGCGGAAGCCGCGCGCAGCCCGAGCACCGGGAGCGGGCGCGAGGCGGCCAGCAGCCGTCCCGCGTGTTCCACCGGCTTCGGCTCGGCGAGCAGCGACGCCAGATGGCGGAGGTTCTCGATCTCCGCGTACACGGCCTGCTGGTACGCGTTGTGCGTGCCCCCGGCGGGGGTGCGCTCGGCGACCGGTACGTCCCGCAGGTGCCGGCGCAGCGCCGGATAGCCGTCGAAGCCCAGGGCGACCGCGAAGCGGGTGACGGAGGGCTGGCTGACCCCGGCGAGTTCGGCCAGCTCCACGCTGGACAGGAAGGGTGCGTCGGCGGCCCGCCGCACCATGCAGTGCGCGATCCGGCGCTGCGTGGGGGTCAGCCGGTGCCCCTCGAACAGCTTCTGCAGCCGGGCCGCGGCGCCGGCCGCGCTCCCGTCACCGGCCGCGTTCCCGCCGCCGTCCGCCCCACCGGTGCCGGTCCCGGGCATCGGGCCTCCCCGCCGTCGGGCCCGCGCCCTCGGCGTGAGCCATTCACGAACCACGAATCTGTATGAGTCTATGCAGAGGTCCGGCCGTCCGGCCCCCGGCCGCCCCTCGGCTGAGAGCAGAAGCTCGGAATGAGAGTGTGAACCCAAGTGCCGTAGAGGGTGTTCGCACAGAGAGGGGCGTGGGGAATGGGCGTGGTGGAGAGCTGGTCCCGTGTGATGAGTCTTCTTCAGGAGCACGCCCCGGCCGATCATGCGGATCTGCCCGGGCCGGCCACTGAACGGATGCTCGCGGCCGCCGAGGAACGGATGGGCATCCCGCTTCCCCGCGAACTGCGGACGTGGCTGTTGCAGAACAATCTGGATCTTCCCGCGGAAGACGTGGACGACGATGTGGCATGTTGCGGTTTCGCCGGGTTCCCGGACGAGGGGATGTTCTTCCTGGGCATCCGGGCGATGGAGAAGCTCTACGCGAACCACTCCATGCCCGGTGGGGTCAACCCTCCGGATCAGCCGGGCAATCCGTTCTGGCGCAATGAGTGGATCCCGTTCCTGTCGGACCAGGACGGCTGGACAGGAAAGTTCATCGACGCGCGGGACGGCCGTATCGGCAGGTGGTTCGTGGGTGAGAGCACGACCACGGGCGAGTACGCGTCACTGGCTCACTATTTCGACTCCGTGGCGGAAACGCTCACGAACATCGCCGAGGGAAACCATCCGACCTGCTCGATCGCCGAAGGACGACTCGTCTGGTCATGAGACCGGAGTGCCCCCCGGTTGTCCCGGGGGACACTCCTTTCCTCATTGCCCGGTTACGGTGTGGGCGCGGTGAATCCTGCCAGGTCGAGCCAGTAGTCGTCGTCCTCCATCAAGCGCTGCTCCTTGATGAAGTCGCCGAACGGCCGCATCGACTGGGTGTTCTGCCAGTTCGACATCGAGGACCGGCCGCAGGGCTCCTTCCAGGTCGGCGCCGGGGCATCAGGACGCAGGTGCAGCGTCATGGTGTCGTCGGCGTTGCGCCTGACATAGGTCTGCACGCATTCCTTGCCGCTGTACGTGACGGGGTTGGGGCCCCTGGAGTTTCCGGCGCTCTGGAAGGAGTTGGCGAAGGCGAACTCGTCACAGCTCTTCGAGTCGGTACGTGCCGCCCCCGCGTCCAGGGTCCACATGTCACTGAACAGACCGGTGTCCTTGTAGGTCTTCCACTGCCTGCCGCAGATGAGCTGCCGGTTGCGGTCCGACTGGATCTTGCCGGAGCCGTCGACGGACATCTTGTTGCCCAGATAGGTGAGCGGCTTGCCACCGTTGCGCTTGCCCCAGTCGATATTGGTCTTGCGCCACATCATGTCGATGTGTGCGGCGGCCCCCGGGAACTTCTTGGAGTTCATGACGTACGTCGGGTCGTAGCCGGAGAACACGCAGCCGGTGCCGGCGTTGGGGACTTCGCTGTCGCAGCGGATGTCCAGCTTGGCCTTCTCGACTTTGAGCGGATTCGCGATCGGAGTGGCGTTGGCCGTACCGCCGAAGAACCAGTACGGGGTGATCGTGTTCTTGGTGGCGCCACTGGGCGTCCACGTGAACCGCGTGGTGACGGTCCGCTGGATCGTATCGCCCTTCTTGAAGATCTTCGATCCGTCCCAGTTGACGCCGGTGATGTTGCAGTACCCGCGGCACAGGGCCTGGTAGTCCAGGTTCACCGTGTTCATCACACCGCTCATCGACTTCAGCCGGACCGTGGTGACCTGGGAGAACTCATCACTCGCCGGGTCGAGGTAGATCGTGTTGTAGTAGTCGAAGGACGCGTTTCCGTCCGGTCTGCCGTCCGTGTAGTGATTCACCCAGAGCTCGTCGTGGAGACAGCTGTTGGTGCGCTTGCGGGTGATGGAAAGGGACACCGTCGAGCACGACGCGGTGCTCATGGTCGTCGCCATCGGCGACGCCGTGGCGGTTCCGGCCGAGAACCCGCCGACATTGGGGAAGAGGCCGTCGGTGATGTCCTCGCCGGGCTCGACCGGGGCCGGGTCCGGTGCGGTCGGGTCGGCCGTCATGCTGCCGGTCATCTTCAGGCCGTTGTACGTGCCCGGGACGAACGCCAGCGCGTCGAAGGCGATGTCCGCGCTTCCGCTGCCGCCGTTGAAGTTGTGGAGCCGCACCTCGGGGATCTGGTCACCGAAATCGTAGGCGCCCAGGTCCACCCACTTGTTGGACTCGTTCGCCGTCTGCGAGATGGCCACTTCCTCTTCCCCGGCAGGGGTCTGGATCCGGTAGACGGCCTTGGAGGTCTGCGCCCCGTGGTCGGGGATGTGCGCGAAGACCTTCGCCTGGCGTGTGGTGTTGGTCAGCGGAGCGTTCAGCTTCCACGTGCCGGTGACCCTCATCCGGTCGGCGTTGCCCGGGTAGGACTCCGGCGAGCGGGTGTGGGTGAACCAGAAGTGGTTGCCGTAGCCGGCGCCGATCTGGTGCGTGTCGATCTTCCCCGGATACGTGGTGACGGTGGTCGGGTTGTCCGTCCCGTCGTGGGTGAGATCCATCTGGGTGTCCCACGGCACGTAGCTGAGGCTGAACGTGCCGCTCGACTTCACCGCTCCGCAGCCGCGGCTGGTGTCGACTCCCGCGGGGATGGTGCCGTCGGGCAGGTCGTCGACCACCAAGGTCTGGGCGGGCAGGGACCCGATGGAGCAGTTCGGCGGGTATGAGCCGGCGTCCGGCTGCTCGCCGTAGGACGTGGTGAAGCGGTGCACGCCGTTTCCGCACTCGGCGAGGCGTTCACAGTCCTTCCACTGGTCCTTGGTGATCTCCTCGTGCCACCAGCAGTGCAACCAGTGCGGGTTGGTGTCGCTGTCGCCCGAGTCGGCGGTGCAGGCGCCCATGCCCTGGTCGTTGGAGTCGTTGTCGCCGATCTTGGACGGGTCGCAGTAGTTCGACCCGTTGCAGAACAGGTCAACCGGCGGCTTGGCGTTGGATCGGTCCGCGTTGGTGGTCCACCACGCGGCGCGGTAGCCGGCCTGGAAGTCGCCGGGCGCGAACATCGCCGAGATCGGGCGGGCCGCCCAGCCGATCACTTTCTCCTGGTACGGCCAGTCCTGCGGGTGCGCGGCATGGCTGTAGTCGTCACCGGAGGGGTCGGACGCGCTCTGCAGGAACGGGACGCGGTTGGCCTTCCACAGCGGGTTGGCCGGGTTGTTGGTCCAGCCGACGCCCCAGTGGCCGTGTGAGTCGGCGGTGTCGTAGAAGCCGGAGTTGTATGCCCACAGGGCGAAGAACCAGTTCTCGATCCACTTGGGGTGGCCGCCGTTGATCGTCATGCCGGCGTTGTGGGTCTGGTTCCACTTCTCCGACAGGATCCGCACACCGGCGGCGATGTTCGCCGTGTAGTCCAGGGCGACGGCTTCCTGCGCGAGGGCCGGCAGGGCGGTCTCGCCGGGCTTGGTCTTGCCCGCGAGGCGCATACCGTCGGTGGCCTGGGTGATGCCGTAACCGCAGTCGGCGTCCGCCCAGTTGATCCGCCAGGGGTCGAGCTGTTCACCGTCGGCGGCGTAGTCGACACCGTAGTAGTTGCCGATGAGGGAGTTGGCGGTGACACCGGGCACGGCAAAGCGGGGGGCCTGCCACATGTTGGACTCCTGCGCGGTGATGCCGAGCATCACCTGCGCGGGAATGTGCCACTTGTCGGTGACATCGGGGTCCTCGTTGTCGAGGGTGCCGTTGGGGTCACCGGCGAGCACGGTCGGCGGGAAGAGGCCCTGAGGCTGGTAGCCACCGGTCCCGGTGTTCTTCCAGTTCCCCTCGCGGTAGAAGTTCAGCTCGCCGACGACGGCCTGGTCCACGGCCCACTCGACCTGGCGCGGGGTGGGCTGGAATGCCTGCTTCTTCACATCGTTACGGGCCACCGCGCAGTAGCGTTCCCCGGTGCCTTCGCTGGGGTTGTCGGACCGTGCGGTGAGGGCCCGGGTGCTGACGGTCTGCGGGGACGGGCCGTCCGCGCTGTGCTTGCCGGTGTCCGGGCCGGACTCGACCGGGCCGCCGGTGGGCAGGGCGGGCGACAGGACACGCCCCTGGGCCGCGTCGCCCACGCGGTTGGTGCCGGGACGCAGATCGAGGGTCACGGACCTGCCGGACTCCAGCATGCGCAGGACAGTGCGCGCGGGGCGGGGTTTGGCGGCGTCCTCCGGGTTGACCAGGGTGGTCTTCCCGTCGGACCACGTGGTGGTCAGGGCTGTCCGGGCGTGGGTGGAGATCGCCGCGCCCTTGGGGAGTCCGCCTGGGTTGTGCACCCGCTTGGGCAACGTTCTGGACGTGGCGGCACCCGTGACGAACACTTCGCCGCGCGCCGAGCGGGTCAGGTCCCAGGCTTCGAGCTTGCCGGACACAACGGTGACGGGCTCGGTCTTCCGGCCCTTCTCGATCTTGGCGCGGTCGAGGTGCTTGGCCCAGCCGGTCGGCGTCTTGGACGCCTTCTTGTCCAGCTCGCGGTCGATGAAGGTGATGCCGCCATCGGCGTCGGCGGTGATCTCGAACGGCACCGTCGTTGTGGACGCCAGTGTCTTCTCGGCCGTGCCGTTGATCCGTACCAGCTTGTTGCCGTGCGCGGCGACGATGCCCGCGTCCGTGGGGATGGCCGAGGTGACCGCGCCTGCGAGCGTGACCGGCTTGGACTCCTTGCCGGTTGCCGCGTCGACGGTGATCAGGCGGGTCCGCTGCTTCTTGTCACCGTCGTGGCTGAGCTGGGTGAACACCGCCTTGTCACCCTGGCCGCAGCCGGGCGAGAAGTAGGCGAGCGACGACTGGAACGGCAGCTTGGTGACCTTACCCGACTGAAGATCGACCACTGCGGTGAACGCACCGCGCACCATCAGCTCGGGCTTGTTGGTGAACATACGCGGCGCATACGAGACGGCCGCGTACTTGCCGGACTCGGTGACGCAGTGGTTGCCGATCCAGGTGTCCGAGGCGAAACCGTCCTCTAACAGGCTTGCTATCGTGCGCAGTTGGTAGCCGTCTTTCTCCTTGCCCGCAAGGAGGTGGAAGCCGGTGCCGTCGCCGCTCGTGGTGACGGCCGTGTCGGCGGATTTCGCGTAGTCCCCGCCGAGCAGGCCGGCGCGGTCCTTGGCGGGGATCGCGGAAGGCTTCGGGGAGAGCTTCTTCCGCTCCTGTGCGGCATCATTCCAGCCCTGCGCCGCGCCCTTGGGCGGCTTTGGTTCCTCGGCCTGCGCGGGCAGGCTCAGCGGCATCACCAGCACGGTGGCCACCGCGAGGGTGAGCGGCACGCGCAGGCGCATACGTCTCTGTCTCAACTTCATCCCTCTCGGGTTACTTGACAGCCTTGGCGGCTGCGAGGACCTCGCTCATGCGCGTCTTGACCGCGGCGAGCTGGTGTTTGTTCTCCTTGATCAGCCGTTTCTGGATTGCCGACTCCTCCTTGAACCAGACCTCGATCAGCCGGGTCCGCTCCTTGCAGTCGATGTCGTCCAGCGCGAGCTCGATCGCGTCTTCCGTGGCGCCGTCGCCGTTGGCGTAGCCCTGCTCCATGGCCCTGTAGGGGTCCGCGGCGGATCGTCCCTGCTTCTTCATGCAGGCCGACCAGTCCGTGATGGCCTTCTTGACCGGCTTGCGCGACCGGGACTCGGAGAGGCTTGCCGAGGCGAGCTGTGAGACATGGCCCGCGTCCGACTCGTTCAACTTGAGCTGTCGCTTCGACCATCCGGCGCAGCCACCCTCGTGCAGCTTCTTGCCCTGGTACTCGGCGCGGGCGGGTTCGGAGTCCGCACCGGTGAAGTACGACCCGCCGCCCTCGGCGCCCTCGGGCGGAAGGAACTCGGGCTTTGTCCGCCCGGTCAGCACCTCGACCTCCACCCCCGAAAGCCCCTTGTCGACCGGTTCGGTGCTCCGGGTCAGCTCCTTCGGCAGCCCGTACCCGTACTTCTCCGCCCGGGGGCGGTCGGTGATGCCGTAACGGGCCTCGATGGACATGGCGTTGCTGTGCGGCGGCGGGTTCACACCGGGGCGTGGCAGGTCGACCGTGAGCCCGTACTCGGCCATGCACCGCGTCTGAAGGGTGCGCAGCGCGGTGTCCACGGTGACCTGATCCGCGTACGAGGACATATAGGCCTCGAGCGGCAGCTCCAAGCCTTTGACCAGTCCTGAAGCAGGGGTCGCCGCCGGCCAGTTGCTCCGGTCGACCGGGGTCTGATCCTTCGCCGGGCCGGAGCGTCCGGACGACGAGCACGCAGCGAGAGAGATTGCCGCGAGCATGACAGCTGCTGCGGCGGTCGTTGGCTTGAGGACGCGCACGGGCTTTCCTTGTCTGCACGAAGTGCCGGGGGAGGATGCCGTCGTTGTTCATCCAGTCAGCGGGCGCCGAAGACGGCCCGGGTGATGTCACCCGGGTCTGCGACGCCCCGACCGTTGTCTGCTGCCACGGCGGCGACGGCGAGGTCTCCGCTGAATGCGGTGGACCATGCGTTAATTCCGGTCGACGACGGGAGTGAACTCGTCGACGTAAATCTTCGGAACCCGCGGTACCGGACCCATGTCTTCCGAGCCGATCACCGCGGCATCCCGGCCGGTTCCGCCCGGAGGGACATCCTGAAGCCAGAACCGGTTGTACGCGGTCCAGCCCTCACCGTCAGCGACGCTGATCCGGACCGAATACGTGGTATCCCGTTCGTAGGTATTGGCCACCTCGACCTCGGTACGCACACCGCTGCTTTCCGGCGTGGCACGAACGACCAGGTCTCCGTACTCCAGGACACGTGTACGGCCTTCGGAGTGCACCGAAGGCACAGGCGATGGACGCACGTGCGGACTGCTGTGCTCAGCGCTCGGAGTCACCGGCCGCTGCGACGCGGGTGCCCCGTCGGCGGCGCCGCCCGTACACCCGGCGGCCGGCACACCCGCCGCCATCAGACACAGTGCCCGGACCATCCACGGTCCGGGCACTCCGGCACGCGTCTTCACCGGGTGGAAGCCGTCATCTGCCGGCGCGCGGCGGCGACTTCCTTGCCGTGCTGATCCTTGATGCCGGTCAGCCGGCTCTTGTTGTCGGCGATCTGCTTGTTCTGGATCGCGGACTCCACGCCGAACCAGATCTTCACCAGGTCCGTCTGCTTCTTGCAGTCGATGTCGTCGACCGCCAGCGTGACGGACTCCTCAGTCGGCTTCCCGTCGTTGGTGACCCCCTGGTCCATGGCCTTGTACGGATCGGCGAGGTTCGCGTGTCCCTTGCCGTCCATGCATGACGACCACGCGGCGACGGCCTTGATGACCTTGTCGTCCTTCAGGGACTGTTCCAGGCTGTCGCCGGCGAGCTGCGCCACGAAGGTCGGGTCGGCGTTCTTCACGCCGAGCTGCTCCCTGGACCAGCCGACGCAGCCACCCGTCTTCAACTTCTTCCCGTTGTACTCCGCCCGAGCCGGCTTCGTGTCCTGGATCGGGGCGGCGACCGGTTCTCCCGCCGTGAACGCGTCGGGCGCCTTGGGTGGTTCGGGCTTGGTGTGGCCGGTCAGGATCTCGACCTCGACACCGGACAGATCACGCATGGTCTGCCGGGTGTGTTCCTGCAGCGCCGGGCGGAGTTCGTAGCCGTACTTCTCGGCCTCGGCCCGGTCGGTGATGCCATAACGGCGTTCGATGTTGGCATCGTTGTCACTGGGAGGCGGGTTGGCGCCCGCGCGCGGCAGCGTCAGGTCGATGCCGTAGGCCTTCATACAGGACTGCTGAAGATCACTGGCGGCCTGCTCGACGGCGACCTGGTCCGCGTAGGAGGCCATGTACGCCTCCAGCGGCAGGATCAGATCCTTGGCCAGGCCACGGGTGGGGGTCTTCTCGGGCCAGTTCTCCTTGTTCACCACCGGTCTGCCGTCGGCCGCGTTCTCCGTGGTGTCCGGGGTCGCCCCGGAGGAACAGGCACTGACCAGGAGGGTTGAAGCGGTCAAGGCTAAGGCGGCGGTTGTCCGCTTGATGTGCTTCACGGAGGTTCCTTCTCAGGCGAAGTGGGAGGACGCGTTGTTGTTCTTCAGGGCGGAGATCAGGTTGGTGATGTTGCAGTCTCCGTAGGGGCCGTTCTTCGCGAAGTACTGAGAGGTGCCGCCGTAGCCGGAGTTGTAGTACACGCGGTAGTTGTCGTCTCGGGCACAGTTCTGCACGGACGCCGCGTTGTTCTTCATGTACTGGCCGTTGCCATTGCCGCCGTTGCCGAAGACGTACCGGTAGGTCGTCAGTGACGATCCCTGGTACCGGCTCGTACCCCAGTGGTCGTCCACGTTGCCGTAGTACAACGTGAACGCCGACTTGTAGTAGCCATCCTGGATGGCGATGTCCTTCGAGTTGTAGAACAGCCACAAATCGCCATACGAGCAGCTGATCCACGGGACATCACAGTTGTCGCTGGCGTTGTAGGTTGCCGCATGTGCCGGACCGGCGGTTGCCATCACAGCCACCACGGCCGCGAAGGACGTGGCGCAGGCGGCCATCTTCGTCCTGATGCGTAAGCCCCTCATCACATCTCCATCGATAGATCGCATGTGTGAAGAGATCTTCACCCCTGACGAGGTGTCATGACCATGGAATTTGCTTGATCGTGACCTGCCTGGACTCGGCATGGGTGACTGAGGTTGCCCCGAGACGCGGGGAGCTGCGTGGGCGCCGGAACTCCGCGAGCCGAGGTGCCCACGCCAGAAGGCATGTCACGTCTCGATCCTGGGCGGCGTCTCTCGTCCGCCCCCGCCTCACAGGGGCGGAAGCAGCCGCTTCTGCGGCTTCCCCATGGCGTTGCGCGGCAGCGCGTCCAGGAAGCGGACCGCGCGGGGGCGCTTGTGGACCGAGAGATGGCCCGCCACGAAGTCGGTCAACTGCCGCTCGGTGACCGGGCCGTCGGCGACGACGTAGGCCACGACCTGCTGGCCGAGGTCCGGGTGCGGCGCCCCGACGACGGCCGCCTCCCGCACCGCCGGATGGTCCAGCAGGGCGCTCTCCACCTCGCCGGCGCCGATCCGGTAACCGCCGGATTTGATCAGGTCGGTGGAGGCCCGTCCGACGATGCGGTGGTGGCCGTCCTCGCCGATGGCCGCGATGTCACCGGTCCGGAACCAGCCGTCCGCCGTGTACGAGGCGGCCGTCGCCTCCGGGCGGTTCAGGTAGCCGGAGAAGAGCGTCGGCCCGGTCAGCTCCAGTTCGCCGATCTCCGCCCCGGGCTCCACGGCCAGCCGGGTGCGCACGCCCGGCAGCGGCAGGCCCACCGAGCCGGGGCGCCGTTCGCCGTCCGCCCGCGTGGACAGGGTGATCAGCGTCTCCGTCATCCCGTAGCGCTCCACGGGCCGCTGCCCGGTGAGCTGTTCGAGGTCCCGGAAGACCGGGGTGGGCAGCGGCGCGCTGCCCGACACGAGCAGCCGCGCGCCGCTCAGCGCGCGGGCCGCCGCCGGGTCGGCCGCGATCCGGGACCAGACCGTCGGCACCCCGAAGTACAGGCTGCCGCGTGCGGCCGCGTAGGCCGCCGGGAGCGGCCGCCCCGTGTGCACCAGCCGGCAGCCCGTGCGGAGCGCGCCCAGCACGCCGAGGATCAGGCCGTGCACATGGAACAGCGGCAGCCCGTGCACCAGGGTGTCGTCCGCCGACCACTGCCAGGCTTCGGCGAGCCCGTCCAGACCGGCCGCGACGGCGCGGCGCGGGATGAGCGCGCCCTTGGGGGCGCCGGTGGTGCCGGAGGTGTAGAGGATCATCCCGGTGGTGTCCGCGCCGGGTTCCGGCGCGCTCCAGTCCGAGCGCTCGGCGAGTCCCACGGGAAGGAACGGAACGGACGGCACCGACGGCACGGACGGCACGGACGCCAGGTCTCCCGCGGCCGGCCCGGTGCCCGCTCCGGCACCACGCCCCGCGCCGCCCGGCGCGCCGCCGGCCGCCGCTCCCGCGGCCTCTTCCGTCCCCGTCCGCCCGAGCATCAGTTCGGCACCGGAGTCGCGCAGGATGTGCCCGCGTTCGGCGGGGCCGGCGTCCGGCGGCACCGGCACCACGGGCACGCCGGCCAGCAGCCCGCCGACGACCGCGGCGACCGTCTCCAGCGACGCGTCCGCGTGCACGGCGACGGCCCGGGCCCCGGCGATCCGGGAGGCGACCGCGCCCGCCGCGGCCAGCAGTCGCTCCCGCGAACAGGACTGTCCGTCGACGGTCAGCACGTCGGGGCCGTCCCCGCCGGACGGGCCGCCGGAGGGCGACAGAGCGGGCAGCAGCGGGGCGGTGGCGGGGACGGCGCCGTCCCCCGGCCCGCTCGGCGGGGACGGCGCGGGGCGGTCGGCGACGGGTTCGGTCACGGGGAGGGTTCCTTTCCGGGGGACGGCGGCGCTGCTCCTCGGCGGCACCGGCCGGGGGCCCTGCCGGATCGCCCGCAGCATGGCAGCCGGCCACGGCGGCGGCAGGGACGACAGCGACGGCAGGGACGACGGCGACGACGACAATGACGGCACCCAGCATGGTGCCGGGTGCCCGCACCGCCCCGGATCGGGGGGTTAACCCCAGTGTGCCGGGCGTCCGTCGTCCCTAGCGTGGTCCGCATGGAAGCCCGTGACCCGGAGCTCAAGAAGGAGCTCGACGCCACCCTGCACGCGCGCAGGGAACTGGGACCGGAGTACGAGTCGGAGCTCGTCGACTCGTTTCTGGAGAAGCTGGACGGCGCGGTCGACCGCCGGGTGCGGCGGCAACTCGCCGAGAGCCAGATGGTCGTCGCCCGCGGTTCCCGCCCGCCGGGAGCCCGCGGCGGTGGCGGTGAGAGCTTCGGCGACCGCTACGGCTTCGGCATCATCTCGCTGGTCCTGGCCATACCGCTGTCGGGCATCGGCGCCGGGGTGGCGGACCTGACCGGTCTGGTCGTCTCCTGGCTCGGCATCATCGGCGTGAACATCGCCGTCCACGGCGGCGGCCGGGCTCCCTGGTCCCGGGACCGGCGCGCCGAGAAGTCCCGGCAGACCTCCGAGTGGGAGTGACGGACACCGGACCTCCGCCGGGCCGCGGGCCGGGCGGAGGCAGGACGGCCTCCGCTTCGGGACCGGACCGACGACCGCACCGCGACCCGGACCGCCGCCGGGCAACCGGACCGCCGCCGACCGGACCCCCGCCCCGGACCCGCCATCCGCCCGCGTAACCGGCCCGAGGCGCCCCGGCCCACCCCGGGCTCGGCTCCTCGATCGCTCGGCACCGCCCCGCGAGCAGCCCTGACGCGCCCCGCCCCTTGGGGAATGAGGAGCGGGGCGCGGGCCACGAGTGCGGAAGGCGGCACGGTGCCCGGGCTCCGCCGGGCCGCCTCCGCCGGGCCGCCCGTTACCGCGGCGGTGCGCGGCGGACGGCGCGCGGCAGACGGCGCACGGCAGACGGCGCACAGTGCGCGGGAAGCGTTGCGCGGGGACCGCCGCACCCCGGCGCGAGCGCCAGGGGCGGGACGACGGCGGCCCCCGCGGGGGACGCGGCCGAAGCCTGACCGGGCGGCCGCGTCCGGGCGACCATGGAGGTCCGGGAGCCGCTCCGGATGTCCTGGCGCCGTTCGGGTGCCGGCCCGTTCACCTGTTCGGTGTTCCGGCCGACACCCACTACTGTGCCCCGCGACTGTTAAGGCCGTGATGCGGGCGCGTGTCGTCCGCGTACCTTCCGCCGGAACGGCCGAGTTCCCCGAACTCCGTTACAAGTGGCGCCACTTGGCAGCCATCGGCAGCTACTTGGCGGTCTTGGCCAGATACGCCAGCAGGTCCTGGCGGCTGACGACCCCGGTCGGCTTGCCGTCCACCAGCACCACCGCCGCGTCGGCGCTCTCCAGCACCGCCATCAGGTCCGCCACCGGCTCGCCCGACCCGACCTGGGGCAGCGGCGTGCTCATGTGCTTCTCCAGCGGGTCCTTCAGATCGGCGCTCCGGGTGAACAGCGCGTCGAGCAGATCCCGTTCGACGACGGAGCCGATGACCTCGGCCGCCATCACGTCCGGGTGGCCGGCGCCCGGCTTCACGATCGGCATCTGCGAGACGCCGTACTCGCGCAGCACCTCGATGGCCTCGCCGACCGTCTCCTCCGGGTGCATGTGCACCAGGGAGGGCAGCCCGCCGTCCTTGTCGCGCAGGACGTCGCCGACGCGCGCGGCGCCGCCGCCCTCCTCCAGGAAGCCGTAGTCGGCCATCCACTCGTCGTTGAAGATCTTGCTGAGGTAGCCGCGGCCGCTGTCCGGCAGCAGGACGACGACCACGTCGTCCGGGCCCAGCCGCTTGGCCACCTCCAGCGCGCCCACGACGGCCATCCCGCAGGAACCGCCGACCAGCAGGCCCTCCTCGCGGGCGAGCCGCCGCGTCATCCGGAAGGAGTCCTTGTCCGAGACGGCGACGATCTCGTCGGCCACCCCGCGGTCGTAGGCGTCCGGCCAGAAGTCCTCGCCCACGCCCTCGACGAGATACGGCCGGCCGGAGCCGCCGGAGTAGACCGAGCCCTCCGGATCCGCGCCGACGACCTTGACCTTCCCGCCGGAGACCTCCTTCAGATAGCGGCCGGTGCCGCTGATGGTGCCGCCGGTGCCGACACCCGCGACGAAGTGGGTGATCTTCCCCTCCGTCTGCTCCCAGAGCTCCGGTCCGGTCGAGTGGTAGTGCGAGAGCGGGTTGTGGGGGTTGCTGTACTGGTCGGGCTTCCAGGCGCCCGGGATCTCACGGACGAGCCGGTCGGAGACGTTGTAGTACGAGTCCGGGTGCCCGGGATCCACGGCGGTGGGGCAGACCACGACCTCGGCGCCGTACGCCCGCAGCACGTTGATCTTGTCGGTGGATACCTTGTCCGGGCAGACGAAGACGCACTTGTAGCCCTTCTGCTGGGCCACGATGGCGAGGCCCACCCCGGTGTTGCCGGAGGTCGGCTCGACGATGGTGCCGCCGGGGCGGAGCTCGCCAGACTCCTCGGCCGCCTCGATCATCCGCAGGGCGATCCGGTCCTTCACGGACCCGCCGGGGTTGAAGTACTCGACCTTGGCCAGGACCGTCGCCGACAGCCCTTCCGTCACATGGTTGAGCTTGAGCAGCGGGGTGTTGCCGACAAGCTCGATCATCGAATCGTGATACTGCACGACGTCTCCAGGTTCGGCGGGGTCTCCGCAATCGGGGGCGGTCGCTGTTTCGTGCCCGTCCCACCAGCCTATTGCGCGCTCCGGGTGGTGCGCCCGCCCCGCGCGGGCGTTGCGAAGGGGGCGCGTCGGGGCATGGAACCGGTAGGCGGGCCAGCGGTTGGCGGCCGGGAAGCGGGGCGGAGATGTCGGTGTCCAGGGCGAGGGTGGCGCGGCGGATCGCCGCCGCGGCGGCCTACGGCGGCGGGGGCGCGGGGCTCCTGGGCGGCGCCGCCGTCGGCCTGCTGCTGGCGGAGATGCGGTGGGCGCGGCGCCTGGTGGGGGTCTCGGACCGCGAACCGCCGCGGGCGGACGGCTGTTACGGGGCCTCGTACGCCCTGCTGTCGGACCTGGAACCGCTGCGGCTGGGTTTCCTCGGTGACTCCACGGCGGCCGGGCAGGGCGTGCGCCGGGCGCGCGAGACCCCCGGCGCACTGCTCGCCTCGGGTCTCGCGGCGGTCGCCGAGCGGCCGGTGCGGCTGCGCAATGTGGCGCTGTCGGGGGCGATGTCCGGCGATCTGGACCGGCAGGTGTCGCTGCTGCTGGCGGACCCGGCGGGCGTCCCGCACATCTGCGTGATCATGATCGGCGCGAACGACGTCACCAACCGCGTGCCGGCCGCCCGGTCCGTGCGGCTCCTGTCGGAGGGCGTGCGCCGGCTGCGGCAGGCCGGTTCCCAGGTGGTGGTGGGGACCTGCCCGGACCTGGGCACGATCGAACCCGTGTACCAGCCGCTGCGCTGGGTGGCGCGCCGGCTCAGCCGGCAGCTGGCGGCGGCGCAGACGATCGGCGTGGTCGAACAGGGCGGCCGCACAGTCTCTCTCGGCTCCCTGCTGGGCCCGGAGTTCGAGGCCAACCCGCGCGAACTCTTCGGGCCGGACAGCTACCACCCCTCCGCGGAGGGGTACGCCACGGCCGCGATGGCCGTCCTGCCGACCCTCTGCGCGGCCCTGGGGCTGTGGCCCGAGGAGCGGCTCGACGTCTCGCGGGCCGAGGGCATCCTGCCGGTCGCCGAGGCGGCGGCGCAGGCGGCGTCCGAGGGCGGTACGGAGGTGGCCTCGGCCGCGGGCACGGCGGTCGGCGCGGGGCCGGTCCGCGGTCCGTGGGTGCTGCTCAAGCACCGGAGGCGGCGCCGGCTCCCGGAGGACGACACCCCGGTCGCGGACGACGGCACGCGACCCGGCCCGCGGGAGGAACCCGGGCCCGGGCAGGGGGCGGTACACGGTGCGGAGCACGAGCGGGAGCGCACGCCGGAGCCCGCGCCCGGCCGGTCGGCCGGACGGGTGGCGGGCTGACCGCCGCCCGGCGGCCGCCGGGTCGCTCGTACGGGCGACGCCGGGAGCGGCGGCCGGCCGCGCGCGGAGGCCGCGCACAGGCCGCACGGGCACCGCGCGAAGGCCGCGCACAGGCCGCACGGGCACCGCGCGAAGGCTGTCGGCACGGCGCCGCGAGCGGCCCCGGGACAGGACGGGGCCCGGAGCGTCCGGGCACCCGGAACGGGCCGCCTGTGCCCCCGTACCAAGAGGTGAGAGGCGGGACGGGGCAGCCGCACAAGCGCTGGTACGGCCCCCTCCCCCAGAGCTGAGCAAGCGCTTAGAAAAGAGGCCGGTGTCACACACCCGAGACCGTGACCCGAGCTGTACGTGAAGGTAACTTCCCACTCAGTCCTGCCTTCTCGCCCCCTCTTGGAGCCGTGATGCCCGAAGCCGTGATCGTCTCAGCCGCCCGCTCCCCGATCGGCCGGGCCTTCAAGGGCTCGCTCAAGGACGTCCGCCCGGACGACCTGACCGCCACGATCATCCAGGCCGCGCTCGCCAAGGTCCCCGAGCTCGACCCGCGCGACATCGACGACCTGATGCTCGGCTGCGGCCTCCCCGGCGGCGAGCAGGGCCACAACCTGGGCCGGATCGTCGCCGTGCAGATGGGCATGGACCGCCTGCCGGGCTGCACCATCACCCGCTACTGCTCCTCCTCCCTGCAGACCTCCCGGATGGCTCTGCACGCCATCAAGGCCGGCGAGGGCGACGTGTTCATCTCGGCGGGCGTCGAGACGGTCTCCCGCCAGGTCAACGGCACCTCGGACGGCATGCCCGGCACCCAGAACCCGCTGTTCGACGAGGCGCAGGCCCGGACCGCCGCGCGCGCCGAGCAGGAGGGCACCGACTGGCACGACCCGCGCGAGGACGGCCTGATCCCCGACGCGTACATCTCGATGGGCCAGACCGCCGAGAACCTGGCGCGCCTCAAGGGCGTCACCCGCCAGGAGATGGACGAGTTCGGCGTGCGCTCGCAGAACCTCGCCGAGGAAGCCATCAAGAACGGCTTCTGGGAGCGCGAGATCACCCCGGTCACCACCCCGGACGGCACCGTCGTCTCCAAGGACGACGGCCCCCGCGCCGGCGTGACCCTGGAGGGCGTCTCCGGCCTCAAGCCGGTCTTCCGCCCCGACGGACTGGTGACGGCCGGCAACTGCTGCCCGCTGAACGACGGCGCCGCCGCCCTGGTGATCATGTCCGACACCAAGGCGCGCGAGCTGGGCCTGACGCCGCTCGCCCGGATCGTCTCCACCGGCGTCTCCGGCCTCTCCCCGGAGATCATGGGCTACGGGCCGGTCGAGGCCAGCAAGCAGGCGCTGCGCCGGGCCGGGCTCTCCATCGGCGACATCGACCTCGTCGAGATCAACGAGGCGTTCGCCGCGCAGGTCATCCCCTCCTACCAGGACCTGGGCATCGACCTGGACCGGCTCAACGTCAACGGCGGCGCCATCGCCGTCGGCCACCCGTTCGGCATGACGGGCGCCCGGATCACCGGCACGCTCATCAACTCCCTGCAGTGGCACGACAAGCAGTTCGGCCTGGAGACGATGTGCGTCGGCGGTGGCCAGGGCATGGCGATGATCATCGAGCGCCTGAGCTGACCCGGCCGGTCCTCCGGACCGGCCGGACACGAGCCGGTCCGGAGGCGCCGCCCGGCCGAGGACGGAACGAACCGGGATTCCACGGCACGGGACCGGCACGGCCGGCACGGGACGGGGACGGACCGGCACGCAGGACGGGGCCGCCCGCGGGAAACCGCCGGGCGGCTCCGCCCGTTGCGGCCCGCGGCCGCGGAGCCCGGCGCCCGGCGCCTGGCCCCAGGGGCACGCGAGCGGAGCCCCGGGAGCCATCCGGCGCAAGCCGGGGCCGGGAAGCGAACCGCAGCAGCGGCACCGGGAAGGGAACCGGAAACCGGGGAGCCCGGAAGGGGCGATCCCGATGCCCGCGCCGATGCCCAGCAGCGAACCGGCACAGGCCCGGCGGCCCGGCGTCCCGGAACGAGAGCCGGGGGAACGGAACCCGAAACGGGGACCCGGGAACGGGACGCGGGAGTGCCCCCGGGAACGGGCCCGGGAGGGCAGCCGCAGGCACCCGGCCTCGCCGCAGCACGCGTCGCAAGGCCGCAGCGGAACAGCCCTCGCACCGGCGGAGCGGAACGCGGTCACGGACTGTGCGTTCGCGGCCACCCGGCTGTCCCTGTCGTGACCTAATCTCCCCCAGGATGTGATCTACCTCCGGGGAGATGCCGTTACCGCAGCTCAGGCCGTTGAAGCAGAAACGTATCGGCAACGCCGGCGGTCCGTTTGGTGAGGTTCCGCACTGACATCCGGGCGGAACCACCATCAAGCTGAGGTAGGAATTCTTGGGGAGCCGTCGATTCCGGGAGAACGTCAGTGAGCGCCATGTCCATCGCCCTGCTGCTGGCCGCGTCCGCCGCCACGGCCGCCGGGGCCGCGGCCCTGCACGCCGCTCACGGCGTGCGCCGGCAGATCGCCGCCCTGCGGGCCGAACTGGCCGCCACCGGTCGCACCGCGCCGCTCCCCTCCCCCCGCCCCACTCCCGCCGAGGAGATACGGGCGGCCGTCACCCAGGCCCTCGCCGAGGAGCGGGAACGCGAACTGGCCGAGGCCCGTGCCTTCTGGGCCGCCCAGGAGGCCCGTGACGCCGCCGACGCCACCCTGCTCAGCGGCCTCACCGGCTACAGCGAGGACGGCCCCGGGGTCCTCCTCCCCCGCCAGCCCGACCCCGCCGGACTGGAGTCCTTCCTCGCCGCGGACGCCCTGAGCGCCCTCGACTCCGGTGAGGAGGAGGACGCGGACGCGGAGATCGAGGAACCGGCCGAGTCCGCCGAACTGGCCGCGGCCCGCCGCCGCCACCCCTCCCACCCCGACTTCACCCCGCACACCTCGGCCACCGCCCACCACGAGCGCACCATCGCGCTCCTCGCCGAACTGGCCGAGGACGGCATACCCCTGGTGGACGTCCGCCCCGGACCGCTCGGCACGCTCGACGTGTACGTCTTCGCCGACGGCACCACGGTCTGCATGACCCCGGGCCACCGCGAGACCGCCGAGCACCTGGTGGCCGCCCTGCGACAAGGCACCGTCCCGTTCCTGCTCGGCGGCTCGGGCGTGTCCGGCGCGTACGCCCTGACGTTCGCCTGCGGTCAGGAGAGCATCTACGTCCTCGCCGACCGGGTCATCGCCTCGCTCTGACGGACGCACGGGCGTGCACCGCGCCGGGGCTCAGCAGCCGCAGCGCTCCGCCGCCGTCCGGACAAGCTCCAGCGCCTCGGCCAGCTCCGCCGCGCCGCCGCCGGCCGCGGCCCCGCCGGCCGTACCACCGGAACCCGCGGCACCGGCCCCCGTAGCACCGGCACTCTCATCACCGCCGCCGCCCGGCCGCCCCTCCGTGCCGCGCAGGGCCTCGGCCAGATCGTGTCCCGCGACGGCGACCTGGTCGGCCACCGCGAACAGCCCCGCCTCCGGCATCACCAGCGGCTCCCGGTCCGGGAACTCGATCCGCTGGGCGCGCACCGCCAACGCGCGGGCCAGCTCCAGCCCGTGCGCCGCCGCGCCGCGGCGCAGCCTGCTCTGGGGCGCGGCGCGCAGGCGGCCGGCCAGCCGGTCGACGGCGGTTTCCAGGGGGGTGGTGTCCAGCACGCCGTGAGCCTATGGGGCCTTCCGGACCATTGCCAAGGAGCGAGCGCTCAGGCACGGTGACGTGAAGGACAGGACCAGCATTGGAACCGCCCGGAGGCGCCGATGTCCCACGTCTTCTCGGAAGAGACCCACCGGAACCTGCTCTCCCGCATTCCCGATTGCACCGGCCGCGATATCTCCGACTGGCTGCGCACCGTCGACGAAGGCCCCGCCCTCTTCCGCTTCGAGGAGAAGGTCAGCTGGCTGCGGGGCGAACACGATCTCGCCTACGGCCACGCCAAAGCGATCATTCACGAACACGACTTGAGGCGCGCTGCGCGCAAGCTTCTCTGAGGGAGGTCCGTCCCCGCCCGGCGCGACACCGCGCGATATCCCGCCACGAGGGGAACGGCGACCACGCGAACGCGGCGACGCACGCACGCGAAGGCGGCGCACGCACGGATGAGGGGTCCGGAGGCGAAAGCCTCCGGACCCCTCATCGTGTCACGCGGATCGCTCCGGCCGGTGCGGTGCGCACCGCCCGGGCGGGACGTCAGTCTCCTCGCAGGATGGCGATCAGCCGCAGCATCTCCAGGTAGATCCACACCAGGGTCAGCGTGAGGCCGAACGCGGCCAGCCAGGACTCCTCGCGCGGAGCGCCGTAGGCCAGGCCGTCCTCGACCTGCTTGAAGTCCAGGGCGAGGAAGGCGGCACCGAGAACGATGCCGACGATGCCGAAGACGATGCCCAGGCCGCCGCTGCGGAAGCCGAGGCCGTCACCGCCCGCGAAGACCATGAACAGCAGGTTGACGGCGGTCAGCAGCACGAAGCCGATCGCGGCCGCCATCACGAAGCGGTAGAACCGCTGCGTGACCCGGATGATCCTGGTCTTGTAGGCGATGAGCACACCGGCGAAGACCGCCATCGTGCCGAGCACCGCCTGCATCGGCGCGCCTTCGAACTGCTTGTTGATCGCGCCGCTGAGCGCTCCGAGGAAGAGGCCCTCGAAGGCCGCGTACGCCAGGATCAGCGGCGGGGACGGCTTGCGCTTGAACGCCTGGACCAGCCCGAGGACCATCGCGATCAGCGCGGCGCCGATGGCCAGGGGGAGCGACATCTCCATGAGCCAGGCGACGGCGGCACCGACGACGACGGTGCCGAGCGTCATGCCGGTCCGCATGACGACGTCGTCCATCGTCATCCGGTCGGCCTGCGGCGGCGCGCCGTACATCTGCTGCGGCGCGGCCGGCTGTGCGTAGGGGTTGGTGCCCGCGTACGGGTTGCCGGTCTGGACAGCGGCGGGGCCCCCGGCCTGCGGTGCCGCGTTGAAGCCCGCGTAACCGTTGTCGCGGCTGAATCCCCGTCGCGAGAAGACCGGGTTGCTGCTCCTCATCTCACTCCTCCGTGGCCGCCCTGCGCGACCTTGCCTCAAGAGTAATGGGTTAGCAAAAAAATCACCCTAGTGCTCAGGGAGGATCTTTGCAGGCGACACCGTCAACGGCATCACCCGGATACACATTCCCGCGATGGCGCCCGGCGGCACTCCGGGAGCGCGAAGGTTTTTCCCCGTCAGGTCTCCGGACTCCGCCGGAAGCGGCCGGACGGACGGCCTCACGCCTTTCCGACGCCACCGGACGGGGAGCCCGGTGGCCGGTGTGCGCCCGGTCCGCCCGGGCCGGGCCTGCCCGAGTCCGGCGCGCCCCGCCGGCCGGCGGTCCCCGTGCGTCCCTCGGGTCCGGCGGGACGATACGGGCACCGCCACCGTCCCGGCACACCCGGGTGGCCGAGGGCGGCACGCGTCAGGGCGTGGTGGCAGCCCCCACCGGGTACGCCTGGCTCCCGGCGGTGACGCGCCACCCGGGCCCGGCCCCGTCCGGCCGGCTCCGGCCCTCGTCATCACGGTGCCCGCCGGATGAACCACTGGGGAACATACCGAGATCAGGAACGGGAAGCCGGATGCACGTGCTGGACCTTCTGCTGACGATCAGCGGTGCCCTGGCCCTGGCGGTGGCGGCCGGCTCCGCTCTCATCCACCGTCTGCCGCTGAGCGGGCCGCTGCTCGCGCTGCTGACCGGAATCCTCTTCGGCCCGGAAGCGCTGGGGGTCATCGACCTGCCCACCGTGGTGGAGGGCCACAAGGAGCTGCACGAGTTCTCCCGCCTGCTGCTGGCCCTGTCGGTGATGGCCGTGGCCCTGCGCTATCCGTTCCGCGACGCGCGGTCGCGAGTCCGGCCGGTGGCTATCCTCCTCGTCGTCGCGATGGCCGGGATGGCGCTGCTCACCTCGGCGGTGGCGGCCGCCGCCCTCGGCCTCGGCCTGGGCACGGCGGTGCTGCTGGGTGCGGCGCTCTGCCCCACCGACCCGGTCCTGGCCTCCAGCGTGGTCACCGGGGAGCCGGCCGAGAAGGGCGTCACCGAGCGGACCCGGCAGCTGCTCTCCCTGGAATCCGGTTCCAACGACGGCCTCGCGCTGCCCCTGGTGCTGGCCGCGGTGGCGATCGCCGGGCCTCTCTCCGGCACCGACGCGCTCCTGGAGTCCCTGTGGCAGGTTCTCGGCGCGGTCGTCCTGGGAGCGGCGGCCGGCCTGCTCGCCGGCAGAGCACTGCGCTGGGCGGAGAAGGAAGGCGCCGTGGGCTCCGGCCCTCTGCTCCTCTACACCCTGCTGCTGGCCCTGGTCCTGCTCGGCGCGTCCGGGCTGCTCCGGCTCGACGGCATCCTCACCGTGTTCACCGGCGGCCTGGCCTTCAACGCGACGAGCTCCGCGCGTGACCGCACCGAGGACGACAAGGTGGACGAGGCGGTCAACCGCCTGCTGGTGCTTCCGCTGTTCGCGGTGCTGGGCGCCATGATCCCCTGGCGCGAGTGGGGCGAGCTGGGCTGGTGGCGCGCCATCCTGCTGGTCCTCGGTGTGCTGCTGCTGCGCCGGCTGCCGGTCCTGCTGGCCCTGAAGCGACCGCTCCGGCTCACCTGGCGTGACGCCGTCTTCCTGGGCTGGTTCGGGCCCATCGGCGTCTCGGCGCTGTTCTACCTGACCCTGGAGGCCCACCGGCTCGGCGCCGACCCGGTCGTCCTGGCCGCCGGCACGCTGGCCGTGGCCGCCAGCACCGTCGCGCACGGCGTGACCACCGCCCCGGGCCTGGCGCTCTACCGCAAGGCCGCCCGCCGCGGGCAGGAAGCCCCGGAGTGAACCCGTCACTCTCGCAGCAGGCGCGGGGCCGGGAGCTGATCGGCCGCGTCACGCGAGGAGGAAGGCGACCGCTCCGGGGAGGGAACGGACGTGACCGGCGGCGGTCCCGCCGCCCCCGGCAGCGACCCCAAGGGCCGGTTTCCGCCGCTCTCCCCGATCGACCCGGAGGGCGGGACCGGGAGCCAGGGAGTGCCCGGAGCCGGACTTGAACCGGCACGGCCTTCTAGGCCAGTGAGGTTTAAGCTCACCGTGTCTGCATTCCACCATCCGGGCGGGATCCCCCATGACGATGCCGATGGGGCTGGTCAGGCTTGCGGGACCGCTCCCAGCGGCTCTCACGGTCACGGTCCCCCCATGGCGCCCTCCGAGCCTATCCGGGTGCGCGGTGCCGAACAGCCGGTTCCCGAAGGGTGGTTGTCTGATTTTATGGGCAGCTGAAGGTCCATCAGAACCGGGATGGCGAGAACCTGCTGCTGGTCCCTGCGGGGAGCCCCGTCCGGCTCGCTCCGGGGTGCCCGGAATTGACGCGATCTCGACTGCCCTCCCCGCTCCCCCGGCCGCCTTCCCGGGGCTCCCGTCATCCCCAGGTATGACATGAGCCCGCTGCGGTACCTCCCGGGACGGCCCCGGAAACGGGCGCACGGGCTGATCCCCGCGGCTGTTCCGGCCGCAAGGATGGTGGGGTCCCCGGGCATCCCCGCCGATGGCCCGTACGCACGCAGACAGGAGCAGTACCCCGTGAACACCAGCCTCACAGGTGCCCGGACCGCCACCCGCCCCACCACGGTCGCCGCCCGTGCCACGGACCTCACCAAGGTCTACGGCCAGGGGGAGACGCGGGTGGTCGCGCTGGACGGGGTCTCCGTCGACTTCCGCCAGGGGGAGTTCACCGCGATCATGGGCCCCTCCGGCTCCGGCAAGTCGACGCTGATGCACTGCGTGGCCGGGCTGGACTCGATATCCGCCGGCTCCGCCCGCATCGGCGACACCGAACTGGCGTCCCTCAAGGACAAGCAGCTCACGCAGTTGCGCCGGGACAAGATCGGCTTCATCTTCCAGGCGTTCAACCTGCTGCCCACCCTCAACGCCCTGGAGAACATCACCCTCCCCATGGACATCGCGGGCCGCAAGCCCGAACCGGAGTGGCTGGACCGGGTGGTGAAGACCGTCGGCCTGGAGGGGCGGCTCAAGCACCGGCCGACCGAGCTGTCCGGCGGCCAGCAGCAGCGCGTGGCCGTGGCCCGCGCGCTCGCGGGCCGCCCCGAGATCATCTTCGCGGATGAGCCGACCGGCAACCTCGACTCCCGCTCCGGCGCCGAAGTGCTGGGATTTCTCCGCAACTCCGTGCGCGAGCTGGGCCAGACGATCGTGATGGTCACCCACGACCCGGTCGCCGCCGCCTACGCCGACCGCGTCGTCTTCCTCGCCGACGGCCGCGTCGTCGACGAGCTGGAGAACCCGACGGCCGAGGCCGTCCTCGACCGGATGCGCACCCTGCCCACCGGAGCGGGCGGAGCCGGCGCCGGCGCCTGAGCCGCGCCACCGCGCGAACGGCGCGCGATCCCTTCCCTGGTGCCGGTACGCCCGAACGCCGGTGCGGCCAGAGAGGATCACCGCCCCGCCCGTGCCCGGCGCCCGCCCGCGCCCCGTGCCGCCCGTGCCCCGTACCCCGTAGCGGCCCGCGCCACCCCGGCCACGTGCCGGACCGCCCCCGCACGCGCCCACACCCCCGGCCTCGCGGCCGTCCCGCCCACCCCTCACCAGGATTGACAGGACCATGCTCCGTACCGCCCTGCGCAATGTGCTCGCGCACAAGGCCAGGCTGCTGATGACCGTACTCGCCGTCCTCCTCGGCGTCGCTTTCGTCTCCGGCACCCTGACCTTCACCGACACCATCGGTGACGCCTTCAAGAAGAGCTCCGCCAAGAGCTTCGACCACGTCTCCGTCGCCATCCGGTGGGGCAGCGTCTCGAAGGGCGAGGAAGAGCCCAAGCTCGACGACGCCCTGCTGAGGAAGGCCGGGAACGTGCCCGGCGCCGAGTCGGCCACGGGTGCCGTCTCCGACTACGCCGCGCTCGCCGACAAGGACGGCAAGCTCGTCGGCCAGGACTGGTCCACCCAGGGCGGCAACCACCACCCGGGCCCGGACGGCGAGGACCCCCGCTACACCTTCACCGACGGCCGCGCCCCCGAGACGGCCGGCGAGGTGGCCCTCGACCGCCGCACCGCCGAGCGCACCGGCTACCGCACCGGCGACACCGTACGGCTCTCCGTCGACGGCCCGGTCCGCACCCCCGAGGTCAGCGGGATCTTCGACACCTCGGACGGCAACGTCGCCGCCGGCGGCACCCTGGTGCTCTTCGACAACGCCACGGCTCTCGAACTCTTCGGCGGCCCCGACGGGTACGACGAGATCACGGTCCAGGCCGCGGCCGGCACCTCGCAGGCCGAACTCAAGGCGGCCGTCGAGAAAATCCTGCCGGGGGGCACCGAGGCCGTCACCGGCAAGGTCCTCTCCGACGAACAGGCGGAGCAGATCACCGCGGAGACCAAGGAGATGGGCGACGTCCTGCTCTACTTCGCGGCCATCGCGCTCTTCGTCGGCGTGTTCATCATCGCCAACACCTTCACCATGCTGGTCGCCCAGCGCACCCGGGAAGTGGCGCTGCTGCGCGCCATCGGCGCCTCCCGCCGGCAGGTGACCCGCTCGGTGCTCGTCGAGGCGTTCCTCGTCGGACTGGTGGCCGCCGTCCTCGGCTTCGGGGCCGGTATCGGCATCGCCATCGGCATGCGCGCCGGGCTCAACGCGGCGGGAGCGATCATCCCGGACGGCCCGCTCGTCATCGCCCCGCAGACCCCGCTGACCGCTCTGGTGATCGGTGTCGTGGTGACCATGCTGGCGGCCTGGCTGCCCGGGCGGCGGGCCGCGAAGGTGCCGCCGGTCGCCGCGATGAACAGCGTGCACGCCACCCCGACCGTGCGGGGCCTGGTGGTCCGCAACAGCATCGGCGCGGCCGTCACCGCCATCGGCGGGGCGCTGCTCTTCCTCGGCGTCACGCAGGAGAAGAACGAGCTGCTCGCCGCCGGGTCCGGGGCGATGATGGTCGGGGTCATCGTGCTGACGCCGCTGCTGTCCCGTCCGGTCATCACCGCGGCCGCGCCCCTGCTGGACCGTTTCGGCACGGCCGGCAGGCTCGCCCGGCTCAACTCGCTGCGCAATCCGCGCCGTACCGCCTCCACCGCCGCCGCGCTGATGATCGGGCTCACCCTGGTCACCGGTCTGACGGTGGTCGCCACCTCCGTGCAGAGCGCCGTCGACAAGATGGCCGTGGGCCTGATGAAGGCGGACTACGCGGTGAGCATGGGCGGCTCAGACGGTCTCTCCCCCGACGTCCGGAAGAAGCTGGACGCCCTGCCGGAGGTCGCGGCCACCAGCCCGATGCGCGCCGCGTTCGGCGCGGTGGACGGGGAGTACACGGGGATCACCGGTGTCGACCCGGCGACCGTCGGCCAGGTGCTCTCCCTGGACTTCACCAGCGGCTCGATGGACCGCATGGGCGACCGCCGCGCGGTCATCGACGACAAGACCGCGAAGGCGGCCGGGGTCGGCACCGGTGACACCCTCACCTACGAGTTCTACGAGGGCAAGAGCGAGAAGCTGGAGGTCGCGGGCGTCTACACCGGCAACGAGATGATCGACGGCATCTTCGTCCCGACGGGCGTGGTCGATCCCCACATGGAGGAGATCACGGACTTCCAGGTGATGGTGAAGATGAAGGACGGTCCCTCGGAGCAGGCCGAGAAGGCCCTCGCCGAGGCGCTCGGCAAGAACCCCGCGATCAAGATCCAGGACAAGCGGGCCATCAGCGACGAGATCAGCGGGATGATCAGTCTGCTGCTGAACATGCTCTACGGACTGCTGGCGATGGCCGTGATCATCGCGGTGCTCGGCGTGGTCAACACCCTGGCCATGTCGGTCTTCGAGCGGAAGCACGAGATCGGGATGTTGCGGGCGATCGGCATGGACCGCTCGCGGGTCAAGCGGATGATCCGGCTGGAGTCGGTCGTGATCTCGCTCTTCGGCGCCGTCCTCGGCATCGGGCTCGGGGTCTTCCTCGCCTGGGCCGCCGGTACGGCCATCGCCAACTCGATGGCGGCGTACACCATGACCGTCCCGTGGGAGCGGATCGGGGCCTTCCTGGCCCTGGCCGGACTGGTCGGCGTCCTGGCCGCGCTCTGGCCGGCGCGGCGGGCGGCGAAGCTCAACGCGCTGGAGGCCATCAAGGCGGAGTAGGTGGGACGGACCGGGCTCCCCCGACGGGGGGCCGGGACGGACGGCACCGGGCCCCGGTCCGCGACCAGCGTGTCGCGGACCGGGGCCCGGTGTTCGTGCAAGCCGCCGGCGCTGTCAGCCCTCCGTCCACGCCCGGGGGCGCGGCGGGAAGCCGGAGGCGCCGTCCTCCGGGGTGCGGACGGCGAGGATCTGGTTGACGCCGATCCGGTTCCGTTCGAAGGAGAGCGCGGACGCGGCCATGTACAGCCGCCAGACGCGGGCGCGGCCGGGCGAGACCAGGCGCACGGCCCGCCGCCACTCCCGTTCCAGGTTCGCCACCCACTGACGGAGCGTCAGCGCGTAGTGCTCGCGGAGCGCCTCCACGTCCCGCACCTCGAAGCCGGCCTCCTCCAGGCGGGAGACGGTGGAGCCGACGGGGGCGAGCTCGCCGTCCGGGAAGACATAGGCGTCGATGAACTCATCGATGCGGTACGCCTCTTCGGCGGGCTCCGGACGGCGGGCTATCTGATGGTTGAGCAGCCGGCCGCCAGGGCGCAGCAGCCCGTGGAGCACCCCGGCGTACGCGCGGTAGCGCGCCGAGCCGACGTGCTCGGCCATGCCGATCGAGGCGATGGCGTCGTACGGGCCGTCGGAGACCTCGCGGTAGTCCAGCACCCGGATCTCCACCCGGTCCGCCAGCCCTTCCTCGGCGATCCGCTTGCGGGCGTGGGCGGCCTGTTCCGCGGAGAGGGTGATGCCGACGGCGTGCACCCCGTACTTGCGCGCCGCGTGCAGCACCAGCGCGCCCCAGCCGCAGCCGACGTCCAGCAGCCGGGCCCCGGGGCGCAGGGCCAGCTTGCGGCAGACGAGGTCGAGCTTGTCGCGCTGGGCCGCCTCCAGATCGCCGCCCTCGGTCCAGTAGGCGCAGGAGTAGACCATGGAGGGGCCCAGGACGAGGGCGTAGAAGTCGTTGCCGACGTCGTAGTGGTGGCTGACCGCCCGGCGGTCGCGGCGGGGGCTGTGCAGCGGTCCGCCGCGCACGCGGCGCGCCTCCTCGCGGGGCGGCGGCGGGGGCAGCCCGGGGCCGGCCAGCGCGATCAGCTCGCGCACGGCGGCGCGCTTGCGGGGCTCGCGCAGGGCCGCGGCCGCGGACAGGGCTCCGCCGGCACCGCCGGTCCCCCCGCCCGGGCCGCGTTCCCAGAACAGCCCGGACAGCCGGTCCAGCCCTTCGTAGAGATCGCCGAGGATGTCCAGTTCACCGGCCACCCAGGCGCGCGCCAGGCCGAGTTCGCCCGGACGCCAGAGGAACCGGCGCAGCGCCCGCCGGTGGCGTACGAAGAGGACGGGCGCGCCGGGCGGGCCGTCCTCGCTGCCGTCCCAGGCCCGGATCCGCAGGGGGAACGGGGTGCCCAGCAGTTCCCCGGCGAGTGCGGTGAGCCGTCTCGCGGCGTCGTCCATTCTCGAACACCTCCGTGGGCAGGAGCGGTGAACGCGTAGTCCTCTACGGAAGCACCGGTCCGGCCCGGAACCCAGACCCCTGCGGGGCGCAGGGAGGGCAGCGCCGCCGGGACGGCGGTCCGGCGCGGCCGGGCCGGGTGATCACGGCCGGGTCAGCACGGCCGGGTCAGCACGGGCAAGTGGCCGGTTTGCCGGGCGGACCGGGCCCATGACGGATCACCGGGCACGCCGAAGGGGCGCCCGCCCCACGGATTCGGCGGACGCCCCTTCGGGCTGCTGTTCGCGGGGCCGGGCCCCGCGCGGTCAGGAGGCCTTGGCCTTCTCGGACCGCTCGGCCGTCACGGGCCGGGCGTCGGCCGGAGCCGGCGCCGGGCGGGCGGCCTCGTAGAACTCCTCGCGGGGGTTCTCCATCGCACCGAGGGACACGACCTCGCGCTTGAGGAAGGTCTGCAGGGTCCAGTCGGCGAAGACCCGGATCTTGCGGTTCCAGGTCGGCACGGCCATGCCGTGGTACGTGCGGTGGAAGTACCAGGCGGCGCGGCCCTTGACCTTGATCTTCACGCGCTTGCCCAGCCGGATCACCGCGACGCCCTTGTGCAGGCCGAGACCGGCGACGGCACCCTTGTTGGCGTGCTTGTACTCCTTCTGCGGGAAGCCCCGCAGCGCGGAGATGACGTTGTCGCCGAGGACCCGGGCCTGGCGCAGCGCGTGCTGCGCGGACGGCGGGCACCAGGCGTTCTCGACGCCCGCCTCACGGGCGGCGAGGTCCGGCACCTGGGCGTTGTCGCCCGCGGCCCAGATGTGGTCGGTGCCCTTGACCTGGAGCGTGGGCTCCGCGTCGACGTGGCCGCGCGGGCCGAGCGGCAGGCCGTAGCGGGCCAGCGCCGGGTTGGGCTTGACGCCCGCGGTCCAGACGAGGGTGGCGGAGTCGACCTCCAGGCCGTTCTTGAGCACCACGTGGCCGTCGACGCAGGACTCCAGGGAGGTCTGGAGGTAGACCTCGACACCGCGCTTCTGCAGGTGCTCCAGGCCCCACTTGCCGAGCTCGGGACCGACCTCCGGGAGGATCTTGTCGGCGGCGTCGACGAGCACGAACCGCATGTCCTCGCGGGAGACGTTGGGGTAGTACTTCGCCGCGTCGCGGGCCATGTCCTCGACCTCGCCGACCGTCTCCGCGCCGGCGAAGCCGCCGCCGACGAACACGAAGGTCAGCGCCTTGCGGCGGACCGCCTCATCGGTCGTGGAGTCGGCCTTGTCGAGCTGCTCCAGGACGTGGTTGCGGAGGCCGATGGCCTCCTCCACGCCCTTCATGCCGATGCCCTGCTCGGCCAGGCCGGGGATCGGGAAGGTGCGGGAGACGGCGCCGAGCGCCACGATCAGGTAGTCGAAGGGCAGCTCGTAGGCCTCGCCGACGAGCGGCGTGACCGTGGCGACCTTGCGGTCCTGGTCGATGGACGAGACGCGGCCCGTCAGGACCTCCGCCTTCGGCAGCACACGCCGCAGCGGGACCACGACGTGGCGCGGTGAGATGCTGCCGGCTGCGGCTTCGGGGAGGAAGGGCTGGTACGTCATGTACGAGCGCGGGTCGACGACCGTGACTGTCGCCTCGCCGTACCGCATCTTCTTGAGAATGCGGCGCGCCGCGTACAGGCCGACGTAACCGCCGCCTACTACGAGGATCCGTGGACGCTCCGTGGTGCTCATGATTCGAGTATCCAGCACTCCGGAGGGGGGTGCTCGTGAGGCCCTTCACAAGGACTCCTCAGTGCTGTGTTACACTCCGCGCCCCACTGAAGGAGTTACGACATTCCGGGCGGGCGGGCCGGCCGTCCGGCCACGGCGAAACCCCTCGTGAGCTGCGGTTGTACGCTCGGGGGTGAGCGAACCGCCGGGGACCGGCCGACGCCGGCACCTCACCACCACGAGCTCGCCCGCCTTCGTCTCGGAGGCTCCGCGGGCCCTTATCCGGCGTTTATCAGCCTCCCGGACGCATCCACTGCCACTTTTTCATGTGAAGAGTTTCACGAACTCTTTTTCGCCAGGTCTCGCGCGCTCCCCGCGGCGCCCCGCCGGGGCCGCTCACCCGATCGGCGGCCGGCTCAGGAGTGCCCCGAACGCTCTCCCGAAAGGGCCGCCGCGCCCGGCCCGGGGAGCGCTCTCGCCGGATCGGCCGTGACCGCGGCGGGTGCCGGGCGCCGGCGGACAGTGGCGCCCGGAGAGAGAGCGGGCAATGCCGCAGGCTCCCAAGCCACCCTCCACACCCCTCCCCGTGTACACAAAGATGCGTACACTGAGGCCATGACGGAGAACACCGTGACCGTACGGGAAGCCCGCGCGCATCTTGCGGATCACATCAACCGGGCCGAGCAGGGCACCCCGACGGTGATCACTCGCAACGGTGCTCCGGTGGCAGCCGTGGTGCCGATCGCAGACTTCGAAGCCCTGGAGGAGGCGGCCGACGTCATGCTGGCCCGGGAGGCCGAGGCCGTCCTGGCCGAGGGCGGTCCGACCGTGACGATGGCCGAACTGCTGGCGGATCTGTTCGCCGAGCACGGTGAAGGCGCGGCGTGAAGTACGCGTTCCGGTTCACCTCGGCGGCACAGCGGCAACTCCGGTCCCTCAGCCGACCCGACGCCATGCGCATCCTGACCGCGCTGACCGCGCTCGGTGACGACCCGTACCGCGAGGGCGCCGACGTCAAGAAGCTCACCGGCCCGTCGGGCCTCTACCGGCTCCGTGTCGGGAACTACCGGGTCGCCTACCAGGTGAACGACGGGGAACTTCTCATCCTCGTCGTCAAGGTGGGCGACCGACGGGACGTCTACCGCAACCTCTGAACGGTTTCGAGATCAGCGCGGAGACTCGGCCCCGGAGATGCCGAAGCCTGTGCAGCACAGGGCTGGTCGAAGTCTCCATCAGCCCCGGAGTGGTTCATCGCCGGGGTGGAAACAGCCGCAGTCAGCTTGTGCGGACGATTTTCAGCGTCGGAGGCAACTGCTCCGCTCCGACGACCCTCGCTGCTGCGGGCAGCCGAAGTGTGCGGAGGGAGAGCACACGCCGAAGTGAACTCACATCGACCTCGGGAGACGGGGCCTCCAGGGTCAGTTCGGTGAGACGGGAAAACCAGGCAAGCCATTCCCAGGAGCAACGCAGATCTGCCGCGATGCACAGTCCCGTGAGGCGGTCCTGCACGCAGAAGCGCTGAATCTCCTCCGGGCTGAGAGGGGATGTGATCCTCAGGAAGGACCTGCCACCGAATCGGTGCAGAGTACAGAGTTCTTGACTGCTTGAAATGACGAAATAGAGGTCTTCCTCGTGCAGATACGCGATGACCTCCTCGCCATAGCGGTCGGTGTCGAACCGGCTCCAGGCCAGAGCCAGCTCTGTGCGCACCCGTAGATCGTTCACGGTCCGGAATCGAGTGAGCACCGGGATCGCGGCATCGGTTCCGACCCGGACAGCGGTGAGGACCGTGAAGTATGCCTCATCGGGAGTGAGGTTCTCCGGACCTTGCAGCAGCTCCAGCACCACGGGGCCGACGTCTGCCAGGGCACGGGCCTGGGCTACCGAGCGGGGCGGAATGAGCTTCTCGGCACGATGCTGGACTTCGGTTCGCACGGCGGGGTCGAGCTCGGTTGCGTCATCCAAGCAGGCTGCAGCCAGCAGATGGAGGCGGTGGCGGGCGTCTTTCGAAGCGTCGCCGTGTGTGAGCAGTCCGGTGAGCAGCCGTGTCCGTTCCGCGGGGCGGGCATGGGCCACGGCCATCCGGATAACGTCCTCCCACTGGTCAAGGTGAGCGTTCCCGCCGAGGAAGTCGAAATCGAGACTCTCCACGGCAGCCCTGGCTCCGAGGTAATCCTGAAAGGTCCGGTGAATGAACTGCATGGTGCCTTCAACAGGCTCGAGGAGCAGTCCGCTGCGGACCAGGAGATACCGGTAGATCTGCTCCACCGTGCCTTGTTCGGCAACACGTGGCATGGCCGTCAGCGCTCGGGACAGCAGGTCCAGGACATCCGTCGAATCCATTTCCGAACGGCCATTGCGGATCAGCCAGTACGCGAGTTTCTGGATCAGCTGCACCTGGTGCGTTTCACCGATACGCATGTCACCCGTCCGGTAAATGCCACGCTCCCGGTCTCTCCGGGACAGCAGCATGGACAGGGCGGCGTCGTACAGCTCTTTACGTCCGTCGGGAAGGTAGCCCCTCCGGTCGCGGTGCAGCGCACAAATCAATGCGCACATGAGCGGATTGGTGGCAAGTCGGGCGAGTTCCTGCTTGGCCCGTACGGCATAGAGCAGTTCCTTGCCGTACACGTCTGCGCTGCCGGCCGCGTGATGCCAGCGTTTGATGAACGCAGCAACGTCGTCACGGCTCATGGGAGCCAGGTCCAGTTCCGAGAATTCCTCGCACGCCAGCCAGTGTTCCCGCACGGCCGAGGGCCGTGAAGTGACGAGCCAGCGGTTCTTCGGGTATGCATCGATAAGATCCCTCAGCCAACTGCGGGCATCTTCGCGCTCCGCCTCGGGCATCTCATCGATCCCGTCGATCAACATCAATCCACGCCCTGCGGTCAGCACCCGGTCGTACCAGCCTGTCGGCTGGGCTTGGGCGATCGGACATCCGACTGCCGCAAGGAATTCGTCCGGGGTGGGCAATCTCGCCCCGGCACGGGTCAGCGACCGCATGGGGAGCACGAACGGCACCAGACCGTGAAGGTAGAGCGATCGTTCATCAAGACCATTACGAGCGGCGCTCACGGCCAGCCACTGCACCAGTGTGGTCTTGCCAGAACCGGCCACGCCTCGTAACAGAACCCGGTCACGCCCGGACAGAACTTGTTCGGCTGGAAGCACCACCGGCATGTCCCCGGCCGTGGTGCCCGTGGCCTCCAGGCTCAGATATGCGGCGTCGAGAGGCCATACCCCCGAGGCTTCGGGCAGATCAAGACCGAAGATGGTCAGCTTGCCGTACTTGCGCGAGATGTAACGCGCATAGCGCTCCTCGAAACCGCCGTCCGCCGGGGAAGGTGTCCGCAGGATCAGCAGGTCGATCTTGGAGGACAGTTCCTCGATCCGGCGACTCTGCTCGACGAGCGTACGGGGCACGAACGTGGATCTCGTGGTGAAGAAATGCAGAATATGCAGGCAGGCCGTGTCCATGACATTCGCATGCAGCAGCACAGCATCGCTCGAAAGCCCCAGCGTGGCTGCCTGATTACCCGCCCGAAGGTGTCGAGACAGCCCCAGATAGCCGAGTTGGACGGCTTGGACGTCGTCCATGTCCAGGTGCCCCAGGGAACCCAGCGAGTGCGCGACCGCATTCACCACCGCATGTTGCTCGAAACCAGGAAGGCGCTCCGACGTGCCGGTGGACTGCGCCGCGCGTTCCACCAACTCTTCCGCGATCTTGCGGAGTTCCGCATTTCCGAGAGTCCGCTTCTCGCCCCGGAACGACACCAGATCCGAAACGCGTACGGGCCTGTCGACCAGACCTGCGCCCGGACCGTCGGTCACAAACAGCTTCTTCACCAGAGGTGCCACGATGCTCGAAGCGAGCCGGGCCCCAATACTCACAGGTTCCATGACAACGTCAGCATAGAACTCCGAAGCCAACTGCGGCCGTTGAATCCACCACTCAGTTCTTCAGCGCCGCCACCTCTCGCGCCCGTCCCGCGAGGTCTCGCGCCGGCCGGGTGCTCGCGTGCCTCCGTAGCTGCCTGAGCATCGTCCCGAAATGGTCGTCGCCCCGGGCCGATGAGACGTGCTCGCAGTCGTCGAGGAACCGTCCCCACGACGCACAGGACGCGTCGAGATGCCCGTACTCGTACTGCCGCTGCGCCAGCAGTGCGTACGCGTGCACGCGCCCCTGCCGTTCGACCTCCGGCTGCACCTTGATGGACTGCCCCAGAGCCTTGATGCTGCCGGGGAGATCGCGTTCCTCGTACAGCACATGGGAAACGTGGAACAGCCACGCCGTCCGGTCGTACCCGCCGATCGCGTCGCGCCGGCTGTCCGCTCTGGACAGCGCCGCCTCCGCCTCGCGCAGACGGTTGTGCGCCAAGCGCCGGTCACCGACCATGCTCGCCGCGTGCGCCTGCTGTCCCCGGAGAAAGGCGACCAGCCTCGGCCCGGACGCCGGCGCCGCCTCCGCCGCCGAGTCGGCGAGCTCCAATGACTTCCGGCCGTATCGCAGGTTGGACGCCTGGAGACTCATGCCGCGCAGCGTCCGGCAGTAGGTCACGTGGTCCTGCGCCTCGTTCGCCAGCTTCAACGCCTTGACGTAATAGGTCTGGCCGAGACCGTGAGCCTTCTCGTACATGGCCATCCACCCCGTCAGATACGTGAGATCGGATGCGGCGGCCAGCATGTCCAGGCGTACCGCTTCGCTCGCCTGTGCGCGCAACCAGGGCCCCACGGTGTTGACGAGAAACGCGGCCGCCATGGGACGTGCGTGTCCCGCGCCCAATTCGTCGAGGATCCCGGCGATCCGGTCGGTCATGGTGCGCACCGCCTGGACCTGCGAGGCTCCGATCCGGATGGTCCTTTTGCCGGGGCTCACCGGCCGTTCTCCGGCATGCGCGGGGCCGGAGAATCCGGGAAGGGCGAGCGCTGCCGAGAACACGCCCGCGGCGAGCACGCCGCGCCGTGACGGGTCCATGTCCGCCCTTCCGAGATCCACCAACTCCTCGACAGCGTCGGCCGGATCGGGCCTCAGCACGGACGGGGCAGGGGTGAGTCCGGCTTCCGCGTGTGTCACGGGGCGGCCTAGCCGGTCCGAGAGCACCTCGATGATCAAGGATCTGACCGGCGGTTTCGGACGCGTGCCGGCGATCCAGTGCGAAACGCTGGACTGGCTGTAGTGGAGATCCAGTCCCGCCTGCACCCCGAGCCGGTTCACGCGCTGTGCGAGCTGCGTCCGCGTCAGTCCCGCCTGGTCGAGCAGGTCCGCGAGGGCGGGATTGGGTTTGCGCTTCTTCGTGGTCACGCCTCATCTCCCGACGGCGTTCACGGTTCCACCGGCTTCCCACGGTACCTGCGGAGGGTGACCACGCGGTTACCTCTTCAGCGAACCCCGAACATTCTCAGCCCGAAAGGTGGCCTGGTGGTGGCCCTGACCGACCAGCGCGGAATCCGCGTCCCCCTGTTCCTGTCCCCCGTCGATGAACGGCGGGGCCACACCGACGCGCAGCCCGAGGAGACGCGGTGAGCCTCGAACGAAGTCCGCGGGCCCTTCCGACACCGGTCGCGTCACCATCCGCGACTCCCCGTGTGCTGCTTCTGGCGAGCGAGCCGCAATCCGTCAGAGCGGCACGCGAGTTCCTCCGCGAGCATCTGGAGAAGCACGTCCCGGCCGCGAGCGCCGACCACGTCGACACCTGTCTTCTGGTCACATCCGAGCTGGTGACCTACTCGATCCGCTACGGCACCGAACCCGGCGATCACGTACGCCTGGTCCTCGATGCCGACGACGCCCGCACGCGTGTCGAGGTACACGACCCGGTCCGCCGCCGACCGCGCAGGCGCCCCGAGTCCGCGCCGCGCGGTCGCGGACGCGGCTTGCTCATTCTCGACACTCTGTGCGCCGGCCGGTGGGGAGTTACTGACAGCCCCATGGGGAAAGCCGTGTGGGCGGAGGTGAAGGCGACGTGACCTCGCCGGGGCCGGGCCCCGTACGCCCACCGCCGGATATGCGCCGCACTGCGGTGCAGCGGACGGACGCTGTCGCGCACCAACATTGATCAGCCGCTCCGCCGGTTCTCCTCCACCAGGGACCAGGCGATGCCGTCCAGGATGTCGTGTTCGCTGACGACGACCTCCGCGGCGCCGGTCCGTTCCATGATCGCGAGCAGTACCAGGGCGCCCGCGCCGATGACGTCCACCCGGCCCGGGTGCATCACCGGGATCGCGGCGCGCTCGGCGTGCGTCGAGGCCAGCAGCCGCTCCGTGACCTCCCGCACGCGCTCCACAGGGATGCGGGAGTGGTGGATGGCGGCCGGGTCGTACTCCGGCAGGCCCAGGGCGATCGCGGCCACGGTGGTGACGGAGCCGGCCAGCCCCACCAGCGTGCGGGCCTCGCGCAGCGGGACCGTCTCGCCGGCCAGGTCGAGCGCGGCGTCGATGTCGGCCCGTATGGCCGCGATCCGCTCCCGCGAGGGCGGGTCGGCGACCGCGCCGTCCCGCACCAGATGGCGCTCGGTCATCCGGACGCAGCCGATGTCGACCGAGCGCGCGGCACGGACCCGCTCGGCACCGACGACGAACTCGGTCGAGCCGCCGCCGATGTCCACCACCAGGTACGGGGTGTCCAGGTCCCGCCGCCCGGCCAGTTCGCGGGTGGCGCCGGTGAAGGAGAACGCGGCCTCCTGGCCGCCGGTGACGACCTCCGGCTCGACGCCGAGGATGTCGCGGACCCCGCGCACGAAGTCGTCCCGGTTCTCGGCGTCGCGGGAGGCGGAGGTGGCGACGAAGCGGAGCGGCCCGGCCCCCAGGGAGCGGATGACCTCGGCGTACTCGCGGCAGGCCGCGAAGGTGCGCTCCAGGGCCTCCGGCGCCAGCCGGCCGGTGCGGTCGACGCCCTGGCCGAGCCGGACGATGGTCATCCGCCGGTCCAGGTCCGTGAGCTCACCCGTGGCCGGGTCGAGGTCGGCGACCAGCAGGCGGATGGAGTTCGTACCGCAGTCGATCGCGGCCACGCGGGTCGTGCCGGTCATGCGCTCTCTCCTTCGGCTCCTTCGGCTCCTCCGGCGGCGGTCTCCGGCTCCGGCCGGCCCGGCCCCTGCTGCTCCGGGCCGGCGGCGGCCGGTCCGCCAGGGGTCACGCACGGGCCCTTGCGCCACCACTCCGGGAGCAGGGCGATGGCCTCGTCACCCAGCGGGTTGACGCCCGGGCCGGCGGCCAGCGAGTGGGCGACCAGGACGTGCAGGCACTTCACCCGGTCCGGCATGCCGCCCGCGCTGGGGAAGCCCTGGAGGATCTCGATGGCGTCACGGCGGGCGATGTAGTCCTCGTGCGCGGCGCGGTAGGCGGCGGCCAGCTCCTCGTCCTCGGCGAGCCGGGCGGTCATCTCCTTCATCACGCCCTCCGCCTCCAGGGTGCCGATCGCGGAGGCGGCGCGCGGACAGGTCAGGTAGTACAGCGTCGGGAACGGGGTGCCGTCCTCCAGCCGCGGCGCCGTCTCGACCACGTCGGGCTGCCCGCAGGGACAGCGGTGCGCGATGGCGCGCAGGCCGCGCGGCGGGCGGCCGAGCTGGTCGCGGAACGCCGCGATGTCGGCCTCGGTGGGCGCGGTGGGCTCGGTCTGGGGAGGGGGCGTGTCCATGCCTGTGCGGATCTCTTCGGTCGGTTCGGGTGGGGAAGGTTCGCCGGTGGGGCGGGGCGGAACGCGGGCGGGGACGGCCGGGGTGGCGCGGCCCGCGGCGGGGGTCCGGGCCGGGGGTCCGGGCCGGCGTCCGGTGCGGAGGAGCGGCCCGGGGCGAGCGTTTGGTGCGTCAGCGGCCGGAGTCCGCCCGGTCGACGTCGCTCCACAGCTTCTCGTACCAGGGGAGGTCGCCGCCGCCGTCGTCCCGCCCGGCCCCGCCACCGGCGCCGGCCCCGCTCCGCGGCACGATGTAGCCGGTCTCGCCCGGCCGTACGTAGTGCAGCCGCTCGCGCAACTGCCGCTCGGCGTAGGCGTCGTCCTGCCAGCGGGCCTTGAGGTCGCGGAGTTCCTCGACGGCCGCGCGCGCCTCCTCGGCGCGGCGCTGCTGTTCGGCGATCTCCGACTGCTGCGAGACCCACTGCCGCATCGGGTAGGCGAGGGCGACGACCAGCGAGCACACGACCAGGGCCAGCAGCGCCGCCCGCCCCGTCAGCCGGTTGCGGCGCTGGGGCCGGGCCCGGTAGACCCGGGCGGCGGCCTGACCGCCGAGGGCCCGGAGCCTGGTCGCGGTCGAGCCCTGAGGAAACCTGGAAAAGGTGGTGGACCTCGCCCCGCCGCCGGCGGGGCCACCCCTGTCGCGGTCCGCGGCCACGCTCGCCTCCCCTGTCGTCCGATGCGTCACGTCCCCGGCCACGGTACGGGACCGGGCCGGGGACGTGGCGTACTGACGTACGGCGGGCGGAGGGCGGCGCCGCCCTCCGCCGGAGCCGGAGCCGGGCCTAGCGGCCGAAGCGCGGGAACGCGGAGCGGCCGGCGTACACCGCGGCGTCGTCGAGGATCTCCTCGATGCGCAGCAGCTGGTTGTACTTGGCGACGCGCTCGGAGCGGGCCGGGGCACCGGTCTTGATCTGGCCGCAGTTGGTGGCGACGGCCAGGTCGGCGATGGTGACGTCCTCGGTCTCGCCGGAGCGGTGGGACATCATGCACTTGTAGCCGTTGCGCTGGGCCAGCTCGACGGCGTCCAGGGTCTCGGTCAGCGAGCCGATCTGGTTCACCTTCACCAGCAGCGCGTTGGCGGTGTCGCTCTCGATACCGCGGGCGAGGCGCTCGGGGTTGGTGACGAACAGGTCGTCACCGACGATCTGCACCTTGTCGCCGAGCTTGTCGGTGAGGGTCTTCCAGCCCTCCCAGTCCTCCTCGTTCAGCGGGTCCTCGATGGAGACCAGCGGGTACGCGGCGACGAGCTCGGCGTAGTAGTCGGTCATCTCGGCGGCCGAGAGGGACTTGCCCTCGAAGGTGTAGGCGCCGTCCTTGTGGAACTCGGTGGCGGCCACGTCGAGCGCCAGCGCGATGTCCTGGCCCGGCTCGTAACCGGCCTTGCGGATGGCCTCCATGATGAGGTCCAGGGCCTCGCGGTTGGAGCCGAGGTTCGGCGCGAAGCCGCCCTCGTCGCCCAGGCCGGTGCCCAGGCCGCGCTCCTTCAGGACGGTCTTGAGGGTGTGGTAGACCTCGGCACCCCAGCGCACCGCCTCGGAGAAGGACTCCGCGCCGATCGGGGCGATCATGAACTCCTGGATGTCCACGTTGGAGTCGGCGTGCGAGCCGCCGTTCAGGATGTTCATCATCGGGACGGGCAGCAGGTGGGCGTTCGGGCCGCCGAGGTAGCGGAAGAGCGGCAGGTCGGACGCCTCCGAGGCGGCGTGCGCCACGGCGAGCGAGACGCCGAGGATGGCGTTGGCGCCGAGCGAGGACTTGTCGGGGGTGGCGTCCAGGTCGAACATCGCCTGGTCGATCAGCCGCTGCTCGGTGGCGTCGTAGCCGACGAGCTCCGGGCCGATCTGCTCGATGACCGCGAGGACGGCCTTCTCCACACCCTTGCCGCCGTAGCGGTTCTTGTCGCCGTCACGGAGCTCGAGGGCCTCGAACGCACCGGTGGAGGCACCGGAGGGGACGGCAGCACGGCCGGTGCTGCCGTCGTCGAGGCCGACCTCGACCTCGACCGTTGGGTTGCCTCGCGAGTCGAGGATCTCCCGGGCTACGACGACGTCGATGGACGGCACGAGCATCTCCTTCTGGGAATGTGACGCTGGATCGCAGTGTCTTCTCGCCGCGAACGGCTCTGCGGCACGAGCCTAACGGGCCGGGCGGCCGGGGCCGGCCGACCGCCCGTCCGGCGAGACGAAAAGACATCCGAAATCCGGCATTGCGGGGGCAATCACCTCGGAAGAGGTGGCCCGAAGAGGTACCCGGGAGAGCCGTGGCGGGCGGGGACGGAAAGGCACCGGCCCGGCGCCGCCGGGGGCGCGCCGGGCCGGTGCCGTGCCGCCCGGGAGCGGGGCGGCTCGGGGGTGGTCAGCTCAGCCTGAGGAGCTGGCCGGGGTAGATGACGTCCGGGGCGTCGATCTTGTCCCGGTTCAGGGCGTAGAGCTTCTGCCAGCCGCCCTCGACCTCCAGGGCCTCGGCGATCTCGGAGAGGGTGTCGCCCTCGACGACCTCGTACTTGCCGTCCACCAGCTTGGGCGCCTGCCGCTCCTTCGCGGCGGCGGCCTCCGCCGCCTCCGGTGCTCCGTCCGCGTCCCGCTGCTCCGCCGGGGCGGGCGCGGCGGCGGGCCGTTCCTGCCGCGGCTGTTCCGGCGCGGCCTGCCGCTGCTCGCCCGCGTCCCGGCCGAGTCCGGTGAGCGGGGCGACGCCGGGGGCGGGGCCACCGGCCTTCAGCCCGCCGGCCCCGGCGCAGGCCCAGGCGCCCGGTCCCTGCATGGCGAGCAGCCGTTCGGCCGTCGCGATCTGCTCCTCCTTGGTGGCCAGGTCGGCGCGCGGGGCGTAGCGCAGCCCGCCCGCGGCCTTCCAGCTGGACTGCTTGAACTGCAGCCCGCCGTAGTGGCCGTTGCCGGTGTTGATGTCCCATTTGCCGCTGGACTCGCACTGGGCGACGGCCTCCCAGGTGTCGACGGAGGCGGCGGACGCGGAGTCGGCGGTGCCCACGAGCGGGATGGCCGCGGCGGTGCCGGCGGCGCCGGCGAACGTGACGATACGACGTGACTTGGGCGGGGCGGGACGGCGATGCCTGCCCTTGTAACCGGTACGCAGCATGAAACGTCTCTCTCACCGACGCCTGCGAGGTGAGCTGTCGGGTTGGGGCTGTGAGCGGCCCTGCCGAGTGCTCCCGCACTGGGCTTCACCCCTAGCCGGCCGGCCCCGCCGGGGCGGGCCTTGCGGCGCTTACCTGGGTCCCCCGCTCCTGCCTGCGGCGCTTGCGCGGCGACTGCCCTCCGGCCACCGGCAGGACTCGGCGTGGTGGTCGGGGGTGCCCGCTGACGGCGAGCGATAAGACGTTAAGCACATCGTCACTGACGGGACGTAACCCGACACACCGTCACTTTTTGCCCCGGCGTGTGCCCGTGCCGCCGTTCTCGCAGGTGGCGGCCGTGGCGGCGCGCGGGGCGAGCCGGGGAACGGTTCATCCGATGGGACGCAGGCACCGCGTGCCGCACCGGCCGTGTCTCCGGACCCGGCTGCCGGAGCGCGGCCGGGACGGCCCGGACAGCACGGTCCGGACAGTACGGCCCTGACGGCACGGCCCGCGGCCGCGGCTCGTACGCCGGGCCGGCCGCCGGGAACGGATCAGATCGAGGGCCGGGCCGACCAGGTCGCGGCGTTGGCGGAGTACGTCCAATCGCCGGACACCGAGCGGTCGTCGGCCGCCCCGCCGTAGACGGCCTCCGGCAGCACGGCGTAGGGGCCGGGCTCCGGCGCCGCGCGCTCCGCCCCGCGGTCGGCCGACGCGTCGTCACGTGTGGCGTGGCGCCCGGACGTCCGGTCCTCGTCCGCGCCCCCGGCCTCCGCCGCGGTCTCCTCCGGCGCGGGCTCGCCGCGGTGCTTGCCGCTCTTGGCCGGGGCCTTCTCGCCGCCCGTCCCGGACAGGTCCAGATCGAGGAGGCCGTCCTCGTCGGCCGCCTCCTCGTCCGACGGCGTGGCGGAGGAGGGCTCCTCGCTCGCGGACTCCCCGGCGCCGTTGGCGCCGTCACCGGAGCCGCCGGTCTCCAGCAGGCCGCCGAGCAGACCGTCCGACTGCTCCTGCTCCTTCTCCGAGGCCGCGTCCGCCGCCTTGGTCTTCCCGGTGAGGCCCGCCTCCACCCCGCACTTCGGCCAGGCGCTCGGGCCGACGGCCTCGAGCACCTTCTCCGCGACGGCGATCTGCGCGTTGCGACTGGCCTGGTCGGCGCTGGGCGCGTAGTCCAGGCCGCCGTACTGCTCCCACGTCTGCTGGGTGAACTGCAGCCCGCCGTAGTAGCCGTTGCCCGTGTCGGCGCTCCACAGGCCGCCGCTCTCGCACTCGGCGACCTTGTCCCAGGTGCCGGCGTCGGCCGCCTGCGCGCCCGTCGCGCCGAGCAGCGGCATCGCGATCCCCGCGCCGGCCACACCCGCCGTGACGAAGAGGGCAGGAGCCTGACGGGGTTTGCGGTGTCTGCCGTTGCCGGAAAGCATGAAGGGCCTTTCGTCGAGGGCCTTAAGGTCGAGTCCCGCCGAAAAATAGCGGGCGGCGGAGGGGCGTCACAAGTCGATGTAGTGGAGATCACGCGAAGATCACGAATGATGCCGCGTCAGGTGTGGTGCGTTTCCCCGGGGTCCGATAGGGGCACGGGGGCAAACTCCACCGGCAGGGTGCGCAGACCGCGCATGATCAGTCCGCCACGCCATCGCAACTCGGCCGGATCGGCGGCGAGTCGGAGGTCGGGGAGCCTGCGCAGCAGGGTGGCCAGCGCGGTGCGCGCCTCCAACCGGGCGAGCGGCGCCCCCAGGCAGTAGTGGATGCCGTGGCCGTAACCGAGATGCGGGTTGTCGCTGCGGGAGAGGTCGAGGGTGTCCGGGGCCGTGAACCGCGCCGGGTCGCGGTCGGCGGCGGCGAGCACCACCAGCACCGGGTCCCCGGCGGCGATGCGCTGCCCGCCGATGACGGCCGGCTCACTGGCGTAGCGCCAGGTCGCCAGCTCCACCGGGCCGTCGTAGCGCAGCAGTTCCTCCACCCCGGTGGCCAGCAGCTCCGTCTCGCCGGCGGCCAGCGAGCGCTGGAGCCGGACCCGCGGGCCCTCCTCGCGCAGCAGCGCGTACATGCCGTTGCCGATGAGGTTGACGGTGGTCTCGAAGCCGGCGAAGAGCAGGATGAAGGCCATGGCTGCGGCCTCGCCCTCGGTGAGGTGCTCGCCGTGGTCGCTCGCCCGGATCAGACCGGAGATCAGGTCCTCGCCGGGGCTGGCCACCGGGCCGAGCGCGGCGCGCTTGCGGTGGATCAGCTCGGCCAGGTAGTCGCGCATCTTCCGCACCGACCGGCCCACCCCGCCGCGCGGCGCCCGGTCGCCGCCGGGCCCGGAGTGGCGCATCATCATGCCCGCCCAGTCGCGGAAGTCGTCCTGGTCCTCGCGCGGGACGCCCAGCAGATCGCAGATCGCGTAGATGGGCAGCGGGAACGCGAACTCGTGGATGAGATCGGCCTCCCCGCGGGCGGCGAAGCCGTCGATGAGCCGGTCGGTCAGCTCCTGGACGCGCGGCTCGAAGGCGGCCACCCGGCGCGGTGTGAACGCCTTGGAGACGAGACGGCGCAGCCGGGTGTGGTCGGGCGGGTCGATATTCAGCAGATGGGTCATCAGATCCGCGCCGCGCTCACCGGGGATGCCCGTCTTGCCCTTGGCGTGCGCCGGACCGGCGTGGTGCGCCGGGTTCTTCGAGAGCCGGGCGTCGGCGAGGGCCTGCCGGGCGTCGGCGTACCGGGTCACGAGCCAGGCCTCCACCCCGCTGGGCAGCGTGGTGCGGTGCACGGGGCTGTGCTCGCGCAGCCAGGCGTACGCCGGGTACGGATCGTCGGCGAACTCCTTGGTGAACAGCTCGGGCGGGGACGGGGCGGCGGTCTTCTCGGGCACGCCGTCGACCGTACCCGGCCGCCGGGCGGGGGCGGCCGGGCCCCCGCCCGGGGGGAACCGGGGCCGCGGACGGTGCCCTGCCGGCCCGCTCCAGTCGGGACGCCGGGCCGGTGGGCAAGGGCCTCCAGGACAAGCGGGGCCGGCGAACCGACGCGCCGCCACCGGCCGTACCGGGTACGGCCGTACCGGGCCGCGTCCGTCAGCCCGGCAGGGACCCCTCCCGCTCCTCGCGGTGTTCCAGCCAGCCGGTGGTGATCAGGTACTGGCCGGCGAGGTAGCCCGCCATGATCATGAGTTCCTGGCCCGGCACCTTCCGGCCCGCTGCCTGGAGGCCGATCAGCAGGTCCGAGCCGACGAAGGCCACCGCCCCCGCGCCGACCTTGCCGCCGACCCCGAGCCCGGCCGCGCCCATCGTCATCAGCGCCAGGCTGTAGCCGGCGACCGGCAGGCGCAGCTTCTTCTCCAGCCCCGGGGAGATGACCGCGTTGGCGGCCGCCCAGGCCGCCAGGCAGCCGAGGGCCGGCAGGGGCCTTTCCCGGATCGCGCGGAACGCGCCGAGCTCGGCGTAGCCGGCGGTGTAGCTGACCTGGGTGCCGAGGAAGGCCGCCATGCCGAGCAGGAAGGCGGGCTCGTGCTCGTCGAAGAGCAGGGCGGTGTCACCGGCGGTGGCACAGGCGAGGCCCGCGACCAGCGGTGCCGGTGCGGGCGTTTTCCCGTCGGGCCTGCGGCGCAGCGCGTGGGCCGCTAGGGCGGGCATCAGCAGGGGCTTGGCGGCGCGCTCCCAGCCGCGGGGGCCGCGCGCCACGGCTATCAGGTCGGCGGCGGCCAGCGCGCCGAAGGCGACGAGCGCGCCGCGTCCGTGGCCGTCGGGCCGCGTCATCCGGGCGGCGGCCGCCACGGTGCGCCGCAGCAGTCCGCCCCGCCGGCCGGCCGCTCGGCCGCGCTCCGCGCCGGCCGGGACTGCCGCGCCGCGGCCGGGGCGCCCACCTCGTACATCGCTCCACCCGGTGATCGTCATGCCGGGCAGTCTCGCCGCCGGTGGGCGGGGCGTCAACGGTGTCTACCGACGAGTAGGAACAGGGGTCCTCAGCGCCGGCGCCCGCGGGCCGTCAGCCCGTGCCGTGGCCGCTGCCGCCGCGGTCCCAGGTCGGGCGCTGCGGGGCGGGGCCGCCGACCTCGCCGGTGCCGGGAGCCTCCTCCTCGACGCCGTACGGGCCCAGCTCGTGCGGCAGGTACCGATGACCGTCCCGGGGCATTTCCGGCGAGTGGTCACGGTGCCCCTCGACCGCCTCGCCGTCGCCGAAGGCGTCCTGGTGCCCCGGCCCGTGGTCCGGTGGCGTGGTGTGGCCGTACTCCTGGCGGGTCTGCCAGGCGCCGGACCGCTCCTGCGGGCCCTTGGGGACGCCCGGTTCCCGTGCCTTCATCCTGCGGCCGAACCACACGGCCGCGATCAGGGCCGCCACGATTGCCAGCCCGATGAACAGCGGACCGAGGCCCACCAGGAGGTCGTCCTCCACCGCGAATTCCAAGCTCAGCAGTTCCATGGCTGCCGGGTACCCCTGCGGATGGGGATCAATCGGACCGCTCGGCCGCCCGGATCGCGTCCCGGTAGGCCCGGGCCGCGGCGCGGAGCGCGGACTCCGGGTCGGTGCCGGCCGCCTCGGCCCGCAGCGCCAGGGCCAGCAGCGCCTCGCCGAACCCTTCCCCGTCACCGGCGGCGGGCGGGAGGGGCACCTCCAGCCCGGCGGTACGGACCCGGGAGGCGAGTTTGGCTGCCAGCGCCAGCGCGGGCTGGCCCAGCGGGATGCCCTCGGTCACGGACTCGCGCCGCTTCTCGGCCGCCTTGGTCCGCAGCCAGTGCGCCTTGACGTCCTCGGGGGTCTCGGCGGCCTCGTCGCCGAAGATGTGCGGATGGCGGTGGATGAGCTTCTCCACGATCGTGCCCGCCACGTCGTCGATGGAGAACGGCTCCTCCTCGTCCTCCTCGGCGATCCGGGCATGGAAGACGACCTGGAGCAGAACATCGCCCAGTTCCTCGCGGAGCGCCTCCCGGTCGCCCTCCTCGATGGCCTCGACCAGCTCGTACGCCTCTTCGATGCCGTACTTGACCAGGCCCTCGCTCGTCTGCCGGCTGCTCCACGGGCACTCGGCGCGGATGGTGTCCATGACCTGCACCAGGTCCAGCAGCCGGGCGCCCGGCAGGTCGTACGAGGCCGGCAGCAGCTCCAGCTCGGGCATCCGGAAGCGGCCTGAGCCGGCCAGCCGGGCCAGCCCGTCGGTCAGCCGCGGTTCGCCCTCGCCGGACGGGACGACGACGACCGTGCGGCCGCCCGCCCCGGCTCCGGCTCCGGCTTCGGTCCCGGCACCACTCGCGCCGGTGCCCGTTTCCCCGTCCCCCGTGCAGTAGGCGACCAAGTCCTCGGCGGCCGGCAGCTCCGCGCCCGCCTCCACCGCGATGCCCGCCTCCCGCAGATACGGCAGCTGCGGATGGTCCGGGTCGGGGCAGAGCACGCGGTCGGCGCCGCGCAGGGCGCTCCAGGCGGGCCAGGACAGCAGTCCGGGCGCCACCCGGTGGCTGGTGGTCAGCAGGACGATACGGCCGGAGGCCGCGCTCTCGGAGGGGGCCGGGGTGCCGGCCCCGGCCGCCGTGGTCGCGTCGTTCACGGAACCGAACGTAACCCACCGCCCGCACCGCCCGCCGGGCTCCCCCGCACCGCCGGGCGCCGGCCCCCGCGGGCGGGCTGCCCGGGAGCGGCGCGGGGCCCGCGCTCAGGACTGGCGCGCGGCCTGCTGCTCCGGCCGCAGCCAGGGCTCCTGGACGGTGTCGAGCAGCACCTGCTGGTCGTTCCACTTGCCGAAGCGCGGGTTGACGTCGATGCCCATGCTCTGCGACGCGTTCCGCAGGGCCCCGACGACCTTTTCCTGGCCCTCGGGGGTGGTCCGGTCCGCGCCCAGGCTCTCCGCGAGCTTGTCCATGAGGACCTGGTTGCGGAGCGTGTCCTCCAGCTGGCCCGGGCCGATGGAGTACTGCTGGAGCCACATCTCGCGCAGCCGCTCCTCGCCGCCCGCGGCCTTCTCGGCCTGCTCCTTGATCCGCTGGACGTCGGCGCGGCTCGCGCTCACCCCGGCGTCCTTCGCGGCCCGCGCCAGCACCTTGTCGAAGATCATGCTGTTGAGGGTGGAACGGCTGAGCCGGCCCGTGCCCTTGATGAGCTGGTCCGCGTCCTTGGACTCGCCCTGCGCCGCCCGGACGTCCCGCGCCTGCGCCTGGACCTGGGACACCGTGATCTTGTCCCCGTCCACCACGGCCGCGGCCCCCGGATGAGCGTCACTGCCGCACCCGGTGAGCAGCGGCGTCGCGGCGAGCAGCGCGACGGCGGTGACGGAGAGCGCGGACCTGCGGCGGTGCATTGTGCCTCCCGGCGTTGGGGGCTCCCGGCGCCCGTCGGGGCGGGGAGCGTGGGCCATGCGGCGGTGCGTGGGCGGTGGGCGTGGGCTGTGGTGCGTGGGCGGTGCACGGTCGGTGCGGTGATCGATATTAGGCAGTCCGGGCGGCGGGAACCAGCACTTCTTCCGGACTGCTCCGGCGGCTGCGGACCATCCCGGCGCCACCACCTCCGGCGGGCCCGCCGGAGGGCGATCACACCGAGGTCGTCCCGCGTGCGGGGCGGTACGGCTTCCCCGGAGCCGTCTTCCGGCATGACCGGGGAGCGGCGGCGGGCCCACGCGGGGCCGGGGAAGGGGCGGGACCGGGGGCCGGGCGGGGACTGGGACCGAGGTCCGGGGCCGGGACCCGGAGGACGGAGCCGGAGGACGGAGCCGGAGGACGGAGCCGGAGGACGGAGGCCGGAGGACGGAGGCCGGAGGACGGGGCACCCGGAGCCGGAGGCCGGGGGACGGGGTCGGGGGACGGGAGCCGGGGACAGGAGCCGGAGGCCGGGCCGGGTTGCCGGGAGTTCGCCCGGCGTTCCCCTTCGCGTCCGCCGGCCGTCGCCCGGGGGTGGGAGTCTCGCCCTTCGGCGTGATTCCACGGGCCCCGGCGGGCGACCGTGAGCCGCCGGCCTCCCTCTCCGCCTCCGCTCGACTCCAGGTGATCCGTGCCCTCCAACGATGTGACGTCCGGCCGCGCCCCCGCACCGCGCCCCGCGGCAGCCGCAGTCGCCGCCGCGGTGGCGGAGCCCGCCGGGCCGGCGGAGCAGCCCGGCGACCGCGACCCCGGCCCGGACGGGACGACCGCCGCGCCGGCCGAGGTCACGGCGTCCGCCGTGCCCGGCACGGCTTCCGGCGCACCTGCATCCGCACCCGTGCCCGCCGCCACGCCCCGCGCGCCCCGCGCGCCCCGAGAGCACCGGTACGACATCGATCTGATCCGGCTGCTCTGCTCCTGCGGCGTGATCCTCGGCCATGTCGGCTCCGCCTTCATCGCCGCCGTGGGCCGCCAGGAGGCCGGCGGCCCCGCCGCGTACTGGGCGGGCATGAGCGCCGACGCCGTCAGCCGGTTCGCGGTGCCCATGTACTTCGCCATCGCAGGCTGGGCCGTGCTGGTCGGCGCGCCGCCCCGGGACGGCCGCCGCGTCTGGCAGCGGATCGTCAAGATCGGTGTGCCGCTGGCCGTCTGGACCGCGGTCTACCTCGCCTGGGGGCGGTGGCGCGGCACCAACGAGGATCCCATCGGCGAGCTGGCGCTGGAGTCCGTCTTCGCCTCCGTCCGGCCCGCGTACCACCTCTGGTACCTCTACACCTATCTGCCGGTGATCACGCTGCTGGCCTGCGCCGCCCTGGTGCGCTCGGGCCGGCGCCCGTGGGGCCTAGGGGCGGGGCTGCTGGTGCTGGCCGCGGCCCCGCAACTGATGGGCGACATCGGGGAGTTCACCGGCTGGGAGATGCCCCGGTTCGGCTGGGGGTTCGTCGTCTACCAGATCGTGTACGCCGTCCTGGGCGCCCTGCTGTTCGCCCTGCCCGCCGGCGCGCTGGGGAAGCGGCGGACGCCCTGGGTGGTGCTGGCCGTTCTCGCGCTGCTCGGCATCCTCTGGTACCAGCACGCGGTGCACTACGTCATCCCCAACGCCCATCTGCTCGTCGCCCTGTTCATGGGCGGGGTGCTGCTGGCCCTGCACCGGATCCGCGTCCCGGAGCGGCTGCGGCCGGCGCTGGGGCGGCTCGCGGCGGCGGCGTACGGCGCGTATCTGGTGCACGTCCTGGTGATCGACGCGCTGGCGCACCCGTTCGTCTCCGCCGGGCTGGGCCCGCTCCGCGCCGGCGCGCTCACGGTCGCGCTGACCGCGGCCACCATCGTGCTGTCGTTCGGGACGAGCCTGCTCTGGGGGCGGCTCGGGCTGCGGCGGTGGCTCGGCTGAGCCCGCCGCCCGGCGTACGAGCCGCACCGTACGTTCCCGTACGCCTCCGTACGCCCCGCCCCCGGTCACCGCACCCCCGCACCCCCGCACCGAGCCGACACCCGGCGTTCACCCCGCGCTCCCCCGGAGGCCATCCGGGAGGGCCGCCGTTTCCCCTACCGTCCCGCTGACGACACCCGATCGCGACAAGGCAGACAGGTGACCAAGCTCTCCGTCATAGTTCCCTGCTACAACGTCCAGCAGTACCTGCCGGACACGCTGCGCAGCCTGGCCAACAACGCCGGGGAGCACATCGAGTTCATCCTCGTCGACGACCACTCCACCGACGCCACCCCGGAGATCCTCGACCGCGCGCGGCGCGAACTGCCCCGCGCCACGGTCATCCGGCAGCCGGAGAACGGCGGCATCTCCCGGGCCCGCAACGCCGGGCTGGAGGCGGCGAGCGGACGCTGGATCACCTTCCTCGACGGCGACGACTGGTATGGCCGCGGCTATCTCGACGACCTGCTGGCCGCCGCCGAGTCGCTCGGCTGCGACTTCGTCCGCACCGACCACGTCCAGTCCACGGGGAAGGACCGGGTGGTGCGCCGCGCCCCCGCCTCCCTGCGGAACGCGGCCGGCAGCCCCCGGGACGCCGTCAACCCGCCCCATATGGAGACGATGGTCGACTACCCCTTCGTCTGGGCCGGGATCTACCACCGCCGGCTGTTCGAACACGGAGCCCTCCGCTTCGACACCGGTCTGCGCACCGCCGAGGACCGCCTGTGGACCTGGCGGCTCTACCTCACCGCCGAGACCTGCGCGACCGTCGGCCTGCTCGGTGTCTTCTACCGGCGCGGCCTGACCACCTCGCTCACCCAGATCCTCGACGAACGCCAGCTCGACTTCCTCCCCGCCCACGACGCGATGCTCGACCTCGTGCTGGCCGACCGCGAGCGCGACCGCTTCCTCCCCAAGGTGGTGCGCACCTACTGCGCGCTGATCGCCTTCCACCTGTCCAAGGCGCACCGCTACGAGCCCCGGGTGGCGCGGCGGCTGAAGCGCGAGGCCGCCGCCGCGCTGGGCCGGATGCCGGCGGACGTCCTGGAGCGGACCCTCGTGGACATGGGCCCCGAACGCGGCAGGCTGCTCGGCGCCCTGCGCCCGGCCGGCAAGGCCGCCTGACGTGCGCGCGGGGACGACCGGGCCGGGCGGGCCGACCGGGCCGGAGAGCACCGGGCCCAAGAACACCGGACCGGAGAGCGCCGGACCGAAGACCACGCAGCTCTTCCAGATCTCCACCCTCTACGGGGCGGCCACGCTCGTCGCGGCCCTGGAGGGCGGGCAGTTCGGCCCCCGGGAGGACGCCCGCCGGGTGCTGCTCCTCTCCCACAACGCGGCGGTGCCGGAGACGGCCGTGCGGCTCACGGAGATGCGCGGCTGGGACCGGCTGGCCGCGCGCTTCGACGACATCGTCGACTGGAACGCCGCCATCCGCCCGCACCACCCCAGCACATGGTCGCCCGCGGCGAACGACGCCGAGATCTGGCAGCGCCTCTTCCGCCACTCCTGGGGCCTGGGGGACGGACCGGTGGAGCTGGCCGTGGAGTCGGTGCAGGTCAGCCCGGCCCGCGCGCTCGCCACGATCTTCGCCGAGAGCACCGTCGACGTCTACGCCGACGGCCTGATGAGCTACGGCCCCACCCGCAACCCGCTGCCCGGCCCCCTCGCCCGCCGCATCCGGCGGCTGCTCCACCCGGACCTGGTGCCGGGGCTGCGGCCGCTGCTGCTCTCCGAGTACGGGGTGCCGGCCGAACTGGTGCCCACCGAGGCGCTGAAGAAGGTGATCGAGGAACTCCGCGGTACGGAGCGGCCGGAGGCGGCGGCCCCGGAAGCCACCGGTCGGGAAACCCTCAACGCCCCGGAGGATCCCGCCCCGTCGGACGGCGGTCCGGCCGGGGAGCCGGCCCCGGGCGCCCCCACGGCCGTCCTCCTGGGCCAGTACCTCGCCGCCCTGGACATCCTCACCCCCGCCGAGGAGGAGGCGCTGCACGAGCGGATGCTGCGCGGGGCCGCCGCGGCCGGGCACCGCTCCGTGCTGTTCAAGCCCCACCCCACGGCACCGGCCCGCTACTCCCGGGCCCTGGAGAAGGCCGCCGCCGAGGCCGGGGTGCGGCTGGCCGTCACCGACACCCCGATGCTCGCCGAGGAGTTGTTCCGGGGCGGTGAACTCCGGCTGGTGGTGGGCTGTTTCTCCACGGCGATGTTCACCGCCGCCGTCTGCTACGGCATCCCGGTCGCCCGGGTCGGCACGGAGCTGCTGCTGGAACGGATCACCCCGTACGAGAACAGCAACCGCGTCCCGCTGACGATCACCGATCAACTGGTCCCGGAGATCGGCGCGTTCGCGGAGACAGCGGTGGCCGCGGCGGCGGGGCCGGCGGCCGGACCACCGGGCGCGCGCCCGGAAGGCCGGGACGTGGCCGCGCTGACACCCCTCATCCGCACCGTCGGGTTCTGCATGCGCCCGGAGGCGTACCCGTGGCTGCGCGCGGAGAGCGCGGCCTGGCTGGAGGCCCGGCTCGGGGAGGACGGCCGGCTCGGAGAGGACGTCCGGCGGTACTTCAAGCGCCGCCGGCTGACCGCCCTCGGTCTGCCCGGGAAGGCGGAGCACTCCTGGCCGGGCCGGCAACTGCGCCGCGCCGCCAAGGCGCCCGGGGTGAAGCGACTGGCCCGGGCGGCCCGCTCGGCACGGGGGCGCCGGCCCCGGCCGTAGCGGCGCCGCACCGGCGGGCGAGGCAGCACCCGGGCGCGCGCCGCGCCGGGCCCCGCCCCGCCGGACTCCGCCCTACCGGTACCGCAGCCGGGCGTTGACAGCCGCGGAAGCACAGCCGGAATCCGAACCGGAACCGGGAACGCGAACGGATCGGCTCCGCACGGCACTTCCCTCACGGCCAGGACGGGGGCCGACGGGCCCCTCAGTACACCGCGGACGCACAGGACGCATACCTCCGCCCGGTGCTGCCTGCCGCCCGCACCGGGCGGGCAGAGGCCACCGGCTCCCGTGTCCGGTCCCGGCCCGGGCGCGGGGGGGGTGGGATACGGGTGGGGTGCGGCCGGGTGCGACGCGGCCGGATGGCCGGGTGCGACGCCGTCCGGCACGAACCGGGCGGGCAGGGCACGGCCCCACGCACCGCCCCGCCGCCCCGACGCGCTCAGCCGAGCCGCACCTGCCGCTGGCGGTCGAGCACGCGGCGCAGTTCGCCGGCCATCGGGTGGTACGGCCCGTACATCCGCTCCACGTCACCCAGCAGCCGCGACTGCGTCTCGTGCGCCTCGCGGTGGGCACCCACCGCGTGCAGCAGGGCGCCGATGCGGGAGCGGATCTCCAGCGGGAGGGCGGGTCCGGCGGTGGCGTCCTGCTCGAAGTACGGCAGGACGGCGCGGTATTCGGCGATGGCGGCGGACGCCTCGCCGAGCTGCTCCAGGCACTGCGCGGCCTCGTAGCGGAACTGCAGCGCCTCGCGGTGGGCGGCCGGACCCGACCCGCCCGAGGTCTCGGCGGCGAGCCGGCGCAGTTCGGGCAGGGCGCGGCGGTACTGGCCGTCGTCGAGGAGCGTGGCGGCGTACTGCTTGCGCAGGCTGCGGACGACGGGCGAGTGCTCGCCGTGGTGCGCGACGGCGAGCGGGAGGACGGAGCCGAGGACGTCCACGGCCTGGGTGAGACGGCCCGCGTCCAGCAGCCGCTTCACCTCCTCGACGGCGTCGGCGATGGCGGTGCGGCCGGTGCGCTGCGGGGCCGGTGCGCCGCCGGGCGCGCTGCGCGGGTCGGGAATCGCGGCGGCGGGCGCGGGCATCACGGCCGGCGGGGCGGGGAGCGCGCCGGCCCGGTCGGGCCACGGGGCGTGCGGGCGGAGGAAGGGGCGGGTGGGGTCGAGCGGTCCGGGCGGACCCGCCGGCGCCGGGGAGCCGGGGGACGGCAGCAGCGGCACCAGGGCCTGGTAGACCTCCTGGGCCTCGGACGGCCGGTGCCGCGGGTCCTTGGCCAGCAGCCGCAGCACCAGCGCCTCCAGCGGCTCCGGGACCTCGGCGCGCAGCTGGCGCACCGGCACGGGAGCGTCGTAGAGGTGGCGGTGGAGCACCCCGAGCGAGGTGGACGCCTGGAAGGGGACCTGGCCGCTGAGCAGTTCGTGCAGCAGCACCCCGAGGGCGTAGAGGTCGGTGTACGGGCCGACGGCGCCGCCCATGGCCTGCTCCGGCGCCATGTACGCCGGGCTGCCGATGGGGGAGCCGGTGTGGGTGAGGCGGGTGGTGTCGGTGTCGACGGCGGCGGCGATGCCGAGGTCGAGGACGCAGACCGTGCCGTCCTGACGGAGCATCACGTTTCGTGGTTTGAGGTCGCGGTGCACGATGGGCGCCGCGTGCACGGCGGAGAGCACGGCGCAGAGCTGGGCGGCCACGGAGGCGGCCCACTGCCAGGGGTACGGCTCGTGCTCGGCGAGGTGGTCGCCGAGGTCGGCGCCGTCGATGTGCTGCATGACGAGGTAGAGGTCCTCGCCGTCGCTGCCCGCGTCGTGGACCGTGACCAGCCCGGGGTGGTCCACCCGGGCCGTGACCCGGCACTCGCGGAGGAAGCGGCGGCGCATCTCCTCGGCCTCCGGGGCCCCCGCCATGCGGTCGGGGCGGAGCAGCTTCACCGCGATCCGGCGGTCCAGGCGCCGGTCGTAGCCCATCCACACCTGGCCCATGCCGCCCTGGCCGAGCAGCGTGGAGAGTTCGTAACGCTCCGCGATCACACGGCCGTTCACCGCGGGCCGCCCCCTTCGCCGCCGGCGCCGCCCTCTTCCCTGCGGAGCAGGTCGCTGAGTTCGTCCAGCTCGGCACGGACGCGGTGGATGCGCTGGGGCTGCGGGCGGCCGGCCGGGGACCCCTGCGGATACGGCTCGCCCGCCCCGGGCGCGGTCGCCGGCGGCGGGCCCTGCGGGGGCGCGGCGGAGCCGGGGGCCGCGGGGCCGGAGGTAGCGTGCGGCTGCGGCTGCGGCTGCGGGAAGCCGTACGCGGGCATACCGGGCGGGGACTGCTGCTGTTGCCGCGGAAGCTGCTGCTGCGCCGGGATGGCGCCCGGACGGGTGGGCATCCCGGCGGCCGGATACGTCTGTGCCCCCGGCCCGGCCGGGCCGTAGGGGCCGGGACCGGCGAGTCCGCCGGTCCCGGCCACCGCGACGGGCCGCCGGTGGTACTGGATGTCGGCGATGAGGAAGTGGGTGACGACGCCGACGGCCATGGCCAGCAGACCGACGGTCGCGACATCCGTCCGCCAGTCCGTCTCCGGGTAGACGTCGATGATCACGAACCACGCGATCGTCAGCAGCAGCACCACCCAGAACAGCGCCCAGTCCAGCGCCTTGCGGCGGAGGATGGCGATCCGCAGCATGGCCACCCACGCCAGCATCCCGAACAGCAGCAGCGTCACCGCCACGAAGAGGACCCGCAGCGCGATCACGTTCCCCCCGTCCGGGGGGCGTGGCTGCGGCGGCACGGGAACGGGGCCGTACATGAATGCTCCTGGGGAACGGGTGCCGGGAAGCGGCTCAAATTGAGCGTATACGTGGACTCCGACAGCGCGGCACCGGTTGTACAGATCCGGCTCACGATCCGGTCACGGCTGTGACGTTCCCGGGACGAAGGGGCACCGCGCGCGCCGGACGGACGGGCAGACCGGCGCGCACGCGGGGCCCTCCGCCCCTGCCCTCCGCCCCTCCTCCGGCACTCGGCCTTCGGAAGAAGCGCGGTCGACGCCGGCCACACGACGGAGAAGCAACGGAACAGTTACAGAGATTGACTGCGTTCACAGTCACCTGTTCTGATGACACCACCGCTTGACGAGCGATCAGCGTCTCGTCGTGTTGAAAGGTGTCCCCATGTCCCAGCAGATGTACGGACCGCCACCGCAGATGGGCGCCCCCGTGCCGCCGCTGCCGCCCCGCAACGGGCTCGGCACCGCGGCCCTGGTCCTCGGCCTCGTCGGCCTCGTCATGGGCGTCATCCCGTTCATGTTCTGGCTCGGCGCGATCCTCGGCATCATCGCCCTGGCCCTGGGACTGACCGGGCGCGGCAAGGCCAAGCGCGGTGAGGCGACCAACAAGGGCATGGCCACCGCGGGCGCGGTCCTCGGCCCGGTCGCCGTGGTGCTGTCGGTCGTCATGGGCGTGGTCACCGTCATGGCGGTCGACGACGCGGTGGACGAGATCAACAAGTCGGTCTCGGACACCAGGGGCAAGGGCGCCACCGCCAAGGACGGCGGAAGCGGCGGCAAGGACAAGGCCGGGGACGACGCGGCCGGTTCGGACGCCGCGGACGCGGAGACCTACAAGGCCGGTGACACGGTGATCTACGACGACGGCGTCCAGGTGACCGTCTCACAGCACACCGCCTACTCGCCCGGCGAGTACTCCGTCGGCCACAAGAAGGGCAACAAGGCCTACAAGGTCACGGTGACCGTCGTGAACAAGGGCAAGGAGAAGTTCGACACCGCTCTCCTCACCGTCGACGCGCGGGCCGGCAAGGACGGCAAGACCGCCGAGAGCATCTTCGACGACAAGGTCGGCGAGGGCTTCAACGGCACGGTCGTGCCCGGCAAGACGGCCTCGGCGGAGTTCGCCTTCGACGCCCCGGCCGACGCGAAGACCCTGGAGGTCGAGGTCAGCCCGGGCTGGTCGTACAACAGCAGCCACTGGAACCTGAAGCTCTGATTCCCCGTCCACCACGCCCTCGGGACGACCGGGACGACCGGGACGACCGGGACGACCGGGACGACCGGGACGACCCGGAGGCCCGAGCGGGGCAGCCGGGGCCGGGGCCGGCCCCGGCCCCACCGCGGGATCAACTCCCGCACTGCTCCAGCATGATGGCCTTGTCCGGGGCGGTCACCGGCATCTCGTACTCGACCGCCACCTGCGCGAACCGGACCGCGTACGCGCAGCGGACCGCCTTGTGGGGCGGCAGCCAGGCGGCCGGACCGGAATCGCCCTTGGCGGAGTTGGCGCGGCCCTCGACCGGCAGCAGGTTCAGGGGGTCGTTGGCCAGCTGCCGCCGCTTGTCCTCCGGCCAGCGGGAGGCGCCCATCTGCCAGGCGTACGACAGCGGCACCACGTGGTCGATCTGCACCTCCATGGCGTCCTGCTTCTTCCAGGCGATGTCCTTGCCGGTGTACGGGTCGGCCAGGGTCATGGAGACCACCACACAGTCGGAGCCGGAGCGGAACTCCAGCTTCTGGCCGTCGCGCCGCATGAGGTCGTTGCGGGTGTCGCAGCCGTTGCGGGCCAGCGGCACCCCGTCGGCCGTGTCCATCCAGGCGTAGCCGAACTCGTCCCGGTCGTAACCGGTCCGGGGGCCGCGGCCCTTGGTCCGCACCTCCTCGATCAGCTTCCGCGCCTCGGCCCGTTCCGCGGACTCGGTGAGGGGCGCGAGGCCCGGCTCCGTGCCCTCGGGGTTGTCGAGCGGGCTGACCCACCGTCCGTTCCCGGCGGCGGAACCGGAGGCACCGCCGCCGTCCTCCGCGAGATCGTCCAGGGTGCCGGGTTCGCATCCGGTGAGCACGAGCACGGCGGACGCGGCGGCGGAGAGGGCGGCCAGGGCGGGGCGGCGGCGGGGTATCACAAGGCGTCAGTCCCATCGGGGTGCGGTGGAGCGTCCACGGCGGAGCGGGGCGGCGGTGCGGCGGAGGCGGGGCGGAAAGGCGAGCCGCGGCGCGGCTGCGGCCCCGGCCCGGGAATCGTATGCCCCGGTCCGGCGGCCGCCAGACCGGCCACCGGACGGCAGCCCCGCACACCGGCCGGACCGCGTCCGGACCGCGGCCGGGCGGCGGCCGGGCGGCGGCCGGGCGGCGGCCGACGATGCCGGGGCCCGCGGATCGGCGGGATCCGGGCCGGATCCCGGGCCGGCGGCCGCTCTCGGGAACAGCCCCGCAGCCCCAAGGTGTTACCGCGCGTAAGCCAACTCGGTCCTCCCTATTGACCCGCCAGTAACCACAGCCCCATCCTGAGCCCCGACCCCTGGTGCGACGGGGTGCCGGAACGTCCCCGGCCGCCGGACCACCTCCTCCCCTCACTCCCCCGGGGCTTGACGCATGCCGATACGGACAACCCGCTCCGAAGACCGCCATCCGCGCCCCGCGCGCCGCCCGCTCCGCGCCCGCGCGGTCGCCCTCACCGCCACCGCGGCCGGCCTCGGCTCACTCCTCCTCGGCTCGGCCGGCGCCGCCCCCGCGACCGCCGCGGCCGACGGCTACCAAGTCGGCGTCGGCATCGCCGACATCACCGGTGAGGCCGCCGAGGTCGGCATGATGGGCTACGCCCGGCTCGACCAGGAGACCTCCGGCATCCACTCCCGCCAGTGGGCGCGCGCCTTCGCGGTCGCCGACGGCAGCGGCGGCCGCACGGTCTTCGTCTCCACCGACCTCGGCATGATCATGCAGGGGGTGCAGCAGGAGGTCATCCGCCGGCTCGGTGAGCGCTACGGCTCCCGCTACACGGACTCCAACGTCGTCCTCTCCGCGACCCACACCCACGCGGGCCCCGGCGGCCACTCCCACCACCTGCTCTACAACCTGACGATCCTGGGCCACAAGAAGAAGACCTACGAGGCGATCGTCTCGGGCATCGTCCGGGCCGTCGCCGCGGCGGACGCCGACCTCGCCCCCGGCAAGGTGAAGATCGCCACCGGGGAGCTGGACGGCGCCAACGTCAACCGCTCTCAGGAGGCGTTCCGGCGCAACCCGGCCGAGGACCGGGAGCGCTTCCCGGACGGCGTGGACCGCTCGATGACCGTGCTGCGCTTCGAACAGCAGGGACAGCCGGTCGGCATGGTGAGCTGGTTCGCCACCCACGCCACCTCCATGACCCCGGAGAACACCCTCATCAGCCCGGACAACAAGGGCTACGCCCAGTACCACGTCGAGCACGACGTGAACGGTGTCGAGTGGGGCGAGCGCGGCAAGTTCGTCGCGGCCTTCCCGCAGTCCAACGCCGGCGACATGTCGCCCAATCTGCGCGAGGGCGGCGCGAAGGGCCCCACGGACGACGAGTTCGAGAACACCGAGATCATCGGGAAGCTCCAGGCCGACAAGGCCGTCGAGCTCTTCGACGCGGCGAAGGAGGAGCTGACCGGCCCCATCGCCCACCGTCAGCGCTACATCGACTTCTCCGGCGTCGAGGTCGGTCCCGCGTACACCGGCGACGGGCGGACGCACAGCACCTGCCCCGCCGCGCTCGGCCAGGGCTTCACCGCGGGCGCCGAGGACGGACCCGGCCCCGACATCGCCGAGGAGGGCGAGCTCAAGCCGAACCTCCTGCTCACCGCCGCCGGAACGGTCGTCGCCCCGACCCCGGCCGCGGTGCGCGAGTGCCAGAAGCCCAAGCCGGTCTTCATCACCACCGGTGTGCAGAAGCCGTCCTGGACTCCGCAGGTCCTGCCCCTCCAGCTCGTCCGCATCGGCCAGTTGACGCTGACCGCCGCCCCGGCGGAGTTCACCGTCGTCGCCGGGCACCGCGTGATGGACACCGTCGCGGAGAAGCTCGGCCCCTCCGCGAAGCACACCGTCTTCGCCGGCTACTCCAACGCCTACTCCGGCTACGTCACCACACCCGAGGAGTACGACGCCCAGCACTACGAGGGCGCCTCCACCCACTTCGGCCGCTACACGCTCCCCGCCTACGAGCAGGAGTTCGCGAAGCTCGCCGGCGCCCTGCGCGCGGGCGAGCCCACCCCGAGCGCCGTGCGGCCGCCGTGGCTGGGCAAGACGCAGCTCGACGTGAAGCCCGGCGTCGTCCTGGACTCCCCGCCGCTCGGCAAGGAGTTCGGCGACCTCGCCGAACAGCCGGCCGCGGGCTACGCGCCCGGTGAGCGCGCCGAGGCCGTCTTCTACACCGGCCACCCGCGCAACAACCTCCGCACCGAGGGCACGTTCCTGGAGGTGCAGCGGCGGACCGACGGCGGCTGGCGGACGGTGGCCACCGACAACGACTGGTCCACCGCCTACCGCTGGAAGCGCTCCTACGCGGCCGTCTCCACGGCCACCACGAGCTGGGAGATCCCGGCGGACGCGGAGCCGGGCACGTACCGGTTCGTCCACCGGGGCGACACCCGCAACCTGCTCGGGGAGATCGACGGCTTCACCGGCGTCTCCCGCACCTTCACGGTGAACTGACCGGGGGCCGGCCGGCCTCGGCGGACGGGCCACGGCCGCCGACCCGGCCCCCAGCCCCCTCCCAGGGGCACGGCGCCCGTACTCCCGGTGGACGGGGGTGCGGGCGCCGTGGCGTGCGCGCGGGCCCTCGCGCACGCTCGTACGCCGGGGTACGGGACCCGCCCGGTCCGTACATCCCTCAGGCGGGGCGCTCGGCCATGACGACCACGCCCGGCCCGACGTTCTCGTCCGCGGGGAGCCGGAGTTCGGCGACCGGACGCAGTCCGGCCCGTTCGATCAGGTCCACGAGCTGCTCCGGCCGCCATTTGTACGTGGTCCAGCGCACGGGCACCCCTCCGTAGGCCTCGGTGCGCACCAGGTCCTCGTCGCCGACGTGCGTCGCGGTGATGAAGTGGCCGCCCGGCTTCAGGGCGCGCGCGAACAGGGCGAGGACCTGGGGCAGCACGGTGCGGGGCAGGTTGAACAGCGACCACCACCCGAGCACGCCGCCGAGCGAGGCCTCCGCGAGATCGAGCTCGGTGGCGGAGGCGACGCCGAAGCGGCATCCCGGGTGCAGACGGCGCGCGTTCTCGATCATCCGGGGTGAGAGATCGACCCCGGACACATCGAGTCCGCGTTCGGCGAGGTAGGCGGTGACCGTGCCGGGCCCGCAGCCGACGTCGAGGACGGGCCCGAGTCCGCTCACCGTGTCGGCGAAGGCGTCGATGGACGCCTTGAGCCACGGATGGGTACGGATGTCACCGATCCCCGTCGTCAGCACCATGTCGGCGTAGTTGTCGGCCGCCCGGTCATAGGACTCGCGGACCACGTCGAGATCCGCCGGGCGGTCGATGGAGTGTGCGCGCATCGGCCCACGATAGGCCGCCGGCCCGCCCTCAGGACACCACCGTCGTGAGGAACTCCCCCGTCCACGCGAGCAGTTCACGGCCGACCAGCGGCTTGCCGCCGATCCGGGCCGTCGCCGGGCGCGGCACCAGGAGCTGCTTCGTGGCCGGCTTGATCACCGCCCGCGGGTGGAGCCGCTTCAGCCGCAGCTCCTGCGACTCCCGCAGCTCCACCGGGCCGAAGCGGATGCTGGAGCCCTGCAGCGTGATGTCCGTGACCCCGCAGGACCGGGCCAGCATCCGCAGGCCGGCCACCAGCAGCAGGTTCTCCACCGGCTCCGGGAGCTTTCCGTAACGGTCCGTCAGCTCCTCGCGGACGGCGGCGATGTCCTCCTCGGAGGTGGCGGAGGCGATCGCCCGGTACGCCTGGAGGCGCAGCCGCTCGCCGGGCGCGTAGTCGTGCGGGACGTGCGCGTCCACCGGCAGCTCGATCTTGACCTCCAGCGGCGGCTCCTCCTCCACGCCGCCCTCCAGGGAGGCGCGGTAGTCGGCCACCGCCTCGCCCACCATCCGCACGTACAGGTCGAAGCCGACGCCGGCGATGTGCCCGGACTGCTCGCCGCCGAGGAGGTTGCCCGCCCCGCGGATCTCCAGGTCCTTCATGGCGACGTACATGCCCGCGCCCATCTCGGTGTGCTGTGCGATGGTCGCCAGCCGCTCGTGGGCGGTCTCGGTGAGCGGCTTCTCCGGCGGGTAGAGGAAGTAGGCGTAGCCGCGCTCGCGGCTGCGGCCGACGCGGCCCCGGAGCTGGTGGAGCTGGGAGAGGCCGAAGTTGTCGGCGCGCTCCACGATGAGGGTGTTGGCGTTGGCGATGTCGATGCCGGACTCGACGATCGTCGTGGAGACCAGCACGTCGAACTTCTTCTCCCAGAAGTCGACCACGACCTGCTCCAGCGCGCCTTCCGACATCTGGCCGTGCGCGGTCGCGATCCGCGCCTCGGGCACGGCCTCGCGCAGCCGGGCGGCCGCCCGGTCGATGGACTCCACCCGGTTGTGGATGTAGAACACCTGGCCCTCGCGCAGCAGTTCGCGGCGGATGGCGGCGCCGATCTGCCGGGTGTCGTACGGGCCGACGAAGGTGAGGACGGGGTGCCGCTCCTCCGGCGGGGTGGTGATCGTGGACATCTCGCGGATGCCGGTGACGGCCATCTCCAGGGTGCGCGGGATGGGCGTCGCGGACATGGTCAGCACGTCGACGTTGGCGCGGAGCTTCTTCAGCTGCTCCTTGTGCTCGACGCCGAAGCGCTGCTCCTCGTCGACGATGACGAGCCCGAGGTCCTTGAACTTCGTCTCGGAGGAGAACAGCCGGTGGGTGCCGATGACGATGTCGACGGACCCCTCCCGCATCCCCTCCAGCACGGCCTTGGCCTCGGCGTCGGTCTGGAAGCGGGACAGCGCCTTCACGGTGACGGGGAAGGCGGCGTAGCGCTCGGTGAACGTGCCCATGTGCTGCTGCACCAGCAGGGTGGTGGGCACGAGCACCGCGACCTGCTTGCCGTCCTGGACGGCCTTGAAGGCGGCCCGGACCGCGATCTCCGTCTTGCCGTAGCCGACGTCGCCGCAGATCAGCCGGTCCATCGGGACCGACTTCTCCATGTCCTCCTTGACCTCGGAAATGGTGGTGAGCTGGTCGGGCGTCTCCGCGTACGGGAAGGCGTCCTCCAGCTCCCGCTGCCAGGGGGTGTCGGGGCCGAAGGTGTGGCCGGGGGCGGCCATCCGGGCCGAGTAGAGCCGGATGAGGTCGGCGGCGATCTCCTTGACGGCCTTCTTGGCGCGGGCCTTCGTCTTCGTCCAGTCGGCGCCGCCGAGCCGGTGCAGCGTCGGGGCCTCGCCGCCGACGTACTTGGTGACCTGCTCCAGCTGGTCGGTCGGGATGTACAGGCGGTCGCCGGGCTGGCCGCGCTTCGCGGGGGCGTACTCCACCAGCAGGTACTCGCGGGTGGCGCCCTGGACGGTGCGCTGCACCATCTCCAGGTAGCGGCCGACGCCGTGCTGCTCGTGGACGATGTAGTCGCCCGCCTCCAGGGTCAGCGGGTCGATGGTCTTGCGGCGGCGGGCCGGCATCCGGGCGCCGTCCTTGCCGGCGGTCTTCTGGCCGGTGAGGTCCGTCTCGGTGAGCACGGCCAGCTTGAGGCCGGGGTCGGTGAAGCCCTGGTCGAGGGTGCCGCAGGCGACGTGCACGACGGACGGGGCGATGGCCTCCGGTCCGGCCCCGAGCCCGTCCTCCAGCCGTGCGGGGATGCCCTCGCCGCCGAGCACCTCGGCCATCCGGGCCGCCGTGCCGTGGCCCTCGGTGAGATAGACGGCGCGCCAGCCGTCGGCCAGCCAGCCCTTGGTGTCGGCCAGTGCGCGGGCGGTGTCGCCGCGGTAGCTCTCGGCGGCGCGCATGCCCAGCTTGACGGTGTCCCCGCCGGCCTCCTCGTCGGCCGCGAAGGGGCTGACCGACCACCAGGGCATGTCGAGTTCCCGGGCCCGCTCCCGGACCTCGGCGATGCTCCGCAGGGAGGCCGCGCCGACGTCGATGGGCGCCTCGCCGGTGTCCGCCATGGCGGTGGCCGCCCAGGACGCCTGGAGGAACTCCTGGCTGGTGGCGACGAGATCGGCCGCACGGGTGCGGACCCGCTCCGGGTCGCAGACCACCGCCATGCTGCCCTCGGGAAGGACGTCGACCAGCAGTTCCATCTCGTCGACCAGGACCGGCGCCAGGGACTCCATGCCCTCCACCGCGATCCCCTCGGCGATCTTGCCGAGCAGCTCGCCCAGCTCCGGGCGGGCTTCGGCGAGCTCCGCGGCCCGCCGCCGCACGTCCTCGGTGAGCAGCAGCTCCCGGCAGGGGGGCGCCCACAGACCGTGCTCGGCGACCTCCAGGGAGCGCTGGTCGGCGACCTTGAAGTAGCGGATCTCCTCGGCCTCGTCGCCCCAGAACTCCACCCGCAGGGGGTGCTCCTCGGTGGGCGGGAAGACGTCGAGGATGCCGCCGCGGACGGCGAAGTCGCCGCGCTTCTCGACGAGTTCGACCCGGGCGTACGCGGCGGCGGCCAGCGCCTCGGTGATCGCGGCCAGATCGGCGCTCTCCCCCTGCCGCAGGCTGACCGGCTCCAGCTCCCCCAGCCCCTTGACCTGCGGCTGGAGCACGGAGCGCACGGGGGCGACGACGACCCGCACGGGGCCGGCGGACGGGTCGTCCGCCGAGGGGTGGGTGAGACGGCGCAGCACGGCGAGGCGGCGGCCGACGGTGTCGGAGCGGGGCGAGAGCCGCTCGTGCGGCAGCGTCTCCCAGGACGGGTACTCCACGACCTCGTCCGGGGGCAGCAGGCAGCGCAGGGCGGCGGCGAGGTCCTCCGCCTCGCGGCCGGTGGCGGTGACGGCCAGCACGGTGCGCCCGGCCTCGCGGGCGAGGGCCGCCACGGCGAAGGGGCGGGCGGCCGGCGGGCCGACGAGATCGACGTGCGGCCGGCGGCCGTCGGAGGCGGCCCGCACCGCTTCGGCGAGCGCGGGGTCGCGGACGACGGCGTCGAGCAGACCGTGCAGGCTCATGGGGGCTTCATCCGTCCCGGGAGGAGAGGGGCAACGCGAACGGCCCGGCACGCCGCCGCTTGCGCATGGGGTGCGGGCGGGCGGACGGTCCGGGTGAGGCTCTCAGCCTACGTCGCCGCACGGACAGCCGTGGCCGCGCGGCGGCGGGGCGGGGTGGACACACCGGGCCACATGGCGCCACAATGGCGCCATGAAGCGGATCAATCTCCGGGATGTTCCCGACGAGACGTACAAGACGCTCGTCCGATGCGCCGAGGCCAACCGCCAGTCCCTCAACGCTTTCGTCGTCGACCAGCTGGAGGACCTCGCCAAGACCGCGAACCTGACCACCTATCTGGACCTCTACGAGCCCCCCGCGGGCACCGGCATCAGCATCGAGGACGCCGTGGACGCCGTGCGCGCCGCGCGGGAGGAGGAGTGAGCCTCGCCATCGTGGACGCCTCCGTCCTCACCTCCTTCTACGCCGCCGACGACCACCGGCACGGAAAGATCAGGTCCCGGCTCGCGGCCGGAGACGCCCTGTACGCACCCGCGCACATCGACGCGGAGGTGGTGTCGGCACTCCGCGGCATGGCCCGGAAGGACAGGGAGCTGGAGACCGCCGTGCCCGCGGCACTGCGACACCTCGCCGCGTTCCCGATCCGCCGCGTCCCCGTGTCGCGCCTCTTCGAGAGAATCTGGGAACTCCGCGGGAACGTCACCGCCTACGACGCCGCCTACGTTGCCCTGGCGGAGCAACTGGGCGGCCCGTTGATCACCTGCGACGCGAAGCTCGCCGGCGCGGGCGGGACCCACTGCGTTTTCGACGTGATCGTCTGATCCCCCGGAGGCCGGATCAACAGGACGGAGCGGGCCCCGGACCGCCCAGTGGTCCGGAGCCCGCTCCGCTCATGGCAACCGCGCGCTACTCCGTGGCGATGGCGTTCAGCACGTTCATCCGCCCGGCCCGGAACGCCGGGACGAGAGCCGCGATCAGCCCCACCAGCGCCGAACCGAGGAAGACGGTGATGATCGTCGGCCAGGGGATCTCCAGCACGCCCAGGCCCTCCAGGGCCAGCAGCTGCTGGGTCGCCGCGCCCCAGGCCATGCCCAGGCCGAGACCGAGGCCCGCGCCGAAGAGGGCGATGACCACCGACTCCAGGCGGATCATGCGGCGCAGTTGGCGCCGGGAGAGGCCGATGGCCCGCAGCAGGCCGATCTCCCGGGTGCGTTCGACGACCGACAGGGCGAGGGTGTTCACCACGCCGAGGACGGCCACGATGATCGCCAGGGCGAGGAGCCCGTAGACCATGTTGAGCAGCTGGCCGATCTGGTCGCGCAAGGTCTCCTTGTAGTCGGCCTGGTCCCGCACCTTGTACTGCGGGTACTCCTTCAGGCTGCCCTTGAGGGCGGTGTACGCCTGGTCGGCCTTGCCCTCCTCAGCCTTGCCGAACATCAGCATGTTCGCCGGCATCTCCCCCTCGGGGAGGTACCGCTCGACGGTGGTGATGTTGACGTACATCGCGCCCTGGTCGACCGAGGTGTCCTGGGTGGTGATCGCCGCCACCTCCAGCTCCGCGCTCTTCCCGCCGACGAAGGCCGCGGTGACCGTGTCGCCGAGCTCGATGCCGTGGTCCTTGGCGAAGTCCTCCGGGACGGACAGGGCGTCCTCCCCGTACGCGGCGGACAGCTCGCCCTCCACGGTCTCCACCCGCAGGTCCTCGGCATAGGTCGGGTCGGCGGCGGCCAGACCGGTCTCGGTCTTCTTCCCGTCGGGCGTGGACAGTTCGACGCTGACGTACTTGTAGTCGGTGACGTGCACCAGGCCGGGGGTGGCCTTGACGGCCTTCTCCGCCTCCGGCGTGATCAGCTGACCGGTGTCGGAGCTGATGATGAAGTCCGCCCCGACCGACTTGTCGAGCTGTTCCTCGGCGGAGGCCACCATGGAGGAGCCGACCACCGACAGGCCCGCGACCAGTGCCAGGCCGATCATCAGCGCGGCGGCCGTGGCGCCCGTACGGCGCGGGTTGCGCAGCGCGTTCCGCTCGGCCATCCGGCCCACCGGCCCGAAGACCCGCAGCACGACCGCGCCGAGCGCCCGGACCACGCCACCGGCCAGCACCGGGCCGATCACCACGAAGCCGATGAGGCTGAACACGATGCCGAGGGACAGGAACTGCGCCCCCTCGCCGGCCTCGTCGGCCCGCGCGGCGAGCACGAGCCCGGCCGCGCCGAGGCCCGTCAGGACCAGCCCCACCACGGCCCGCACCCAGCCCGTGCGGCCGTCGGCCGGGGTGCCCGCGTCCCGCAGGGCGGCCATCGGCGAGACCTTCCCGGCCCGGCGGCCGGGAAGGTAGGCGGCGGCGACGGTGACGACGACACCGAGGGCCAGGCCGACCAGGGGCGTGGTCGCCTTGACGGTCAGGTCGGAGGTGTCGAGGTTCATCCCGACCAGGCCCATGAGTTCCATCAGGCCGATGGCGATCCCGATGCCCGCGCCGATGCCCAGCAGCGAGCCGACCAGGCCCAGCAGCAGCGCCTCGGTGAGCACGGACCGGTTGACCTGCTTGCGGCTGGCCCCGATGGCCCGCATCAGGCCGATCTCGCGGGTCCGCTGGGCGACCAGCATGGAGAAGGTGTTGACGATCAGGAAGATGCCGACCAGGACGGAGATCCCGGCGAAGCCGAGCAGCGCGTACTTCATGAAGTCGAGGAAGCCGCCGACCTCCTCCGCGGCCGAGTCGGACGCCTCGTCCTTCGTCTGCACCTCGAAGCCGCCGCCCAACTCGGCGACGACGTCCTTCTTGAGCTGCTCGTCGGTGACGCCCTCGGCCGCGGTGAGCATCACCTGGCTGACCTGGTCCGTGGAGCCGAGCAGCTTCTCCTGGGCGGCGGTGTGCTCGAAGAAGACCAGCGCGGCACCGGGGTTGGTGGCGGTGAACTTCGCGATTCCGCTGATCTCCGTCTCGGTGGTGCCCCGGAAGGAGATGACCTTGACGGTGTCGCCGATCTCCAGCTTCTTCTGGTCAGCGGTGTCGGCGTCGATGAGGATCTCGGTCGGGCCGCGCGGGGCGTGGCCGGAGACGAGCTCCATCGACTTCTTCTCCTCGGGCCCCCAGTCGGTGGCGACGGTGGGGGCACCGCTGCTCGGCGAGATGCTCTCGCCCTGGTCGTTGACGAGGGTGATGCGCTCGTCATACACGTCCACCAGGGCCGTCTCGACGCCGTCCAGCTTCTTCAGCCGGGCCGCGGTGGCCTCCGGGATGGTGCGTCCCTTGCCGGTCTCCTGCGCGTTCTCGTCCGCCTTCGCCGAGACGGTGACGTCCGAGATGGCCGAGGAGAACAGCTTGTCGAACGTGGTGTTCATGGTGTCGGTGAAGACGAGCGTGCCGCACACGAACGCCACCGACAGCAGCACCGCGATGGCGGAGAGCACCATCCGGCCCTTGTGCGCGACGAAGTTGCGCAGCGAGGTCTTGAGGACGGTCATCACGCGCTCCCGCGGACGGACGGGGCGTGGGCGGACGGGCCGGAGGCCGCGTGGGCGGGGGCGGCGTGGCCGGGGGCGGCGTGGCCGGCGGCGGCGTGGCCGGCGGCGGCGTGGCCGGGGGCGTCGTCCGCCGAGAGGCTGAGCATCCGCTCCAGGACCCGCTCGGCGGTCGGGTCCGGCATGTCGTCGACGATGCGGCCGTCGGCGAGGTAGAGGACGCGGTCGGCGTAGGCGGCGGCCACCGGGTCGTGGGTGACCATCACGATCGTCTGGCCCAGCTCGTCCACGGAGCGGCGCAGGAAGCCCAGCACCTCGGCGCCGGCCCGGGAGTCGAGGTTGCCGGTCGGCTCGTCACCGAAGATGATCTCCGGCCGGGCGGCCAGGGCCCGCGCCACCGCGACGCGCTGCTGCTGGCCGCCGGACAGCTCGGTCGGCCGGTGCTTCAGCCGGTCCCGCAGGCCGACGGTGTCCACGACCCGGTCCAGCCACGCCTGCTCGGGCTTGCGGCCCGCGATGTCCATGGGGAGGGTGATGTTCTCCAGGGCGTTGAGGGTGGGCAGCAGGTTGAACGCCTGGAAGATGAAGCCGACCCGGTCCCGGCGCAGCTGGGTGAGTTTCTTGTCCTTGAGGCCCGTGATCTGCGTGCCGCCGAGGTGGATCTCCCCGGCGGTGACGGTGTCCAGCCCGGCCAGGCAGTGCATCAGAGTCGACTTGCCGGAACCGGAGGGGCCCATGATCGCCGTGAGGCGGCCCCGGTCGATGTCCACGTCCACCCCGTCCAGCGCCAGCACCCGGGTCTCCCCGGAGCCGTACGCCTTCACGACCTTACGGGCGCGCGCGGCGACGGCCGTATGTCCTCCGCTGCCCCCGGTCCTGGGATTCGATACAGCCGTTGTCACGGTATGTCTCCTATGTCGCTACGGATGACGCCGGGGCCGTTGCGGCCCTGGGCATCGGTGGTCTGACGGTCCGGCGGTGCGGTTCCGGTGGCGCGGATCCGGTGGTCCGGCGGCCCCGGCCGCCGGCGCGGGCGGTGCCCGGCCGGCCGGCTGCCACCAGCCTGCCGCCCCGGGCCGTCCGGCACGATGGGGGCGAGGCGCCGTTCCCACGGTGGGGCCGGCCCCACCCCCCGAGATCGGGCCCGCCCCCCGCACCGCGTCCCAGACTAGGGAGCGGCCGGCCCCTCACTCGTCCTCCGGCGGTACGAAACCACTCCTCCCGTGAGTACGGATCTCCCCCTAGGGGCCTCCGCCGGGCGGAGGAGCCACCCGCACGCACCGGCCGCCCCCGCGGCCGCCGCCCCGGACCCCGGCACCCTCGCCACCAGCCGCGATACCGGTTCGGCGGGACCCGGCGGACGCGGATGTGTGCGTCGTACACGGACTTCGCGGGGGAGCCGCCCGGGGAGGAGCACAGCGAGCGGCACCGCCGCTCCCGCACCGGCCGCGCCGGGGGCGGCACCCGCGGGAAATGGATGCCCGGCGCACTCGGCACCGTCCCCAAAGCCCCGGCGGCCCGGCGGTGGACGCCGCCGTGGAGCACGTCCGCCTCGGCGGCCCCGGCCCTGCTCGCCGCTCCCGCTCGCCGCCCCCTCGCCGCTTTCCCGTCCGGACGGACGGCGAGCGCGAGCGCCCGGGCGGAGCGCCGCCGGCCGGCCCTCTCCGCCGGCGCCCCCGGCCGCTCTTCCGGTCAGCCGCCGTCCACCGTCAGGCGCTCCGGGCGGCCGCCGGTGACGAGCGTGGTGAGAGCCGCCTCCATGCTGTGCCCCAGGTACCAGTCCCCGGTGTGGTCGAGGCTGTAGACCCGCCCCTCGCTGTCGACGGCCAGGACCGCCCGGCCGCTGCCGGGCTCCGGGCCCGGGGCCTCCTCGCCCAGCGGGCACATCTCCGTGCCCAGCGCCCGCCCCAGGTCGGAGAGCGTCCGCGCCAGATGCAGCCCGCACATCGGGTCGATCAGACAGGTCGTGGGCGCCACCTGCCGCCCCGCCGCGGCACCCGCGATCCGCAGCCCGCCGAACTCGGCCCACACCTCGACGGCCGCCGGGAACACGGCGTGCCGGTGGCCCGCCGGCGACACATGGGCGCGCAGCCCGTCGGCCCACGTCTCGGCCTGCCGGATGTCCCAGCGGCCCGGCCGCCAGCCCGCCTTCCGCAGCGCGGCGTCCACCGCGACCGGGAACCGGTCGGTGGCCGTACGGTCGAAGGCGCGCACATCAGCTCCTGTCCGGGGCGGACTCCGCCGGGTCGACGGCGCGTACGCCGAAATGCGCCAGCAGCGCCGTGCAGGACCGGCAGGGCGGCGCGTACCGGCCGTGCCGGGGGTCACCGTCCTCCCGGATATGACGTGCCGTCAACTTGGCCTGTTTCAGCGCCTTCCGGGCCTCGCCGTGGGTCAGCGGCCGGCGGGAGGCCCGCTTGCTCCGCGCCCCCTCCACCTCGGCCAGCTGCCGGGACAGCAGCAGCGCCTCGGGGCAGCGGCCGGTGAATCGTTCACGCTGAGCGGTGCCGAGCCGGTCGAGGAAGTCCTGGACCAGCGGATGGAGCACCGGCGGCCGGTCACCCCGGCCCGCCGTCGCGGTCAGGGTCTTCCCGCGCACGGACAGCGCCGCGGCGACGGCGGGCAGGATGCCGTCCCGGCGGTGCCGGAGAACCGGCGGCCGCCCGGGGCCGTGGTCACTGCTCCATGTCAGCCGCGGGTCACCCGGCGGGGTTGCCGGGAGGTCCTGGGTGGCGCTCATTCGGTGCTTCCCCTCCTGTGCAATCCCCCTGGTTGCGGGGACAGCCTGCCAAACCGGCGGGGAGATCGGGAAGTCCGGCCGGTACCCTCCGCGCGTCGCACAACCGCAGGTCACCGGTGCGTGACAGCTCGTCACAGGAAAGACGACAGACCCCCCGAAAGGGTTATCCCGGCCCGCCCCCGGACGGAAGCACGGCCGCCCTGCGAACACTGGTGCACCCCCGGGGGCCACCGCGCGCCCGGCACCGCGCCCTTCGAGCCCGTACGAGCCCCGCCGCGGGCGCCTCCGCACCCCGGCGGCCCCGCGCCGAATACCCCCGAATGGCCTACACCCCTCCCCCGCCACCGGGGCGGGACCCGCGCCCCCGGCACCGCATAGGCTGTGCGCCAACATCGGACGCAGCAGGGGGCAACCGCCATGACGACAGGCCGGCCCGGGCTGGGGGCGCCTCCCAGCCCCCGGGCGGGGGGACACCCCGCGCCACCCAACACCGCCTACGCCGGGCAGACCGTGCACTTCCCGGACCCGGTCCGCGCCGCCCGCCATCCCGGAGGCGTGCGGATCGACGAGCACGGCCGCCCGGACTTCTCCCCCTACGCGCGCGCGGCCGCCGAGATCGCCGACCCCCCCGAGGGCTTCGGCGTCGACGAACTCCGGCTCACCGACTACGTGTCGGCCAACGCCGCCCTGCACGCCGCCGGCCACGAACTCTGGGGCAGCCTCCCGCCGGTGGCCACCCCGCACGGCTGGACCTGGCACCACGTACCGGACAGCCGCCGGATGGAGCTCGTACCCGCCGAGGTCAAGGCGCTGCTGCGGCACCACGGCGGGCTGGCCACCGCCTCCGTCGACCACGGCAAGCGCGGCACCCGCCCCCTGCAGGAGACCCGTCCCGCCCACCTCCGGCTGCCCAAGGGCGCCCTGTCCGTCACCGAGGCGGAGATCCTCGGCGCCGAGGAGGACCTCGGCTACCGGCTGCCCGGCGCCTACCGCTCCTTCCTCAAGGCGGCCGGCGGCTGCGCGCCGGTCGGCGCCGCGCTGGACGCCGGGCTGGGCCTCCTCGTCGACCAGCCGTTCTTCACGGTGCGCGACGAGGCCGCCGTCAACGACCTCGTGTACGTCAACAAGTGCCTGCGCGACCACCTCACCAAGGACTACCTGGGCGTCGCCTTCGTCCAGGGCGGCATCCTCGCGGTCAAGGTGAAGGGCTCGGCGCTCGGCTCGGTGTGGTTCTGCGCCTACGACGACGCCCGCGACCGCGACGGACTCACCGTCCAGGAGCGGGTCGACCAGCTCCTGCTGCCCTGCGGCGACGACTTCGACGACTTCCTGCGGCGCCTCGCGGGCAGCCCGCCCGAACTGGAGACCGTGGCCAACCTGATGGTGGACGGCGGCTTCGCGTACGCCGTCCCGGTGGAGGGGTGAGCGCGATGGTGACCTTCGCGCAGGCGCAGGAGCGCGCCGAGGAATGGATCAACGGCGACGTCCCCGCATACCAGCACCGCGAGGTGAAGGTACGCGAGTTCGACCTGGGCTTCGTGGTCTGGGCCGAGGACCGCGAGGACGGGCCCACCTCCGACGGCGGCCGCTCCCGGCTCGTCATCGCCCGGGACAGCGGCGAGGCCACCCTGTGGCCCGCGCTCCCGGTCGGCGAGATCATCCGCCATTACGAGGAGCGGTACGGGGCGGCCCCCGGGGACACCGGCGCCGCCCCGGCCGAACGGCCGCAGCGGGTCGACTTGGAGGCCACTTCCTTCCTGCTGACACCCCCTCAGTGGCTGCAGGACGCCGCCGACCAGATCGGCATCCCGGACCGCAGGCGGGACTCCGCCGGGGCTTCGGGCGCGGACACGGGCGCGGGCGCGGGTACGGGCGCGGACACGAGTGCTGGTGCCGGTGCCGCTCCGGACCCGGGCACGGGCCCGGGCTCGCATCTCGGCGCGGGCTCACATGCCGGCACGGGCTCCGGCGCCGGCGTACGTACCGACGCGGGTGCCACTCCGGGCACCGGCACCGGCACCGGTGCGGTCCCGGGCACAGCGGCCCCGGGCGCGGGTACTACCCCCGGCTCCGGTACCCCGGCCGGCGGCGCGACACCGGCCCCGGCCGGCGGCGCGCCCGTCCCCGGCACCGCATGGCCCGCGGCCGGCACGTCCGGCGCCCCGGGCACGTCCGGCGCCCCTGGCGGACCGGGCTCCGCCGCGTCCGGGAACGTCCACGGCCCTTCGGGGCGGGACGACACTCCCTCGGCCACCCCGGGCGCCGTACCCGGCCCCGCCGCGCCCCCCGGCGGCACGCCGTGGGCCGGCACCGACATCACCGCCGGCCCCGACGACGCCTCCGTCGACCTGCCCGACACCGTCTTCGCACCGCCCCTGGCGGGCACGGACGGCGACCGGGCCGCCACCCCGAAGCCGGGCTCCCGGGCGGACGACCGGACGGAACTCATGTCCGGGGGCAGCCAGTTGCCGCGCACCACGGTCGCCCCGGCCATCGGTGACCCGCCGGTCCCGGGCAGCCGGGGCCTCCAGGGCGGCACGGGCAGTACGGGCGGCACGGGCGGCACGGCCGCCGCCCCGGGCGGCGCACCCCATGCCCCGCAGACCCCGGGCGCGGGCACACCCCCGCCGCCCGGCGCCCCGGGGACGTCCGGCATCCCCGGCACTCCCCCGCCGCCCCCGGCACCCGGCACCCCGGGTGGCGGAGCGCACCACGCCGCCACCATGCTGGCCGGACCCAACCCCGGAACCCCGGCCGGCCCCGGAGCACCCCAGCCCCCCGGCCCGCCCGGCACCCCCGGCGGCATGCCGCCCGGCGCCCAGCCGCCCCCACCGCCGCCCGCCCCGGGCGCCTACGGCTACCCGCAGGCCCCGGCCGGCCCGCCGATGGTCGGCCCCGGCTACATGGCCGTCCTCCGCTACCGCGCACAGGACGGCTCGGAGCAGCAGATCATCCGCCGCTCCGCCTACGGCACCCCGCACCCGGAGTGGCAGATCCTGCACGAACTGCGCGCACAGAACGTCCCGCCGCAGCAGGTGCTGGAACTCCACACCGAACTGGAGTCCTGCGATCTGCCCGGCGGCTACTGCGCCCGGATGGTCCGCGAGACCTTCCCGCAGGTGCGGATCAGCCACACCGCCCCCTACGGCCGCGACCACGCCACACGGCAGCAGGGCGTACGCCATCTGATCGAGCACCAGGGCGAGTTGCACCAGGTGGCCGACGGCCCGGCGCGCCCGGCGCCCAACCGGGTGCCGCTGCCGCACCCCGGCCAGGTGCCGCCGATCCCGCCGGTGCCCGTCGAGGGCCTCGCCCACGAACTGGCACAGTCCTTCGGCCCGCAGGGGCTGTTCCGGTTCGACCAGCACGCGGTCTCCCGGCAGGGCGTCCCCGACGTCGTCGCGCAGACCCTGGTCTGGGCCGGACTGCCGGTGGACTTCGGCCCGTTCTTCTGGGCCCAGGCCCAGCCCGGCCGCCCCGTGCCGACCCTTGCCGAACTGGCGGCCGAACGCGGTGTGCAGCCCGCCCCGGACGCCGGCTCGTACCTCGTCATGGGCAGCGACTTCGGCCGCCAGCTGTGCGTCCAGTACGGCACGGCCAACATCGTCGCCGTCCCCGTGGAGGCCGGACCGGGCGGACAGCCGGTGCCCCCGCAGTTCGTCAACACCGGGCTCCCCGAGTTCGTCCGCTGCATGGCCATGCTCGGCCGCATGTGGCGGCTGCGCTACGGACTCACCGCCGAACAGGCCGGCCGCTGGACCGTCGACTTCCAGGCCCAGCTGATCGCCCTCGACCCCGCCAGCCTGTCGTCCCCCGAAACCTGGTGGTCGGTCATCCTCGAACAGATGTGGGACGGGCTGCTCTGACCCCGGCGGCCCACCGCCCTCCCCGCCCCCGGAACGCCGCGGGGGCACCCAGACACCCCCGGGCGCCCCCGCGGCGTTCGGCCCTCCACCCCCGCCCGCACCCCCGGGACCCCATTCCGGCTGCGCGGCGGATGACGCATCCTTGAACAGGGGCGGAAGGGCGGAGTGTCGCGTTATGAGCGCCTGACCCGCATCGGAAAGATAGCGCCGGAGCGGATCTCACACCGGGACGAAAGGGCTCAAAATGAGTGCGTCTGTGTCACCCCACGGGATCGCCACCGTACGCGGCCACCGGCGCGGCTACCGGCCCGAGCAGGTCAACCGCGCCATCGCCGAACTCACCGGAACGCGCGACGAAGCCCTCGACCGGGCCGCCCGGCTCGCCACCCGCGCCGAGGAGATGGAGACCGAGCTCACCCGGCTGCGCGAACACGCCGCACACCTCCCCCCGCAGACCTACGAAACCCTCGGCGCCCGCGCCCGCGAACTCCTCCTCACCGTCAAAGCCGAGGCCGCCGAACTCCGCGCCCGCGCCGAGACCACCGCCCAGACCATCCGCGAGGAGGCGGAGGAAACCGCCCGCACCCTCCGCGACGCCGCCCGCGTCGACGCCACCGCACTGCGCAAAGAAGCCGACCACTGGGCCGAACAGGCCCTCGCCGCCGCCCGCGAGATCGCCGGCAAGACCCTCGCCACCGCCCGCCGGGCCGCCCACGAACAGCGCTCCCAGGCAGCCGCCGCACTCAAGGACACCCAAGAACGGGCCGCCCGCCTCCGCGCCGAACAGGAACGCGAACTCGCCGACCGGCAGGCCGACGCCGACCGGCAGCTCTCCACCGCCAGGACCGCCACCGAAAAACACGTCACCGAACTGACCGAACAAGCCGAAACCGTCCTCGCCCGGGCCCGCGACACCCACGCCGACGCCGAGGACACCGCCCGCCGCGAACGCGACGACGCCGAAGCCCGCGCCGCCGAGATCATCGCCCAGGCCCACGCCCGCCGCGAACGCGTCGAACGCGAAACCGAACGCGCCCTGCGCGACCACGCCACCCGCCGCGACGCCCTGCGCGCCCAGATGGAACACATCCGCACCAGCCTGGCCACCATCACCGGCCGCGGCACCCGCACCGGCACCCGCACCGACAGCGACCGCCCCCAGGACCCCACCCCGGAACACCCCCGGAACCGGCCCGACACCCCGGCCACCGAGCACCCTCAGGCCCGCACCGGGACCCCCGCCCGGGAACGCTCCCCGGAAAGCACCGCGCGACAGGCCCCGCACAGCACCACCGAACAGGACCGGAACAGCACCCCGTCCCGCGACAGGAACCACGCCCCGGACCGCGGAACCGGCCCCACGACCCGCGCCGACAACGGATCCGTACCCGCCCCGGCCCCCGCCCCCGGCACCGGCACCGGCACCGGCACCGGCACCGAGAAGTCCACCTGAGCAACCGCGGCACCTTCTCCGCGGCCCCCGGACTCCGCCACTCACTCCGGCCGGCCCCGCCGAACGTCAGCCGTTCCGGTCCGGCAGCACCGCCGACACCCGGAAACCCCCCGCCTCCGTCGGACCGAACACGAAGCCGCCCCCCAGCGCCGTCACCCGCTCCCGCATCCCCACCAGCCCATTGCCCCCACTGGGCAACCGCGCATCCGAACCACCCTCCGCCGCCGGACCGTTCTCCACCAGCACCGCCACCTCGGACTCACGGTGCGCCAACCGCACCCGGATCTCCGCCCCCGCGGCGTGCTTGTGCACATTGGTCAGCGCCTCCTGCACCACCCGGTACGCCGTCCGCTCCACCCGCGGATCACGCTCCCGGGCGGCCTCCCCCTCCACCGAGAACTCCACCGCCATCCCGGCCGCCCGGGACTCTCCCACCAGAACCTCCAGATCACCCAGCCCCGGCCCCTCGGCCGGCTCCCCCGCCACCGACGGCCGCGGCACCGACTCCACCGCCACAGCGGCCCCCGGCCCGGCCCCCCGCGCCTCCGGAACCGCCACCGCCCCGGCCGGCACGGACACCCGCCCCCGGGCACCGGCCCGTCCGGCTCCCCCGTCACCAGCGGAAGCCGCAGCCACCCGCCCCGTACCCGCATCCGCACGCACATCCGCACCCGGCCCGGACCCCTTACCCGAACCCGCGCCCGAGTCGACACCACCACCGGCACCCGCCCCCGGCTTCGCCGCCGGAGCCGAGCGCAACACCCCCAGCATCTCCCGCAGCTCCGTCAGCGCCTGCCGCCCCAGATCCCCCACCAGCCCCGCGTTCTTCACCGCCCGCTCCGGATCCTTCACCACGACCGCCTGCAAAGCCGCCGCGTGCACCACCATCAAGCTCACCCGGTGCGCCACCACATCGTGCATCTCCCGCGCGATCCGCCGGCGCTCCTCACCCCGCGCCCACTCCGCACGCTCCTCCGCCCGCTCGGCCAGCAGCGACAACTCCCGCTCCAGACCGTCCGCCCGCTCCCGCAGACTCTCCACCAGCCGACGCCGCGCCCCCACGTACAAGCCCAGGAACACCGGCGGCGCCGTCAGCCCCAGCGACATCAGCACCGGCGCCAGCACGACCAGCCAGTCCGGAGCCACATAGTCCTCACGGCTCAGATCCCGCTGGAACTGGATGAAGGTGACCAGCAGCGTCCCGGTCATCGACATGCCCGCCAGCACGGCCGTGATCCGCCGCGGCACCTCCGACGCCGCCAGCGTGTACAGGCCCACCAGCCCCAGCAGCAGCCCGATCTCGGCCGGCGACACCGCCACCGACACCAGCACCACCGCGATCGGCCAGCGCCGCCGCACCAGCAGCACCGACCCCGCCACCACCCCCAGCAGCACCCCCAGCACCACCGGAATCCGCGCCTCCCCGGCGAACGCGTACCCCTCCACCGCGCACTCCGCGACCGACGCCACCGTCAACGCGACATCCAGCGCCATACCGCGCCGCCGCTCCCACCACCACGGCCCCGCGGGCGCGCCCCGCACGCCCGGTTCCGCGGTCCCTGCCCCCGATGTGGTCATAACGTCCACCCTAAGGCCGTACTCCCCGGGTGCCGGGGCGGGGCATCCACACAAACCGGACTCGAACACGGTCGATTTCCCCGACTTCCACCCGAACTGTTGAATCGCCCGGATTTCCGCCCAACCGCACATACGGACGGCCGACCCTGGCCCCATGACCGACGTACGACGCCGCGACGGCGATGGCACCGGCGGACTCCGGGACGGCTCCGCCACCTTCGAGGAACTGCGGGAACAGGCCGTCGCACTGCGCAGAGAAGGACTGAGCCGCAGGCAGATCCGCGACCGGCTGAAGGTGCACAACAACAACCTGCTCAACCGCCTGCTCGACGGCGAGCCCCCACCGGAGTGGACGAAACGCCCCAACGCCAAGGACGACTTGCGGGCAGCTGCCCGCGAGATGCGCACGCGCGGAATGACCTACGACGAGATTTAGCTCGAACTGGGCTGCTCGAAGAGCTCGATCTCGCCCTGGGTACGCGACCTGCCGAAGCCGGAACGGCCTCCCAGGACCCCGGTCGAGGCATCCGCAGCCGCGAAGAAGAGCCGAGAGGCCGCACTGCACCAGCGGAACTTCGAGCGTTGGCAGACGAAGCTCTCGGCCGCGAACGAGATCGGAAACCTGTCCCGACGAGAGCTCTTCCTGGTCGGCGTCGGCCTCTACTGGGCCGAGGGCGCGAAGGACAAGCCGTACGACCGACGCGAGAAGATCGTCTTCGTCAACAGCGATCCGGACATGGTTGCCACGTTCCTGGCCTGGCTGGATCTCCTCGGCGTAGCACCCGGGCGACGGCGCTACACCGTCAACATCCACGAGTCGGCTGACGTCGGCCGCGCCGAGCGCTTCTGGCTGGAGCGAACGGGCGCCACCCCGGCCCAGTTCGGCAAGACGGCCCTGAAGAGGCACAGCCCGAAGACCACCCGGAGGAACACCGGCGCCGATTACTACGGCTGCCTCGCCATCCGCGTGAACGACAGCGCGGACCTATACCGTCGCGTCGAAGGCTGGTGGTACGGCATAGTGGTAGCGGCCGAAAGGACAGCCTAGCCAAATGTCCGAGTTGGCCACATTTGCCATCCGCTGTGGTGTAATCGGCAGCACTGGGTCTTTTGGTGGCCTAAGTCCGGGTTCGAGTCCTGGCAGCGGAGCTGAGCGCAAGCCCTCACGGGCCCCGGCCGCAAGGTCGGGGCCCGTGCGCGTTCCGGGCGGAAAACGCCCCGGTATCCTGCGGGTGTCCACCATCCGAAGCCGAAGGGCACACCCGTGAGCGCCAATCGCCCGGCAGCCGTCGTCGTCCTCGCCGCGGGTGAGGGCACCCGTATGAAGTCGGCCACTCCCAAGGTCCTGCACAGCATCTGCGGCCGCTCCCTCGTCGGACATGTCGTCGCCGCCTCCCGCGAACTCGACCCCGAGCAGCTCGTCGTGGTCGTCGGCCATGCCCGTGAGCAGGTCACCGCGCATCTCGCGGAGATCGATCCCGCCGCGACGACAGCCGTGCAGCACGAGCAGAACGGCACCGGGCACGCCGTGCGGATGGGGCTGGAGTCCCTGGCCGCGGCCGGCCGCGCCGCCGACGGCACCGTGGTGGTCGTCTGCGGCGACACCCCGCTGCTGACCGGGGCCACGCTGCGGAGCCTCGCCGGCACCCACGCGGCCGACGGCAACGCCGTGACCGTGCTGACCGCCGAGGTCCCGGACTCCACCGGCTACGGCCGTATCGTGCGCGACCCGGCGGACGGCGCGGTCACCGCGATCGTCGAGCACAAGGACGCCACGGAGGAGCAGCGCGCGATCACCGAGATCAACTCGGGGGTCTTCGCGTTCGACGGCCGGCTGCTGGCGGACGCGCTGGGCAAGCTCCGCACGGACAACAGCCAGGGTGAGGAGTACCTCACCGATGTCCTGGGGATTCTCCGCGAGGCCGGGCACCGGGTGGGCGCGGCCGTGGCGGCCGATCACCGGGAGATCCTGGGGATCAACAACCGGGTGCAGCTGGCGCAGGCGCGGCGGCTGCTGAACGACCGGCTGCTGGAGGCGGCGATGCTCGCCGGGGTGACGGTGGTGGACCCGGCGACGACGTGGCTGGACGCGACGGTGGTGTTCGAGCCGGACGCGGTGGTTCACCCGGGGACGCAGCTGCACGGTTCGACGCGGCTGGCGGCGGGTGCGGAGGTGGGTCCGGACTGCACGCTGACGGACACCTCGGTGGGCGAGGGCGCCCGGGTGGTGCGGACGGTGGCCGACGGGGCGGAGATCGGCCCGGAGGTGTCGGTGGGCCCGTACGCGTATCTGCGGCCGGGGACGCGGCTGGCGCGGAAGTCGAAGGCCGGCACGTTCGTCGAGATGAAGAACTCGGAGATCGGTGAGGGCACGAAGGTGCCGCATCTGTCGTATGTGGGTGACGCCACGATCGGTGAGTTCACGAACATCGGTGCGGCGAGTGTGTTTGTGAACTACGACGGTGAGAGCAAGCACCGCACGACGGTCGGCTCACACTGCAAGACGGGTTCGGACAACATGTTTGTGGCTCCTGTCACCATCGGGGACGGGGCCTACACCGCCGCGGGGTCGGTCATCACCCGTGATGTGCCGCCGGGTTCGCTGGCCGTGGCGCGGGGCCAGCAGCGGAATATCGAGGGCTGGGTGGCCCGGAAGCGTCCCGGGAGCGCCGCCGCGCAGGCGGCGTCCGCAGCTCAGGAGGAGGGTGACGGGGCCTAGCCCTCGTGTCTGGGTGCGCCGTGCTGGGCGTACCGTGAGAACTGCACCCAAAGTGCGCCCCCCGTTCCCCCAGAGTTTTATGTCGCTGCCAAGGAGACTGTGCTGTGACCGGGATCAAGACGACCGGCGAGAAGAAGTTGATGTTCTTCTCCGGCCGCGCCCACCCCGAGCTCGCCGAGGAGGTCGCGCACCAGCTCGGTGTCGGCCTGGTCCCGACGAAGGTGTTCGACTTCGCCAACGGTGAGATCTACGTCCGCTATCAGGAGTCGGCGCGTGGCGCGGACTGCTTCCTGATGCAGAGCCACACGGCTCCGATCAATAAGTGGATCATGGAGCAGTTGATCATGGTCGATGCGCTGAAGCGGGCTTCGGCCCGGAGCATCACCGTGATCCTGCCGTTCTTCGGTTATGCCCGGCAGGACAAGAAGCACCGGGGCCGGGAGCCGATCTCGGCGCGGCTGATCGCGGATCTGCTGAAGTGCGCGGGCGCGGACCGGATTCTCACGGTGGATCTGCACACGGACCAGATCCAGGGCTTCTTCGACGGTCCGGTGGATCACCTGTTCGCCCTGCCGGTCCTCGCGGACTACGTGGGCGCGAAGGTGGACCGTTCGAAGCTGACGGTGGTGTCGCCGGACGCGGGCCGGGTGCGGGTCGCCGACCGCTGGTGCGACCGGCTGGGCGCGCCGCTGGCGATCGTGCACAAGCGGCGGGACAAGGACGTGGCGAACCAGGTCACGGTGCACGAGGTGGTCGGTGATGTGAAGGGCCGGATCTGTGTGCTGGTCGACGACATGATCGACACGGGTGGCACGATCACGGCGGCCGCGGACGCGCTGTTCGCGAATGGCGCGGAGGACGTCATCGTGACGGCGACGCACGGTGTGCTGTCGGGTCCGGCGGCGGACCGGCTGAAGAATTCGAAGGTGAGCGAGTTCGTGTTCACGAACACGCTGCCGACGCCGAACGAGCTGGAGCTGGAGAAGATCACGGTGCTGTCGATGGCGCCGACGATCGCCCGTGCGGTGCGTGAGGTGTTCGAGGACGGTTCGGTGACGAGCCTTTTCGAGGAGCAGGCCTGACGTCGGGTGCCGGTCGTCGTCGCGGTGTTCCGTGGCGGTGACCGGCGGCGGGCGGTGTCGCCGTCCGGATGGTGATCGACTTGGGGGCGGCCTTCCCGCCGGGTAGACTCGTGGAGTTGCTCGGCGAGGGAGGCCGCACTCGTGTGCGGTGTCCGTTATCGACGCGCTCTTCGTAGCAGGTCTGTCGTGGGCCGGGTGACGGCCGTCAGATCAGATCCGTACGGGTGGTGGGGCCGGTTTCCGGTGCCGTCCGGTACGCAGTACGAGGAGTGCAGCCATGGCTGAAGTGAAGATTCCCGCCGAGACCCGCTCGGAGTTCGGCAAGGGCGCCGCGCGCCGTCTCCGCCGCGAGCAGAAGGTGCCGGGTGTCGTCTACGGCCACGGCGGCGAGCCGGTGCACGTGGCGCTTCCGGGCCACGACCTGATGATGGCGCTGAAGACGCCGAACGTCCTGATTCGTCTGGCCCTGGACGGCGGCAAGAGCGAGCTGGTCATCCCCAAGGCCGTGCAGCGTGAGGCCATCCGCGGCTTCCTCGTCCACATCGACCTGCTGGTCGTGAAGAAGGGCGAGACGGTCACGGTCGACGTTCCGGTCCACACCGAGGGCGAGCTGGCCCCGGGCGGCAACCTCCTGGAGCACATGCTGGACGCGCTGCCGGTGGAGACCGAGGCGACGCACATCCCGGAGGCGTTCACCGTCTCCGTGGAGGGTCTGGGGGCCGGTGCCTCGATCCAGGCGAAGGACGTGAAGCTGCCGAAGGGCACGGCGCTCGCGGTGGACGGCGAGACCGTGGTCCTGCAGGTCGTCTCCGCGCAGGCCGAGGCGCCGGCCGAGGGCGAGGAAGGCGAGGGCGAGGAGGCCTGAGCCTCCGCCGCCCCGCCGCGCGCGGCGCCGCGCTGTGACCGCCGCCCCGCTCCGCTGGAGCGGGGCGGCGGTCGTGTATCCCTGGGACCCGGGACCGGAGACCCGGGACCCGAGCAACCGGCAAGAGCCCGTGGACGGGCGGGAGCCGGCAGACCCCGGCAGGAGAGACGTAGATGAGCGATGCGGACGGCCCCTGGCTGATCGTGGGCCTGGGCAACCCCGGGCCGGAGTACGCGGGCAACCGGCACAACGTCGGTTTCCTGGTGGCGGATCTGCTCGCCGGGCGGCTGGGCGGGCGGTTCAAGGCGCACAAGGCGCGGGCGCAGGTGGTGGAGGGCCGGCTGGGGGCGCCGGGGCCGGGCAGCCGCCGGGTGGTGATCGCCAAGCCGATGTCGTACATGAACCTGTCGGGCGGCCCGGTGTCGGCGCTGCGCGATTTCTACAAGGTGCCGGTGGAGCGTGTGGTGGCCGTGCACGACGAACTGGACATCGATTACGGGGTGTTGCGGCTGAAGCTGGGCGGGGGCGACAACGGCCACAACGGGCTGAAGTCGATGACGAAGGCGATGGGGCCGGGGTACCACCGGGTGCGGTTCGGTATCGGGCGGCCGCCGGGGCGGATGGACGTGGCTGCGTTCGTGCTGAAGGATTTCTCGGCGGCGGAGCGCAAGGAGCTGGACTACTTCGTGGACCGTGCGGCGGATGCCGTGGAGTGTCTGATCGAGGAGGGTCTGGAGCGGGCGCAGGGCCGGTACAACAGCTGACGGCGGCACCGCGCCGTTCGCCGTCCGCCGTCCGCCGGAACGGCGTCCCGCCGGGGCGGCCCCGGGGCGGCGCAGAGCAGGTACAACAGCCGACGGTGGCACCTTTCACCGCCTATCGGGACAGTGTCCCGCAACCGGGGAGCGGCGGTTGACCGGGTGGTTTGTGATGGCCAAGGATCGCCCGCATGGCACCGACGAAGTCCAAGCGCCGCCCCGCTGTCCGCCGGGCGGGAGAGAGCGCCTACGGGCTGCTGCTGGCCGTCAAGCAGGCGTTGATGGCGGCGGTGGCGCTGCTGGTCCTGACCGCGGGGGTGTACACCTCGTGGGACGCGGCGCAGCACGCGATGCTGACCAAGGGGCGCGAGCGCGGCACGGTGACGATAGAGCGCTGTGACGGGGATGTGTGCGGGGGCCGCTTCGAGCCGGTGGACGCCTCGGGGGCCGGCGCTCCGGCGAAGGGGGACGCGGAGCGGACGGTGACGGTGGTGGAGGCCACGGGCCGGGAGCGCGGTGAGCGGCTGCCGGTGGCGGTGAAGCCGGGTACGGACGAGGCGGTGCGGACGGGTCCGGGCGGTGTGCTGCACGCGTGGATCCCGTTCGCCGGGTCGTTGCTGCTGGCGGCGCTGGTGGTGGCGGGCGGGCTGCGGATGCGCCGGACGGCGTGGGGGCTGGGGCTGGCGGGTGCGGCTCTGCTGGGCGGGGCGTTTCTGACGTTGTGAGCGGGCGGCTCCCGCCTCTGTGAGCGCCTGCGGCTGCGCTGCTCCGCTCCTGTGAGCCGGGGCCGTGCCGCGGGGAGATCGTGAACGGCCGACGGGCCCGCACCGGTGTGGTGCGGGCCCGTCGGCGTATGCGGTCAGGGCGTACGGGGGTGGGGTCAGCCGGTGTTGCGGAGGCCGGCGGCGACGCCGTTGACGGTGAGCAGCAGGGCGCGGGAGAGCAGCGGGTCGGGCTGTTCGCCCGCGGCGGCGGCCTTGCGCTGCCGGTCGAGCAGGGCGACCTGGAGGTAGGAGATCGGGTCGAGGTAGGCGTCGCGGATGCGGAAGGTCTGCTGGAGCACCGGGTTGGAGTCGAGCAGGTGGTCGCCGCCGGTGACGCGGAGGACTTCGCGGACGGTCAGGTCGTGTTCCGCCTCGATGGTGTCGAAGACGTGCTTGAGCTCGCCGGGGACGAGGGTGTCGACGTAGTGCCGGGCGATGCGCAGGTCGGTCTTGGCGAGGGTCATCTCCACGTTGGAGAGGAAGTTCCGGAAGAAGTGCCAGCGCTGGAACATCTCGTCGAGGACGTCGTCGAGTCCGGCTTCGCGGGCGGCCTTGAGGCCGGAGCCGACGCCGAACCAGCCGGGGACGATCTGCCGGGACTGGGTCCAGCCGAAGACCCACGGGATGGCGCGGAGTCCGTCGAGGCCGGCGCCACTGTCGGGGCGGCGGGAGGGCCGGGAGCCGAGGTGGAGTTCGGCGAGCTGGTCGACGGGGGTGGAGGCGAAGAAGTAGGCGGGCAGGTCGGGGTCGTCGACGAGACGTCGGTAGGCGCCGTGGGCGGCGTCGGAGACGGTGTCCATGGCCGCGTCCCAGCGGGCGAGGGCGTCGTCGGACTGGCGGGGCGCGGTGTGCAGGGCGGAGGCCTGGAGGGTGGCGGCGACGGTGAGTTCCAGGTTCTCCCGGGCAAGGGAGGGGACGAGGTACTTGTCGGAGATGACCTCGCCCTGCTCGGTCACCTTGATCTCGCCCTCCAGGGTGCCCCAGGGCTGGGAGAGGATGGCGTCGTGGGAGGGGCCGCCGCCGCGGCCGACGGTGCCGCCGCGGCCGTGGAAGAGGCGGAGCCGTACGCCGTGGCGGTGGGCTACGTCGCGGAGGCGGCGCTGGGCGCGGTGGATCTCCCACTGGCTGGTGGTGATGCCGCCGAACTTCGAGGAGTCGGAGTAGCCGAGCATGACCTCCTGGACGTCGCCGCGGAGGGCGACGAGCCGCCGGTAGGAGGGGTCGGCCAGCATGGCGTCGAGGATGACGTCGGCGGCGCGGAGCTCGTCGGTGGTTTCCAGGAGCGGGACGATGCCGATCTCGGCCCAGCCGGCGTGGAGGTCGAGGAGGCCGGCCTCGCGGGCGAGGACGGCGGCGGCGAAGACGTCGTCGGCGCCCTGGCACATCGAGATGATGTACGACTCGATGACCTCGGGTCCGAAGCGTTCCTTGGCGTCGCGGATGGTTTCGAAGACGCCGAGGGTCTTGGCGCCGGCGGCGTCGAGGGGGGCGGGGCTGGGGGCGAGCGGGCGGCGGGAGCGGAGCTCCTTGGCCAGCAGCTTGGTGCGGTAGTCGCGCGGCATGTCGGCGTAGCGCCAGGATTCCTCGCCGAGCCGGTCGAACATCTGGCCGAGGGCGTGGTGGTGGGCGTCGGCGTGCTCGCGGACGTCCATGGTGGCGAGCTGGAGGCCGAAGGCGGCGAGGGTGCGGATGGTGCGGTCGAGGTGCCCGTCGGCGAAGAGGCCGCCGCGGTGGGCGCGCAGGGATTCCTGGATGAGCACGAGGTCGGCCAGGAGTTCGGAGGTGCCGAGGTAGTCGCGGCCCTCCTGGTGGGGGGTGCCGGTGGCGAGCCGCTGCCGGGTGTTGAGGAGCTTCTGCCGGATGGCGGTGGCCTTGAGGCGGTAGGGCTCCTCGGCGTTGAGGCGCTTGTAGCGGGGGCTGATGCCGGGGAGCCGCTCCAGGTCGAGGGAGAGGGAGTCGAGGAGTTCCTGGGTGGCGCCGGTGTAGCGGATGGAGTTGGAGAGCAGGCCGCGGAGTTCGTCGATGAGCCGGAGGGCGTCGGTGATGCCGTGCTCGTGCTGGAGGATCAGCACGTCGCGGGTGACGTCGGGGGTGACGTTGGGGTTGCCGTCGCGGTCGCCGCCGATCCAGGTGCCGAAGGTGAGGGGGCGGGTGCCGGCGGGCAGTTCGACGCCGACGCGCTCCAGTTCGGCGGAGAGGTCCTCCAGGACGTCGCCGACGGCTTCGGCGTGCAGTTCGTCGAGGTAGTAGATGGCGTTGCGGGCCTCGTCGGCGGGTTCGGGGCGGACGACGCGGAGCTCGTCGGTCTGCCAGACGAGGTCGATGTTCTCGGCGAGCCGCAGGTCGTGGCGGCGCCGGTCGCCGCTGCCGCCGCCGACGGACTCCTCCAGGAGGGCGGCGATGCGGCGGAGCTTGTTGAGGACGCTGCGCCGGGCGGCCTCGGTGGGGTGCGCGGTGAAGACGGGGCGCACGTTGAGGTTCCGGACGGTCTGGCGCAGATGCTCGGGGTCGGCGTCCTTCAGCCGGTCGGCGGTGCGGGCGAGCAGGCCGCCCTCGGCGGCGCGGCGGGCGCGCAGCTCGCGGCCGCGGTGCACCTGTTCGGTGATGTTCGCCAGGTGGAAGTAGGTGGAGAAGGCCCGTACGAGCTTGCCGGCGGTGGGCAGGTCGGTCTCGCCGAGGAGCTTGGCGGCGGCTTCGCCGTCCGTACGGGTGAGGGCGCGGACGCGCTCGACGAGCTCCAGGAGCTCGGGTCCCTCCTGGCGGACGAGGGTCTCGCCGAGGAGGTCGCCGAGTCGCCGGATGTCAGCGCGCAGCGGTGCGTGGTCGTCGGTGTCGGGGGTGAGGTCGGCACTGCTCACAGGTGCGGCTCCTTGCATGGATGAGCACGATGGGCGGGGTGCGGACCGCGCTGTCCGGCGCCCACCAGGATAGGTGCCCGGCGCACCACGTTATCCACAGCCCATTGACCCCGGGGGGAGCACTGCCATACTTACGATGCCGTAGGTTACGCATCCGTAGCCATGCCCCCAGTTCGGTGAGGGACTCCCCCGCATGACCCCACGTTCCGATGTGATCGACGAAGCCCCGCAGGCCGCCGCCACCAGTTCTTCCGCCCCGTCCGCCACGCTCGGCGGCGACAACAAGAGGTCCATCGAGCAGATCGCGCTGCTCCTGTTCATCACGGTGCCGTTCCTGGCGCTGGTCGCGGCGGTGCCGCTGGCGTGGGGCTGGGGGGTGAGCTGGCTGGACCTGGGCCTGATGGTCTTCATGTACTTCCTCGGTTGCCACGGCATCACCATCGGCTTCCACCGCTACTTCACCCACGGTTCCTTCAAGGCCAAGCGGCCGCTGCGGATCGCCCTGGCCGTCGCCGGGTCGATGGCCGTGGAGGGCCCGGTGGTGCGCTGGGTGGCGGACCACCGCAAGCACCACAAGTACTCCGACGCCGAGGGCGACCCCCACTCGCCGTGGCGGTTCGGCGAGACCATCCCGGCCCTGATGAAGGGGCTGTGGTGGGCGCACATCGGCTGGATGTTCGACGAGGAGCAGACGCCGCAGCAGAAGTACGCCCCGGATCTGATCAAGGACCCGGCGATCCGGCGGATCTCGCGCCAGTTCCTGCTGTGGACGGCGGTGTCGCTGGCGATCCCGCCGCTGGTCGGCGGTCTGGTCACCTGGTCCTGGCAGGGCGCCGCGACGGCCTTCTTCTGGGGTTCCCTGGTGCGGGTGGCGCTGCTGCACCACGTCACCTGGTCGATCAACTCCATCTGCCACGCGGTCGGCAAGCGGCCGTTCAAGTCGCGGGACCGCTCGGGCAACGTCTGGTGGCTCGCGGTGCTGTCCTGCGGCGAGTCCTGGCACAACCTGCACCACGCGGACCCGACGTCCGCCCGGCACGGCGTGATGCGCGGGCAGGTGGATTCCAGCGCCCGGCTGATCCGCTGGTTCGAGCTGCTCGGCTGGGCCCATGATGTGCGGTGGCCGAGCAAGGAGCGGGTGGAGTCCCGGCGGAAGACCGGTAACTCCCGTGAAGACGAGGCCGCGAAGGCGGCATGATTGAGCACGTGGCGAGCGATGCGAGCAGTGGCGAGAAGAGCAAGGCCCCGAGTCCGGGTGGCCGGCGCGGCCGACGCGTACGGATGACGGGCAAGGAGCGCCGCGAGCAGCTGCTGGACATCGGCCGCACGCTGTTCGCCGAGAAGGGTTTCGAGGGCACGTCGGTGGAGGAGATCGCGGCGAAGGCCGGGGTCTCCAAGCCGGTGGTCTACGAGCACTTCGGCGGCAAGGAGGGGCTCTACGCGGTGGTGGTGGACCGGGAGATGCGCAAGCTCCTGGAGATGGTCACCAACGGCCTGACGGCCGGGCACCCGCGGGAGCTGCTGGAGCAGGCGGCGTTCGCGCTGCTGGACTACATCGAGTCGTACACGGACGGTTTCCGGATTCTGGTGCGGGATTCGCCGGTGGCTCAGTCGACGGGCACGTTCGCCTCGCTGATCAGCGATATCGCGACGCAGGTGGAGGACATCCTCGGGCTGGAGTTCAAGGCCCGCGGCTTCGATCCGAAGCTGGCCCCGCTGTACGCGCAGGCGCTGGTGGGGATGGTCGCCCTGACGGGTCAGTGGTGGCTGGACGCGCGGAAGCCGAAGAAGGCGGAGGTCGCCGCCCATCTGGTGAATCTCGCCTGGCATGGCCTGGACGGCATGGAGCAGAAGCCCCGGCTGATAGGTCACCGCAAGAGCTGACCGGTTCCCCGCCGGTCCCGCCCCGGCCCCGGGGCGGTCGGGAGGGGGCTCCGTAGGACCGGGCGCGGCCCCGGCCCACCGCTGGAGAGTGCGGGTGGGCCGGGGCCGCGTCGTCGTACCGCTCAGTCCCGCGGCCGCGGGGGGTGCGGGTCCGGCGCGGTGATCATCCGTCCTTCTTCCGGGCGACGGCGAAGATCCGGCGGAAGGGGAAGACGGTGCCGTGCGGGCCGGGCGGATAGGCCTTGCGGAGCAGGTCGCGGTACTGGCCGAGGAACGCGGTGCGGGCCTCCTCGTCGTCGGCGAGTGCGGTGAGGACGGGGCGGAGCGCGGTGCCCTTGACCCACTCGAGCACTGGGTCCTCGCCCTGGAGCAGTTGTATGTAGGTGGTCTCCCAGGCGTCGGTTTCGCAGCCGAGGCCGGTGAGCTGGGTGAGGTACTCCCACGGTTCGTACACGTGGACGTAGCGGCGGCCGTGGCGGCCGATCCGCTCGCGCCACTCCGGGGCGTCGCAGAGGTCGCCGAGGATGGCGTGGCTGGGCGAGGTGAAGTTGCCGGGGACCTGTAAGGCGAGGGTGCCGCCGGGGGTGAGGGCCTCGATCCAGGCCGGGAAGGATTTGGCGTGGCCCGGGACCCACTGGAGGGCGGCGCTGCTGACGATCAGGTCGTACGGCTCCTCGGGCATCCAGTCGGCGGCGTCGGCGTGCCGGAAGGCGAGGCTGCCGCCGCCGGGGGTGGGGCCGGCGTGGCGGGCGGCCTCGGCGAGCATGGCCGGGGAGTTGTCATAGCCGGTGATGCGGGCGTCGGGCCAGCGGCCGGCGAGGAGCGCCGTGACGTTGCCCGGTCCGCAGCCGAGGTCGGCGATGCGCGCCGGGCGCCCGCGGGCCGGGAGTTCGGGGATGCGGGCGAGGAGGTCGTGGAAGGGCCTGGTGCGGTGGCTGGAGTGGCGGAGGTACTGCTGTGGGTCCCAGGTCGGGTTCTGGGGTTTCTGCATCGTGGGAACCTCTCGGTGCCGGTGCGGTGGGTGAAAGGGGAACTGCTGTCGGGCCGATCGATGCCCGTGTCACGTGCCCGCCACGCCTGCCCGTCATTCTCGATATCGAGATATTTGACGTCAAGAGACTTCACATCGACAGACCTACTACACTGATCGGTATGGAGGACGAGGTCGATCGGCTGGTCGGGGCATGGCGCCGAGAGCGCCCGGACCTCGATGTGGAGCCACTGGAAGTGCTGAGCCGGATCAGCCGGCTCGCGCGCCATCTCGACCGCGCCCGGCGGCTGGCCTTCACCGAGCACGGCCTGGAGTCCTGGGAGTTCGACGTCCTCACCGCGCTGCGCCGGGCCGGGGCGCCGTATCAGCTCTCCCCCGGGCAGCTCCTCACCCAGACCCTGGTGACCTCCGGCACCATGACGAACCGCATCGACCGGCTCGCCAAGAAGGGCCTCGTCGAGCGGCTGCCCGACCCCAGCGACCGGCGCGGAGTGCTCGTCCGGCTCACGCCCGAGGGCCGCGACCGCGCCGACCGCGCTCTCGCCGGGCTGCTCAGCCAGGAGCGGGCCATCCTCGCCGAGCTGTCCCGCGAACAGCGCCGCGAACTCGCCGGACTGCTCAGGCGCTTGACGGCGCCGTTCGACAACGTTCCGGGCTGAGCGGGCGGGGCCGGGCGGGCCCGGCCGGTGGCGTCAGCCCGCGCTGCCGACCGCGGGCAGGTCCTCCGCCGGGCCCACCCCGGCGCGGCGGGCGAGAGCGACCGCGGCGAGGGTGGAGTGCACACCGAGCTTGCCCAGGACGTTCTGCATATGGGTGCGGACCGTGTGCGGAGAGAGGAACAGCCGTTCGGCGACGGCCTTGCGGCCCAGGCCCGCCACCATGCACCGCAGCACCTCCCGCTCACGCGGCGTCAGCGACTGCACCAGCCGCTCGCTCTCCGTGCGGTGCTTGCGCGCCGCCGTCAGCTCCCGCAGTACGCCGGTGAGCAGGGCGGGCGGCAGGTGGGTCTCCCCGCGGAGCACGCCGCGGATGACGGCGAGCAGCCGGGAGAGCGAGCAGTCCTTGGCGACCCAGCCCGAGGCCCCGGCCTGCAGGGCGGCGGCCGCACGGGCCGGGTCGTCCCGCTCCGCGAGCACCACCGTACGGACGGCGGGCCGCCGTTCGCGGACTCCGGAGACCAGGGATATGCCGTCCGCGGCCCGCTCCGCCCCGCCGGCCCGGGGGGCGCCGATGACCGTGGGGCCGCTCCTCGCCGCTCCGGGCGCCGGCGGTGCACAGCCCAGGTCGGCGTCGACCAGCATGACGTCGATCCGGCGGCCGTCGGCCGCGGCCCGGTCCAGACAGCGCAGCGCCGCCGGACCGCTGCCGGCCGCCGCCACCTCGACGTCCTGTTCGGCGGCGAGAGCGGCGGCGAGCGATTCGGCGAAGATGCGGTGGTCGTCCACCACCAGCACCCTGATGACTGTCACTGAGGAACCCCCCTGTATCGGAACAGCACAGCGGGCACGGCGCCCGGATGCTCGTCCGCCCCGGTCCGTGGCCGGAGATGATCCCGGCCGGCCGCGCCGTGCCGGCTCCGCCGCCCCGGGCGCCGTACCCGGCCGCTCGGCCCCCTGTATCGGCACCGGCCCCCACCGGTGCTGAGCATCAGCGTACGGATGCGCTCCGACAAGTGAAGTGGATTGGCGAAAGTGTTCGCCCGGGACGTTCGACCTGTGTTCGCTGGTACTTCTTGTGCAAGAAATCGACTGGGAATGCCGGATGTGCGCCCAGCGCGCCCGTCACCGCCACCGCGCGCGGGGCTGCGGCCGGGCCCCATACGCGCCGCCGGCGCGGCAGACCCGCTGGTGAAGCGCGCCGCGCGAGCCCGGCCCGGACGCGGAGGGCGGCCCTCCGCCCCGGGCGTCCGGTTCAGGCCACCGTCCCGTCCGGCCGGACGGCCGTCCGGCCGTCAAACCGTCCGGCCTGGCGGCTTGGCGGTCGGGCAGTCCCGGCCGCGCGGGGCAGCGGAGTCGAGAACCCCCGAGCCGAGAACCCCGGAGCCGAGGACCGCGGAGTCGGGGCAGCGGAGCCGCCGGGCAGCGGGGCTCGGGGCAGCGCGGCCGCGGGGCCGTACGGCTCAGGCCAGCCGGCTCAGGCCAGCCGGCGCGCGCCCGCCGACGGTACGGCCGGGAAGACCCGGGGCTCGCGGTGCCCGGCCGCCGCGAAGGCCGCGGTGACCGCCTTCGCCACCGGCTCCGCCGCCGCCTCCTCGACCAGCGCGATCGCCGAGCCGCCGAAGCCGCCGCCGGTCATCCGCGCGCCCAGCGCGCCCGCCGCGCACGCGGACTCCACCGCCAGGTCCAGTTCCGGGCAGGACACCTCGAAGTCGTCGCGGAGCGAGGCGTGCCCGGCGGTGAGCAGCGGACCGATGCCGCGGGCGTCCCCGGCGCCGAGGCGGGCGGTGACCTCCTCGACGCGGCGGTTCTCGGTGACGACATGGCGCACCCGGCGGCGCAGCGTCTCGTCACGGAGCCGGGCGAGCACGTCGTCCAGGTGCTCGAACGCGATGTCCCGCAGGGCGGGGACGTCCAGCAGGGCGGCGCCCTCCTCGCAGCTCGCGCGCCGCTCGGCGTAGGCGCTGTCCCCCAGCGCGTGCTGGACGCGGGTGTCCACGACCAGCAGCCGCAGTCCGTCGGCCACGAGGTCGAACGGCACCTGCCGCTGGGACAGATCGCGGGTGTCGAGGTGCAGCGCGTGGCCCTCCGTGCAGCAGGCGGAGGCCGTCTGGTCCATGACTCCGCAGGGCATGCCGACGAACACGTTCTCCGCGCGCTGCGCCAGACGCGCCAACTGCCAGGGCCGCAGCCCCAGTCCGTGGAGGTCGTTGAGGGCGAGCGCGGTGACGGTCTCCAGGGCGGCCGAGGAGGACAGCCCGGCGCCGACCGGGACGGTCGACCTCAGGTGCAGGTCCATGCCGTTGACCGGGTGGCCCGCGTCCCGCAGGGCCCACACCACTCCGGCGGGGTACGCGGCCCAGCCGAGCCCGCCCGTTCCCGGCTCCAGGGCGTCGGCCCGCAGTTCCACCACGCCACCGGGCACGTCGCCGGAGTGCAGGCGCAGCACGCCGTCGTCGCGGCGGGACACGGCGGCGCGGGCGGTGTGCGGGAGGGCCAGCGGGAGCACGTATCCGTCGTTGTAGTCGGTGTGCTCGCCGATGAGGTTGACGCGGCCGGGGGCGGCCCACAGCCCTTCCGGCGCGGAGCCGTACAGGGCGGCGAAGGTCTCGGTGAGCCGTTCGTCCGGCACGGGCCGGTCGTCCCCCTGCCGCTGTTCCGTCCCGGTGCGGCCGCTTGGCGCCGTACCGGTCCCGGACCCGGGCCCCGGGGCTCCGTGAGTCCCGCCGTTCGTCCGCTGGTCCGTCACGCCTGTGCCGTTCTCCCGCTGGTGTCCTCCGCCGGCCCGTTCTCCGCCGCGCCGCTGTCCGTGGCACCGCTGGGCACTCGTCCGCTGTGCGTCCCGCCGTTCCGCCGCTGGGCGAAATCCCAGGCGTCCCGGACGATATCGGCGAGCCCGGGGCGGGCCGGCTTCCAGCCCAGGCGGCTCCGGGCCCGCTCCGCCGAGGCGACGAGGACGGACGGGTCCCCCGGGCGCCGCGGTGCGGTGGTCTCGGGAACCGGATGCCCGGTGACCTCGCGGACCGTCTCGATCACCTCCCGGACGGAGAAGCCGTTGCCGTTGCCGAGGTTGCAGATCAGGTGTTCGCCCGGGGCGGCGCCGTCCAGGGCGAGGAGGTGCGCCTCGGCGAGGTCGGAGACGTGGATGTAGTCGCGGACGCAGGTGCCGTCCGGCGTCGGGTAGTCGTCGCCGTAGACGGAGATGCCGTCCCGCAGGCCCAGCGCGACCCGCAGCACCAGCGGGATCAGGTGGGACTCGGGGTCGTGCAGCTCGCCGTGGAGGGTGCCGTCCGCGGCCCGGTGGGCGCCCGCGACGTTGAAGTAGCGCAGCGAGACGGCGGCGAGGCCGTGGGCGGCGCACTCCCCGCCGATCATGTGGTCGACGGCGAGCTTCGAGGCGCCGTAGGGGCTGGTGGGCGCGGTGGGGTCGGTTTCGGCGACCGGCACGGACTCCGGGTCCCCGTAGGTGGCGGCGGTGGAGGAGAAGACGAGCCGGCGGACCCCGGCGGCGCGCATCGCGGTGAGCAGCTCCATGGTGCCGCCGACGTTGTTGCGCCAGTACTTCTCCGGGTCGGCCACGGACTCCCCGACCTGCGAGAAGGCGGCGAAGTGCAGCACCGCGTCGTACGAGCCGTCGAGCCGGGCCGGGCCGGCCGGCGAGGTCAGGTCCTGGACGCGGCCCTCGATGAACTCCGCCCCCGCCGGGACCGCTTCGCGGTGGCCGGTGGACAGGTCGTCCAGCACGGTCACCCGGTGCCCGGCGTCGAGCAGCCGCGCCGCGACGACGCTCCCGACGTAGCCCGCTCCGCCGGTGACCAGGTACTTCCGCCGGCTGCCGGACTCCCCGGCCGCGCTGCCGTCCCTCTTCGCGCCTCCGCCTCCGTCCCCGCTTCCGCTCCGGATGCCGCTCCCGGTTCCGTTCACGCTGCCGCTCCCGTTCACTCGTCCGCCGCCTCACGCAGCCGCGCCGCCGCCGTCTCCGGCGGCACATCGTTGATGAACACCCTCATGCCGGACTCGGAACCCGCGAGAAACTTCAGCTTGCCGGAAGTGCGGCGGATGGTGAAGAGCTCAAGGTGGAGCGCGAAGTCCTCCCGTTCCAGGGCACGTTCCGCCCAGCCGCGCAGCGGCGCCTGGTGCCAGCCGGAGATGTACGGGGTCGGGGGTTCACCGGGGCCGAACACGCGGTCGAAGCGGCGCAGCAGGTCCAGATAGATCCGGGGGAACTCGGCGCGGGCCTGCTCGCCGAGCGCGGGCAGGTCGGGCACCCGCTCGTGGGGGTAGAGGTGCACCTCGTACGGCCAGTGGGCGGCGTACGGCACGAAGGCCGTCCAGTGCTCACCCTCCACGACGACGCGGCTGCCGTCCTTGCGCTCGTCCGCGACGACGGCGTCGAACAGGTTGCCGCCGGTGCGTTCGCGGTGGGCGGCCGCTGAGCGGAGGACGCGTTCGGTGTGGGGGGTGGTGAAGGGGTAGCCGTAGATCTGGCCGTGCGGGTGGCCCAGGGTGACGCCGATCTCCCGGCCCCGGTTCTCGAAGCAGTAGACCTGCTCGACGCCGGGGTGCCGGGACAGTGCGGCGGTGCGGTCCGTCCAGGCGTCCAGGACGAGCCGGGCGCGGTCCTCGCCGAGGTCGGCGAAGGAGGCGTCGTGGTCGGCGGTGAAGCAGACCACCTCGCAGCGGCCTGCGTCGCCGGTGAGGGAGGGGAAGCGGTTTTCGAACACGGCGACGTCGTAGCCGGCGGCGGGTATCTCGGTGAGCCGGTCCTCGCGGGAGGGGCAGAGCGGGCAGGCGTCGGCCGGCGGGTGGTAGGTGCGGCCCTGGCGGTGCGAGGCGATGACGACGGAGTCGCCGAGGAGGGGATCACGGCGGATCTCCGAGGCGGTGGCGACGGGGCCGAGCGGCCGCCGGTCGGCGGCGTCGCGCGGGGCGCGGGCGCGGGCGCGGGCGCGGGCGGCCGTGCCGTCACCGGTGGGGGCCCCTTCGGTACCGCCCGGTTCGCCTCCGTGGCCGCTGCCGCCTCCGTCGCCTCCGTCGTAGTAGATGAGCTCACGGCCGTCCGCGAGCTTGGTCACCGTCTTCTTCACCGAGGCTCCTAGCGACGTTCTCCCAGCGGAACGATAACAAACATAATCCAACACAACAGCGCAGAAGAACACGGGGGCACTCCGGGAAGTCCTGTCCTGCCGCACGACACGGGCTCGGCACCGCCCCCGAGCGCCCGCCTCCGAGGCATCCGGGTCCTCCGCGCACTGCGTGCGGGCGCCGTCCCAGCACCGACTCCGGGCGTCGGCCGCTCCCGCCGACGGGCTCAGTCCCGCTCCGGGCGGGCCGCCGCCCGGTCCAGCAGCCCCGTCCGGGCCGCCAGGGCCGCCGCCTCCAGCCGGGAGCCGACACCCAGCTTCATCAGGACCCGCTGCACATGGGTGCGGGCCGTGCTGGGCGCTATCCCCATGCCCGCCGCGATCACCCGGGTGTCCTCGCCGTCCGCCACCCGCATCAGCACCTCGACCTCGCGGGGCGTCAGGATGCGCAGCAGCCGCGTCGCCTCGTCGTCCGGCTGGGCGGCCGGGTTGAGGAGTTCCGCGAACGCCCCCTGGAGCAACTGCGGCGCCACCGCCGCCTCGCCCGCGCGGGCCTTCACCATGGCCCGTTCCACGCCCTCGATGCGCTCGTCCTGCCGTACATAGCCCGAGGCGCCGGCCGCGAACGCCGCCGCTATCCCGCGCGGGTTCGGCACCGGCCCCAGCACGATCACCGCGACCTGCGGCCGCTCCCGCCTGATCCGCACCACCGGGTCGAACGCGCCGGGCTCCTCGGGAGTCGCGGTGCCCAGCAGGCACACGTCCGGCGCCCTGCTCACCACCAGGTCCGCGGCCCCGGCGCCCGGTGCCGCGGCGGCCAGCACGCGGTGCCCGCGCAGCTTGAGAGCCGAGGCCAACGCCTCGGCGAGCAGACGGTGGTCGTCGACCACGATGAGCCGCACGCCCATGAGCTCCTCCCCCATCCCCCGAAGCCCCCGGGCTCCCTTGGACGGGGAAGCTACACGCTCATGCGCCATCGCGCGCCCCCTACCTGGGAAAAGCGCCATGGAACGCCGGAATACCAGTCAATTCGGGACTGGATTGCGTCAGGCTCGGTCAGACGAAGATCGCCAGGCGAAGATCGGCCGGCACCGGCGCCGCGGACGGTTCCGGCGGCGCCCCCACCCCGACCGCCGCCGCCCGCGCGGCACATGGCGGCGGGCGGCGGCGTGCGCGGCATGCGAAAGGGCCCGGCCGAACACGCGCTGCCGCGTGCCGGCCGGGCCCTTCCTCGCGGGGCGGAGGCGGGATCACTCGCCGCCGAAGACCACCAGCAGATATTCCTTGCGGTCGTAGCTCCGCTCCGACATGAGCGTCTGGCCCATGTAGAGCCGGCCGCCCTCGTAGAGGAGGCGGACGTTCAGCGACGGCCGGTAGCTGGACTCGGTGTCGATGGAGTCCTTCGGGTTCTTCAGGTAGACCGTGCTCTTGAGCGTCTTCGGGTCGATGGCCATGACCTGGCCGCCCTGGTCGTAGGTCGGCTCCATGTAGGCGAGGAGCGTGCCGTTCTCCATCTGGAGCGGCGTCATGACGCGGCGTCCGCCGGCCTCCGCCTTGCCCCGCGCCTTGCCGGTGTCCAGGTCGAACGCGACGATCTCGTTGGTCCGCCCGTACTCCTCCTCCGCGCTCTCGTGCTCCTCCGTGCCCATGTAGAGGGAGTCCTCGTCAACGGCGATCATCTTGCAGTCCTCGACCTCGACGGCGCTGCAGCGGGCCGTGTACTTGCCGTTCTCCGTGGAGATGCGGCTGCGCATCTTGCCCTTGTCGTCGATCGCGATGATGTCGGACGTGCCGACGGCGCCGCCCGCGTCGACACCGATCACCAGGGGGTCGGTGGAGACGACGTGCACATAGTCGATGCCTTCGGGCACCTCGTACGAGAACTTCGGCTTGCCGGAGGACGGGTCGAGCTTCTGCACCTCGATCTTCGGGGCGTCGTAGCTGCCGCACTTGCGCACGGCGACCAGCCCGGTGCCGCCGCCGTAGCCGACGTCCTTGCAGTCCGAGGTCTGGTCGGGCCGCCACAGCTCCTTGCCCGTGCCGAGCTTCCATGCGGCGCCGCCGTAGAGACCGCCGGCCGCGACCACGTCCGGGCCGACCGTCACCTCGGAGAAGCGGACGTTCTCGTCGCCGAGGGAAACCTGCTTCTCCCACAGCTTCTTGCCGGTGTTGATGTCGAACGCGGCAACCCGGCTGCACGGCTGGACGCGGCCGTCGCTGCCGACCTTGCCGTCCTGGAAGAGAACCGCCGCCTTGCCGTCCTCGCTCGCGTGCTTGGAGCCCCAGCAGATCTGGCCGGCCAGCTCCAGAGTCCACTTCTCCTTGCCGTCGGACTTGTTGTAGCCGACCACGGAGTTGAGCGAGCCCTTGGCGAAGACCTTGTCGGTCACCCAGAGGCCGTCGACCTTCGTGACGTCGGTGAGCTTGGGCTTGTCGACGGTGTAGAGCAGTTCGGCGTCGGTCTTCGCGGGCTTCCCGCCACCGTCGCTGCCGCCACTGCCGCTGCCGTCGTCTCCGCCGGTGCCACCCGAGGAGTTCCCGGCCTCGTCCTTCTTGCCGTCACCGTCGTCACCGCCGGCCGCGACGAAGATCCCGGCCCCGATGATCAGCAGCACGGCGACCGCCGCGGCGATGATGATGATCATGCGCTGCTTGCCGCCCTGGCCGCCGCCGGGCGGCATGCCCTGGGCGGGCATCGGGCCGGTGGGCGGGTACATCGCGTACTGCTGCTGGCCGTACGGCTGCTGGCCGGGCTGGCCGTACGGCTGGCCGTAGGGCTGCTGGCCCGGGTAGCCGTAGCCGGGCTGGGTCGGCGGCTGCTGACCCGGGTAGCCGTAGCCGGGCTGACCCGGGGGCTGCTGCGGGTAGCCGTAACCGGGCTGCGCTCCCGGGGGCTGCTGCGGGTAACCGTAACCGGGCTGCTGCCCGGGGGGCGGCGGGGCCGGCGCGCCGAAGCCTCCGGCGGGCGGCGGGCCGGCCGGGGCCGCGGGCGCCTGCGGGGGCTGCCCGGCGGGCCCGCCCGGCTGCGGCGCGCCGGTGTCGGAGGGCTCGGGCCGGGACGCGTCGGGCTCGGGCGGGCCGGGCTGGGACGGCGCCGCCTCGGGCGCGTCCCGCTTGGAGAGATCCGGCTTGGGTGCTTCCGGCTGGGAGGCGTCCGGAGCCGACGGAGCGGACTGCGGTGCCGGAGGCGCCGGGGGCGGGCCGAAGCCGCCGCCCTGGCCCTGGGCCTGCCCGTCGGAACCGGAGTGGGAGTCGCCCCCTGGCGAACCGGAGGGGGGCTGATTGGGCGGTTGAGGCGGCTGCGACATCAGTTTTCCTCTTCACGCGGGCACATGGCCCGATATCGGTCTCCCCCGCGTCACCGGTGGGCGTGAAGCTCTCCGGAACGGAGCGAATCGGACACGAGGCCCGCCTGCCAAGGGCAGGACGAGCAAGGCTCTTTGTATCACCCGGCTCGAACGGCGCAGCCGCCGCTCGATGAGCTATCGAACAGCTGAGACCGGCCCGTGACGCGCTCGTTGCCGGGCCGCCATCGCACGCCGGGCCGCCGCCGCCGCGCCTTCCGGCCGGCTTCGGAACCGCCTCCGGTTGCCCGCCGGACCGCCTCCGCGGCGCCGCCCCGGCGGGGTCCGCTCAGACCTCGTCGGCGAGTTCCAGCCAGCGGGTCTCCAACTCCTCGCGTTCCGCGATGAGTTCGCGGAGTTCCGCGTCGAGCTTCGCGACTTTCTCGAAATCCGTGGCGTTCTCCGCGATCTGGGCGTGCAGCCCGGACTCCTGCTCGCCGATGCGGTCCAGCCGCCGTTCGATGCGCTGGAGGTCCTTCTTCGCGGCGCGGGCGTCCTTGGCCCCGGACCCGCCCGGCGCCTTCTGCCGGGCGGCCGCGGGAGCCGCGGCGGCCGGGCCGGGCGCCCGGTCCTGTTCGAGGACCCGCTGCCGGCGTTCCAGGTATTCGTCGATGCCGCGCGGCAGCATCCGCAGCCTGGCGTCGCCGAGCAGGGCCATGACGCGGTCCGTGGTGCGCTCCAGGAAGTACCGGTCGTGGCTGATGACCACCAGGGAACCGGGCCAGCCGTCGAGCAGGTCCTCCAGTTGGGTCAGCGTCTCGATGTCGAGGTCGTTGGTCGGCTCGTCGAGGAAGAGGACGTTGGGCTCGTCCATGAGCAGCCGCAGGATCTGCAGCCGGCGGCGCTCACCGCCGGAGAGGTCGCCCACGGGCGTCCACTGCTTCTCCTTGGTGAAGCCGAACTTCTCGCAGAGCTGCGAGGCGGTCATCTCGCGCCCCTTGCCGAGGTCCACCCGCTGCCGGACCCGCTCGACGGCCTCCAGCACCCGCCAGTCGCGGTCGAGTTCGGCGACCTCCTGGGAGAGATGGGCGAGTTTCACCGTCCGGCCGGCCTTGATCTTCCCGGCCGCGGGCTGCCGCTCACCGCCGCTGTACGCGGCCTCCGCCAGCGCACGCAGCAGCGAGGTCTTGCCGGCGCCGTTCACCCCGACCAGGCCGATCCGGTCGCCAGGGCCCAGTTGCCAGGTGAGGTGCTTCAGCAGCTCCTTCTCCCCGGCCCGTACCGTCACGTCCTCCAGCTCGAACACCGTCTTGCCGAGGCGGGAGTTGGCGAACTTCATCAGCTCAGCGCTGTCCCGCGGCGGCGGTACGTCCGCGATCAGCGCGTTGGCCGCCTCGATCCGGAACCGCGGCTTGCTGGTGCGGGCCGGGGCGCCGCGGCGCAGCCACGCCAGCTCCTTGCGCATCAGGTTCTGCCGCTTGGTCTCCTCGGTGGCGGCGATCCGCTCCCGCTCGGCCCGGGCGAAGACGTAGTCGGAGTAGCCGCCCTCGTATTCGTGGACGGCGCCGCGCTGGACGTCCCACATGCGGGTGGCGACCTGGTCGAGGAACCAGCGGTCGTGGGTGACGACGACCAGGGCGGAGCGGCGGGCCCGGAGATGACCGGCGAGCCAGGAGATCCCCTCGACGTCGAGGTGGTTCGTCGGCTCGTCGAGAACGATCAGGTCCTGCTCGGCGATGAGGAGCTTGGCGAGGGCGATCCGGCGGCGCTCACCACCGGAGAGCGGGCCGATGACCGTGTCCGGGCCCTGCGGGAAGCCCGGCATGTCCAGACCGCCGAAGAGGCCGGTGATGATGTCGCGGATCCGCGCGTTGCCCGCCCATTCGTGGTCGGCGAGATCGCCGATGACCTCCTGGCGGACGGTGGCCGCCGGGTCGAGCGAGTCGTGCTGCGTCAGCACGCCGAGGCGGAGACCGCCCGCGTGGGTGACCCGGCCGTCGTCGGGGGTCTCCAGCCTGGCGAGGATCCGGATGAGGGTGGTCTTGCCGTCACCGTTGCGGCCGACGACGCCGATCCGGTCGCCCTCGCTGACGCCGAGGGAGACGCCGTCGAGGAGCGCACGGGTGCCGTACACCTTTCCGACGGCTTCCAGATTGACGAGGTTCGTGGCCATTCCGCTCCTGTTTCCACGCCGCGCGGGGCGGCGTCCGTGTGGTGCCTCCCAGGGTAGTCGCCGCGGGCACACCGGCCGGACGGGCTGTGGACAACCGCGGACGCGGAGCGGCGGCGGGTCTCGTGCGGGCGGGGCCCGCGCACCGGGAGGGCTCCCTCACGCGGGCGGTCCCCTGTGCGCGGGCGGGCCCTCTCCCGCGGGTTCCCACGGGCTGCCCGGCCGGGGCACGGCCGCGGGTCACACGGCCGGGGGCACCGCTGCCGTACCCGGTGCCGCGGGGGTGGGTGCGGCACCGGACGCGGGCGCGGGTGTGAGAAGGGTCGCCCCCGCGGCCGGGGACGCGGCGACCCGGGCGGTGCGGCAGGTGCCCGAGTCGCGCAGGGCCGCCGCCAGGGCCTCCGCCTCGCCCGCCGACCCGGCGAGGAACGCGGTGGTCGGTCCGGAGCCGGAGACGATGCCGGCCAGCGCCCCCGCCCGGGCCCCCGCCGCGAGCGTGTCCGCGAGGGAGGGCCGCAGCGAGAGCGCCGCGGCCTGGAGATCGTTACTGGTCCCGCCGGCCATGAGGGCGTCCGCCAGCGCCGCGGCGTCTCCGGCGGCCAGGGCGTCGAGGAGCGGGCGGGACGGTTCCGGGTCGGGGACGTCCGTCACGGACGCGCCGGTACCGGAGACCTCGCGCAACCGGTCGCACTCGCGGTACACCGCGGGGGTGGAGAGCCCGCCGTCCGCGACGGCGAAGACCCAGTGGAAGGCGCCGCCCACACCGAGCGGGGTCAGCAGTTCCCCCCGGCCCCGGCCCAGCGCCGCGCCGCCGACCAGGCTGAACGGCACGTCGCTGCCCAACTCGGCGCAGATGTCGAGCAGTTCCTCGCGGCTCGCCCGGGTGCCCCACAGCGCGTCGCAGGCGAGCAGGGCCCCGGCGGCGTCGGCGCTGCCGCCCGCCATGCCGCCCGCGACGGGGATGTCCTTGGCGATGTGGAGCCGCACCCGCGGCTCAATCCCGTGGTGGGCGGCGAGGAGTTCCGCCGCGCGGGCCGCGAGGTTGGTGCGGTCCAGCGGCACCTGGCCGGCGTCCGGGCCGGTGACGGTGATGGCCGGCGCATCGGCCGGGGCGGCCGTGATCTCGTCGTGGAGGCCGACGGCCAGGAAGACGTTGGCGAGGTCGTGGAAGCCGTCCGGGCGGAGCCCGCCGACGGCCAGCTGCACGTTGACCTTCGCCGGTACGCGGACGGTGACGGACGCGCCCGCCGCCGGCTCCGCGACGACCGCACGGGGACGGACCCCCCGCCCCGCAGCGCTGCCCGGGCGGGCGCCCGGTGCGCTCTCGGGGGCGCCGGCCCGGCCACCGGCCCGGTCGCTGTTCGAGCCGCCGTCCGCGACGCTCGCGCTGCTGGGGCTGCTCGCGCTGCTGGGGCTGCTGGGGCTGTACGGGCCGCTCGGGCCGTGCGGCCCTTGCGCGCTGATTCCGGTCACTGGGTGTGCTCCGTGTCGTTCTTCCGGTCCGCTGCCGCCGCCGCTCACCGCTGCTGACGGCGCCTGGTCTCGTGCCTGCCGGCCCGCCCGCCGGCCGTACGGGCCGCGGTGCCGGCACCGGCACCCGCGCCGCCGCCGTCCCCGGGAACGTGGCCGGGCGGGTGGCCGGGCTTGTGCTCCGCGATCGCCGCGAACTCCTCCACCGTCAGGGACTCCCCGCGCGCCTGCGGCGACACCCCTGCCGCCACCAGCGCTTCCTCCGCCGCGGCGGCGGACCCGGCCCAGCCCGCGAGCGCCGCGCGGAGCGTCTTGCGCCGCTGGGCGAAGGCGGCGTCCACGACCGCGAACACGTCCTCCCGGGCGGCCGCCGTCCGCAGCGGCTCAGCACGGCGGACCAGCGAGACCAGCCCGGAGTCGACGTTCGGCGCCGGCCAGAAGACGTTGCGCCCGATGGATCCGGCGCGCTTCACCGTCGCGTACCAGGCCGCCTTCACCGACGGCACGCCGTAGACCTTGGAGCCCGGCGCCGCGGCGAGCCGGTCGGCGACCTCCGCCTGCACCATGACGAGCGTGCGTTCGATGCTGGGGAAGCGCTCCAGCATGTGCAGCAGGACGGGCACCGCGACGTTGTACGGAAGGTTGGCCACCAGGGCCGTCGGCGGCGGGCCGGGAAGCTCGGTGACGCGCATCGCGTCCGAGTGCACCAGCGCGAAACGGCCGGCGCGCTCCGGCAGGCGCGCGCCGACGGTGGCCGGGAGCGCGGCCGCCAGCACATCGTCGATCTCGACCGCCACCACGCGGTCGGCGGCCTCCAGCAGCGCCAGGGTCAGCGACCCCAGCCCCGGGCCGATCTCCACGACCGTGTCGTCGGGCCGCACTTCGGCGGTCCGGACGATACGGCGCACCGTGTTGGCGTCGATGACGAAGTTCTGGCCGCGCTGCTTGGTGGGGCGCACGCCCAGGGCCGCGGCCAGTTCGCGGACGTCGGCGGGGCCCAGGAGAGGGCCGGGCCCGTCGGTGTCGGTGCTCGTGCTCACCCGTGAAGCTTACGGCCGCGGCGGGGACGGCCCGCCGCCCACCCGTTCGGGCGCCCGGAACCCGGCGGCCCCGGCGGGCACCGGCCCCGCGGTCCCCCGCGGGAACCGGCCGAGGATGTCCGGGGAGGTCCGCCGGCTCGCGGGATACGGGGCCGGTCCCCCGGGGTTCCGTTGCTCCCCGCGGGCCCGCAGGACCCTGAGGACCGCGCGGTCGCGGGGAAAGCTGTCCGGCGGCGGCACAGTGGTGTCCCGGCCGCGCAGCACGGCCCCGGCCTCCTCCACGGCGTCCCGGACCGTGCCCGCGTTGGTGCGCAGGGTGCGTTCGTGGCCGTCGGCGGTCACCCTGACGGTCCGCGCGGTCCGCACTTCGAGGACGAGCCCGGAGCGCGGGATGCCGGCCCAGTGCGGCACCGAGAGATGGGCGCCCTCCGCGGGCACCCGGAGCTCGCGCAGCGCGCCCAGGACCGTGTCGGCGGTGGTCCAGCGCGGGCGGCGCTCGGTGTCCACGGTGAGGTCCAGCGGCTTGCCGCGGCGGACGGCGATCCGGTCGCCGTCCGCGAGGACGCGCCCGGGCACCGGGTCGACGGCGTCGTGCGGGCCGAGGCGCACACCCTCCTCGTCGAGGAGCTCGCCGATGTCGGCGGCGAAGGTGTGCAGTGTGCGCTGCCGGCCGTCGACGCTCAGCCGGACCGCCTTGTCGTGGGCGAGGAACGCCCAGGTGCCGCCGGCCGGCGCGACCACGACCAGCGCCTGCGGGACCAGCCTGCGCAGCCGCTCCAGGCGCGCCGGCCGGTGCCCGCGCCGCGCCGCCCGCCGCCTCCCGCCCGGGGCGGAGCCCTCACGGGGGAGACCGGGAACGGTGACCGCGCCTGGGTCGGTACGGGGCGGGGGCGGCGGGGAAGGCCGGGCCCCCGCCCCGTCGCCCGCCCCCGCCCCGGCCCCGGCCCCGGGCGCGGATTCCCCGCTGCCGTCGACCGGTCCGCGGCCGGAGGGGTGATCGCCCCGGGGGCTCCCCTGATGTGTGCTCACAACGCTCCATGTCCGGCGGTCGGAGGCGGACTGTAGCGGAGCGGCGGTCACTCTCCAAAGTGGTACGACTACTTAACGTGCGGATCGTATGCCCGCGCGTCACCCCGGTCTCCGGCCGGTCGGCGTGCCCTCCGGCCGGACCCTCCTGCCTCCGGCCGGACCCTCCTGCCTCCGGCCGGGCACCCGCGCCTCCAGCCGGTCCTCAGCCCGGCTCGGCCCAGCCCGGCTCGGCCCAGCCCGGGATCCAGCCCAGCCCGGCTCAGCCCCGCTCCCCTCGGCTCCGGCCGCGCGTCCGGCTCAGTAGCCGAAGGCGCGCGCCGTATTGGCCGCGACCGCCTCCGCCAGTTCGTCCTCCGTGACGCCCTTGACCTCGGCCATGGCCCGCAACGTCAGCGGAATGAGGTACGGGGCGTTGGGCCGTCCGCGATAGGGCGCCGGGGTCAGGAAGGGCGCGTCGGTCTCGACGAGCAGCAATTCGAGGGGCGCGACGGCGAGGGCGTCGCGCAGCGGCTGCGCGTTCTTGAACGTGACGTTGCCCGCGAACGACATCAGGTAGCCCTTGCCGGCACAGACCTCGGCCATCTCCGCGTCCCCGGAGAAGCAGTGGAAGACGACCGTGCCGGGGGCGCCCTCCTCTTCGAGCACCCGCAGCACGTCCGCGTGCGCCTCCCGGTCGTGGATGACGAGCGCCTTGCCGTGCCGCTTGGCGATCTCGATGTGCCGGCGGAACGACCGCTCCTGCGCCGCCATCCCCTCCGGCCCCGTACGGAAGTAGTCCAGGCCGGTCTCGCCGACGCCCCGCACCTGCGGCAGCCCCGCGAGCGCATCGATCTCCGCGAGGGCGGCGTCGAGCGCCGCCTCACCGCCGGGTTCGCGGGCACCCTGCCGGGACCAGCCGTCGGGGTCGCCCAGGACGATGCGCGGCGCCTCGTTGGGGTGCAGGGCCACGGTCGCCCAGACGTTCTCGTGCGCGGCCGCCGTTTCCGCCGCCCAGCGGGAGCCGGCGATGTCGCAGCCGACCTGCACCACGGTGGTGACACCCACCGCCGCCGCCTTGTCCAGCGCCTCCCCGACCGTGCCGGACTGCATGTCCAGATGGGTGTGCGAGTCGGCGACCGGCACACGCAGCGGCTCCGGCAGCGGCGGCGGCGCGTTCTTGTCGGCCTTCCCGCCGCCACCGCCCGCGCTGCCGGCCTTCCCGCCGCCGCCCCCGGCGCTTCGGACCCCGCCGTCGCCGCCGCCCTTCCGGCTTCCGCCGTCCGCCGTTCCGCCAGGTGATGTCGCTGCCGCCATACCGGCGAGTTTACGGGCCGCGCCGGCGGGGCCGCGGCGCCCGGCCGGGGCCGACTCCCCGCTCAGCCGCCCCGCACCGCGCCCTTCGCGGCGTTCCCGGCGGCGCCCTTCCCGGCGTCCTTCGCGGCGTTCTTCGCCGCCACCACCGCGTCGAACACCTCGCGCTTCGGCAGACCCGCCTCGGCCGCGACCGCCGCGATCGCCTCCTTGCGCCGCTCACCGGCCTCCTCGCGCACCCCCACCCGGCGCACCAGCTCCGCCGGGTCCAGCTCGGCCGGGCCCCTCTCCGGCGCGCCCTCGACGACCACGGTGATCTCGCCCCGTACGCCCTCGGCCGCCCACGCGGCCAGTTCGGCCAGCGGCCCGCGCCGCACCTCCTCGTAGGTCTTGGTCAGCTCCCGGCAGACGGCGGCGCGCCGCTCCGCGCCGAACACCTCGGCCATCGCGGCCAGGGTGTCGTCCAGCCGGTGCGGTGCCTCGAAGTAGACGAGGGTGCGCCGCTCGTCCGCCACCTCCCGCAGCCTGCCCAGCCGCTCCCCCGCCTTGCGCGGCAGGAAGCCCTCGAAGCAGAAGCGGTCGACCGGCAGCCCCGACAGCGCCAGCGCCGTGAGCACGGCGGACGGCCCCGGTACCGCCGTCACCCTGATGTCCCGTTCCACCGCGGCCGCGACGAGCCGGTAGCCGGGATCCGACACCGACGGCATCCCGGCATCGGTGACGAGCAGCACCCGCGCACCCCCGGCCAGCGCCTCCACCAACTCGGGCGTCCGGGCCGCCTCGTTGCCCTCGAAGTACGACACGACCCGCCCGCGGGTCTGCACGCCCAGCGCCTGGGTGAGCCGCCGCAGCCGCCGGGTGTCCTCCGCGGCCACCACGTCGGCCGCGGCCAGTTCCTCCGCCAGCCGCGGCGGCGCGTCCGCTACGGCGCCGATGGGCGTCCCTGCCAGTACGAGCGTTCCAGTCACCCGGCCATCCTCGCAGCTCCGCAACGCCCGGCCGCCGTCCGCGGCCGCGACGCCCGGAGCCGCACCCGGATCCGTCACCGTGCCGTCACCGACAGCGGCCGTCACCCGGCCGGCGGCGGCGTTCCCTACGATGGCGCGGTGACCAGTGACACCGCCACCGGCTCCCGGTACGAGCACGAGCTCGGCGAGCAGCCCTCCGGGGCGTCGGTTCCGGGTGCCGGCCCGACCTCCTGGCAGCTGCGGCTGCGCCGCTACGGATACGTCGAACAGCGGCCCCGGGTCCCGCTGCGCGACCGGCTGGTCCCCCCGTACCGCACCGCGGGCAGCCGGATGTGGACCGCCCTCGGCCTCGACCCGTACACCGCCGAGAAGCTGGTGCGGTGGGCGGCCTGGGCCGGTCCGCTGCTGGTCGCCCTGATCGCGGGACTCCTGCGCTTCTGGCACCTCGGCAGCCCGCACGGGGTGATATTCGACGAGACGTACTACGCCAAGGACGCCTGGTCACTGCTCCAGCTCGGCTACGAGGGCAGTTGGGGGGAGAAGGCCGACAAGAAGATCCTGGGCGATCCGCAGAGCATCCCCCTCAACCCCGAGCACAGCTACGTCGTGCACCCGCCCGTCGGGAAGTGGACGATCGCCCTCGGTGAGGCCCTGTTCGGGCTCCACCCGCTGGGCTGGCGGTTCATGCCGGCCGTGCTCGGCACGCTGTCCGTGCTCATGGTGTGCCGCATCGGACGGCGGCTGTTCCGCTCCACCGCCCTCGGCTGCCTCGCGGGCGCGCTGCTGGCCGTGGACGGGCTGCACTTCGTCATGAGCCGGACGGCGCTGCTCGACCTGGTGGTGATGTTCTGGGTGCTGGCCGCCTTCGGCGCACTGCTCATTGACCGGGACAAGGCCCGCGCCAAGCTGGCGGACGCCCTCACGGACAGGAAGGGCGGCACGGACAGAAAGGGCGGCACGGACACCAGGGGCGGCACCGCGGAAGACGCCGCGGAGGAGACGGACCCCGTCCGGCCCGACCCTCTCGTCGGTGACCGCCTGGGGCTCGGGCTGCGGCCGTGGCGGCTCGCCGCCGGGCTCTTCCTCGGCCTGGCCTGCGCCACGAAGTGGAACGGCCTCTACATCCTGGCGGTCTTCGGCCTGCTGACCGTCCTCTGGGACGCCGCCGCGCGCCGCACGGCCGGCGCCCACCGTCCGTACCGGTCGATGCTGCGCCGCGACGCGGGACCGGCGTTCCTCTCGATCGTGCCGGTCGCCGTGGTGACGTACATCGCCTCCTGGGCGGGCTGGTTCCTCACCCGCGGCGGCTACTTCCGCGACTGGGCCGAGGGCCGCCGGGGTCTCTCACCGGACTCCGTCTCCCTGGCGGGTCTGCGGGTCCCGCTGCCGCAGGTCGACATGACCTGGGTGCCGGCGCCGCTGCGCAGCCTGTGGCACTACCAGTCCGAGGTCTACAACTTCCACGTCGGGCTGACCACTCCGCACACCTACGAGTCGAACCCCTGGTCCTGGCTCGTCCTCGGCCGTCCCGTCTCGTTCTTCTACGAGTCGCCGCAGCCCGGCCAGGACGGCTGTCCCGCCGGCACGGCCGACAAGTGCGCCCGGGAGGTCCTGGCCCTGGGCACGCCGGTGCTGTGGTGGGCCGCGTGCTTCGCGGTGCTGTACCTCGTCTACCGCTGGGGCCTGCGGCGCGACTGGCGCGCGGGCGCGATCCTCTGCGGCCTAGCGGGCGGCTGGCTGCCCTGGTTCCTCTACCAGGAGCGGACCATCTTCTTCTTCTACGCGGTGGTCTTCGTCCCGTTCCTGTGCCTCGCGGTGGCGATGATGACCGGCGCGCTCCTGGGCCGGCCGGGCTCCTCGGAACAGCGGCGGATCCTGGGAACCGTGGGCGCCGGAGTGCTCGTCCTGTTGATCGTCTGGAACTTCGTCTACTTCTACCCGCTCCATACAGGACAGCCGATTCCGCTCTCCGACTGGCAGGACCGGATGTGGCTGGACACCTGGGTGTGAGGTCGGAGGGATGCCGTAGAGTGCGCCGCGTCGCGTCCCGCACGGGGTGTTGTCCAGCCTTGCCCGATGTACGAAGTCCGAAGTGTCTGTGGGGGTTTCTCCAATGCGCAGTGGCGCGAAGGCCGCCGTCATCGGCGGTGTGTTCACGGCGATGGTGGGGGCCGCGGGTTACGGCGTCTACGGTCTGACGTCCGGCGACGGCAGCGGGGACGGCACCACGACCACCACGGCCGCCCAGCCGGAGGTGAAGACCGGCCCGCCCAGCGCGGAGGAGATACGCGAGGCCTCCGAGGGGTTCCTCACCGCCTGGGCCGCCGGCGAGCCGGCGAAGGCCGCGGAGTTCACGGACGACAGCACCGCCGCCACCAAGGCCCTGACCGGCTATCGCGAGGACGCGGCCGTCGAGAAGGTCACCCTGCAGCCCGGTGCGGCCACCGGCGCGAAGGTCCCCTTCGGGGTCACCGCGGAGGTCGTGTACAAGAAGGACCGGGCGACCGTGTCCTACGACTCCTCGCTGACCGTCGTACGGGACGAGACCACCGGCAAGGCGCTGGTCCGGTGGGAACCGTCCGTCGTCCACCCGGAGCTCGGCGAGGGCGACACCCTCGTCACCGGCGAGTCCGACGCCCCGCCGATCAAGGCTCTGGACCGCGACGGCGAGGAGCTGACCAAGGAAGACCACCCTCAGCTCGCCGAGGTACTGGCCAGCCTGCGCGAACGGTACGGCGACAAGGCCGGCGGCAAGCCCGCCGTGGAGCTGGCCGTGGAGCGCGAGAAGGGCGACGAGCAGCCCGACAAGACGCTGAAGGTCCTGGCCGAGGGCGAACCGGGCGAACTGCGGACGACCATCGACGCCGGCCTCCAGAGCGCCGCCGAGAAGGCGGTGGCCAACCGCTCCAAGGCCGCGGCCGTGGCGATCAAGCCCAGCACCGGCGAGATCCTGGCGATCGCCAACGCCCCGGCGGACGGCTTCAACGTCGCGCTGCGCGGTTCGCTGGCGCCCGGTTCGACGATGAAGGTCGTGACCTCCGCGATGCTGCTGGAGAAGGGCCTGGCGTCCCCGTCGAAGGCACACCCGTGCCCCAAGTACCACTCGTACGGCGGCTGGAAGTTCCAGAATCTCGACAAGTTCGAGATCAAGGGCGGTACTTTCGCGCAGAGTTTCGCCGCCTCCTGCAACACGGCCTTCATCTCGCAGGCCGAGGAGCTGTCCGACAGCGACCTCGGCAAGACCGCCCGGGACCTCTTCGGCATCGGCCTCGACTGGCAGACCGGTGTGGTGACCTTCGACGGCGCCGTACCCACCCAGAAGGACGCGCCGATGGCCGCATCCCTCATCGGCCAGGGCGGCGTCCGGATGAACCCGCTGACCATGGCGTCCGTTTCGGCGACGGTGAAGTCGGGCGTCTTCCGGCAGCCCGTGCTCGTCCCGGTGTCGGTGGACAACCGCACGCTCGCCAAGGCGCCGCGCACCATGTCGGCCGGCACGGCGGACGCGCTGCGGGGGCTGATGCGGCTCACCGCGACCTCCGGGACGGCGGCGGAGGCGATGGCCGGGCTCGGTGGTGACATCGGCGGGAAGACCGGTTCGGCGGAGGTCGACGGTCAGAAGAAGCCCAACGGCTGGTTCACGGCGTACCGAAACGACGTCGCGGCGGCGGCGGTCGTCCCGGCGGCGGGCCACGGCGGCAAGACGGCGGGGCCGATCGTCGCCGAGATCCTCCGCGCCGGCGGCTGACCCCGGCGCAGGCGCGGCCCGCGGCGGGGGTTGGAGAGTGACACCGCTGATCGCCGCGGCCGTGCTCGCCGCTGCGGTGACCCACGCCGGCTGGAACGCCATCGCGCACGGCATCAGGGACCAACTGCTGGCCTTCACGCTGGTGGGCGTCGGGGATCTTCTGGTCGTGGTGGTGGTGGCCTGCTTCGTTCCCGTGCCGGCCGCGGCGGCCTGGCCCTGGCTGATGGCATCAGTGGTCCTCCACGTGCTGTACATGGTGCTGCTGATGCAGTCCTTCCGGCTCGGCGACTTCGGGCAGATGTACCCGATCGCCCGGGGCACCGCGCCGCTCGTCGTCACCGTGCTCGCCATGGCCCTGGTCGATGAACGGCCGAACGCGTGGCAGACAGCGGGGGTGGCCGTGGCCTCGGCCGGCCTGCTGGGTGTCGCCCTGTGGGGCGTGCGGAGCACGGGCACCCGCCCGCACTGGCCCGCGATCGGTGCGGCCGGCGCCACGGGGTTGGCCATTGCCGCGTACACAGTCGTCGACGGCATAGGGGTCCGCGCCGCGGGCAGCACGTTGGGCTACACCGCCTGGCTTCTCGCCTTCCAGAGCCTGCCGATCCCGCTCTACGCGCTGGCCACCCGTCGCGGCCGGCTCCTTCGCCAGGTGCGGCCGGTGCTGGCCCGCGGGCTGCTGGGCGGGGCGATGTCCACGGTGGCGTACGCCTTGGTGCTGTGGGCCCAGACCCGTGCGCCGCTCGCACCGGTGGCGGCCCTGCGCGAGTCGTCCGTCATAGCGGGGGCGGCAATCGGGGCGCTGCTGTTCAAGGAACGGTTCGGCGGGCCGAGAATCGCGGCAGCCGCACTGATGGCTCTCGGCATCGGCCTCATGCTCCGAGGCGGGTGAGGAGGGGGGTAGTGAGGAGGGGGGTAGTGCGGAGGAGGCACGTGAGGAGGAGGCGCGTGAGGAGAGGAGGGGGATGAGGGGAGGAGGCGGATGAGGGTCGGAGGGCGCGGGCCGGGAGCCTCTGTCGCGGGCCGAGGGTTCGGGGCTCGGGTGCGGAATGCGGGTCGGGGCGCGGGGCGCGGGCCGACGGTGCGGAGTGCGGGCTGAGGCGCAGAGACCCGACGGACGGGACCGGTGTAGGGCGGTCGGAGTGGTTCGGGAGCGGTTGTGAGAACGGCGCAGTCAACTACTCGGCCCTGAAGGACCGAGCTTGTTGGCTCAGTCCGGAAAGGCTCCGTTTATGCTCCCGACTGCCCCCTACGACAGGACGGTCACGGGTCACATCTACCGGTCTCCGCGCTATGCGGGGGCCGGGTCGGGCATGTTGACGAATACCCACGCCGTGGCCCCTCGCTTGGCGATGTTGACCCCGGCGACGTGGTCGGCGGGCCCAGCGAGGCCGCACCGACGACAGTGGAAGTGGTCCCGAGTCGGGCGGTTGGCGCGCTCGGTGTGGCCGCAGCGCGGGCAGCGCTGCGAGGTGTGGGCCGGGTCCACCTCGATGAACGGGACGCCGGCGCGCTTCGCCTTGTAGGCGATGAACGCGCCGAGCTGGTGGAACGGCCAGGAGGACAGTCGTGCTCGCTGGTCGCGGGGAACCGTGACCCGTTCACGGATGCCCCGTAGTTCTTCCAGGGCGATGCCGCGTTCGGTGCGTTGGGCGACAGCAACGACGGTCTTGGAGATCGTGTGGTTGATGTGGGTGGCGTGCCGGGCCTCGCGGCGGGCGCGCTTCTTCAGAAGTTGCTTGGCGCTGCGGGTCTGTTTGGCCTGGAGTTCGGCCTTCTTGCGGGCCTGCCACCGGCGGTACCGTCCGAGGCGGCGGCCGGTGTGGTTGTCCCCGTCGGATGTGGTGGCGAGGTTGGTGATGCCCCGGTCCAGGCCGATGAAGCCCTTCGGGGCGAACACCTCGGGAGCGGGGACGTCGAGAGTGGCGATCAGGAACAGTCTGCCGTCGCGCTGGATCAGGTCGGACTCGCCTTTGCGGTGGGTGGTGAGCTGCTTGAGCGCGGCGGGCGAGCAGGCGAAGCGGACGTTCTTGATCCGGCCCGCGAGGGTCCAGATGCTCACGGTCTGCGCGTCGTAGTTCCACGACAGGCAGCGGTCGTCGTAGGTGTGGGCCGCGTCGGGCCGGAAGGTGATCGGCTTGGACTCCGCCTTGCGGCGGCGTTTGGATCCCTCGGGGCCGAGGTTCCCGGCCTTGATGGTGGCCCGCAGCGTCGCGTAGGCGTCGGCGACCCGCTTGATGATGTGCTGCGCGGCCTGGGCCCCGAACCCGCGGGCCTTCAGCTCGCCGTAACACAGGGTGCGCAGTTCCCGGACCGTTCCCCGGAGGCGGAAGTGCTCGAAGGAGATGGCGGATACCCAGGTGGCCGCCTCGTTCGCCGCGTGCACCGTGCGCTCGACCGCCGCTGCCTGCACGGCATCGGGGGTGAGTTTCACCTGCACGACGAGTTTCACACCGCCGATCGTAGCATTGGCCTATGTCACCTCGATGGGTATCAAATCCTGATGTACGCAAGGGAAGAAGCGTCGTCCACACTCTGCACGCGCACTTGGTCTTTACGCCGAAGTACCGGCGGAATGTCTTCACCGACGCGGTCCTCACCCGCTGCGAAGAGGTCATGCGCAAGGTCTGCGAGGACTTCGGCGCGGAACTCAA
>NZ_JOID01000010.1 GCF_000719865.1 Streptomyces albus subsp. albus
CTTCCTGCCGACCGCCCCGAACTGAGCCCCACCGGCCACCGCGGCCGCGAACTCCTCCGCCTCACCGCCCAGCACACGACGCGAACCCGCACCCTCGTCGAGGGTGAACCGCGCCTTGCCCGTGAAGGTGCTGTCACTCAGCCAGGAGGCGATGTTGTCGACGCGCGCCGCGACGGCGCCGGTGCCCTGCCCGGACTGCCCCAGGCAGCCGGTGTGGTCGGCGCGGCTCTGCACTCCGCTGATCAGTCCGTTGGCGTCAAGGACCGGACCGCCGGCGTCGCCCTTGCAGATCCGGCCCCCCGTCAGCTTCACGCCGGTGGCCGTGGTGGCGGCCTGTGTCACGCCGCTGCTGTGCGGGGTGCCCGGCACCCAGGCACTGCCGGTCCGGCCGTACCCGGCGGCGACGAGCGCGGCGCCGCCGGCGGGCGCGGTCGCCGCGAGGGCGGCGGGCTCGATTCCGGCGACCGGGGCGGACAGCCGGGCCAGCACCACGTCCCGGTCCTCGCGCGGGACCAGGTGGTTGATCCGGATCGGGGCCTTCCCGGCGAAGGAGGCCGTGGTGTCCCGCGCCGGCGCACCCGCCGGTACCGGCTTGGCCGGATCCTCGGTGAAGCAGCTCGCCGCCGTCAGCACCCAGGTCCTGTCGACGAGCGCACCGCTGCAGTTCCGGCCGCCCGCGTAACCCGGCTTGCCGATGGTGACCCGCGCCAGCCACGGGCGGGCGGCGTCACCGCCCAGGACCGCCCCGGGCTTGTCCTCGCCCACGCTGAGTTCCAGAAGGGTCGACTGGAGCTCCGGGTCGATTCCCTCACCCAGCGCCTTCCAGCTCCCGGGGTCGAGGTCAACCTCCTCGACCTTGGACTCGTTGGTCCTGGGATCCTCGGTGCGCACCGTCGCCATGACGTCGTCGCGGGCGTCGGACTTCGCCAGATAGGTCCGCTCGATCTCCATGGTCAGATAGCCCACCGGACCGGAGACGGCGAAACAAATGTTGCCGCTGGCTCGGCTGTTGATCCGCACCAGGTCGTCGCCGCCCGTCGCGCAGTCGGCCACCTGGATGTTCCCGTCGCCCGAGATGAGCTTCAGCCCCTTCTCGGCGAGCAGTTTGTCCCTGTCGGGATAGGCGAAGTCCTCCACCAGGGTGTCCAGTCCGTCACCCGGCTCCGCCCACGAGACCTGGGCCATCGGCCCAACGCCCCAGGCTGTCACCGCGGCCACCGCGGTGATCGTCGCCAGCACCGCGGACGTCGGCCGTCCGAGCATGCCACGTAGTCCCATCGAAAGGTTCCCCCCACACATGAACGTTCATCGATCAGGCATGCCGTGCGCCGAAACGTTCCGGCATACCTCACCCGGGTGCGCGTCACGGTGAGTCAGACCGGACAGCACCCAAGGCCGCGCCCCCTTGCGGGATGATCTCGGCGCAGCCGACTTATCTTCACCTCACATACACATCTTTCACAGGCACCTCACAGCCAATTTGGCGCCTCATTGGCCAAATCAGCTACCCCGAGGCCGAGTTGCGCGCAAGTCGCGCACGGCGGCGCGGGGGCCCCGGGCCCCGCGCACATCCGGAGCTCAACACCGCTGCTCATCGCGCGGCGGTCAAATCCCGATGTATACGCAGAATTCCGTGGGTCGACCCACGGCCGCGCGCTCGTCCGACAGAGACTCCGCCACGTCGCTCAGCACGTCCACGGCCGTTCGGAAGTCCTCCGGACTCGCCTCGGCGAACGAGGCCGCGTCCGGCCAGAGGACGACGACCCGACCGCGCTCCAGCGCGTGAACCCCCTCCCACAGCGAATCGGCGAGGGCGTCCCAGCTACGGGACCCCACGACGGGCGGGTCGAGGGGAAGCGTCCGCCGGGCGGCGTCGAAGAACGCGCCCCGTCCCGCTCGCCCCTCCGTGGACAGCCGGAAGAGAAGGCAGTCCTCGGCTGCGGCGGCGCGCACGACCTCGTGGGCCTCTTCCGGCCGTATGACCGTCACCCCGGCTGTCAGCTTCATCGCTGTCTCACTCCCGTGCTTGTCGGCGCCAGCGGACCACCTTGCCGGAACGGATCCGACTGTAGGGCGCCGGTCGGACGATTCGGCTCGACGACCTCGCCCGCTTCCCGAAATCCGGCGCCGGGCCCGCCGCGACTGCCCCGCGACGTCTCGGTAACGCCGCTCCTTCTACGGGACATCGGTGGCGCTCTCGTTCTCCAGAGTGCGGCGGACCAGCGCTCCCGTGCCCAGCAGGACGGCGATCCAGCAGGCGCTGAGCGCGAACGCCTGCCGGTGCCCGAGGCTCTCCGTGACGGCCCCGCCGACCGCGTTGCCGAGCGCGCCGCCCACCAGCCAGGCGCTCACCAGCAGGGTGTACGCCCTGGTCAGCGCGGCCCGGGGAGCCAGCGTGTCCAGCAGCGCGGAGGAGGCGATGGCGGACGGGCCGCCGCACATCCCCACCAGGAAGAGAGCGGGGAACAGCAGGGCGAGGCTGCTCGCGGCCCATGCCGCCAGGCCGGCCGTCACCGCCGAACCGGCCAGCGCCGCCAGCAGCAGCCGTGCCGGTGACCAGCGCCACCGGCGGGCGCCGAAGGCCAGCCCCGCGACGATCTCCCCGGCCGACACCGTCGCGATCAGCACCCCGCTGTCCGCGGCGGTGCCCAGGGCCAGGGCTGCGGCCGGTACGGCGACGAGGACGATGCCGGCCGAGAGTCCCGATCCCGTGGCGAGCAGCAGCAGGACGGCCAGACCACGGTTCCCGCGAACTCCGCCGCCCCCGTCGGATGTTCGGGCAGGGCTCCAGCCCCGGGAGGCTCTCGTCGTGGAGAAGAGCAGCGCCGCCCCACCGGCCAGGAGTCCGCCCGTCACCACGGCCGCGCCCGGCCCCGCCAGCACGAGCAGCAGCGACGTGATCAATGGCCCGCTCAGCAGAGCGAGTTGGAACAGCACCGCCAGCAGCGCGTACCCGGCCGTGCGGGCCTCGGCCACCGGGAGCGACTCGGCCAGCAACACTCTCATGCTGCCGGTGGTCGCCGGAATACAGGACCCCATCCCGGCACTGGCCGCGACGGCGAACCCCTGCCAGGGCACGGCGGGCGCGGCGGCGACCAGCAGGACACCCCAGGCCGCGCAGGCCGTCCCCACGGGCGCGAGGATCCTCGCCTGGCCATACCGGTCGATGAGCCGGCCCTGCACCGCCATCCCGGCGGCGTTGCCCAGGCCGAACGCGGCCGCGGCCAGGCCACCGGCGGCAAGCGAGCCGGTCAATCGGTGAACGTACAGGAGCAGCGCCAGGCCCAGCATGCCGATGGGGAGCGCGCCGAGCACCGTGGCGGCAAGCGGGACCCGGAGAACGGAAGCCCTGAGAACGTCGAGATAGCCCTGCATCTGGGCATGCCCTTCCAGGCAGGCCCACCCACCCGGGAGCCGGACTCCCAACGACCCGCCGTCACGGAGGACGGCGGCTGACACGTCCAGACCTTACGGCCACCACCGGAGCCACCTCAAGGGCGGTTCCCTGGGCGCTTCGCCGATTGCGCCGTCCCCAACCCGCCGTGCGGCACGCCGGGTCGGCCTCAGCGGGCCGGCCCGTCACCAGTACGGAGGGTCAAAGGGCACGCTGCCGTTCTGGCGGTAGTAGGCGCGTACCAACGAGATGCGGGCGACTCCGCGGCCTTCCGCCACCGCGCGCTCCGCGGCCTTCCGTCCGGCGAACGTCCGCCGCTCTCGTTCGTACTGCTCGGCGCCCTCGAAAAGGGGCGCGGCGTCCAGGAGGTGCAGTTCACCCCGGTCCCGGACCAGGGTGACGACGAGACGGTCGCGGGTCCGGGGATCGCGGTACTCGTACCGTTCGGAGGTGGAGCTGTAGTCGGGAGCGAACGGCACCCGTGAGCCTGTCCACTGGTCGCCGGCGAGCGCCTTCGCCCATTCCTCGCCCACCGTGCGCGGGTCGCCGTCGAAAACGGCATACCGTTCCAGCCGCCACTGGCAGCTCAGCGGGCCGGCGGGTTCGCCCTCGAAGGGGATGTGACGAAGGCAGCGGTCCGCCGCCGCAGTGCCGAGTTGTCGCGGTGCTCCCGGCAGGGCACTGACGGCCCGCTCCAGGCGGCGTTCCCCCTCCGCCTCCGCCGTACGGCTCGCCGCGTCCACCGCATCGGCCCGGGACAGGAAGGCCATCGCCTCCGTCACCCTGGCGTAGCCGTACCATCCCGTTGCGGCCAGACCCGCCACCACGGCCGCGGCCACTGCCGCACGGACTCTCCGGCGCCGCACCTGCGGCCTTGCTGTGCTTGCCATGTCTGGATCCTCGCAAGCCCATGTCACCGAACGGCCACGGGGCCGTCCTCCTTCGGAAGCCGTCCGAAGACCGTCTCCCGGGCGATCCAGCCGAGAGATGACTCAGGCATGCCTTTGCCCTGCACCGCATTCAAGGGTGCAGGGCAAAGGAGGTACGGCGAGTGTCAGACGTCCGCGCGGGATGCGAAGCCGACGAAGGAAGCCCAGGCGCCCGGGCCAACCGCGAGGCCGGGCCGGGCTATGTTCTTGGAGTCCCGCACGTGGATCGTGTGAGGGCACGCAGCGACCTCAACACACTCTCCGCCCTCGCCACTGCTGTAGCTGGACTTGCGCCAGGACATGGCGACCTCAATACATTCGCCGCCCTCCTCGCTGCTGTGGCTGCTCTTGAACCAGGCCAAGGCAGCCGCCCCAGATCCCGCAGTGATCATGTCTCCCCTAGCAATTTCTCGATGAAGGCCATCGACTCTCGTGGGGTGAGTGCTTGCGCTCGCAGGATGCCGTAGCACTCCTCGATCTCGCGGACTGCTCTGCGGTCCACGAGGAGTCGGCTCTCCTTCAGCACCTCCACGTAGGCGATCCTCCGGCCTTCCCTCGTTTCGAGCAAGGTGAATGGACCAGCCAGTGCCGCATGCTCGCGACGATCCGTCGGCATGACTTGCACTTCAACGTTCCTGTGCCGCGCTCGCACTAGAGCCTGTTCCAGCTGGCCCCGCATCACAGCAGTCCCTCCGATAGGACGACGCAGCACGGTCTCCTCTACAACGAAGCTGATCGTCGGCATTGGCTTGCGAGAGAAAATCTCTTGGCGCGCCAACCGAGCGGCCACACGCTGCTCAATGAGCTCGTCGTCCAGCAACGGGCGACGCATCCCGAACACGGCTCGTGCGTACTCTTCCGTCTGCAACAGGCCCGGCATGGCCTGGTTGGCGTATACGTGCAGTGCTACGGCCCCGGCTTCCAGCTTGACGACCCCGCGGAAGAACGCTGGGAACTGGGCCTTCTCCACCTCCTCCTTCATCTCCTGGAGGACCCCGCCCGCATCCAGCAGTTGATCGGCCTCGTCGATGAACCGGGGCGGCGGCACGCGCCGGCCCTGTTCGAAGGACGCGATGGTCGACGCCGTATATCCCGTCGCCCGGCCGAAGTCCGGTCGCTCCACGCCCGCCCGCACCCGGAACCGCTTCAGCTGGCGCCCGAACACGCGCAGCGTCCCCGAGTTCTGCTCGCACACCAACTCCGTGCCCTCGTCCGGCTCTTGTTCACTCATGCCTTTACCTCCACGGCCGCCAACGCACCCCCGCACGTCGGGACACGGCGCATGGTGCGTACACCTCCGGGCGGGCGCTGACACATCCCCGGTGTACGCGCCCACCACGCCGCCACCGTAGAAGTGAACTAATCGGCATGTCCTATGAACAGCAGACATTCCCACTTGTGGGCGGTATTGGGCCATCGCGCACATAGGGCTCCGTGCAAGCGTCTGCCGAGGGCACGCGACCTCGGGGCCGGCGTCTCGGTTGCGTTCGGCCTCGCTCGGGCAGGTCACGCGGGCCTTAACCAGTTGGCGGCACCCGTGAGCAGGGATCTAGCGTGGGCTCAACCGTCACGGTCACCATCACGGCCACCTTCACCCCCACCGCCCGGGAGTCCGCGTGCGCACCGTCACCGCCTCGATGTTCACCTGTCCTCTCGGGGACGACGCCGTCCTCATCCCCCGTACGCCCGCGATCGCCGCCGCCTATCACGAGGTCTTCCTGGCCAATTACGAGCGGATCACCCGCTGGAACCCGACCGCCGGGGACGCGCCCTCCCCCGAGGACACCCGGCGGACTCTCGCCGAGGCGGGGCGGGCCTGGGTCGAGGGAACGCGGCTTCCGCTGGCCATCGGGGTGAAGGCGGAAGGTGGTTGGCGGCTGGTCGGTTCGGTCGGCCTGGAGGTCGACAGCGCCGCCGGAACGGGCGAGGCCGGTTACTGGCTCGACGCCTCCGCCGAAGGGCGCGGCCTGGCCACCCGGGCCATGTCGGCGCTGCTCGACGAGGCGTTCGGCCCTCTCGGTCTGCACCGGGTCGAACTGCGCATCGACCCCGCCAACGAGCCCAGCCGGAAGATGGCGCGGCGGTTGGGCTTCACGCAGGAGGGCGTGCTGCGCGAGGCCCTCGCCTTCGCCGACGGGTGGCACGACGAACTGGTCTACGGCCTGCTGGCGGAGGAGTGGCGCGGCGCCACACGCGGCTGACGCGGAGGGTGGCGGCTCCGCCCGCCGTTCCGCGGTGCGCCCGTCGTCGGACCCGGGGGACGCAGGCGGGACGGCCGGGACGCCCCCCTCCTCGGCGGCGGCCCCGGCCAACGCGCCGGCGTGCAGGCAGCCGTGAGGGCGAGCCCGGACACGGAACCCGGCACGAAACCCGCGTGCCCGCTCCGGCGGCGTCCGGGCAGACGGCGGCTCCGCGCCGGCGACCCCGTACCGGTGCGGAGCCGCAGGTCAGCGGCGGTTAACATCCCCGCATGTCCGAGACTGCCGCGCAGCGCCTCCTGCGCCATGACGCACGCACGGCCGCGGCCGCCGCCGTCGAGACGTGCCTCTCCGGGGAGGAGACGGTGAAGGCGCTGCTGGCGGCGCTGGAACCCCGCGAAGCCGTCCGGGCCTTGTACCACGACTCCTGGGGTTACGCGGCGCTCACCGACCACGGTCTCGTCCTGCTGTCCGGCTCCTGGACGCACCGGGTGACCCGTGTGCCCGAGCCGCTGCGGATCCTCCGCCGCGCGCACGGGGTGCTGGACTCCACCGAGATCCTCGTCGGCGGGAAGCCGCACAGGCTGTGGGGCTCGAAGATCGATCCGAAGGGGGAACTCCTCGCCGCCAGGGGGGAACTGCTGCCCGCGGACTCCCCCTTGCGCCCCGGCCGGGGACAGCGCTTCTTCGCGCGGGTACGCCGGCCGTCCGTCGTCCTGGCCGCGGCCGCGGCTGTGGTGTTCTTCGCCGTCCAGGACCCGGGCTCGGGCGGTGAGACGGCCGTGGCGCGCGAATCCGTCGCCACACCGGACCGCAACCGGCCGACCACCCTGGCCGTACCCGACTTCCACGGGGATCCGCTCACCACAGCGGTGGTGCGGGCCCGCCCCGATGCGTGGCGTTTGGTCTCGGCGGCCGACGCCTCGTCCGCCGACCGGCCCGTGAAGACCACGGATACCGGCTGGCGGGTCTGTTTCCAGCGGCCCTCCGGCAAGGAGACGGTCGTCCCGTCCGCCACGGCGCTGACGCTGTACGCGGTCCCGGAGCGGGAGAAATGTCCGGAGCGGCTGCACGGCCCCCGCCGGGCCGTGATGCCGGATCTCGTCGGCGAGCGGTCCGAGGACGCCCTGCGCGCTCTCGGTGAGCTCGGCTTCGACCACGTGATCCGCTTCCACGCGCACACCGGCAAGCAGCTGGACGACGAGCCGAGCGACTCGGCCGACTGGCGGGTGTGCCGTCAGCGGCCGAAGCCGGACACCGAGGTCTCGACGACGGCACAGACGAACCTGTGGCTGATCCGTCCCGGCACCGACTGCACCGCTCCCAGCCCGAAGCCCAAGCCGAAGCCCAAGCCCAAACCGGAGCCGGAGCCGGAGCCTGAGCCGGGCTTCCGGATCCCGGAGGGCTTCACCACGGGCAGCACTTCCGGGGGCAGCACCGGCGGCTCCACCGGGAGCACAGGGTCCACCGGCGGAAGCTCCACCGGCGGCTCGGGAGGCGGCACCGGCGGCCAGACCGGTGTCCAGTTCGGGCAGTACTGCTCCCCCGTGGGTGCCATCGCGACGACCTCCGACGGACGGCCCGCGAAGTGCTTCATGGGCAAGGACGGGCAGGCCCGCTGGGGGTACAACTCCGGCTGAGGCCGCACCCGCACGGTGCGGTTCACCGGCCTGGGGCCGGAGCGGCCGGCGGACCTCCGGGCGGGTCCGGGCGGCCGGGGCCCGTCCCGCGATCAGCTGACGTGGGCGGCGATGGTCCGGGCACAGGCCAGGGACTCGGTATGTGTCGTGTCCACTTCCACGTCGTAGACGACCCCCTCGTGGACCAGCTCCGCCTGGGCCGCGGCCATCCCCTGGACGCGGTCTCCCCGGGCGACCTCACGGCCCGAGGCGACCGCGCTCTCGCACCTGACGCCGACCCACAGCACGGCCAGCCCGTCCGCGGCCTTCCGCCACCGCTGCTGGGACGCCGCTCCGCCGAGGAAGACGTCGTCGACGATGATCCCGGCGCCCGCCCGGGCCATGGCCGCGATGCCCTCCATCCAGGCCGCCTCAAGCGCCCGGAAGTCCGCCCCGACGCTCACCCCGCCGTCCGCCCCGAACGCGATCCCCTCGTCCGACGCCTGTGTCTTCGCGGGCACGGCGTCGATGAACGAGTCGATCCCGAAGGCCAGCCAGGGGTCCGGCAGTACGGCCTGGAGACACCGCACGATCCCGGACTTCCCCGAGCTGGAACCACCGTTGAGAATGATCATCTGCGTCGTCACCGCGCCACGATAAGGCGCTTGCCCCGACGGAACGGAACGAATATCGGTGCACATCTCTGCTGCCGCACTCGGTACACGCCCCGGCCACGGGACCGGGGCTTTTGCGCGGCGGCGGCCGTCGGTGTCCTCGGCATGGCGCACACCGCGCCGACACGCGCCCGGTGCCCGCGCACGGTTACGGAAAGTCAGCGCGTCCCTGCTTCCCCCGAGCCGCGCGGGGCGGAACCGTGAACGTCATGAACAGCGCACTTCCGCACCCCAACGCCCCCCTCGCGACCGGCGGAACCACCGCCGAAGCCGCCCCGGCCGCCACCCCCGCCGCGCCCGCCGCACCCGCCGCACCCGCCGCACCGGAAACGCCGCCGCCCCTGCGGGAGTTCGGCATGTGCTTCACCGCCACCCCGCGCGGGGCGCGGCTCGCGCGGCGGCTCGTCTCGCACCGGCTGCACGAATGGGGCCACCCGTACACCTCGCGGGTCAACGAGACGCTGACCCTCGTGACCGGCGAGCTGGTCGCCAACGCCGTCCGCCACGGCCGCGTCCCGGGACGGGACTTCCGGGTGCGCCTCACGGAGACCGCCCGTGCCCTGCTGCGGGTGGAGGTTTCCGACACCCGCGCCGAGCGGGTGCCGCCGCGCTCCCCCGCCGAACCACCCGGGGACGCCGAGTCCGGACGGGGCCTGCTCCTGGTTTCCCGCCTCGCCGACGGCTGGGGCGTCACCGAGCGCTCCGGGGCTCCCGGCAAGACGGTCTGGGCGGAGCTGGCGGCGGGCGGCGGGCCGGGCCGCGCGCGCCAGGAGTGCTCCACGGCTCCGCACCGGGCCGGGCGGAGCCACCGGTGAGCGGCGGGCCGGCCACGCCGACGGGACGTCGACACCCTCCACTCCGTGTCACCGCTGAGCAGAGGGCGGAGCCGTTTGCTGGCGCACGGCAGGGCTTGTGGCTCACTCGTCCACGCCGCGGCCCATGTCCGGGTCGATGTCCTCCGCGGCCGGAGCGTTCACCATCCGCTGGTGCAGGTAGCGGCCCCGGATCTCGTCCGTGGTCAGCGCTTCCCACCCTTCCGGCAACTCCTCGCCCGTCTGCCGGAGCTCGGCCGCCCACGCCTTGACGAGACCCGCCCGAGTGGTCGGTATCTGCGACGCCGCCGACTGCGGCATCCCTGCCGTCACCGGAGGTTCCTCGTCCCCCTGAACGGCCGCCGCCGCGAACCCCAACGCGCCACCCGCGACGAACGCCGCCACGGCTGTGCCCCATACCTGCCTGCGCGTCATCCTTCTCCCCTCCCGAGCCCCACCGACCGGTACCGTGCCACAGCTCGGCGAGGCGGACGACAACCGGGCGCGGGAGCCGCGCCGGCCCCACCGCCGGAGGTGATGCGGCGCCGCTGCTTCGACACACCCCGTGGTACGCCGCTCCGAGTCCGCCAAAGATCCGCTCCCCTGGAAGGATCGGGCCATGGTCCGTCCGTTCCCTTTCGTGAACTCCGGCGTCCGGCCCCGCCCGAGGCGGCGAGGACGCACGCCCTCTCCGGCGGAAGCGCTGGAGAGGAGACGGCGGCTCCGGTGGCTGCCCGCCGCGGTGATCGCGGGCGCACTCGTGCTCGACGTGGCCACCCCGGGGGGCATCAGTGTGTTCCCGCTCCTCGCGGCCGCCCCGAGCGTGGCCGCGCCGCTTCTGTCCCTGCGCGGCACGATCGCCACCGGTGTGGCCGCGACCCTGGTGGGGTCCGAGGTGCTGTACCTGGCGAGGGAACCGACCCAGGAAAGCTTCGTGGCGCTCACCAGCCTGGTCCTTCTCACCGTCACCGCCGCGGTGATCAATGTGCTGCTGACGCGGGACCGGCGGCAGTTGCGGACGAGCCGTGAGGTGGCCGCGGCGGTGCAGCGCGCGGTGCTCCCCGATCCGCCGCCCCGGGTGGGACGGCTGGCCGTGGCCTCCCGGTACGAGGTCGCCCACGAGGAGGCCGCCATCGGAGGCGACCTCTTCGCGGTCAAGGAGACCCCCTACGGCGTCCGGTTGCTCCTCGCCGATGTGCGCGGCAAAGGGCTTGAGGCGATCCGTACGGTCAACGCCCTGCTCGGCTCGTTCCACGAGGCATGCGTCCACCGCCCGGATCTGCCAGGTGTCGTCCGGCAGTTGGAGGAGCGGATGCAGGACCTCATCGGACAGGCGACCGGGGAGGAGGGCGAATCGTTCGCCACAGCCGTCGTCGCGGAGTTCCCCCCGGGCAACTCCGTGGTACGCGTCGCCAACCGGGGCCACGCGGCGCCGCTGCTGGTCCACGACGGCGGGGTGAGCCCGCTGGAACCGGGCGTACCGTCACTGCCGCTGGGCCTGGGCGCCCTCGGCGGCGACGACGTGCCGGTCGACCGGTTCGAGCTGCCCGCCGGAGCCACTCTGGTGCTGTTCACCGACGGCATCGACGAAGCCCGTGACGCGAACGGCGTCTTCTTCGATCCCGTTCCGGTGCTGGCGCGGCGGTTCCCGCCCGATCCGGACGCCGTGCTCGACGCCCTCCTCACCGCCGTCGTCCGGCACACCGGCGGGACTCTGCAGGACGACGCGGCCCTCCTCGCCGTCACCCCGGACGGGGGCTCCGTCACCGCGGCGGGGCGGCGGCGCGACGTGGTGACGAACCCCGGGCGCGGCCGGTAGTCCCGCCCGTCCCTTCATGCACATCAGCCAGCCCTCTCCTCGGCGCGCAATTTCGTTCCGGAAACTTTCCGGTAACCCAGCTCCGCGCGGACCCCCCGGACGGCAACCGGAGTCGTCTCCTCAGCCGGGCGCACGCCATGGGCGCAGCGGCTGAGCTGGGCCGCCAGAGGGTGGGGAGGGCGTCCTGAGGCCCCGGACCACATTGGAAACTTTCCGATAACCGCAGCGCGACCAACAGTTCCGGTCACCTTCGAACGTGACCCCCGCCACAGTGACGTTCGGCCCGCCGACCCATGGCCTGAGCTGCCGCGACGCCCGGCGGACGAGGCGCCGAACGACTCCGCGGACCGCCGGTACCCCGAACGTGACCTGCGTGTTTCCCGGATCATGATGGGCCGGAAGTGAATGGCGGCGGCAGTAGTACCACATTTACCGTTCATGTCATCGCCAGGCCGGTGCTGGTTCACCGCGCGTACACCCCCCACATCACCGGAAGGGACCCGCCATGGCCCAACCTGTCCTTTTTCTCTGCGATATCGCCGCAGTGAGCCTCCTGGTGTTCGGCCTCTACTTCCCACGCCACCGCCGCCGCGACCTGGTGGTGGCCTTTCTCGGCGTCAACGTCGGTGTGCTCGCCGTCGCCAGCTCCCTCAGCAGCAGCGGCTCCAGCACCGGACTCGGCCTGGGCATGGCCCTCTTCGGCGTCCTGTCGATCATCCGGCTCCGCTCCACGGAGCTCGACCAGCACGAAGTCGCCTACTACTTCTCCGCGTTGGCGCTCGGCGTCCTCGGCTCCATGGTGACCGGCAACGTCTGGCGGTCCGCCGGGCTGATGGCGCTGATCCTGGTGGTGCTCTACGTGGGCGACCACCCGCGGCTGCTGCGCAGCTACAGACGCCAGGTCATGGTGCTGGACACGGCGCTGCCCGACCACACCGCGCTGGTGGCCCATCTGGAGAACACCCTCGGGGCCCGGGTCCACTCGGCCACCGTGCATCGGCTCGACCTGGTCAACGACACCACCGTGGTGGACGTGCGCTACCGCAGCGTGCCCGCCGGCCGCGGCGCCAAGGGCGACACCACGTCCCGGACCGGGCCGGCTCCCACCGCCGGCGCCGGCGCGTCCCCGCTGACGGTGCGGCCGTGAGCACCCCCGCACCGCTCGGTGCCGCGCTCGGCGAGCTGCCGCCCATCGGGCTGGACGAACTGCTCGCCTGCGCCATGCTGCAGACCCGCGTCGACCGCAAGTACGTCCTGCCGGCCGATGCGCTGAGCGCCCTGCTGACCCGCTTGCCGGCCGACACGAGGGTCCTGGAGATCGACGGCGACCGCCGGTTCGCCTACCGGTCGCTGTACTTCGACACCCCCGACCTCCTCAGCTACCGGCTGACCGCGCACCGCCGGCGCCGCCGCTTCAAGATCCGCACCCGCGTCTACGAACAGTCCGACGAGTGCTGGCTGGAGGTGAAGACCCGCGGCTCCCGCGACAACACCGTCAAGGCGCGCCTGCCCTACGCGCCGGACGAATACGACACGCTCGTCCCCGGACGGCGTTTCGTCGACACCACCCTGGCCGGGAACCGCATCGAGGGCAGCCACCGGTTCACCTTCGTGCCGACGCTGACCACCCGCTACCACCGCGCCACCCTCTACCTCCCGGGCACCAACAGCCGCGTCACCATCGACACCGGGCTGACGTGGCAGGACGGCGACCAGGAGCTGCGCCTGCCCCACATGGCGATCGTGGAGACCAAGACCGGCTCCACGGCCTCCCCCGCCGACCGGCTGCTGTGGCAGAACAAGTACCGGCCCAGCCGCATCTCGAAGTACGCCACCGGCCTCGCCGCGCTGCGCCCCTACCTGCCGGCCACGCCCTGGCGCCGCACACTGCGCCGGGAGTTCCACGGGGCCGGGCCGGCCGGTGACACGTGCCGGCCGGCGAGGGAGCTGTCCGGCGCCGGCGCGGTCGGCTGACGTTCCCGCCGAGCCGACGGGCCACCGCCACCGCCCGGCACCCGCACAACGCCCCCCTCGGCGGGAGCCAGGGGAGCGAAGGAGCACCGGCGACGGTGCTCACCAGCACGTACGGCACATACACGTACACAGGTAAAGGAACGCGGGCCCGGCGGCAGCGGACGATGTCTGCCGCCGTCGTGCCGTGCCCCTTTCGCGAATCGAGGTGTTGCTCTGTGCGCAGAAAACGGATGGGCACGGTGGGCCTGCTGGCCGCGGTGTCCCTGGTCATGACCGGCCTGGCCGGTCCCGCCGGCGCGAGCGGTGATCCCGCGCCACCCGACAGATCCTGGGCCCAGGAGGCCCGGGCCGCCGAGAAGACGGGGCCCGCCAAGGCGTCCGACACCGGCGCGGCCGCTCCCACCAAGGCCACCAAGGCCGACATCGCCGCCGGCGAGCAATCGGCGGAGGACCTCACCGGGGACATCACCTTCTCCACCCCGGGCGGCACCTTCCAGAACGAGGTGTCCGTCTCCCTCGGCACCACCATCGCCGACGCCCAGATCCGCTACACCACCGACGGGCAGCTGCCCACCGCCTCGTCGACGCTGTACTCCGGCCCGCTGCGCCTCACGAGCACCACGCAGCTCCGCGCCCAGGCCTTCGTGAACGGGACGGCGAGCGGCGACCCCGGCACAGCCGTGTACGTTGCGCGCAGCGTCAACGCCAACCACGATCTGCCGCTCCTCGTGCTGGACGCCTACGGCGCCGGCAAGCCGGACCGCGAGTACCGGGACGTCGCCGCTCTGCTGATGGAGCCGCAGGGCGGGACCACCTCGCTCGGCGCGGCTCCGGCGGTGGCCACCCGCGCCGGCTTCCACCTGCGCGGGCAGTCCTCGGCGAGCTTCGAGAAGGCCCCGTACCGGATCGAGTTCCGCGACAACGCGGACAAGGACGCCGACTACCCCGTGCTCGGCATGCCGGCCGACTCCGACTGGGTGCTGCGCAGCCCGTTCCCGGACAAGACCCTGGTCCGCGACGCCTTCGCGTACACCCTGGGGCGGGAGATGGGGCTGCAGACGCCGCGTCACCGGTTCGTCGAGGTGTATCTCAACCTGGACGGCGGCCCCCTGGGCGCCGACGACTACCAGGGCGTCTACGTGCTCGACGAGAACATCAAGGTGTCACCGGACCGGCTGGACATCGCCAAGCTCAAGAAGGGCGACCTCACCGAGCCGGCCGTCACGGGCGGCTACGTCATGAAATTCGACGCCTGGGCGGCCGAGGAGCCGAAGCTGCCGTGCACCGGGCAGGAGTGCTGGTCGGATCTGGAGGTCACGGAACCGAACGATCTCCAGCCCGAGCAGAAGACGTGGATCACCCAGTACGTCCAGAAACTCCACAACGCGCTGCGCAGCGCCAACCCCTCCGATCCGCAGACCGGTTACCCCGCCTATATCGACGTCGACTCCTTCGTGAACCTGATCATCCTCAATGAGATGGGCCGGCAGGGCGACTCCTATCTCCGCAGCATGTACATGTACAAGGACCGGGGCGGCAAGCTCACCGCCGGGCCGCTGTGGGACTACGACCTCGGCTTCAACGCCATCCCCAACGGCAGCCCGGTCGACGGCTGGCAGTTCCAGCCGTTCTTCGGCTTCGGCACCACCGACTGGTTCCTGAAACTCATGCAGGACCCGTCGTTCAACCAGAAGGTGCAGGCCCGTTGGCAGGAGCTGCGCAGCGGCGTGCTGTCCGACGCGCAGCTGCGCAACCGGGTCACGCAGCTGACCTCGCCGCTGGCGAACGGGGCCCAGCGCAACTTCCAGAAGTGGCCCAACCTCAACACCAGGCAGGTCGGGCCGTTCCAGACCCAGACCACCCAGACCTGGCAGGAGCAGCTGACGCTCATGCAGAACTGGCTGGTGCAGCGGGCGGCCTGGATCGACTCCTCCGGCTGGGAGGTCGGTGAGACGGGTACGCCGCCGTGGCCGCCGGCGGCGGGCGCGCAGAAGGCACCGCTGCTGCCGCATCTGCGGGCGGCGGCCGAGCGGCGGGAGGGTTCCTCCGGCTGAGGAACCGGCACCGTCCGCACCCCAGCGGCACCGCGGCACCCTGCGGCACACACCGCACACCGCCGCATCGGCAACGGGGCCGCCGGCGAACGCCGGCGGCCCTCGGCCGCATCCGCGTCGGCCGCATCCGCGGCAGCGGCGCACGGCGAGCGGGCCGGAATCCGCCAACGGGGTTCCTTCGGCGCGGTGTTGACCGCCCGTCCCGCGCGCGCATACTGGCGGGCAGCGACGCGCGGGCCCTGCTCCGCTCGCTGCTCCCGCACACCGGCCGTTCCGCAGCCCTTCCACAGCAACTCGGCAGCAACTCAGCGGGAACTCGGCACGTCGCAGCACTTCAGCGGTTCAGCACCCCTCCCCCACACACAGGTTCGGGAAAGTGGGACGTATGCCCGGGACCCCCCGCCCCTCGCGCCGCGGCTTCACCGCCGCCGCGCTGACCGGCGCCCTCACCCTCCTCCTCGCCCTCCTCACCACGACCACCGGCCCCCCGGCCGCCGCCGGTCCCCGGGGCGCGTCCGCCGCCGAGCCGTACGCCGGATACGTCTTCACGTACTTCACCGGTGAGGGCACCGCCGACGGCGAGCAGGTGCACCTGGCACTGAGCGAAGGCAACGACCCGCTGCGCTGGCGGGAGCTGAACGGCGGTGCCCCGGTGCTGCGTTCCACGCTCGGCGACCGGGGCGTGCGGGACCCGTTCCTCATCCGCTCCCCGCAGGGCGACCGCTTCTATCTGATCGCCACCGACCTGCGCATCTACGGCAACGGCGACTGGGACCGCGCCCAGCGCCACGGCAGCCGGTCCATCATCGTCTGGGAGTCGTCCGACCTGGTGACCTGGTCGCCGCAGCGCTCCGTCCAGGTCTCCCCGCCCACGGCCGGCAACACCTGGGCCCCCGAGGCGTACTGGGACGAGAGCCGCGGCCGGTACGTCGTCTTCTGGGCGTCCAAGCTGTACGCGGCCGACGACCCGCAGCACACCGGCGGCAGCCACAACCGCATGATGTATGCGACCACGACGGACTTCCGGACCTTCAGCGAGGCCCGGGTCTGGCACGACCCGGGCCACTCGGTGATCGACTCCACCGTGATCCGGCACCAGGGCGTCTACCACCGCTTCACCAAGGACGAGCGGAACCAGAGCGAGTCGGCCCCCTGCGGGAAGTTCATCGCCCAGGAGCGCTCGGCCGATCTGCTGGCTGCCGCTTGGAGCCCGGTGGCGGACTGCATCGGCCGCGAGGGTGCGGCGGGCCCGGGCATCAGCCGCGGTGAGGGCCCGGCGGTGTTCAAGTCGAACACCGAGGAGAAGTGGTACCTGTTCATCGACGAGTTCGGCGGCCGCGGATACGTACCGTTCGAGACCACCGACCTCGCCTCCGGCCGCTGGACGATGTCCCCGTCCTACGACCTCCCCTCCTCGCCCCGCCACGGCACCGTCGTCCCGGTCACCCGCGCCGAGTACGACCGGCTCTCGGCCCGGTAGAAGGTCCCGGCCCCGGCCGCCGGGCCGGAACCGGCTGAAAATTTCAACTCGCCGCGGGCGGAGGGTCGCTGCCGCCTACAATCGCCAACGAGTCCACCGGCCGACGGCCGGAGCGGAAGACGGGGGGAGCGCCGTATCGCGGGTGGCACCGGACCGGCCGCCTCAGCGAAGGAAAGGCTGGCAACGATGCCTGTGGGGCAGCACAAACACGCGGCCCGGCTACCCCGGCGGTGGCGCGGGCGCCTGCTGTCGGCCGCCGGGGTCGCGGCCCTGGCGCTGCTGGCGTTCGCCCTGGTCCGGATGCTCGGCGCACCGATCGACCCGCCCAAGTCCCCGACGATCCAGGCCAAACCCAGCCCGGTTCCGTCCGCCACCGCGACCGTGACCGCCCAGCCGTCTCCCGCGCCCGTGGTCACCACCACCGTCGCGCCGACCGCCCCGCCGCCGCGGATCGGGCCGAGTTCCGCCCCGCCGTCCCCGTCGTCCCCGCCGGAGGCCGGCGGTTCCTCCGGAACGCCCGGCACCGGGGATTCCGCGCGGACGATGCGCCGCGGGGACGAGGGCGCCGAAGTGCTGAGCCTGCAGCAGCGCTTGCGCGAGGTCGGGATCCAGACCGCCCCTCTGAACGGGACGTACGACCAGCCGACCGAGGCCGCGGTCCAGAACTACCAGGCCATGCGCCGCATCGAGGCCGACCCGGCGGGCGTGTACGGGCCGGCCACCCGCAGCGCCCTGGAGGCCGAGACCTGAGGGCGATTGGTTCCTTGGTTGTTCCTGTCGCCTCACCACCCCTTCCGCGAGCCCCCCATCAGGCGGACGCCTGCTGCACAATCGTTGCCGATCCATCACGAACGTTCTTTCTGCGAGGTGTGTGCGGTGACGGCTGCGACAACTGACAGATTTGATCCGGAATGTCTGGAAAATGTCGTATCCGGAGTGGCGGAAGACGAGGGGTTCTCCGGCACGGTCCGTGTCACCAGGCAGGGGCAGCCGGTCTTCACCAGATCGTTCGGAATGGCATCACGGCGATGGTCCGTACCGAACACGTCCGACACGGGCTTCCGGGTGGCGTCGGTGTCCAAGATGTTCACCGCGGTGGCAGTCCTGCAGCTCGTCGAGCGGAAGCAGGTCCGCCTGGACGACACGCTGCTGGGCTTCCTGGAGGACCACATGCCCCGGCTCGATCCACGGATCACGGTCCGCCACGCCCTGACGATGACAGCGGGTATCGGTGACTGGTTCGAGGAGGGCAGCGACGACTGGGAGGCCGAATGGGCCGCCCTGACCGCATCACATCCGCTCTATCTGCTGCGCGGGAACAAGGACTATCTGCCGCTGTTCGCCGGCAAGCAGCCCCACTTCCCGCCCGGAGAGCGGTATCTCTACAACGGCGCCGGCTACATCCTGCTCGGTCTGCTCATCGAAGCGGTGACCGGCCGCTCCTACGAGGAAGTCGTCACCGGCGACGTCTTCGCCCGTGCCGGCATGGCCACGGCCGGTTTCCCCGCCCTGGACAACCTGGGGCCGGACATCGCCGACGGGTACCTCACCGCCGCCGGCGGCCCCACCCCGTACCGGACGAATCACTACGCGACCACGCCCTGCGCCGCCGCCGATGGCGGAGCCACCTGTACCGCCGCCGATCTGACGGCCTTTGCCCACGCACTGCGTCACGGGCGGCTGCTGAGCGAGGAGATCACGCGCCTGGCGTTGACCCCGCAGGTCGACGAGCGCGAGGAGAAGGTCCGCGGCTACCGGTGGAAGTACGGCTTCGGTCTCACCCACATCCTGGACGACGAAGGGTCCGTTGTCCGCTGGGGTCACACCGGCGAGGAGGACGGGGCCAGCGCCCGCCTCTACCACTACCCGCGACAAGACCTGGACGTGGCCGTCCTCGGCAACGTCAGCTGGTGCGCGGGCGCCATGGGGTGGGCCGTCCACGACGCCATCATCGGCATCTGAGACAGGCGTACCGCCCGCCCCTGCCACTCAAGCCCTGATGCCGGGACGACCTGGCCGGATCGTCCGGGGCGCGGGGCACGCCCAGGGGTGGTTCGTGGGCGCGGGTGCGGATCCGCCGCCGCCTGACAGCGCGCGGGCGGGCGGAGCTAGCTCTCCGCCGTGCCGTCGCCGGCCGCCGTGCGGTGCGGGGCACCGGCCGTGTTCCCGGACGTGTTCCGCCGGCTGTTCCGGCCGCCGGCTCTCCGGTGGCCGTTGCCGCCCGCGTCCACGGCTCCGCCGTCCGGTACGGGGCCGAAGACCATCGTGACGCGGGCCCCGCCCCACGGGCTGCGGTCGACCACCAGGCGCCCCCCGGCGGCCTCGGCCGCCTTGGCGGCGATGTCCAGGCCCAGGCCGCTCGATCCGCCCTCGCTCGCGCCGCGCGCCGCCGCGAGGGCCGGGCTCTCGATGCCCGGGCCGGCGTCCTCCACCACGAGGCGGGGGGCGCCCGACAGCAGGCCCGCCCGCACCCCCCAGCCCGTGCCCGGCGGCGTGTGCCGGAAGACGTTGCCGACCAGCGCGTCGAGCGCCGCGGTCAGGTCGTCCGCCGGGAGGTCCACCGGCAGCGGACCGCGCCCCAGCCACACCTGGCACTCGCGGCCCTGGGCCTCGGCCAGCGCGGACCAGAACTCCATCCGGCCGCCGACCACCGCCGGCAGATCGCTGGACCCGCGGCCGGGCAGCCGCTCCCGCGCCGGTCCGCTCCGCGTGGTGCTGATCAGACTCGTCACCTCGCGGTCGAGAGCCGCCAGCCCGGCGCGGAGGCGGGAGTTGGCGGGGACGGCGAGCAGATCCGCCTCCAGCCGCAGGGCCGTCAGGGGGGTGCGCAGCCGGTGTGAGAGGTCGGCCAGCAACTCCCGCTCGGCGCGCATCAGTTCGTCGATGCGGTCGGCCATGGCGTTGAAGGCCCGGCCCACGCGCCGGACCTCGCGCGGCCCCTCGACCGCGACGCGGACGCGGAAGTCGCCCTCGCCCACCGCCGTGGCGGCGCGCGCCAGGTCGGTGGCGGACCGGTTGAGCCGGCGTGCCATGCGGTCGGCGCCGGTCACCGAGATCAGGGTCAGCGCGGCCACGGCCCCGGCGAGAACGAGCCAGGCCGTGAGCACGCCCTCGGAGCGCTCCTCCGCCCGTACCGCGGACTCGACCACGGCCGTTCCGCCATTCGGCAGGGAGACGGGCAGCAGCAGGACCTCCTCGCGGCCGGGCGGCCGGACCCACAGGGCGCGCCGCCGCTCCGCCGCACGCTCCGCGTACGAGGCCGGGGCCGGGCAGCGGCCGACCACGCCGTCGTCGAGGCGGACGCAGGTGGACCGCGCGTCGTCGCCGGAGCTGCGCCAGGCGGCCGCCAGTTCGTCGCGGTCCCGGGTGGCGCCGAGGACGGTCACGAGGGTCGCCGCGCGCCGTTCCGAGGTCTGCTGCGCGCGTTCGGCCGACTGCTGGCGCGCGAAGAACGCCAGGGGCAGCGCGAAGGCGAGAGCGGTGAGCAGGGAGATGCCGAGGGAGAGCCGGGCGTGCCAGCCGCGCAGCGTCATGGCGTCCGCCACCCTTGTGCCGTCATGACCGGGGCGCCTCCAGCCGGAGTCCGACGCCCCGCACGGTGTGGAGATAGCGGGGCGCGGCGGCGGTCTCCCCCAGCTTGCGGCGGAGCCAGAAGAGGTGGACGTCGATGGTGCGTTCGTAGACGTCGCTGCCGCGCCAGACCTCGGTCAGCAGTTCGCGGCGGGTGACGACCGCGCCCGCGCGCCGGGCCATGTAGGCGAGCAGGTCGAATTCGCGCCGGTTGAGTTCGATGGTCTTCCCCTTCAGGGTGACGCCGCGCGCCTGGAGGTCCAGGACGAGGTCGCCCACCTGGAGCCGGGAGGGCGGGGCCTGGCCGGACCTGCGCAGCACGGCGTGCACGCGGGCGGCCAGCTGCTCGCTGGAGAACGGTTTCACCAGGTAGTCGTCGGCGCCGTCGCGCAGCAGCCGGACGATCTCCGACTCCTCGCTCCGCGCGGTCGCGATGATGACGGGGACGCGGCTGACGGCGCGCAGCATCCGCAGCACCTGGCTGCCGTCCAGATCGGGCAGTCCGAGGTCGAGGACGACGAGGTCGGGGACGGGCGGGGTGATGCGGCGCATCAGCTCGATGGCGGTGCCGACCGCCGTGACGTCGTAACCCGCGGCGGTGAGGGAGCGGGTCAGCACGTCACGGACCAGGTCGTCGTCCTCGACTACAAGTACCGTGGGCATGCCGGAACGGTAGACGAACTCAGCCCGGGAGACCGGCAGTCGGCGAGGAAACACTGTGATCGGGGCCGTTCCAGGGGGAGATGACGAGTTTCTCCACCAGCAGCGCCGCTCCCCGCCGGTGGCGGAAGGCCGGCGCTCCGGCGGCGCGGTCGAGGGCGACGCGCCGGGCGAGCCGGGGGTGCGAGGCCTCCACCACATAGAGCTGGACGCCGGGTATCCGGCCGCCGGGCTCGCCGGGTTCGTCGCGCAGCGTGGGAATGCTGACGATCCACTTGGTCATCCCGGGACGCTCCTTCCGCTCGTTCTTCCGGGCGTGCCGGGCGTGCTCGCGGAGCGTTCCGGGTGCGGTGACGGGCGGCCGTCGGTCCCCGCGGCACCCTCGCACATGGTCCTTACCGTCCCTTCGTCGCCACGTCCGCCCGGTGGTGCCCGGGCGGTGGTGAAGTCCAGCGGTCGCGCGGTGCCGCCCCGGAGGGCCCGGCCCCCGCGGGGGCGGGCGGAGGGCCGGGCCGGGGCCGGGGGCGTCTCCCGGCCGGGTGCCGTCCGTCCGGCCGGGAAGCCGGCGCACGGGGGTGGCGCTTCCCGGGCGGACGGTGCGGAGGGTGCGTCCGATGGAGGGTTTCGGTGACCGCACCCCGAGCGGCGGTCTTCATCATGCCGAAGGGAACGGCGTGTCATGGGGCGGGTCCGGGCGGAAAAATCCAGGGAGAACGTGCAGTAATACGCAGTTAACACAGCGGCGCCGGGCCCGTCCCCGGACCGGTCCCCGACCGGTCCCCGGACATGCGACCGCCCCGGCCGGGCGGGATGCCGGCCGGGGCGGAGCCTCACGGGTGCCGGGTCAGCTCAGGTTCGCCAGCGCCTGGTTGAAGGTCTTCGACGGGCGCATGACCGCCGAGGCCTTGGCCGGGTCGGGCTGGTAGTAGCCGCCGATGTCGGCCGGGGAGCCCTGCACCGCGACGAGCTCGTCGACGATGGTCCCCTCCTGGGCGGCCAGGGTCTCGGCGAACGGCGCGAACGCCTCCGCGAGCTTCGCGTTCTCCGTCTGCCGCGCCAGCTCCTGGGCCCAGTACAGGGCCAGGTAGAAGTGGCTGCCGCGGTTGTCGATGCCGCCGAGCTTGCGGCTGGGCGACTTGTCCTCGTTGAGGAACGTGGCGGTGGCGCGGTCGAGGGTGTCGGCGAGCACCTGGGCGCCCGCGTTGCCCGTGGTCTGCGCCAGGTGCTCGAAGCTCACCGCGAGGGCCAGGAACTCGCCCAGGCTGTCCCAGCGCAGGTAGTTCTGCTGGACGAGCTGCTGGACGTGCTTGGGCGCCGAGCCGCCGGCACCGGTCTCGAACAGCCCGCCGCCGTTGATGAGCGGGACGACCGAGAGCATCTTGGCGCTGGTGCCCAGCTCCAGGATCGGGAAGAGGTCCGTCAGGTAGTCGCGGAGGACGTTGCCGGTGACGGAGATGGTGTTCTCGCCGCGGCGGGTGCGCTCCAGCGAGTACGCGGTCGCGTCGACCGGGGACATGATCTCGATGGTCAGGCCCTCGGTGTCGTGCTCGGGCAGGTACGCGCGGACCTTCTCGATGAGGTTGCGGTCGTGGGCGCGGCTCTCGTCCAGCCAGAAGACGGCCGGGTCGCCGGTGGCGCGGGCGCGGGTGACGGCGAGCTTGACCCAGTCGCGGATCGGCACGTCCTTGGTCTGGCACATGCGGAAGATGTCACCGGCGGCGACGCTCTGCTCCAGCACGGTCTCGCCCTTGCCGTCCACGGCGCGCACGGTGCCCGCGGCCGGGATCTCGAAGGTCTTGTCGTGGCTGCCGTACTCCTCGGCCTTCTGCGCCATCAGGCCGACGTTGGCGACCGAGCCCATGGTGGACGGGTCGAAGGCGCCGTTGGCACGGCAGTCGTCGATCACGGTCTGGTAGACGCCGGCGTAGCTGCTGTCGGGGATGACGGCGAGCGTGTCGGCCTCCTCGCCGTCCGGGCCCCACATGTGGCCGGAGGTGCGGATCATGGCCGGCATGGAGGCGTCGACGATGACGTCGCTCGGCACGTGCAGGTTGGTGATGCCGCGGTCGGAGTCGACCATGGCCAGCGCGGGGCCGTCGCCCATCTCGGCCTCGAAGGACTCCTTGATCTTCGCGCCCTCGGGCAGCGCGTCGAGGCCCTTGTAGATGGCGCCGAGGCCGTCGTTGGGGCTGAGGCCGGCGGCGGCCAGGGTCTGGCCGTACTCGCCGAAGGTCTTCGGGAAGAAGGCGCGCAGCACGTGGCCGAAGATGATCGGGTCGGAGACCTTCATCATCGTGGCCTTGAGGTGCACGGAGAACAGCACGCCCTCGGCCTTGGCGCGGTTCACCTGGTCCGCGAGGAACGACCGCAGGGCCGCGGCGCGCATCACGGCCGCGTCCACGACCTCGCCGGCCAGCACGGGTACGGACTCGCGCAGGACGGTGACGGAGCCGTCCTCGCCCGCCAGCTCGATGCGGAGCGCGCCGTCCTCGGCGATGACCGCGGACTTCTCGGTCGAGCGGAAGTCGTTCTCGGCCATGGTGGCCACGTTCGTCTTGGAGTCGGCCGACCAGGCGCCCATGCGGTGCGGGTGCGCCTTGGCGTAGTTCTTCACCGAGCCCGGGGCGCGGCGGTCGGAGTTGCCCTCGCGCAGGACGGGGTTGACGGCGCTGCCCTTGACCTTGTCGTAGCGGGCGCGGATGTCGCGCTCCTCGTCGGTCTTGGGGTCGTCCGGGTACGCCGGGAGCGCGTAGCCCTTCTCCTGGAGCTCGGCGACGGCGGCCTTGAGCTGCGGGATGGAGGCCGAGATGTTCGGCAGCTTGATGATGTTGGCGCCGGGGGTCTTCGCCAGCTCGCCGAGCTCGGCGAGGGCGTCGTCGATCCGCTGGTCGTCCTTGAGGTACTCCGGGAAGACGGCGATGATCCGGCCCGCGAGGGAGATGTCGCGGCTCTCCACGGTGACCCCGGCCTTCGAGGCGTAGGCCTCGACCACCGGCAGGAACGAGTAGGTCGCCAGGGCCGGGGCCTCGTCGGTTTGCGTGTAGATGATGGTCGAGTCAGTCACCTGGTGCTCCGCTCCACGTCACGTCGATAACATTGCTCGACATCAAGATATCTCCTGACCGCCGGTGTCACGACAGGGCCCTGCCGGGTGCGGCGGCGGGTTCCGCCTCCGGCGGTCGCCACGGGACGGCGGGGGCGGCGGCGAGCGGCGGGCGTACGCGGCCGGGCGGCCACCGGACCGCCCGGGGCGCCCCTCCGCCGCGGCGCCGAGCCGTGCGCCCGGGTACCGGACGTGCGGCACGGTCACGGTCGGCGACGACCGTCACGGCCGGTCACACCGGCCCGGGGTACGGACGAGGGGGGCCGTGCCGCTGCCGCTGCCGCTGGTCAGCGGCCGAGCGCCCGGGCGAGTTCCTGCTTGTTCATCGAGGAGCGCCCCTCGATCCCCCGCTTCTTGGCCTCCGCGTAGAGCTCGTCCCGCGTCTTCGAACCACCGGAGCCCTTGGAGCCGCCGGAACTCTTGGAGCCACCGGAGCTGCCACTGCTCGACTTGGCTTCCCCTGCCTGCGCCCGCTTCTTGTTCACCGTCCGGGCCGCCAGCTCCTTGGCCCGTCCAGTGGAGGCACCGCGCTTCTCGGCGCCCTCCTTGATGTGCTCGTACTGCCGCTCACGCTTGGATCCGGACTGACCCGGCATGGTTTCTCCTCCTTCGGCACTCTTGTTGCGTCTTGTACGCGGGTACCCCGGGCGAAGTTGATAACCCGCCCGGGGGTGACCTCGGACGCCACCGGGCCCGCCCACCGGTACAAGCGGCCGGTGTACCGGCGAGCCGGGCCGCTGTCGGCCCCGGCGGCAGTAACCGGACGTGCGTCGATCGGTTGAGCCGTGGGAGAGGGGGATGACCACCATGACGGAACTCGAATCCCGGCCCGAGGCGGAAGAACACCCGGATGACGAACAGCACTTGGCCCCGCTGGACGACAGCGACGACGCGGCGGACCTCTTCCGTGCGATCGGCAGGCAGATCAAGCTGCTGCGCGAGCGGGCCGGTCTGACGCAGAAGGAGCTGGGCGTACGGCTGCGCTTCGGCGAGGACTTGATCTCGTCGGTGGAACGCGGCCGCCGCGTGCCGCAACCGGAACTCCTGGAGGCGGCGGACGAAGCGCTCGGCGCGGGCGGCCTGTTGAAGGGCGTGACCGGCGACGTGCTCAAGGCCAAGTCCCGCGCCCGCGTGCGCCACCCGTCCTGGTTCCGCGACTACGCCCGCATCGAGGCGGACGCGGTGGAGGTGAATTTCTTCAGCACGCTAACGGTACCGGGACTCTTGCAGACGGAGGACTACGCGCGGTTGATCTTCTCGGCTTACCAGCCGCTGCTGCCCGAAGAGACCATCGAACGGCGAGTGGCGGCACGGCTGGCGCGCCAAGAACTCCTGACCCGGTGGCCCGCACCACTGGTGACCGCCGTGATCGAGGAATCGGTGCTGAGGAGGCGCTTGGGCGGCACAGAAGTACTGCGGGGGCAGCTGAGGCATCTCCTCACCCTCGGCCGTCTCCGTAGCACGACCCTTCAGGTGCTACCGATGGCATCCCGTGGCCACGGCGGCCTGGAGGGGCCGTTCATCCTGCTCACGCCGAAAGGCAGGCAGCAGGTCGGTTACGTGGAGGCGCAGGGCATCAACCGACTGATTACAGAACCGGACAGGGTCCGTATCCTGGCGGCACGCTACGGAAGCATCCGGGCCCAGGCCCTGACTCCAGATGAGTCCCTGGCCCTGGTCGAGAAGCTGCTAGGAGATCTATGAACCCCGAACAGCCCATACAGGACAGCTCGGAACTGGTCTGGCGCAAGAGCAGCTACAGCGGTGGCGACGGCGGAGAGTGCGTCGAGGTGGCCGCCCAGCCGGCCACCGTCCACGTCCGGGACTCCAAGAACGTTCAGGGTGCGCGCCTGTCGTTCGGCAGCGCCCCGTGGGCGGCGTTCGTGGGCTTCGCCGCCGGGCGCTGACGGCGGCGGCCGGAACCTCCGGGGCGCCGCGGACCACCGTCCGCGGCGCCCCTTCTCCGTCGGCGGAATTCTTCCGAAAACCCGCTCCGGCGCGGCGCGGAAACCCGCTTCCGGAGCCCTCGGCCACGGCGGGAACGGCCGCGCGCGCTGGGGCGGGTACGAGACCCTGTCCGCGCTTCCCCGGCACTGCCCAACGCCCACGCTTCTGTCACGGCCCGGCCGGCACAACACGGACGGCGGCCACCCATCCGACCTCGCCTCTTGCGATTCTCGCAAGCCCATCCTAGGGTGACGCCATGAGCGAATCCGTGACGGACCGCGTGCGCAGAGTGATGGAGGCGGCCTCCCTGAGCCAGGCCGCTTTCGCCGAGAGAGTGGGCCTGACGCCCGACAAGCTGTCCAAGTCCCTCAGCGGCGTCCGGCGGTTCACCGCCCTGGACCTCGCACTGATCGCCGAGACCGGCGGGCGGACCGTGGAGTGGCTGCTGACGGGCCGCAAGCCGCTGAGGCCTTCGGTCGCCGCACGGACGCGGGGGTTCGCCGCTCCGGACCGGACGAACATCGAGGAGACGACGCATCGGTTCACCACCGCGTACGACGTGCTCGACCTCCTCGGCCGCTCGGCGGAGTTGCCGGTGCTGCCGGAAGTGCGCGCCCACGTACAACGGCACACCGAACAGGGCACGCTCCTCGCCGAGGACGCCCTGGCGCGTCTGGCGTCCGCCGGTATCCCCTCCGTCGCGGCGCTGGAGACGGAGGAGTTGATCGCCGCCTGCGAACAGCATTTCGGGGTGGACGTCGCGATCACGGCCCTCCCCCGGGGAGTGGACGGTCTGACCTGGCAGACGGACGGCTTCCGGCTCGTCCTCCTGCGGCGCACCGACACCTGGACCCGTCAGCGGTTCACCCTCGCCCATGAGCTGGGGCACATTCTGGCGCGGGACGCCCAGGAACTCCTCGCGGAGAACAGCGTCGCGCCCGGCCGTCAGCAGGATCCGACGGAGGTGCGCGCCAACGTCTTCGCGGCGAAGCTGCTCATGCCGGAGCAGGAGGTGAGGGCGGCCTTCGGCGAAGGCGCGCCCGAGGGCGGAGCGCCTCTCACGGACGAGGTGTTCAAGAAGCTGGTCGTCCGGTTCCGGGTCTCCCCCAGCGCCCTGGCCGCCCGGTTGCACCAACTGGGTTTTGTGGAACCGGAGAAGAGAGCCAGGCTCCGCGGCCTCACCACGGAGACGTGCCACCTGTCCGCCGGGGCGGTGGACGCCTTCCAGCGGCAGATGTCGCTCGCCGAGGCCGAGCGGCTTCCCCCGCGCCTGCTCTCCGCGCTGTTCCGGGGCTACCTCGACGGCGAGACGACCCTCCGCCCCCTCGCGGCCCTCATGGGGGTGGACGTGGACCGCCTGCACGACCACCTCGACCCGGTGGTCCAGGACCTGCCCGCCCAGGGCTTCGAAGAAGGGGACCTGGTCTTCCAACCATGAGGACGTGGTGGTTCCCGGACAACACGGTCCTGTGCAACTTCGCGGCCGTCGACCGGCTCCTCTTACTGGAGAAGACACTTGACGGCCGCGGCAGATGGACCCAGGCCGTTGCCCACGAGGCCGGACGGTCGGCCCCCTACCATCCGCCTCTCCGGAAGGTCGCCGACGGCGGCTGGCTGGGGGAACCCATCGAGATCACCGCTGACACCGAACTGGCAGAGGTGGAGCGGGTACGCAGGGCCGTATTCGGTGGCGACGCCTCCGTGCCGACCAAGCACCTCGGTGAAGCCGAGACCTGCGTACTGATCACACGCCGGCCCGAGTACCACGGCTCCCTGTGGATCACGGACGACCGGTCCGCCGGCGCCTTCGCCCGCCGCCGCGGCATCACGGTGAAGGAAACCTATGACCTCATGAGCCAGGCGGCAGTCGAAGGACTCGTCTCCCCGGCGGAAGGTCACCGGCTGCTGCACGCGATGGTGAGCGCGGGACGCCATCTGCACCGCCTCTCCCAGCGTCCCGAAGATCTCCTGTACTGACCCCCGCCCACTCGTCACCAGTCCCCGTCCTCGACCGGTGCGCCCGGCTGCGGGGCGTCGCCGAGGGGGTGGGTCTGGTGCGGGGACGGGGGCTGCCAGGGGGTGTGGTCGTCGCCGAGCCAGTCGCCGACCGGCTTGACCCCGCTCAGTGTGTCGGTGGGGGCGAGGTCGGTGGCGTCCTCGTCGTAGTAGTCGTACCAGGGCAGGCCGGCGCGGGTGTAGGCGGCGCGGTCCACGGGGGACGGGGGCGGTGCCTCGCCGGTGATGCGGCGCCATTCCGGCGGCGTCACCAGGTGGACGAAGACGCGGCCGGCCGGCTCCTCCGACCAGTCGGTGAGCGGGCGTTCGTCCCGGTACACCTCCTGGCGCATCGTCCCGCCGACGCCCAGGCCCATGGCCGCCGCCGCGCGCGGTGCCGCGCCCGGGGCCGGGGGTGCCGCTCCGACGGGCGCGGCCGCGGCGGCGTACATCGGCCCGGGGGCGCCGGCGGACGAGCCGGGCGGGGGCGGCGCGGAGCGGTAGCGGGCGCGCGCCGCCGCCTCGCGCTCCGCGCGCCGGCGCTGCTCCTCACGCCACGCCGCCAGCGCCGGGCCGGCGAGGGGGAAGGACTGGAGCTGCACGCCGCCCCAGGTCTCCTCGCCCGTCACCTGGCCCTCCACCGTGGCGCCCATCCCCAGCGGCACGGCAACGAACTGACGGACCTTCCCCCGGCCGGAGTTGATGCCGTCCAGCCAGGGCTGCCGGGGCAGGACCACGTAGTTCTGCGGCTTCCGCCGCAGCCCGCCGGTCCACGGTTCGCCGGAGACGGCGCACACCTTGCCGACACCGACCTGGAGCGCGGCCGGCTCCGCGCTGCCCGCGAAGCTCAGCCACATCGCCTCGCGCAGATACACGGGCAGCAGCACGCCGCCGCGTTCCCGCATCGTCTGCGGCACGGTGTCCGGGAAGTCCTCGACGCGGCGTACCGGGAACTCGCCGAGCCCGGGGGGCAGCGGATGCGTCCCCGTCTCCGGCAGGCGCAGCGTCCGGATGAAGCGGACCCTCACCCCGCCGCCCAGCAGCAGACAGTTCCCGTCGATCCGCACCGCACTGTTCGCGACCACGGCGTCGTCCCCTCCCGTTCCCGCCCCTCGGCCCGCTCCGCGTTCCCGGGCCTTCTCTCCCCGCCTATCACGACGTACGCCGGGGAGCGGTTCCCTTGCGGGCAGCCGGGCCGGACGGGCGGACGCTCCGCGTGCCCGCGGGGGCGGCCGCCGCCGCGCGGCCGGACGGCGCGGCGCGCCTCCGCCCGGTCGTGCGCGTCCGCGGCCGGTGAACCGTCCCGCCCGCTCCCCCGTCCCCAACGTCGTCGGACACCACACCAGGAGAGATCAGCACATGCCTCTGATGACCGTCGGCCGCGAGAACAGCACCGACATCGAGCTCTACTACGAGGACCACGGCGACCCCGCCGGACAGCCGGTGGTCCTGATCCACGGCTATCCGCTGGACGGGGACTCCTGGGAGAAGCAGCTCCCGGCCCTGCTGGAGGCGGGGCACCGGGTGATCACCTACGACCGCCGCGGTTTCGGCCGCTCCGGCCGGCCGACCACCGGCTTCGACTACGACACGTTCACCGCCGACCTGCACACCCTGATGACCACCCTCGACCTGCGCGACGCGGTCCTGGTCGGCTTCTCGATGGGCAGCGGTGAGGTCGGCCGCTATCTGGCCACGCACGGCTCGGAGCGGGTGGCCAAGGCCGCCTTCCTGGCCTGCCTGGAGCCGTACCTGCTCAAGACGGACGACAACCCGGACGGGGTGGACGGCCGGGTCTTCGAGGAGATCGCGGCCGCGGTGGGCAAGGACCGTTACGCCTACTTCACCGACTTCTACCAGGCGTTCTACAACCTCGACGAGACCCTGGGCAGCCGCATCAGCGAGGAGGCGGTCCGGGCGAGCTGGAACACCGCGGCCGGCGCCTCCCCGCACGCCTCCCTCGCCTGCGTCGCCACCTGGACGACCGACTTCCGCGCCGACGTGGCCCGGATCGCCGAACTCGCCCTGCCCACGCTCATCCTGCACGGCACCGGCGACGCTCATCCTGCACGGCACCGGCGACCGGATCCTGCCCGTGGACTCCACGGCCCGGCCGCTGCGCAAGCTGCTGCCCCACGCCGAGTACGTGGAGATCGAGGGCGCCCCGCACGGCCTGCTGTGGACCCACGCGGAGGAGGTCACCGACGCGCTGACGGGCTTCCTGCGGGGTTGACCCCGGAGGGTGACACGCGAGAGGGCCGGAAGGGTGTACTCCCGTCCGGCCCTCTCGGCTGCCGCGCCCCCGCGTCCCCTGGAGGCCGGGCCTCAACAGGCCGGTCAGTATGGGCCGTTGACGTTGTCGATCGAACCGTAGCGGTCGGCCGCGTAGTTGCAGGCGGCGACGATGTTGGCGACCGGGTCGTACTGGCTGTTCGCCGTGCCGGGCACGTGGTACTCGTCGAAGGTCGGCTTGATGACCTGCAGCAGACCGATGGACGGGGTGCCCTTCTGGGCGTTGATGTCCCAGTTGTTGATGGCGTTCGGGTTGCCGCTGGACTCCCGGATGATGTTGCGGTGGATCCCCTCGTAGGTGCCGGGGATGCCGTGCTGCTTCATGATGTCCAGGGCCTCGCGGATCCAGCCGTCCAGGTTGTTCGCGTAGGACTTCCCGGATCCGGCGGCGGGCGGGGCGGGGGTCGCGGGCTTCGCCTGCTGCGCCGCGGCGCCGCTGTGCCCGGCCCCGGGCCGCGAGGCGTCGAGGGAGAGCTCCTGGCCGGGGAAGATCAGGTGCGGGTTGTCGCCCACGGTCTCCCGGTTGGCCTCGTAGACGGTCTTCCAGCCGCCGTCGACGTCGTGGACGGTGGCGATCCGGTGCAGGGTGTCACCGCTGACGACGGTGTAGGACTCCGGACCAGTCTGCTTCCGCTCGGCCTTGGGGGCGGACTTCGGCTGCGCGGCCTTCGGCTTGGCCGGGGAGGCCGCCTTCGGCTGCGCGGCCGTGTCGATGTCCGGTGCCCCGGAGTCCCGGGTCAGTCCGGCTTTGGGGCCGCAGGTGGGCCAGGCGCCCGGGCCCTGGGCGGCGAGCAGCTTCTCGCCGGCGGCGATCTGCTGGTCCTTGGTGGCGAGGTCGGCGCGCGGCGCGTACTCGGTGCCGCCGACCGACTGCCAGCTGGACTGGGAGAACTGCAGTCCGCCGTAGTAGCCGTTGCCGGTGTTGGCGGACCAGTCGCCGCTGCTCTCGCAGGCGGCGACCTCGTCCCAGACGGCGACGGGAGCGGCGTTCGCGCTGCCCGCGGTCAGCAGGGGCGCGGCGATACCCGCGCCACCGGCCGTGAGAACGACGGAAACGCGCGAGGCGTGACGGGAAAACGTAGAAGTGCGCGGACGGCGGTGGCGGCCACGAGACATGAGTGTGCGTCCTCTCCTACGCCTGCGAGGTTAGCTGTCGGATTCGGGCTGGAGTTGCCCGGCCAATTCCCCCGGCGTCGGGACGCATTCGGGAATCGGCTTCACCCCTAGCCATTACCGGGCGCGGTACGCGCACGGCACGGCAGTATGTGGTTTCCCCGCTCCTGCCGCACTGAGCTGCTGTTTCTCCACCGGCCGGGCGGCAGGACTCGGCGTGTTCCGGCGGTGGAGCCGCCGCCATGGGGCGGAGGCGAGGACACATAAACACAGCGATTTGGTAAAGACAAGATGAGGGAAAACGATCTCATTCCGGAGCGTAGCCACTCCCGCCATTACGGACACCGTGCGCATTTACCCACCACCGGAGCGTGAATGGCCCGGATACCGTTGGATGCTCAAATCCCGGCGGAGGATGGAGAGTCAGGGAATGCCACGGAAAACGATCTCCCGGGCGCCGGCGGGCTGCGGCCGGGAGTTGTGATCCGGAACACACGCCGTGGCGGGTTTATCTCAGATCGCCTTATTCGGCATTGAGTTGACTTTCATCGCCAACGCTCACCAATCGGACATTGCCGCCAGATGGCTCTTCCGTGGCCGGTCCACTCCGCGCGCCGCCGTCCGGGCGCGGGGCGCCACGGGGACCGTGGTCCCCAACTTGTAGGGTGCGGCGGTGCGTTGGCCACTGGGACGGCCGGCGGGATTCGATCCGATACGGGGGCGGGGACGAGACGATGCGACGCTGGGTCAAGGCCGCGGTGGCGACTGCGGCACTCCTCGGGGTGAGCGGCTGGATCGCCGAGCCCTACGCACGGGACTGGATGCTGACGGGAAGCGCCTGCGACGGGGCGCTCCCCCGGGAGGCGGTCGGCCAGCTCCGGCCGGAGGACACACATCTGGCGGAGGAGAGCTCCCGGCTCACGGAAGCGCTGGGATCCTACGCGTGCAACCTGGCACTCGACGGCGAAGGCTTGCTCGTCCGGATGGAAGCCCACACCCGGCGGGACGACCAGGACTCTTCGTTCATGCAGACCTTCTCGCGGGAGGGGTGGGCCTGGCAGGCCCCGCTGCCCGAGGGGATGCCCGGGTTCATCGACCGGCACGGCGCGATCCAGATCGTGCTGCCCTGCAGGGAACTCGGTGAGGACGACAACGGAAGGCCGCGGAAGCTCTTGGTGCGGACCCAGTTCGGTCGAGAGTCCCTGACCGGGGTCCCCGGAGCCGCGTACCGGACCGTCGTCGCACTCGCCAACTCGGCTTCGGAGAGACTGGGCTGCGGAGCGGAGCGCCTCGAGCCCCCGGAGACCGGGGCCGTGCCGGCCGAGCCCGGGGACGATCCGGAGTCGTTCCCGGTACCGAGGGCCAAGGGCACGCCCTGCGAGTGGGTCACCCGGGCCGACCTTCCGGAGAGCCTGGACTGGCGGTTCGCAGCGGCCATGAACGACGCCGCGCCGACGGGTCGCTGCGAGCTGTTCGCCGGGGACGGGGACGAGGACTCCTTCGCCGGCGAGGCCCTGGAGGAAGACGCGCTGGAGCAGTGGGACCGGATTTCCCTCGCCGCCTGGTACGGCGACTGGAGCAACCGTCTGACGACCTGGGACGGTAAGCGGCGCTCCGGGACGGCCACCGCCCGCTGCGACGGCGAAGCGGCCAACTTCGCCATCTCCGCGCCCGACGACATTCCGGGCATCGACGCAGCCGTGGAGCGGCGGCTCCTCAAGAGTTTCGCGGAGGACCAGGTACGCCGGCGCGGCTGCTCGGACCTGCGGATCTTCTGAGGCGGGCGGGCCACCGGGCGGGTTCCCGGACCGGCGGCCTGCCACACTGCCGAGCGGCCCCGGACGGTTCCCCCCGGCACGGCCCGGCGTCAGGGGGCCGGACTCCGCGGACGGGACCGGCCGGCCGCCGGTCCGCGATGGCCCTCGTCGGGGGACGGGTGTCCAGCCGCCGGGACGCGGGACGGAAGGTGCCCCGGGTGTGCTCGCGTCGCGCACCGCGGCGTCGAAGGCCGCGAGGTCCCGGATCATGCCGTTCTCGGCGTAACGCGCCCGCAGCTCCAGAGGGCGGAGAGAGCCACAGCAGGGCTCTGACCTGCTACTTCATACCGGCCCTCGTCCCCCGGCCGCGTGTCGTCCCGGAAGCACCGGGTGACTTCCGGGGCCGTGGGTAAACGGAACTATCTCCGCGGTCAAGGGTCGGAACCGGTCAATGCCGTCCGGAGCTGCCAGGACCCGCGGAGTCTTCGTGACCGGAAGGAGGCGGACACCGTGACCGACGCGGTTCGGGTGGGAAAGGTGCTCACCGACCTGATGCAGGCCGGCCACACCACGGCGCTGGAGGAGTTGCCGGATGTCGTGGCCACGCACGCGGACACCGTGGGCCTGCACGAGGTGGCGCTCTTCGTGGTGGACCTCCAGGAGAAGGCGATGCGGCAGCTCACCGGCCGGGGGCCGGACGCGGGCGAGGGCGGGGACGAGGTCGCCGTCGACGGCACGCTGCCGGGCCGCGCGTACCAGCACGTGGCCATCGTCACCGAAGCCGCCCCGGAGACGGCGCGGGGCCGGTGCCGGTGGTGGGTCCCCGTCACCGACGGGGTGGAGCGCCTGGGCATGCTGCGCGCGGACACCGCCGCGGAGGACGGGCAGAGCCGGGACGCGGTCCGCCATTTGGCCTCGCTCGTGGCGCTGCTGCTGCTCAGCAAGCGGTCCTTCAGCGACTCGTACGCCCGCCTGGTGCGCAGCAGGCCGATGAACGTGGCCGCGGAGATGCAGTGGAACCTCACGCCGCCGCCGGCCTTCGCCGGCCACAATGCCACCGTCAGCGCCGCCCTGGAGCCGGCCTACGAGGTCGGGGGCGACGCCTACGACTACGCCCTCACCGGCACCAACCTGCACCTGGGCATCTTCGACGCCATGGGGCACGACACCACCGCCGGGATCACCGCCAATGTGGCGGTGTCCGCGTGCCGCAACGCCCGCCGCCAGGGCGCGTCCCTGGCGGAGGCCAGCCGCTTGGTGGAGGAGACGCTCAACGAGCAGTTCGGAACCAGCCGTTACATCACCGGCATCCTGGCCGACCTGGATCTGGTCACCGGACGGCTGGCGTGGGTCAACCGCGGCCACCATCTGCCGGTGGTCATCCGCTCGGGAGAAGGGCCCATCCAGCTGGCCTGCCCTCCGGCCGGTCCGATGGGCGCGTCCCTCGGCCTGCCCCTGACCGTGTGCGAGGAGCAACTGGAGCCCGGCGACCGTCTGCTGCTCTACACGGACGGCATCACCGAGGCCCGCGGTGCCGACGGCAAGCAGTTCGGCATGAGCCGCTTCGTGGACTTCGTCCTGCACCACCACGAGGACGGGCGGCTCCCCCTGCACGAGACGCTGCGCCGCCTGATGCACGCGGTGCTCGACCACCACGACGGCAAGCTCGACGACGACGCGACCGTCCTGCTCGCCGAGTGGGCCGGCGGCCGCCAGGACGAACTGGTCCCCTGAGACGGCCGCCCGGCCGCCCCCCGGCCCCCACCGGCCCGGCACCTTCGGTGGACGGCGTACGTTGGAGCCGGTGGCGGACGGCTCCGGCCGGTTCGCCACCGGCCGCACCCACAGGCACCGCACGCCGCACCGGCACGCGGCGCGCGCCGCTCCGACCCGAGGATCCCCGCATGCCCGCCCGCTCCCGCCTTCGTTCCACGGCCGCTGCGGCCTCCGCCGCCGTCCTGCTGGCCGCCGTCCTGACCGGCTGCTCCAACGGCTCCGACGGGCACGGAGACGCGTCCTCCGACGGGCACTCCCACGCGGAGTCCTCCGGCGCCGGGGAGATCAGCCACATCCACGGGCTCGGCGTCAACCCCGGCGACGGCAAGCTCTACGTCGCCACGCACCACGGTGTCCTCGCGGTGGACGACGACGGCTCGTCCGAGCGCGTGGGCGACACCGCCGACTACATGGGCTTCACCGTCGCCGGGAAGGACACCTTCCTCGGCAGCGGCCACCCGGCCGAGGGGAGCGGCGACCACGCCAACCGCGGCCTGATCAGGAGCACCGACGCGGGCAAGACCTGGACGTCCCTGTCCCTCGCCGGCAAGGCCGACTTCCACGCCCTCGAACAGGTCGACGGCACGGTCTACGGCTACGACAGCACGGCCGGCCTGCTGCGCGTCAGCGAGGACGGCAGGAAGTGGGACGAGCGCGCCGAACTGGCGGCCCTGGACATCGCCGTGGACCCTGGGAACCCCGGCACCGTCCTGGCCACCACCGAGAGCGGCGTCGCGCGGAGTACCGACGGCGGCGAGACCTTCGGCGCCGGGAGGGAACCGATGCTGACGCACCTCTCCTGGGCACGGGGAGCAAAGGGAGAGGCACTCTACGGAATCGCTCCCGATGGAGTGGTGCACCACAGCACTGACGGCGGCAAGAGCTGGAAGAAGGCCGGGACCGTGCCCGGCGGGCAGCCGCAGGCGCTGACGGCCGTCGACGCCGAGCGCGTCCTGGCCGCCACGCAGGGCGGGGTGTACGAATCCCGTGACGGCGGCAAGACCTTCACCCGGCGGCTGGCGGTGTCCGGGGGCTGACGCCGGGAAAGGCCGGGACCGCCGGGACCGCCGGGGAACGCCGGGAAACGCCGGCACAGGCCGGAGCCCGGCGCGGCTCGCGCGCCGGGCTCCGTAACCCGTAACTCACTTCGGGAACGGGCCGGTTCGGGGCCGGTGCGGCCGGCCCCTCCCCCGCGGCCCGGTCCGGATCAGTCGGTCAGGGTCGGGGTCTGCCAGTTCCTCCACTGGGAGAGGTTGCCGGACTTCTTGCTGGAGATCCTGATCGTGCCCGTGCTGCTGCCCGTCCCCAGCATGTACTTCTGGATGTGCTGCTGCAGGGGGCCGCGCCACTCGGACCGGCTGGCGCAGTGGTTGCCGTCCTGGATGTCGGACCAGTACGTGATGTTGCTCCCGGCACCGAGCGCCTTGTAGATCTCGGCTCCGCCGAGGGCCGCCACGCTGCCGGAGGTCGCGGCCAGCCAGTCGATGTGCGGGTTCTCCATGATGAAGAGTCCGCGCGGGGCGACCATGCCCACGATCTCGTGGGTGTCCACCGGCAGTCCGGACGGGTTGCCGGTGTACGAACCGAACGCGTCACCGAGCCACGGCTGTTCGCCGTAGCCGCTGCTCAGCGGCTGCGCGCCGTTCTCCCGCGGAATGCTGCGGAAGGCGGGGGCGCCGCCGGTGCCCGACTCGATCGGCATGGTCAGGGCGATGCGCTGGTCGAACGCACCGGCCACGAAGGCGCCCTTGCCGTACCGGGAGCAGCCGGTGACGCCGGTGCCCTCGGCCTTGAGGACGCTGCCGTCCGACTGCTCGATGACGTCGATGATCCGGCTGACGCCCCAGGCCCAGGCCATCAGCAGTCCGGTGCTGCTGTTGGAGCCGTAGACGCTGTAGAAGGCGCCCTGCTTGTTGTTCCGCGGGGTGCCCTCGCGGCCGACCGCGAACGGGTCGAAGCTGATGACGGCTGCGCCGGCGGCCTTGATCGTGGCGGTGTCCGCCCCGAAGCCGCCGTAGACGATGACGGCCGGGAAGGGGCCGGAGCCGCTCGGCAGTTCGACGCGGGCGGAGAAGCTCGAACTCTTGCCGCTGTCCGAGACGTTGACGGTGATGTTGCTGCGGGAGACCGTGCCCGTGACGCTCTGCGGCTTGGCGGGCTTCGTGCCGTAGACGGTCTTCTCCGCCAGCTTCTTGATCTCGGCGCGGCGGCACCGCCAGTCGGACTTGGCGGTGACGCGCGAGCCGTCCAGCTTCGTGAACGGGTCGGGAAGCATGGAGTCGGAGGGTGTGGAGCCGGGGTCGGGCACGTTGCAGTCGGCGCCGTCGAACTCGACGTCGGCCGCGAACCGCGGGGCGGCTCCGGGGCTGCCGGCGGCCACCGCCTGTGGGCCGAGGGTGGCGACGCCCAGGCTCGCGACGGTCACGAAGACCGCGGCGGCCCATGTCCGGGGCCGGTATCGATGGAAGCGCATGTGGGGGAACCTCCATAAGGAAGGCGCGCAGCCGAGGGAACGGCTCCATGGCCGACGACATGGAGTCGTGATGGTGATGCCGCACGCCGAGTGGCGGGAAATGTTCCGGGCCATCAGGTGGTCGCGGCTGCCCCCAGACTCACGACCACGGCCAGAACACTCGCACGGTACAAGGGCGTTGGCCGCCCCACAACCCCGCGCCGGACCCGCCGGACGCCGCGCCGTCCGCCCTCGGGTGATCCGCCCCCGGTTCAGCTGAGCCCGGCCTCCGTGAGGGTCAGGGCCGTGCGCAGGGCATCCGCGAGGTCGGCCCGTGCGGCGGCGGGCGTGGTGCCCGGGTCAGCCGTTCGCTGGGCGTGCTGTTCGACGGCCGCGCGCAGCGCGGCGTTGAGCATCGCGGCCCAGACGGCCGGCCGCATGTCGTCGGCGGGGAGCCCGGACCGTTCGGCGAGGGCGCGCGCGAAGGCGGGCTCCGCCTCGTCATGGGTGCGCAGCCACACCGCGCGCAGGCCGGGCTCGGTCCGGGTCAGTCGCAGCAGTGCTCCGACGTCGGGCCCGGGCGGGTCCGGTTCGGTTTCCCATACGTGGTCGAAGGCTTCCCGGAGCGGCCGGCCGGGCCGCCACTGCCGCAGGGCGGCGCTGATCGCGTCGACGCCGGTGGAGAGGAGCGGCCGGACGCAGCTCTCCTTGGTGGGGAAGTAGCGCCAGACGGTCCGCGCCGAGACGCCGACCGCCTGTCCGATCTGCTCGCCCGTGGTCGCGGCGACGCCCTGGGCGATGAACAGGCCGACGGCGGCACGGGCGATCTCCAGCCGGACGGCGGCCTTGCGTTCCTCGCTCAGCGGTGGTCGCCCCGTCCGTCCGCGGGCTGCGGTCATCTGCCCCTCCGGCGCCGGTGATCGGTGTCCCGCCGATTCTCCCCCACGACTTTATGTCACTCAGCGACATAAACGCTTGTAAGGTGGAAGTGCGGCCGGACAGGAGTCCGCCGCCTAGGCACTTGTCTGGACGGAGCACTTCATGAGCGGCGACGCGATCGGACGCAGCGTGATCGTCACCGGAGCGGGATCGGGCATCGGGCGCGCCGCCGCGCTCGCCTTCGCCGCGCAGGGCGACCGTGTCGTGGCGGCGGACCTCAACGCCGAAGGCGCCGGCGGGGTCGTCAAGGAGATCGAGGAGGCGGGCGGCACGGCCGTGGCTGTCACGGGTGACCTGAGCGACCAGGCCGTCGTGGACCGGGTGACGGCGACGGCGGTGGAGCGGTTCGGCGGAGTGGACGTCCTGGTGAACAACGCCGGGATCATGGACAGCATGTCGGCGGTGGCCGACGTGACCGACGCCGAGTGGGAACGGGTCCTCCGGGTCAACCTCACCGCGCCCTTTCTCCTCACCCGCGCCGTGCTGCCGCACATGCTGGCCGCGGGCCGGGGCGCCATCGTGAACACCGCCTCCGAGGCCTCCCTGCGCGGCAGCGCGGCGGGCGCCGCGTACACGGCCTCCAAGCACGGCGTGGTGGGGCTGACGAAGTCGCTGGCGGTGATGTACCGCAAGAGCGGCATCCGCGCCAACGCCGTCTGCCCCGGCGGCACCGCGACCGGGATCGCCGTGAACGCCGACCAGGCCGCGCACGGGCCGGCCGCGCTCGGTCCGCACTTCGTCAACCTGGGGCGGCTGGCGCAGCCGGAGGAGCAGGCGGCGGTGATCCTGTTCCTGGCCTCGGAGGCCGCGAGCAACGTCAACGGCGCGATCCTGCCCGTGGACGACGGCTGGTCCGCGGTCTGATGGCGCCGGTGATCCGTTGAGGTACGGGGCCCCGGCGGGACCGGCCTTGCCGGGCACGCCGGCCCGCGACGCGGCCGGCCCGGAGGCCGCGGTGGACGAGATCTTCCGGATGACCGAGGCGGCCCGGGAGGCCGCCCGGCCGTCCTGACACCTGCGGCCGGCACCCGCGAGAAACTGTTCCGCGGGGCTGGGCAGGGACCGGCCGAGGCTCGGAGGGCTTCCCCTCCGAACCTGCGGGGCTAGGCCTGCGCGGAAGCCGCCGGCCGGAGAATCCCGTCCAGGGACTCCTCGCGCCACCGCCTCAGGAGCTCGTGGAAGGCGGCGGCGCCGTGCGGGTAGGCGATCGGGCCGTTGGGCCGGCCGCGCCCTTCGCCGTTGTAGTAGCCGGGGGTGCACTCGGCGTGGAACCACTCGTGGTCGGGGGCGTCCTCGGCCAGCGCGGCGATCCAGGCGTCCTCGGCCGCACGGGACGGTTCGATGACGGCGCCCGCGGCTTCGGCGGCCGCGACGAGCGCCGCGGCGTGCACGGCGTGCTCGTCCAGGACATGCGTGAAGTTGACGCTGCTGGCGCTCTGCATCGCTCCCAGCCGGATCAGATTCGGGAAGCCGTTGCTGGTGAACCCGTGCAGGGACCGCGGCCCCTCCTTCGCCAGCGCGTGCAGCAACTGCACGCCGTCCCGGCCGTGCACGGGCAGTTGACCGGAGTGGATGCCGGAGACCCCGACGGAGAACCCGGTGGCGAAGACCAGGCAGTCGAGTGCGTACTCGGTGCCGCCGACCACGACGCCGTGTTCCGTCACGCGCTCGATGCCGTGGGTGTCCGCGGTGTCGACCAGGGTGACGTTGCCGCGGTTGAACGCTTCCAGATACGCGTCGGAGAAGGTGGGGCGCTTGCAGGCGTAGCGGTACCAGGGCTTGAGCTTCTCCGCCGTGTCCGGGTCGGTGACGATCCGTTCGACGCGGGCGCGGATCTCGTTCATCTTGGCGGCGTCCGCGGCCTCGTAGGCCGCTTCGAAGGCCGCACGGTCGCCCTGGCGGCGGAAACTCGGCAGGAGCTTCTCCAGGAGGCCGGCCGACGCCGTCCACTGGTCCGACACGAGGTCCTGTTCGCCGTCCTGTCCGGCGGTCTCCCCCGAGACGATGCGCAGGAAGTTGTCGCGGCGCTCGCGCGCCCACCCGGGCCGGCCGGCACCGACGTCCCGGGCGGTGGTGCGGCGGTTGGCGCGCACGTCCACGCTGGAGGGGGTGCGCTGGAAGACGTAGAGGTGGCCGGCGTCCTCCGCCAGTTTCGGGACGACCTGGACGCCCGTGGCGCCGGTGCCGACGACGCCCACGCGCTTGTCCGCGAGGCCGGTCAGCCCGCCGTCCGGGGTGCCGCCCGTGTAGGCGTAGTCCCAGCGCGAGGTGTGGAAGGTGTGGCCCGCGAAGTCCTCGATCCCGGGGATACCGGGGAGCTTCGGCTCGGAGAGGGTGCCGGTGGCCGTGATGACGTACGTCGCCCGGAACGCGTCGCCCCGGTCGGTCGTGACGGCCCACGCCCGGGCCTCCTCGTCCCAGGACAGCGAGGTGACCGCCGTGGAGAACAGCGCGTCCGCGTAGAGGCCGGAGGCCTCGGCGATCCGCACCGCGTGACGGCGGATCTCCTCACCGGGGGCGTACTTCCACTCGGGCACGTACCCGGTCTCGTCGAGCATCGGCAGATACACGTGCGACTCGATGTCGCAGTGGATGCCCGGGTACCGGTTCCAGTACCAGGTGCCCCCGAAGTCGCCGCCCTTCTCGATGATCCGTACCCGCGCCACGCCCTGCCGCCGCAGCCGCGCCCCCGCGAGGATCCCGCCGAATCCACCGCCGACGACCGCGACGTCCACCCTGTCCCGCAGGGGATCGCGCCCGGCTGTCCCCTCCGTGTACGGATCGGCGGCGTAGTAGCCGAACTCGGCGTCGGCGCCGCGGTACTGCCGGGTGCCGTCGGGCCGTACCCGCCGCTCGCGTTCGAGGCGGTACCGCTGCCTGAGCGCGGCGAGTTCCTCGGTGGGCGGTGTGTGCGGGTTCGTCATGAGGGCCTCATCCTGCCGGTACGCCATAGCTGCCGTGAAGCCGCCCCGTCCGTGAACTGGTCACGCGGACACCGGAGTTGAGCAGCCCTGCATTACCGTAGCAAGAACCGGACAGTGTTGTCCGGTTGAAGCGGAGAACATCTCCGCGTCTCCGCACGCCTCGGACAGAAAGAGCGATCCCCATGCCACGACTCCCGATCCGGTCTCTCGCCGGGCTCGCCACGATCGGCCTGCTGGCCCTCACCGGCTGCGGTACGAACCCCGGCGGCCCCGCCGCGGACCGGGCACCTGCCGCCGGCGCGGGCACGGTCATCCACGCGAAGAAGCTCATGCGGCTGACGGAGGTGCACGAGGAGACCGGCATGACCCTCCTGGAGGGCCCGGTCTTCGACGAGGACGGCGGTCTGATCGTCGTCGACGTCACCGCGCCCGCCGGCGAGCCGAAAGTGCTGCGCGTCGACGTCCGGAAGAAGACGTCCCGCCGGATCCACACCGACGACCGCGGCGCCTACACCTCGGCCCAGTTCAGCCCGCACGACGGACGCCTCTACCTGACCGACTTCTCCCACGGCGACATCGTGAGCCTGGCCCCGGACGGCAGTGATCCCCGGACGTTCTTCTCCGGTGAGGTCGACGGGGCCCGGATGAACCCCGACGACATCGCCTTCGACCGGGAGGGCCATCTGTACATCAGCGACTCCCGCGGCCTGTCCGAGGGCACGGCGGAAGGCCGCCTGATCCGCATCAGCCGCGAGGGGGACGACGCCACCGTCCTGGCGGACGGGCTGGCGGCACCGAACGGCATCTCGTTCGACGACGGTTACCGCGGGCTGTGGGCGAGCGAGCTGACGGAGAACCGCGTCTCCTACCTCCGCCTCGACGGCAAGGGCGAAGTCGCCTCCCGGCACACCGCGCTGCGGGTCTCCGGCGGGATCGCCCAGGCCGACTCGATCGCCGTGGACGCGGACGGCAACCTCTACCAGGGACTGCACGGCCGCCCCGCGATGATGGTGTACGACCGGTACGGTGCGCACCTGGCGACCGTCGAGGTGCCCGGCCGGGCCGCAGGGCTCGAATCGGCGACGAACGTGGCCATCACACCCGGAGGCACCCGGGCCTACATGACCGTCAGCGGGCCGGCCGGGGGCTGTCTGTACACCTTCGAGGCACTGGCCGAGGGCACCCGGCAGTCCAACGGCGGCTGACACCGCCCGCTCCGCTCACCCGCCGGCGGGCCGCACCGGTCCCACCTCGGCACCGAGCAGCCGCCACGCCGCCAAGGCCCGGTGTTCCCGCCGCACGCGGTCGGGGCCGGTGACGGCGCCGGAGACCATGGCCACGGCGATCATCAGGTCGTCCGCCTCGGCGGCCAGCCGGTGGCCGTCCGGCAGGTGTCTCCGCAGGGCCCGCTCGACCCGCTCGGACAGGGCCTCGGCGTACGCGGGGATGCCGGAGTGGCCGCCCGCCGCGTCCGCGTGCAGGATGCCGATGAACGCCGCCGACTCCGCCAGGTGCCAGGTCAGAACGCCGAGGACCCGGGCCAGGTCCGCGTCCTCCGCTGCCGCCGCCTGCTCGATCTGCCGGACGTTCTCCTCCAGCACCGCGGTCACCACAGCGGCCCGGTCGGGAAAATGCCGGTACAGGACGCCCTGGCCGACCCCGGCCCGGCGCGCGATCGCGGAAAGGGGGGCCTCCAGCCCCTGCTCCGCGCAGATGTCCCGGGCGGCGGCGATCAGGGCGGCCCGGTTGCGGGCGGCGGCCTTCCGCCCCTCGTTCGCGGGCCGCCGCTCGGCGGGTATGGGGTGCTCCGTCACCCGGAGAGGGTAACGGGGCGGCACCCGGCCGGAGGCGGGCCGTCACTCCGGGGCCGGCCGCGTGACGGACACGGCGGGCGCGGCAGGCACGGCGGACGCGAAGAGGCGCCGCCGCACCGGAAACCCCGGTGCGGCGGCGCCCAGTCGCGGTACGGCTAGCGCGGGGCCATGCGCAGGGCGCCGTCCATGCGGATCGTCTCGCCGTTGAGGTAGTCGTGGTCGATGATCGCGAGGGCGAGCTTCGCGTACTCCTCGGGGGCGGCGAGGCGCTGCGGGAACGGCACACCGGCGGCGAGCCCGGCCCGGAACTCCTCGGAGACGGTGGCCAGCATGGGCGTCTCGACGATGCCCGGCGCGATGGTGCAGACGCGGATGCCGTACTGGGCGAGGTCGCGGGCGGCGGGCAGGGTCAGCCCGACGATGCCGCCCTTGGAGGAGGCGTAGGCGGCCTGGCCGACCTGGCCCTCGTAGGCGGCGATGGAGGCGGTGTTGACCACCACGCCGCGCTGGCCGTTCTCGTCGGCCTCGGTCTGCGCGATGGCCTCGGCGGCGAGCGCGAGGACGTTGAAGGAGCCGATCAGGTTGACCTGGACGATCTTGGCGTAGAGGCCGAGGTCGTGGACGCCCTTCTTGCCCAGGATGCGCATGGACGGGCCGATGCCGGCGCAGTTGACGACGGTGCGCAGCGGGACGCCGGAGGACGCCGCCTCGGTGACGGCGGCCCGGACCTCGTCGCCGTCGGTGACATCGGTCGGCACGTAGCTGATGCCGGCCGTCTCCGGGGCCTTCTCGATGCTCGCGGGGAGGTCGAGGGCGAAGACCTTCGCTCCCTGCTTCACCAGGGCGGCGGCGGTCGCCGCGCCCAGGCCGGAGGCCCCGCCGGTGACGATGGCGGCGGTGTTCTCGATACGCATTACTGCTGCTCCTTGTTCCGCACGGTGATGATGCCGCGGCTGTCCTTCTTCAGCGCGCGGCTGATCACCATGCGCTGGATCTGATTGGTGCCCTCGAAGATCTGCATCACCTTGGCCTCCCGCATGTAGCGCTCCACGGGGAAGTCACGGGTGTAGCCGTAGCCGCCCAGGACCTGGACGGCGTCGGTGGTGACCTTCATGGCGTTGTCCGTCGCCACCATCTTCGCGACCGAGGCCTCGCGGCTGAACGGCAGCCCCAGGTCCTTGAGCCGGGCGGCGGCCAGGGTGACGGCGCGGGCCGCGTCCACGGCGGCGGCCATGTCGGCCAGGACGAAGGCCAGCCCCTGGTGTTCGATGATCGGCTTGCCGAAGGTCTCCCGCTCCTGGGCGTAGCGCAGGGCGTGGTCGAGCGCGCCCTGGGCGAGGCCGGTGGCCACGGCCGCGATGCCGAGCCGGCCGGAGTCGAGGCCGGCGAGGGCGATCTGCAGGCCCTGGCCCTCGGCGCCGATGCGGCGGTGCCGGGGGATGCGGACGTTGTCGAAGCGCATGGTGGCGGTGGCCGAGCCGGTCAGGCCCATCTTGCGTTCGGGCGGGTCGGCGGAGAGCCCGGCGGTGTCGGCCGGGACGAGGAAGCAGGAGATGCCGTGCGACCTGTCCTCGGAGGTGCGGGCCATGACCGTGTAGAAGTCGGCGTATCCGCCGTGGGTGGTCCAGGCCTTGCTGCCGTTCAGCACGTAGTGGTCGCCGTCGCGGACGGCGCGGGTGCGCATCGCCGCGGGGTCCGAACCGGCGTGCGGTTCGGAGAGGCAGTAGGCGCCGAGGGTCTCACCGCCGAGCATCCCGGGGAGCCACTCCTCCTTCTGCTCGTCCGTGCCGAACGCGGCGAGGGCGAAGGAGGAGAGGGCGTGGACGGAGACGCCGACGCCGATGCTGGACCAGACCGCCCCGATCTCCTCCAGCATCTGCAGGTAGACCTCGTAGGGCTGACCGCCGCCGCCGAAGTCCTCCGGGTAGGGGAGGCCGAGGAGGCCGGCGCGGCCGAGGGTGCGGAAGACGTCGCGGGGGAACTTCTCGTTGGCCTCCCACTCGGCGGCGCGGGGGGCGAGTTCCTTCTCGGCGAGTTCACGGGTGAGACCGATGAGGTCGGCGGCTTCCCTTGTGGGGAGCGTTCGCGTTGCGGGCATGGTTGCCGTCCCTTGAGTGATACTGGAGCCGATACGAGAGTATCGCCACGGGTACGGGATCGGCCAGCGGGGCGTCCTGCGGCCCGGGCCACATGACGAGGCTCGGGCCACAGGAGACCGCCCTGGGGTCCTGCTCTCGCGGCAGGCGCTCCCGGGGCGCCCGCTTCGAGGGGCCGCACCGCCGGAGGGCGAGTCCACCGCCGCCGGCCGCCGGGCGGGGCGGAGCCCGGGTGCCGCGCCGCCTCCGGCACCGGACAGGGCGCGGGGCCGGAACTGGAGGCCGCAGGCGCTGCCGGGGCCGGGAGGCCCCGGATCGCGGACCCCGGATCGCGGACCCCGGACCCCGGACCCCGGACCCCGGGGAGGACGCGCGACGGTCCCGGCCTGCCGCGTCAGGACGAGACGGCGTGCACGATCAGCGAGGCCAGTTCGGCGTACGCGTCGGCGTCGCTCAGCCCGGTGTTCGCGGTGACCCCGCCCCGCTGGATCTCCTGCATCGTGGCGGCGACGACCTCGCCGACGAAGGCGGCGTGGACATCACGGAAAGCGCCCGCCGCCACGCCCTCCGTGATCAGCTGCCGCACCCGGGCGGAGGCGTGGCGCGTGTTGGCCTCGTAGACCTCGCGGGCGGGCGCGAACTCGGCCATGTCGTCGAGGAAGCGCCGGGAGAGGGGCCGGAGTTGCTCGGAGACGGCGTTCAGATAGACCACCACGCGGTCCGCCGGGGCGGAGGTGTCGGCGACCTGCTTCTCGACGGCGTCGGTCGCCGCCCGGAAGTAGTACTTCACCGCCTCCCGCACCAACTCCTGCTTGCTTCCCGCGAGTTGGTACAGCGTCGTCTTGGAGCAGCGCAGCCGCTCGGCCAGGTCGTCGAGGGTGAAGGAGGCGAAGCCCTCGGCCGCGACCAGCGCGACCAGCCGCCGGAGCAGATCGCTCTGGCGTGCGGTACGGCGGGCGGACGGCATGGCCCACAGCGTATCCGGTGGCGCCGGCCTCATGGGTGCCGGGCGCACTCCTGGCCGCCGACGTGTGGTGTCCCACCACATGGGCCGGTGACCTGCGCGTTCCTACGGTGTGGCGACACGAACGTCCGCCAACCGCCCCCGGAAGTGGTGACCCATGGCTGCTACGGCACCCGCTCCACCGAACTCCACCCCGCTCAAGCGCGTCGTCGCCGCGAGCCTCATCGGCACCACCATCGAGTGGTACGACTTCTTCCTCTACGGTGCCGCCGCGGCGCTCGTCTTCAACCAGCTCTTCTTCCCCGGATCCGACCCACTCGTCGGCACCCTGCTCGCCTTCCTCACCTACGCCGTGGGCTTCGCCGCCCGCCCCGTCGGCGCCCTGGTGTTCGGCCACTACGGCGACAAGCTGGGGCGCAAGAAGCTGCTGGTGCTGAGCCTGCTGCTGATGGGCGGCGCGACCTTCGCCATCGGCCTGCTGCCCACCCACGCCACCATCGGCACGGCCGCCCCCGTGCTGCTGACCGTGCTGCGGCTCGTACAGGGCTTCGCCCTGGGCGGTGAGTGGGGCGGCGCGGTCCTGCTGGTCTCCGAGCACGGTGACGCGAAGCGGCGCGGCTTCTGGGCGTCCTGGCCGCAGACGGGAGCTCCGGCCGGGCAGCTGATCGCCACCGGTGTGCTCGCGGCCCTGACGGCCCTGCTGTCGGACGCCGCCTTCATGGCCTGGGGCTGGCGCGTGCCGTTCCTGCTCTCCGGCGTCCTCGTGGTGATCGGGCTGTGGGTCCGGCTGGCCGTCGACGAGTCCCCCGTCTTCCGGCAGGCACTGGAGCGGGCCGAGACCCGCAAGGCCGCCGAGAAGCCGGCCGCCGAGAGCATGCCGCTGATCGCCGTGCTGCGCCATCACTGGCGGGACGTGCTGATCGCCATGGGCTCCCGGATGGCCGAGAACATCAGCTACTACGTCATCACCGCCTTCATCCTCGTCTACGCGACGTCCGAGGTGGAGCTGAGCAAGCAGACCGCGCTCAACGCCGTACTGATCGCCTCGGCCGTGCACTTCGCCACGATCCCTCTCTGGGGCGCCCTGTCGGACCGCTTCGGCCGCCGGCCCGTCTACCTGCTGGGCGCCGCGGGTGTGGGCCTGTGGGCCTTCCCCTTCTTCGCGCTGATCGACACCGGCACCTTCGGCAGCCTCCTGCTGGCCGTCACGGTGGGGCTGGTCTTCCACGGCGCCATGTACGCCCCGCAGGCGGCGTTCTTCGCCGAGATGTTCGCGACCCGGATGCGCTACTCCGGCGCCTCCATCGGCGCGCAGTTCTCCTCGGTGCTGGCGGGCGCCCCGGCCCCGCTGATCGCCACGGCGCTCCTCAACGACTACGGCGACTCGACGCCCATCGCGCTCTACGTGATCGCCGCGGCGCTGATCACGCTGCTGGCGGTCGGGATCGCCAAGGAGACCCGCCATCGCGATCTGTCGGAGCTCGACCCGGTCGGCGACGCCACCGCGGAGCCGGCGGGTGCCGCCGCGGCGTCCGGAGCGACGGCCCGCACGGTCTGACCGGCGGCGCACCGCGCGGGACCGCGGGAGACGGCGCCTCCGCGCCCCTGGGACAGGGGGTGCGGAGGCGCTTCGCCGTCCCGGCGTTCCCGGGGCCGCGCCCCGTTGCCCCGGCTCCGGGCCCGTGACCCCCGGCTCCCCGCCCCGGTGTCCCCGGCCGCGCCGCGCGGGCCGGCCGCCGGCGCGTTGCGCCACCCCGGCCGGAGCCGGGTGTCACCGCCGGTCAGCCGTCGATCGCGCCGGCCAGCCGGTGCAGGCGCAGGGCGAGCTGCACCTCCAGGGCGCGGGAGGGGGACTGCCAGTCCGCGCCGAGGAGCCGGCCGACGCGCTCCAGCCGCTGCGCGACCGTGTTCACGTGGACGTGCAGCTCGTCCTTGGTGCGGGCCGGGCTCATGCCGCAGGCGAAGTACGCCTCCACGGTGCGCGTCAGCTCGGTGCCGCGCCGCGCGTCGTAGTCGGTGACCGGGCCGATCGTGCGGCGGACGAAGGACGCGACGTCCCGCGAGTCGGCCAGCAGCAGTCCGAGGAACCCGAAGTCCTCGGCCGCCGCGCCCTGTCCGGCCCGCCCCAGCAGGAGCAGCGACTCCAGGCAGCGCCGGGCCTCGGCGTACGCGGCGGCGACGGCGCCCGGACGCGCCACGGGCGCCGGTACGGGCGCGGACGCGCCGACGGTGACGGTGCCCCGGACGGCGGTGCCGAGCTGTCTCGCGGCCTGCCGGGCGGTCTCGGCGGCGCTCTCCTCCGGTCCGGCCGGGAGCAGCAGCACCGTGCCGCCGTCACGGGCGGCGGCCAGGCCCTGCCGGGTCGCGGCGAGGTGCGAGGCCGCCGACCAGAGGCGCCGGCGGTCGGCGGTCTGCCGTGCGGCCGCGCCGCCCCCCGCTTCCGCGCTGTCCCCGCGGGGCCCGCCGCCGTTCCCGTCATCGGCCCCGTCTCCGCTCTCCACGCGGGCCGCGAGGACGACGTGCGGTGCGTCGAGGTCGGCCGTCAGCCGGGCCGCGCGCTCGCGCAGCAGGCTCGGGTCGCGGTCCGGGGCGTCCAGCAGGTCGTCCAGAAGCTCGCCCCGCACCCGCTGCTCGGCCTCTCCCGCCGAGCGGCGGGCGATCAGCAGCAGCGAGGTGACCATGGCGGCGCGCTCCAGTGTGCGCTGGTCGACGGGATCGAGTTCCGGGTGCCCGTGCAGCACGAGGGCGCCGAAGAGCTCCCCGCCCGCGGAGACGGCGGCCACCCAGTCGTCGCCGTGCCGTACCGCGCGCCCGGCGGTGCGGGAACGCTCCACGACCGGGTCCGGCGAGGCGCCCGTCCCGGTGAACTCCACGGCTCCGGAGAGCACTTCGGCCACCGCGTCCGCCACGTCGCGCACCCCGCCGCCCCGGAGCACCAGCTCGGTCAGCCGGTCGTGGACCTCCGAGGCGCGCTCGATGACGGCGCTGCGGTCGCGGATGACGCCGTGGGCGGTCTCCAGCTCGGCGAGCGCGGCGCGCGTCTCGGACAGCAGGTTCGCGGAGTCGATGGCAACGGCGGCGTGCGCGGCGAAGGAGGCGAGCAGGGCGATCTGCTCGCGTTCGAAGACCCGGGCCCGCCGGTCCGCGGCGAACAGCACCCCGATCACGCTGCCGCCGATCACCAGCGGTACGCCGAGGATCGCGACCAGGCCCTCGTCGCGCACACCCGAATCGATGGTCCGGGTGTGCTCGAAGCGCGGATCGTCGAAGTAGCTGTCGGTGACGTACGGGCGCGCGGTCTGCGCGACGAGCCCGCCCAGCCCCTCCCCCATGCCGAGCCGGAGCTGCTGGAAGCGGGCCGACACCGAGCCGTCGGTGACCCGCATGTAGGTGTCGCCGGCCTCCGGGTCGTTGAGCGTCATGTAGGCGCACTCGGTGCCCAGCAGCGACCGGGCGCGCTGCACGATGGCCTGCAGCACGGCGTCCAGATCGCGGAGGCCGGCCAGGTCGTGCGCGGTCTCGAAGAGGGCCGACAGCTCCGCCTCGCGCCGCCGGCGTCCCTCCAGCTCGGTCCGCACCCGCAGGGCGAGCAGCTTGCCGCGCTCCAGGGCGGCCAGTTCCCCCGGTCCGGCGCCGTCCGCGCGGGCCCGCCGGAGCGGCTGCTCGTACTCCTCGACGGGCGCGCCGCGGGACAGCAGCTCCAGATAGGGGGCTTCGGCGGCTCCGGCGGGCCGGCGCTGGGATCCGGGCATGGACCCAGGCATACCCGGGGTGGGTCCCCCGGCGCCAGCCGGGCGCGATGCCCGCGCTCCGACGGAGCGGGTCACCTCCGTCACGGGGCGGCCGCCGGCGTGCCCTTCCGCGGCTCCCGGTCCCGGCCCGTTCGCGTCCTCGGGGCCGTTGCCGCCGGGCGCACCGGAGCCGGTCAGTGCGCGGTCCAACCGCCGTCGAGCGGGAGCGCCGCACCGGTGACGAAGGACGCCTCCGGGGTGCACAGATAGGCGACGGCCTCGGCGACCTCCTCCGGCTCGACCAGCCGCTTGAGGGCCGAGTCGGCGAGCAGGATGTCGCTGACGACGCGGTCGGCGGGGATTCCGTGGGCGGCGGCCTGGTCGGCGATCTGCCGCTCGACGAGCGGGGTGCGGACATAGCCGGGGTTGACGCAGTTGGACGTCACGCCGTGCTCCGCGCCTTCGAGCGCGGCCACCTTGGAGAGCCCTTCGAGGCCGTGCTTGGCGGCCACGTACGCCGATTTGAAGCGGGACGCGCGCAGGCCGTGCACCGAGGAGATGTTGACGATACGGCCCCACCCCTGCCCGTACATGTGCGGCAGCGCTCCGCGGATCAGGCGGAAGGGGGCCTCCAGCATGACCGTCAGGACGGTCGAGAACACCTCGGGCGGGAACTCCTCGATGGGGCGGACCAGTTGCAGCCCGGCGTTGTTGACCAGCACATCGGTGCCGGCGGCCGCGCGTTCCGCCGCGTCGAGGTCGGTGAGGTCGAGGACCCTCGGCTCCACGGTGCCGGGCAGGCCCCCGGCCCGGGCGGCGAGCTCCTCCAGGCCGGCGGCGTCCCGGTCCACGGCTCTGACCCCGGCTCCGGCCGCCGCGAGGCGCAGGGCGCAGGCGCGGCCGATACCGCCGGCCGCGCCGGTGACGAGGGCGGTGCGCCCGGTGAGGTCGAGACCGACGGAGGACCGCGCGGGGGCGGCCGCTCGGGCGGGGTGGGGGGTGGCGGCGGGATCCGCCGCGGAGGGCAGGGTCATGCCCGGCACCCTAGGCAGGACCGGCCGCGCCCACCGATGTGGCGCGGACCCATACTTCAGCCGCCGGTCATGGGGTCGAACCACGCGGGGCCGTCGCCGAGGGCCTGCTTGACGCGGTTCACGGCGAAGTCCTCCAGGTCCGGCAGCCCGTCCACCGGGAACCAGCCCACCTCCAGCGACTCCTCGTCGTTGACCCGGGCCTCGCCGCCCGTGGCGCGGCAGCGGAAGGAGGTGTCCACGAACTGGCACAGGTCGCCGTTCGGGTAGCGCACCGGTTCGAGGGTCTGCACCAGCACCAGCCGCTCCGGCACGCACCGCACCGCGGTCTCCTCGTACACCTCGCGCACCGCCGTCCGGGCGGGCTGCTCCCCGGGCTCGACGATGCCGCCGATGATGGACCAGCGCCCGGTGTCGGCGCGGCGGACGAGCAGCACGCGCTGCGCGTCGTCGAACACGATGGCGCTGACGCCGGGGAGGAAGAGCAACTGCTGTCCGGCCGTGGCCCGCAGGTCGCGGATGAAATCGGGTGTGGGCATGGGCCGAGCCTAAGGGCTGTGACCGGGGCGTTCCGCCGGTGGCACAGGTCCGGCCCGCTGATCCCGCCGGACACCTCCACACCCCGTGGGCTCAGCCGTTACGGTGTGGCGCACCACATGCCCGCGCGCGGCCCCGTGCCGTGAACGGTGCCCGTTCGAGCTGGGGGGTCGACGGGATGGTTCCGTCCTCGGGAGGTCTCACGGAGGAGCCGCGCGGCAGCGCCGCCGACGCCGCCGGTGTGGTGGTGTTCGGCTGCTGCGCGGCCTGGGCGCTCATCACCGCGGCCGGACGCGACGCGCGGCCGGAGGGGATGCTGCTCGCTCTGCTGGCGGTCGCGGCCGGATACGCGTTCGGCCGGATCGGCGGCGCGCTGCTGCCGGTCGCCGTGCCCGCCGCGGCGGCCTTCGCGGGTGCCTTCGCCGCTCTCGCGGCGCCGGAGAGCCTGCCCGGAGCGGTCGTCATGGTGCCCGCCCCCGGCCACGGCGGGGCGGAGACGGCCCAACTGGCGCTGGCCGCGGGCACCGCCTGCTGTGCGGCCTGGGCCGCGCGCCGCGGCGGAACGCGGGCGGTGCTGCGGCTCGCGGTCGCGGGGATCGGCGTGGCCGCGCTGCTGGCGGGTTCGCCGGTGGGCTGCGTGGTGGTCGTGGTCGTCCTGCTGTGCTCCTCGGCGGTCGCGCGGACGCGGCGCCGGGCGCCCGTGCTGGCGGGTTGCGCGCTGACGGCGGCTCTGGTGACCGGCGGCACGGTGGCGATGGCCGGGGACGCGCTGCCGGACGGCCCTGCGGCCGTCCTGGAGGGGCGGCTGACCGAACACCGGGTGCTGCTCTGGCGGGACGCCCTCGGGCTGGCGGCCGACCGGCCCGTGCTCGGCATCGGCCCGGACGGTTTCGGCGCGCTGAGCGAGACCGTGCGGGACACCCCCGGGTCGGACGGCAAACCGCACTCGGCACCGCTCCAACTCGCCTCGGAACAGGGCCTTCCGGGCGTCGCGCTGCTGGGGGCGGCCTTCTGCTGGACGCTGTTCGCCCTGAGCCGGTCGCCGCGCTCCACGCCGGTCGTCCTGACCGCCGGGGCCTCGCTGACGGCCCTGGCCGCGCTGGCGGGCGTCGGCAACGCGCTGAGCTTCCCCCAGGTGACGGTCGCGGCCGGGCTGCTCGCGGGCGTCGCCACCTCCCGCCCGCTGGCCTACGGAACGGGCCCGGAACCCGTGGCGGCAGCGGCCCCGGACGGGCCGGGCCGGCCGGCCCGGGTCCACCGGGAGGGCGACGGAAGGCAGGCGGAGGGCGCTCCCGGAAACTGATGTCCCCGGTGCCCGCTGCCCGGGCCCGGGGCAAGACCCACCCATGCCCAGGCCCTCTCCACCTCGCCCGCCACCGCATCAGCGTCTTGTCCGCCATGCTCCGAGACGGAACCTTCCACGAACCCGCCACCCCCACGCGCCGCTTCACGAAGACAGAGAGGCACCCTCCGGCCCGCACGGCCGGAGTCACACGCCGGGACACGCCCGGGAGCGGCCGCCGCCGCGGTGGGGGCCCGGCGCTCGCTGCTGCGCCCCGTCCGCGGTGACCGGCTCCGCGCCCGCGCCGGTCACCACCGGGGCGGGCGCGGGGCCCGGCCGGCCGAGCCGGAGGGCGGATCCCTGAGAGCAGAGGCCCGGGCCCGGTCGGCCGGGTGGGCGTACAGCCCCGGGGGACGGGCCGGGCCCGGATCGGCCGCGGGCCGGGGCCTCTCGGGCCGGCCGCGGGGCCGGGTCAGCCGCGGGCCGGGCTCACGGCGCCCAGGGAGCGGCCCTCGGCGTAGGCCAGGGCGGACGCCGGCAGGCCCGTCTCCCGGCCGTTCTGCAGCACGACCAGTTCGTCCGACGGGGCGGCCTCCGGCCGGGGCTCCGCGCCGATGCGCCGGAGCGCCTGCGCGGCGACGGCGCCGGCCGAGCCGTACAGGGTGACCGCCGGCCCGTCCGGCCGCCGGACGGCGGCCAGAATGCGCTCGGCGACCAGTTCGTAGTGGGTGCAGCCCAGGACGACGGCCCGGACGTCGGGCGGGGTGAGCGCCGCGGCGGCGGCCAGGGCCGTGTCGATGTCCGTCTCGTCGGCGCGCTCCACGGCGTCCGCGAGCCCGGGGCAGGGCACTTCGGTGACGTCCACGCCGTCCGCGAAGTCCCGGATCAGCCGCCGCTGGTACGGGCTGCCGGTGGTGGCGGGGGTGGCCCAGATGGCCACCGGGCCGCCGCCGGCCGCCGCGGGCTTGATCGCCGGTACGGTGCCGATCACCGGCAGGCCGGGCTCGAGTGCGGCCCGGAGCGCGGGCAGGGCGTGGACGGAGGCGGTGTTGCAGGCGACGATCAGCGCGTCCGGCCGGTGGGCGGCCGCCGCTCCCGCGCAGGCGAGGGCGCGGTCGGTGAGGTCCTCGGGGGTGCGCGGACCCCAGGGCATGCCGTCGGGGTCGGAGGAAAGCACCAGGGCCGCGTCGGGCCGCAGTGCGCGCACCGCGGCCGCGGCCGCCAGCAGTCCCAAGCCGGAGTCCAAGAGCGCGATCTTCACCGGGCAACCTTATGCGATGGGCGCCGGGGCCCCGCAAGGAGCCCGGGAAGGCCCGGGAGGCGCCGGCCGCTCCGGGCACACGGATGACCGGGACCGAAACGCGGGGGCATGTCACCGGCACCACTCTCCGCGTCCGGCAGACTCCCCGGAGTGACCTTCCTTACCTCGATCGCCGTCCTGTCCCTGGCCGCCTGGGGGTGGCTCCTGCTGGGCCGGGGGTTCTTCTGGCGGACGGACGTCCGGCTGCCGGAGCGCAGGGAGCCCGCCCGCTGGCCTCCGGTGGCCGTCGTCGTACCGGCGCGGAACGAGGCCGCCGTGCTGCCCGACAGCCTTCCCTCCCTGCTCGGCCAGGACTATCCGGGGCACGCCGAGATCTTCCTGGTGGACGACGGCAGTACCGACAGCACCGGGGACCTCGCGCGGGCACTGGCCGCCCGCCCCCCGCTCTCCGTGCGCCGGGGCGGTCTGCCGCTGACGGTCATCTCCCCCGGTGAGCCGGAGCCGGGCTGGACGGGGAAGATGTGGGCGGTGCGGCACGGGATCACGGCGGCCCGGTCCCGTATGCCGGAGCTGGAGTACCTGCTGCTGACCGACGCGGACATCACCCATCACCGCGACAGTCTGCGCGAGCTGGTGAGCGCCGCGAGTCACTCGCGTCTCGATCTGCTCTCCCTCATGGCGCGGCTGCGGACCGTGACCCCCTGGGAGCGGCTGACCGTCCCGGCCTTCGTCCACTTCTTCGCGCAGCTCTACCCCTTCCGCCGGGTCAACCGGCCGGGCTCCCGCACGGTCGCGGCCGCCGGCGGCTGCATGCTGCTCCGCGACGACGCCGCCGAGCGGGCCGGCTATCCGGAGGCGGTGCGCGACGCGGTCATCGACGACGTCGCCCTGGCGCGGGCCGTGCGGGACGGCGGCGGGCGGATCTGGCTGGGGCTGGCCGACCGGGTGCGCAGCGTGCGGGCGTCTCCGCGGCTGCGGGACATCTGGGAGATGGTGGCCCGCAGCGCGTACACGCAACTGCGGTACAGCCCGCTGCTCCTGGCGCTGACGGTGCTCGGGCTGCTGCTGGTCTACGCGGTGCCGCCGGTCGCGCTGCTGGCGGGCCTGGCGGGCGGGGCCCCGGGGGCGGCGCTGGCGGGCGGTCTGGCGTGGGCGGTGATGGCGGGGACGTATCTGCCGATGCTGCGCTACTACGGGCTGCCGCCGCAGGCGTCGCTGCTGCTGCCGTTCACGGCGGGGCTCTACCTGGCGATGACCGTCGACTCGGCGGTGCGGCACGCGCGGGGCCGGGGGGCGGTCTGGAAGGGGCGGGTGTACGCGCCGCGGCCCGGCACCGCCGAGGAGGGTGCCGGGCCGTGAGGAAGGGGGCGGCGGCCGGAGCCGGGGAGCGGCTGCCGGGCCGTCACTTGCGGCCGGGGGTCCAGTTCATGCCCCAGCCGTAGGCGTAGTCAACGGTGCGCTGGGGGCTGACGCCCCGCTCCGGCACGAGATAGCGGGCCTCGCGCCGCACCACCAGGTCACCGCCCTCGTTGGTGAGCAGGGCCAGGGCGGCGACGGTGGAGGGCACGGTGCACTCGTCGAGGGAGAAGTCCACCGGGGCGCCGTGCTGCGGCTGAAGGGTGACCGTCGCGTGCAGGTCGGCGAAGCTGCGGGCGCCCTCGTAGATGGTGACGAAGATCAGGATGCGGCGGAAGTCGCTCTTGTGGTCGAGGTTGATGGTGAGGTTCTCGCCGGCGGCCCTCGCGCCGGTGCGGTCGTCACCGTCCAGGTGGATGAAGGGCGGCCGGTGCAGCGAGCCGTACGCGTTGCCGAGGGCCTGGACGACGCCCTTGCTGCCGTCGCGGAGTTCGAAGAGCGCGCACAGGTCGAGGTCCAGGTCGGCGTGCATCGCCATGGCCCGGCCCAGTTTGCTGCCCCAGCCCTTGAACTGCTTGCGCGTCTCCCAGTTGAGGTTGACGCGCAGGGCGCCGGAGGTGCCGCCCTGCTTGCTGAGCGAGACGGTGGGGGCGGCCTTGGTGAGCGTCACCTTGGAAAGGCTGACCGGCGCGGCCGGTGCGGCCGGGGGCGCGGGCGGCTGGGCGGGCGCCGGGGTGTGCACCGGCGCGCCGAGCGGGGCGGCCGGGGCCGGGGCGGGCGGCGCCGGAGGCGGTACGGGCGGCGCGGCGGGGGCCGCGGCGGCGGGAGCGGCCGGTGCGGCGGGCTCGTCCACGCTGATACCGAAGTCGGTGGCCAGCCCTTCCAGTCCGGAGCCGTATCCCTGCCCGACGGCACGGAACTTCCAGGCGCCCTGGCGGCGGTAGAGCTCCCCGAGCACGAAGGCGGTCTCGACGGTGGCGTCCTCGCTGTCGAAACGGGCCAGCTCCGCGCCGTTCGCCGCGTCGAGCACCCGGATGTGGAGGCCGGGGACCTGCCCGAAGGCGCCGCCGTCCGCGGAGGCGGCGAGGACGACGGTCTCCACGGCCGGCTCGGTGCGTGCGAGATCGACCTCCAGGGTGTCGGTGACCAGATCCCCGGAGGTGCGCTTGCCGGTGTGCCGCACGGCCCCGGAGGTGTGCGCCGGCTGGTTGTAGAAGACGAAGTCCGCGTCGGAGCGGACCTTCCCGGACGCCTGGAGCAGCAGGGCCGAGGCGTCCGCGTCCGGCACGCCCGGGCCCGTGCGCCAGCCCAGCTCCACCCGCACCGCCGGCGCCGGAACCGGGACATTGGTGCCCTTGCGCATCGTCATGCCTCTCCCCCTCGATCTCTCGGATCTGTCCTGCCGGGCCGCGTCCGCGGCACGACTTCGTCCGGGAACAACCTATGACCGGGCGCCGCGATGCGGTACCGCAACGCCCCCGGGGAGGCCCCCGATCACCTCTCCGTCACCGGTTCGGAACCCGGATTTCACCGGGTGGGAGCGGCCAGGCGGAGGCATTCGTCCGGTTCCGTCCCCTTGCTGCTCCACAGCCGCTCCGAACTCGCGAAACAACCCCCTTACTGCTCTCCCCAATAGGCACATCATGGGCTTAACTTATTCAGCATGACCTCCCCCCGCTCCACCTATGGCGGCGGTTACTACTCCGCGTCCGCCTTCCCCGACACCCCGATCTACGACAGCCTCGTCGCAGAACGTGGTACCCCGCAGATCGCGCCGATCCGTGTGCCGGCGGCATACGACACCGGCAGCAATCTGCCCGCGCTGCCGTCGGCTCTCCCCGCGCTGCCGGCCGCCCCGTCCCAGCCGTCGCAGGGATACGGATACGGCTACCCGGGGCCGCAGCAGCACGCGCCGCTCCAGCACGCTCCCGCGCCGCACATCCCGCAGCAGGCCGGCCCCCCGCGGGGCTACCCCGGTCCGCAGCAGTACCAGGGCGGCCAGGCGGGCGGCGGCACCGGCTACGACGCGATGCGCCCGGCGACTCCCCGCCCGGCCGCCCCGCGTCCGGCGGCCCCGCGCCCGGCGCCCGGCCCGTACGAGGATCCGTACGGCCAGCAGCGCCCGTACTACCAGGGCCGCGGCTACTGACGGGACCGGCCGCGGTGTCCGGGCGACCGGCCGGCGCGGCACGGCCCGGTGGCACACTGCTCCCCATGGCGACCCCGTCTCTCCTCGCGCTGCACGTCCATCCCGTCAAGTCGCTCGGGGGCCACGCCCCTGACGAGGCGGTGGTCGAGCCGTGGGGGCTCGCCGGGGACCGCAGATGGATGCTGACCGGCGCGGACGGCACCATGCTCACCCAGCGCGGCGTTCCGGGGCTCGCACGCCTCCGTGCGGTGCCCCTGCGGGACGGCGGCATCGAGGTCACGGCGCCGGGCCGGGAGCCGCTGCGCGCCGGAGTGCCGGGCCCCGGCCCGACCGTGCCCGTGAAGATCTTCCGGGACAAGGTCGAGGCGGTGCCCGCCGGTCCGGCGGCCGATGCCTGGTTCAGCGCCCATCTGGGCGCCGTGACCCAGCTGGTGTACCTGGACGATCCGGCGCACCGCCGGCCGGTCGACCCGGCGTACGGACGGCCCGGGGAGACGGTCGGCTTCGCCGACGGCTTTCCGCTGCTGCTGACCACCGCGGCGTCGCTCGGCGCGCTCAACTCCTGGATAGCGGAGGGGGATCACGCCCACGAGGGACCGCTGCCCATGAACCGTTTCCGGCCGAACGTCGTCATCGGCGGCACCGAGCCGTGGGAGGAGGACCACTGGGCCGCGGTGCGGATCGGCGGGGTGGTGTTCCGGGTCGTCAAGACCTGCGCCCGCTGCGTGATCACGACCACGGACCAGCGGACCGCCGAGCGCGGCAAGGAGCCCCTGCACACCCTCGCGCGGAAGCGGAACGCCGGCGGCCGGCTGCTCTTCGGCCAGAATCTGATCCCCGAGGGGACCGGCACGCTCCGGCTGGGCGACCCGGTGCAGGTCGTCGCCCGGCACCCCCGGTGAGCGGCACAGCCGCCGCGCGCCCGCCCGCCGGGCCCGGTCCCGCGCACAACCCCTGACCGGTCAACTCCCGCCTCCCGCGCACGCTACGGTGGGTCGCCGGAACACACAGCCGGAACCGGCGAACACACGCACGCACGAGGTGGGGGCACGGCAGCAGCATGGCACCACAGGGCACGGTCCAGGTGACGTACACCGGCACGTCGCGGTGGCGGCGCCGGACGGGCGAGTACGCCTCCCTCGCCGCGGCCCTGGAGGCCGCCGGGGACGGCGACGTGCTCTCCATAGCCCCCGGCACCTACCGGGAGAACCTCGTCGTCGAGCACGCGGTCACACTCCGCGGCCCGGGCGGCGGACGCGGCTCGGTGCGGATCGCCCCGATCGACGGAGTGGCGCTGACCGTCCGCGCCTCCGCGGGGCTGCACGACCTGCACCTGGAGGGCCAGGACTCCTCCGCCCCCGCGCTGCTCGTGGAGGACGGCACCGCCGAGATCACCGGCGTCCGGGTGGCCACCCGCTCCGCAGCCGGCATCGAGGTCCGCGGCGGCGCCCGGCCCACCGTGCGGCGGTGCACCGTCGACAACCCCGGCGGCACCGGCATCAGCGTCCTCGGCGGCGCGGGCGGCATCTTCGAGGACTGCGAGGTCGTCGCGGCCGGCCAGTCCGGGATCTCCGTGCACGACGGGGCGCACCCGCGGCTGGAGCGCTGCCGCGTCCACCACGCCTCCGGCTCCGGCATCTCCCTCACCGGCGAGGGAAGCTCCCTGGAGGCCTTCGGCTGCGAGGTCTACGAGATCAAGGGCGCCGGCCTGCGTATCGCGTCCCGGGCCACCGGCCACCTCACCGACTGCACGGTCCACCGCACCTCCGGCGACGGCGTCACCCTCGACACCGACGCCTCCCTCACCCTCTCCGACTGCGACATCCACGACATCCCGGAGAACGCGGTCGACCTCCGCTCGCGCTCCGTCCTCACCCTCACCCGCACCAAGGTCCGCCGCTTCGGCCGCAACGGGCTGTCGGTCTGGGATCCCGGCACCCGGGTCGACGCCCACCAGTGCGAGATCCACGACAGCACCGGCGACTACCCGGCGGTGTGGGTCAGCGACGGCGCCGCCGTGGTCCTGGAGTCCTGCCGGCTGCACGACGTGCCCGACGCGCTCTTCGTCCTCGACCGCGGCTCCCGGGCCGACGTGGTGGACAGCGACCTCTCCCAGGTGCGCAACACGGCCGTCTCCGTGAGCGACGGGGCCACCGTGCAGCTCGACGACTGCCGCATCCGGGAGGCCGCCACCGGCGCCTGGTTCCGCGACCACGGCACGGGCGGCGTGCTCTCCGGCTGCACCGTCGACTCCACCGCCACCGGCGTCATCGTCACCAAGGGCGCCGACCCCACCGTCGAGCGCACCACGGTCAACTCCCCCGCGGAGGCCGGCTTCTACGTCTCCGCGGAGGGCCGCGGCACGTTCACCTCGTGCCGGGTCACCGGCAGCGGCGGCTACGGCTTCCACGTCATCGACGGCTGCCGGACGACGCTCACCCGCTGCCGCACCGAGCGCTGCGCCCGCGGCGGCTACGAGTTCGCCGAGGCGGGCCCGGCCAGCGAGGACTGCACCAGCGACGAGAGCGCGGTCCCGCCCGCCGCGCCGACGGCCTCGGCGACCGGGACGGCGCCGGCGGTGGGGGCGGCGGACCTGTCCGCGGGCCTGCTGGGCCCGGTGCCCGAGCGGCGCCCGGCCACCGTCCCGGCGGTCCCCGCCGTCGAGCCGGCGGCACCGGCGGCGGCCGCCCCGGACGCCCGGCCGGCGGACGAGGTGCTCGGCGAACTCGACGCCCTGGTCGGCCTGGAGAGCGTCAAGCGCGAGGTGCGCGCCCTCACCGACATGATCGAGGTCGGCCGGCGGCGCCAGGAGGCCGGGCTCAAGGCGGCCTCCGTCCGGCGTCATCTGGTCTTCACCGGCTCCCCCGGCACCGGCAAGACGACCGTCGCCCGTCTCTACGGCGAGATCCTGCACTCCCTCGGGGTGCTGGAGCGCGGCCACCTCGTCGAGGTGTCCCGGGTGGACCTGGTCGGCGAGCACATCGGCTCCACGGCCATCCGCACCCAGGAAGCCTTCGAACGGGCGCGCGGCGGCGTGCTGTTCATCGACGAGGCCTACGCGCTGTCCCCGGAGGACTCGGGGCGCGACTTCGGCCGCGAGGCCATCGACACCCTGGTGAAGCTGATGGAGGACCACCGGGAATCCGTCGTGGTCATCGTCGCCGGCTACACCGCCGAGATGGAGCGCTTCCTCACCGTCAACCCCGGGGTGGCCTCCCGCTTCTCGCGGACCATCACCTTCGGGGACTACGCGCCCGAGGAGCTGCTCCGGATCGTGGAGCAGCAGGCGGAGGAGCACGAGTACCGGATCGGCGAGGGCGCGGCCGAGGCCCTGCTCAAGTACTTCACCGTGCTTCCCAAGGGCCCCGCGTTCGGCAACGGGCGCACGGCGCGGCAGACGTTCGAGGCGATGGTCGAGCGCCACGCGGGCCGCGTCGCCCAGCTGTCCGCGCCGACCACCGACGAGCTGACGCTGCTGTACCCGGAGGACCTCCCGGACCCCGGCTGAGCGCCGGGGCACCGTCTCCTTCCCCGCCCGTTCCCGGGAACACGCCGCCCGCGCGGCCCCGTTCAGCCGCCCGGTGCCGCTCCGGCCGCACGCGGTTTCGGCACGTCCGGGAGCCGGTCCAGCAGCGCCGCCCGCTCCTCGGCGAAGACCGGGTCGGCCTGGTATTCGAAGTGGCCAAGGATCGGCGCGGGGAGCGGGTGTTCGGGGGTGCGGCCGTAGGCGAGCGGGTCCCCCAGCGGGCCGCGGTCCACGTCCGGCCCCGGCGGGTCATCGGCACAGGCGGGGCCGGGGAGGTTGACGGGCCCGCCGATCGGGTCGGTCTCCCGCCACAGATTGCGCCAGCAGTGGACCTCGTGGTGCAGGGCGTGCAGCGGTCCGGGCCCGAAATAGGCGGGGAACCAGCGTCCGTAGAGCCGCTCCAGCGGGGAGCCGTAGGTGAGCAGCGCGACCCGGCGGCGGGCCCGCGGGCTGAGCTGCCAGACCGCGGCGGCCGCCAGCACACTGCCCTGGGAGTGGCCGGAGAGGACGATCCGTCCGCCGGTGCTCCCGGTCCAGGTCTCCATCCGCCAGGTCAGGTCGGGGACGGCGCGCTCGGCGTAGCAGGGGGGCGCGAAGGGGTGCGCGGCGCGCGGCCAGAAGGTGCCGACGTCCCAGAGGATGCCGATGGTGCGGCGGACCGCGGCGTCGCGGTAGGCGCGGCGGCCGCCGGCGAGGAAGAGCAGGAAACCCAGGCCCATCAGCCAGGAGCCGAGCGCCTGCGAGGTCTGCGCGACCGCCTCGATCACGCCGGGCGCGCCGTCGGCGGCCCGGCCGGGCACCTCTCCGGTACTCCACGCCCCGGCGACCGCCACCCCGCCCAGCAGCAGGGTGACCACGGCGGTGGCACCGATGAACCAGGGGGCGCAGTCGGTGAGCCGCGCGGTGGCCGTGACGCCGGCGATCCTGCGGGTGCGCGCCGTGTCCTCCGGCTCCCCCGGGTGGCTCGCGCGGACCACGTCGATCTGCTCGCGCCGCACCCGCCACGTCTGGCCGGCGAAGTAGGCGGCGATCACGACGAGGACGGCCAGCAGCGGGGGGATCACGGCCGCGTTCCAGGACAGCACGGCCGGCGGCCCGGTGATGTAGCCGTCGCTCATCCCCGGGGTGCCGGGCCCGTCCAGCCAGTCGGCGACCCGCTGGGCGACGCCGCCGGACATCACGCCGCCCAGCGCACAGGCGAACACGGCCACGGCTGCTCCGCGGAAGCCGTGCAGGGCCGAACGGCTGTCCGGTTCGGTGCGGTGGAGCCGGTGGCCGGCCCAGGCCGCGGCGAGCACCAGGGCTCCCTGGCCGAGGGCGATGACGCCGAAGGTCTCGTCGCCGGGCAGCAGGCCGCCCGACCGCCAGCCGGGCCGCGACCAGGCCGCGTGCACGGCGGCCAGCACCAGCAGTCCGAGTGCGGTGCCGGGCAGGAAGCGCACGACGGCGCGGTCCAGCCGGTCGTCGGGGACGGACTCGGTGCGTCCCCGGGAACTCACCACCCAGAGGACGAAGAGGCCGGCGAGCACCAGCGACACCTCCAGGCACCAGCCGAAGAGGTCGAGCCAGAAGCTGCCGCCGGGTTTGCGGTCGTACCGGGTGGCGGCCGCGGCGAGCGCGGCGGCCACGGTCAGGAAGCCCGCGGCGGTGTGCGCGGCGCGCAGCCGGGCCACCAGGCGGCGGCCGTACCAGAAGCCGGGCAGGCGCAGCGCGGGCTGATGGGCCGTTCCGGGGTCGCCCTCCCGCAGGGGCTCGTGCACCGGCGGGGGCGCGGACTCGTAGGCGCTCCAGGTGTGGTGGGAGAGCCACCACAGCAGCCCGGTCAGCGCGGCGGGGACGAGCGCGGCGAGCGCCAGGCGGCGGCCGGGCTGGCTCCACCAGCCGCCGTGCTCGGGCGAGAGGAAGCCCAGCCAGGTCCGGCTCTCCGCGCAGGCCCTTGAGCCGGCGCACTGCCAGGCCACCAGGTCGAGGGCGACCTCGCAGGCCGCGGCGGTCAGCAGCACGGTCAGGCTGAGGGCGACCAGGCGGACCAGCAGTCCGTAGACGCGGATCAGTGTCCGGCTGCCGGTGGCGGACGGGCGCATCCAGTGCGCCAGGTTGACGACCATGAAGGGCAGTAACAGCAGCCACAGCGCGCGGGCGCCGTTGCCGGAGGTGAGCCCGCCCCAGCAGTACGCCTCCGGGACCGGCTCGCCGCCGTGGCGCCCGGGCTGCCGCTCGGCCCCGGCGTCGTCGGCCCGCCGGTGGATGCCCGCGGTGTCGTCACCCGTGACGCGTACGGTGCGCGGGTCGTCCAGCACCTCCTGCGGTGTGGCGCCGCCGACGCCGTGCACGAGGAGTTCCAGGGCGAGTCCGCCGTTCTCCCCGTGCCCGCCCTCCTCGTTCGCCGGTGTGCCGTCCCGGCCCCCCGGTCCGGCCGAGTCCGGATGTGTGACCGCCATGGTGATCTCCCGATCGTCCGCTGCGCGCACCAGGATCCCGCCCGGCGGCGGGAGTTCGGGGGCGGCGCGGCGGAGGTGAGGCCGGATCGTGATCGGACGCACACGCTCCGGCCACAGGATGCGGGCGGCGCTCGGCACGGCGCCGGGCCGCCCGCCGTGGGAGGATGGCCCGCGCGACGGGCGGCCGGGCATCCGCCCGCCGACGAGGGACGGGGGCTGAATGAGCGAGAGCCAGAACCTGCTGGCGGAGCAGCGGCGGGCACTGATCTTCGACGAGGTCAGGCGGCGGGGCGGGGTGCGGGTCAATGAGCTGACCCGGCGGCTCAACGTGTCGGACATGACCATCCGCCGCGATCTGGACGCGCTCGCCCGGCAGGGCATGGTGGAGAAGGTGCACGGCGGGGCGGTGCCGGTCGCGGAGGCCAGTTCGCACGAGCCGGGCTTCGAGGCGAAGTCCACGCTGGAGCCCACCGCCAAGGAGGAGATCGCCCGCGCCGCGGCGGCCCTGGTGGCCCCCGGCAGCGCCGTCGCGCTGTCCGGCGGGACGACGACGTTCGCGCTGGCCCGCCGGCTGCTGGACATCCCGGATCTGACGGTGGTGACGAACTCGGTGCGGGTGGCCGACGTCTTCCACGCCGCCCGGGGCACGGCCCCGCCGGCGCGGCCCGGCGCGCCCCGGCAGGCACCGGCCACGGTGGTGCTGACGGGCGGGGTGCGCACCCCCTCGGACTCGCTGGTCGGACCGGTGGCCGACCAGGCCATCCGCTCCCTCCACTTCGACCTGCTCTTCCTGGGCGTGCACGGCATCTCGGCGGAGGCCGGACTGTCCACGCCCAATCTCGCCGAGGCGGAGACCAACCGGCGGCTGGTCCGTTCGGCACGGCGGGTGGTGGTGGTCGCGGACCACACCAAGTGGGGCACCGTGGGGCTCGGTTCGTTCGCCTCGCTGGAGGAGGTGGACGTCCTGGTGACGGACCGGGGCCTGTCTCCGGCCGCCCGGGCGGAGATCGCCGAGCGGCTGCCGGAACTGATCGTCGCGGGTGGGGGCGACGGCGAGGACGAGCGCGCCGCGGACGGCTGACCGCGGGCCCCGGCGGTGGCGGGGCCGTGCCGGGCGCGGGCGTGGCGTCAGCGGCCCCGCCACTCGCCGGTGGCGAGCAGGGTGGTGATCGCGTCGCTGTACGGGGCGATGTCCAGGCCCTGTTCGGCCAGCCAGGCGTCGGAGTAGTACTTGTCGAGATAGCGGTCGCCCGCGTCACAGATGAGGGTCACGACGCTGCCCCGCTCCCCGGCGGCGGCCATCTCGGCGACGATCTTCAGGGCGCTCCACAGCCCGGTACCGGTGGAGCCGCCCGCTTTGCGGCCGATGGCGCGCTCCAGCGCCCGTACGGCGGCGACGCTGGCGGCGTCCGGGACCTTCATCATCCGGTCGATCGCTCCGGGCACGAAGCTGGGTTCCATCCGGGGGCGGCCGATGCCCTCGATACGGGAGGCGCTGTCGCAGCGGGCGTCCGTGTCGCCGGTCGTCCAGCCCTCGAAGAAGCAGGAGTTCTCCGGGTCGGGGACGCAGACGCGGGTGTCGTACTGCATGTAGTGGATGTACCGGGCGATGGTCGCGGAGGTGCCGCCCGTGCCGGCGGTGGCGACGATCCAGGCGGGCTCGGGGTAGCGCTCCATGCGGAGCTGCTCGTAGACCGATTCGGCGATGTTGTTGTTGCCGCGCCAGTCGGTGGCCCGCTCCGCGTAGGTGAACTGGTCCATGTAGTGGCCCCCGGACTCGGCGGCGAGCGCGGCCGAGACCTCGTACACCGTCCGCGGATCGTCCACCAGATGGCACCGGCCGCCCTGGAACTCGATGAGCCGCATCTTCTCCCGGCTCGTGGTGCGGGGCATCACCGCGATGAAGGGGACGCCGATCAGCTGGGCGAAGTACGCCTCGGAGACGGCGGTGGAGCCGCTCGACGCCTCGATGACGGGTTTGCCCGGCCGGATCCACCCGTTGCACAGCCCGTAGAGGAAGAGCGACCGTGCCAGCCGGTGTTTGAGACTGCCGGTCGGATGGGTGGACTCGTCCTTGAGGTACAGGTCGATGCCCCAGTCGGCGGGCAGCGGGAAGCGCAGCAGATGGGTGTCGGCCGATCGGTTGGCGTCGGCCTGGACCTTCCGGACGGCGTCGTTCAGCCAGGCCCGGTATCCCGGGTCGCTGCGGTCGGTGTCGAGGGTGGCGGCCGGACAGCCGGCCGGTTCCTGCTCCGTGGTGCTCACCAGCGCCGCTCCTCGCGATCACGTACCGGACCCCGGGCGTGCCGCCGCCGGGTCGGCTCGATCATAGGCCGGGGCTGGTGTACGGGGCCGGTCGCGGGCACACTGACCGGCAGGGCGGCAATCGAGCGGGGCGGACGGATAAGCCCCGCCGGGATCCCGAGGGGGCGGTACGGATGGCGGAGCCGCAGTTCAAGGCGGAGCGGGTGGGCATCGGGCACCGGCTGCGTTCCCTGACCCGGGCGGGACAGGTGCAGATCCGGGACGGCAAGCTGACGCTGATGAACAGCCAGGGCACGGAGATCGACAGCGCGCCGGTCCATCTGGTGCGGGCCGAGAAACCCTGGTTCGCGGGCGGTGACGAGGCGCTGGCCACGGTCAACGGCCATCGCTACCGGCTCAAGCTGGGAGCGCGCGACCCGGAGCCCGGTGAGGACGGGCCGCCCTCGGCGAGACGGTTCTTCGACGCGGTCCGCACGGCCGGAGGAGACGCCGCCCGCGAGTGACGGGCGGGGCGCGAGTTGCGGCCGAGCGGGCCCGGGGCCAGGCTGGTGGGACGTTACGGAGAGTTCACCGGCGGTGACGCTTCCCCCGGCCCCCGCCGGGCACATACAGCAGTCACACCCACGCCCGGGTGCGTTCCGTTGGATGCGTTCCAGTCCCCGGACCTCTGCAGGGAGTCGCAGCCGTGATCAGCAAGCCACGCGGGCACTGCACGGTGGAGCTCCAGGCCCTGCCGTCGCGGATCGGCCAGGTCCGCAGGATCGTCTCGGCGCATCTGCGCTACTGGCGTCTCGACGCCCTGATCGACGCGGCGGCGCTCGGAGTCACCGAACTGCTCAGCAATGTCCACCGCCATGCCGAGCCGGACAAGAACTGCACGGTCGAGATCGTCCTGCTGCCGGACCGGTTGACGGTCTCGGTGCACGACAGCGACCCCCGGGTACCGCGTGCGCACGGCGCCTCCGCCGCCCGCGGCCGGGGGCTCTCCGTGGTCGCCTCCCTCAGCGAGAGCTGGGGAGTGCGCGAAGGGACGGGCGGCCGCGGCAAGTCCGTGTGGTTCTCCCTCCGCGCCCCGGTGGCCCCCGGCCCCGGCGCACCACTGCCCGCCTCCGCGCCGGCTCCCGGCACGAAGGGGTCCGGCGGGGCGGCACCGGCCGCCGTCCCGTCCTCCGGCGCCGCCGGGACGCCGCCTCTCGCGCAGGCTCCGGCGGCCGCGCGGGAGCCTGCGGCGGCCGGTGCCCGCGCCACGGGCTGAGCGCGCCGCCCCGGGCCGCCGTCCCCGGGCCGCGGCTCGCCGACCGGGCCGCGTCTCAGCCGAGGAGGGCGCCCAGCGGGTCGTCCAGGACCGGCTGCCAGGCCAGCTCGGCCGCGCCGACCAGGCTGTTGTGGGCCAGCTCGCACTCGAGCACCGGCACGCTGCCGCTCCGCCCCCACAGGCTGCGTTCGGCGACCACCGCGCGCAGCCGTTCCGGGTCGGCCTTGAGCAGATCCTGGTAGAGGCCGCCGAGCACGATCCGGTCGGGGTTGAGGATGTTGACGAGCCCGGCCAGTCCGAGACCGAGACGGGCGACGAGCAGATGGGCGGCGCTCCGCACGGCCGGATCGCCGTACTCGGCACGGAGCAGATCGCGGGAGCGCTGGAGCAGTGACACCTCCGGGCCCGGGTCCCGCCCGGCGGCGGTCACGAACGCCAGCGGGTCGGCCTCGACGTCGAGGCAGCCGCGGTTGCCGCAGTGGCACGGGCGGCCGTCCGGGTTCACGGTCAGATGCCCGACCTCCAGGGCGAGGCCGGAACTCCCGGTGTGCAGACGCCCGTCGAGGACGAGCGCACCGCCGACGCCGCGGTGGCCGGTGGCCACGACGAGCAGGTCGCGCGCACCGCGGCCGGCGCCGTGCCGGTGCTCGGCGAGCGCCGCGAGGTTGACATCGTTGCCCGCGAACACGGCCGGGGTTCCGGGAGAGCCGGGGGTGCCGGGGAGGATGCCGGCGTCCCGTACCGCCTCGCGGAAGAGCTCCCGGACCGGCGCGCCGACGGGCCAGGCGAGATGGAGCGGGTTGAGGGCGGTGCCCTCCGGCTCGGCCACCGCCGAGGGGACGGCCAGCCCGGCGCCGACGCAGCGGCGGCCGCTCTCCGCGAGCAGCCCGGCCCCCGCCTCCACGACGGCCGCGAGGACGTGCCCGGGGTCGGCCGGCACGTCCTGGCAGCCGGGCGCGGTGGCGACGATGCGGCCGCCGAGCCCGACCAGCGCGGCCCGGAAGCCGTCGGCGTGCACCTGCGCCGCCAGCACCACCGGTCCCCCGGCGTCGACGGCCAGCCGGTGCGAGGGCCTACCCTGCGCTCCGGCTGCGCCGCCCGGCCGTGAGTCCACCGTGATCAGGCCCAGCGCCTCCAGTTCGGCGGCGACGGCTCCGGCGGTCGCCCGTGTCACCCCGAGCTCCGCCGTGAGGACGGCACGGGTGGGCGCCCGTCCGGTGTGTACGAGCTCCAGCGCCGGGCCGAGGGCGTTGCGGCCTCTCTCCAGCCGTGTTGTCCGAGGTGGGGTCACCCCCCCATTCTCACTTTGTGCCGCCCCTGAACAAAATAGGGACGCTCCGTTCGGGCGGAAGGGGCGGCTCCCGTCACGGCTCCCGTCACTGCAGCAACCGGACCGCCAGCAGCAGCGTCCCGCCGGCCGCCAGGCACAGCACGCCCCGCCGGAGCCACCGGTACTTCACCGCCAGGATCAGCCCCAGGGTGCAGGACTGCTCCACCATCCACCGCTGCGGCTCACGCCCCGCCCGCGCCACCCGGGGCAGCAGCGCCTCCGCCCGCGCCCCGCCCGGAAACTTCGTCAGGTCGGCGAAGAAGCTCCCGTCGGCGGCCGTCTGCGCGGCCACCGGGCGCCCGGGCGGTCGCCTGCGCGGCATCACCACGGCCGCCAGCATGACGACCCCGGCGGCCCACAGCAGGACGCCGGCCGCGGCGGCGGCCGCGGGCAGGGCGGTCAGCTCCTCCCCGTACCAGGTCAGCACCATGACGAGGACCGCCATCGCCCCGGAGAGCAGGATCGAGGCCTTGGTGTCCGCCCGGCCCATCTCCTCCCGCACGGCGTTGAGCAGCCGCTCGGCGACGAGGTGCGGGCCGGGCCCGGCCGGCCGCCGGTCACCGCAGGCATCCGCGGCTCCGGTGTCGGGGGGCCCGCTCGGCTGCCCCCCGGGCGCCGGAGTGCCGGACGCCGGACTCGCGGCCGGCGGCCCTCCGCCCGCCGATGGCGTCGTCGTCATCGGTCACCTCCCGGGGCCATGGCGTCCCGGACCCGGGCCGTCACCGCCGGGCGGAGCGGCTCGTCGGGGTCCCGCTCCAGGCGGTCCGCCAGCAGGCGCAGGTGTTCCCGGCCGGGTGCGTCGGCGGCCAGCAGCGGCAGGAACCTGCAGAGGCCGTCCAGCAGCGCCGGGTCGCGCTCCCCGCGTCGGATCCAGCCGGCGAGCGCGGTGAGCACGGCGTCGCGGTACCGGCCGGTGTCCAGCGCACGCCGCACCAGGCCGGCCAGCCGGTGGCGCTCCCCCGGTCCGGCCGCGAGCAGGGCGGCCACCGGCGGGCGGCTCCGATACGGCTCCGGCTCCGGTTCCGCCCCGTCCGCCGTCCCCCACTGTGCCCCTGCCGGCGCCGACACGGCGCCGGTCACGGCCAGCAGGGCGAGGTCCCAGTGGCCCGCCCGCCCGTCGCCGGACCAGCGCTCGATCCGGGTGAGGACGGGACCGGGCGCGGGGCCGGCGAGCAGGCGGACGACGCTGCGGGCGGCGTCCTCCAGCAGGCCCCGGTCCGTCTCCGTCGCGCCGCCGCCCCGGCCCTCCGCGCTTCCCGCCAGCCGGCCCAGCTCGTCGAGGGTGGCCGGCAGCGACTCCTCCACCACGTTGTAGCCGTGCACCAGCGCGGCGGTACGGCGCCGCAGCGGGTCCCCGCCCCGGGCCCAGCCGCGGACCAGGTCCCGTGCCGCTCCCCGCACCGCCTCGTGCCGGGCGCCCTCGGCGGTCGCCAGGGCGGCGGCCGTCCGCTGGGCGGCGGAGTCGGCGCCGGCCATCGGCAGCACCAGCTCGGCCAGCGCGTACGGATGGTCGCGCCGGGACAGCGCGCCGACGGCCACCGCGGCGGGGGTCCGGACGGCGGCCCGCGTGTCGTCGCACAGGGTGCGCAGCCAGCGGCAGAGCGGGCCGCGCGCGTTGTGGTGCTCGTCCCAGAGGTGGCCGAGGACCGCCGCGGACAGCGCGCGGCCCTCGAAGCGGACCGTGCGCACCGGCACCTCGATGTCCCCGAGCGGCACCGTCCCGTCCTCCAGGACCGCTCGGGCGGCTGCCAGCCGGGCCCGGAGGTCCTCGGTGAACAGCGGCCGGCCGGGCACCTCCTCGGGCGCCCAGGTCGCGGCGAACTCCCAGGCCAGCTGTTCGGCGGCCTCGGCCGCGACGCTGTACGGCGCGCCGCTGTACACGGCGAGCGCGCACCGGAAGGCGGCGGGGCGGAGCGTGGTCAGCGCGGTGGCGAGGCTGCCGCCGCGGCCGGCTCCGGCGAACCAGGCGCGGGCCTGCCGGGCGGCGAACCCGGCGCACTCGGCGCGCAGTCCGTCGTCCGTCAGTTCGCCCTTTGCGTGCCGCGCCAGCAGGGCGGCGAGGGTGACGGCCTCGTGGGGGCGCAAGCGCTCCAGTCCCAGGGCCGCGGCCACGTCCTCACCGCGGAAGGTGGCGACGGCGCGGTCGACGGCTTCGGGGCCTCCGGTGCCGAGGAGCGGGCGCAGACGGCGGCGGAGCACGCTCTCCGCGTCCGGGGGCCGGAACAGGACCCCGTAGCGGCCGCGCAGCAGTTCGTCGGCGAGGCCGCCCGCGTCCACGACGAGGACGGCGTAGGCGTCGTGTGCGGTGAGCAGGTCGCGCAGCCGGTCGAGGCGGGCCTCGGCCGGGAGGGCGCCGGCACCGCTCCGTGCCGCGGGGTCCTCGCCGGTGGCGCCCACGAGGTAGCCGTGGCCGTCCCGGATGTCCGTCCCGGCGATCCGGTCCAGCCCGGTGCGCGGGCCCATGCGTTCGACGGTGCCGTGGGTGAGGTCGTCGAGGAGGGCGAGCGCCGTGTGGTCGCGGCCGGTGCCGGGGTCGCCGCAGAGCGCGATGACCCGCTGTTCCGCCAGCAGGCCGCGGAGTTCCGGGTATCCGGGGGGCTCGGCGAACACCGGTCGCAGGGCGCGCAGTTCCTCCCGCGGTACGGCGCCGGAGACCGGGGAGGGGCGGCCGCCGGACCGGTGGACGCCGTCGGCGTGGAGACCGTCGGCGGGGGCGGCGCCCGCCACGCCGCCCGGGCCCGTCACCGGCTCCTGCACCGGGAGGTTGGCGCGGGCCGCGCGCACCGCGGGCCCCGCGTCCGCTCCGGTCCCGCCGCCGGCCGGCTCGTGCGGCCGCCGGAGGGCGCGCGGCCACGCGGACGGGGCACCGGCCTCGCCGTCACTCCGCCCGTCCGGGCCGGGGGCTGCCGCGGCTCCCCCGCTGCCGGCGGCCGGTGCCGCGCCCGGCTCCTCGTGGCTCACCGGGCCTCGTCTCCGCCCGTGCGCCGCTCCCGCCCGTGGCCGCCCGCGCCGGGGCCGGTCCCGCCGGTGCCGCCGGCGGCCACCGCGCCGTCCCCGCGGCCCTGCTCAACGGCGTACGCGGGCGCCGCCCGGCGCGGCCCCGGCGGTACCGGTGGCCGGTCCTTCTCCTGGCCGGTCTCTCCGGTACCGCCGGGCGCGCCCGTCCGGGAACCCTCCCCCGAAGGGTTCCCGGTGGCGTGGGCCGGTCCCGCCGCGGGCAGCGGGGGAACCGGCAGTCCGGGGACGTGGAACCACGCGGTCAGCCCCGCCTGCTCCACCTCCACCGGCGCGGGCCGGTAGTGCTCGCGCCCGGTGGACCGCCCTCCCCCGGCGGCGACCGACTGGTACAGCCGGTCGGAGACGACGAACACCAGGTCCGAACGGGGCGCCGCCGCCAGGACCCGGCGCGCGGCGGCGCTGTCGCACAGCCCGCGCGCCTGGTCGACGGCCGGGCCGGACAGTCCGCGGCCGTCGCCGGCCACCGGCCCGGCGTGCATGCCGATCCGCAGGCGCAGCCGGTCGTCCGGGCGGCCGCTGCGGTTGTACTCGCGCAGCCCCCGGTGGACTTCCGCCGGCCACGGGCCGACCAGGGTCTCCGGCGGAGTCTCCGGGCCGGTCGCCAGCAGCAGCCCGTCGCCGCGGTGCTCCGGGTGCGCCCGGTCCGTCGTCAGGCCCACCGCGCACAGCGCGTCCTCGATCAGCCGGTGGACCACGTCGTGCGGGTGGGGCCTGCCGCGCGGGTCGCGCTGGGATGAACCCTCCACACCCACACTGACGATCAGCCGGTCGACGGCCTGTCTGGTCCTCACGGGTACTCCTCGGCGGCGTGCCTGCTCGACGGGACCAGACTGGCCCGGTCACGGCCTCGCGTCCGTAGCCGTTTACACAGTTCGGCGAATTCGCCGCTGCCGCCCCGTCCGCCGGGCCCGCCCGGCCCCGCCGGCTACCCCGCCCCGCCGGTCTCCCCGGACTCGCCGGCCGACTCGCCGCGGGCGAGGAGCCGCAGCAGTACGGGGTTCTCCACGACCAGACGGCGGTGCGCCGTGCTCACCACGCCCTGTTCGCGCAGCAGCCGCAGCGCCTTGGCGACGGCCTCCCGGGTGGTGCCGATCGCGGCGGCGAGGTCGTGCTGGGGCATGGGAAGGGCGATGACCACTCCGCCGCCCTCGGCCGAGGCGCCCGCCCGGTCGGACAGTTCGACGATCCGCGCCGCCAGCCGCCGCAGGACGGTCTCGGAGGCCAGGGCCCGGCGTTCGCCGTCGGAGCTGCGCAGCCGGGAGCTGAGCTGCCGCATGATCGGGCCGTTGGCGGCCGGGTGGGAGGCCAGGAAGCCGCGGAACCGGTCGCCGGGGATGACGAGGGTGTCGAGGGGGCCGAGGGCGGTGATGGTGGCGCTGCGCGGACCCCGGTCGACGGCCGCGAGGTCACCGACCACCGACCCGGCTCCCCGGACCGCCAGGATCAGCCGGCCGCCCCGCTCGGTGTCGACGGAGACCGTGGCCCAGCCCTTGAGGATGGCGACGACGAAGGAGGTGCGGTCGCGCTCCCGCATCAGCACCTCTCCCGGTGCGTAACGGCGCGCGGTGCCCAGCCCGATCAGCGCGGTCCGGTCCTGTGCGGGGAGGGCGTCCAGAAAGGAACGCCCCTGCTCGAAAAGGCCCACCGGGCCACCCCCATCCGGTGCTGCGCCGCGCGGGGCGCACGAGTCCTCCCGCGGCCGCCGGGCCCTGTGCGCCGGAACGCTACCGAGTGCCTGACAGGTAGTCAAAGCTTCCATGAAAGCCCGCTTGTCCCGGTTACGGGCCCGTACCTTCCGTGGCCGTCCCGCCGTGTTCCCGGCCCGGCGGGCCGGCGGGCCGCCGGACCCGGCGGCCGCAGGCTCCGGCCCGCCTCGCGTCCGCACCCCGCGCGTCCGGGCCGCCGGCCACCCTCCGCCCGCCTCGCCGGCCGGCTCAGTCCCGCGGCTCCGGGGGCGGCCCGGCCCGCCCGTCCGGCCGGCCGGGTTCCAGGGGCGGGCTGGTGAGCCCGCAGTACGCGGTGGCCTGGGGCCGTTCGGGCTCCTCGCCGTCCCCGGCCAGCCGTCCCGTGGGCATGGTGAGCCGGGAGAGCAGCGCGCCCAGGGCCATCAGCCCGGCGCAGAGCGGCAGGGCGGCGCCGAAGGCCCGGTCCATGGCCTCCGGGACGCGGTACTCGTCGCTGGAGAGGCCCACCGCCAGGGGCAGCGCGGCCACGGCGAGGAGCTGGGCGACCCGGGCCGCGGCGTTGTTCACGCCGCTGGCCGTCCCGGCCCGTCCGGTGTCGGCGGCGGCCAGCACGGTCGCGGTCAGCGGCGCCACGAACAGGCTCATCCCCAGGCCCTGCAGAACGGTCGCCGGGAACACGTCCGGCCAGTAGGAGCTGTCCGGCCGGGCCCGGACCAGCAGCAGCACGCCCACCGCCGCGACCAGCGGCCCCACCGTCAGCGGCAGCCGCGGACCGGTGCGTTGCGCCAGCTCTCCCGCCGGTCCCGACAGCACGATCAGCAGCAGGGTGACCGGCAGTGACGCGATCCCGGCCTCCATCGCGTCGTAGCCGAGCACGTTCTGCAGCTGGGTCGGCAGCAGGAAGAACACCCCGCCGATCGCCGCGTACAGACACAGCGTCACGACGTTGACCCAGGTGAAGAGGCGGGACCGGAAGAGCACCGGGGGAAGCATCGGCCGTGGTGTGCGGCGCTCGTGACGGACGAACAGCAGACCGCACAGCACACCGCCGGCGGCGGTCGCGGCGGCGGTGGCCCCCTCCGGACCGCCGGGTGCCTCGATGAGCGCGTGGGTGACGCCGGCGAGCGACAGCGCCGCCAGCACACCGCCCGTGATGTCGAACCGCCCGGCCGCCAGCGGGTCGCGGCTCTCCGGCACCCTTCGGGTGAGGAGCAGGACGACGACGGCGAGCGGCACGTTGAGGTAGAAGATCCAGCGCCAGCCGGGCCCGTCCACCAGCCAGCCGCCGAGGAACGGACCGACGGCGACGGCCACCCCGCCGAGCCCCGACCACAGCCCGACCGCCCGCGCCCGGTCCTCGGGGCGGAACGACGCCTGGATCAGCGCCAGCGAGCCGGGGGTCAACAGGGCTCCCCCGACGCCCTGCAGAGCCCGCGCGGCGATCAGAACGGTGTCCGTCCAGGCCAGTCCGCAGAGCACGGAGGCGGCCGCGAACCAGACGACGCCCAGCGCGAACACCCGCCGCCGGCCGTAGCGGTCGCCGAGCGCTCCCCCGAGCAGCATCAGGCCGGCGAGGGTCAGCATGTAGGCGTTGACCGTCCACTGCAGCACGGACAGCGGCACACCGAACTCGGCGCCGATCCTGGGCAGCGCCACCGTGACGACGGTGCCGTCCAGCATCGCCATACCGGAGCCGAGCACCGCGGCGGCCAGCACCAGCCGCCCGGCCGGAGAGCCCGGACGGAGAACTCCGGGTCGGGTCATGGGGAACTCCCGGGACGGCGGTGCGGAGACCGGGGCCCGCCCCTCTCCGGCTGCTGCGACGCGACGGCGCGGGGAGCGCGGGAACGGCGTACGGCCGGCGCCCCGCCCGGATGTCCGGATACCCCGGCGGGCCTGCCGGCGGCTGCCGCCACCGTATCCGCGAAGCGCCGCCGGACCGCGACGGCAGGGCGGCACCGCCACGAAGACGGCGTACGGCCGCGGCCGGGCGGTCCGGCCGCGGCCCGGGAGGGCGCACGGCCGGCGGCACGGGGTCGCATCCCGCCCCGGGACGGCGTCGCGGCGCCGCCCCGGCCGGGCGGCACCGTCCGCGCTACGGCATGCCGGTCCCGTACTCCGGCCGGGTCCACTCGCCGACCACCGCGGAGGCCACCAGGACGACGGCGACGATGGCGGCGAACACCCACAGGGGCCGCAGCCGGTGTATCCGCACGCGCAGGCTCCCGGCGGCGTATCGCCGCCGCGCGGGGCCGCGCCGCCCGGGCGTCCGCCCGGTCGTCCGTCCGGCTCGTCTCTTCCAGTACACGAGCCGGTAGTAGAGCTTCAGCACGAGTCCCCCTCGTCCCCGTCGGGGAGCGCCGCCGACCGCCCCCACGCCTTCCGTCACGGCGCGGCCCGGTGTCCGCCCGGATCCTCGCCACGCCCGTACGCACCACGTTTCTACCGTGCCGCTCCGACATCCGCGATCCCGGTCCGGTCCGGTCCGCGGCGACGCCCGGAGCCGGCACCGGACCGGCGCGACTGACCGGCGGACGTGAGTACGGCGCGCGGGCACGCACGGACCGGACGCCGGGAGGCGGGCGGCCGGCGGCGCGCCCGCAACGGGCCGGCCGCAAGCGCCCGGGGGTTTGGGGTCCCGTCCGCCGGACAACCGCCGTCGCAGCGAGGGAAACGGCCTCCGGCGCGGTGCGCGGCCCGTTCCTTCCCGACGCCGCAGCGCGCCCCGGCCCCGAACGAGGGAGCGACATGTTCGAGGACTTCACCCTGAGCACCCGGGCCGTGGACGACGCGGGCCGCATCCGGCTTCGCTTCCGGCACGGCGGCGCGGGACCCGCCGTCCTGCTGCTCCACGGCCATCCGCGGACCCACGCCACCTGGCACCGGGTGGCCCCGCTGCTCGCCACGGCCGGGTACGCCGTCGTCTGCCCCGACCTGCGGGGCTACGGCCAGTCGTCGAAGCCGCCCACGGACAGCCGCCATCTCCCGTACAGCAAGCGCGCCATGGCCGGTGACTGCGTCGCCCTGATGCGGTCGCTCGGCCACGAGCGCTTCGCCGTGGCCGGCCACGACCGGGGCGCCTACGTCGCCACGCGGCTCGCCCTCGACCACCCGGAGACGGTGCGCTCGCTCAGCGTTCTGGACGCCGTCCCCATCGGTGAGGCCCTGCGCCGGTGCGACGCCCGGTTCGCCACCGCCTGGTGGCACTGGTTCTTCCTCGGGCAGACGGCCGAGCCCGCCGAGCACGTCATCAACGCGGACCCGGACGCCTGGTACCGGGCCGGGCCCGGGACGATGGGCCGGGAGGCGTACGAGGATCTCCGCGCCGCCCTCCACGACCCGGCGACGGTGCACGCCATGTGCGAGGACTACCGCGCCGGCCTCGGCCCCGACCGGGAGCACGACGACCACGACCGGCGGGCGGGCCGGCGGATCGGCTGTCCGGTACAGGTCCTCTGGGCGACCGGCGACGACATGGAGTTCCTCTACGGCGACGTCCTCGCCGTGTGGCGGGACTGGGCCGGCGACCTGTGCGGCGGCCCCGTCGCGTCGGGCCACCACATGGCCGAGGAGGCCCCGGAGGAGCTCGCCCGCGAACTCCTCCGCTTCTGGCGGCGGACGGGAACGGGCTGACCCCGCCGCCGTTTCCGCCGGCGTTGTCGTACCCGGCTGTTACGTTCCCCGGCATGACCCGACACGTGCCGTTCGACGGTGATGAGAAGCAGAGCCTGCACGCCGGTCTCGACCGGCACCGCGATGTGGTGCTGTGGAAGCTCGACGGGCTGGACGACGAGCAGGTGCGCCGGCCCATGACGCCCTCCGGCACCAGCCTGCTGGGCCTGGTGAAGCACCTCGCCACCGTCGAATACGGCTGGTTCTGCGACACGTTCGGGCGGGAGGCGGAGCCGCTCTGGTTCGATCCCTTCGAGAACGAGGACATGACCGTCGCGCCGGACGAGACCACCGCCGCGATCGTGGACTTCTACGGCCGCGCCCGGGCCGCCGCCGACCGCGCCGTCCGCGAACTCCCGCTCGATGCCCTGGGCACCTCCTGGAACGGCAACGAGGTGTCCTTGCGCTGGGTGCTGATCCACATGCTGGAGGACACGGTGCGGCACGCCGGGCACATGGACATCCTCCGCGAACTGATCGACGGCGCGACCGGCGATCACCCACGCACCTGAGATCCCCGCCGGGCGTTCCGTTCCCGCGCCCGGGACGCCGCTACGCCCGCGCCGCCCCGGCAGGCCCATCAACTCCCCCAGCCGGGCCGCCGCGTGGTCGAGGAACTCCGGCCGTGCCTCGATCATCCGGTTGAACTGGCCGAAGATCTCGAAGCTCACCAGCCCGAAGAGCTGGGACCACGCCTGCACCGCGTGGGCGAGAACGGCCGCGGGCCGCCCCGGCCCAGCGGCTCCCCGAGCGGGGAGTGCGCGCCGGGCGGGGACAACGGGGGGCCTTCGCCCGGCGGAACGCCGGCCGGGCTCGGCCTCAGCTCCTGTCCAGAGCTGCCAGTGTGCGCCGCGCGACCCCGTTGGTGCGGACGATCTCACCGAGCGAGGTCGAGCCCCGGGTCACTTTGGCGAAGGCGTTCCACGCGGGCCGGAATCCGGTGAGTGCCGCGTGCAGCAGCCCGGGGCGGCGGGCGAAGACGGCGTGCATCCGCGCGCCGACCCCCATCTCCGCGCCCAGCCCGGCCTTGATGGCGAAGGCGTAGTTGAGCGCTTGGCGGCGGGCGTCCACCGCGTCGTGCGCCTCGGCGATCCGGACCGCCCACTCCCCCGCGAGCCGGCCGGAGCGGAGCGCGAAGGAGATGCCCTCGCGGGTCCAGGGCTCCAGCAGCCCGGCGGCGTCGCCGCAGACCAGCACGCGGCCCCGGGAGAGCGGGGAGTCATCGGCCCGGCATCGGGTCAAGTGGCCGGAGGAAATGCTGGGTTCGAAGCCGGCCAGGCCCAGTCGGCCGATGAAGTCCTCCAGATACCGCTTGGTGCCGGCGCCCTCGCCGCGCGCCGAGATGACGCCGACCGTCAGGGTGTCGCCCTTGGGGAAGACCCAGCCGTAACTGCCGGGGATCGGCCCCCAGTCGATGAGGACCCGGCCCGCCCAGTCCTCGGCCACCGTCTCCGGAACCGGGATCTCCGCCTCCAGTCCCAGATCGACCTGGTCCATCTTCACGCCGACGTGGGCGCCTATCCGGCTGGCGCTGCCGTCCGCCCCGACCACCGCGCGGGCGAGGACGGTCTCGCCGCCGCTCAGCACCACGGCCACCGTGCGCCGGTCCGGCACCGCCGGGCCGTGCTGCTCCACCCGCGAGACCTGCACCCCGGTGCGGACCCGCGCGCCGGCCGCCTCGGCCGCGTCGACCAGCGCCTGGTCGAACTCGGGCCGGTTGATCAGGCCGAACAGCATCGTCCTGGAGCGGCGGGTGCGGGTCAGCCTGCCGTTGAGGGAGAACGTCACCGCGTGCACCCGGTCGCGCAGCGGCAGTTCGAAGCCGGGCGGCAGGGCGTCGCGCGAGGGCCCGATGATGCCGCCGCCGCAGGTCTTGTAGCGGGGCAGTTCCGCCTTCTCCAGCAGCAGTGTCCGCCGGCCCGCGACGGCCGCCGCGTACGCCGCCGAGGCTCCGGCGGGCCCGGCCCCGACCACCACGACATCCCATACGTCCGCGCCGCCGCCCCGCTCCGGGGCCGCGCCGTCCGGAGCCGTGCCCTCCGCGGGCGTGCCTCCCGGGGCCGGGCCCGTGCGGTCCGTGCCCTCCGGGGGTGTGCTGCCGCCCGCGCTGTTGTCGCTGCTCACCTGTGCCTTCGCTCCCGCTCGAACTGTCGTCCCGGCTCTCCGCTCGCATCCTACGGCGCACGGCCGGTGACGGCCTCTGTGGGAGGATCGGCAGCGCCCGACGCCCACCGCGCGACCGCGCCCGCGGCGGACGGGCCCGTCCAGCCCACCGCACCCACGAGGAGCGTGCCCATGCCATCGCGGTCCCCGCAGCCGTCCCCCCTCGCCGAAGCCGTCGCCGGTCTGATGCCCCGGGCCCGGACGGAGCTGGCCGAGCTGGTCGCCTTCCGGTCGGTCGCGGACGCCACGCAGTTCCCGAAGAGCGAGTGCGAGGCCGCGGCGGCCTGGGTCGCGGCCGCCCTGCGGGCCGAGGGCTTCCGGGACGTCGCCGTCCTGGACACCCCCGACGGCACGCAGTCCGTGTACGGTCTGCTGCCCGGCCCCGAGGGCGCGCCGACCGTCCTGCTCTACGCGCACTACGACGTGCAGCCGCCCGGGGACGAATCCGCCTGGCTGTCACCGCCGTTCGAGCTGACCGAGCGCGGCGGCCGCTGGTACGGGCGGGGCGCCGCGGACTGCAAGGGCGGCCTGGTCATGCACCTCACCGCCCTGCGCGCGCTCAAGGAGAACGGCGGCGTCCCCGTCACCGTCAAGGTCATCGCCGAGGGGTCGGAGGAGCAGGGCACCGGCGGGCTGGAGCGTTACGCCGAGGCCCACCCGGAGCTGCTCGCCGCCGACACCGTCGTCATCGGCGACACCGGCAACTTCCGCGTCGGACTGCCCACGGTCACCGCGATGCTGCGCGGCATGACGGCGCTGACCGTCCGGGTCGACACGCTCGAAGGCAACCTGCACTCCGGCCAGTTCGGCGGCGCCGCCCCGGACGCGCTGGCCGCCCTGATCCGGATGCTGGACTCGCTGCGCGCCGAGGACGGCTCCACCACCGTGGACGGACTGGCGGCCGACGGCAGCTGGGACGGCCTGGAGTACCCGGAGGACGCCTTCCGCGCGGACGCCCGCGTCCTGGACGGCGTGGAGCTCACGGGCTCCGGCTCGGTCGCCGACCGGATCTGGGCCCGCCCGGCCGTCACCGTGCTCGGCATCGACTGCCCGCCCGTCCTCGGCGCCACCCCGTCCGTCCAGGCGAGCGCCCGGGCCATGGTCAGCCTGCGGGTGCCGCCGGGCACCGACGCCACGGAGGCCACCAAGCTGCTCACCGCGCACCTGGAGGCGCACGTCCCGTGGGGCGCGCGGGTGACGGTGGAGCAGTGCGGCGAGGGCCAGCCCTTCCGCGCGGACACCACCAGCCCCGCGTACGCGGCCATGGCCGCGGCGATGCGGGAGGCGTACCCGGGCGAGGAGATGCAGATCGCCGGGCAGGGCGGCTCGATCCCGCTCTGCAACACCCTCGCCTCGCTCTACCCGGAGGCGGAGATCCTGCTGATCGGGCTGAGCGAGCCGGAGGCGCAGATCCACGCGGTGAACGAGAGCGTCTCCCCGGAGGAACTGCGGCGGCTCTCCCTCACCGAGGCGCGGTTCCTGCTGAACTACGCGGCGGCACAGACGGTTTGAGTCCCCGCCGGTCGTCCGCCGGCCGCGCGTGTGCGGCCGGCGGACGACGAGCGGCCCGGGTGGCGTCCCGTCCCTCAGGGGCGGCCCCCCAGCCGGTCCACCTCGTCCACGGCCTCCTTCAGCCCGGCGCCCGTGTGCCGGCGGTAGGCCCTGACCGCCTCGACCCGCTTGCCGTCCCGCACCAGCGCGCGGACCCGGTCCAGTCCGGGATCCGCCTCCGGTATGCCCAGCTGCTCCATCATCAGGTCGACCTTGCGTTCGAGCCGGGCGATCCTGCGGCCGGTCTGCTCGATCCTGCGCTCGATGCCCCAGCCCACCAGCATGAGCAGCGGGACGAGGAGATACACCACGATGTCCATGGGCGGACCCTAGCCCGGCCGGGCGGAGGGGCCGGTTCCGTTCCGGACCGCACCATGCCCGCGCGGCACGGGCGTTACGCTCTCGGCGGATCCCGTTCGCCCGTCCATCCGCCGGAACACGGCGTGCTGTTCACCGGCGATGCCGTCGCCGGCCACGAGGGGCGGGCGGTCCTCGTGGTCGTCACCACGGACCGGGCCCGCGCCCTGGAGTCCTTTCAGCGGCTGGCCGCGCCGGACAGCGAGACCGTGTGCTTCGGGCACGGCGACCCGCTGACCGCCGGCGCCGCGGGCCTGCCGCGGGCGTCAGCCGACCGGCACGCCGTCCTCGAGGTTGAGCACGGTGGCGCGCTCCCGGGCGCGCAGGGCCCAGCGCAGCCGCCGGAAGCGCTCCGGCGGCAGCAGCGCGCCGGCCTCCTCCTCGGTGACGAAGCGCCAGGCGCGCAACTCGGCCGCCGGGAGCACCAGCCGACGGGCGTCGTCCTCGGCGACCCGTCCGCCGTCGAAGATCATGCGCAGACCGCCGTACGAGGGCGGCGCGGGCGGTTCCCAGTCCACGACGAGGAGCCGGGGCGTCCGGTCGAGCTCGATGCCGATCTCCTCGGCGACCTCCCGCACCCCCGCCCGCGCGGGCGCCTCGCCCGTCTCCACGACCCCGCCGGGGAACTCCCAGCCGGGCTTGTAGGTGGGGTCGACCAGCAGCACCCGGTCGCGGTCGTCGAAGAGCAGCACGCCCGCCGCCAGCGTCTCGGCGGCGGGCCGCGGCGTCTGGACGATCTCGCAGGCCCCCGCGCCGGACCGCAGGGCCTCGGCGACGCGCTCGGCGGTGTCGCGCGGGGTCAGCCCGGTGGCGTCGACGAGGTGGGCGTCCTCGGTGAGCCAGGGCAGCGCCGCGCGGTACGGCGGGATCTGCGCCAGGCACCGGGCGCGGACGGAGGCGGAGGCGCCGGGGTCGCCGGGGACGTCCTCCCGGGCGGCTATCCGCTGGCGAAGGATCGTTTCCTCGGTGTGCAGCAGCACATGCCTGACCGGGATGCGGCGGGAGGCGAAGCCGCCGAAGATCTCGTCCCGGTACTCCTGCCGCAGCAGCGTCATCGGCACGATCAGCACGCCGGGCGCTTCCGCGAGGACGGCGGCGCCGGTCTCCACGGTGAGCCGCCGCCAGGCCGGCAGATCGCGGATGTCCGCGACCTCCTCCAGGCGCTTGCGCGGCAGGATCGTCCGCAGACCGTCGCCGACCGGCTCCGGGTCGTAGAGCAGGCTGCCGGGGATCAGGTCCATCAGCTCGCGCGCCGCGGTGCTCTTGCCCGTGCCGAACGCGCCGTTCAGCCAGACGATCACGCTCTCCCCCTCGGATGTGGCCCACGGTGGGACTGCCCGCACCACCCTGCCACGGAAACACTTGTTCGTGTTCGGTACGGGGAACGGCCGTCACGGTCCCCGTGGAGATGGGCCGTGCCGTCGGCGTATGCGGGGACATTTCCCCTGGCTCCGCCCGTTCATCCCCGCCGCGGGTCAAGCGTCGGCCAACAAAGGCCGGCCGGCGCCCCGTCCGTGCGGGAACGCCGCACTGTCAGACGGACGACGCCGGGGGCCGGGTCCCCAGCACACCGCCCGAGAACGCCTGTGCGGCCGCCGCCGCACCGACCAGCCCCGCGTCGGCACCCATCCGCGCCGGGACGACCTCCAGGCCCCGGACGAACGAGAGGGTGGCGTAGTCCGTCAGGGCGCGGCGCAGGGGCGCGAAGAGCACCTCGCCCGCCCCGGCCACGCCCCCGCCGATGACCGCCACCTCGATCTCCACCAGGGTGGCCGTCGCCGCGATACCGGCGGCCAGAGCCTGCGCCGCGCGCCGGAAGGAGGCGGACGCCACCGGGTCGCCGGCCCGCGCGGAGCGCGCCACGGCGGCGGCTGTGACGTCGCCCTCCGGGCCGGGCCGCCAGCCGTGCTCCAGGGCGCGGCGGGCGATGTTGGGGCCGCTGGCGATGCGTTCGACACAGCCGCGGGAGCCGCAGGGACAGGGATCCCCGTCCAGGTCCACGCTGATGTGGCCGATGTGCCCGGCGTTGCCGGTCGGGCCGGGATGCAGCCGTCCGCCCAGCACCAGTCCGCCGCCGACGCCGGTCGAGACGACCATGCAGAGGGCGTTCGCCCGGCCGCGTGCCGCGCCGAGCCAGTGTTCGGCGGCCGTCATGGCGACACCGTCGCCGACGAGGACCACGGGCAGCGCGCCCACCGCGAGCCCGACTTCCTCCACCAGGGGGAAATCGCGCCAGCCGGGCACGTTGACCGGGCTGACCACGCCGGTGGAGGCGTCGACGGGTCCGGCGCTGCCGATGCCGAGGCGGGTGACCCGCTCCCAGAGCGGGGGATCGGCGGCGAGGTCGTCGAGGACGGCCCGGACGGCGGCCATCACCGTGGCGCCGTCCTCCCGCGCGGGCGTCGGGCGCTGGGACCGCCGCAGGATCTCGCCCCCTCCGCCGACGACAGCTCCGGCGATCTTCGTTCCGCCGATGTCGAGGGCGGCCACGAGGTCGTTGTGCATCGGCGGGGTCTCTCCGGTGGGCAGGGGCCGGGCCGCTCATCGCCCGGCCTGGGCTGTCGGGGCGTCATGCATCAGTCTCCTAGCTTCTGACAACGTTGTCCAGGCCGTATGCTGCCAGCCACCACTCCGCAGCAGACCAAGGATCCGCCACGTGGCCGACAGCACCCGCACTCCCGAACGCCGCTACGGCACCCGGCCCACCATGAAGGATGTCGCCGCACGCGCCGGGGTGGGGCTGAAAACCGTCTCCCGGGTCGTCAACGGCGAACCGGGAGTCACCCCCGACACCGTCCAGCGGGTGCGGGACGCCATCGAGGCACTGGGCTTCCGGCGCAACGACAGCGCCCGCATCCTGCGCAAGGGCCGCACCGCCAGCATCGGCCTGGTCCTGGAGGATCTGGCCGACCCGTTCTACGGGCCGCTCAGCCGGGCCGTCGAGGAGGCCGCCCGCGCCCACGGAGCGCTGCTGATCCACGGCTCCAGCGCCGAGGACCCGGAGCGGGAGCGCGAACTCGTCCTGGCCTTCTGCGCCCGCCGCGTCGACGGGCTCGTCGTCGTCCCGGCCAGCGAGGACCACCGCTATCTGGAGCCGGAGATCGCGGCCGGGATCGCCACCGTCTTCGTCGACCGGCCGCCGGGCCTGATCGAGGCGGACGTCGTGCTGACCGACAGCTACGCCGGCGCCCGCGAGGGCGTCGCCCATCTGATCGCGCACGGCCACCGCCGGATCGGCTTCATCGGCGACCAGCCGCGCATCCACACCGCCAAGGAGCGGCTGCGCGGCTACCGCGCGGCGATGGCCGCGGCCGGGCTGCCGGTGGACGAGCGGTGGGTGTCGCTCGGCCCGACCGATCCGGCGCGGGTGCGCGCCGCGGCCCGCGCGATGCTGGACGGCGCGCCGCCGGTCACCGCGCTGTTCTCGGCCAACAACCGGGTGACGGTCACGGTCGTGCGCGAACTCAGCGGCCGGACCCGGCCGGTGGCCCTGGTGGGCTTCGACGACTTCGAGCTGGCCGATCTGCTCGACCCGGCGGTGACCGTGATCGCACAGGACGCCGCCCTGCTGGGCCGTACGGCCGCCGACCGGCTCTTCCGCCGGCTGGACGGGGCGGACGACCCGTCCGAGGTGACGACCCTCCCGACCCGGCTGATCCCCCGCGGCTCCGGCGAACTGCCGCCCGCGTAGCGGCCCGCCGCCCCGGCCCGAATCCACCCTGCGGTATGCGACGGCACGTCGTGGCGGCACGGCCCGCCCACGCGGCCGAGAAAATTTCTCCGCCTGTTACGAACGTTGACCGACCCACCTCAACTCCGCCAGGATGAGCGCCAATTCGGCGCTCCTCCCATTTCCGCCTTTCGATTGGGAGCGCTCCCACACATTGGGCCGTCGCTCTGGACCGAGAAATTTTCTCCCCGTGCGGTGCGACGGCGTGATCCCCGGGAGGATCTTGTGCGCACTCGACACCGGGCTCGAATCCGGCGTCTCGGCACCACAGCCGTGGCAGTTCTCTGCCTGGCCGCCCTCACGCCCGCCGCCGGACACGCGGCCCCGGATCCGGGGCCCGCCGTCAAGGTCAACCAAGTGGCCTACGTGCCCGGATTACCCCATCAGGCGACGGTGGTGACCGGCTCCGGCACCCCGGTCACCTGGACTCTGCGCGACTCCTCCGGAACCACGGTGGCGTCCGGGCAGACGAGCGTGCGCGGCCCCGACTCGCTGTCCGGCGACTCCGTGCACGTCATCGACTTCTCGTCGTTCGACACCGCGGGTACCGGATACGTCCTGTCGGCGGCCGGCGCGGACAGCGGTCCGTTCGACATCTCGTCGGCTCCGCTCCGGAAGCTGCGGTACGACGCGCTCGCGTTCTTCTACCACCAGCGCAGCGGCACACCGATCCAGTCGCAGTACGCCGGCAGCCGGTACGCCCGGCCGGCCGGGCACCTGAACGTGCCGCCGAACCGGGGGGACGACAACGTGCCGTGCCGGGTGGACTGCGGCTACACCTCCGACGTGCGGGGCGGCTGGTACGACGCGGGCGACCACGGCAAGTACGGCGTCAACACCGGCATCGCGACCTGGCAGCTCGTCAACGAGTACGAGCGCACCCTGCACATCGACGGCGCCGACCGGACGGCCCTGTCCGACGGCACCCTGGCGATCCCCGAGCGCGGCAACGGCGTGCCCGACATCCTCGACGAGGCCCGCTGGGGCGTCGAGTTCCTGATGAGCATGCAGGTGCCCGAGGGCCGGACCGGCGCGGGCATGGTGCGGCACAAGGTCAGTGACGAGAACTGGACGAGTCTGCCGATGCGTCCCGATCAGGACCCGCAGCGGCGGGTGCTCTCCGCGGTGACCACGGCCGCGACCCTGAACCTGGCGGCCACGGCCGCGCAGGCGGCACGCGTGTGGCGGACGATCGACGCCGGCTTCTCCGCGCGGGCGCTGGCCGCGGCCGAGCGCGCCTACGCGGCGGCCAAGGCCGACCCGGCCCGCTACGCCGATCCCGCTGACGACATCGGCGGCGGGAGCTACGTCGACGACAACGTGACCGACGAGTTCTACTGGGCCGCCGCGGAGTTGTTCACCACGACGGGCTCGGCCGCCTACCGGGCGGACGTGACCGGTTCACCGCTGTTCCGCGGCAAGGGGTTCGGTGAGGGCGGCTTCGACTGGTGGTGGACGGCCGGCCTCGGGGACACGACCCTCGCACTGGTCCCCAACGGGCTGCCCGCCTCGGACGTCTCGGCGACGCGCGCCGCGTTCGCCTCCTACGGTGACCGGCTGCTGTCCCGGGCGGCCGGCCAGGGCTACCCGGCTCCCACCAGCGGCTACTGGTGGGGCTCCAACGGCGTCGTCGCCAACGCGGCGAACGTGCTCGCCCTGGCCCACGACTTCACCGGGCAGGCCAAGTACCGGGCGGGCGTGTACCAGGCACTGGACTACCTGTTCGGCCGCAACCCCTTCGGCCACTCCTACGTGACCGGCTACGGCGAGCGGGCCACGCGCAACGTGCACCACCGTTTCTGGGCCCATCAGCTCGACGCGACGCTTCCCACCGCACCCCCCGGCGTCCTGGCGGGCGGCCCGAACACCGATCTGCAGGACCCCGTGGCTCAGGAGCGACTGGCGGGCTGCAAGCCCCAGAAGTGCTACCTGGACGACATCAACGCCTGGTCGGTGAACGAAGTGGCGCTCAACTGGAACGCGGCGCTGTCCTGGCTGTCGTTCTGGGCTGCGGAGAAGGCCGGATAGGGCCCCCGAGGGCTGGACGCCTCGCGGGCGGATCCGGCGGGCCGCCGGGTGAGGTGGCCGAGGGCCTCCGGGTGTTGTTCGGCGCGGCGGCGTCCGAGGCCGGCGGTCCCCCGCCGGCGTCCCGGGTCCGCGATCAGACCGGCGGCCGCCGGAGTCCGTGCGGCCTCGTGTGCGAGACCTCCAGTGGCCTGCCGGAAGGGGGGCGGCCGGGCGGCGGCGCGGTGCTGGCCCGGACCACCAGTTCGGTGGGCACCTCGATCCGGTCGTGCCGCAGTTCCCGTCCGGCGGCCAGGTCGAGCAGGAACTCCGCGGCGGTGGCGCCCATCCGCATCAGTGGCTGGCGGACGGTGGTCAGCGGCGGGCCGGACCACTGACTGAACGCCAGGTCGTCGAAGCCGACGACACTCAGGTCGTGCGGGACCCGCAGCCCCGCGGCGTGCGCCGCCTCGTACACGCCCAGCGCCTGGAGGTCGTTGGCCGCGAAGACCGCCGTGGGCCGGTCGGGCAGCCGCAGCAGCCCGGCCGCCGCGTCCCGGCCGCCTTCGTAGTACAGCGGGGCGGTGCGGAGCAGTTCCGGGCCGTGCGGCAGACCGGCCGCGTCGAGCGCCGCCCGGAAGCCGTCCAGCCGGGCCCGGCAGCAGAGCAGTCCGTCGGGACCGTTCACCATCGCGATGCGGCGGTGTCCGAGCTCCAGCAGGTGGCGTGCGGCGACCAGGCCGCCGTTCCAGTTGGTCGCGCCGACCGAGGGGACCGGGCGGCTGGGCTCACCGGTGGGGTCCAGGGCGACGAGCGGGATACCGCGGCTCGCCAACTGCGCCAGCCGGCTGCCGCCGAACTCGGCGGACACCGCGATGACTCCGAACGGACGGCGGGCCAGCATCTGCCGCGCCCAGACGCTCTCCGGCTCGTGGCCGTCCCGCTTCTCGGTCAGCGCCACCGCGAGGCCGTGCGGCCGCACCACCTGCTCGACGCCTCGGATGATCTCCAGTGCCCACAAGCTGTCCAGCGCCTGGAACACGATCTCGACGATCGGGACCGTGTGAGCCTTCTCGTTCTTCCGGAATCCGTGCTCGCGGATCAGTTCCTCGATCCGCCGCCGTGTGCCCGCCGATACTCCGGTGCGGCCGTGGATCACCTTCGACACGGTCGACGCCGACACCCCCGCGAGTTCGGCGATGCGGGAAACGCTGATCTCTCCCCGCGGCCGTTCTGCTCCCTCTCCCACGGGGGAAGCCTACGGGACGCGGGCGGGGCCCCGGTCCTGTCCGCGGGGTCCTCCGCGCCGCCGGGCGGAGCCTGCGCCCGGGGGCGGGCGACGCCCTGCCGGGCGGTGGTGTGCGGACGGCGGAAGCCCCGGCGCACGTCCTGTGCGCCGGGGCTCCGCGAGCCGCTGGAGGGCTCAGCCCTTGCGGGCCTTGACCTCCTCGGTCAGCTGCGGGACGACCTGGAAGAGGTCGCCGACGACGCCGTAGTCGACCAGGTCGAAGATCGGGGCCTCGGAGTCCTTGTTGATGGCCACGATGGTCTTCGAGGTCTGCATGCCGGCCCGGTGCTGGATCGCGCCGGAGATGCCCGCCGCGATGTAGAGCTGCGGGGAGACCTGCTTGCCGGTCTGGCCGACCTGGTTGGTGTGCGGGTACCAGCCGGCGTCCACGGCGGCGCGGGAGGCGCCGACGGCCGCGCCGAGGGAGTCGGCCAGCGCCTCGATGACCGGGAAGTTCTCGGCACCGTTGACGCCGCGGCCACCGGAGACCACGATCGCGGCCTCGGTGAGCTCCGGGCGGCCGGTCGACTCGCGCGGGGTGCGCGAGGTGACCTTGGTGCCGGTGGCCTTGTCACCGAAGGTGACGGCGAGCTGCTCGACGGTCCCGGCGGCCTGGGCGGCCTCCGGAGCGGCCGAGTTGGGCTTGACGGTGATGACCGGGACGCCCTTGCTGACGCGGGACTTGGTGGTGAAGGCGGCGGCGAACACCGACTGCGTGGCCACCGGGCCCTCGTCGCCGGCCTCGACGTCGACGGCGTCGGTGATGATGCCGGAGCCGATGCGGACCGCGAGGCGGGCGGCGATCTCCTTGCCGTCGGCGGAGGACGGAACCAGGACGGCGGCCGGGGAGACGGCGGCGACCGCGGCCTCCAGCGCGTCGACCTTCGGCACGACCAGGTAGTCGGCGAACTCGGGGGCGTCGGCCGTCAGGACCTTCACCGCGCCGTACTCGGCGAGCACCGGGGCGGCGGTGTCGGCGCCGGGGCCGAGGTGCAGGGCGACCGGCTCACCGATGCGGCGGGCGATGGTCAGCAGTTCGAGGGTCGGCTTGCGGACGGAGCCGTCCACGTGATCGACGTAGACGAGAACTTCAGCCATGGGAATGCTCTCCTGCGGATACGAGTCTGGATCGGGGTGGGTGCTGAAGCTCGGCTCAGATGAACTTCTGGCCGGCGAGGAACTCGGCGAGCTGCTTGCCGCCCTCGCCCTCGTCCTTGACGATCGTGCCCGCGGTGCGCGGCGGGCGCGGCGTGGCGTCCTCGACCTTGGTCCAGGATCCCTCGAGGCCGACCTCGTCCGCCTCGATGCCCAGGTCGGACAGGTCCAGGGACTCCACCGGCTTCTTCTTGGCGGCCATGATGCCCTTGAAGGACGGGTAGCGCGCCTCACCGGACAGGTCCGTCACCGAGACGACGGCCGGCAGGGCGGCCTCCAGCTGCTCGGTGGCGGCGTCGCCGTCGCGGCGGCCGGTCACCTTGCCGTCCTCGACGGAGACCTCGGACAGCAGGGTCACCTGCGGGACGCCCAGGCGCTCGGCGAGGACCGCCGGAAGCACGCCCATGGTGCCGTCGGTGGAGGCCATGCCGCAGACCACGAGGTCGTAGCCGACGTGCTCGACGGCCTTGGCCAGCACCAGCGAGGTGCCGATGACGTCGGTGCCGTGCAGGTCGTCGTCCTCGACGTGGACGGCCTTGTCGGCACCCATCGACAGCGCCTTGCGCAGCGCGTCCTTGGCGTCCTCGGGGCCGACGGTGAGCACGGTGATCTCCGCGTCGTCCGCGTCCTCGGCGATCTGGAGGGCCTGCTCGACGGCGTACTCGTCGAGCTCGGACAGCAGGCCGTCGACCGCGTCGCGGTCGGTGGTCAGGTCCTCCGCGAAGTGCCGGTCGCCGGTGGCGTCGGGCACGTACTTCACACAGACAACGATCCTCAGGCTCACGCCGGCTCTCCTACCGCATCGTCTCTCATGAACTGCCTTGTGGGAGGCAGCATAGGCGCCTCCTCGGGCCGGACCCCGTCCGGGACATCCCGCGCTCCCGGCAATATATTACTCGCCAGTACACCCAGCCTGACGCCCGCGTGCAAGGGCGGTGAGCTGTGACCTCCGCTACGGTGTGCAACCGCACCGCACGGGTAGACGGGGCCGGTGCGCGGGCACAGCGGCGGCCCGCCTTCCCGCCCCGCTCAGTCCCGCAGACCGTTGAACCGACCGCCGTGGTAGACCAGCGGCCGTCCGGCACCGCCGGCGTCCCCCGCGACCACCTCGGCGACGACCAGGTGATGGTCGCCCGCGGGTGCGCGGGTGATGATCCGCCCCACCAGCCAGGCCGGCACGTCCTCCAGGACGGGAACTCCGTGCGGCCCGTACGACCAGCGGGTGGGCGCGGCGAAGCGGTCGGCGCCGCGGCGGGCGAAGGTCTCCGCGAGCTCCTGCTGATGCTCCCCCAGGATGTGCACCCCGATGTACCCGGCCTCGGCTATGACCGGCCAGCTCGACGAGGCCGTCCCCACCCCGAAGGAGAGCAGCGGCGGTTCGGCGGCCACGGAGGTCAGCGACGTGGCGGTGAACCCGGCGGGCCGGCGGGCGTGCGCGGTGATGACCGCCACACCGGCGGCGTGCCGGCGGAAGGCGGAGCGCAGGAGGCCGGTGGCCGCGACCGGGGACGTGTCGAGGTCGGACGAGGCCGTCATCAAAGGGGTCCTTGGGTTGTACGGAAAGGGCCGGGAAGGGGGACGGTTCAGCCGTCCGGGCAGAGCGCGCGGGCGCGCCGGGCGGGATCCGCCGGCATCCGGGGGTGGGGGGTTCTCGGCCGCATCACGCCAGCTTGACGAGGCGCGGCGCGCAGCGTCAAGGCCGCCCCGGCCGATGGGACCAGAGTCACGATCTTGGTCAGCGCACGGCTTCCCCGAGCGCGGCGATCACGTCGGCGCGGCGCGGAACACCGGCCGCGCGGCGGACGATCCGCCCGCCGGAGTCGAGGACGAGCACGGTGGGGGTGCTCTCGATGCCGAGGTCCCGCACGAGCTCCAGCCGCGCCTCGGCGTCCACCTCGACGTGCGCGACCCCGCCGACCATGCCCGCCACCGCGGCGAGGGTCCGCCGGGTGGCCCGGCACGGCTGGCAGAAGGCGGTGGAGAACTGGACGAGGGTGGCCCGTTCCCCCAGCTCCGCGCCGAGGTCCGCCGGCCGCAGGCGCCGTGCGCCGTCCTGGTCCCGCACTGTTCCGTCCTCCCCGCCGGCGGCCGCCGCCGGCCGCTCCGCCCACCGTCCGTGCCGGATGCAGCGTACGGACCGCCCCGCTGATTCCCGTACCGGCCGCCGTCCCGGGGCGTACGGACCGCTGACCGGGGAAGGCACCCGGTGGAAGCCGGCGGGGCGGACGTGACGAGGATCTCCCGGAGAGACGCCCGGCGGGGTGGCCGTCGGGTGGCGGTATCGGGCACGATCGGCCGCAGCCGGAAACCTACGGCTCCGTAACTTCTCCGGGAGAACCTCCCGGATACAGAAGGGCCCCCCGCATGGCAGAACTCGTCTATCCGCCGGTGATCGGTCTCGCGCGCACCATGTTCAAGGCGCTCGACCTCCGCATCGACATGCGGGGCACCGAGCACATACCGCGGGAGGGGGGCGCGGTGCTCGTCAGCAACCACATCGGCTATCTCGACTTCGTCTTCTGCGGGCTGACGGCCCTCCCCGCGAAACGCCTGGTGCGGTTCATGGCGAAGGAGTCGGTCTTCCGGCACAAGGTGTCCGGGCCGCTGATGCGCGCGATGAAGCACATCCCGGTCGACCGCTCCCAGGGCGAACAGGCGTACGCGCACGCGCTGAAGGCGCTCCGCTCGGGCGAGATCATCGGGGTCTTCCCGGAGGCGACCATCTCGCAGTCGTTCACGCTGAAGACCTTCAAGTCGGGCGCGGCCCGGCTGGCGCAGGAGGCCGGAGTGCCGCTGCTGCCGATGGCCCTGTGGGGCACCCAGCGGATCTGGACGAAGGGCCGCCCGCGCGACATGGGACGGAACCACATCCCCATCACCATCCGGGTGGGCGAGCCGGAGCCGGCCGACCCGGCGGACTCGGCCGCCAACGTCACCCAGCGGGTCAAGGTCCGGGTGCAGGAGCTGCTGGAGGCGGCGCAGCGCGCCTACCCGGTCCGGCCCAAGGGCCCGGAGGACACCTGGTGGGTGCCGGCGCATCTCGGCGGTACCGCGCCGGCCCCGGCGCAGGTCCGCTCCCGCGACGACGACTGAACCGTCATCACCTCCCGGCCCGGCCCGGTCACCGGGCCGGGGCCGGGAGGTCTTCGGGGAGTTCCCCCGGCAGCCGGCGGAACAGCTCCTCCCGGCCGACGGCCGTGCGCAGGGCGCCCAGGACCGGGGGCGGCGGGGTCGCGTACAGGGTGCGGTAGTCGGTGTCGCCGCTTCCGGGCCGCACGGCGAAGGCCAGCCGTTCCGTCTCCGTGGAGAACTGGGCGTCCACGCCCGGTTTGTTGCCGCGCGGGTCCTGGCGGGCCCAGTGCCGCCGCCCGGGCAGCCGGAGCGCGACGAGGCCGTGGACGACACCGTCCAGCCGCTGGTAGCAGAGACCGGCGGGGATGCCCTCGGCCCGCAGCAGGGCCGTCAGGGCGTGGGACTTGGCGTAGCAGATGCCGGTGCGCTGCTCCAGCACGTCGGACGCGCGCCAGGTGACGCGGTCGTCCCCGGTGTCGGCGGAGTGCGGGACGGTGTCGCGGACGAACTCGAAGGCCGCGCGGGCGTACGCCTCCGGGGAGCCCGCACCGGCGCGCAGCCGGCCGGCGGTCTCCCGCACCAGGGGGTGCGTGTGGTCGATGACGTCGTCGGCGGCCAGGTACGCGGACGGGTCCGGGGAAGCGGGCCGCAGGTCGGGTGGGGTCATGACCGGCAGCGTAGAAACGCGCCCGGCCGCGCGTCAATGCATTTGCGGCCGGGCGCATAACTATGCGGATATGCGGCTGCCGGGTCGATGCGGTCCGGCATCCGGTGCGGTTCGGCGCGGGAGCCGTCAGCCCCGGTCCATCTCCTCGGCCAGCGCGGCCGTGAAGGCGTCCACATCCGCCTCGGTGGTGTCGAAGGCGCACATCCAGCGGACGATGCCGGCCTCCTCGTCCCAGAAGTAGAAGCGGTGCCGCTTCTGCAGCCGTTCGGCGGCGTCCCGGGGCAGCCGGGCGAAGACGGCGTTGGCCTCCACCGGGTGGACGATCTCCACGCCGGGCACCTCCCGGACGCCCGCCGCCAGCCGCTGGGCCATCGCGTTGGCGTGCGCGGCGCTCCGCTGCCAGAGGTCGCCGGAGAGCAGTGCCTCGAACTGCACGGAGACGAAGCGCATCTTGGAGGCGAGCTGCATCGACAGCTTGCGCAGATGCTTCATGGCGCGCACCGCGTCCGGGTTGAGCACCACCACGCACTCACCGAACAGCAGGCCGTTCTTGGTGCCGCCGAAGGACAGCGTGTCCACGCCCGCGTCGGTGGTGAACGCGCGCAGCGGCACGCCCAGCGACGCCGCGGCGTTGGCGATGCGCGAGCCGTCGAGGTGGACCGTCATCCCGCGCTCGTGGGCGTGGTCACAGATGGCCCGGATCTCCTCGGGGGTGTAGCAGGAGCCGAGCTCGGTCGTCTGGGTGATCGAGACGACCTGCGGCTGCGCGCGGTGCTCGTCGTCCCAGCCGTACGCCTCGCGGTCGATCAGCGCGGGGGTGAGCTTGCCGTGCTCGGTGGGCACGCTCAGCAGTTTGAGCCCGCCGACCCGCTCCGGGGCGCCGCCCTCGTCCACGTTGATGTGCGCGCTCTCCGCGCAGATCACCGCGCCCCAGCGCTCGGTCATCGCCTGGAGGGCGACGACGTTGGCGCCGGTGCCGTTGAAGACGGGGAACGCCTCGGCCCGGGGCCCCAGATGGGAGCGGAACACCTCCTGGAGATGGCCGGTGTAGGCGTCCTCGCCGTAGGCGGTCTGGTGGCCGCCGTTGGCGAGGGCCAGCGCCGCCAGGATCTCCGGGTGCGCGCCCGCGTAGTTGTCACTGGCGAAGCCGCGCGCCGCGGGGTCGTGGCGGCGCACGGCGTCGGGGCGGGCGGTTCCGGCCGCGCCGGGGTCACCGGACTCGGTCAGGGTTGCGGGGTCAGCCACAGGCGCTTTCCGTTCACTTCCTCGGCGGGCCGCTCCCAGACGCCGGTGATGGCCTCGGCCAGCTCCTTGACGTCGGTGAAGCCCGCGAACTTCGCGTGGGGGCGCTCGGCACGCATCGCGTCGTGCACCAGCGCCTTCACCACCAGGATGACAGCGGCCGCGGGCAGCCCCTCGCCGTCCCCCTCCTTCCGGAGGGCGTCCGCGAGGGCCAGGGTCCACGCCTCGGCCGCGGCCTTGGCCGACGCGTAGGCGGCGTTGCCCGCCGTCGGCTTGCTGGCGCCGGCCGCGCTGACGAGCACGAAACGGCCCCTGCCGCTGCGGCGCAGCGCGTCGTGGAACGCGAGGGAGGTGTGCTGGACCGTGCGGATCAGCAGGTTGTGCAGGGTGTCCCAGTCCGCGAGGGGGGTCGCGGCGAAAGTCTTGCTGCCGCGCCAGCCGCCGACGAGGTGGACGAGGCCGTCGATCCGGCCGAACTCCTTCTCGGTGCGGTCGGCCCAGGCGCGGGTCGCGTCCAGGTCGAGCAGGTCCACGGTCTCGCCGGTGACCGCTGCTCCGCCGTGGGCGTAGCGGGCGGCGTCCACCGCCTCGGCGAGCCGCTCCACGTCGGCGTCGGCGGCGACGACGGTGGCCCCCGCCTCGGCCAGCCGCAGCAGGGCCGCCCGGCCGGCGGGGCCGGCCGCGCCGGCCACCGCCACCACGGCGCCCTCCAGCGGGCCGTTGCCCGCGGTCTTCCCCACGCTGCCGTTCATCGTCGTCGCCTCCTCGTCCGTACCGCTCACGCGGCCGCCGTCCCGGGGGTACCCGTGGCGGTGATGCCCTTCGTGGACGCGATCACACCGCGCAGCTTCTTCGCAAGCGCCTCGTAGAACATGCTGAGCGGGAATTCGTCCGGAAGCACCTCGTCCACCAGCTTGCGCGGCGGCAGCGACAGGTCGAGCGCGTCGGGGCCCTTGTTCCAGACGGAGCCGGGGTGCGGCGCCAGGTAGGTGGAGACGAGCTCGTAGGCCGCGAACCAGTGGACGAGCTTGGGCCGGTCGATGCCGTCGCGGTAGAGCTTCTCGATCTCGCCGAGGAGCTGCTGGGTGACCTGCGGGGCCCGGTCCCAGTCGATGTGCAGGGTGTTGTCCGTCCAGCGGACGACGTCGTGCCGGTGGAGGTAGGCGAAGAGGAGCTGGCCGCCGAGGCCGTCGTAGTTCTTGACGCGGTCGCCGGTGACCGGGAAGCGGAACATCCGGTCGAAGATGACGGCGTACTGCACGTCGCGGCCCTGCGGCAGCCCTTCCTCCGCGAGGCGCACGGCCTCCCGGAAGGCGGTGAGGTCGCAGCGCAGCTCCTCCAGCCCGTACATCCAGAACGGCTGGCGCTGCTTGATCATGAACGGGTCGAAGGGCAGGTCGCCGTGGCTGTGCGCCCGGTCGTGGATCATGTCCCAGAGCACAAAGGCCTGCTGGCAGCGGTCCTGGTCGGTCAGCATGGCGCGGATGTCCTCGGGGACGTCCAAGCCGAGGATGTCCACCGCGGACTCGGTGACGGTACGGAAGCGGGCGGCCTCGCGGTCGCAGAAGATCGCGCCCCAGGAGAAGCGGTCGGGGACCTCGCGGACCGCGACGGTCTCCGGGAAGAGCACGGCGGAGTTGGTGTCGTAGCCGGAGGTGAAGCCCTCGAAGGTGATGCCGAGGAAGAGCGGGTTGTCGAAGCGCTCGCCCTCCAGGGCGGCCAGCCAGTCCGGCCAGACGACGCGGAAGACGACGGCTTCGAGGTTGCGGTCCGGGTTGCCGTTCTGGGTGTACATCGGGAAGACGACGAGGTGCTGCCGGCCGTCCACGCGGCTCTCGGCGGGACGGAAGGCGAGCAGCGAGTCCAGGAAGTCCGGCACGCCGAAGCCGCCGTCCGCCCAGCGGCGCAGGTCGGCCACGAGAGCCCGGTGGTACTCCGCGTCGTGCGGCAGCAGCGGGGACAGCTCCCGTACGGCGCCGGCCACCCGGTCCACGGCCGCCTCGACGGCGGAGCGGTGGGGTGCGTTCCCGTCCGTGAAGTCGATCGAGCCGTCCTTCGACTGCCGGGAACGGATCTCCTCCACGGCGGCCTCGAGCACCGGCCAGGCCGGATGATCGATCACACGCTCAACCGTGGAAGCTGAAGCTCCCCGCTCTTCACGCACAAGAATTTCCGTCATTGCTACCCCTCAACCAGAGATAATTTCGCTCCGCTACGGTACCCACTAAAGAATCTGCACCTCAACCGGGGCTGCCGTAAGACATTCGGCCGATCTGGTACCCGGCCGCAAGTTTTCCCGTGATGGACAGTACCCACGGTCACATCGCTCACTCCTGTCGCGGGAGAGGCATGGGTCACCCGGCTGGACGTCAGCCCGGCGCACCGTCCCTGACACACACGGGTGAGGACCGCGGTGACCTCCGGCGCACAGCGGTGCGAACCGGCCCACTGCCATTAGGCTGCGTGCTGGTTCACGGGGGCAGCCGTGGGTGGCTGTCCCTCTCCGGGGACGACCCCCGTCCCCGCGGATTGGAGGACTCGTGACCTTCCTCGCCATCGGACACCGCGGAGTCATGGGCGTCGAACCGGAGAACACCCTGCGCTCCTTCGTCCGGGCCGACCGCGCGGGTATGGACGTCATCGAGCTGGACCTGCACCTCAGCAAGGACGGCGCTCTCGTGGTGATGCACGACGCCGAGGTCGACCGCACGACCGACGGCAAGGGCCCCATCGGCGACTTCACCCTCGCCGAGCTGCGCGAGCTGGACGCCGGCCAGGGCGAGCGCGTCCCCGTCTTCGAGGAGGTGCTGGACGCCGTCCGGGCGCCCCTGCAGGCCGAGATCAAGGACGTGGCGGCGGCCCGCGCCCTGGCCGAGGTGATGAACCGCCGCGACCTCACCGGACGGGTGGAGGTGCTCTCCTTCCACGACGAGGCGCTGCTGGAGATCACCGCCCTGGTGCCCGGCGTGCGCACCGCCCTCGTCGCCAGCCGCTACGGCCCCGAGGTCGTCGGCCGGGCGGTGGCCGTCGGCGCGAAGACACTGGTGCTCAACATCCGCCGGCTGACCCTGGAGATCGTCGAGAAGGCCCGGGAGGCGGACCTCCGGGTCATCGGCTGGACCGTCAACACCCAGGACCATCTGCGGCTCGCCCGGGCGCTCGGCCTCGACGGCGGCACCACCGACTTCCCGGAGATCAAGCGCACCTGCCGCTTCACGGCCTGAGCTGGGCGCCGTGCCCGGGCTCGGACACGGGGCGCGGGCACGGCGCCCTCAGCCGAGGGGTTTCACCAGCAGTTCGAACCGGAGATCGTCGCGCTGCGGAATGCCGAAACGCTCGTCCCCGTAAGGGAAGGGGCTGGTACGGCCGGTGCGACGGTATCCACGCCGCACGTACCAGGCGATGAGGTCCTCCCGGGCCGTGATCACCGTCATCTGCAGCTCCCGCGCGCCCCACTCCGCCCGCGCGGTCCGCTCCGCCTCGGCGAGCACCACCCGGCCCAGCCCCTCCCCCTGCAGGGCGGGGCGGACGGCGAACATGCCGAAGTAGGCGAGATCGCCGCGGCGCTCCAGCTGGCAGCAGGCGACGAGGGCGCCGTCCCGCTCGGCGACGAGCATCCGGCTGTCCGCGCCCGTCACCACCTCCGCGACCGCCTCGGCGTCGGTGCGCTGCCCCTCCAGCAGATCCGCCTCGGTGGTCCAGCCGGCGCGGCTGGCCTCGCCGCGGTACGCGGACTCGACCAGCCCGACCAGCGCGGGCACATCCGCCTCGGCGGCCGTGCGGAAGACGAGCCGGTCGGCGGGGCGGGGAGCGGTGGTCCCGGTGAGCTGGTCCATGGGCGTGCGCTTTCTCTCGTACGGGCCCCGGAGGGCTCCGTACGAGGCTAGCAAGCGGGCCGGGACCGCCGGCAGCGGTCCGGCTGGTGCGTAGGGTCGGCGGCATGGTGCATGTACTGAGCAGCCGGATCCTGTTGTCCCCCACCGATCCCGACCGGTCGCGGGCTTTCTACGGGGAGGCCCTCGGGCTCGCCGTCCACCGGGAGTTCGGGACGGGGACCGAGCGCGGCACGGTCTACTTCCTCGGCGGCGGCTTCCTGGAGGTCTCCGGGCGCTCCGAGGCCGCTCCCGCGCCCGGCCTCCGGCTGTGGCTGCAGGTCGAGGACGCCGCCGCGGCCCACGAGGAACTGTCCGCCCGGGGCGTTGCGATCCTGCGCCCGCCGGTGAAGGAGCCCTGGGGGCTGATCGAGATGTGGATCGCCGACCCCGACGGCGTGCGCATCTGCGTGGTCGAGATCCCCGCGGACCACCCGATGCGGTACCGGCCCGGCATCTGACGCGGACACGGCGCGCGGGGGGCGGGGCGCGGAGACGGCGCGCGGGGGGCGGGGCGCGGAGACGGACGGCCGCGCCCGTGCACGGCCTTCCGCTCCCCGCGCGCGGCCCCTTCCGGCGCCCCTCCGGGCGCCGTGTGCCCCCGGTGCGCCCGCGGCTGCCCTGGTGCGCTCCCGTGCCGGACGGCGCCGCCGGGCAGCCTCCGGGCGTACCGGCAACGGGGAGGTGCGCCGTGCACGGACCGCCGCTCATCGGCTGGCTGCTGACCGCTCTCTGCGGAGCGTGTGCCGTCCACGGCCTGCTGCGGATGCGGGCCGGTCCGGCCGCGCGGCGCGCGGAGGCGGGGGGCGAGGCGCTGATGGGGCTCGGGATGGCGGTGATGGCCGTACCCGTCGCGGCGGTGAGCGGCCGGGAGTGGCTGCCGGCGGCGTTCGCCGGGGTGTTCGGCCTCTCCTGCGCGGTGTCGCTCGTCCGGGCCGCGGCCGGTGTGCGCCCGGGGGGTGCCGGGTGGCACCACGGCCACCACGCGGTGAGCTCCGCCGCGATGGTCCACATGGGGCTCGCCATGACCGCCGCCCCGCACGCGGCGGGACACGCGGGGCACACGGCCGCCGCCCAGGGACCCGGCGGACCGCCGCTGGCGACCGGGGTGCTCGTGGGGTACTTCGCGCTCTACGCCCTGTGGACCGGGCTGCGGCTGGCGCCGCGTCCGGAAGCGGTCCGGGGAGTGGCCCGGGGAGCGGTCCCGGCCGGTGCCCCCGGGACGGTCCCGGCCGGCGGCCCGGGCGGTCCGGGGCCGGCCGTGGGGAAGGTGCGCGGCGGTGCGCCGGAGAGCGGCCGCGGCGGGGCCGGGCCCGCGGAGCCGCCGGCCGTCGCCCGGCTGGCGATGGCGATGGCCATGGCGGCCATGCTGATGACGCTGTGAGGACGGTGCGGCGGTGCCGCTTTCATCCCTCACGCCCGGATCGGCCCCGTGGTGTGCGTCACTCCCCCTCCGGCGCCGTACGCACCGCAGGCCCCGCGCTCGTAGGCTGGCGGCCATGATGCTCCCGCTCGCGCTGATCGTCCTCGGCGGGCTCACCGCGGCCCTGGCCCCCACACTGCTGCGGCGCGCCGAGTGGCCGGACCGGGAACCGGTGGTGGCCCTCTGGGTCTGGCAGTGCGTCGTGGCGGCCGTGCTGCTGTGCGCCGTGCTCGCGATGGCACTCACCGGCTCCGCCGCCTGGGAGCTCGTGCGCGGCCATGTCTTCGCCCCCGCGCCGCACGGCGTGGTCGAGGCCTATGCCTTCGGCGCGTACGGCCCCTGGGCCGGGGCGGTGGCGGCCGTGCTGGCCGGAGCCGGCCTGTGGAGCGCCGTGATGCTCGCCCGCGAGGTGCGCGCGGCCCGTGCGGAACGCAGGCGCCGGCGCGCGGAGCTGCTCGCGCGCTCCCCGCGGCTGCCCGGCGAACTCCCGCTCGACGCGGCGTCTCCGGGAGCGCCGGAGCCGGAGGACCGTCTTCTCGTCCTGGAGAGCGAACGCCCGGAGGCCTGGTGGCTGCCGGGCACGCCACCCCGGCTCGTCATCACCACGGCGGCGCTGCGCCGGCTGGGCGGCCGCCGGCTGGACGCCGTCCTGGCCCATGAGCAGGGTCACGCGCGGGCGCACCACGACTGGCTGCTGCACTGCTCCGGCGCGCTGGCGGCGGGCTTTCCGCGGGTACCGGTCTTCGCCTCGTTCCGGGACGAGGTGCACCGGCTGGTCGAACTGGCGGCCGATGACGTCGCCTCACGTCGCCACGGACGGCTGACGACTGCCCTGGCGCTGGTCGAACTCAACGAGGAACGGGGCGTGTTCGGGCCCGTTCCGACACCGCTGGCACAGGTCCCCGACCGCGTGAACCGGCTGCTGTCGGCCCGCCCGCGGCTGAGCCCCGCCCGCCGGCTGCGGCTCACAGCCGCCGCCGCGCTGGTCCCCGTGGTGCCGCTGCTCCTCGCGTTCGTGCCGGGACTCAGCGCGCTGAAGTAGTTTCCGCGGGCGGATCCCGGCCAGGATGCCCTGCATGCGGACGTCCTCCCCCACCGTCCCCGGCACCGGCCACCGCCCCCACCGCGCGGCCGGCCATCTCTGGGCCGCGGGCCTGTGCGCCCTGCCGGCCGCCGCCCTGCTGGCCCTGGTGGCCGTGGAGTGGGGCCCGCTGCTCGCGCTCGACCGGACCGTGGCCGTCGGCCTGCACGAGTCGGCGCGGGAGAGCCCCGGCTTGACCCGGGCCAACCGGGTGCTCACCGACTGGGTCTGGGATCCCTGGACCATGCGGCTGGCGCTGCTGCTCGCCGTACTGGCCCTGCTGCTCCGCAGGAGCGGTGAGCGGACGACGGTCCTGTGGGCGCTCACCGCCCTGCTGGCCGGCTCGGCCGTGCAGCAGGGCACCAAGGCGCTCGTCGACCGCCCGCGCCCCCAGTGGCGGGAACCGGTGGACTCGGCGCACTACGCGGCCTTCCCCTCGGGACACGCGATGACGGCCGCCTTCGTCTGCGTCCTCCTGCTGTGGCTCGCCCACCGGGTGGGTGTGCGGGGAGCGCTGCTGCGGGCCGCCGCGGCCGTGGCGGCGGTGTCGGTGGCCGGGGTCGGCTTCACCCGGGTCTATCTGGGCGTCCACTGGCTCTCCGATGTGGTGGGCGGCTGGCTGCTGGGGGTGACGGTCGCCTTCGGGGCCATCGCCGCGTACCACCGGCGCGGGGCGCAACGCCACGAAACCCTTGAACCGCCGGGGCGGACCGGGGAATGATCACCGCATGGCGATCACCGGCGTGCTCTTCGACTTCTCCGGCACTCTCTTCCGCATCGAAACCGTGGAGCACTGGCTGCGGGTCACCCTGGACCGTCTCGGGATCGCGGTGCCGGAGCCGGAGCTGACGCACTGGGCGGAGCGGCTGGCCCGGGTGGGCGCGCTGCCCGGAGGGTCCTCGCCGCACGGCATGCCGGAGCATCTGGCCCCGCTGTGGGAGCTGCGCGACTGCGCCGCCGAACACCACCGCGAACTCTTCACCGGGCTCGCGCGGGAGGCGGCGCTGCCCTGGCCGGAGGCGTACGAAGCCCTGTACGACCGGCACATGGAACCGGGCGCCTGGACCCCCTACCCGGACGCCGCCGAGGTGCTGGGAGCGCTGCGCGAGCGCGGCACACGGATCGCCGTCGTGTCGAACATCGGCTGGGATCTGCGCCCGGTCTTCCGGGAGTACGGGCTGGCCGGCTGCGTGGACGCCTACGTCCTGTCCTACGAGCACGGCGTGGCCAAGCCCGACGCGCGACTCTTCCTGGCGGCCTGTGAGGCACTGGGCGTGACGCCCCGGGAGACGCTGATGGTGGGCGACGACGTGCGGGCGGACGGGGGCGCGACGGCGGCGGGCTGCGCGCTGGAACTGGTGGAGCGTCTGCCGGTGGCCGAACGGCCCGAGGGGCTGCGCCCCGTGCTCACCCGCCTCGGCTGAGGCCGGCCCGGAATCCTTCCGAAACCGCCGTTTTCGGGCGATCCCCCGCGTCGCCCGAAAACGGCGGCGGTCTCGGAAACGCCTCTGAACAGGTCGGAGGCGGCATCTCACTGAGTATATTGGCCCGGAGCCAGTCAACGCAGGAGTTACAGCATGTCCCCGCGAAGCGCATCGGTCAATGAAGAGTTGCGCCGTCGCTCCCGCGAACGGCTGCTCCAGGCGACGGTCGAACTGGTCGGCGAGCGCGGCTACGAGGCGACGACCCTCGCCGACATCGCCGACCGCGCGGGCTCGGCCCGCGGACTGGTCTCGTACTACTTCCCCGGCAAGCGGCAGCTTCTCCAGTCCGCCGTGCACCGGCTGATGCACGTCACGCTGGAGGCCGCGCTGCGGCGCGAACCGCGCACCGAGGACGGCGAGGAACTGCTGGCCCGGGCCATCGACGCCATCCTGGGCATCGCCCGCGACCATCCCACGCTGATGCGCACCCACATGGCGGGCATCCTCACCGCCGAGGGCTTCGTGCAGTGCCCGGAGCAGCAGCGGCTGGCCGTGCTGCTCCGCGACACCGTCGTCCGCTACGGCTCCGCGCACCCGGACTCCGACTATCCGCTGCTGCGCGCCCTGCTCATGGGCGCGGTCGTGGCGGTCCTGCTGCCGGGTGCCCCGCTGCCGCCCGAGCTGCTGCGCTCGGAGCTGTTCCAGCGTTTCGGTCTGCGGTGGGAGCTCGGCGTCCCGCCGGGCGAGGAGCCGCCCGGCGGGACGCGTCCGCGTGCGGTGGTTCAGCGGTAGTCGGGCTGCGTCTGCACGTTGAGCTCGTACATCCGTACCCGCTCGGCGCCGGCGGTGCGGCGGTCGTCGACGCGCAGGACGTCGAAGCCCTTGGCGATGTCGTTCGAGTAGATGTGGCCGTTGTAGTAGTAGGCGGACCAGGAGCCGCCCAGGGTGAGGGTGTCGGCGGAGAGGGGACCGCGCTCGAAGTAGCCGATCTCCTTCGGCCGGGACGAGTCGGTGAACTCCCAGACCGAGACGCCGCCCTGGTACCAGGCCTGGACCATGATGTCCCGGCCCTTGACCGGTATCAGCGAGCCGTTGTGGGCCACGCAGTTCTCGGTGTCGGCCTGGTGGCGCGGGATCTTGAAGTAGTTGCGGAAGACCAGTTCCCGGTGGTGGCCCCTGCCCTTCAGGTCGTAGATGCCGTTGGCACCGCGGTCCGGCCCGACCTCCGCGTTGCAGGTCGCGGCGCCGCCGCCGCCCAGCTCGTCGGTGAACACGACCTTGTCGCCGTCCTCACTGAAGGTCGCCGAGTGCCAGAAGGCGAAGTTGGTGTTGTCCCGCACCCGGTCGATCACCCTGGGCCGCGCCGGGTCGGAGATGTCCATCAGGATGCCGTCGCCCATGCAGGCCCCGGCGGCCAGCCGCCTCTTCGGGAAGGCCGTGATGTCGTGGCAGCCGGTGGTCTCGTAACTGCTGCCCTCGGAGCCGGAGTTGCCGCCGTCCGGGAAGAGGACCGGGAAGTCGACGACCGCCGACCGCTCCGGCGCCTTCCGCGGGACCTTGATCACCGAGATGCCGTCGTGCGGCGGCCGGCAGTCGGGGAAGTCCTCGCTCGGGGAGTAGGAGGAGACGTAGATGTACACACTGCGCTTCTCGGGCACCAGCGTGTGGGTGTGCGAGCCGCAGGCGGTCTCGACGGCGGCGACGTAGCGGGGGTTCCGCTTGTCGCTGATGTCGAAGATCTTCATGCCCTCCCAGGAGGACTTCTCGGCGGCGGACTGGGAGGTGCTGTTGCAGGAGTTGTCGCTGCGCGAGGAGTCGGTGGAGAGGAAGAGCAGGTTGCCGGAGACGGAGATGTCGTTCTGGCCGCCGGGGCAGAGGACCTGGCTCACGGTCTTGGGGGACCGCGGGTTGGAGATGTCGTAGACGGTGAAGCCGTCGTAGTTGCCGGCGAAGGCATAACGGCCCTGGAACGCCAGATCCGTGTTCGGGCCGCCGAGGGCGCCCTTGCCGACACTGGCGAGATGCTTGATGTTCTTGCTGTGGACGATCTCGTCCACAGCCGGGATGTCGCCGTTCTCGATGGCCGCGCGGGTATCGCCCGCGAGCTCCTTCGACATCCGCTTCCCGTCGGGCGCGTCACCGGGGTCTGGTGTCGCGGCCGCGGGACCGGCGGCCAGGAACGAGGCGAGCAGCCCGAAGGCCGCCACCGCCACTCCCAGCCGTCTGCGCCGCACGCGGGATAGGTGCAACGACGCCACTGAAACCTCCCTCGTCTACCGTTCGATGGCGAACGGTGTGTCAACTCCGCAGTATCGCTGGTTACATGTACATCTCAACAGGGACTAACGAAGATGTGTTCGTAACCGGTATGCGCTCCGATCCGACCCTGGAGGTCCCGTGTCCCACCGCCGGATGACGGGCCGTGCCCGCTCGCTGCTGCTCGCATGCACCGCGACGGCCGCGGTCCTGGCCCTCTCGGCCTGCGAGGCGGACGGCCCCGCCCCGGCGAAGGCGGACGGCGGGCCCTCCGTGGTGGCGCCGGGCAAACCGGGCGAGGCGGCCGAGACCCTCTCGGCGGACGAGGCCAGGAAGGCCGGCCGCAAGGACTCCGATCCCAACGCGGCCGATGTGCGCTTCGTGCGGATGATGATCGTCCACCACCGGCAGGCCCTGGACATGGCCGCGCTCGCGAAGGAACACGCGGACTCGGGGAGCGTCCGGCGGATCGCGCGGCGTATCGCGGCGGCGCAGGGCCCCGAGATCGGGGCCCTGGAGGGCTGGCTCGACCGGCGGGGCGAGCCGAGCGAGGAGAAGGAGGGGCACGGACACGGGCACGAGCACGCCTCGATGCCCGGCATGGCCACCGAGGCGGAGCTCGACCGGCTCGCCGCGGCCCGCGGTCACGCCTTCGACGAACTCTTCGTCAAGCTGATGATCACCCACCATCAGGGCGCGGTGACCATGGCCACCGAAGTCCTCAAGGAGGGGAACGACGTGCTGGTGGAGGAGATGGCCACCGACATGAGCGTCCAGCAGACCGCCGAGATCAGCCGGATGCGGGAGCTGTGACGCCCTGACGGCCGGGCTCCGTTTCGCCGTGGGCCCTTACCCCTCGCGCAGCCGGTCCGCCTGGAGCGCGGCGGCCCGCAGCAGGCTGTCGAGCAGGCCCGGGAAGAGCGCGTCGAGGTCGTCGCGGCGGAGGCCGTTCAGCTTGGCCGTCCCCCGGTAGCACTGGTTGATCACGCCGCTCTCGCGCAGCACCCGGAAGTGGTGCGTGGTTGTGGACTTGCTGACCGGGAGGTCGAAGAGCGAGCAGGACAGCTCCTCCTCGGCGGCGGCGAGACTCCGGACGATCCGCAGCCGCATCGGGTCGGAGAGGGCGTGCAGCACGCCTTCGAGCCGGATCGCGTCCCGCGGCGGGTGGTCCAGGGCGCGGCTCGGGGTCGGGGTGGTCACGTTCGGCTCCTCGGGACGGCGGCTCCCTCATTGTACGAAGACTCTCGTAGTTTGACACTTCCCGTACTACGATGCCTATCGTACGAGCTGTTCCGACCGCCGATCCCACCGGGAGTCCGCCGTGAGCCGTTTGTTCACCCCTGTCACCCTGCGCTCGCTGACCGTCCCCAACCGCCTCTGGATGACACCGATGTGCCAGTACTCCGCGGCGCACACCGGACCGGACGCGGGAGTGCCGGGTGACTGGCACACCACGCACTACGCCTCGCGCGCCGTGGGCGGTACCGGCCTGATCCTGGTCGAGGCCACGGCCGTCAGCCCGGAGGGCCGGATCAGCCCCGGGGACCTCGGCCTCTGGAACGACCGCCAGGCCGAGGCGTTCCGCCGTATCACCGGTCTCCTGGAGGACCAGGGCACGGTCCCCGGCATCCAGCTCGCCCACGCCGGGCGCAAGGCGTCGACCGCCCTGCCCTGGGAGGGCGGCGCCCCGCTCACCGCCGGCGAGGGCGGCTGGCGGCCTCTCGGGCCGAGCCCGCTGCCGTTCGACGAGGGGCATCCGGTGCCCGCCGAACTGTCGGTCCGGCAGATCGACGAGGTGGTACGGCAGTTCGCCGACGCCGCGCGGCGCGCGCTGGCCGCCGGCTTCCGGGTGGTCGAGGTGCACGGGGCGCACGGCTACCTCATCGGGGAGTTCCTGTCGCCGCACAGCAACCGGCGCACCGACGCCTACGGCGGTTCCTACGAGAACCGCAGCCGGCTGGCGCTGCGGGTGGTGGACGCGGTGCGCGAGGTGTGGCCGGACGACCTGCCCGTCCTGTTCCGCGCCTCGGCGACGGACTGGCTGGCGGAGAACGGGGCGGACGAGCGGGCGGGCTGGACGGTGGACGACACCGTGCGGCTGGCCGCCGACCTCCACGCGCACGGGGTGGATCTCCTGGACGTCTCCAGCGGGGGCAACGTGCCCGGGCTGCGCATCCCGACGGGCCCCGGCTACCAGGTGCCCTTCGCCGAGCGGGTCCGGAGCGCGACCGGGATGCCGGTCGGGGCGGTCGGCGAGATCACCGGTGCGTGGCAGGCGGAGGAGATCCTCGCCGCCGGCCGGGCCGACGTGGTGCTGCTCGGCCGGGAGCTGCTGCGCGACCCGTACTTCGCGCGCCGCGCCGCGCGGGAGCTGGGCGCCCCGGTGCCCGTTCCCGTTCCGTACCTGCGGGCAGGCTGACCTGGTACGGCGCCGTGGCGGAACGCCGTTGTCAGTGGGCCGGTGCAGACTGTGACCCACGCAACACGACCACGTTCCGGAGGTGCCGTGATGACCGATGTCCTGCTCGCCGTGGGGACCCGCAAAGGACTCTTCCTCGCCCGGCGGCGCGGTTCCGCCGGCGGGAAGTCCGGGGCGTGGGAGTTCGACGGCCCGCACTTCAACGCGCAGGCGGTCTACTCCGTCGGGATCGCCCCGCGGCCCGGCGGCACCCCCCGGCTGCTGGTCGGCGGGGACAGCTCGCACTGGGGCCCGTCCGTCTTCCACTCCGACGACCTCGGCGCCACCTGGCAGGAGCCCAAGCGCCCGGCCGTCCGCTTCCCGGAGGACACCGGCGCCTCCCTGGAGCGGGTCTGGCAGCTGCAGCCGGCCGGCCCGGGCGAGCCCGGCGTGGTCTACGCGGGCACCGAGCCGGCCGCGCTCTTCCGCTCGGAGGACGGCGGCGAGACCTTTGAACTGGTCCGGCCGCTGTGGGAGCACCCCACGCGCGGCCGGTGGGCTCCGGGCGGCGGCGGTGAGGCCGTGCACACGGTCCTCGCCGACCCGCGTGACCCGCGGGCGGTGACGGTCGCGGTGTCCGCCGCGGGCGTGTTCCGGACCCTGGACGGCGGCGCGAGCTGGGTGCCGTCGAACACCGGGATCTCGGCCGTCTTCATGCCCGACCCCTACCCGGAGTTCGGGCAGTGCGTCCACAAGATCGCCCGTGATGCCGCCGATCCGGACCGGCTCTACCTGCAGAACCACTGGGGCGTCTACCGCAGTGACGACGCCGGGGCCCGGTGGACGTCCATCGGCGACTCCCTGCCCTCGGACTTCGGCTTCCCCGTCGTCGCGCACCCGCGCCGGGGCGGCGTCGCCTACGTCTTCCCGCTCAACGCCGACGCGGACCGGGTGCCGGCGGGGCGGCGCTGCCGGGTCTTCCGCACGGAGGACGCGGGCGGGAGCTGGCAGCCGCTCGGCACGGGCCTGCCCGAGGCCGCGCACTACGGCCCCGTCCTGCGGGACGCGATGTGGACCGACGACGCCGATCCGGCCGGGATCTACTTCGGCAACCGCAACGGCGAGCTGTTCGCGAGCGCCGACGAGGGCGAGAGCTGGCGCCAACTGGCCTCCCATCTCCCGGATGTGCTCTGTGTGCGGGCCGCGGTGATGGGCTGAGCCGGGTTGCCGGGACCGCCGACGAGCGCGTGTGGGGAACCAGTACAGTGACCGTCCGTGGCTGCACGACCGTTGAACGAAATCGTCGAACCGGGCTGGGCCAAGGCGCTCGATCCGGTCGCCGGGCAGATCGCCGCGATGGGGGACTTCCTCCGCGCCGAGATCGCCGCCGGGCGCACCTATCTGCCCGCCGGGCCGAATGTGCTGCGGGCCTTCCAGCAGCCCTTCGACGAGGTACGGGTCCTGATCGTGGGTCAGGACCCGTATCCCGCGCCCGGACACGCCGTGGGGCTGAGCTTCTCCGTGGCACCCGAGGTCCGGCCGCTCCCCGGCAGTCTGGAGAACATCTTCCGGGAGCTGCAGAGCGACCTCGGGGTGCCGCGGCCCTCCAACGGCGATCTGACCCCCTGGACCCGGCAGGGCGTGCTGCTGCTGAACCGCGCGCTCACCACCGCCCCGCGCAAACCGGCCGCACACCGCGGCAAGGGCTGGGAAGCCGTCACCGAACAGGCCATCCGGGCCCTCGCCGAACGGGGCCGCCCGCTGGTGGCCATCCTGTGGGGGCGGGACGCACGGAACGTGCGCCCGCTGCTCGGCCCGCTTCCGGCGGTGGAGTCCGCGCACCCCTCCCCCATGTCCGCCGACCGCGGGTTCTTCGGCTCCCGCCCGTTCAGCCGCGCCAACGACCTCCTCGTGCGGCAGGGCGGCCAACCGGTCGACTGGCGCCTGCCCTGATGCTCCGCGCGGGGGCGGCGGGCCCGCTCCCGCGCACGGCGCGGCGGCAGGAACGCCCGCCGCGCGTACGGAGGCCGGTACCGGCCTCCGGCGCCCGGCCGGGCCGTAGTGCTCCGGACGGGCCCCCGGCGTGGTCGGCGCCCGTCCCGCCCCGCCCGCCGCACCGTCCCGGCCCCCGCCGCGTACGGTGGCCCGCTCCCCCTCCCCTGCGCCCGCTCCGGTCCGGGGGCCCGCCGCGCCCGTCGGCGGAAGCCCCCGGTGCCGCCGTGCCGGCCGGCAGGGAAGGGAGCGGGGCGTGAGCGGGCCGCGGGAGGCCACCGGGCTCTCCGGCGCCCCGGGCCGCGCGGCAGGCCCCCCGCGGCCCGGTGAGGGGGACGCCCGCGGGGGTGCGCGCGGCTGGGTGATCGGGGTCGACTCCGGCGGTTCCGGGCTGCGGGTGGCCCTGGCCCGCGCGGAGGACGGCGGGCAGGTCGGGGACGCGATCCGGGCCGCGCCCGTGCGGACCGGCCCCGGGGGCATCGACGCCGGGCATCTGCTCGCCCATCTGCTGCCCGCCGTCAGGGAGTTGCTGTCCCGGGCCGGTGCCGGCCGGGCCGGGCGGCGGCCCGGAGAACCGGGGGCCGTGGCCGCGATGGCGGTGGGTGCGGCCGGAATGGCCACCCTGGGCGATGAGCTGCGGGCCCGGCTGCCGGAGGTGCTGGCCGCCGAACTCGGCATCCGCCGGCTGGCGCTGGCGGCCGACGCCGTCACCGCCTACGCCGGCGCCCTCGGTCAGCGGACGGGCGCGGTCGTCGCGGCGGGCACCGGCGTGATCGCCCTCGGGGCGGAGCTGGAACCGCCCCCGGAGGCCGCCCCGGCGTCCGGCCCCGCCGCGAACGCGCCGGTGCCGGGCGGGCGTTGGCGGCGGGCCGACGGCTGGGGTCATCTGCTGGGCGACTGCGGTGGCGGGGCCTGGATCGGCCGGGCGGGCCTGGAGGCGGCCCTGCGCGCCCACGACGGGCGCCGGGGCGGCTCGCCCGCGCTGCTGGCCCGGCTGGAGGCCGTCTTCGGCCCGGCCGCCGGGCTCCCCGCCCTGCTCTATCCCCGGACGGACCGTGCCGCCGTCCTCGGCTCGTTCGCGCCCGAGGTCGCCGCCTGCGCCGGGACGGACCCGGTGGCGGCCGGCATCCTGCGGGACGCCGCCCGCGCCATCGCGGAAACCGCGGCCGCCGCCTGCCCGCCCGCCACCGGCTGCCCGGTGGCGTTCACCGGCGGCCTCCTCGGGCTCGGCCCGCCCCTGCTGGAGCCGCTCCGGGCGGAGTTGTCCCGGCTCGCGCCGCGGGCCCGCCCGGTGGACGCCGAGGGCGGCCCGCTCGACGGCGCTCTCCGGATCGCCGGCGCGCTCGCCGTCGGCGGCCTGCGGCTTCCCGTCGACGGCGACCTGCTCGATCTCCGTCCGCGACCGCCCGCACTGTGAGCATTTACCTCTGGTAACCCAACAATGCGCCGGACGAAAGCGGACGAAGGGTGCGCAGCCGCACCCTCCCCGAACACCAAAGCCCTCCAAAGGGTTAACATGCGGCGCCATGAGCACCCCCACAGGGCCCGCACCCGGCCTGCCCGTACGAATGCCGCGTCCCCGCCAGCCCGGTCGGCACCGGAAACCGGAGCCGCTGGCGGCGCCCGAGGGTGCCCCCGCGCTGGTGCTGGCGGTGCCCGGCACGCCCGACGCGGCCTCCCGCAGCCTCGCGGAAGAGGTCGTCAGCATCGCCCGGTCCGAACTGCCGGGCCTGCACGCCTACATCGGATACGTCGACGGCGGGGACGACGAGTTCCCCGCACTGTCGGCCGTGCTCACCCGGGCCGCGGCCGACCGTGCCGCCCGGCTCGCCCGCGCCACCGAGGCGGCCGAGGCCGCCGGGGCGGAGGCCGGACGGGCTCCGGTCCTCGGTGAGGACGCCCCCGACGCCGTCGTGGTGCCGCTGCTCGCGGGCCCCGACAGCGCGCTGACCCGGCGCATCCGGCAGGCCGTGATGGACAGCCGGACGTCCGCCGAGCTGACCGAGGCCCTCGGCCCGCACCCGCTCCTGGCGGAGGCCCTGCACGTGCGGCTTTCGGAGGCCGGGCTCGCCCGCGCCGACCGGGCACGGCTGTTCACCGTCGCCACGGCCGCCGACGGCATCATCCTCGCCACCGTCGGCGGTGAGGACGCCGTACAGGCGGCCGGCATCACCGGCATGCTCCTCGCCGCCCGTCTCGCGGTCCCGGTGCTCGCCGCCGCGCTGGACGTCGAGGGTTCCATCGCGAAGGCCGCCGAGGAGCTGCGGGGCGCCGGGGCGGCACAGCTCGCGCTGGCGCCGTACCTGATCGGGCCCGAGCTCCCCGAAGGGCTGCTGGAGGCGGCCGCCGCCGAGGCGGGCTGCGCCTCGGGCGAGTCGCTGGGCGCCTATCCGGCGATCGGCAAGCTGGTGCTCTCGCAGTACGCGGCGGTCCTGGGCATCACACCGCAGCAGGCGCAGCCCTTGCGCTGACCATCCGGGACACCGGGCGCCCCCACGCGGGCGGCGTCCCGGTCCCCGCACTCCGAGGGGCGGCGGCCGTACGACGGCCCCGCCCTTCTCCGTATTCGACGGCGCCGTGCGCCCTCCCGTGCCGAGCGCCTCACCACAGCCGCCCCGGGCCCGGGGCGGCGCCCCGGGTCTCAGCGGCTCACGAGGAGGCCAGCGGCGCGCGCGGGGAGCTCCGCAGGGGCGCGGCGAGGGAGACGAGTGCCGCCTCCAGGCCGTACAGGCAGGCGAGGACCCGTTCCGCGCCCGGGTGCGCGGGCAGCGGCTCCGCGGCGGCGGGCCCGGCGGCCGCCGGCGCCGTTCCGGGGGTGACGAGCGCGGCCACGGCGGCTTCCACCCGCCCGCAGGCGTCCGTCAGGCGGGTGTCGTGGGAGGCGTCCGGGTCGGCGGCGAGTTCGGTGAGGTCGTGCAGGCGCTCGGCGCACTCGTCGAGCAGGGCCACGATCCGGCGGGCCCGTTCCCGTCGCGCGGTGAACGGGTTGAGCGGGTGGAGGAGCGGGGCCACGGACACGCGCACCCGGGCGAGCAGCGGTCCGAGGGCGGCGGCGTGCGGCGCCGGGTCCGCGTCCGCGTCACCGGCGAGCCGGCGGGACGCCTCCGCCGTGCACTGCCGGACACACAGCAGGGAGCGCTGGATCCAGGCGTCCGTGGCGGCGTGGGTGGTGACGGGGAGGACGACGGCCACGGCCAGTGCGACGGCCACCGCGCCGGTCAGCGTCTCCGCGACCCGCAGGGCGAGCAGCGCCTCGTCCAGGACGCCGAGCAGCCCGTAGAGCAGACCGGCCATGACGGTCACGAAGAACATCATCCAGCTGTAGGACAGCGGTGCCGTGTAGAAGATGCCGAAGACGCAGACCGCCACGAGAACGGCGGTCGGCGCGGGCTCGCCCTGCAGCGGTACGGCGGTGAACAGCCCGGCGGCGACTCCCGCGACGGTGCCCACCACACGCCGCCAGCCGCGGACCAGGGTCTCGCCGCGCGAGGCCGTGTTGACGAAGATCCACCAGACGGTGCCCACCGCCCAGTACCACCGTTCCTGCGACAGCGCCTGGCCCGCGCCGAGCGCCAGTGCGCACGCCGCCGTGGCCTGGAGCGCCTGCCGGGTCGTGGGCCGGTCCAGGCCGCGTCCGGCCGGCGGTGCGGGCTGCGCGGGCTGGGGCGTGCGCCGTTCGACCGGCCAGGCGGCGAACCGTACGGCTCCCGAGACCACGACGGCCAGCAGCACGGCCGCGGACAGCTCCGGCAGCCGGCCCGGCACCGCGTCCAGGAACTGGACGGCGAAGAACATCATGAAGGCGAAGATCCCGAGCGCGTGCCCGCGCGGCCCCCAGCGGCGCGCGTAGACGCCGCCGAGGACGATCAGCAGGAACGCCGCGTCGCGGAGCACGGGCGTCTCCCGCAGGACGGTCGCCAGCGCGAGCACGGGCAGTCCCGCCGGCGGAAGCAGCGCGGTGGTGACGGCCTGCCGCCGCACCGAGGGGTCGGTCACCGTGAACAGCGTCAGCAGGGCGGCGAGGCCACCGGTGATCGCGGCCGGCAGCGGCAGTCCCGCGGCGAGGACCGCGGCGGTGGACAGGCCGACGCCGAGCACGGCACGCGCCGCGACCCGCAGCCGGTGCAGGCCCGGGTCGGGGGCGTGGAACAGGGCGCGGAGGGCCGGAAGGGCGGAGGTGGGTCCGGGTCGGGGCACGGCGGGGTCCTGCCTCCTCTGGTCGTCGTCGGCTGCGCCGGGGGCACGGGTGCCGCGGTGCGCGCACGGGCACGGAAAAGGCGCTGCGGGACCCGGAAGCGGCTTCTTTGCCGTCCGGCGCAGTCCATCGCAACGCCAGTTATGGGGATATGAAAGCACTCAGCCGACAGTTGGCTCAACCGAGCTGCCGAGCGCTATGCCATTGGTACAGTCCGTGGACGACCGTTCCGACCGGAAGGGGGCCGTTGGCCCATGCCGTCACCGAAGACCCCCGGTCCCGACGCGCTGGACGCGCGCATCCTCGGACTGCTGCTGGAGCAGCCCCGGACGAGTGTGCGCGAGTACGCCCGGATCCTCGGGGTGGCCCGCGGGACGCTCCAGGCCAGGCTGGAGCGGATGGAGCGGGACGGGGTGATCCGCGACGAGGGGCCCCGGCTGTCGTTCGCCGCGCTCGGCCACCCCGTGCTGGCCTTCGTGCACATCGAGGTCACGCAGGGGCACCTGGTGGACGTCGGCGACGCCCTGGCCGAGATTCCGGAGATCATCGAGGCGTTCTCCGTCACCGGCGGCGGGGACCTGCTGACCCGGGTGGTCGCCCGCGACAACGGCCATCTGGAGGACGTCATCCAGCGGCTGATCCGGCTCCCGGGCGTGGTGCGGACCCGCACGGACGTCGCGCTGCGCGAGCGGGTGCCGTACCGGGCGCGCCCGCTGGTGGAGTCGCTGCGCCCGTCCGCGGACGGCACCGGCTGAGCCCGGTCCCCCGCCCCGCGGCCCGGCCGCGGCCGGGCGTACGGCCACGGCGGCGGCGCACCGGGGTGCCCGGCCGCCTCCGCCCTCGACCGCCGCGACGGGCCGGCCCGCTCGTCGCACCACCACCCGGCACGCGTACGCCGGCACCGGAATCGTCGGGGCGTCGGGCTCTTACGGGTTACGAACCGCCGGAGTCGCGCAGTTCGGCGGCCACTGCCCCCGGTTCCTGCTCGACGAGGGGCTCGCCGGAGGAGGGGAGCAGGCGCGGGATGCCGTCGACGATCGGATAGCGGCGGCGCAGGCGCGGATTGCAGAGCGCGCCCCCGTCCTCGTCGAGGATCAGCGGCCCCTTGTCGAGCGGGCAGGCGAGGATCTTCAGCAGCGGGTTGTCGGGCTTCATGGCCGGGCTCCTCCGGAGGTGGTGGCGTCCGCGTCGTGTCGCGGCAGGGTGAGCAGGACCGTCAGGGCCAGCACGGTGCCGCCGAGACGCAGCAGCAGCCGCAACGGGTCGTCGGGCAGCGGCTCGTCGAAGGCGATCGTGCCGCTCACGATGGTGAACACGCAGGTCACCGTCGAGCACACCGGGACGATCAGTGACGCCCGGCAGCGCTGCAGGGCGGTCTGCGACAGCACCAGTCCGCTGAACCCCGTGAACAGCAGAAGGTACGGGTAGGGGGAGGCGAGCAGGGCGGGGACGGAGCCGAGGAGGTCCGAGGTGTCCAGGCGCCCGGAGACGCCCTTGATGGCGAGCGAGCTGACCCCGTAGAGCAGACCGACGGCCACCGCGTAGGCCACTCCCGTGGTCGGCTGCCGGTGGCGCCGGCGGGAGCGTCGTTCCGCGGCCCCGTACAGCAGCATCCCGGCCGCGAGTGTCGGCACGCACAGTGCCAGCAGGATGCCCGCGGGCGCGCTGCGGCTGATCTCCTCGCTGGTCCCGTACAGGGAGGCCACCACCATCACCAGCGCCAGACCGATGACTGTCACCGCACGCCGCTCACGGCCTGAGGGGCGCTCACCGAGCACCACCGACGAGAGCACCAGCAGGAGGACCAGTCCGGACAGGAACAGGCCCTGGGCGGCGGCGATCGGCAGGGTGCGGTAGACGGCCAACTGGGCGGCGAAACCCAGGGCCAGCGCCATGGCCCCGCAGATCCACAGGGGCCTGCCGGCCAGCAGGAGCAGGGCCCGGCCCGGCTGTGCGGCGCTCAGCGGCGGCATGCCGGCCAGCGCCCGCTTCTCCAGGACGAAGCCGGTGCTGTACAGGACGTTCGCCACCAGCGCGGCGGCCACACCCCACACCACGGGCTACACCTTTCTCGCATGCACGAGGAGGATGGAGGCGAGGGACGGCAGCCCGCAGGCCAGGCGGTCCAGCGGGCGGAGCAGGCGCGGCACGCCGTGGAACGGTGCACCGGCGACCTTCACCACCTCGAACCCCGACGCCGCCACGAACTCGCGCAGCGCGCGCGCCGTGTACAGCCGCAGATGGCCCACCACCTCGCTGCCCGGCCTGCCGTGGATGCGGCGCAGGCTCACCTCCGAGAACACCGGCTGGACTCCGGCGAGCAGCAGCCCGCGGTTGTACCAGGCGGCGAGGTTCGGGGTGGAGAGCATCAGATGGCCCCCGGGGCGCAGCACCCGGCGCAGTTCGTCGAGGGCGCTGTCGGGGTCGACGAGATGCTCGACGACCTCGCTGAACAGCACGGCGTCGGCGCTTCCGGAGGCGAAGGGCAGCCCGCTGCCGGTCAGCTCGCCGCGGACGACGTGGCTCAAGCGCGGCGCCGCCCGGCGCAGCGCGTCCTGCGACCAGTCGACCCCCACGATGCGGTGCCCGTCCAGTACGCGGGCGGCGATCGCGCCCGCCGAGCCGTCCCCGCAGCCCACGTCGAGCACGGTCGCGGCCGGGCGGCCGGGCCCCGCGGGCCCGAGCGCACCGGCCAGCATCCGGGCCTGGCGCAGTGTCCGGGCTTCCCCGGAGGCGACGGGAACGGCGGGGTTCTCGTAGAAGTCCCGCAGCCCCGGGGCGGGCGTCGGCGGTGAGGACACCGGCGTTCCGGGCGAGGTCGTGGCGGCGGAGCCGGTGGGTGAGGGAGTCATGACGGCCTCTTGTGGTTCTCCCGGGCGGAGCAGGCTCCGCCCGGTGTCGGATCCGGACGCGGTGCGCCGCGGCCGTACGGCTCGCCGCGCGCCCCGGCGTCCGGAGCGGTGGCACTCGAAGCGGTGGCACCCGGTTCCGGAGCGTCGGCTTCCGGCCCGGACTCCTCAGCGTCCGAACGGGACTGGGCGGCCTCTGACACCACCGAGAGAGACCGCACGAACAAGTCGGCCAGGTGCGCGCCCGCCGCGTCGTCGAGCAGCGCCCGCGACCAGCGCAGCGTCACGTGCAGCCGCCCGCCGGTGGAAGCCGCCGCAACACTCAGGCCGCGCGGCATGCGCGCCGGTGCGGAGAACCACACGGCTGTCGCCCGGCCCGCGTCGCCGAAGTCCAGGGCGTACGGCACGCGGCCGATGTTGGTGACCAGCACCGTCGACGTCCAGGGCGCCGCCGCGCGCCGCGCGCCGCGGGTGAGCACGCCCCGGATCCCGACCGGCAGCACCCGTGCGGTCAACAGGCTCGCCCCGGGCCCCAGTGGCGCACCGTGGGAGGACGTGAGCGCGCGGGTGCGCCCGGCGGTGGCACGCAGCAACCGGACCACGGCGGCGGGGTCCGGCCGCTCCCCGAGCAGCAGGTCCGTGTCGCGCGGGTCCTCGGGGGTCATGGCCACTTCGACGAGCCGGGTTCCATTCCCCATCGGCATCTCCCTGCCGCGCGGGCGGTCGTCGACGGGCATGCTGATCCGCACCGGACCGGCAGGCCGCCCCCGCGCGACGTTCCAGCGGCCCACCATCAGGGACGCGGCGACCAGCAGGTGGTCGTTGACGGTCCAGGGAGGGAGACCTCCGGCCGGCGCCGCACGCCGCGGAACGGGCAATTCCGCTTGCAGCATGCCGTTGCCGACGGCGCCGGCGCGCACCGGCTCCGGGCGGGAGTCCGGCGCTACCCGTACGGGCCGCGCGCATGCCGAGCGGCCCGTACCGCCGGCCGCGCCCGGTGCCGGACCGGAGCGGCCCGGCCGGAGCCGACCGGGGACCGGAGGAGCGGCCACGCCGCCGTACTGTTCGGCGATCGTGGCGAGCACCCTCAGCCCCGAGGGGCCGTCGAGAGCCGTGTGATGCAACGTCAGCAGCAACACGGTCCGGGTCCGCGCGGACCCGCCGCCCGCCGACGGCTCACCGGCGGCCGATTCCCCGTCCATCTCGACGACTTCCAGGCGCATGGGCGGCGACAGGGTGAGCGGCGGGCATTCCTTCAGGGCCCGGGCCCGGGCCTGCGCCAACGCGTCGGGTCCCCGTCCCGCGAAGCTCACTTGGTCGCGGTCCGGTTCGCCGGTCAGCTCCCACGCGAAGGTCCGCCGGTGCCGGCGCCCGGGCACTTCCCGCATCAGCACCCTCGGGTGCGTCAGCAGCGCCTGCCGGAACGCGGTCCGCAGCCGTTCCGGGTCCAGCCGCCCGGGCAGGTGGATCTCGATGTGCACGGTCTCCGGTTCGTCGTCGCTGAGGCAGTGCCGCGAGACCTCATCGGCGGTCGGAAAGGGGATCCGGACCCCGCCGGGAGGGGTCGTGGCCCCCCTCCCGGCGGTGGTCCATGGCGAGATCACGCGGGGCCACCGCCTCCCGGCTGCCAACGGGGCGGCTCCGGCCGGTCCCCGCCACCGGGGCCTCCCAGCCGGGCCGTGACCACCGGTCCGGCTTCCGGCGCGTCGCGGCCGTCGTCCTCCCTTTCACTTCCGGCAGCCGCGGACGCCGGGCTGCCCGCCGTCACCAGGGCGGCGGACAGCGCCACCAGCGCCAGCACCTGCGCGAGGCCGCTGAACGCGCCCTGCCCGGAGGCGATCGGCTCTCCGGCGCCGAGGGCCGCGACCAGGCCGGCTCCGGCCATCGCCGCCGCCGCGGTCGGCACCAGAACGGCCGGCCGGAACCGCGCCGCCACGGCGAGCACGGGCACCACCAGGGCCAGCGGACCCGCCGCCACCGCGACGACCGCGGTCAGCGCCAGCGTCCCGAGCACCATCCCGGGAGCCGCCGGCTCGGGCAGCCGCTCGTCGGTCCCGCCGGCGTTGCGCCTGCGGCCCACGAAGGCCAGGGCGACGAGCGCGAGGAGCGCGATCGCACCGCCGGCCAGGGCCGCCCGGTACGTGCCCGTGGGCTCGTACTCCAGGTTCACCGTGCCGGACGCCCCGGCCGGGACCACCCAGGCCTGCTGCCAGCCGTCGAGACGCACCGACTCCAGCTCCGTGCCGTCCAGGGTGGCCTTCCAGCCGTCGTTGGCGTTCTCGTAGGTCTGCAGGTACGCGGCCTCGCCGGAACCGGCCGACACGGAGACGGTCCGGCTGTCGTCAGTCCAGTCGGTGACGGTGGCCTCGCGGCCCGCCGCTCCCGTCATCTTCTGCGGAGTGCCCCGGGTCAGCGTGACGTCGGTGATCGCCAGCGGACCGGCGTCACCCGCCTCCACCGCGTGTTCGCCGGGCGGAAGCTCCAGGGTGCCGTCCTTCTCCTCCCCCGCGCAGAGTTCGACGGTGACGGGACGCCGCTCGGTGAGGTCCCGGACGGCTCCGGAGGCCTTCGTCTTGTGCAGGACACCGCCCACCGCGAGGTCCGGGCCCTCACCGCACGCCAGCGAGAAGCGCGCGGACGGCTTCGGACGCGGCACCCGCAGATCGGCCAGTGCGGGAACGTGCACCTCGCTCAGCCCGACCGGCAGCTGCAACTGCGCGTCCGCCACCGGATTGTGGACGGTGAGCGGGGCGACCCGGTTGATGGCGATGTCGAGCCGGTCCGTCTCGATCTCCGGGAAGCGGACCCGCCCGTTCTCGTCCACGTCGGCCGTCGCGGCGCCGTCCGGGGAGCTGATCATCACCTGCTCCGGCCGGGTGGACACCCCGCCCGCCGGTGCGAGGATGATCTCGTCGATCTTCTCCTTCCCGGGCCAGCTCAGGTGGACGACCGGCCGGTCACCCGCGATCCAGGCGGTCGTCAGATCACCGTCGACCAGGTTGCGGGCACCGAGTGACATGCCGTTGCGGCTGGTGGAGTCCACGGAGGCCGTCACCCGCTTCTTCGGTCCCGGAGCCGAGCGGTCGAGCAGTTCGTCCAACGGGCCCCCGGGTACGGCGACGGCTCGCGCAGACACCGCGTACTCGCCCGTTTCCTTGGTGCTGAACTGCCGGTGCAGTCCCACCTCGGCCGACGCCGGCGACAAGCCGCCCGCGTCCGTGCCGCGGTGCAGGGAGTACACGCTCGCCGCCGCGTCCGTGCGTTCCGCGTCGGCGGGCAGCACCAGCATGCGCGTCACCTGCACATCCGGGATCGACACCTCGGAGAAGCCGGCCCCGGACAGGCCCGGCCGCGCCTGTTGCGCGGCGACGATGCTGATCTTCATCCACGAGGCCTCGCCGGCGGGCGCCTTGACGGTCTGCGGTGCGCCGTTCGTCTGCAGCGGGCTCTCGGCCGCACCGCGGTCGGTCTCGATCCGCACCCGCGTGGGCGCCGCGCGCATGCCGTCGCCCGGCAGGGGCGTCAGCTGGATGGAGGCGGGGATGTCGGTCGGCCGGGAGAAGTCCACCTTGAGCCACTGTCCGGCCGGCTCACCCGGGCTGCCCTCGGCCCACGCGGTGTCCGGGTTGCCGTCGAAGGCGTTCACCGGGTCGTACTGCGGCAGGTGGAACAGCCAGTTGCCACTGCTGGACGCCGTCACGGACTCGGCGCCGCGCAGCTCCGCGGTCGTCTGGTGCCCGGTGCCCTCCGACGGCAGGATCTGCTTGGGCTTCTCGCCCGGGTTCTGCAGGCTGCCGGAGTGATTGCGCTCGTCCGCGGTGTACGTGTACGAGGTGTTGTTGTTGACCAGGCCGAACCGGGTGTCGGCCCGGCGCAGCCCGTCCGCTACCGCCTTCACCGGTGCGGTGACGTCCTGGGGAAGACCGTCCCCGGCCAGAACGGCCGGCCGGTCGGTCATCGAGGGATCGGCGGACAGCTGGAGCAGCGCCTCGGGTCCGCCGCTGACCACGGCCGTGTCGGCCACGGCCGACACACCGACCCTGCCGGGCCGCTGGTCGCGGTCCTGCGGCTGATAGATCTCCACGGCCCGGAGCCGCGGATAGAGCCCCTGCACCTGGAGCGGGGTGTCGGCGGCGATGCGCCCGCCGGTCACCAGCGGGCCGAACGCGGCGACCTTGCGGTAGCCGGACGACTCCAGGGTCCGCTTCACCGTCTGCGGCGGGACGTAACCGATCTGGTCGGGGTCGAGGTCGTTGCGGACGACCACCTCGTGCATGCCGGCCCGTGCCAGGTACGCCTGAAGGCCCGGAACCTCGGTGCCGGACAGCAGCGCCTGCTCGACGGCGTCCGTCATGCGACGCGCGCCGGGCGTACCGAAGGGGACGAAGTCCCGCTGCGCCCACGGGGTTTCGGCCAGTACGTCGAACGGCTGGTCGATGGGGGATCCCCAGGTGTAGATGCCGTGCGCCGTCGCCGGTACGACCAGCGCCCGGCTCCTCGAGGCGTTCTCCTCGAGCCAGCCGGCGGCCTTCTCCCAGTGGGTGGGCAGCTTGGTGAACGCCCCGGGCTGCAAGATCGAGCCATTGACGTACGGCAGGGCCAGACCGGGCAGGACCAGCACCGCCGCGACCGCGGGCGCCCAGCGGCGGCCGGGACGTGTGCGGGGGCTTCCGCTCGCGGACAGTACGGCCGTCAGGTGGGCCAGTCCGAGGGCGAGCGCGAGGGCCAGTCCCGGCTGGAACTTGTAGATGTTGCGGAACGGCTTCAGCGCCCCGTTCAACCAGTCCTGGACGACACCGTGGAACGGACCGCCGAAGGCGCCGCCGTAGCCGGCGAGCGTGATCAGGGCGACGGCCAGGACGGTCAGCAGCAGCCAGCGGCGCTCCGGCAGGTCCCGGCGGGCCAGGCCCGCCAGCCCCAGCGCCGCGGCGAACGCCGAACCGAGGATGGTGACGACGGAGGCCGCGACGGTCCAGCCGGCCGGCAGCCATGCCTCACCGAAGTGCAGATAGGCCACCCAGTTGCCGGCGCCGCGCAGCAGTTCGGTCGCGGACATGGTGGCGGTGGTGGTGTCCGCCTGCTCGACGTACGGCATGAAGTTCTCGCCGTGGACGGCGAACAGGAGCAGCGGCACCACCCACCACACGGTGGCCAGCACGACGCCCGGTATCCACCAGCCCAGCAGCGCGCGCCGGCGCCGGCCGGCCGGGCGGCTGAGCAGGTACAGGCCCACGGGCAGCAGCGCGGCCAGCGTCGAGGCGGCGTTCACCCCGCCCATGAAGGGGATCAGCAGGGCCGAACGTGCCGCGGCGATCCGGGGGCTCAGCGTCGCGGAGGTCAGCGGCAGCAGCACCCAGGGCAGCAGGGCACCGGGCAGCGCGGCGGCGGAGGTCGATCCGATGACGATCGTGAAGGTGGGCCACAGCGCGTACACCACCGCCCCGAGGAGCCGGGTCGCGGGGGTGCCCACGCGCAGCCGTTCGGCGAGCCTGAGGGCGCCCCAGAAGGCGGCGGTCACGATGACCGACAGCCAGAGCCGCTCGGCCAGCCACACCGGCACCTGCAGGAGGTCCATGAAGGCGTAGTAGGGGAGCGCCGGGAAGGCGTAGCCGATGTACTGGTTGGCTATTCCGCCGAGGCCCACATTGCCGTTCCACAGCGAACCGAGGTCGCCGATGAAGCGCTGGGGATCGAGGGCGACGCCGAGTTTGGTCTCGAACGTCATCTTCCCCGGGGACACCGCGAGGAAGCACACCAGCACAACGGCCCAGAAGCCGAACAGCAGGCGTCGTCCGCGCGGGGCCTCCGACGCCCCGGACGGCGTCGGGCCGGGCTGCGGCGCCCGGGTGGGCGCCTGGACCGTAGTGGTCATGACCATTCCTCGCTTCGCTTGCTCATGGGCTTCGCCGGAGAATCAGCAGCAGATTCCAGGTGGCAATCTCGCGGAGTCCCGGAACCCGGGTGATCGTGCTCGCGAGGAACGGCCAGTAGCGGGACCGCGCCGTCATGATCTGCACGTCGTCGCGGCCGCGGATGTGCCGCAGGGTGGGACCGATGTGGACGGGGAACAGGTTCTCGCCGACGGTGTGTTTGGCCTTCCGGCCGGTGCGCCGTTCGTAGCGGGCCCGGGCCCGGTCGGCCCCGAGGTAGTGCCACGGCGCGCTCTCGTGACCTCCCCAGGGGGAGAGCCAGTTGGTGAACGACAGGTAGATCAGTCCGCCGGGACGGGTGACCCGCGCCATCTCGCTGATGAACGTCTGCGGGTCCGACACGTGCTCCAGCACATTGGACGAGAAGCACACGTCGGCCGCACCGTCGGCGAGCGGCAGCAGATAGCCGTCGGCGAGCACCGCGTCCTCGGTGACCCGGCCCCGGGCGCTCAGCTCCCGCAGGTCGGGCTCGAAGAGGTAGCTCTGGGCGCCGCGGCGGCGGAACTCCTCGGTGAAGTGGCCGCTGCTGCCGCCGATGTCGACGACGATCTTGCCGGGCAGGTCGATGTGACGCGCCACCTGTGCGACCGAGTCACGGGCCAGCAGGGTGTAGCACCGTTCGGGATCGCTCTGTTCGCGCAGGAACGCCCGGAAGAGGGCCGCCGATCGCTTCAGCGACGGATCCTTGAAGGGACGTTCGGTGATCTCGGACATGGCCACTCATCTGCCCCGTCCCGGGGCGGCGGCCGCCACCGCCTCGGCGGCGACCGCCTGGAACTGACGGACCGTCGCGCTCCAGCGGAAGCGCTTGGCGCGATGCGCGGCGGCACGTCCCATGGCCGCGCGCCGGTCGGCGCTGAGGGACAGGGCGCACCACGCGGCGGCGAACGAACTCTCGCCCCGGGCCAGCACCCCGGTCTCCCCGTCCTCGACGGAGTCGCACAGGCCGGGTATGTCGAAACCGATCGCGGGGGTGCCCCGCGCGGCCGCCTCGGTCACGACCAGCCCCCACCCCTCGACGAGGGAGGGGTGCAGCAGCAGCCACGCCTCGCACATCAGCCGGTGCTTCTCGGTCTCCGACACCCGCCCGGCGAACGTCACGCCGGGGCCGGCCATGGCCTCCAGCCGCTCCCGTTCGGGGCCGTCGCCCACGATGACGAGCCGGCCGCCGGTGACGGGGCGGACCCGCTCCCACAGCCGGAGGAGCAGGTCGATGCGCTTGTACTCCACCAGCCGGCCCACGGCCAGGAACAGCGGTTCCTTCGCCTCGGGCAGCAGCGGACCGGGGTCCTCGACGCCGTTGTTGACGATCCGGATGCGGTCCGCGGCCACGCCGATGCCGCGCAGCTCGGAGGCGGTCGACTCGGAGACGGCCACCATCAGGTTGCCGCGGTGGGTGCCGGCCAGCGCCCAGTGCTCCAGCCTGCGGCCGAGCCGGGCCGCCGGCCCCGGATAGCGCATCTGCCACAGATCGGTGTGCACATGATTGACCAGGCACAACGTCGGTCCGCGGTGCCACAGCGGCGCCAGGTACGGCATGCCGTTGCACACCTCGACCAGCAGGTCGCAGTCGCCGACCTCGCGGGCGAAGGTCGTCCTGGCGCGCAGGAAGTGGCCCGCGTCGCCACCCGCGGAGACCACCCGGTAGTCGCGTTCGGCGGCCGGGCCGCCGCACACGAGCGTGACCTCGTGGCCGCCGGCGGTCAGACCGCCGGCGATCCGGTCGATGAGCAGTTCCGAGCCGCCGGCGGACCGGTTGCCCAGGTCACGGCGGGCGAGGAAGGTGATCCGGCGCGGCAGTGGCGCCGTGGCGGACGCGATGTGCGGGCCGGCGGCGTGCGAGTCGGTGACTCGGCTGCCGGTGGGGGCTTGGGCGGGGACGGAAACGGTGTTTTTCCGACCTGGGTCCAGAGCGGACGTGCGCTGGGGCATAGGGGTGCTCCAACTCGGCGGCTGCGGGGGCAGACGGGTGAGGGATGGCCGGGCTTCCGGGGGTGAAGCGCTGGGCTGGCTCGGTGTGCGGATACTGCGGCTGGTGCGGGTACTGCGGCACTGCGGGCACTGCGGTGCCGGACCCGGTGGTGCGGTTGATCCGCCCGCACCGGGCGGTGGCGTCTCCTGGGGTGGGACTCAGACGGCAGACACTGGATTACTCGGGGGTAACGTCAGTGTTGGTTCAAGCCACTCGTTCCGGCTACGTTCGCCGGTGACAAATTCGAGCTGTTCGACAACCCGTTTTCATCACTTTCCGAGTGTTCCGGCCGCCGGCGGCCGCGGATCACCAGCACAGCGCCGACGGCGGTGAGCAGACCGCCCGCGATCCCGCCCCCGAGCGGCGCGGTCTCGCCGAGCAGCTTCAGCCGGCCGCTGTCCTCGGAGGCGAGCTTCACCTGCTCGCGCCGGGTCGCCTCGGTGAACTCCAGCCGCTTGCTGGCGAGCAGGGTGACCACGTCCTTCTCCGAATCCGGGGCCCGCAGCGTCTTCGTCGGCGCGATCGCCGCGTTCATGATCCGGCCCGTGCGCGGTTCCACGATCAGCTCGATCCCCGCGTTGGAGTACCACTCCTCGGCCAGCACCTGACCCGACTTCGGCCGGTCCACCAGCACGCCGGGCACCTGCCGGGTGCCGGTCTTGACGGCCTCGACGGTGCCGGTGAAGCGGTAGCCCTCGTGCCCGTCGATCTCGGTGCTCTCCTCGAACTTCAGCGGCACGGTGGCACCCAGGGTGCTGTCCCACCAGATGTAGGTGCGCTTCTCGACGTCGAACGGGAACTTCAGGTACGCCTCGCCCTCGAACGTGGGCTTCTCCTCGCAGCAGTGCACGGGCAGGTTCGTCCGGCGGTCGGTCACCCAGCGTTCGGTGGTCCACTGCAGGGATTTCCGCGGGTCGTCCAGCGGCAGCGTCTTCGGCGTGTCGATCTGCGTCGACACGTCCCAGACCGCGTTGCCGCTGCGCTCGCCGGCGGCTACGTCTCCCAGCACCCGGCGGGTGATCGTTATCGTCTGGTCGTCGACCGTGGTGACGGACCCGGTGTCGAAGTAGCTGCCCTTGCCCTGGAAGACCGTCGTGGTGTTCACATCGGTCGGCGTGCGCTTGGCACGCGGCTCCACGTACCAGGCGAGCAGGGGGGAGAGCACCAGCAGGAAAACTCCGGTGCCCAGCAGAATCAGGGACGGAAGTGAGGTTGAACGGCGCATGCGGATACTCCGATACGGGCGCGATATGCGGGAGGGCTCATGGGCTGTGCGAAAAGGAATCGCACACGCACGGATGTCGGCCCACCCGACGGCGAGAGTTACCTACCCCGGAGTAACAGTGCCTGTGAACGGCGAAATTATGCGGAGCTTGACCGCCTGTCAATGCGCTGCGCATACTGACCGCGCCGGACCGGGCCGGCGCGCTGGGTGACAGACCTCATCGACTGAGAGGCCGATCATCCTCATGTCCAGACTGCTCTCCGCCTTCCTGACCTGCGTCGTCGCCGCCCTTCTGGCCACAGGCGCCGCCTTCGGAATCGTCGCCGCCCTCGACGCCACACCCGAGCAGCAGAATGTGCCGCTCGTCACGTTCCCCGACCCGCCCGCCGACGGGACGTCCAGCACGGGCCCCGGTGCGGACTAGGTTGGAAAGCTGCAGGCCGGCCGACCGAGCGGCATGTGGACCGGACATCCAGGAGCGGACCGTGGAAGCGTCGTCAGCGTGGCACGACGTGCCGCGAGAGCGGATCCAGCGGTTCGCCGAGCGCGCCCTGGAGGAGATCCCCGAGCTGGCCCAGGACATTCTGGCCGCGATCCAACGGGAGTACCCGGGTCTGGTCTTCGTCCCCGACGAGTCCGGAGAGCCGAAAGCCCTGGTGGCGATCCGGCACGCACTGGAGCTCTTCGTGGAGCAGATGGCCTCGGGCTCGGACCGGCCGCGCGCCCTGCTGGAAATGTTCCAGGGCTTCGGGCGCGGCGAGGTCGCGCACGGGCGCAGTCTGGACTCCTTGCAGGGCATCTACCGGCTGGGCGTGCGCCTCTCCTGGCGGCGTATGGCGGAGATCGGCCAGCAGGTCGACATACCGCCCTCGGCCATGTACGAACTCGCCGAGTCCGCGTTCGAGTACCTTGACGTCATGGTGGCCCAGTCGGTACGCGGCTACGCCGAGGCCGTCGCCCGCCACGCCGGGGAGCGGCTGCGCCTGCAACGGCTTCTCGTCGATCTGCTGCTCACCGAGCACCGCACGGATCCGTCCGCCTTCCTCGCCGCCCGCGCGGCCGACGCGGGCTGGCACCTGCCGGAAAAGGTGGCGGTGGCCGTGCTGCTGCGCCCCGCCCTGGAGGCTGTCGCCCCAGCCGTGGGCGAGGAGGTGCTGCTCGACATGGAGGGTGAGCAGCCGCGCCTGGTCGTGCCGGATCCGGACGCCCCCGGACGCGCGGAGTTGCTGCACCGGGCGGTGGCCGGTTGGTCCGGCGCGATCGGCCCGTCGGTTCCCGTGGCGGAGGCCGTCACGTCGCTGCGCTGGGCGGAGACCGCCGTCGGGATGATCGAGCAGGGCCTGCTGCCGCGAGGGCGGCTCCTGCACTGCGGCGAGCACGTCGAAGCCCTGGTACTGCTCCCTGCCGGGGAGCTGATCGACGACCTGGCGCGGCGGCGGCTGGCGAAGCTGGACCGGTCCGTCGGCCCGGCGCACGCCCAGCGTCTCGCCGAGACCCTGCTGGCCTGGCTGGAAACGCGAGGAGGCGCCCCGGAGGTGGCCGCCCGGCTCGGAGTCCATCCGCAGACCGTGCGCTACCGGCTGAAGCAGCTCCGTGAGCTGTGGGGCGAGGATCTGGACGACCCGGACCGCCGCTTCGAACTGGAGCTGGTGCTCCGTGCCCGGCGGCTGCGCGGAGATCTCGTCCCCCCGCCCGACTGACCCCGGGGCGGCGCCGGCGGACCGCCCGGCGTCTCCCGCCCGGCCGCGGCAGGGCGCCGCGGCGTGAGGCGGGAGAACGGCCGGGCCCGGGGCGGTGCCGGTCAGCCCAGGAAACTCAACCGGACCTGACGCTCCGGGTTGTCCCTGTTGGTGTCGACCAGGCAGACCGACTGCCAGGTGCCCAGCTCCAGCCGCCCGCCGACCACCGGCAGCGTGGCGTGCGGCGGTACGAGAGCGGGGAGGACGTGGTCCCGGCCGTGCCCCGGGCTGCCGTGCCGGTGCCGCCAGCGGTCGTCCGCCGGCAGCAGGTCGTGCAGCGTGGCGAGCAGGTCGTCGTCGCTGCCCGCGCCGGTTTCCAGGATCGCGATCCCGGCGGTGGCGTGCGGCACGAAGATGTTGAGCAGACCGTCGCGCCCGGAGGCCGAGGTGCGCAGGAATTCCACGCAGGCCCCCGTCAGGTCGTGGACCGTCTCCGCGGAGCCGGTGGCGATGTCGATCGTGCGGGTCGTGAAGGCATCGGACATGCCACCATCCTGGCGGACCGGGCCCGGAGGGGCGGACTCCGGGGCCCCATGGCGTTGCCCGGGCCATGGTTCGAGCCATGGCGCGCCGGGGCACGGAGCGTGGAGGTGGCCGTCGCCGGCGCCGGACAGGCCGCAGGCTGTCCGCCGCGCTCAGGGGCCGGCGGCCACCGGCGCGGCCGCGGTGTCCGGGCCGCTCCGGGTCACGGGAGCCGGGGCGCCGGCCGGGCGGTCGGCTCGGGCGCCGGCAGCGGCACCGTCCTCCGCACTGTTTTCGGTGCCGGTTCCGTGTGCCTCCCCGGAGTCGGGGGCCGTCTCGGCGTCCCTTCGGACGAGGGCCGCGTAGCGTCCGCCCAGGGCCATGAGTTCCGCGTGGGTGCCGCGTTCCGCGATCCGCCCGCCGTCGAGGACCACGATCTGGTCCGCCTCGCGGATGGTGGAGAGCCGGTGCGCGATGGTGATCGTCGTGCGCCGCGCGGAGAGCTCGTCGATCGCGCGCTGCACGGCCTGTTCGGTGTGGATGTCGAGCGCGCTGGTGGCCTCGTCGAGGATGAGGACCGGCGGGTCGCGCAGAATCGTCCGGGCGATGGCCAGCCGCTGCTTCTCACCGCCGGAGAACCGGTAGCCCCGTTCGCCGACGAGGGTGTCGTAGCCGTCCGGGAGACTCTCGATGTGGTCGTGGATCTGGGCGGCCCGGGCGGCCTCCCGGATCTCCTCCTCGGTGGCCTCCGGCTTGGCGAAGCGGAGGTTGTCGGCGACCGAGGCGTGGAAGAGGTACGTCTCCTGGGAGACGACGCCCACGGCCCGCGCGAGGGTGTCGAAGGAGAGGTCGCGCACGTCGGTCCCGTCCAGCAGGACCCGGCCGCCCGTGACGTCGTACAGCCGCGGGACCAGATAGCCGAGCGTGCTCTTGCCCGCGCCGGTGGGGCCGACCACGGCGAGGCTGCCCCCGGCCGGGACGGCCAGGTCGAGACCGAAGAGGGTCGGCGGGCCGCCGCCGGCCCGGTCGTAGTGGAAGTCGACGCCGTCGAAACGCACGTCGCCCCGCACCCGCTCCAGGCGCACCGGGCGCTCCGGTTCGGTGATGTCCACCCGGAGGTCGAGGTACTCGAAGATGCGCTGGAAGAGGGCGAGCGACGCCTGCAGCTGAACCCCGGTGGACAGCAGGCTGACCGTGGGCCGGAACAGGCCCTGCTGGAGGGAGACGAAGGCCACGAGCGTGCCGATGGAGATCTGCGGTCCCCCGGCCCGCAGCGCCATCCCGGCGGCCCAGTAGATGACCGCGGGCATGGCGGCCATGACCACGCCGATGACGGCCATGCGCCAGCGGCCCGCCATGCTGGAGCGGATCTCCAGCCGCGCCAGCCGTTCGGACTCGCCCGCGAACTGCTCCGCCAGGGAGTCCGCCCGCCCCATGGTCCGGCCGAGCAGGATGCCGCTGACGGAGAGGGATTCGGTGACCATGGCGGACATGGCCGCCATCTGCTTCTGCCGCTGCGCCGTGATCTTCTTCCGCTCCCGTCCCACCCGGCGGCTGATCCAGACGAACAGCGGCAGCAGGAGCAGGGACACCACGGTCAGCCGCCAGTCCAGGGCCAGCATGGCCACGACGGTGGCGACGACGCTGGTGAGGTTGGAGACCAGCGAGGTCGCGGTGGAGGTGACGGTGGCCTGCATCCCGCCGATGTCGTTGGCGATCCGGGACTGGACCTCTCCGGTGCGGGTGCGGGTGAAGAAGGCGAGCGGCATCCGCTGCAGCCGGTCGTAGACGGCGGTGCGCAGGTCGTGCATCACCCGCTGGCCCACGGTCGTCGAGATCAGCGTCTGCAGCACGCCGAAGACGCCCCCGGCCACGGCCGCGGCCAGCATGCCGAGCGCCAGCAGGCTCAGCAGACCCGTCCGGCCCTCGGGAATCGCGGTGTCGAGGATTTCGCGCAGCATGAACGGCGTGGCCACGGAGACCAGCGAGGAGGCGCCGACGAGCAGCCCGACGAGCGCCAGCCGGCCCCGGTACGGGCGGAACAGCCGCAGCACGCGCCGGAGTTCGACCGGGCCTTCCGCGTCGGGCACCGGCGGGGTCCACCGGCCGTCGGGTCCGGTGCTCAGGTCGTGGTGGCGCATGGATTCCTTCGCGATGCTGGTGTTCCGGCCGGCGGGGCCTCCGCGGATGGTCGGGCGACGGGCCCGGGACGGGCCCGCCGGCGGCCTTCGGAGCGTAACCCGCCCGCCGCGGCCGCCTCCCCGGCCGGCGGCCGGGGCCGTGGTCCGTCAGCCCTTCAGCATGTTCTTCTCCCCCATCACCACCACCGGATCCGCCTCGGGGTCGAGCGTGCGCAGCAGGTACTCCATCCCGGTCTTCGGGATGCTGACGCAGCCGGAGGTGCCGCTGCCGTGGTCCAGATGCAGCCAGATGTAGCCGCCCTTGTCCTCGCCCTCGGGGCGGTTCGGGTCGTTCGGCGGGGTGCCCTTCACCCGGTTGTAGTCGATGGCGATGACGTAGTCGAAGTCGTGCCAGTGCGTCTCCGGCCAGGAGCGGGGGGCGGCGAAGGCCGCGGAGCGGGTGTACGGCAGTCGCGCGCCGGGGTCGGCCAGCACGCCGCCGGCGTCGGAGAGCGTGAACACCCCGGACGGGCTGCGCTTGTCGCCCGCGCGGTGGTCCGTCGTCCAGCCCCGCTTGCCGTTGTGGGCGGGCCAGGCGCGGGCGCGGTCCCAGGTGTCCCCCGTCCGGGTGTAGAGCACGGCTTCGGCGTCGGCGGAGTCCCGGCCCTCGCCGTACACGACGACGGCCTGCCGGGAGCTCTCCGGGATCCGCGCCTGAAGCCGGTCGCCGACCCCGGGAAGCCGGGTCGGGTCGGCGGGGGGCGAGGCGTCGCGGGCCGGTCGCTCCCCGTCCGCGCGCTGGGCACCGCCGCCCGCCGCGCCGCAGCCGGTGAGGAGGGCGGCGGCCGTCAGGGCCGCGGCCGTTGTCCGCTGGATACCGGTGATGCGCATGGCTCCATCGTCCCACCCGCCGGAAAACCGGTTGATGCGGAGCGGGGGCGAACGCGAGTCTGGCCACGCTTCCCGACCGCCCGCCGAGACCGACCCCTGGGACGTCATGCAGATCAACGATCTTCCGTACACCGACCCGGGCTCCCCGGACGTACGGTCCGGCGGGCGTTTCCTGCTGTGGCTGGGCAGGCGGCAACTGGGCGGCCAGCTCAAGGCCCTGGGGTGGGGCACGCTCCACATGGCCTCTCTGGCGGCGGTGCCGCTGGTGGTGGGCATCGCCGTGCAGGCCGTGGTCGACCGTTCCGGCGGACGGCTCGCGCTGGCCGGTGGTCTGATCGCGCTGCTCGGCACGGTGATCGCGGTGGCCGACACCATGCTCCACCGCGCCGCGGTCACCAACTGGATCACCGCCGCCGCACGGGTGCAGCAGTTGCTGGCCCGCAAGACCGCCGAGATGGGCTCCACCCTGACCCGGAGGGTCGCGGCGGGCGAGATCACCGCGGTGTCGACGGGTGACGTGGAGAAGATCGGCTGGTTCGTGGAGGCCCTCTCCCGTTTCACCGCGGCCGCCGTCACGACGGCCGGCGTCTGCGCGGTCCTGCTCGTGGCCCAGCCGTCCCTGGGGATGGTCGTGGCCGTGGGCGTACCGCTGCTGGTGCTGGCGGTGCTGCCGCTGCTGCCGCCCGCCACCCGCCGGGCCGACGAGCAGCGGGCCAAGGCGGGCCGTGCCACGGAGCTGGCCTCGGACACGGTGGCCGGGCTGCGGGTGCTGCGCGGCATCGGCGGCGAGGAATTGTTCCTGGACCGCTACCGGCGGGCCTCCCAGGAGGTCCGGAGCGCCGCCGTGCGCAGCGCCCGCATGTGGGCGCTGATCAGCGCGGTGCAGGTGCTCCTGCCGGGGCTGCTGCTGACCGGGGTGGTCTGGTACGGCGTCACGCTGGCCCGGGCAGGGCGGATCTCCCTCGGCGAACTGGTCGCCGTCTACGGCGCGGTGACCTTCCTGCTGTTCCCGCTGCGGCACTTCGAGGAGATCGCGATGGCGTACTCCTTCTCCAAGCCGTCGGCGAAGCGCGCCGCGCGCGTGCTGGCGCTGCGCCGGACCCGTCCGGCCGGGCCGGGCACCGGATCCGGGAGTGCCGGTGGCACGGGCGGTACCGGAAGCCCGCTGACGGGAGATCTGTACGACCCGGTGAGCGGGCTGCACGCGCCGGCCGGGCTGCTGACCGTCGCCGTCTGCGGTGACCCGGACGCGGCCGGACGGCTCGCCGACCGGCTCGGCGGGCACGCCCCGCAGCGGGAGGAGGAACCGGACCGGCCGTCCGTCCTGCTGGGCGGTGCGCCGCTCGACGAGCTCCCGCTGGAGGAGGCCAGGACGGCCGTCCTCGTCCAGGACAAGGACCCGGTGCTGCTGTCCGGCACCCTCCGGGAGCTCCTCGACGTTCCCTCACGGGGCACGGTCACGGCGGCGGACGCGCTGGAGGCCGCCCAGTGCGGTGACGTGCTGACCGCACTCGCCCAGGGCACCGGCGGCGGTTCGGGTGATCCGCGGGAGGCGCGGATCACCGAGCGCGGGCGTTCACTGTCCGGCGGGCAGCGGCAGCGGCTGGCGCTGGCGCGCTCGCTGGTGACGGACCCGGAGGTGCTGGTGCTGGACGAGCCGACGAGTGCCGTCGACTCGCACACCGAGGCGCGGATCGCCGACGGGCTGCGGAAGCTGCGCGAGGGCCGGACGACGGTGGTCCTCTCCTCCAGCCCTCTGCTGCTGGACCGGGCCGACCGGGTGGTGTTCCTGCCCGACGGGGAGACCGCCGCGGTCGGCACCCACCGCGAACTGCTGCGCACCCACCCCGGGTACCGGGCCGTGGTCACCCGCGGCGCGGAGGACTCGGAGGATGAGCCGCCCCGCACGGCCGCGGCGCACCACCGGAACGGCCCGGCGGCACAGGCCGTCCGGGCGGAGATCGAGGAGACGGCATGATCGGCGTGGCACCCCCGGCGTACGACCCGGCGGCACCGGAGTCGGCGACCACGCTGCCGGTCGGCTCCCCCACGACCGTCCGCGCTTACGTCCGGGAGCTGCTGCGGCGGCACCGGCGGGCGTTCGCCCTGCTGGTGGCGGTCAACGCCGTGGCCGTGACCGCCTCCATGGTGGGGCCGTACCTGCTGGGCGGTCTCGTCGAGGGCCTCGCCGCCGGAGACGGTGGCGCCGATCTGCCGCGCGTCGTCGCGCTGTTCATGGTGGCCCTCGCCGTGCAGACCGTGTTCGTGCGGCTGGTGCGGCTGCGCGGCGCGGTCCTCGGGGAGCGGATGCTGGCCGATCTGCGCGAGGACTTCCTCGTCCGCTCCGTGGCGCTGCCCCCGGGCGTGCTGGAACGGGCCGGGACCGGTGATCTGCTCTCCCGCATCAGCACCGACATCGACCGGCTGGCCGAGGCCATGCGCGAGGCCGTGCCGCAGCTGTGCATCGGCGTCGTCTGGGCCGGGCTGCTGCTGACCGGCATGGCCGTGACCGCGCCCCCGCTCGCCCTGGCCGTCGTCGTGGCGCTGCCCGTTCTGCTCGCCGGCTGCCGCTGGTACTACCGCCGGGCGCCCGCCGCGTACCGCTCGGAGGCCGCAGGATACGCGGCGGTGGCCGCCGTGCTCGCCGAGACCGTGGACGCGGGCCGGACCATCGAGGCGCACCGGCTGGGCGCCCGCCGGATCGCGCTCTCGGACCGCCGGGTCCGGGAATGGACGGCGTGGGAGCGCTACACGCTCTGGCTGCGATCCGTGCTCTTCCCCGTGATCAACGCCTCGCACATGACGATCCTCGGGGCCGCGCTGATGATCGGCGGTGTCTGCGTGCTGAACGGCTGGATGACGGTCGGGGCCCTGACGACCGGCGCGCTGCTCGCCCAGATGCTCACCGAACCGGTGGGGCTGATCCTCCGCTGGTACGACGAACTGCAGGTGGCGCAGGTGTCCCTGGCCCGGCTCGTCGGCGTCCGGGAGATCGAGGAGGGCACCGGGAACGACCGCCTCGCTCCGGACGGGAGGGAAGTCCGCGCGGACGAGGTCCGGTTCGGCTACCACGAGAACGGCGATGTGCTGCACGGGGTGTCCCTCGGCATCCGCCCGGGCACGCGGCTGGCCCTCGTGGGCCCGTCCGGGGCGGGCAAGTCCACGCTCGGCCGGCTGCTCGCGGGGATCTACGCGCCCCGGGCCGGCGAGGTGACGCTCGGCGGCGCCGAGCTGGCGCGGATGCCCGCCGAGCGGGTGCGCGCGCATGTGGCCCTGGTGAACCAGGAGCACCATGTGTTCGTGGGCTCGCTACGGGACAACCTGCTGCTGGCCCGGACCGGTGCCGGCGACGCGGAGCTGTGGGCGGCGCTCGGCGCGGTGGACGCGGCGGACTGGGCGCGGGCCCTCGACGAGGGTCTGGACACCGAGGTCGGCTCGGGCGGGCTGACGCTGACCCCGGCGCAGGCACAGCAGATCGCCCTGGCACGGCTGGTGCTGGCCGATCCGCACACCCTGGTGTTGGACGAGGCCACCTCGCTGCTGGACCCGCGGGCGGCGCGGCACCTGGAGCGTTCGCTGGCGCGGGTCCTGGAGGGCCGCACGGTCGTGGCCATCGCGCACCGGCTGCACACAGCCCACGACGCGGATGTGATCGCCGTCGTGGAGGACGGCCGGATCACCGAACTGGGCAGCCACGACGAGCTGGTGGCGGCCGGCGGGCCGTACGCGGCCCTCTGGCGCTCCTGGCACGGCTGACGCCTCCCGCCCCGTGGCACCCCGGCCGGGTCGCGGGGCGGTCGGCCCGTCCGCGCGGGCCGTCGGGCGGCGTCAGATGACGCCGAGGGCGCCCAGCCCGCCGATGCCGCCGAGCAGCATGAAGACGGGCATCAGCACCTTCAGCTCGACCCAGCTCCCGGCGCGGAAGCGCATCGCCTTCGGCGGGCCGATCGGGTACCAGCGCTTGTTGCCCACCGGTATCGGCCACAGCACGGGGCAGCCGGAGACGGTGATGGCGTCGCCCGCGCAGTGCACCAGCGAGCCCAGGACGATCGGCAGGCCGAGCCACAGATACTCCTGGCCGGGTGCGCTGAACAGCCAGTCGGCGCCGTTGCCCGGCTTGTTCAGCACGTCCGCCAGGATCCAGGCACTGGTCGCTCCCAGGAGCCAGACGAGCACGTCGCTGGAGACCCGGGCGGCCCGCCACAGCAGCCCCTCGACGGCGAGCACGAGGTGGACGAAGAGGATCGCCAGGACCGCCCAGCGCCCGCCGGTCATCGCCAGGACGGAGACCCCCGTCCCGACGAGTACGGCCCACAACCAGGTGTGGGTGAGCGTGCGGTGGCCACCGGTGCGCCGCGGGTCGCCCTGCTTCTTCGTCGCCTTGTACACGGCGGCCGACAGCTTGTCGATGACCTCGCAGAGGGTGCGCGAGACCGGGCCGAAGGCACGGGAGATGGTCGCCGACTTGTGGTCCAGGTCCGGGGCGAGGGCCGCGCCCGCGCAGATCAGCGCGCCGACGACCAGCACCGGCCACGGCATGGGCCGGTCCGCGGCCGCCGCCGCGGCGCCCACCCCCAGCCAGGCCGCGGCTCCGGACAGTGAGTGCGCCGGTCCCATCATCTGATTGCCCGCCCCCGTTTTCTCTTGTGGTCGCCTGTGGCCCCGCGTTGGTGCTCCGTCGGCACACCAGCCTAGCCGCAATGATCTTCGAGTCTCCGGCCGGTTCCCCGATCCGGTGCCGGAGCAGGCAGTATGGAGGGCGTGACCACCCTTATCGATCATCTGCCGAGCAACGCCGATCCCGATGCCCTGTTCGAGTCCTTCTCGGCCTGGTCCGAAGAGAGGGGGATCTCCCTCTATCCCGCCCAGGAAGAGGCGCTGATCGAGGTGGTCTCCGGCGCGAACGTCATCCTCTCCACACCGACCGGCTCCGGGAAGAGCCTGGTCGCCGCCGGGGCGCACTTCACCGCGCTCGCCCGGGACGAGGTCACCTTCTACACCGCCCCGATCAAGGCGCTGGTGTCGGAGAAGTTCTTCGACCTGTGCAAGCTGTTCGGCACCGAGAACGTGGGCATGCTGACCGGCGACGCCTCGGTCAACGCCGACGCCCCCGTCATCTGCTGCACCGCCGAGGTGCTGGCCTCCATCGCGCTCCGCGACGGCAAGGACGCCGACATCGGCCAGGTCGTGATGGACGAGTTCCACTTCTACGCCGAACCCGACCGCGGCTGGGCCTGGCAGATCCCGCTGCTGGAACTGCCGCAGGCGCAGTTCGTCCTGATGTCCGCGACCCTCGGCGACGTCTCGCGCTTCGAGGAGGACCTGACCCGGCGCACGGGCCGGACCACCGCCGTCGTCCGGTCCGCCACCCGGCCCGTGCCGCTGTCGTACGAGTACCGCACGACTCCGCTGACGGAGACGCTGACCGAACTGCTGGAGACCCATCAGGCGCCGGTGTACATCGTGCACTTCACCCAGGCGGCGGCCGTGGAGCGGGCCCAGGCGCTGATGAGCATCAACATGTGCTCGCGCGCCGAGAAGGACGAGATCGCCAAGCTGATCGGCAACTTCCGGTTCACCACCCGTTTCGGCCGCAATCTCTCGCGCTATGTCCGGCACGGCATCGGGGTGCACCACGCGGGGATGCTGCCCAAGTACCGGCGCCTGGTGGAGCGGCTGGCCCAGGCCGGTCTGCTCAAGGTCATCTGCGGCACGGACACGCTCGGCGTGGGCGTCAACGTGCCGATCCGGACGGTGCTGTTCACGGCCCTGACCAAGTACGACGGCCAGCGGGTGCGGACGCTGCGGGCGCGGGAGTTCCACCAGATCGCCGGCCGGGCGGGCCGGGCCGGTTTCGACACCGCCGGCTTCGTGGTCGCCCAGGCCCCCGAGCACGTCATCGAGAACGAGAAGGCGCTCGCCAAGGCGGGTGACGATCCCAAGAAGCGCCGGAAGGTGGTCCGGAAGAAGGCTCCCGAGGGCTTCGTCTCCTGGGGGCAGAACACCTTCGAGAAGCTGATCGCCTCCGAGCCGGAGCCGCTGACCTCGCGTTTCCGGGTCACCCACACCATGCTGCTGTCGGTGATCGCCCGACCGGGCAACGCCTTCGAGGCCATGCGCCGGCTGCTGGAGGACAATCACGAACCGCGGAAGAACCAGCTGCGGCACATCCGCCGCGCCATCGCCATCTACCGCTCGCTGCTGGACGGCGGCGTCGTCGAGCGGCTCGACGAGCCCGACGAGCAGGGGCGGATCGTCCGGCTGACCGTCGACCTCCAGCAGGACTTCGCCCTCAGCCAGCCGCTCTCCACCTTCGCGCTGGCCGCCTTCGACCTGCTCGACCCGGAATCCCCCTCCTATGCCCTGGACATGGTGTCGGTCGTGGAGTCCACGCTCGACGATCCGCGGCAGATCCTCGCCGCCCAGCAGAACAAGGCCCGCGGCGAGGCCGTCCAGCAGATGAAGGCCGACGGGGTGGAGTACGAGGAGCGGATGGAGCGCCTCCAGGACATCGGCTACCCCAAGCCGCTGGAAGAGGTGCTCTTCCACGCCTACAACGTCTACCGCAGGAGCCACCCCTGGGTGGGCGACCACCCGCTCTCGCCGAAATCCGTCATCCGGGACATGTACGAACGGGCGATGACCTTCACGGAGTTCACCGCCTTCTACGAGCTGGCCCGGACCGAGGGCATCGTGCTGCGCTACCTCGCGAGCGCGTACAAGGCGCTGGAGCACACCGTGCCGGACGACCTCAAGTCCGACGACTTCCAGGACCTCACCGCCTGGCTGGGCGAGATGGTCCGGCAGGTGGACTCCAGCCTCCTCGACGAGTGGGAGCAGCTGGCCAACCCGGAGGTGGAGACGGCGGAGGAGGCCCAGGAACGGGCCGACCAGGTCAAGCCGGTCACGACCAACGCGCGCGCCTTCCGGGTGCTGGTCCGCAACGCGATGTTCCGCCGGGTGGAGCTCGCCGCGATCGAGAAGTACGCCGAACTGGGCGAGCTGGACGCCGAGTCCGGCTGGGACGCGGACGCCTGGGCCGACGCCATGGAGGCGTACTGGGAGGAGTACGACGACCTGGGTACCGGCCCGGACGCGCGCGGCCCGAAGCTGCTGCGCATCGAGGAGGACACCGAGCACGGGCTGTGGAAGGTACGGCAGACCTTCGCCGACCCGAACGGCGACCACGACTGGGGCATCAGCGCGGAGGTGGACCTCGCGGCATCCGACGAGGAGGGCCGCGCGGTGGTCCGGCTCACGGACGTCGGCCAGTTGTAGCCCCCTCCCGGACCCGGTGGTCAGCATGACGGCGAGCGGTGCAGCCAGCGCCGGAGGCCGCGCGGGGCCGGCTTCCCGGACGGCCCGGTCCGCTCCGTCCGCCCGGTGGGCCGCCCCGAGCCGGAGGGGCGGGTCCGCCGGCGCACGGCGGCTCCGTCGGCGGACTCCGTACGGGGCCGCATCCGACCGGTCACGGCCGCCGGCTCCGGAGCGGGCCGCACCGGGCCGGGCCGCCCGGCCTCTCCCGGGCGGGGCGCGGGGCGCTCCGCCCGCGCCTCGTCCAGGCAGAGCGCCAGGCCGATCCGGTGCCAGAGGATCTCGTCCGGGTCGTCCGCGGTGAGCAGCGGCTCCACCAGCGGCCGGGAGGACGGCGGCTCGTCCTTCGCCGGCAGGAGCGAGGCTCTCAGCCGGCGCAGATATGCCCGTTCGTAGGGATCGTCGACGACCTCCGGCAACTGCTCGGCTCCGAGTACGGCCGCGGCGACCGCCGCCCGCTCCCAGGCGTCCTCGGCTTCCCCGGCCAGCTGGGCCACGCGCCTGCTCCGCCAGTTACGGGCTCGCCAGTCCTCACCGGCGTCCAGCAGCTTCCGGAGATTGCGGGGGGTGCTCCCGGTGAGCAGTGCCGGCTCCCGCTCGGCGAACTTCCGCAGTTCCACCACCGGGTAGAGCCAGACCAGGGTCCGGTAGCGATTCACGTAGAACGTCACGGGGCTGAAGCAGCCCACCTTGGCCAGCCGTGTGAAGCGGGCCGGTCCGATGCCCAGCAGGGCGGCGCCCTCGGTCGCCGTCACGGACCGTACGCGCTCGCGCAGAGCGTCCGGAAACCCCTCGGCCGACCGGAGGCGCTCCACCTCTGCCGCCGGGACCCTGCGCCGCCCTTCCGGACCGGCGACCGTCCGCACCACTCCGAGACGCACGCCGAGCTCCAGCTCGCCGGGTTTCAGCCCGAGCCGCGCCGCCGCGCCGCGAAGGGCGAGCGCTCCTTCCGCGCCGCTCCGCCGTACCGGCCGTCGTCCGTTCCCCACCTGCGCCGCCATGGTCTCCCCGCCTCGATCCGCAATCGGTCCATCACTCACGGTGACGACCGTAGCGCGGAGCGCGGAGTTGCCGCTCGGCCTGTGGATAACTCCGTGCGGGACCGGGTCGGAGGCCCGGGCCGGCGGCCGGGCCCCGGGACCGGCGGGGAGGGGAGAACAGCCCCGGCCCCGCGGACTCACCGGCGGCCGCCGGTTCAGCGGTCCGGCGGTCTGCGCTCGCGCGGCGCGACCCCCAGGTGCTCGCCCACCCGGTTGACCAGCAACGTCATCTCATAAGCGACCTGGCCGACATCGGCCCCGGCCGCGGTGAGCACGCACAGACAGCTTCCGTCGCCCGCCGCCGTCACGAACAGCACGCCGTCGTCGAACTCGACCATGGTCTGGCGGACTCCGCCGGCCGCGAAGTGGTGGGCGGACCCCTTGGCGAGGCTGTGGAGCCCGGAGCAGACGGCGGCCAAGTGCTCGGCGTCCTCGCGCCCCAACTCCTCGCTCGCCGCCGTCACCAGACCGTCATTGGACAGGATCAACCCGTGCCGGACGTAGGCCAATCGCTTCGTCAGGTCGTTCAGCAGCCAGTCGAGCCCCTTGCTGAGCGCCATTCCTGCCTCCCCGTCGGCGATTCGCCTCAACTGCCGCCAGCCTGTCCCACCGCGGCCACCGGGGCAAGACAGCCCCCGGCCACCAACCGCACGATGTGTGCCATTCACGGCGGAACCGGGAGAGATTACGGGTGAAACCGCCGAGATCACCGCGGTATCCGCGGCATGGACACCCATGCGGCCCCCGGGCGGTGGGCGGCGGCCGGAAGCCGGCGCGGCGCGCTCAGCCCGCCGGGCCCGGCGGCGCGGGAGAGGGTACGGCCCGGCCGGCGCCGCCCACGCGGTCCGCCAGCCGGTCCATCTCGGCGGCCACGACGCCCGGATCGGCCTCACCGGTGCCCAGTACGGCGAGACAGCCGTCCTTGCCCGCCGCAGCGACGAACAACCAGCCTCCGGCGTCCAGTTCGACCATGGTGCGGCGCCCGCTGCCCGCGCCCAGACGGCGCCCCGCATCAGTGGCGACGCGGTGGAACCCGGCGGCCACGGTGGCGAGATGGCGGGCGTCCGCCCGGCTGAGCCCCCGCGAGGATCCGGTGACGAGCCCCACCGTGGACAGCAGGACGGCGTGCCGCACTCCGCGCACGCGGCCGACCAGTTCGTCCAGCAGCCCGTCGAGGCCGTCACCGGGGCGGAAGCCGGCACCGTTCCAGTCGACGTCTCCCATGCCCGTTCTCCTCACTCCCCCGGCAGCACGGACGGTGCGGCAGGAGTGTGCGCGCGGGCCGGCTGCTCATGTTCCATGAGTCCGGCACGCTACTGCGGGCAGCCGGCGGAACTCCGGACAAAATCCGGAACTCGGCACTATCTGACCGGTCTGCGTTCAGAAGCGATCGGGACGCACCGATACCTGCCAATCGATCCGCTATCCCTCCCAGAGGGCACGAGTCGGTGGAATATGACCGGACGGCGTCGCGGAGGGATGTGCCGGCGTCCGTCTCAGGAGAGGGCGCCGCCGCCGCGCCGGACGGGGCAGCCGCCGGTCCCGGGCACCGGGAAGGTGCCCAGCTCGGCCACGCGGTAGCCGTCCCGGTAGCCCTTGATCTGCGGATTCCGACGCGCGTAGCGGGGTGTGCCGCGCGGCGGCAGCAACCGCACGGCGCGGCCGCGGAGCCGGAGCGCGCCGCGCACGGCGGCCCGTACGGCCGGTTTCGGCGGGGCGTACCGGAAGGCCCGCAGCAGGGAGTCGTCCATCAGGGCCGTGCTCGCGCCGCGCACCAGCGGGGCGAGGGGGGCCGGATACCAGGAGGCCATCAGGGCGAGTGTCGCGTCGGAGACGCGCCGCGCGCCCTCGTCCCAGGAGAAGTGCGCCGCCTCGTAGGAGTCGAGACAGTGCTCGAACCCGGCGTAGGTCTCCGGGAGGTCCCGGATGCCCATGTGGCGGCCGAGCGTGCGGTAGTAGTTGACGAGGGCACGGGTCTCGTGCCCGGTGAGCCGCCGCCAGCCGTAGGCGTCGATCCAGCGCTTCGGCACCACGACGAAGGTGCTCAGCACATAGCGCATCTCGTCGTTGCCGATGTCGTAGCTGCGGTGCATGCGGTTGATGCGGCGGATGGCCGTCCGGCCGTCCTCGCTGTCGAAACCGTGTTCCAGCACCGCGTCCAGCAGCAGCGCGGTGTCGTCGTACCGCTTCTGCGGGCGGCCGGTGAACTCCCCGGTCCGCGCGAGCAGTCCGCCGATGGCCGGCACCGCGTAGGTGCGGTGGAGGGCCAGTTCCAGGGCGCGGGTGAGGTCCCAGGGGAACTCGTACGCGGCCGTCAGCCGGTAGATCCGCAGAAAGTCCCGCTCCGGATCCAGTCGCAGGATCTCCTTCAGCCGGTCATAGCGCTTCACGCCGTCCGTCCCCCTCCGCTCGGCCGGGTTGCTCCGCCGGACCTCACCCACTCTACGGATCACGGGCACGCTGGGTAGGGGACGCGGGAACGTGCGGCACCGTCCGCCCGGTCCGGCGCCGGACCGGGAACGGGGAAAAGGGAAGGGGTGGTCGGCATGTGGCGCAGGTTCCGCGGGATGGTGGTGCGGTGGAGCCGCCGGGAGGCCCCGGCGGCCGCCGCCCGGCCGCACAATCTGTTCGAGGCCGCCGCGCTCCATGTGGCGGCGGGTGCCGAGAACGACGACGAGCGCGCGGCCGAAGCGGCCGACTGGGTATCGCCCGAGGCGCTGTGCTTCGGCGTGACGGAACTGGCGAGCAGGGCGGTCATCGTCCTCGCCCGGGAACGGGGGGAGTCGCCGCATGCGGTGGCCCGTGCCCTGCTCGGTCTTCCCGCGGACTGACTCCGGCGTGGCGAGCTGCCCGGGACGTGCTCCAGATCTCTCGACGCCGGGGTTACCCACTGGTTAAGGTTCGCGCACCGACGACCTGGTGGGAGGCTGCCGTGACCGCGACGGAGGAGTCCGCGACGGATGAGGACGCGCTGTTCGTCCTGACCGCCGTGCTGCTCACGCCCGCCCGTTTCCCCGGCGTGCTCGGCGACGACTTCCCGGAGGTCTGCGCGGCGCTCGGCCTGGAGCCCTACGAGCAGGGGTACGGGCTGGTGCTCGGGCAGGACGGCGGCGGTGCCCGCTGGACCGTGGTCATCGACGACGTGTCGCTCGTCGCCTGCGCCCTCGCCGCCTGGGACTGCGGCATGGAGTACGACCTCTCGCCGGACGAGCGCAGTGTCGTCAGCGTGCTGCCCGGCTGGCCGCTGGCGGTGGCCGTCTCCGCGCCCGGAGTCCCCGCGCCTCACGACCCGCCGCCGGACCCGGAGAGCGGACGGCCGCCGCTGGCCCCGCCGGACGCGGCGACGTGGGGCCCGGCGCAGCGCAGGCTGGGGGCGGACGAGATCGCCCTGCGGTGGGCGGTCTGGCGGGAGCAGTACGAGGGGGCGGAGGAGCCCGCGGGGGGCGGCGGGGACGAGGCCGCGGACGGCCCCGCCGGAGCCGCCGAGCCCGCCGGGCCGTCGCACGAGGGCGTACGGCGCGTGCTGCGGGAAGCGCACGCCTATCTGGAGACGCCCCCGCCGCCCGGCCGGGTCCGCTCCGAGTTCGCCTCGGACGGGGCCAGGACACTGCGGGCCGACGGTCCGGGCTGGAGCTTGGTGGCGCGGACCGACGACATGGCGTTCGTGCTGCTCGACGACATGCCGGGGGACGTGATCCCGGTGGGACGCGGGCCGAAGCTGCCCGCGCTGCTCCGGGCACTGGACGAGATGGCGGCCAAGCCCGCTTGAGCGGTGCGCCGGGCGCCCGGTCGTAACGGCGCGCGGGCGTGCGCGCCGGAGCGGCACCCGGATTCCCGGCCGGCTCGCGGCCGCCCATGGCCGGACCACCGGCCACGGGCCCCGGCGGAGCCGGGTGGTCCGCCGCTTCCCGCCGCGGTGTCCCGCGCGGCTCCGACCGCGCTCACCGGCCGGGTGCAGCGAGGTGCGGCGCCGTCGGCGGGCCGGGTGCTCCCCCGCCCTGCGAGCTGCGGCCCGTCAACAGCTGTTCGCTGCGGTTGGCAGGGGCCCGGCCCCCAGCGCGCCCCCCGCCCTCGCCCCGCGCCTGCTCCCGGATCGCCCGGCGGGCGGCGCGGGACGGCGTCAGACCGGTGCCAGCGGGCGGTGCGGCCCCGCGGGCGCCTCGGCCTCGATCCGGTCACCGGGTCGTACCGCTCCGCCCACCAGGACGATGCCCATGATCCCGGCCCGGCGGATCACCCGTCCGTGCTCGTCGCGGCCGAGGACCTCCTTCAGCAGCCCGGCGCGGAGGCCGTCGATCTGCGCGCAGGGATTGCGGAGACCGGTCACCTCGACCACCGCTTCGGCGCCGAGCCGCAACCGGGTGCCGGTGGACAGCCCGAGCAGATCGATCCCGGCGGTCGTGATGTTCTCTCCCAACTGCCCGGGGAGCACCTGGAATCCCGCCTTCGCCACGTCCGCGAACAGCTCCTGGTGCAGGAGGTGGACCTGCCGGAGATTGGGCTGCGCCGGGTCCCGGGCCATGCGCGACCGGTGCCGCACCGTCACCCCCTGGTGCGCGTCGCCCTCGACGCCGAGCCCGGCCAGCAGCCGGATGGCGTCCCGCCCCCGCTTGCTGAAGCGGTACTCCTCCTCGCGGCTCACCGCGGCGACCGTGCCGTCGTTCATCCCCGATCCCCCGTCCCCCGGGTCCCGGCCCGCTTCCACGGGCTGCTTCAACGGGCCGCCTCAACGGGACGGTACCGGCGGCGGGGGTCAGCGGCCCAGTTCTTTGCGGGTCACCCTCTTCAGCCGGCGGCGCTGCGAGGGGTCCAGCAGCAGATAGGCGCCCACCGGCACTCCGACGAGTACCAGCAGCGCCGCCCAGAAGGGCAGCAGCCACAGCAGGAACACCCCTGCCACCGCGCCACCGACCACGATCTTCGTCCTCTTCGACATCTCTGCGCCTCCCTTGAGCGGCGGATGCCGCTGTACTCGGTGAAACGGCCGGACCCGGCCCCGCGGTTCCGCCCGGAACCCTGAGCCGACCCTGACTTCCACCGCGCGGCCCCGGCCGCGTCCACCACCGCGTCCACCGTCCCGCGCGCGACGGCCCGGCCCGGACGGTCGTCCGGGCCGGGCCGCCCGCGGAGCCGGGTCCCGTACAGGGGAGGCCGGGGCCCGGCCGCGGGGCGGGCGCGGGCAGAGCGCGCACGCCCCGGGCGCCGGGGTGCGGGACGCGGGATGCGGGGTCAGCCGCGGGCGCCCAGCAGGTGGTCCATGGCGAGCTGGTCCAGCCGCTCGAAGGCCATCCCGCGCTGCGCCGCCGCGTCGACGTCGAAGGACTCGAAGGCGTTCCGGTCGGCCAGCAGGCCGGCGAGCGTCTCGCCCTCGCCGAGGGTCGGCCGCGCCAGCTCGTCCAGCCGGGAGGCGCGCAGGGCCTCCTGGACCTCCGGGTCGGCGCGGAAGGCCGCCGCCCGCTCCTTGAGGAGCAGGTAGTTGCGCATGCAGCCGGCCGCCGACTCCCACACGCCGTCGTAGTCCTCGGTGCGCGGCGGCTTGAAGTCGAAGTGCCGCGGGCCGTCGTAGCCGGCCGTCTCCAGCAGGTCGACCAGCCAGAAGGCGGAGCGCAGGTCACCGGCGCCGAAGCGCAGGTCCTGGTCGTACTTGATGCCGGACTGGCCGTTCAGGTCGATGTGGAAGAGCTTGCCCGCCCACAGGGCCTGCGCGATGCCGTGCGCGAAGTTGAGCCCGGCCATCTGCTCGTGGCCGACCTCCGGGTTGACGCCGTAGAGCTCCGGGCGCTCCAGGCGCTCGATGAACGCCAGCGCGTGCCCGACGGTGGGCAGCAGGATGTCGCCGCGCGGCTCATTGGGCTTGGGCTCCAGGGCGAACCGCAGGTCGTAGCCCTTCTCGGTGACGTACTCGCCGAGCACGTCGAAGGCCTCCTTGAGCCGGTCCAGGGCGACGCGCACGTCCTTGGCCGCGCCGGACTCGGCGCCCTCGCGCCCGCCCCAGGCGACGTACGTGCGGGCCCCCAGCTCGGCGGCCAGGTCGATGTTGCGGATCGTCTTGCGGAGCGCGTAGCGGCGGACGTCGCGGTCGTTCGAGGTGAACCCGCCGTCCTTGAAGACGGGGTGGGTGAACAGGTTGGTGGTGGCCATCGGGACGATCAGGCCGGTGGCGTCGAGCGCCTCGCGGAAGCGCTTGATGTGGGCCTCGCGCTCGGTGTCCGAGGAGCCGAAGGGGATGAGGTCGTCGTCGTGGAAGGTCACGCCGTACGCGCCGAGGTCGGCGAGCCGCCGTACGGACTCGGCCGGGTCGATGGCGGCCCGGGTGGCGTCACCGAAGGGGTCGCGTCCCTGCCACCCCACGGTCCACAGGCCGAAGCTGAATTTGTCGTCCGGTGTCGGCTGGTAGCTCATTGCGGGCTCCTCGCTATTTCGTCATGGCGCTTTACAAATTAGTATGCACGAGCGCGGCTGGGAAGCCCGGAGGCCCTCCCGGCCGGAGAAATCACCGGAGAGGGCGGCACGGGCATCGCGCCGGCACGCCACAGGCACACCAGGGACAGGGCACGGGACGGCCCGGGAAGGGATCGCGCGATGACAGCAACGGGAGGGCAGCGCTCCGGTGACGGGCCGCTCGTCGTGGGCGTGGACAGCTCCACCCAGTCCACGAAGGCACTGGTCGTCGACGCCGCCACCGGCGAGGTCGTCGCCCGCGGGCAGGCGCCGCACCGGGTCAGCGGCGGCGCGGGACGGGAGAGCGATCCCGGGCAGTGGTGGGAGGCGCTGGGCGAGGCCCTCCGCCAGTGCGGCGCGGCGGCGGAGCGGGCGGAGGCCGTCTCGGTCGGCGGGCAGCAGCACGGGCTGGTGACCCTGGACGCCGGCGGGCGGCCCGTGCGGCCCGCGATGCTCTGGAACGACGTGCGCTCCGCCCCGCAGCGCGACCGGCTCGTCGAGGAGCTCGGCGGCCCGGAGGCGTGGGCGGAGCGGATCGGCTCGGTGCCCGCCCCGGCCTTCACGGTCACCAAGTGGGCGTGGCTGCGGGAGAACGAGCCGGAGGCCGCCGCGCGCACGGCGGCCGTCCGCCTGCCGCACGACTACCTCACCGAACGGCTCACCGGGCGCGGCACCACGGACCGGGGAGACGCCTCCGGCACCGGCTGGTGGCGCGGCGAGGACGGCTCGCCGTCCGGCCGCTACGACGAGGATCTCCTGGGCCGCGTCGCCCTCGACCCGGCGCTGCTGCCGGAGGTCGTCGCGCCGGGCTCGGCCGCGGGCACGGTCCGCGGCGGCCTGGACGGCCTGCCGCTGAAGCCCGGCACCGTGGTGGGCGCGGGCACCGGCGACAACATGGCCGCCGCGCTGGGCCTCGGGCTGCGGCCGGGGCGGCCCGTGCTGAGCCTCGGCACCTCCGGCACGGTCTACGCGGTCTCGGCACGCCGTCCCGCCGACCCGACCGGCACCGTCGCCGGGTTCGCCGACGCCCGCGGCGACTGGCTGCCCCTGGCCTGCACGCTCAACTGCACTCTGGCCGTGGACCGGTTCGCGGCGCTGCTCGGCCGGGACCGCGAGGCCGTGGAACCGGGCGGCTCCGCCGTCGTCCTGCCCTTCCTCGACGGCGAGCGGACCCCCAACCTGCCGTACGCGTCCGGGCTGCTGTACGGACTGCGGCACGACACCACGCCGGGGCAGATCCTCCAGGCCGCCTACGACGGCGCGGTGTACGCGCTGCTGTCGGCGCTGGACCTGGTGCTCGACGCGGACGCCGACCCGGCCGCGCCGATCCTGCTCATCGGCGGCGGCGCCCGCGGCACGGCCTGGCGGGAGACGGTGCGCCGGCTCTCCGGCCGCCCGGTGCTGGTGCCCGAGGCGTCCGAGCTGGTGGCGCTGGGCGCGGCCGCGCAGGCGGCCGGGCTGCTGACCGGGGAGGACCCGGCCGCGGTGGCCCGGCGCTGGGGAACCGACCGGGGGCTGTCCCTGGACGCGGTGGAGCGGGACGAGGCAGCCCTGGAACGGCTCGCGCGGACTCTCCGGGGCGCGGGCCCGCTGCTGGAGAGCTGAGACCCGGACGCCGCCCGCGCCGGCCGGACCCGGTGCGGGCGGCACCGCATACGCGCCGGCCCCGGCGTCCCCGTAGGGTCGGAGCGTTCACGAGGAAAGGAGCCGGGGCCGTGGCCGTACCGGCGCCGAACACACAGCACGGCATGCGGCAGCGCAATCTCTCCCTGGTGCTGCACACGGTGGCCGCCCACGGGCCGATCTCGCGGGCCGGTGTCGCCTCCCGGGTCGGGCTGACCCGCGCCGCCGTGTCGACGCTCGTCGACGAACTGGCGCGCGCCGGGCTGCTGGTGGAGCTCGGCCGGAGCCGGCCGGGCACGGTCGGGCGCCCCGGCAGCGATCTCGCGCTGAGCGAGCGCGGTCCGGCCGGGCTGGGCGCGGAGATCGGGGTGGACCGGCTGGCCGTCTGCGCCGTCGATCTGCGGGGACGGGTCCGGGTGCGGGCGGAGGAGGCGGGCGGGCACCGCGACAGCGAGCCCGGCCCGGTGCTGCGGCGGCTCGCCGGGCTCTGTGCCCGGGTGGCGGCGGACGCGGAGCGCGAGGGGCTGCGTCCCGTCGGCGTCGCGGTCGCCGTGCCGGGTCTGGTCGCGCGGGACGCGGCGACGGTGGTGCGCGCCCCGAACCTCGGCTGGCAGGACCTGGACGCCGGCGCCGTCCTCGCCGACGCCCTCGCCCTGCCCGTCACGATCGCCAACGAGGCCAACATCGGCGCGCTGGCGGAGCTCTGGCGCGGCGGCCGCACCCCGGCCCCGCGCGACTTCGTCTATGTCTCGGCCGAGATCGGCATCGGCGCGGCGGTGGTCGTGGACGGTGCCCTGCTGCGCGGGGCGCACGGATTCGCGGGCGAACTGGGGCACGTGCCGGTACGCCCCGCGGGGCGCCCCTGCGCCTGCGGCGGACGGGGGTGCCTGGAGCAGTACGCGGGCGAGGAGGCCGTGCTCCGTGCCGCCGGGATCGAGGAGCGGGGAGCGGCGGGGGTGGCCGTCCTGCGGGCGCGCGCCGACGCGGGGGACGCCGAAGCGCGCCGGGCGCTGCGGGGCGCGGGAACGGCGCTCGGCACCGCGCTCGCCGGGGTGGTGAACCTGCTGGACCCGGAGACCATCGTGCTCGGGGGCGCGCTGACCGAGCTCTCGCCCTGGCTGCTGCCCGCGGCGGAGCGGGAGTTGCGCCGGCACGTGGCCGATCCGACCCGCGCGGCGCACGGCGAGGTCGTGGTGTCCGGGCTGGGCCGGGACGCCGCGCTGCTGGGCGCCGCCCAGTCGGTCGTCCAGGACGTCCTGGACGACCCGATGGGCGCCCTGGCCGCCGCCGGCTGACCGGCGCCCCTCGACGCGGGCCGCCGGCCGCGCGGGCTTCGAACGGTCAGCCGATCGGCAGTCCCGTGTAGTTCTCGGCGAGTTCGGTGGCGGCGGCGGTGGAGTCGGCTATCCGGTGCAGCTGGGATAGCTGGAGCTTGCCGTCGAACGGGCTCTGGTCCGGGTCGGTGTGCAGGGCGGTCGTCATGAAGTACGAGAAGTGCTCGGCCCGCCACACCCGCCGCAGACAGGTGTCGGAGTAGGCGTCGAGCAGGTCCTCGGACCCGGTGGCCCGCCAGTGCTCCAGCGCCTTCGCGAGCACCACCACGTCCGACACCGCCAGGTTGAGCCCCTTCGCGCCGGTCGGCGGGACGATGTGCGCGGCGTCGCCGGCCAGGAACAGCCGGCCGTGGCGCATCGGCTCGGTGACCCAGCTGCGCATCGGGGTGACGGACTTCTGGGTGATCGGGCCCCGTTCGAGCCTCCAGTCGCCGTCGACTGCGAACCGGGCGTCCAGTTCGTCCCAGATCCGCTCGTCGGACCAGTCGTCCGGGTCGGTGCCGTTCGGCACCTGGAGGTAGAGCCTGCTGACGGTGGGCGTGCGCATGCTGTGCAGGGCGAATCCGCGCGGCGAGTGCGCGTAGATCAACTCCTCGCAGGACGGCGGCACATCGGCCAGGATGCCCAGCCAGGAGTACGGATAGACCCGCTCGTACACGCGCCGCTCCGCCTCGGGGAGCGCCTCGCGCGCGACGCCGTGGAAGCCGTCGCAGCCGACCACGATGTCGCAGGAGAGCGTCCGCTCGCGTCCCTCGTGCGTGAACCGGATGACCGGGTTGTCCCCCTCGGCGCCCTCGACGGCCACCGCCTCCGCCTCGAACAGCAGAGGGCCGCCCTCCGCCAGCCGCAGCGCGATGAGGTCCTTCACGACCTCCGTCTGCGCGTACACCATGACGCTGCGTCCGCCGGTGAGCGAGGGGAAGTCGATCCGGTGGCCGCGGCGGTCGAAGCGGAGTTCGATGCCGTGGTGGACCAGGCCCTCGCGGTCCATGCGCTCGCCCGCACCGCAGGCGCGCAGCGCGTCGACGGTCCCCTGTTCGAGGATGCCGGCGCGCTGCCGCTCCTCGACGTAGGCGCGGTCACGGTGCTCCAGGACGACGGAGTCGATTCCGGCCCGGTCCAGCAGCCGGGCGAGCAGCAGACCGGCGGGTCCGCCGCCGATGATGCCGACGGTGGTACGCATCAGGGTTCCTCGGGGGTGTCGGAGCGGACGAGGCGGGGGGAACGGGGACGCGGACGGGCGGCGGCCGGGCCCGCGGGGTCGCGGTGGTGCGCCGCCCCGGCGCCGAAGTGCGCGCGGAGCGCCGCGCCGACGGCGGCGGGCCGGTCGATCCCCGCGAGGTGGGCGGCGTGGGCGAGTTCGAGCAGGTCGGCCCCGGGGATGCCGTCGGCGAGTTCCCGCGCGTGCGCGGGCGGGGTGGCGGGGTCGTCGCGGCCGGCGACGACAAGGGCCGGCGCGCCGATGCCGCCGAGCCGGGACCGCAGGTCGTAGCCGGCGAGCGCGTCGCAGCAGGCGGCGTAGCCGTTCCGGTCGGCGGCGGCGAGATCGGCGAGCACGGCGGCTCCGTGGCGGGAGGCGGCGGCCGCGGCCGGGTCGGCGAACCAGCGCCCGGGGGTGGCGTCCAGGACCGCTCCGGTGCCCTGCTCCCGGACCAGCCGCGCCCGTTCGCGCCAGGCATCGGGGTCGCCGAAGCGGGCCGAGGAGCAGACGAGGGCGAGCGCTTCGACGCGTTCGGGGTGGTGCGCCGCGAGATGGGCGCCGATCGCGCCGCCGAGGGATATGCCGGCATAGCCGAAGCGCGTCCAGCCGTGGTGGTCGGCGAGATCGAGCACCAGGCGGGCCAGATCGGCGACCGTGGTGGCGCCCGGCGTCTCCCAGGACGGCAGGAGATGTACCGGGGAGCCGCCGTGGCCGGGCAGATCCCAGCGGAGCACCCGGCGGGTGCGGGCCAGCTCCGCGGCCTGCGGTTCCCAGACGGCCGCGGAGGTGCCGAGGGACGGCCCCAGGATCAGCGGGGGCGCGGTCTCCGGCCCGTCGAGCCGGTGGTGTGCGAGCGGGCGGCCGGTCATGCCTGCTCCTCGGGGCGCGACGGGGACGGCGGGACGGACGGCGGCGGGGCGGACGGCCCGCCGGAACGGCGGCGGGGCGCGCGGCGCAGGGCCCGGACGGTGAGAGCGGCCGCCTCGCCGGTGTAGCCGGCGGGGTCGGTCAGCTCCCGCAGCCGCGCCTCCGACAGGGCGTCCCGCACGGCGGGTTCCTCGCGAAGCGCTTCCAGGAGGCCGGTCCCCGACTCGGCTGCGCGGCGGGCCGCCGCACCGAGCAGGCCGGCCGCTTCCGTGCGGCCGAGGAGCGGGGCGAGTTCGGCGGTCAGGCGTTCGGAGACGACGAGTCCGCCCGTGCGGTCGAGGTTCACCCGCATGCGTTCGGGCCGGACGTGCAGGCCCTCGGCCAGCCCGGCGGCCGCCTCGGCCGCGCCGCCGGTCAGGCGCAGGGCCTCCCGCAGCGGCTGCCATTCGGCGTGCCAGGCGCCGCCGGGCCGCTCGTCCTCGGCCGCGAGCGAGCCGAGCAGCACGGCGGCGAGGGCGGGGACCTGGCGGGCGGCGGACGCGATGAGCACGGAGCGGGCGGGGTTGGCCTTGTGCGGCATGGCGGACGAGCCGCCGCCGGTTCCCTCCGCGACCTCGCCGACCTCCGTGCGGGAGAGCACCAGGACGTCGGCGGCGAGCTTGCCCAGCGCCCCGGCGGTGAAGGAGAGCCCGGCGGCGAGATCGGCGACGGGGGTGCGCAGGGTGTGCCAGGGCAGCAAGGGCTCGGCGAGGCCGAGTTCCCGCGCGTACCGTGCGGCGATCCGCGAGCCCGCACCGGGCTGGTCCTCTCCCCCGCTGTCCGGGGCGGCCGTGCCGCCGTTACCCGCCTTGTCCTCGCCGCCGCCGGGCCGCGCGTACGCGCCGAAGGCCGCCAGCGTGCCCGCGGCGCCGCCCAGTTGGGCCGGGAGACCGCCGTCCAGGAGCGCGGCCAGCCGGTCGTGGGCGTCCAGGAGCAGGGCGCGCCAGCCCGCCGCCTTGAGGCCGAAGGTGGTGGGCACGGCGTGCTGGGTGAGGGTGCGGCCGGGCATGGGGGTGGCGCGGTGCCGGGCCGCCAGCCGGCCCAGGGCGCCGGCGGCGCGCTCGAGGTCGGCGAGGATCAGCGGGAGCGTCCGCGCGGCCACCAGCATGGTCGCGGTGTCGAGGATGTCCTGGCTGGTCGCGCCCCGGTGCACGTACGCGGCGGCGTCCGGGGCCGCTTTCCGTACAGCGGCGGTGAGGTCGTGGACGAGGGGGATGACGGGGTTGCCGCCGGAGCGGGCGCGCAGGGCGAGGTCCCGCACGTCGAACGCGCCCTCGCGCACAGCGCGGTCCACGGCGTCGGCCGCCTCCCGCGGTGCCAGGCCAAGCGCCGCCTGGGCGCGGGTCAGCGCGGCCTCGGCGTCGAGCAGGGCGGCCAGCCAGGCCCGGTCGCCGGTGGCCGCCTCGGCGGCGGTGCCGGCCCGGACGGGCGAGAGCAGCCCGGTGTCGTCCCCCGCCCCGGCCGCCGGCGGCGGGGCTCCGGCGGCGCCCGCGGGCTCAGGCGAACTCAAGGAAGACCGTCTCCCCCTCGCCCTGCAGGCGGATGTCGAACCGGTGGGTGCGGTGCCTGCCCTCCTCCGGCAGCGCCAGCAGGGTGGCCCTGCGCCCGGCCGGCAGCGTGGAGAGCAGTGTGTCCTCGGGGTCGTCGCGCAGATAGGCGCGGGTGAACAGGTGGTGCATGAGGCCGCGCGCGAAGACGCACACGGACAGGTAGGGCGCGCCGCCGGGCGGCAGGGTGCGCAGCGTGTAGTGCCCGTCGGCGTCGGTGGGGACGCGGGCGAAGCCGGTGAAGTCGACGCCGTCCCGGCCGAGGACCGCCCCGGTGACGGGGTCGCGCCGCAGGGAGCCGGGGGCGCCGGCCACGGAGCCGTCGGGTCCGGCCTGCCAGAACTCCAGCAGGGCGTCGGGGACGCCCGCACCGGCCCCGTCGAGCACCCGGCCGTGGACGGTGATGGTGTCGGGGTGGCCGGGGAGTGCCACCTCGCCGCCGCCGGTGAAGGGCAGCGCGTAGCCGTAGAAGGGGCCGACGGTCTGGGACGGTGTGGGCGGCAGGGCGCGGGGTGGTGTGGTGCTCATCAGCGGCCTTCCTCGATCCAGGTGGCGGAGGGTCCGTCGAGGACGATGTCCCAGCGGTAGCCCAGGGACCACTCGGGCCGCGACAGCTCGTGGTCGTAGGCGGCGACGAGCCGTTCGCGGGCGGCCGTGTCGGTGACCGAGGCCAGGATCGGGTCGTGGGGGAAGAGGGGGTCGCCCGGAAAGTACATCTGGGTGACCAGCCGCTGGGTGAAGGCGGCGCCGAAGAGCGAGAAGTGGATGTGCGCGGGGCGCCAGGCGTTGAGGTGGTTCCGCCAGGGGTAGGGGCCGGGCTTGATCGTGGTGAAGGTGTAGGCGCCGTGATTGTCGGTCAGGCAGCGGCCGACGCCGGTGAAGTGCGGGTCGAGGGGCGCCGGGTGCTGGTCGCGCTGGTGCGCGTAGCGGCCGGAGGCGTTGGCCTGCCAGATCTCGACGAGCTGGTTGCGCACGGGGCGGCCGCTGCTGTCGAGCACGCGTCCGGTGACGGTGATGCGCTCGCCCAGCGGCTCGCCGCGGTGCTGCCGGGTGAGGTCGGCGTCGAGTTCGGTGACGTCGGTGGGCCCGAAGACGGGCCCGTGCAGTTCGACGGTCTCCGGGTCGCCGTTCACGGCGACGAGCGGCTCCTTCGGGTGCCGCAGAACGCTGCTGCGGTAGGGGCGGAAGTCGCGCGGGGGGTGGTGCGCCGCGGGGGCGCCCCCGGCGCGGGCCTCGTCGTAGGCCGCGTGCAGTTCGGCGATCTCCCGGTCGATGTCGGCCTGGACCAGGGGCTGCCGGTCGGCGGGCGTGACCGTCTCGGGCGCCGGCGCCGGCGCGGGCGGCGGCACCGGCGCGGTGCGGGACTGCTTCATGCGGAGGCCTCCTGGGCGTGCGGGGCGGTTCGGGCACTGGAGGGTGCGGCAATCCGGGCCCGGAGGCGGAGGCCGGGCGTCCGGTGTGCGGCCGCGCGGAGCGGTCCGGCCACCGGCGGCGTACGGCGGACCGGGCGGTTCACGCGGCGCTCCTTCCGGCGGCCTTGAGGGCGCGCAGGGTGGCCAGTTCGGCCTCCGCCGGCGGCGCGGTGGTGACCGGGTCCGCGGCGACGCGCAGGTCCCAGCCGGTGGCGGCACGCACCTGTCCGACGGTGACGCCCGGGTGGAGGTCGGTGAGGACGAGCTCGGCCGTCTCCGGGTCGGGCCGCAGGATGCCGAGGTCGGTGATGACGGCGGTCGGTCCGGCGCCGCGGAGCCCGAGCCGTTCCCGGTCCCCGGGCCCGGTTCCGTGGCCGACGGTGGTGGTGAAGTCGAGCCGGCGCACGAAGTTGCGGGTGGAGTGGCGGAGCACCATCAGCACCCGCCCGCAGTTGGCGGCGATCTCGGGGGCGCCGCCGGCCCCGGGCAGCCGTCCCTCGGGGCGGCCGGGGCCCCGGTCCACGACGGTGGTGTTGATGTTGGCGAAGCGGTCGACCTGGGCGGCGCCGAGGAAGCCGACGTCGATGCGCCCGGCCTGGAGCCAGTAGTTGAAGATCTCCGGCACGGAGACCACCGCGTCGGCCGTGTCGGCGAGTTCGCCGTCGCCGATGGAGAGCGGCAGCCGGGTCGGTTTGGAGCCCAGGGTGCCGGACTCGTAGATCAGGACGAGGCCCGGGTTGGCGGTGTGGCGGGCGAGGTTGGCGGCGGTGCTGGGGAGCCCGATGCCGACGAAGCAGGTGCGGGCGCCGGAGAGGGCGCGGGCGGCGTTGACCGTCATCAGCTCGTCGGAGGTCCAGCCGGCCTCCGGTGCGCCGGGGCTGCCGGCCGGGGCGGTGGCATCGGTGGTCATCGCGGTTCGCTCCCGTCGTACACGTGGTCCTTCAGCCAGGCCCGGAAGGCGTCGCGGTCCCGGGAGACCGCGTCCCAGGCCGCGTAGGCGTCGTTGTCGCGGACGGAGTAGCCGGCGGCGTACGAGGGGTGCGCGCCGCCGGGGACGTGCGCGACGGCCGTGACGACCCAGCCGGGCAGGACGATGCCGCGGGGCCGGGGCTCCAGGACGTCCACGATCTCCTCGACGGTCACCAGCACCCGCTTCGCGGCGAGCGCGGCCTCCTTCTGCACGCCGGTCAGACCCCAGAGCTGGACGTTGCCGTCGCGGTCGGCCTGCTGGGCGTGGATGACGGTGACGTCGGGGTTGAGGGCCCGTACGGCGGCCAGTTCCTCACCGGTGAAGGGGCAGGTGACGGTGGAGACGGTGTCCGTGCGGGTCGCGAGGTCGCTGCCCCGGTAGCCGCGCAGCACGGCGAACGGCAGTCCGGACGCGCCGGCGACGTAGCGGTTGGCCATGCCGGCGTGGCTGTGCTCGTCCAGTTCGAGAGTGCGCGGCCAGCCGTTCTCGACGGCGTCGCGGAAGCGGTGCAGGGAGCCGACGCCGGGGTTTCCGCCCCAGGAGAAGACGAGCTTCCTCACCAGCCCCGCGCCGATGAGACGGTCGTAGACGACGTCGGGGGTCATCCGGACCACGGTGAGGTCGGTGATGCCCTGCCGGATGACTTCGTGCGCGGCGGCGAACGGGATCAGGTGCGTGAATCCCTCCATCGCCACGGTGTCGCCGTCATGGATGAGCTCTGCGACGGCATCGTGCAGGGTGCGGATTTCTGCCATGCCCTCTCACTTGTTCGCCGAGTGAACTTTCGTTCATAATGCTGCCCGGGGTCGAGTCTCCGTCCCGCGGGCACCGCTGTCAACGGTCCGTCCCCATCTCGACCAGCGCCTTCCGCACCACCCCGACGGAGGAGACCGGCCATGACCGGCGACGACACCACCGCGGCGCTCGCCGGCACCGTGCCGGTGACCGGCCCGCTGGAGCGCGGCCTGGCCGTGCTGCGCGCGATGGCCGCGTCCGGCGGCCGGCGGCTGCGGCCCAGCGACCTCGTGCACGCCACCGGGCTGGCCCGCGCCACCGTCGACCGGGTCGTCGGCACCCTCCTCCACCTCGGCCTGCTCCGCGCGGCGGGCCGGGACCTCGAGCTCTCGCCCCTGCTCATGCGGTTCGGCAACGCTTATCTGCGGAGCTGCGGCGTGGCCGACGCGCTGGAGCCGTTCGCCGAGCTGATCGCGGACGAGCTGGACGAGTCGGTGTCCGTCGCGGTGCCGGACGGCGACGGCGTCCGCTTCGTCACCCAGGTGATCCGCCGCCGCGCCATGACCCCGGTCTTCCGCATCGGCGACCTCCTGCCCGCCGACCGCTGCGCGGCCGGCATGGTCACCGGCCCGGAGCACCCCGTATGGGCCGTGGACGACCAGCGGATGGAGCGGGGCCTGATCGCCGTGGCCGTGCCGGTACGGGACGCGGAGGGCCGGCGAGTCTGCGGCATCAGCGTGGTCAGCAACACCGGACGGCACACCGCCGCCTCCCTCACCGCCGTCGCGCTCCCCCGGCTGCGCACCCTGCTGCCCGCCATGGAGGCCGCCCTGGCCGAGGCCCGCGCCCGTCCCCCGCGCCCGGGCACGGCCCCGTACGCGCCCGTGGCCGACGCCAAACGGGAGCTGGGCGCGGGCTTCCTGCAGTCACTGGCCCGCGGCCTGGACGTCCTCGCCGCCCTCGGCGCCGGACCGCGCGGGCTCACCCTCTCCGAGACGGCGGAGGCGGTCGGCCAGCCCCGGGCCACCGCCCGCCGGGCTCTGCTCTCCCTCGAACAGCTCGGCTACGTACGCTCCGCCGACCGCCGCTTCCAGCTGCTCCCCCGCGTACTGGAGCTGGGCTACGCGCCGCTGTCCGGGCTGGGCTTCGCGGAGATCGTCCAGCCGCGCCTGGAGGAACTGGCCGCCCGCGCAGGGGAATCGGCCTCCGTGGCCGTCCTCGACGGTGACGACATCCGGTACATCGCCCGCGTCCCCACGTACCGGATCATGAGCGTCAACATCACCATCGGCACCCGCTTCCCCGCCACGCCCACCTCCATGGGCCGGGTCCTGCTGGCCGGCCTGCCCCCCGAGGAGCGCGCCGCGCGGCTCTCCGCCGGGGAGCTCCCGCGCTTCACCGCCCGGACGGTCACCGATCCCGCCGAGCTCGGCCGCGTCCTGGACGGGGTGGCCGCGGACGGCTACGCCCTGGTCGACGAGGAGCTGGAGGAGGGCCTCCGCTCCCTGGCCGTACCCGTACGGGGCCGCGACGGCCGCCCCGTGGCGGCGCTCAACGTCTCCACCCACACCGGCCGCGGTACGGCCGAGGAGTCCCGGGCGGCGCTGCTGCCCGCCCTGCGCGAGACGGCCGCCCGCATCGGCGAGGACCTGGCCACCGCCTTCGAACGCCGGCCCCTGCGGCTGCCCTGACCCCGCGCCCGCGTCGCGCACCCGCACCCGGCCGCCGCCCCGGCGGAAATCCAGTGCGGCGGCGGGCCGCGCCCGGGCAGACTGCGGTGATGCGCGACGACATCACGGGCCCGGCCGCAACACGGGCGCTCCGCCACGTGGCGTCCCTGGCCACGGGAGCACAGCTCGACCCGCGGCTGCGCCTGACGCTCAACTTCCACCCCGACCGCACGGCGGGCGACCGGCCGCTCCTGCAGGCCCTGACCGAGGACGGCGTCTACCGTTCGCAGTTCGTCACCGGCACCAGCAACGGCGGCCTGACCGCCCATCCCGGCGGCGACCGGTGGCGCTGGGAGAGCAGGATGTTCGGCGGGGCCTACGACCGGGCACCCGCGCACGAGCGCCCCGTCTACGGCGCGCTCAACTTCCGTCGGCGCCCCTTCGGCGCGGCCCACCGCTTCGGCTCCTCCCACTTCCGGCTGACAGCGGAGACGCTGGAACGCGCCACGTTCTGCTATCCGGACAGTGCCGCCGAGCCGTCGCATTTCGGCACCGCGGCCGCCATGTCTTTGATCGAACTGGCCGCGGCCGACGACCAGGATGTGCTCAACGACTACATCGAGGCCCAGGTGCACGGCCCGGTCGCGCTCGACCGCCATGTGGAGGCGCTGGTCCTGGACCCGAGTTACCGCGGTACGGAGGTGGAGGCAGCGGCCCGCCGGCTGCCCTGCCCCGTCGAATGGCACGCAGGATTCCGGCTCACCGTCGAGGAGTTGCGGCGCCACCCGGACTACCGGGGGCCGGAGTACACCGAACTCGGAGCCGCGATCGCCGAGGACGGCCGTCTCGACCCCCGGGTCATCGGCGACGCCGCCCGCTCCGGCCACCACGACCATCAGGCCCTGAAGATGGTCTGGCACTGCCTGGCCCGGTACGGCGCGCCTCCCTCTGCTGACGCGGACGCGGGCACGGGCTCGCCGGGCGCCGCCGCGTCCGCCCGCGCGGCGTGAGCAGCGGCGCACCGCTGACGGGGCTGCCCGCCACCGCGCGCCGCCCCCTCCGGCTCACCGCGCTCAGCGGGGGAAGACCTCGAAGACCGCGGCCGGGCGGCCGCCGAAGCGGGTGGACGCGGCTTCGGCGTTGCCGGTGAGGAAGGCGCGGGCGTAGCTTTCCGGGTCCTCGTCCGTCAGGCCCTCGATGTAGGCGCGGTGCGCCAGCAGGGACAGGACGCCCTTCTCCAGCCCGTCCGTCACGTCGACCGCGTGCGTCGGCTGCGGGGAGGCGGCGACGGCCACCCAGCGCACCCCGTCCCACGGCTGGAGCCCCTGCTCGGTCAGTTCGGGGAAGATCCACCGGTTGCCGGCGTCGCCCACCGCGTCCAGCGTGGCCAGGCCGACCGCCCGGTGGTCCGGGGTGTTCCAGAAGGTGCCGCCGAAGGTCTCGCGGTGGTTGAGGGTGAGCACCAGCTCCGGCCGGTGCCGGCGGATCGCGGCCGCGATGTCCCGGCGCAGTCCGGTGCCGTACTCGATCACCCCGTCCGGGTAGCCGTCGAGGAACTCCACCGAGGACACGCCGACCACGGCCGCGCTCTCCCGCTGCTCCCGTTCCCGCAGCGGCGCGCAGTCCGCGGGCGCCATGCCGTCGATGCCCGCCTCGCCCCGGCTGACCAGGAGGTAGGAGACCTCCGCTCCCCGGTCCACCCAGCCGGCGATGGCCGCGGCGGCCCCGTATTCGAGATCGTCCGGGTGGGCGACGACCGCCAGACAGCGTTCCCAGGACTCCGGGAAGGCCGCGAGCTGCTCCGCCGTCTCCGGTTCTTCCGTCATCGACGTCTCCCCATCTGTTGTCGAACCCTCGATGCACCGCCACGATGGTGACACTCCGCTCCGCTCATCCATTCCGGGAAGCCGTCGTGGTCAATCCTTGGGTCGCTCTCGAACCGGGCGCCGATCCCGCCGAGCGGGCCGGCGCGATCCGCCGCGCGCACGACGCCTTCACCACGGGGCGGGCCGGGGGGCAGGCCGGGGCGCCCGCCGGCGGCCGCCGCCCGGGCCCGCCCGGGCCGTCCGTCCGCCCGGTGGTCGCCGACTCCTGGCGGCGCTCCGCGCGGGCCCGTGTCAGCCCGGACGGCACCGCGCCCGTCGAGCTGTCCGACGACGACCTCGACGCCTACCGCGCGGAGCATCCGCTGGCCCGGGTCATGCCGCTGTTCCGCGATCTGATGGGCACCTTCGCCATGGACGGGGAACATCTGCTGGCCGTCTGCGACGCGCAGGGCAGGCTCCTGTGGGTCGAGGGCCACACGGCCGCCCGCCGCCGCGCGGACCGGATGAACTTCGTGCCCGGCGCGGCCTGGTCCGAGTCGGCCGTGGGAACCAACGCGCCCGGCACGGCCGTCGCCGTCGACCGCCCCGTGCAGGTGTTCGCGGCCGAGCACTTCAACCGCACCGTGCACACCTGGACGTGCGCCGCCGCCCCGGTGCACGACCCGCACAGCGGCCGGCTGCTCGGCGCCGTCGACATCACCGGCGGCGACCGGCTCGCCCACCCGCACAGCCTCGCCTTCGTCCAGGCCGTCGCCCGGGCCGCCGAGTCGCAGCTCGCCCTGCTCGGCCCGGCGCCCGGCGCGTCACGGACCGCCTCCCCCGCCGTGGAACTCCGCGCCCTCGGCCTGGACGAGGCCCAGCTCACCGCCGGCGGCCGCACCCTCCGGCTCAGCCGCCGCCACAGCGAACTGATGGTCCTGCTCGCCTGCCACCCCGAGGGCATGACCGGGGACGAACTGCTCGTCGCCCTGTACGAGGACGAGCACACGACCCCGGTCACCCTGCGCGCCGAGCTGTCGCGGCTGCGCCGGGCACTCGGCGACGGGCTGCTCCGCTCCCGCCCGTACCGGCTGACGGCGCCGGTCACGGCGGACTTCGACACGGTGCTGCGCCACCTCGCGGCCGGAACGCCGGCGGCGGCCGTCGCCGCCTACCGCGGCCCGCTGCTGCCCTCCTCCCGGGCCCCGGCCGTGCTCCGGCTGCGCGACCGCGTCGACGGCCAGCTGCGCGCGGCCCTGCTGGCCCGCCGCGACCCGGAGCTGCTGGGCGCCTGGACGGGCAGCCCGTGGGGCGCGGAGGACCTGGAGGCGTGGGCGGCGCTGGCGGCCGTCCTCCCCCAGGGGTCACCGCGCGCCCCGCTCGTCCTGCAGCGCGTCCGCGAACTGGACGCCGAGCAGAGCGGGTTCCCCGTGCGCTGAGAGCACCGCCGGGGCCGGCGCCGCGCCCCCGCGCGCCCTACCCGCCGGCCGGGGCGTTGAGCACCGTGACGCCCGCGGGCGTCACGGTGTGCAGCGCGGTGTTGCGATGGCGGGCGGTCGTGGTGAGCCCGGCGGTCCGCAGCACGGTGGCGTGCTCACTGGCACTGGCCGGTGAGATGCGCGCGTACCGCGCGAGTTCCGTGGTCGTGCACCCGGGATGCTCGGCGATGGAGCGCAGCACCGTGGCGCGGGTGGCGCCCAGGAGCGCCGACAGTGCCGGGGAGGGCGCCGTCAGCGCGGAGGCCGTCCGCACGGCCGGCAGGGCGGCCCCGGTCTCCGCGCCGCTGACGGGGTAGGTGATCCAGGGCTGCGGTTCGGCGGTGTCGTCGAGCAGCGGGAACTCGACGCCGAACACACTGGGGACCAACAGCAGTCCGCGGCCCCCGAGATGGACGTCGGCATCGCGGCCCGAGGCCATCCTCACGGCCAGCACCGGCGGTTCCCAGCGCATCCGGCGCGGATTGAGGGAGTTCAGCAGGGTTCCCGGGCCGCCCCGGATCACGTGACGCATGCGCATCGCCTGGTCTGCCGCGACCAGTGCGTCGATCCGCTCCCGGTGCGGCTCGACGGCCTCCCGGTGGACGTGCTCCATGAGATCCACCAGCCGCCCCAGCACGGCCGCGTCCTCCCCGAGGCCCCGGGTCCAGGCGGGAACCGTCCGCCGCTGCGCAGCCCACGCCTCCGTCTCCTTGCGGACGTGCCCGCGGGGCAGGGACCGCATCTCGTCGAACAGTTCACCCGGTTCGCGGGCCGCGGCGGCATCGAGCAGGTTCAGGGAGACCCCCACCGAAGGGGTCACCTCGAAGAGCATCCGCACCTGCGGTGACAGCTGCCGCAACACCTGCCGGCGCCAGGCGCCGAACCGCACCGGGTAGCTGCGCTCCTGCAGCAGCCGCAGCGCGATGTCCACCTCCAGCAGCGGGCGCGGCGCCTCGGCCACGCGGGTACGGGCCAAGTCTTCGGCGGTGAAGTGAAAACGCAGGGGCACTTGCCCCATCGTTCCGTCGCGCCCTTCTTCGGGCAACGCCGAAACAGGTCGCCGCCGGACCGGTGGCCGGACATCCTCGGGGCAGCGGGAGGGGAGGAAGGCCGGGCGCGCTCCGGCCGCGGGCCCGCCGGCCGGCGCCGCACGGGGGTGGGCGCCGGCCGGCGGGCCGGGAGAGCGCCCCGGCCCGCTGTCATCCGTGCGGCGTACGACCGTGCGGGCCCTGCACCTCCCCCGCGGGCGACGGCCCGGTCACCGGGCGGCTCACGCAACGTGGTTGCAACCTTCCGGTCACTAGCCTCCGCCGGACCGGCCGATGACGAGCCGGTGCGAGCCCGTACGCGCACCCCAGGAGGCCACCGAGATGACCCGCTACTCCGCGCCCGGAACCGACGGCGCGATCGTCTCCTACCAGCCCCGTTACGACCACTGGATCGGCGGGGAGTACGTCCGGCCGAAGCTCGGCCGGTACTTCGAGAACCCCAGCCCGGTGAACGGCCGTCCCTTCACCGAGGTGGCGCGGGGCACCGCCGAGGACGTCGAGGCGGCCCTCGACGCGGCCCACGCGGCCGCCCCGGCCTGGGGCCGCACCCCGGCGGCCGAGCGCGCCACCGTCCTCAACAAGGTCGCCGACCGGATGGAGGCCCACCTGGAGGAGCTGGCGGTCGCGGAGAGCTGGGAGAACGGCAAGCCGGTCCGCGAGACGCTCGCCGCCGACATCCCGCTCGCCATCGACCACTTCCGCTACTTCGCCGGCGCGCTGCGCGCCCAGGAGGGCAGCCTCAGCGAACTGGACGACGACACCGTCGCCTACCACTTCCACGAGCCGCTGGGCGTGGTCGGCCAGATCATCCCGTGGAACTTCCCCATCCTGATGGCCGTCTGGAAGCTGGCGCCGGCGCTGGCCGCGGGCAACGCGGTCGTCCTGAAGCCGGCCGAGCAGACACCGGCGTCGATCCACGTCCTGATGGGCCTGATCGCCGACCTGCTGCCACCGGGCGTGGTCAACATCGTCAACGGCTTCGGCGTGGAGGCGGGCAAGCCGCTGGCCTCCAGCGCGCGCGTGGCGAAGATCGCCTTCACCGGCGAGACCACGACGGGGCGGCTGATCATGCAGTACGCCAGCGAGAACATCAAGCCGGTCACGCTCGAACTCGGCGGCAAGAGCCCGAACATCTTCTTCGACGACGTGTCGTCCGCGGATGACGACTTCTTCGACAAGGCCCTGGAGGGCTTCACGATGTTCGCCCTCAACCAGGGCGAGGTCTGCACCTGCCCGTCGCGGGCCCTCATCCAGCACGGTCACTACCGGGAGTTCCTGGACGCGGCGGTGGCCCGCACGGAAAAGATCGTCCCCGGGCACCCCCTGGACACGGACACGATGATCGGCGCCCAGGCGTCCAACGACCAGCTCCAGAAGATCCTCTCCTACCTCGACATCGGTCGGCAGGAGGGCGCCAAGGTCCTCACCGGGGGCGAACAGATCACCGCCGGCGGGGACATGGAGGGCGGCTACTACGTGCAGCCCACCATCTTCGAGGGCGGCAACCACATGCGGATCTTCCAGGAGGAGATCTTCGGCCCGGTCGTCTCGGTCACCTCCTTCAGCGACTTCGACGACGCCATGAAGACCGCCAACGACACCCTCTACGGACTGGGCGCGGGCGTCTGGACCCGCGACATGAACACCGCCTACCGCGCGGGCCGCACCATCCAGGCGGGCCGCGTCTGGACGAACTGCTACCACGCCTACCCGGCACACGCGGCCTTCGGCGGCTACAAGCAGTCGGGCATCGGCCGGGAGAACCACCGGATGATGCTGGAGCACTACCAGCAGACCAAGAACCTGCTGGTCTCGTACTCGCCGAAGAAGCTGGGCTTCTTCTAGACGCCACGGAAGGGCGCCTGAACGGGAACGGCCCGTCAGGCGCCCTTCCCGGCGCGCGGCATCGCGGCGCGGTCCCGCTCGCTGCGGAGAACACAGAATTCGTTGCCCTCGGGGCGGCGAGGACAGCCCAGCCTGCTCCGCCGGGTTCCCGGCGGTCGGCGACGAAGGTGGCACCAAGGTTCAGCAAACGGTGGACCTCGTCCTCGCGCGAGGTCGCCGGGCGCAGGCACAGGTGGATCCGGTTCTTGGCCGTCTTCGGTTCCGGCACCTGGTTGAAGTGGAGCAGCGGACCCTCCGGCAGCATCACCCGAGCTTCCGGGTCGCCCGGTTCGTCCTCCGGGTTCAGCGGGCGACCGGTCACCTCGCACCAGAACCGGGCCAGTTGATAGGCATCAGCGCAGTCGATCGCCATGTTCTGAACCATCGGGACCGTACGCGTGAGCCTGCCCGAGCACCGCTCGGTCCGCCACCACATTGCCCCCGGGCTCCGGGTACGGCGCACCGGCCTCCGGCCTCGAGGGTTCCGGGAGGCGGCCTCCCTCACGCAAGGGCGTGACGAGTCGCGTCAGCGTCTCTGACCTGCATCGATGCGGATGTACCCGTCCCTGACCTGCGCGGATAAGTCTTTCAGTGTCTTTCGGGATCGTGCTGCGTTACGCGGTCGATTCTCCCCACGCGCTCCCCAGGACCGTCGATCCTCCCCAGATTCTCCCCGGGGAGTGCCGTTGCGGCGGGCCTGGTGGCACGGGACCGCCCTGGTCGGGCTGCCCGCGTCGGCGATGGCCCGGATGGTCTTCCGATGCCGCAACTCCAGCTCCATGAAGGGAGCTTGCGGTGCCGGAGGGCGACGGGCAAGGGGTTGGTACAGACCTCAACGGGAACGGATGTGCCCGACCCGGTCGTGTCCGCGAGAGGAGTACGAGTGATGCGCAGCACCACCGTCCTGCCGGGAGTTCCCACCCTGCCGACCGGCCCGGGGGACGTGCCGCTGCACCGGCTGGAGGTGTCCCCGCCCACCGCCCTGCCCTTCGCGGTGGGCTCCTTCGAGGAGGTGGGCCCGCTATCGCGGTGGGACCGGCCGCACCGGCACACCTTCTACGAGATCGTCCACCTCCGCGCCGGTTCGGGAACCCATGTCGTCGATATCGCCCGGTGGCCGGTCAAGCCCCCGCAGCTGGCCGTGATTCGGCCCGGCCAGGTGCACCACTGGGAGGGCGGGCAGGGGCCCGAGGGCTCGCTCGTGCTGTTCACCGACGACTTTCTGGTGGACCACCCCGGCGACCGTGAGCTGCTGCGGGAGCTGGGAGCGCACTGCCGGTACGGGCTGGACGCCGGGCAGGACCGGTCGATCGGGGGCCTGATCGCCGAACTGGCCGCCGAGTACCGGCAGCGCGCCCCGGGGCACGAGAGCGTCCTGCGGTCCCTGCTCCACGTCCTGATCGTGCGCGCCGCCCGGCTCCCCTGCCGCACGGGACAGGGCCGCGAGCCGCGCGCCCACGGCCGTACGGCCGCCGTGGCGGAGGCCTTCGCGGAGCTGGTCACGCGGCCCGAGGCGGCGGGCTGGACGGTGCGGGAGTGCGCCGATCGGTTGGGGGTCTCACCCGGCTACCTCACCCAGGCGGTCCGGGCGGCCACCGGCCGGCCGCCCGGACGGCTCCTCATCGAGGCCCGCGTGTACCAGGCTCAACAGCTGCTCGCTCACACCGAGTTGACCGTACGGCAGGTTGCCGCCCGCACCGGCTTCGACGACCCGGCCTACTTCGGGCGGTTCTTCCGACGCGAGACCGGCAGCAGTCCCGGCGCCTTCCGAAAACACCACAGCCGCCACCACCAGTCCCTCGAAGCGCCGTCGGTACCCGCCTAGTTTCGGTGTCCACCCCCCACGAGGAGGAGACATGGACGAGGCAGGCACGTACAGCGCGGGCCCGGACGACCCCGGCACCGGCCGCGAGCCGGCATCTCCCCGGCTCGTCGGCCGCAAGACGGTGCTGCGGGCCGCGCTCGCGGCCACCGCCGCGGTTCCCGTCGCACTGGCCGCCGGACCGGCCCTCGCCCGCACCGCGGCGGCGAGCGGCACCACGCCGCAGCTCACGCCGTCCTGCGACGACGGCGACGACCCCACCCCGGAGCAGATGGAGGGCCCCTACTTCAAGCCGAACTCACCGCAGCGCACCAGCCTGCTGGAGCCAGGCATGCCGGGCACCTCGCTGACCGTGACGGGTTATGTCTTCGGCCGCGCCTGCCTGCCCCTGTCCGGGGTGCTGCTGGACTTCTGGCAGGCTGATGCCAACGGCGCCTACGACAACACGGGTTTCCGGCTGCGCGGGCACCAATACACCGATTCCCGCGGCTCCTTCACGCTCACCACGATCGTGCCGGGCCTGTACCCGGGGCGCACCCGCCACCTCCACGTCAAGCTGCAGGCGCCCGGCCGTCCGGTCCTGACCACGCAGCTGTACTTCCCGAACGAGCCGCGCAACAACACCGACACGATCTTCGATCCGCGGCTGCTGATGACCGTGCGCGACGGGGGCGGCGGCCGGGAGGCGGCGTTCGACTTCGTCCTCGACGTCCCGCAGGACCCGGGCCCCGGTCCCACCCCGCCGGGCGGGACCTGGACGGTGGGCGTCTCCTATCGGGCGGACGACCGGGTCACGTACGCCGGACACGCCTACGTCTGCCTCCAGGCGCACACCGCACAGCCGGGCTGGGAGCCGCCGGCGGTGCCGGCCCTGTGGCGGGCGGCGTGAGCCGGCGGCGCCGTGCGAGGGGACGGCGCCGCCGGCTGCCCGGCCACTTCTCCAGCGGCCCGACGTTCTCCGTGTCGCAGCGCTCCCGGACCGCGTGGACCGCGTGGTGGTGAGTCTCCGCCCGGTCCCTCACCACGGCCGGCAGCAGGGCGAGGTACTCGCCGAGCGGGGTGAGGGCCCGGTCGACGCGGACCGGGACGGACATGGTGACGGACCGGGAGAGGATGCTGTCCCGTTGCAGCGTGCTCAGGGCGTGGGTCGGCACCTTCGGGCTCACACCTGTGTCTTGCGGCCAGTGGGTGCCTGTGATGCGGAGGACGAGGGGGCTGTCGGGCAGCAGACGCTGCTCGTCCCTCGGAGGCGGTGATCGCTTCGCCGAGTATGGGGCGAGCGGACGAGTGCCTCGGCGGCCTCGTTGACGTATCGCTGAGCAGGGTGGCAATCATGAGGCTTCTTGGTCCGGGTGGCAGGTGGCACTGCCGTAAGGGAAGGGAGCTTCGTGCTCGTCGGCCCCCATACGGCGGCCGCCACCCCACGCGGGCGCGTCGGAAGGGCTCATTGGTGTGACGCGAGGTGGGCTCGTCGGGGGCCTCGCCGCCGCCACTGGGCCAGCTGGTGCCGCAGGGGTTGCCGCCGGCAGCGAAGAGCGGGGGGTCCGTATAGCCGGGCGACACAATCAGGCACCCCCAGTGGTAGACGATCGGCGTTTCGGTGCACGGGTTCCCCCGCACCGCCGCCCTCACGTTTCCGGCCCCGGGCCCACCGATTGGACCCGCTCGCGGCGAAGCGTCCGCACGGCGCACCGGTCACCGCCCGGGCGTACGAACTCCACAGCAGACCCGGCCGGTACGCCGCAGCCGGCCAGGACGGCGAGGCGGAGCCCGGTGATTCCCGGCCGCCGCTCCGGTCCCGTGGACGGCCACCGCGCACGCGTTTCGCCGACCGGGCCTGACGTGCTGATCGGCGCAGGCGTACGGTGGGACGTGTGACCGGAGAAGAGTCGCTGCGACCGCAGTCCCTGATGCTGACGTTCCTCGGCGACCAGGTCCTCGGGCGGGACGTGTGCGTGTACTCCGGCAGCGTCATCGATGTCTTCGCCCGGGCCGGCGTCAGCGAACAGGCCACGCGCTCCACCCTGACCCGCATGGTGAACCGCGGCCTGCTGCGCCGCCAGCGCGAGGGCCGCAGGATGTACTTCGGGCTGACCGAGCACTCGGCCACCGTGCTGCGCGACGGCGAGCGGCGCATTTGGCAGACCGGCGCGGTCAACCGGCAGTGGGACGGCACCTGGACGCTGCTCGGTTTCTCCCTGCCGGACTCCTGGCAGCGCCAACGGCACGACCTGCGCTCGAAACTGACCTGGAGCGGCTTCGGTCCGCTGTTCAACGGACTGTGGATCGCCCCCGGCGAGGTGGATGTGTCGGACCTGGTCGACGAGTTGGGCCTCGCCGCCCACGTGAAGGTCTTCCACGCGCACGCCGTCGCCGGCACGGACGTCGGCATGATGATCGAGGAGACCTGGGAGCTGTCCGGACTGGCGGCACGCTATGAGGCGTTCGCCCGGCGCTGGGAGAAGTGGCAGGCCGAGCTGCCCGAGGCCGACGACGCGCTCGCCCTGCGGCTGGTCCTGCAGACGGAGTGGCTGCGGATCATCCGCCGGGACCCGCGGCTGCCGGTCGTGCACCTGCCGGACGACTGGCCCGCCGACGCGGCCGAGAAGACGTTCCGGACCGTGCACGACCGGCTCGCCCCGCTCGCGAACACCGCCGCGGAACGTCTGCTCGACCTCGTCCCCGTACGGCCCGCTCAGGCGTAGAACCGCGACAGGCTCTGCAGCACCGCGGCCGGCTTCGCGCCTCCCTCGATCTCGATCGTGCCCTCGACGGTGATCTGCACCCCGCCCGTCACGTCCGTCACGTCCGTCACGTCCGCCAGGCGGCCGGCCAGGCGGATGCGCGAACCGGCCCGCACCGGGGAGGGGAAGCGCACCTTGTCGAGGCCGTAGTTGACCTTCGTCGTCACGCCTTGGACGTCGAGCAGTTCGGTGAAGAGCGGGATGAAGAGGGAGAGGGTCAGATAGCCGTGTGCGATGGGCGCGCCGAAGGGGCCGTCCTTGGCCTTCTCCGGGTCGACGTGGATCCACTGGTGGTCGCCGGTGGCGTCGGCGAAGGTGTCGATCCGCTCCTGGGTGACCTCGATCCACTCACTGGTGCCCAGGTCGCTGCCGGCCAGCTTCTTCAGTTCGCCGAGACCGTTGACGGTGATGCTCATGGGGTGTCCTTGACGTCGGGGGCGGGTTGGTCGCCGAAACGGGAGCGCACCTGCGGTTTGAGGAGCTTTCCGGAGGCGGTGCGCGGGAGTTCGTCCGCGATCACCACGGACTTGGGGATCTTGTACCGGGCGAGCCGCCCGGCCAGGGAGCCGAGCACCTCCCCGGGGTCGAGGACGGCTCCTTCGCGCGGGACGACCACCGCCCGCGGCACCTCGCCCCACTTCTCGTCGGCCACGCCGATCACGGCGCATTCGGCGATGCCGGGGTGGGCGAGCAGCAGGTTCTCGATCTCGGCGGGGTAGACGTTCTCCCCGCCCGAGATGATCATGTCCTTGAGGCGGTCGACGACGTAGACGTAGCCGTCCTCGTCGACGCGGGCCGCGTCCCCGCTGCGGAACCAGCCGTCCGTGAAGACCGCGGCGGTCTCCTCGGGCAGTCCCCAGTACCCGGGCATGACGTGGGGTCCCCGGACGACGATCTCCCCGGTCTCGCCCGCGTCGACGGGGGCGAGGTCCGTCCGGACGACCCGCACGTCGCTGAAGAAGTGCGGTACGCCGGCCGATCCGGCCTTGCTCACGGCGTGTTCGGCGTCCAGGAACAGGGTTCCGGGGGCGGCCTCGGTCATCCCGTAGCCCTGGAGGAAGGTGAGCCCCCGCTCCTGGTACGCGGTGATCAGCGGGATCGGCACGGGAGAGCCGCCGCAGGTGAGGAGGCGCAGGCTGGAGAGGTCGGCGCCGGCCCACCCCGGGTGCCGGGCCATCTGGTCGAACATGGCCGGTACGCCGAACATGAAGGTGATCGCGTGCCGTTCGACGAGGTCCAGCGCGGCACCCGGGTCGAACCCGTCGGTGAGGACACAGGTGCCGCCCTTGAGCAGCACCGGGAGCGTCAGCATGTTCAGCCCCGCGGTGTGGAAGAGCGGGGCGGAGACGAGGGCGCGCTCGCCGGCGGTCAGGTCCTGGTCGACGAGGACGTTGACCGCGTTCCACGTCAGGTTGCCGTGGGTGAGCATCGCGCCCTTGGGGCGGCCCGTCGTTCCCGAGGTGTACATGATGATGCAGGTGTCGTCGAGGGTGACGGGCTCGTCGACGGCCTCGGTGGAGCCGGCGGCCAGGGTCCGCTCGTACTCCGGCCCGATCTCGACGTACGTCCGGACGCCGGTGTCCTCCGGCAGCCCCGCGACCAGCCCGGCGAGTGACGGGCTGTGGACGAGCGCCGCGGCGCCGGAGTCGGCGAGCTGGTAAGCGATCTCGGGGCCGGCCAGGCGGGCGTTGAGGGGGACGAAGACCGCGCCGAGGAGGCCGGCGGCGAACAGCGTCTCCAGGTAGGAGGGGTGGTTGGGGCCGAGGTAGGCGACGCGGTCGCCGCGCCGGACGCCCCGGGCGCGCAGGGCGTGGGCGAGGCGGGTGGTGCGGGAGTGCAGGTCCGCGTAGGTGAGGGTGGCGTCGTCGTGGACGAGTGCGGGGCGGTGCGGGGTCTTGCGGGCCCGGCGGGCCGGCCAGGACCCCAGTCCCTCATTGCGCATCGGTACGCCCCCGTCCGTCGTCGTGCGGGGCGGGGCGCGGGACACAGCGTCGGGGAGAGCACGGGGGAGAGCACATGGGGTGCCCCTTCACGGTGTGGTGAGCCCGAGCAGGCGGGCGGCGTTCTCCTTGAGGATCTTCGGCCTGACCTCGTCCTTGATCGCCAGCTTCGCGAAGTCGGCGAGCCAGCGGTCGGGGGTGAGGACGGGGAAGTCGGAGCCGAAGAGGACCTTGTCCCGGAGCAGGGTATTGGCGTACTGCACGAGCTGCGGCGGGAAGTACTTGGGCGACCAGCCGGACAGGTCGATGTGCACCCCCGGTTTGTGCGTGGCGACGGCGAGGGCCTCGTCCTGCCAGGGGAAGGACGGGTGCGCGAGGATGATCTTCAGATGCGGGAAGTCGGCGGCCACGTCGTCCACGTGCAGCGGGTTGGAGTACTTCAGACGGATGCCGCCCCCGCCGGGGACGCCGGCGCCGATGCCGGTCTGCCCGGTGTGGAACAGGGCGATCGTCCCCGTCTCCTCGATGACCTCGTACAAGGCGTAGGCCAGCGCGCGGTCGTTGGGGAAGAAGCCCTGGATGCTGGGGTGGAACTTGAAACCCCTCACCCCGTACTCCTCCACCAGGCGGCGGGCCTGCCGCACGCCCGCCCTGCCGCGGAAGGGGTCGATGGAGGCGAAGGGGATCAGCACGTCCGCGTTGGCGGCGGCGGCCTCGGCGACCTCCTCGTTGGGGACCGGTTCGGTGCCGGTGGCGGACTCGGCGTCCACCGTGAAGATCACGGCGGCCATCTTCCGCTCGCGGTAGTACGCGGCCGTCTCCTCAAGGGTCGGCTTCCGCTTGCCCTCGACCTTGAAGTAGGCGGCGGAGGCGTCGTGCAGGTCGTCGTCCAGGGACGCGTGTCCCTTCGAGGACACCTCGGCGTGCGTGTGGACGTCGATCGCGGCCAGTTCTCCGACGTTCATCACGCCTCCGGGACCCTGGGTGCGGGGATGCCGACGGTCTCGGGTTCGGCGCCGACCGACGTGTGCCAGGCCTCGGCCAGCGTCTCGGGGCGCCAGCCGCCGTCGGCGTAGGCGGCCCTGACCTCCCGGGGGTGGGACCAGAGCGTCACCCGGTCGCCGCCGATGCCGATGCACTGGCCGGTCACGTCCCGGGCGGCCTCGGAGGCGAGGAAGGGGACGAGGACGGCGCAGTCCTCGGGGGTGCCGAAGCCCTCCCCCTTGCGCAGGAACCCGGGCAGCGGTGCGCCGTTCCTCATGGCCTCGATGTACGGGGCGAAGGCGGGGATGGTCTCGGTCATCGCCGTGGCGGCGACGGGCACGATCGCGTTGACGGTGATGCCGGCGCGGGCCAGCTCCATGGACCAGGTGCGGGCCATGGCGGCGATGCCGGCCTTGGCTGCGGCGTAGTTGGTCTGGCCGAAGTTGCCGCGCTGCCCGGCCGGGGAGCCGACCAGGATCAGCGTGCCGCCCCCGCCCTGTTCGCGCATACGGACGGCGGCGGCCCGGGCGCAGGTGAAGGTGCCCTTCAGATGGGTGGTGAGCACCGCGTCGAAGTCGTCGTCGGTCATCTTCCACAGCACCTTGTCGCGCAGGATGCCCGCGTTGGTGACGAGGATGTCCAGCCGGCCGAACTCGGCCACCGCCCGGTTCACCAGCCGGTCGGCGGCCTCGGCCGTACCGACCGCGACGGCCTCGGCCACGGCGGTGCCGCCCGCCCCGGTGATGGACTCGACGGCCTCCCCGGCCACGCCCGCGTCGATGTCGTTGACGACCACGGAGGCGCCGTGGGCGGCCAGAGCCCGCGCGTAGGCCAGGCCCAGGCCCCGGCCGCTGCCGGTGACGACGGCGGCCTTTCCGCTCAGATCGATCATGTGCACAGGCGAGTCCCTTCACGGAGTGACACGGGGTGTGGAGACGCGGCGACGTCGCGATCGAAGCTAAGAGCAATGATTGTTGACGTCAATAGTTGCTCCCACTCGGCATGGTGCGCGAGACTGCTCTCGCACACGCCGCACGCTTTTCGACCCGGGAGTCCGCCATCACCCGCCAGCCGCACACCGAGAACCCCGCCGGCGCCCCGATCGACGCGCACGAACCGTGGATGCGCGCACTGCACGCGGACACGGGCTATCTGCTGTACCGCCTGGGCCTGCGCTCGGGGCAGCTGTTCAACGCCTCCCTGCAGAAGTCGGGGCTGCGCCTGCGCCATTACGCGCTGCTGCGCTTCCTGGCGACGTGCGAGGGCGCCCTCCAGCGGGAGCTGAGCACCCGGCTCGGCTACGACCCCAGCGCGATCGTCGGGCTGGTCGACGACCTGGAGAAGCTGCGCCTGGCGGAGCGCCGGCCGTCCCCCGAGGACCGGCGCAGCCGGATCGTGGTGCTCACGGACGAGGGCCGCGCCTTCCTCCGCGACAGCGACGAGGCGAGTACGCGGGTGACGAGCGACCTGCTGACTCCGCTCACCGCGGCCGAGCGGGAACTGCTGCACGGCCTGCTCCTGCGCCTGGCCGAGGACCGGCTCGAATAATGTTGTGCAAATGATTGACGAGCATGAGATTGCTGCCTAGGTTCCTCGGGCATCGGCCCCGCCCCAGCCCCCAGGAGCTCACCGTGCAGCCGTCCCCCGCCTCTCCCTCCGCCCGTCAAACATCCGCAGACCAGCGCCAGTTGCGCCGCGTGGCCCTGTCGAGCATGCTCGGCACGGCCATCGAGTTCTACGACTTCCTCGTCTACGGAACGCTCGCCGCGCTGGTCTTCGGCAGCCTGTTCTTCCCCGGCGCCGACCCCGCGGTCGGCACCATCGCGGCCTTCGGCACCTTCGCCGCGGGTTATGTGGCCCGCCCGCTGGGCGGCATCGTCTTCGGCCACTTCGGTGACCGGATGGGCCGCAAGTCGATGATGCTGCTGACCATGACCTTGATGGGCGTCGCCAGCTTCCTCATCGGCGTCCTGCCCACCTACGACACGATCGGCGTGTGGGCGCCCGTCCTGCTGGTCACCCTGCGCGTGGTGCAGGGCCTCGCCATCGGCGGGGAGTGGGGCGGCGCGACCCTGATGGTCGTCGAGCACGCCGAGCGGACCCAGAGTTCACGGCGCGGCCTCTGGTCGAGCGCCACCCAGCTCGGGGCTCCGCTCGGCTCGGTCCTCTCGGCGGGCGTGGTCACGCTGGTCTCCGTGCTGCCTGACGACGACTTCCGCTCCTGGGGCTGGCGGGTGCCGTTCCTGCTCAGCATCGCGCTGCTGGCCCTCGGCCTGTTCGTCCGGCTGAAGGTCGCGGAGAGCCCGCTGTTCGCCGAAGCGAAGAAGGAGCCCGCCGCACGGCCGCCGGTCGTGGAGGTGCTCCGCCGCCCCGCTCCGGTGCTGCGCGCGGCGGGCATCGGCATCGGCGCGTTCACCGCCCAGTCGCTGCTGGCCAGTTTCATGATCTCCTACGCCGTCGGCCAGGGCTACAGCCGTCCGCAGGTCCTCACCGGCGTCACTCTGGCCTCGTGCACGGCCCTGCTCGTGCTGCCGGCGGCCTCCGCCCTGTCGGACCGGGTCGGCCGCCGCCCCGTGGTCCTGGCCGGGGCCCTCGCCTCCGCCGTGCTCGCGTTCCCCGTCCTCGCCCTGGTGGACTCCGGCTCCCCCGGCCTGCTGATCCTCGCCCTCGTCCTCGGCCACGGGATAGCCCAGTCGCTGATGTACGCACCTCTCGGCGCCCTGCTCAGCGAGATGTTCGGCACCCGCGTCCGCTACACCGGCGCCTCCCTCGGCTACCAGGGCGCGACGCTGATCGGCGCCGGCTTCTCCCCGCTCATCGCCAGCAGCCTCCTCGCCTCCTCCGGCGGCAGCAGCACACCGGTCTCCCTGCTGCTGTGCTGCGGTGCGGCGATCACCGCGCTCACCGTGTGGCGGACGCGCGAGACACGGACGAACGCTCTGGACGCCCCGGTGCCTGCCACCACGGTCCCCAGCCCCGGGAAGACCCCCCACTGACGGCTTGCGCCGACGGCCCCTTCGACGGCCCGGGCACCCGGCCCCGGGGGGCACCCGGCACCGGAGGCATCAACACCCGCAGCCTTTAGCACAGTTGACCCTGCCGGGTAAGCCGTGGCTTAAAGGCAGATGTCGCCGGACATGATGATTCCCGTACGGTTGCCCGAGCGACCGGCGGCGCCCCGGCGGCGCCGGCCGGTCGCCGGCGACGCCGCCGGTCACGGGGAGGGGTCTCAGTCGTGCGCGTGCCCTTATATCTGCAACCACGACTGGAGCCACCGCTCAGCTCGCTGCTGGCGGACGCACCTTTTCTGCACTCCCTCGCCGACGCCCTCGGCTCCCCGCTCAATCTGCTGCTCCCCGACCGGATCGCGGAGAACGCCGACCGCTTCCGCGGCGTCTACCGCGCGCACCGGCTCAGCGGGCGGGTGTACTTCGCGCACAAGGCGAACCGGTCCGGTTCCCTGGTCCGCCGGCTGGCGGCGGCCGACGCCGCGACGGGGATCGACGTCGCCTCGCTCGGCGAGCTGCGGCACGCCCTCGCCTCCGGCCTCACCCCGGACCGGATCATGGCCACCGGGCCGAAGGACCCGGAGTTCCTGTGGCTCGCCGCCCGCACCGGCGCCACCGTCAACCTCGACTCCCCCACCGAACTCGGCCAACTCGCCGATCTGATCCGGAAGTACACCCTCCCCCGGACCGACGTCCTGCTGCGGCTGTCGGCGTTCGAGACGGCGACCGGGCCGGGCGTCTCCGGAGTGAGGGCGCTGTCCCGTCCCAGCCGTTTCGGCTCACCCCTGCGGGAGACCGGCGCCGTCCTCGACGCGGTCGAACGGCACCGGGACGCCGTCCGGCTGACCGGTGTCGCCTACCACCTGGACACCACCGGCCTCGCGGAGAAGGCCGCCGCCCTGGAACAGTGCGTCGCCGTCATGGACGAGTGCCGCGCCCGCGGCCTGGATCCGCGCGTCATCGACATCGGCGGCGGGTTCGGGGTCGGCTATGTCGCGGAAGCCGGCCAGTGGGAGCGGTACACGACCGAGCTGGCCAACGCGGTGCTGGGCACCCGCCCCGCCCTGACCTGGCGCGGCCACGGCTACGGCCTGCGCAACGAGGGCGGCACGCTCCGCGGGTCGCTCGCGCTCTATCCGGCCCACCGCCCCACCGCCGGGCCCGGATACCTCGGTGAACTCCTCTCCCATCCCGCACCGGCCTCGGGACGCCCCCTGGCCACCCTCCTCCTGGAACACCTCTACGACCTCGTCTGCGAACCGGGTCGCGCGCTCGCCGACCAGTGCGGGCTGTCACTGGCACGGGTGACCGACGTCCGCCCCACCGGCCACGACTCCGGCGACCTCCTGGTACGCCTCGGCATGAACGCCGGGGACATGAGCCTGGAGGAGCACGGCGTCCTCGTCGATCCGATCCTCCTCTCCCGCCCGCCCGCGGTGGATCCCATGGAACGAGCCGGGGACGACGGGCCCGTCGGCGTCTACCTGGCCGGGAACCTCTGCCTGGAGGCCGACCTCATCACCCGCCGGAAGGTGTTCCTGCCCCGGCGGCCCCGCCCCGGCGATCTGCTGGCGTTCGCCAACACCGCGGGCTACGCGATGGACTTCCGCGCCCACCGGGCCCAGCGGCAGCCGGCCGCCCGCACCGTCGCCGTCACCCGGGACGGCGCCTCCTGGCGCTGGTGCCCGGACGAGGACTACTGGCCGATCACGGGAACGGGGGGACCGACGTCATGAGGTACGACAGCATCACCGAGGCCATCGGCAACACACCGCTGGTGCGCATCGACCCGGCGGTGCACGGACTGCGCCACATCGACCTGTACGCCAAGCTGGAGATGCTCAACCCCTTCGGCTCGGTCAAGGACCGCGCCGCCTGGAACATGGCACGGCCCGGCCTCGCCGACGCGGTGGAGCGCGGAGCGACGGTCGTGGAGCTGTCGAGCGGGAACACCGCGAAGGCCCTGGCCCTCCTCGCCGGCATGCACGGACTGCGCTTCAAGAGCGTCACCAACCGCATGCGGGTGCCGGAGATCAAGGAGCTGCTCCTGCTGCTGGGCGCGGAGATCGAGGAACTGCCGGGACAGAGCGAATGCCTCGACCCGGCCGACACCGAGGACCCGCTGACCCGCTTCCACCAGGCGCTCGCCGGGCCCGGAAACGCCTATCTCCACACCGACCAGTACTTCAACCGGCGCAACACCGAGGCCCACGTGTCGGGCACCGGGCCGGAGATCGTCAAGGACCTGGACGGACGGGCGCCCGACTGGTTCATCGCCTGCGTCGGCACCGCGGGTTCCTCGACCGGGGTGGTCCGGGTGCTGCGCGAACACGACCCGGAGGTACGGGTCCTCGGGCTGGTCGCGCACAAGTCGGACTTCATTCCCGGCATCCGCACCATCGACGAGGTCCACCAGGTAGGCCTCTTCGACCCCGCGACCTACGACACCATCGAGCCGGTGACGGCCGACGAGGCCATCGACGGCATGCTGACCCTGATCCGCCGCTGCGGCCTGCTGGCCGGGCCCACCGGCGGCGCCGCCTACCACGGCGCGGTCCGCCATCTCCGCGCGCTGGACGAGCCGTCGGAGGAGCGCCGGACCGCGGTCTTCATCGTCTGCGACCGGGCCGAGAGCTATCTCGGCTACGTCCGGCAGCGCCGCCCCGAACTCCTGGGCCGGCCGCCCCGGAAGAACTCGGCCGCGGCCCTGACCGAGGCCGAGATCCGGGCAGAGGCCCGGAGCGTCGCGACCGACGAGGCCCGGCGGTGGATCAGCGAGGGGGTCCCGCGGCCGCTGGTGATCGATCTGCGCGGACCGCGGGCGTACGCCACGCTGCACATCGAGGGATCCCTCAGCATCCCGGAGGAACTGTTCGACGAACTCGTCCGCGGCGGCCTGCCCTTCGGCACCCGGCAACCCGTCCTGCTGGCCTGCCCGGTCGGCGAGAAGTCCGCCCGCTACGCCGCGCAGCTCACCCGCATGGGGCACCCGGACGTGCGCAGCCTGTCCGGCGGCATCGTCGCGTGGCGGGACGCCGGCGCCCCGCTGGTCCGGGACTGATGCCCATGCCCGGCGAACGGCCGGACGCCACGCCGAACGGCCTCGGCAACCCCGACGACCTGAATCAACTGAGCGGCTGGCAGCGGGAACTGCGGGAGGAGTTCCCCATCATCACCGGCCACCCGGAGCTCGTCTACTTCGACAGCGCGGCCACCTCGCAGAAGCCCCGGGCCGTCCTCGCCGCCGTATCCGACTATCTGACGACGTCCAACGCCAACGCCGGGCGCGGCTCCTACCCGTGGGCCAACCGGACGACGGCGATGGTCGAACGGGCCAGGCGGCGGGTCGCGGAGTTCCTCGGCGACCCCGCCCCGGAGAGTTCCGGGGTCCACTTCACCGGCGGCACCACGGAAGGGCTGCGGAGCGTCGCCCGGGACTGGCTCACCGGCCTCCTGGCCGACGGCGACGAGATCCTCGTCCCCCATGCCGATCACCGGGCGAACCTGGAGCCGTGGCTGGAGGCGCGGCGGCTGCTGGAGCGCCAGGGCGTCACCGTGCGTCTGCGCGCCCTGCCGTACCAGGAGGTGTCCGGGGACTACGACCACCGGGCACTGGCCGGGGCGGTCGGTCCGCGGACCCGGTTCGCCGCCGTCACGCACGTCCACCACGTCTACGGCGGCGACATGGAGATCCGCCGCATCCGGGAGACGGTCGGCCCGGATGTGCCGATCTGCCTGGACGCCGCACAGAGCGTCGGCCATCTGCCCGTGTCCGTGCGGGACCTCGACGTCGACTTCCTGGTCTTCTCCGGCCACAAGGCGCTGGCCCTGCCCGGCACCGGGGCCGTCTGGGCCCGCAACGCGCGCGGCCCGGAGTACCGGCCCGGCGGCTGGCAGGGCACCCCCAACACCGTGGGGATCGCCGCCCTGACGGCCGCTCTCGACTGGCTGGACGCCGCGGGCACGGACCGGATCGCCCGCTGGACCACCGCTCTGACGGCCCGGCTCACCGACCGGCTGCACCGGCTGCCCCCGTACGAGATCCTCGGCTGCCAGGCCGGCCTCGCCGCCGGTTCCACCGTGCGGCGGCGCCACGGCATCGTCACCTTCCGGCACCGCGACATCCCCTCGGACGACCTGGGCTTCATCCTGTTCAGCCACGGCTTCATGGTGCGGGCGGACAGCCTGTGCCAGGCGGGGCACGCCGACCGCGAGGGCTCGGTGCGGATCAGCCTGCACGTGTACAACACGGCGGAGGAGGTGGACCGTCTGCTGGACCTGCTCGCGACACTGAACTGAACGCGAATGGAAACCGTTTCCATTTATGGATTACCGTACGCCTCTGAACGGTGAGAGACGACACGAGGCGGCACGGACCAATGGGCGTGAGCATGGCGACAGCCGAGCGGTGGGTGGAACGCTGGGAGCACCAGCAGGAGCACTACGCCACCGATCGCGAGGAGCGGTTCACGGTGATCGCCGATGTCGTCGAGCAGGTGACGGCCGGCCGGCCCCGGCCGCTCCTCCTCGACCTGGGCTGCGGCCCGGGCTCCCTGGCGGCCAGGCTCGCCGCGCGACTGCCGCACGCCGAGATCGTCGCCGTCGACATGGACCCCGTGCTGCTGGAGCTCGGCCGGGTCCACCGCGCCGACACCGCGCGGTACGTGGAGGCCGTGATCGGGGACGACGGATGGACCGGCGCCCTCGGCCTCGCCCGCCCGCTCGACGCGGCCGTCTCCACCACGGCCCTGCACTACCTCTCCGAAGCGGATCTGCTGCGCACCTACCGGCAACTCGCCGCACTGCTGCGCCCCGGCGGCGTCCTGGTCAACGGCGACCACTTCCCTCCGGCGGACCCCCGCTGCGCCGCCCTCACCGCACACGTCGGCCGCCTCCGGGCCGAGCGCCGGCGCACCTGCCGGCACGAGGACTGGACGTCCTGGTGGGCCGCGGCCGCGCAGGAGCCCGAACTGGCCGGCCTGTTCAGCCGCCGCGAGCGGCACCGGCCGGCGCCCGGCCGGGACGGCACCGGGGAAGGCCCCGCGAACGGGAACGGGAACGGTCTGACGCCGGGCCGCCACCTGGAGCTGCTGCGGCGGGCGGGCTTCCACCGCGCCACACCCGTCTGGCAGTTCGGCGACAGCCACGTCCTCGTGGCGCTGCGGGACTGACCCGGGCACGGTCCGCGCCGCACCGGCCGGGACGGACGGACGGGCACCCCTCGGCGCCCGCCGCCCGGAGGCGGGGCGGCCGCACCGCACCGGGGAACGCACGCACCGCGCCGAACACACCGCCGGGCGCCGGGTGCCCGGCAGGAGGCCCCGCGCGGGGCGCCGGTCCGGAGGCGCGGGTCAGGCCGCCGGGAAGCGCCGGACGTACCGGCGCTGCCAAGGGGTCTCCACGGCGCGACGGTCATAACCCCGGCGCACGAACTCCACGGCACGGCCGGCCGGCACACCGTCCAGGACGGCGAGGCAGGCCAGCGCCGTACCCGTACGGCCGCGGCCGCCGCCACAGGCGATCTCGACGCGCTCGCCCTCGTCCCCCGCACGCGCCCACGCCGCGTGCAGGACGTCCCGCGCCTCGGCCCCGTCGGCCGGCAGCCGGAAGTCCGGCCAGCGCAACCAGTGCGATTCCCAGGGGACTTCGGGGGGACGCCCGCCCAACAGGTATACGCCGTACGTGGGCTCGGGGCCGTCCGGAATCGGCCGCCGCAGCCCGCGGCCGCGGACCCTGCGGCCGGAGGGGAGCCGCAGAACACCGGCGTCCGTGAGCTGCCATGTCTCCGTCACCGGATCACCGTATCCACCGCCGGCTCACCGCGAGGGCGGAAGCCGGCGGTCCGCCGCGCGAGGGCCCTCACCGGCTCTCGGGCGCGGGGCCGGGATCCGCGCCGTCCGCACCCGCCGCCCCCGGAGCCCGGGACCACGGCCGGAGGCGCGCCGGAGGCCGGGCCCCGGCGCGCCTCCGGCGTCACCGCTCCCCCGGCTAGGAGCGTGTCTCAGTAACGGGCAACCCGCGTGTAGCTCGTGATCATTCATGCGGGATGATCCTGGTATGCGTGATGGGGATGGGCTGTTCGAGGT
>NZ_JOID01000011.1 GCF_000719865.1 Streptomyces albus subsp. albus
GGGTGGTCGCTGGCGACGACGCGTGCGTTGTTCGATCACCGGGCGGCCGTGGTCGGCGAGGACCGGGAGGAACTCCTCACCGGACTCGCGGCACTCGCCCGGGGTGAACAGGCCCCGCAGCTGGTCCTGGCCGAACCGGGACGCGGCAGGACGGCGTTCCTGTTCTCCGGGCAGGGGGCTCAACGCCCGGGAATGGGTGCCGAGCTGTACCGCGCCCACCCCGTCTTCGCCGAGGCGCTGGACGAGATCTGCGGCCACTTCGACGCCCATCTCGACCGGCCGCTGCGCGACCTGATGTTCGCCGCGCCGGGATCGTACGAAGCCGAGCTGCTCCACCGCACCGGCTACGCCCAGCCCGCGCTGTTCGCCCTGGAGACAGCTCTCTACCGGCTCGTCCGGTCACTCGGCCCCGCCCCCGACTTCCTGATCGGCCATTCGGTGGGCGAGATCAGTGCCGCGCACGCAGCCGGGATCCTGACGCCGGCCGATGCCTGCCTGCTCGTCGCCGCTCGCGCCCGGGTGATGGAATCGGCACCCGATTCCGGCGGCATGATCACGATCGAGGCCGACGAGGAGGAGATGCGCGGCTGTATCGGCGAGTTCAATGACGCGGTCGCCATCGCCGCCGTCAACTCGCCCCGCTCCGTGGTGATCTCGGGGGACGAGGTGACCGTCGAGAAGGTCGCCGCCCACTGGCAGGGCCAGGGCCGGCGCACGACACCCCTGCGGGTGAGCCACGCCTTCCACTCCGCCATGATGGACGGCGTCCTGGACGAGTTCCGTGCCGCGGCCGGCGCCGTGGCCTTCGGCCCGCCCCGCATACCCGTCGTCTCCACCCTGACCGGTCTGCCCGCCACCGCCGACGACCTGCGCACCCCGGACTACTGGACCCGCCAGCTCCGGCACACCGTCAAGTTCATGGACGGCGTCAACAGCCTGCTCGCCGAGGGGGTCACCACCTTCGTCGAACTCGGTCCCGACGCCACCCTCACCGCCCTGGCCCAGGACTGCGTCACGGCCGCCGGGCCCGCCCCGACCCTGACGGCCGTACTCCGCCGGGACCGGCCCGAGGCGCGTACGCTCGCGATGGCCCTCGCCGAAGCCCACGTCGCCAATGCGGCGGTGGTGCGCCCCACTCTCGGCTGCGACGCCGGGACCGGCCAGGTCGATCTGCCCACGTACCCCTTCCAGGGCCGCCGGTACTGGCTGGAGGGCCGGGACGCGGTCCGCCGGCCGGCCCGGGCGGAGAACGCCGCCCCGGACCATCCGCTGCTCGGTGCGGGCATGGACATCGCCCGCACCCGCGACCGGTGGTTCTCCCAGCGGCTCTCGGCCGACCGGCCCTGGCTCGTGCGCGAACACCGCGTCGCCGGGCGGTCGGTGCTGCCCGGTAGCGCGATGGTCGAGTGGGCACTGGCCGCCGTCCGGGCGGCGACCCGTACCGAGACCACCGCCTGGACGCTGCGGGACGTGACGTTCAACGCCTTCATGCCGTTCCCGGACGACGGAACCGAGCTCACGGTGCAGGCGGTCGCGGAGACCACCGCGCACGCGCACCGGGTGCGGTGTTTCAGCAAGGGCGCCGGAGACGGCGCGGCGCGGACGTCCGACGACGGCTGGACCGAGCACGCCACGGTGGGCAGCGCCGGCCCCGCCGAACGGCCCCGTCCCGCTGCCGCGCGCCCGCCCCGGCCCGTGGAGCCGGCGACCGAACTCCCCACCGGGCCGCTCTACGACGCCTTCCGCGGGACCGGTCTCGACTACGGCCCCGCCTACCGCGCTCTGCGCCGGGTGTGGCGCGACGGCGACCGGGCGACCGGGCTGGTCGAGGCCGACGAGGCGGCCGGGGACCGGGACACCTATCTGCTGCACCCGGTCGTCCTCGACGCCTGCTTCCAGTTGCTGGTGGCCTTCACGGCCGACGACGACCGGCTGCGCGTTCCCGCGTCCGCCGACCGGATCGACGTCTACGGGCCGCTCCCGCCCCGGGTCACCTGCCGGGCCCACCGGCGCGGGACGACGGCCTCCGGCGACGTCACCCTGGACCTGGAGGTGTACGCGGAGAGCGGGGAGGTCCTCGCCACCGTCGAGGGTCTGCTCTTCCGCGTGGTGCCCCGGTCCGTCCTCGCCCCGGCGGCGGTCACCCCCCGCCGCTACACGCTGGACTGGCGGCCCCGGCCGGACCTGCCGGGCAGGCCGGCCGTCCCGCGCGCCGATGCCGGTGGCTGGCTGGTCTGCGGCACCGACCCCGGAGCGGCCGTCGCCTGGCGTGAGGGACTGGCTGCCCTCGGCGTCGCGGCGACCGCCGTGGTCACCGGTGCCGCGGCCCCCCGGCCGGACTCCGGCGTGTTCCACGCCGACACCGCCTCGGACAGCGACGTGCGGCGGGCGCTGGACGCGGCACGCGGCGCCGCGGAACATCCCTTCGCCGGACTGATTCTCCTCCCGGAGCCCGGCACCACCGGCACCACCGGCACCACCGGCACCGACGGCACCATCCGCACCGCCTACGGGCTGGCCCGCCGGACCACGGCCGTGCTCGCGGCCTTCCTGAGAGACTTCGCCGCCGGAGACCCGCGGATCATCATCTGCTCCGCGGGAGCGGCGGGGCCCGCCGGCACCGGCCCGGCGCCGGATCCCGCGCAGTCCGTCCTGACGGGCCTGGCCCGGTCCGTCGTCGCCGAGTACCCGGATCTGTCCTGCGTGCAGGTCGACCTCGACCCGGCGGAGCCCGCCCCCGCCCCGGCGGAACTCCTCGGCCGGGTGGCTGCACTCGGCGGCTCGGGCCATCTCGCGCTGCGCGCCGGACGCTGGTACGAGGCGCGACTGCGCGAGGAGGGACCGGACGGCGCGGCACCGGCGGCCGCGGCACCGCGGGACGCCGCGCAGGGCGCGGTGGCGGTCCGCGGCGGTGCGACCTATCTGATCACCGGCGGCCTCGGCGGACTGGGGCTGGCCACCGCCTCCTGGCTGGCCGGGCAGGGGGCCGGCTGCCTCCTGCTCGTCGGCCGCACGCCGCCCGCCGAGACGCCGTCCGCGGTGGCCGCACTGCGGGCGCGCGGAGTGCGCGTCGAATTACTGGCCGCGGACGTGGCGGACGCCACCGAGGTCGAACGGATCCTCGCGTACGCGCGCCGTGAACTTCCGCCGCTGCGCGGGGTGGTGCACGCGGCCGGGGTCACCGGCGAGAACGTCCTGGAGCGGGCCGACTGGCCGCAGCTCAGCCGGATGATGGACCCGAAGGTCAAGGGCGCCTGGAACCTGCACCGCCAGACGCACGGTATCGACCTGGACTTCTTCGTCCTCTACTCGGCCCTGGGAGCCCTGACCGGTCTGGCCGGGCAGCCGGGCTACCTCATGGCCAACACCTTCTTGGACGCCCTCGCCGCCGCACGCGGACACCAGGGCCTGCCCGCCCTGAGCGTGGGATGGGGAGCCTGGGCGGACGAGGGCATGGCGGCCGGCGCGGGCCTCGTGGAGCGGTTCGCCGGCGCGGGCATCCAGGGCATGCCGGCCGGCGCGGCCCTCGCGGCCCTCGGCCGGGTCCCCGCGGACGGTCCCCCGCACGTCGCCCTGGCCGCCGTCGACTGGCAGCGGTACGCGGCCGCCGGCACCCGGCGGCTGCCCGACACGCTGCTCGGCGACGTCATGGCGCCCACCCCGCCGGCGTCCGGGAACGCCGGGACCGGGCCGGACAGCGGGGCGCCCGACCTGGGCGCACTCGTCCTCGCCCGGCCCGAGGAGGCTCGGGAGGCCGCTCTCGGCCGGCTTCTGGACGTGGTGGCCCCGCTGCTCGGAATGTCCGCGAAGGAGCGGGACGCGCTGCGCTCCACCTTCCGGCACAAGCGCCTCAACGAACTCGGTTTTGACTCGCTGACCACGATCAGGCTCCGCAACCGGCTGCGCGCCGACTTCTCCGCCGATGTGCCGGCCGATTTCCTCTTCGGCGGCGGCACGGCCCAGGAGATCGCCGAGCTGATCTGCCGCCAACTGAGGACCCGGAGCGTTCTCGCCGGTGACGACGGTGGGCCGGACGACGGCGCGGAAACCGAGGTGCTGACGCTGTGACCGCCGCGGCATCCCCTCTCGCGCCCGGTGACGGGCATCCCTCACGACTCGTCAACTGGCGGACAAGGAGCAACCGCTGTGGATGAAAGCGGATCACGTTCGGTCCCGTCCCTGCTCGACGACCTCGCCCGGGCGGGCGTCAGACTACGGCTCGCACCCGGTGACCGGGTCGAGGTGACCGCCCCCAAGGGGGCGCTCACCGGCGACCTGCGGGAGCGGCTCGGCCACCACAAGCAGGACCTCATCGCCTGGCTCGGCAGTGCCCGGACCGCCGGGGAGGAGGAGGCCGGGCTGCCGGTCGTCACGCCCGACCCGGAGAACCTGTACGAGCCGTTCGCTCCCTCGGACCTCCAGATGTCGTTCATCATGGGCGGTAGGGAGGGCTTCGAATACTACGTGCGGCCCCACCAGTACATGGAGTACGACCTCGGCGGGACGGACCCCGCGCGCCTGGAGAAGGCGCTCAACCGGGAACTGGAGTACCAGCGGCGGAATCTGGTCGTGGTCCGTGAGGACCTGCGGCTCCAGACGGTCCGCGACCCGGAGCCCGTCCGGATCGAGGTGTTCGACGTCCGTCACCTGGACGAGGCCGGCACACAGGAGCACATCGAACGGGTCCGCGACGCGATGAAGCGCCAGGAGCCCGTGCACGACCGGTGGCCCTGGGTGGACATGCGGATCAGCCTGCTGTCCGACGACTCCGCCAAGCTCCACTACAACAACAACAACCTCTTCAGCGACGCCCCCGCGACCCTGAGGTTCATCAGCGCCGTGCTGCGGCGCTACGAGAATCCCGGGGAGACCCCGCCCGAACTGGAGATCAGCTACCGCGACTGCGTCCTCGCCCTGGCCGAGCTGGAGGAGTCCCCGCTCGGCCGGGCGTCGAAGAAGTACTGGACGGACCGGATCGCCGGCTGGCCGGCCGCACCGGAGTTACCCCTCGCGAGCGGTGCCGACCCGCGCCGGCGTTCCCGCCTGGTGCGGCGGGAGATGCTCTTTCCGCCCGAGGTCTGGGCATCGCTGCGGGAGAAGGCCGCCGCCCGCAACCTCACGACGACGAACGTGCTGTGCGGCGTGCACGCGGAAATCCTGGCGTTCTGGAGCGGGTCCCGCCACTTCCTGCTCAACAACATGATCACCCACCGGCTGCCGCTGCATCCGCAGATGAGCGAGGTGTTCGGCAACTTCGCCTCCCTCTACCCGCTGGAGGTCGACTGGCGGCACGAGGAGGGTTTCGAGGACCGCGTCCGCCGGCTCCAGGCGCAGGTTCTCGCCGACGTGGAACACGTCCACTGGAGCGGCGTGAAAGTGCTCCAGGCCCTCAACCAGCACCGGCGCACCCCGGGCAAGGCCGTCTGCCCCTACGCCGTCGGCAGCGCACTGTTCGTCGGAGCGGCCGACCGCCTGGTGCACAGCCTGCTGGAGACACCGCAAACGCTCATCGACTGCGAGTTCTGGGACCTCCGGGACGGCAGTCTCTGGGTCATCTGGGATGTCATCGAGGACATGTTCCCGCCGGGGCTCATCGACGCCATGGAGCAGGGCTACCGCAGCATCGTCACGCAGCTCGCCGGGAGCGACGAGGCATGGCGGCGGAGGGCGTTCGAGCCGCTCCCGGACGCGCAGCGCGTCCGGCGCGCGGCACTCAACGCGCCGTCCGGACCGGTGCCGCCGGGACTGCTGCACGACTCCCTGGCCCGGCAGGCGGAGCGGCGGCCCGGCCGGCCCGCCGTGATCACCGCGGGCCGCAGTCTCAGCTACGGGGAACTCGCGGCGGCCGCCGGGCGGACCGCCCGGAGTCTCCGCTCCGCGGGGGTCGCGCCCGGCTCCCTGGTCATCGTCGCCGCCCCGCCTGGATGGGCACAGATCGTGGCGGTGCTGGGAACGCTGACCGCCGGCGCGGTCTATGTGCCGGTCGACCCCGACTGGCCGGCGGACCGGCTCCGGTACGTGCTCCGGGACACCGGCGCCGCCGCCGTCCTCACCGCCACGGAGCGGCTGGGGACCCTGTCCGCGCTCACGGACGTGCCCGTGCTGGCCGCCGACGCGCAGGAGACCGGTCCCGCGCGCGCGGAACCACTGGTGGCGGCGGCCGGGCGGCCCGGTGACCTCGCCTACGTCATCTACACCTCGGGCTCCACAGGCCGGCCGAAGGGGGCGATGCTGAACCACCGCGGGCCGCTCAACACCGTCACCGAGATCAACCGCCGCTTCGGTGTCACCTCGGACGACGTGCTGTTCGGCGTCTCCTCCCTCTGGTTCGACCTGTCGGTCTACGACATCTTCGGTGCCCTGGAGGCCGGTGCCGCGCTGGTGCTCGCGGAGCCCGGCCGCCCCGACCCCGCCGCCTGGATCCGGACCGTCCTGGAGCGGGGCGTCACGGTGTGGAACTCCGTGCCCGCCCTCATGCAGCTGTTCGTGGAGGAGGCGGAGGGCGCGGGACTGCGGATCCCCGGGCTGCGCACGGTTCTGCTCAGCGGCGACTGGATCCCGGTCGGACTCCCGGACCGGATCCGCGCGATCGCACCGCACGCCCGGGTGATCAGCCTCGGCGGCGCCACCGAGGCGTCGATCTGGTCCATCTGCCACCCCGTCGACCGGACCGACCCGGACTGGGCCAGCATCCCGTACGGGAAGCCGCTCGCGAACCAGAGCTGGCACATCCTCGACGACCTCGGCCGGGACGTCCCGGACTGGGTCACCGGACAGCTCCACATCGGTGGCGAGGGTGTGGCGCTCGGATACCTGGGGGACGCCGGGAAGACCGCGTCCGCCTTCGTGCCCCACCCCGTCACCGGCGAGCGGCTGTACCGCACCGGCGACCTCGGGCGCCGTCTCCCCGGCGGGGAGATCGAGTTCCTCGGACGGATGGACTTCCAGGTGAAGATCCAGGGATTCCGGGTCGAGCCCGGCGAGATCGAGCACGCGCTGACGGACCTCCCGGACATCGGGCAGGCCGCCGTCGTGGCACGCGGGACGGAGTCCGGCAAACAGCTGGCGGCCTTCGTGACCGCCAAGGAGGGCTCTCCCGCGCCGGTGCCGGCCGCCGTCCGCTCGGCACTCGCCGAGCGGCTGGTCGGCTACATGGTGCCCAGCCATGTCGCCGTGCTCGACAGCCTGCCGCTGACCTCGAACGGCAAGCTGGACCGCAAGGCCCTGGAAGCGCTCGGCCCGGCGGACACCCCCGGCGGCCGCCTCCCCGCCGGAGCCCGGACCGCCACCGAGCGCGCCCTGCTGGACATCTGGCAGTCCGCGCTGGCACGCGAACCGATCGGTGTGCACGACGACTTCTTCGACCTGGGCGGCCAGTCCTTCACCGCGCTGCGGGTGATCGGGCAGATCGCCCGGCGGCTCGGACGACGCGTTCCGCTCGGCACCCTGCTGGAACACTCCACCGTCGCCGCCCTGGCCGGCTGGCTCGACACCCGGCAGGGCGACTGGAGCCCGCTGGTCCGGCTGCGGTCCTCCGGCGAAGGCGGGGAACCCTGGTTCTTCGTCCACCCGGCGGGCGGCAACGTGCTCTGCTACCGCTCGCTGGCCGAGGCACGCGACCGCCCCTTCCTCGCGTTCCAGGCTCCCGGCCCCGCCACGGGCCAGGAGCCGGTGGACAGCGTCCCCGAGCTGGCCGCGCTCTACGCCGACGCGCTGACGGAGGCCAGGCCACAGGGCCCGTACCGGCTCGGCGGCTGGTCGTCCGGCGCCGTGATCGCGGCCGAGGTCGTCCGTCTGCTGGAGGCGCGCGGCGACCGGGTCGAGCGCCTGGTGGTCGTCGACTCGCCCGCACCGCTGGGTCCCCGCCCGCCCGCCGACGAGACGCAGCTGCTGCTCTGGTTCCTGGAGGACCTCGACATCGGCTTCGACCCGCAGGCCCCCGGCGCCGCGGAACTGGCCGGGCCGGCGGGCCTCCCGGTATCCGACCGGCTCGGCCACGCGCTCGACGCCCTGCAGCGGCGGGGTCTCGCCGGCGCCGGCCTCGACCGTGCGGAACTGGCCGGCACCTTCGCGGTGTTCCGCGCCGTGGTGGAGGGCTGCGACCGCTACACCGCGTCCCCGGTCGCGGCCGACATCACCGTCCTGCGGGCCCGGGACGGACAGGTCAGCGAATTCGCCGGCCACCCCTTCGCGGCGGCCCCCGACTGGGGCTGGGCCGAACTGACCACCGGTGCCGTGGACACCCTCACCGTTCCCGGCACCCACCACACACTGCTCGCCGGCGCGACGGTGGACATCGTCGCCGACGCCCTGGACGGCACACCCCATCGCGGCCGGCGGACCCGGTGAACGCGGCGGCGGGAGACGGAGGAGGACGATGCACGGTGATTGAGGATCTGCTCGGCGAACTGCGTCTGCGCGGCATCAGGCTGCGCCTTTCCGATGGCCGGCTGGACGTGGTGGCACCCGCCGGTGCGCTGACGCCGCAACTGCGGGACGAACTGCGGCAGCGGCGCGACGAACTCGCCACGATGCTCGAGGACGTCGCGGCGGGCCCGGAACCGGGAGACCTCGTGCCCCGGCCGGCCGACCGCCACGAGCCCTTCCCGCTGACCGACATCCAGCACGCCTACTGGGTCGGCCGGGGCTCGGCCGTCGAACTCGGCGGGGTCTCCACGCACATCTACTTCGAACTCGAACGCGAAGGGCTGGACCAGGACCGGCTGGAGAGCAGTCTCCGGGCGGTGATCGCCCGCCACGACATGCTGCGCGCGGTCATCGGCCACGACGGCATGCAGCGCATCCTGCCCGAGGTGCCCGCGTACCGGATCGCCGTCACCGACCTGCGCGGTCTGGTCCCGGAGAAGCAGGAGCAGGAGATCCTGCGCACCCGGGACGAGATGGACCACCAGGTGCTGCCGGCGGACCGCTGGCCGCTGTTCGACATCCGTGCCTCCCGGCTCGGCGACGACGTCCTGCGCCTCCACATCAGCCTCGACACCCTGATCCTCGACGGCTACAGCATGTACCTGCTGTTCCAGGACTGGCGCCGCTTCTACGAGGACCCCGCCTGGGCACCGGAGCCGCTGGACCTCTCCTACCGTGACCACGTGCTCGCCGAGGTGGAGACCCGGAAGGGCAGCCGGTACCGCGCCGCCGAGAAGTACTGGCTCGACCGGCTGCCCGATCTGCCGCCGGCGCCGGCCCTGCCGACGGCCGTGCAGCCCGGCACGATCGGCCGGCCCGTCTTCGGCCACCGCGGGGGACGGCTGCCGGCCGGGCAGTGGGCGGCCGTCAAGGACTTCGCCCGGCAATTCGGCGTCACCCCGTCCGCCGTGCTCATGACCGCCTACGCGGACGTGCTGCGGACCTGGTCCGCCGAGCCGGACTTCACGCTCGACCTCACCCTCTTCAACCGCCCGCAGTCCCACCCGCGGATGGGCGAACTCATCGGCGACTTCACGTCCGTGACCCTCCTCGCGGTGCCGGCGCGGCAGGGCGAGGCGTTCGGCGCCCGGGTGCGCCGCCTCCAGCAGCAGCTCATGAGGGATCTCGAGCATCCGGAGTTCAGCGGCGTCCGGGTGCTGCGCGAACGGTCCCGCCGCGAGGGCGGCGGTCCCGGTGCCTCGATGCCGGTGGTCTTCACCAGCGCGCTGGTGCTGGGCACCGGCGGAGAGGACCCCTCGGACGGGATCCGGTTCTTCGGGGACGAGGTGTACGGCATCACCCAGACGCCCCAGGTATGGCTGGACCACCAGGTGACCGAGGAGCGGGGCGATCTGCTGTTCAACTGGGACGCGGTCGAGGAGCTGTTCCCCGCCGGCGTGCTGGACGACATGTTCGCCGCGTACCGCGCCACCCTGGACCGGCTCGCCTCGGACCCCGCCGCCTGGGCGGACCCGGGCATGCTGCCGGAAGTGCCCGGACGGCAGCTGGAGGAGCGCCGCGCGGCCAACGACACCGCCGCGCCGATCCCGGCCCGTACCCTCGGCGAACTCGTCGTCTCCCGGGCCCGCAGCAGCCCCGACGCGACCGCGGTGATCGACGAGGACGGCGAGCACACCTACCGCGAGGTCGTGGAGGAGGCCGCCCGGCTGGCCCATCGCCTGGTCGAACTGGGCGCCGCGCGGGACACGTTGACCGGCGTCGTGCTCGACAGGGGCGTCGGCCAGATCATCGCCGTACTCGCCGTCGTCCTCTCGGGCAGCGCCTACCTGCCGGTCAGCCCGGACTGGCCGGCCGCCCGGCGGCATCAGCTGCTGGAGCGGGGCGGGGCGCGGATCGTGGTGACGTCTCCCGAGGCGCGCGACGGGCTCGCCTGGCCGGACGGCGTCCACCTGGTCACCGCCGCGGACCCCGAGGTGAGGGAGGCGGATACCGAGCCCCCCGGGACCGGCGTCCGCCCGGAGGACCTGGCCTACGTCATCTTCACCTCCGGGTCGACCGGACAGCCCAAGGGCGTGATGATCGACCACCGGGCCGCGGCCAACACCCTGCAGGACGTCAACGACCGGTTCGGGGTGGGCCCGGACGACCGTGTGCTCGCCCTGTCGGCGCTGAGTTTCGACCTCTCGGTCTACGACGTGTTCGGGACACTCGCGGCCGGAGCGGGCGTGGTCGTGCCGGCCCGCGGCCGTGAGCAGGACCCGTCGCACTGGGACGAACTCGTGCGGCGCCACGGCGTCACGGTCTGGAACTCCGTCCCCGCGCTGATGCAGGCGTGGACCGAGGCACGCGCCGCCGGAGGGGGCGGCAGCGGGGGCGAGGGCGGCAGCGGGGCCGGGTCGAGTATCCGGCTGGTTCTGCTCAGCGGCGACTGGATCCCCGTGACGCTGCCGGACGCCGTCCGGGAACAGCACCCCGCGGCGCGGGTGATCAGCCTGGGCGGGGCCACGGAGGCGTCCATCTGGTCCGTGCATCACCCGATCGGGGACGTGCCGCCGGAGTGGACACGGATCCCGTACGGCAAGCCCCTCGCCAACCAGACCCTTCACGTGCTCGACAGGCACCTCGCACCGTGCCCGGTGTGGACCACGGGAGAGATCTGTATCGGCGGGGCGGGCGTGGCCCGGGGCTACTGGGAGGCACCCGAACTGAGCGCCGAGCGCTTCGTCGTCCATCCGGTGACGGGCGAGCGCCTGTACCGCACCGGTGACCTCGGGCGTTATCTGCCGGGCGGGGACATCGACTTCCTCGGACGTGCGGACTTCCAGGTGAAGCTCAACGGCTACCGCATCGAACTCGGCGAGATCGAGGCGGTGCTGCGCTCCGTGCCCGGCGTCGCCGAGGCCCTGGTGGGGGTGGAGAGCAATCCGTCGACCGGCAGGCGCCAGCTCGTCGCGCATCTCGTTCCCGAGCACGCGGCCGGCGCGGCCCCGGGGGCCGGTACGGCGGTCGCGGACGTGCGCGCCGCGGTCCGGGAACTCCTGCCGGGCTACATGGTCCCGCACCACTTCCTCTTCGTCGACGCGGTGCCGCTGAGCGCCAACGGCAAAGTCGACCGGAGCGCCCTGCCGGCTCCCTGGGCGGGGCCGGAGCCACAGGAGCAGACCGCGCCGCGCGACGGGCTGGAGGACCGGCTGATGCGGATGTGGACCGCGGTGCTCGAACGGGACGACTTCGGCGTCGACGACAACTTCTTCGAGCTGGGCGGCGACTCGCTGCACGCGGTACGCATCCTGACGCTCATCCGCCAGGAGTTCGGCCTCGGCCAGGACACGGAGGACGACCTGGGAATGCTCTTCGACCACCCGACGATCGCCGAACTCGCCGGCCGGCTCACCGGACCACGGAAGCAGTGACGCCATGTCAGAAACCGATGTCAGAGGGACCGTCCACGGCACGGAGCGGATCGAGGGGCACTGGGACGAGGTGATCGTCGGCGCGGGGTCCTCGGGCGCGACGCTCGCCGGCCGGCTCTCCGAGGACCTCGGCCGTCGTGTCCTGCTGCTGGAGGCAGGTCCGGACGACCACGGCGGCACCCCCGGTTCGCCCGACAACCCGATCCTGTCGGGGGCCAACTGGGACCACTCCGCCTACGTCGGCAAGGAGGCCGAGGACGGACGCCGCTACCCGTACGTGGTGGGCAGGACCGTCGGCGGCTCCTCCGCGGTCAACGGAGCCCTCGCGCTGCGCGGTCTGCCCGGGGACTTCGACGCCTGGGCGGTGGCCGGCAACCCCGCCTGGTCGTGGGAGCGCGTGCTGCCGTATTTCATCCGGCTGGAGTCCGACCGCGACGTCAAGGGCCCCGAGCACGGCAGCGACGGGCCCGTCCCGGTCGGGCGGCAGTCCGAGGACGAGTTCGGGCCGCTGGCGGCCGGCTTCCTCAGCGCCTGCCGGGACCTCGGCGTGGCGACGGTGGCCGACCTCAACGCGGCCGGCTGCGCCACGGGGGCCGGGCCCGTTCCGCGCAATGAGTCCGGCGGGCGGCGGGTGTCGACGGCCGAGGCGTACCTCGCTCCGGCCCGGCACCGGCCCAGTCTCACGGTGGCCGGTCACTGCCGGGTCACCAGGGTCCTGTTCGACGGCGACCGGGCCGTCGGTGTGGAGGCCCTGGCCGGCGGCCGGCCCGTGCGCATCGGCGCCGACCGCGTGACGCTGTCGGCCGGGGCCATCGGCACCCCCACCGTTCTGCTGCGCTCCGGCCTCGGTCCGGGCGACGCCCTCCGCCGGCTGGGCATCCGCCCGGTGGCCGACCTGCCCGGCGTGGGAGCGAACCTCATGGAGCACCCGATCGTCGCCCTGTGGGGGCTCCCCGCCCCCGGCGGCTGCCTCCCGGGGGAGCCCATGCACCAGGTCCTGGCGCGGGTGGCGAGCACCGGCGGCACACCGGACCTCAACCTCACCCTGGTCAACAACATCTCCGGCCTGGACATACCCGTGATGCGCGGCGTTCTCAAGGGCCGGACCGGATTCTCCCTGCACGCCTCGCTGCTGACCCCCCGCTCGCGCGGCTCCGTCACCCTGCGGGGTGCCGGGCCGGACGCCCGTCCCGTCATCGAGCTCCGGCTGGCCTCGGACCCGTGGGACGTCGAACGCCTGATGGCCGGCACCCGGATGCTGTGGCGGATGGCCAGGGGCAGCCACCTCGCACCCCTGGTGGAACGCGTGTTCCTCTGGACCGACCGGACGGTGGAGGACGCGTCCATGCTGCGCCGTGCCGTCTCCCGTTTCGTCTGCCCGTCCTGGCACCCGGCCGGGACCGCCGTGATGGGTCCGGCGACCAGCCGCACGGCGGTCGTCGACGAGCGCTTCCGGGTGCACGGAGTGAGTGGACTGCGCGTCGTGGACGCCTCCGTGATGCCCACGATGCCGAGCGCGCCGACCAATCTCACCGCGATCATGCTCGGCGAGAGGGCGGCGTCGTGGAGCGAGTAGGACAGGCCCACGGCACCGGCCGGCGGCGCGGTCCGCAGACCGGCTGGTGCGTACGGTGGGCGGATTCCGGTGAGGCGCCCGTCCGGCTGTTCTGCCTGCCGCACACGGGCGGCGGGGCGGCACTCTACCGGGCGTGGGCCGAGCGACTGGCCCCGGCCGTCGACGTCGTGTCGATCCGGCTGCCCGGCCGCGAGAACCGGTTCCGGGAGACGCCGTACCGCCGGCTCGACGAGCTCGTCGAGGCGCTGGCACAGGCCGTGGAGCCGCTGCTGGACCGGCCGCACGCCTGGTTCGGGCACAGTATGGGCGCGCTGATCGGCTACGAGCTGTGCCGGACGCTCCGCGACCGGGGGCTGCGCGAGCCCGAGCGGCTGCTGGTCTCCGGCCGCCGGGCCCCGCACCTGCCCTCCCGCCGGCCGCAGGTCCACGACGCTCCGGCGCGCGACCTCGTGGCGCACCTGAGAGAGCTGAACGGCACTCCGGCCGAGGTTCTCGACGACGCGGCCGCCCTGTCGGCGCTGCTTCCCATGGTCAGAGCGGACTTCGCCGTCTCGGAGACCTACCGGTGGCGGGAGCGGCGCCCGCTCCGCTGTCCCGTGCTCGTCCTCGGCGGACGGGACGACATCCTGGCGACGCCCGGTGAACTGGCCGGCTGGCGGGAGCACTCGACCGCCGACTGCGAGGTCCGGATGTTCGACGGCGGCCATTTCTATCTGCACGGGAAAGCCCAGGAGCAGGTCCTGACGGCGCTCGCCGCCGCACTGCCGGCGCCGGGCGCCGCACTCACCGGGAGGCACCAGTGACCGCACACGACCCCACCCCCGGCCACGGCCGGTCCCCCGCTCCCGGAACCGAGTTCCCCCTGACGGATCTCCAGGCGGCGTACCTCGTCGGTTCCAGCCCGCTGATGGAGCTCGGCGGCTTCCGGCCGAACCTCTACACCGAGATCGACATCGTGGACTTCGACCCCGCACGGGCGGGACGTGCCGTCGATCTCCTGATCGCCCGTCACGAACCGCTGCGGACCGTGATGGCAGAGGAGGGCGTCCAGCGGGTCCTCGACGCCGCCGCGGTGCCGCCGTTCCGCCTGCACACCGTCGATCTGACGGGACGGCCCGCCCAGGAGCAGGAGGCGGAGATCCGCCGCACCCGGGAACGCATGCGGGACGAGGGCCCGGCCCCCACCGCCTGGCCGCTCTTCGAGATCACCGCCCACCGCCTGCGGCGGCACCGCACGCGGGTCCACTTCGTGATGAGCCTGCTGCTCCTCGACTCGGCGAGCACCCGCCGGCTCCAGGAGGAGTGGTGGCGGCTGTACCACGATCCGGACACCGAACTGCCGCGGTTGTCCCGTACCTTTCGCGCGTGCGTGCTGGAACGCGCCGCGGCCGTGGACACGGAGGCCCACCGGGCGCAGTGGCGCTACTGGGAGGAGCGGCTCGACTCCCTGCCCGATGCCCCCCGGCTTCCGCTCGCGCGCCCGGCCGGCAGCATCGCGTCCGCCCGCCTGACCCGGCGTTCCTGCCTGCTGAGTGGTGAGCAGTGGCGGCGATTCCGGGCCACCATGCGGGCCCACCGGGTGCTGCCGACGACTGGTCTGCTGCACGTGTACGCCGAGGTGCTGGGGGCGTGGGCGGCCGCACCGGAGTTCTGCCTCAACGTCCTGCACCGGAACTGGGCGGTCCGGCATCCCGAAGCGGCCGATGTCGTGGGGCAGTTCAGCGACACCCTCCCCCTGGAGGTCGATCTCCGGGGGGACGGGGACTTCTTCGTTCGCGCGGCACGGCTCCAGCGCAGGCTCTGGAAGGACATGGAGCACTCGGACGTCAGCGCGATCCGGGTGACCCGCGAGCTCGCGGCCCGCCGCGGCTGGACCTCGCGCGCGGCGCTGCCCTATGTCTTCAACAGCATGCTGGGTCCGGCGGAGCGGCCCGCGTCCGGCCGAGGTGTGTGCCGGCAGCTGAACACCGCCCTGCGCACCCCCCAGGTGCTGATCGACCAGCAGGTCAAGGACGTGCCCGGGGGAGGCGTCGAATGCGTGTGGGACATCGTCGACGAGGCCTTCCCCGCCGGTCTCCCGGACGCGATGTTCGACGCCTACCGGGACATGCTGGAGGCGCTCTCCGCGCGGGACGGGGCCGTGGCACCGCCCGCACGTCCGGGCGCGGCACACCGGGATCTGGTCGAGGCGCTGAACACGACGGCCGAGGCGCCTCCGGAGGGGCGGCTGGAGGACGGCTTCCTCCGGCGCGCGGTGGAACAGCCGGACCGGCCGGCGATCCTGACGGCGCACCGCTCGCTCACGTACCGGGAGCTGGAAGCGGTGTCCCGGTCCGTCGCGGTGTGGCTGCGCGACCGCGGGATCGGCCGCGGCGACGTGGTGCCCGTCGTCATGGAGAAGGGCTGGGAACAGGTCGCGGCCGTGCTCGGTGTGCTCAGGAGCGGCGCCGCCTACTGTCCCGTCTCGGCCGCCCTGCCCGCCGAGCGCATCGGTCGGCTGCTCGACGCGACGTCCGCCCGGGCCGTGCTGTGCCAGTCCCACCACATGCCGGAGGGCGACCCTACCGGGGCGCTGCCCGTGCTCCGCGTCGATCTGGCGGATCCCACCGCCCGGGTGCCGGAAGCACACGGGGGCGATTCCGGCGAACTGGCCTACGTCATCCACACCTCCGGTTCGACCGGCACCCCCAAGGGGGTCATGATCGGCCACGGTGCCGCCCTGAACACGGTCGCCGACATCAACCGGCGACTGCGGCTCGTCCCGAACGACCGGGTGTTCGGCATCTCCTCGCTCAGCTTCGACCTCTCGGTCTGGGACGTCTTCGGCACCCTGGCGGCCGGTGCCGCCCTGGTCCTTCCGGAGGCGACCGGCCACCCCGATCCCGAAGGATGGGCCGAGGCGGCGCTCGTGCACGGGGCCACCGTGTGGAACTCCGTGCCGGCACTGGCCGAGATGCTGACCGAGGTCTTCGCCGGCCGGCGGAGGACGGAGACGCCGCCGCTGCGGGCGTTCCTGCTGAGCGGCGACTGGATACCCACCTCGCTGCCGGACCGCATGCGGTCGCTGTGGGGTGATGTCCGGGTGCTGGCGCTCGGCGGCGCCACCGAGGCGTCCATCTGGTCGAACGTCTTCGAGGTCGGCCGCGTCGACCCCGCCTGGCGGAGCATCCCGTACGGGAAGCCGCTCGCCGGGCAGACCATGCGGGTGCTCGACCACGCCATGGAGGTGCGGCCGCCGTGGGCGACGGGCCGCATCCACATCGGCGGTGCCGGGGTGGCCCGGGGATACGCGGGGGATCCCGAGCGCACCGCCGAGCGGTTCGTCCGCCATCCGCGCACCGGTGAACGTTTGTACTGGACGGGTGACCTGGGCCGCTACTGGCCCGACGGCACCATCGAGTTCCTCGGCCGCGAGGACCGCCAGGTCCAGATCCAGGGGTTCCGGGTGGAGCCCGGCGAGGTGGAGGCCGCGGTCCGCAGCCATCCGGCGGTCGCCGAATGCGTCGTGACGACGGCCGGTTCGCCGGACCGCCGGCCCCGGCTGGTGTGCCTGGTGGTGCCGGGCGAGGGCGTTCGCGCGCGGGCCGGGGACATCTCCCGGCACCTGCGGGAACGGCTGCCGTCCTACATGGTCCCGGGGGACCTGCGGATCGTGGAACGGCTGCCGCTGACCTCGAACGGCAAGGTCGACATGGCGCGGGTGGCGGCGGTGCGGCCGGCACCGGCGGGCAGGGCGGATCCCGCGGTTGCGGACGACCGGGCGGAGGACAAGGTGACGCGCCGCCTCGGGGAAATGTGGGAGGAGTTGCTGGAGGCCGGACCGGCCGGTCCGGACAGCGACTTCTTCGCCATGGGCGGCAACTCGCTGCTGGCACTGCGGCTCGTCAACCGGGTCCGCTCGGAGCTCGGCGCGGAGGTGCAGTTCGGGCAGATCTTCGAGTCGCCCACCCCGGCGGCCTTCGCGGCGGCGGTCCGGACGGGCACCCGGGCCGGCACCCGCGGGGCGGGGTGCGCGGTCAGGCTGTCCGACGGCGGGGAGGACCGCACCGGGCCCGGCCTTGTCCTCTTCCACCCGGTGGGCGGTTCGGTCACTCCCTATTTCGAGCTCGCCCGGGCCTGGCCGGGTTCCGTGCTCGCCTTCCAGAGCCGCCCGCTCGTCGACGGCTCCGAGGAGCCGGCGGCGCCGGACCTCACGACGATGGCGGCGGCCTACCGCGAGGAGTTGCTGGATCTGGTGCCCGAAGGCCCGTATCTGCTCGGCGGCTGGTCGATGGGCGGCGTGCTGGCCTACGAGGTCGCCCGCCAGCTGAGTGCCGAGGGGCGTGACTGCCGCGTGTTCATGATCGACAGCCTGGTCGCCGAGGGCCGGGCGCCGAGGACGGCGGCCGAGGGCCACGCCGCGTTCCTGGCCGATCTGGCCGGAGGGCATCCGCCGGCCGGGCTCGCGGAGGTGCTGCGCGACGCCGGCGACGAGGAGTCGGCGAGCGCGGCCAGGGCGGTGGCGATCAGGCACGGACTCCTCCCTCCTGAGATCGACCCCGCGGGATTCGCGAGGCTGTCGGGGACGCACGCCCACAACCTCGCCGTGCTGGGCGCCTACCGTCCCGCCCCCTGTGAGGTGCCCGCTCTGCTCTTCGTCGCACGGACGAGGCGGGGGGACCCGGCGGACCCGGCCGCCGGCTGGCGGGCGGTGTGCCCGCGGACGGAGGTCGAGTTCCTGGACGGGGATCACTATTCGATCGTGTCGGACGGCGGGCTCCGGGCCGTCGGCGAGCGGATCGTCCGCTGGCTGGCCGCTACGGGGGACTAGCGGCGGCCTTTCCGGACGGGGGTCCGCCGTGTCGCCGACGGCCCGGAGGGTCTGGGGCCGGTGTCAGTACCGGCCGAGTGTTCCCCGGCGCCGGGCGACACGTTCCAGGCGGCCGAAGAGGACCACGCCGATCCCGACGAGCACGACCGGCTGGAGGATCACCCACCACAGGCCCCAGCCGGTCTGCAGGCCGGTCAGCGCGTGGCCGCCCAGGAGGATGTCGCGGATGGCCTCGATGCCGGGGGCGATCGGTACGAGGAGCCGGCTGAGGAACGCCGTCACGTCCGGCATGTTGTCCAGCGGGACGAAGGTGCCGCCCGCGATGAACCACACGGCCATCGAGAACTGCGTGATGATCTCGATGCGCTTGTACACCAGCGTCAGACCGCACAGGATCAGCGCGAGTCCGCAGGTGCCCAGGACGATGGCGGCGAGTGGTACCAGGATCTGCACGTCGAAGGGCATGTCCCCGCCCCGCGCCTCAATGGTGATCACTCCTACCAGGAGGACGGACAGCGCGCTCGGCAGAGCCGATACGACGGCGGCGACCTGGCGTCCGAGGATGAGCGTCCAGGAGGGCAGCGGTGTGAGGTACGTCTGTTCCAGCACGCCCGACTGCATGTCTCCGAGATAGCTCCAGAAGGCCCGGTTCACCTGCTCGTGGATGAAGGTGAGCGAGACCATGCCGAGGAGGCCCGGCAGGAGCAGTTCGTCCCGGAGTTGCCCGCGCCCCATGAACAGGACGAGCAGCAGGAAGAAGATCGGGAAGGTGATCATCTGCACCAGGACCTCGCGCCACCCCGCCCTCAGGTTCAGCAGGCCCTTGTGCACTTCGTTGGCGAAGCCGTTGAGGTAGGTGGCGGCACCCGGGCGGTCCACGGCGTTCGCCGGACGGGTGCGGCCGGCTGCCGGAGTGAGCGTTGTCATGGTCGGTCCCCGCTCATTTCAGTACTGGCCGAGCCGGCCGTCACGCACGGCTCTGCGGTGGTTTCGGGAGAAGAGCCATCCTCCGAAGAGGACGAGCGCGGCGGTGTAGACGAGCAGCCACGGCAGGGTTCCGTCGGACCAGATGCCACCGAGCGACTTCCCGTCGAAGAGCACCTTCGTGGTCGCCTCGATCCCCAGGGTGGTCGGCAGGAACCGCGCCACCACCGCCAGCCAGTCCGGGTAGAGCGCGAGCGGCATCATCGAGCCGTTCAGCAGGATGACCAGGGACGTGAACAGCGAGTGCAGGGCGCCCACCATGGGAGAGCTGACGGCGATGGCTGCGAGGACGAAGGTGAACGCCAGGACGTTGACGACGACCAGGGCGTAGGGCACCAGTGCGGCGGCCTTCAGCGGGATCGTCACACCGGTGACGAGCATCGGAACCAGCGTCGCGACCACGGCGACCGCGAGACCCGCCAGGGACGCGGTGACCAGCCGGCCCAGCATGAAGATCCAGGGAGGCGCGGGCGACATGTGACTCTGGGCGTAGGTGCCGCCGCGCTTCTCCTCCACGAGGTCCGCCACCATGACCAGGCTGCCGTAGTGCAGGAACCAGTAGCCGCTGATGGCGACGAGGGTCTCCGGGATCAGCTCCCTGCGGAGGGTGCCCTGCCCCATCACGTACTGCATGCCGAGGTACAGCACCGTGCTGATGACCAGCATGATGATGTGGCCGGCGGGGTGGGCGAGCTGTGACAGCAGCCCCTTGCGGACCTCCGCTCGCAGCACTCCGAGGCCGGTGCGCGGGGTCAGCTTCCAGTCGGTACGGGCCGGCTGGACCGGCCGCTGCGTGGTGGCGGGCGCGGCGCTAGTCATGGGCCGGCGCCTTGATGAGCCCCATGAAGACGTCCTCGAGGTCCGGCTGGACCTGGGACAGCGACTGCACCACTGCGCGCTGGTCCCGCAGCCGGTCGACGAGCGCGTAGACCTCCTGCGGATCGCTCACGCGCCCCGAGACGACCGTCGTCCCCTCGACGCTCCGGGCGGTGAACCCGGGCGGGAGCGAGAGCTCCGGGAGGTTGCCCTCGACGCGCACCTCGTACTTGTCGCGCTCGCGGAACTGGGCGAGTAACTGCTCGGTCGGCAGGTCGGCGATGACCTGGCCTTTCCGGATCACGGCGACCCGGTCGCACAGTTCCTCGACCACGTTCATCTGGTGGGTCGTGAGGAGCACCGTCTTGCCGCGGTCCCGTGACAGGGTGCGGATCCACTCCATGACCGTGCGGGTCGCCTCGACGTCGAGTCCGATGGTCGGCTCGTCCAGCAGCACGATGGGCGGGTCGGCGATCAGGGCGGCGGCCACGGCGACCTTCTGCTGCATGCCGCGTGAGTAGCCGCCGACATTCTCGTCGCGGCGCTCCCAGAGGCCGAGGCCCTTCAGGAGTTCCTCGGCGCGTGTGGCCGCGTCGGCGGCGCGCATGCCCTTCAACCGCCCGAAGTACAGCAGGTTCTGCCAGGCGGACAGCGTCCAGTAGACGTTGCGCGAGCCCTCCAGGACCGCCCCGAACTGCTGCATCGCGGCCGAGCGCCGACGGGTGACGTCATAGCCGTTCAGCAGCGTCCTGCCCGACGTGGCGGCCAGCAGCCCGGCCAGGATCTTGATCGTGGTGGTCTTCCCGGCGCCGTTCGGGCCCAGGAAACCGAAGACCGTGCCGGCCGGGACCGACAGGGAGACATTGTCGACGGACGGTGTGTCCGACGAGCCGTACGTCTTGGTGAGCCCGCTGATCTCGATCGCGGGCGTGGCCGTGGCGGCTCCTGGCCGGTCGGAACCGGCCGGTGCCTCGGTTTGCGTACTCACATTCGCACCTTCATCGGGTTAACAGCGCACCTGAACGAGAACACCATTCACTTTGCATGTGGTGTGCTCTAGTGTCAAGCGTGTTCTCGTGGAATGCTGGACGCAGGTTGGACCGATGAAGTGGGCAAGCGGATGGCAGCGAACTGGCGTGAGAAGCGGCGGGCTTCCGCCGTGGCGGAGATCAAAGAGGTCGCCCGGCAGCTCTTGGTGAAAGGAGGAGCGGGGGCCGTCTCCCTGCGCGCCATCTCCCGGGAGATGGGGATGACGCCCTCGGCGCTCTACCGCTACTTCCCGAGCCTGGACGCCCTGTTGGCGGGGTTGCGCAGCGATCTCTTCGAGGAATTGGGCGAGGCCACCACGGAGGCGCGCGACAGTGTGCCCGGCGGAGACCCGCTGCTGCGGCTGATGGCGATGGCACGCGCGTTCCGCGCCTGGGGGCTGGAGCACCGTGCGGAGTTCGGTCTCATGCTCGGTCCGCCTCCTCCGGGCGTCGAAGGCGGACCGGACCCGAGTGAACCGGACTACGCGCCCGCGTGCGTGGGTGTCATGTTCCTCGGCGAGATCGCGGAGCTGGAGCGGCGCGGCACGCTGCGGGTCCCGTCGGTCGAGCTCATCGAGGGCCGGCTCGCACCCGGCTTCCGCGACTACATCGATGGTCAGGAAGGACTCGACCTCCCGGTGGTCTTCGCCTTCCTCGCCGTCTGGGCGAGGCTCTACGGCATCATCGCGATGGAGATCTTCGGGCACATGGCCTGGGCGGTGACCGACAGCGGCGCCCTCTTCGAGACCGAGTTGATCAATTTCGCCCAGCAGCTCTCGGGGGCCGAGTACGACGGCTCCTGAAGCCGGTCCCGCGACTTCGGAAGCCGTCGTCCGCGATCCGTGCGGACGGGCACGCCGTCCGCACCCCTACGGGTACACGGCGGCCCCCCGGTCGGCGTGGGCCAGGATCTCGTCGGCCGCGCGGACCGCTCCGCCGGACTCACGGATGTGCTCCTGCAGGTCCCGCGTGGCGGCCCGGACACGGTCGTCGGCCTCGATGTCCAGGACCGCGGCGCGTATCGCCTCCGCGGACGTCGCGTCCCGGCCGATCACGCGTGCGACGCCGAAGTCCGCGAGCTGGTGCGCCAGGCCGTCCGCCGCGGCCAGCTGCGGCAGCACCACCAGCGGGGTGCCCGCGTGCAGCGCGTGCATCACGGTCCCGGTTCCGCCGGAGCAGACGGTGAGCCGGGCGTGCTCCAGCACGGACCCGAACGGCAGCCAGGTGTGTGTCTCGACGTCAGCCGGCAGCGGTCCGATGTCGGCCGGGTCGACACCCGGACCCACCGCGACCACCACGTGCCACGGCAGCCCCTCGAAGGCCTCGATGCACATCCGGAAGAGCTCCGGCTGCTGGTTGAAACTGGTGCCCAGCGAGACCAGGGCGACCGGTTTCCCGCTCGGCGGGGGCTGCCAGGCCTCCTCCGGGTCCTCCGTGCGCAGGCAGGGCCCGACGAAGACGAACTTGTCGTCGGTCTCGGCGTCGATGTAGCCGAACCTGCTCGGATAGAAGACGATCTTGAGCGCCTCCGGGTCGCCCTTCAGCTGGTGGAAGGCCACCTCCGGGTCGACGCCGTTCATCCTCGCGTACCGCCGCATCTCGCTGCGGAGCCGGGCGTAGGCGGTGTCGCCGATGGCGGCCGGTGTGACGTGCTGGCTGACGCATCCCACCGGAAAGAGCCGCACCGCGGGGATGTGCCACTTCTCTCCGAGCAGTTCGCCGATCCACCGGACGTAGCCGTCGTAGACGACCACGTCAGGGCGGTCGTCCGCGAAGTGGGCGTCGAACAGCGACGTGGTGGCGATACCCTCGCGCACCCCGCTCAGCAGGACCTTGGCCAGCCAGTTCTCCGTACCCGGGGGAAAGTCGCGCTGCACGTCGATGGTGGACTCGTACGGGATGACCGTCGCGCCGGCGGACGCGACCTCCTTCGCGAACGCCGTGGTGGCCGGATAGCTCACGCGGTGCCCCCGGCGGACCAGCTCCTCCACGATCGCGAGTGTGGGGGCGAGATGGCCGGGCGCGGGGACGTTGAAAAAGGCGATGTGGCGGTTGCGGCTGCTCATGGCCGGACCTTCCTCAGACCCGCCGGCCGCGGATGGAGACGAACTCATGGCTCCGCACGACCATGGCCTCGTCGTGCATCAGCTCCTTGAGGAAGAAGTCGATGTCGGCCGCGTCGAAACCGGCCTCGATCATGGCGTCGCGCTTCTGGCTGACGTTGTTCTCGTACAGCCGGCAGCCGTAGCCGCCTCCCGTCCAGCTCTCGAAGTGCCAGCGGGTGCGTACGGAGGAGAGCCCGGCGTCGAGCATGGTCTGGTGGACCTCGTGGCCCCAGCCGCCGTGTGTGTGGCGGGCCGTCATGACGTCGTACAGGCCGTCCAGAACACGCTTGAAGACGGCGGCATGCTCCTCGCTCGGCGCGGACACGACCCGCGGGGTCGAACGGACGAACTCGCCCAGCAGCAGCCAGCCCCCCGGCTTCAGCGAGCCGGCCAGGCGGTGCACGAACTCCACCCGGTTCTCCAGGTGGTGGGTCAGCAGCCGCCCGTGGACGAGGTCGAACGGACCGGTCGCGGCGAGCGGTTCACCGGTGCTCAGGTCCTGTGTGTGGATCTCGATGTTCGGCCCTTCGGGGACCATGTGGGTGTCCTGGTCGATGACGTCGACGCGGCCGTTCTCACCCGCCAGTTCGGACAGCATCCGCGTCACCGAACCGCCACCGGCTCCGAGGTCGAGGAAGTGGCCGCCCGCGCTCGGCTGCATCTCGGCGAGCTCACCGCGGGTGAAGGGGTCGAGGAACTCCTGGAGCGGGGTCAGCTGGGCGGGGACGTTGTGGAACACGTAGTCGGCGAGGTTGGTCATGGTTTCCTCTGCGGTGGTAGGGAGCCGGCGGTGTGGAACGCTGTGGGCCTCGGGAGCCGTCACGGGCTGTAACTGAACAGTTCCTTGTCCCGGTAGGTGTCCTCGCGACGCTTCATGGACTTGATCAACGCGTCGCGCACCCGGCCCACCAGGGGATTGGTGGTGTGCCCCAGCCGGGCGATCAGCCGGGAGTGCTGGACGATCTTGTTGGCGCGCCTGGAGCGCACGCGCCCGTACTGGCGCAGCGCGGTGGGTATGTCGTGCTCGGCCAGGAGGCAGGCCAGGCTGGCGACGTCCTCCAGCGCCATGTTGGCCCCCTGTCCCAGGACCGGGCCGATCGGGTGCGCGGCGTCGCCGAGCAGGACGAGCCTGCCGGTGTGCCAGCGCTTCAGGGGCGGGCAGTCGTGGACGTCGGTGACGACCATGTCCTCCAGGGCGCAGGAGGCCACCGTCTCCGCCAGGGGGGAGGACCAGCCGCCCCACAGCTCCAGCAGGTCCGCCTTGGCGTGCCCCAGGGGCTTGTCCGGCCAGCTGTGTTCGGGGGCATTGACGGTGGCCGTCCAGAAGAGACGCGTGTCGTCGAACGCCTCGGCGAAGAAGTGTCCGCCGGGCCCGACGAAGACGAAGCCGTCACCGTGCTGGGCCGGCCGCTTGGAGATGCCGCGGACGGAGGTGAAGCCGAGGTAGCGCGGCGGCACGTCTCCCGCGACGAGGGTCCGCAGAGTGGAGCGGACACCGTCGGCGCCGACGACCAGATCCCCGGTGGCGGTACGGCCGTCGGCCAGCCGCACCGTGGCGGTGCCGCCGCTGCTCGACGCCTCCACCACGGCGGCCTCGTGATGGACCGTCACCTGGGCCGGGCCCGGACCGGTCACCGCCTCGGCCAGGAGGCGGTGCAGATCGGCGCGGAGGATGCCGATCATCGGCGCCCCCCACTTCGCGGGGAAGTTCCCCACCTCGCGGCTCTTCAGCAGCTTGCCGTCCCACGACATGATCGGCATGTCCTGGGCGTGCCGGTCGCTGGACCATCCCGACTTCCGTACCGCCTCGCCGAGCCGTGGACTGATGCGGTCCACCGACTTGACGCCGTTGGGCGTGAGCTCGACACCCGAGCCGGTGTTGCCGAAACCCCGCGCCCGCTCGAAGACCTCGGAGCTGATCGCCCGTTCGCGCAGGGCGGCGGCGAGGGCGAGTCCGCCTATCCCCCCGCCGACGATGAGTACCTTGATCGATTTCATGTCCGCGTCTCTCCCCGAGCTGGTGTTCCAGACCCTCGTGGAGAGCCGGGAAAGATGTGTGTTCTGCCGAATCGATTGCCACCGGACGCGGCGAGCGTCAGTGCCGGATATTGAGCCCGGAAGTCCGCGCGGAACCTTCGACCGGTTTAGGCGTTCCCGTTCCGCCGTCGTCCGCCATTTTTCGGGAAATGCCACTTCCTGGTCCTCTGACGGGCATTTTCGCACGACGGGACCCTCGCGAGAATATCCCAGATTGCTATTCTTTCCGGTAGTCCGGAGGGCTTGCGGCCGCTCCATCGGCGCGGCTACCGTCACAAATTCCGGCGCGAGATCGACTTAATATGCGCGGACGTGCGGACCGAGGACGGATGACTGAATGACAACCATGGCCGGCGTTGGAGGATCGGGAAATGCGCTGCCTTCCTGGCGTTCCCTGCACATAGCGCTCGACAAGGACGAGGAGCGCGCGGAACGGCTGCTTCTCGCCGTGGTGGCCCCCTGGGCGGCCGGCCGGACGGCCGCCGGCACCCTGGCGAGCTGGTTCCCGGAGCGCACGGGAGCGGACGGCGGGCAGTTGCGTGTGCACGTCCTGAGCGCGGACGACCGGAGCACGGCCGACCTCGCCGAGGCGGTCCACTCCGCCGGCGAGGACGTGCGCGGCCCGGCCCCGGAGACGGCCGAGGTGCCCTATGAGCCCGACGCCACACCCTTCGGCGGCGCCGGCGGGCTCGCGCTCTGCGCGGAGCGCTTCGGGGACGCGGCGCGGACCGCCGTCGAAACGATCAGGGCCGCACCGTCGCGGGAGAAGCGCCTGCGCGCCGCCGCCGCTCTGCTGCTCGCCTCGGCCCTGGCCGCCGAACCCGAGCCGCGCCGGACCGTTCAGTGGCTGCGCGGCCACGCGTCCGCGCTGGCCGGCACGGTGGACGTCGCCGGCGCCCGGAGCCGCGCCGAGGAGGACCACTTCCGCAACGAGGCCGAGTGGCGCCGTCGTCACGCCGCCACCCGTGACGAGACCACCCAACCGACGACCGCCACGGGCGCCTGGTACCGGCAGCAGTGCGAACTGCTGGTGTCGCTGGCGCGGCTGCGGGAGGCGGGCGGACTGGACCTGGCCCCGGGCGACGTCCTCCGGGCCTTCGTCCGGCGGCTGTTCGGACAGCTGGGCCTCGACGCGCGCGACGAGGCGTACACGGCCTGGCTGGTGTCGCTGGACCTCGTCTCGCCGGGACCGCGTGAGCCCTACTTCGCGGACTCCCCGGCCTCGGTCGACCGGCTCACGCACGAGTACGGCAAGTACTTCGGCGCCCGTCTGATGGATCAGCGCCCCGACATGCCCGGTGCGACGGCGGAGGGACGCCAGGAACTCCCGCCCGCGCTGGCGCGGGTGGAGCTGGAACGACCGGCGCCCGCACCGGACGCCCCGGCGTTCGAGGAGGTGCTCCTCGCCCGGCGCAGCGCGTACGGCTACTACGGCGGTCCGCTCTCCCTCGGGGAACTCGGCGCGCTGCTCTACTACTCGGCGGGTGTCACGGCGCGGAAGACCATGCCCGGGGCGGACAGCTCCTACCCGGTCCGGCCGTATCCGAGCGGCGGCACGCGCTATCCCCTCCGCACCCTGCTCTACTGCCACGACGTCGGCGGGCTGGCGCGCGGCACCTATCTGTACGACCCGGAGTGCCACGCGCTCGACCAGCTGGGCGACCGGGACATCTGTGCGGACCTGATGCGGATGGCGCCCGCCACTGATCCGCAGGTGGTCTTCCCGCCCAAGGCGGGCGGAAATCTGCACGTCGACGACTGCCCGCTGTGGATTTTCACGGTGGCGGACCTGACCTTCCAGCGGCTTCACTACGGCCTGCGCTCCTATCGTCTCGTCCTGCAGGAGAGCGGCCACCTCGCGCAGAACCTGGCGCTCGTCGCGACGTGGCTGGGCAAGTCCTCGGTGGGACTCGGGGGTTTCTACGACGACACCGTGAACGAGGCGCTGGCGCTGGACGGAGTCAACTCGTCAGTGGTCTACGTCCATCTCGTCGGCGTGGTGCAGCCGCCGCCCCGCGCCGCCGGAGCGAGGGCCGGTACCTGACCGTGCGGGAGCGGTGCGGAACCGGGGCGGCCGGGGACCGGCCGGCCGGGAACGTTCCGTACCGCTCTCCTCCATGCCGGCCCGCGGAGGGCGCGGGCCTCCCCCCGGCGAGCGCCAACGTTACTGTATGGTGGCTCTAGTGTCTCCCTCTCGTCAATACGCCGTCGGGCCCGGACGGGGTCCGGCCCCTCGCGTGCGGCCGTCCCGGCTCTGCGGTGAGCAATCCAAGAGATGACAGCCCGATTCCGGCCTGTGAAGGTCGTCGCACCAATGCAATGGCCATCCATTGCGGTCTCGGGGGAGGACAAACAATTGAACCAGCGCAGAGATTCACTTGGACGGGGCGCTCCGCGGCGTTCGGTGCTCTTCGGGTTCGCCGGAGGCGCCGGGATCCTGGCGACCGGCTCGCTGGGCCTTACCGCGCAGCCGGCAGCGGCCGCCGCCACGGCCGGCACCACTCGTCACCGCTTCGACTTCGCCACGGGCAACGCGCCTCTGGAAGTCTTCGGTCCCGTATCGGGAGATCCGGTGCGAGCCGCGATCGAGCCGAGTGACGCGACCCTCATCATCCGCTTCTCGAATCTGGTGGCGCACTCCTGGTTCGACGCCATCGCGCCGTACCATCCGACCGCGGTCGGCATCCACTCGGACCTCGGCCGCCGTCCGGCGAGCGAGAGGGCGACCAACAAGCACAGGAACGTCGCTCTCATGTACGCCACGTACCGCATGTACGGGGCTCTGCTGCCGCAGTACTCGGCCGTCTGGCGCGAGGCCATGTCCTCGGTCGGACTGGACCCCGACGACGACGGAGAGGACACCGGGACGCCCGTCGGCATAGGGAACCTCGCGGCACAGGGCGTGCTCAGGAGCCGGCTGCGCGACGGCATGAACCAGCTGGGCGATCACGGCGGGCGCGAGTACAACCGCGAGCCGTTCGCGGACTACACGGGATACCAGCCGGTGAACACCGCCTACAGACTCCGTGATCCGTCCCGCTGGCAGCCCGCCGTCGTCACCAAGGGCAACGGCATCTTCCAGGTCCAGCAGTTCGTGACGCCGCAGTTGCGGAAGGTCCGCCCCTATTCGTACGCCGATCCCCGTGAATTCCGCGTCGCGGAGCCCACGGCGAGCAACCACCGCAACGCAGAGGCGTACCGGCGGCAGGCCGACGACATACTCGCGATGTCGGCGAGCCTGACCGACGAACAGAAGATGAAGTGCGAGTTGTTCGACGACAAGTTCACGAGCCTCGGCGCGGCCGTCGGTTCCGCGTCGCACGGCGCCGCTCTCGACCTGGACGGCTGGGTTCACCTCCACGCCGTCGCCGACACCGCCACCTTCGACGCCAGCATCGCCGCCTGGTACAACAAGCACGTCTACGACGCGGTGCGGCCGGGCACCGCGATCCGCCATGTGTACGGAAACCGGCCGGTGACCGCATGGGGCGGGCCGGGCAAGGGGACCGTCAGGATTCCGGCCGACCAGTGGCGGAGTTACGTGGCCACCCCGGACCACTCGGAGTACCCCTCCGGCTCGACCGCTCTGTGCTCGGCCGAGGCGCAGTCGGTGCGGCGCTTCCTCGACACCGACGAGGTGAGGATCCGCATTCCGCGCGCCAAGGGCTCGTCCCGGGTGGAACCGGGGGTCACGCCCCACGAGGACACGGTGCTGGGCTGGGACTCCTGGACCGACTGGACGCGCGAGTGCGGGCTCAGCAGGTTCTGGGGCGGTGTCCATTTCATGCCGGCGGTCGAGGCGTCCTGGGACATGGGACGCAGGATCGGCGACCGCGCCTTCGAGTTCGTCCGCGCCCACATCGACGGTGAGGTGTGACGGCCGGTCCGACGACGACGCGTGACCGGGGCTGAATCCCGGTATCCGCTCACCGGTGCGGCCGGTCGGCACGATGTCGGCCGGTCGCACCTGAAACAAGCCAACTCCCTTGCTAACTAGGCGAGTTGGAGGCCCGACACCCATGCCGTCGCTAGGCTGCGGATCACTCTCTGGTCCGACCGGGCGTAGTGGACGCCGGGATTCTGCACTCCCAGACCCTGACCCCTGACCATGTGGAAAGCAGAGGAAGTCACGTCATGAATGTCGCCCTGTGGATCGTTGCGGGTGTTCTTGCCTTCGCGTTCGCCCTTGTCGGCCTGTTGAAGGTCACCAAGCCCAAGGAGGAACTGGCCGGCGGCAGCATGCCCTGGGCCGCCGACTTCTCGCCGGGCATGGTGAAGGCGATCGGAGCGGTGGAAGTGCTCGCTGCCATCGGACTCGTGCTGCCCCCGCTGCTCGACACCGCCACGGTCCTCGTGCCGCTGGCCGCCACCGGCCTGGCCGTCACGATGGTGGGTGCCGCCGCCGTCCACGCCCGGCGCAAGGAGAACTCGGCCATCGGCCTCAACGTCGTGCTGCTGGCCCTGTCCGTCTTCGTCGCCTGGGGACGCTTCGGGCCCCACAGCTTCTGATTCCGGATAACGGCGGGGGGGGGGGGGGGGGGGGGGGCCCCCCCCCCCCCCCCCCCCCCCCCCCCCCCCCCCCGCCTGAGCGGACCATTCGACGGGCAGCGCGAAGAGAATCGGCGGGTTCGCCCAGCCGGGCGGGCGCAGCGTCAGCCGGACCGCGGAATGGGCTTCCGGCCCGATGGTGACGGGCCCCGCCGTGCCGGCGAGCAGGGGGCGGGCCGCCGATGCGCTCCCCGGGAAGGACTCCCGCATCACCGCGTGTACGAACCAGGTCCCCCGCGGGACGCCGGAGAGGTGGAAGCGGCCCGGGTGCGCGATCGTGGCGCGGGCGGCGGGGGGCCGTTCCAGGATGGGGCTTTCGAAGACTCCGATGTAAATGCAGGACTCGGCACCGTACGGGTTTCCGACGACACCTGAGATCGATCCCTCGCCGTCCCGCCGGGGCTCGTCCGGTACGAGCTCGATTCTGCGGGAGGGCGCCTGAACGGTGCCCAGAGAATTACGCCGGTACTGGGTGGGGGAGCATCCAACGGATTCGCTGAAGCGACGTGTGAAGCTTCCGGTGCTGCTGTAGCCGACCTGCGCGCCTATGTCACTGACATTGAGCGAGGTGGAGACCAGGAGGATCTTGGCCTCGTGCAGCCTCACCGCGCTGAGGAAGCGGCCGGGCGTGACGCCGGTGATGCGGCGGAACGTCCGCAGGAAATGGAACTTGCTCACCATGGCGGTGTGGGCCAGCTCGTCGAGTGTGAGAGGTTCGGAATATCTTTCACGTATGGTCTTCACTGCACATTGGATCACGTGCTCCATGACTCTCCCCCTGTGGAACGTTTCGCGTACCGAAATTCTGTGTGAACGCGATGTTTCGCGCGTAGAATTCGCAGCTGATGGATCTCATCGCAGATGTCGCGGAGTCCTGCGGCGGAAGTGGAAGCTGAAGCCGGCCGGCCGTTGCACCGTCTTGCGGCCGGCCCGGGTGGGGGAGCCGGGCGGGGATCTCGAGCCCTTGCTCCGCCCGCACGGGGGTTCTCCCTTGGTGTTATCGGCGCGTTCCCTGCCCGGTGGCGTCGGTTACCTCGCCAGAAGGGTTGCAGATGGAACATGCCCCTGTCTTCTTCGTTCTTGCGGTTCCGCCGGCGTCGCCAAACGTACTGTTCGGTGGCATTGGAGCGATTTCGCATCTTTCCCGAGCCGCGTTGCGGGCGTGATGGCTCGGAATGCCCGCGGAGTGCGGGGGACGGTGGCCGCCGTCCCGCGGGTCGAATGATCTTCTTCCATTTCTCCGGAAGGTGATCGTCCGAGTGGACACTTTGATTCCGGGCATCGGTGGGATGCCGTGTCCATCGTGTCCCGGGCACCGAAAAGGGCCCCTGCTGCGGGAGGCACGGCGCCCCGAACTGGTGCCGTGTGCGAGCAGAGGCCCTGACGGGCGGAGTGCGGCCTTCCGGCTACACCACGGCGACGATCTCGGCCGTCTCCGCGGCCACGTCGGTCGTGAGGGAGAACGCGGCGCCGGCCGCCGGCATCGTCGGACCGGCGGCGAGGGCCTTCTGCATGCTCTCGGCGTCCTGCCAGTACCAGTGGTCGACCCAGGTGCCGTCCTCGAGCCGGCCGAGACGGGCCTCGGTGAGTCCGGGGAACGACTCCCGGACCGCGGTGATCAGCGCGGCCCGCTTCTCGATCATCGCCTGCTCGTTGGCGGGGTCGGTCCTGAAGCGCGTGATGCGGACGACTGTCATGCCAAGTTCCTCTCTAGAGTGTCTATCTCATGTGGCACTCTAGAGGTACACTACGTTGACGAGTCAAGTGCACTGGTTGCTCAGTTGCCGAAAGGCGGGCGGCTGCCTGACGGGTGTCCGGCCACCTGCTTTTCTCGGTCCGACTGGGGATGTGGGGGGCGATCGAGCGGAACGCGGCGCGCCGTTCAACTCACAGGGGGAGTCCTGATGCGGTCGGAAATCGAGAGTGTCGTCGAGGTCATACGTGATCGGTACCACGAGGATCTTTCCCTCTGTGCGCTCGCCGACATGGCGCGGATGAGCGCCTTCCATATGTCGCGGATATTCCACCGGGAGACCGGTCTCCCGCCAAATCGTTTCCTCTCCGCAGTGCGCCAGGAGGAGGCGAAGCGCAAGCTCCTCTATACGTCCGACCGGATCGCCGACATCTCGGTTCAGGTGGGCTATTCCAGCCTGGGGAGTTTCACGACGCGCTTCACGAAGAGCGTTGGCGTGTCACCCGGGCGTTTCCGTCGGCTTGCGCAGCTCGGGCAGACGGCCATCGATTTCACCGTGGGGCAGGCGGATGACGCGCCCTTCGCCTACGGATCTTTTCGGGGGCGGGTCCTCCGGGGTGACGGTCAGGACAACGAGCCGGTTTTCGTCGCGGCGATTCCCCCGCTCTCCCGGTACGAGCGCCCTTCACGATGCCGCCGTATTCCGAGCGGTACCGGCGGCTGGAGCATTGATTTCGTTCCCGAAGGTCACTGGTATATTCAGGCGGTTTCGAGGAGGGCCGGTGGCGGCAGTCGGCCCATTGCCGTCGGGAGTGCTGGTCCTTTTTACGTCGCGCCGAGTTCCGTGATTACCGTGGATCTTGTCCTGAAATCTCCGTCGCAAACGCGTGTTTTTGATGCGGAGCGGGCCGCTATCGGTGCCGCGCTACCGGAGCTGTTTTCCTCCTGACGGGCCCGGTCCGCGGGGTTGAGCAATCCTGGAGAAGACATTATTTACCGGCTTCCTCAACAATGACAGACCGGTGCGGTCCGCACCGGAATTCTGTCTTCATGAGGAGGGCACGTGGGCGTGGTCGGCGGACACGCAGTGATTATGGGGGGCTCGATCGGAGGACTGGTCGCGGCCCGCACGCTCTCCCGCAGATTCACCTCGGTGACCGTGATCGACAGGGACACTCTTCCCGATGGCCCGCACAGCCGGAAGGGCGTGCCCCAGGGCCCACACGCCCACGCCCTGCTCATCAGCGGGCGCAAGAAGCTGGACGAGCTCTTCCCCGGTCTCACCGACGAACTGATCGCCGGCGGGGCGGTGCCCTTCGACCCGGGCCGTGATCTGCTCTTCCATCAGATGGGCGGGCTGCGTATCCGGTTCACCAGCGGGCAGCTCGGCATCAGCCTCACCCGCGCCTACCTCGAGCACGCCGTCCGGCGCCGCGTCACCGCGCTGCCCAACGTGGAGATCCTCGACCGCACCGCCGTGAGCGGGCTGTTCGGTGTGTCCGGCAGGGTGCTGGGGGTCGATCTGGACGACGGCCGCAGACTCGGCGCCGACCTCGTCGTCGACGCCACCGGGCGCAGCGCCGGCCGTACCGAGCGGTGGCTGGAACAGCTCGACTGTCCGGCGCCCAAGACGACCACCGTCAAGATCGATGTCGGGTACACCACCCGCGTGATGCACCGGCAGGGCGGCGAGCTGCACGGCGACGCCCTGCTGTACCTGATGTCCGCGGTGCCGCCGCACGACAAGCGTGCCGCCGCGGTGTTCGCGGTGGAGGGGGACCGCTGGATCGTCACCCTGGGCGGATGGCACCGGTCGCACGCACCGGTGGACCCCGAGGGTTTCGCCGCCTTCGCCGAAGGGCTGCCCAGCCCGCACGTGGCCGAACTGCTCGCCCGGACCAAGCCGGTCGATGAGGGGAACGCGGAGCGTTTCCTGTACCCGGCGGCCAGGCGGCGCTGGTTCGAGGACCTGAAGAAGGTGCCCGCGGGCTTCGTGGCGCTCGGCGACGCGATCTGCAGCTTCAATCCCCTCTACGGCCAGGGCATGACCGTGGCCACGCTGGAGGCGGTGGAGCTGGGCCGCTGCCTCGACCGGCACGGCGAGGCCACTCCGGCCATGGCGCGCCGGTTCTACCGGGCGGCGTCACGCGTGATCGACACCCCGTGGCAGATGTCCACGAGCAGTGACTTCATGTACCCCGAGACGATCGGCGCCAAGGGGATCGGTACGGACCTGATGAACCGCTACGTCCGTCAGGTCATGATGGCCAGTCATGTGTCGGTCCCCGCGCACCGGGTCATGCTCGACGTGCAGCATCTGCTGGCCAGGCCGGCGGCCGTCGTCCGCCCCGACCGGGTGGTGCGGTCGCTGATCGGCGCCCGCCGTTCGCCGGCCCACCCGGCGTCCACCGGGTCCGGGGCGGCCGCCGGTCTCTCCTGAGCCGGGCGTGTCCTCCCGGCCCGAGGGCGTGCCCGGGCCGCCCGTACCGGCCTCCCCCGCCGGTACGGGCGGCCGCGTTCCGGGACCGGGCCGCGCGCCCGCGGGGGCACGGCCGGACGTCCGCACCCCCGCGGCGCCGCCCGTTCCAACCGGCGCCGGGAGGCCGGAGCGCGCGGCCGGGGACGGCCCGTACGGCATGGCCGCGTGCCCGGCCGCCGGGAACGGCAGTCATACTTGCCTGGCCTGCTGGAGTGGACGGATGCCGACACCCCGGGTCCCTCGGACGGTCCGCCCAGTGGCCCGAGATGCCGAGCAGTGAGTGGGAAGTGATCCAGAATGGCGAAGGAAAACTCCGGCCGCCGACTGAAGGCGCAGCAGACGCGGAACCGGATGCTGGAGGCCGCCATGGCGCTCTTCGTCGAGCACGGTTACGGCGGGACCACCATCGAGTCCATCGCCCGTGAGGCCGGGGTCGCCGTGCAGACGATCTACTTCTCGTTCGGGAGCAAGCAGCGGATCCTCAAGGAGCTCATCGACGTCCACATCGCGGGCGACGAGGATCCCGTACCGACCCTGGAGCGTCCTCAGGTGGTGGAAGCGCTGGAGGCCGAGGACCCGCGCCGTCAGCTGCGGCTCCAGGTACAGCTGACCCGCGTCATCCTCGAGCGGGTCGGCCCGTTGCTCGAAGTGCTGCGCAACGCCGCGGCGACCAGCGGCGACGGCGCCGAGCTGTGGGAGGCCAACAAGCGTCAGCGGCTGATTGTCCAGCGGCGCTTCATCGAGTCGCTGGAGAGCAAGAGCGCGCTGCGGGAAGGGCTCGGTGTGGACCGGGCCGTCGACATCGCGTACGTGCTGCTCGGTCCGGAGCTCTTCCACCTCCTGGTCTCCGAACGCGGCTGGACTCCGCAGGAGTGGGAGCAGTGGGTGTACGAGAGCCACTGCCATCACCTCATCGGTGAACCGGCCTGATCCACCGGAGCACGGCACGTCCGAGTTTCGCCGGCCCGGGCCGCCGCGGAGCTGTTCGCTGGGGCAATCCTGAATTGGTGATCCGGCGGCGGACGTTATGAGCAATCTGGGAGACGCCACGGGCGGCGGGCTGCGCGAAAATGAGTCGCCAGCCGAAATGAAGCGTCAAGCCAATCCCAGTACGAGAGTTGCTGATGAAGGAATTTCTCGCCGATGGACCGTGTGCTCCGGCAGGTTTCCACCAGTGGTTCGAGGCCGCTCGCCGGACCATCTACACCCGGGTGGAGCGCATCCCGCTGGCGTCCGTGCAGGGGTGGGACTGCGCTCCCGGATCGCCGGCGCTGACCCATCGCAGCGGACGCTTCTTCTCGGTCGAAGGGCTTCGCACGCACATTTCCGGGCACGCCATCCCGCGTTGGGACCAACCCATAATCAATCAGCCGGAAACGGGAATCCTCGGAATTCTCGTCAAGTGGGTCGACGGTGTTCTGTACTGCCTCGTCCAGGCCAAGGCGGAGCCGGGGAACATCAACGGACTCCAGCTTTCCCCCACGGTGCAGGCGACGCGGAGCAATTTCACCGGAGTGCACCGCGGGAAGCCCGTTCCCTATCTGACGTATTTTCGGGATGCCGCCGCGCACCGGGTGATCGCCGATGTGCGCCAGTCCGAACAGGCCTCGTGGTTCCTGCGCAAGCGCAACCGCAACATGATCGTCGAGGTCGGGGAGGACATCGAGGCGGCCGCCGGATTCCGCTGGCTGAGCCTTGCCGAGGTGCGCGGCCTGTTGAGGATCGACGACCTGGTCGGCATGGACCTGCGCAGCGTGCTGGCCTGTATGCCGGTCGGGGGCGAGCGGCACGTCACACGGCCGGGGCCGGCCCGCGGCCCCACGACGACCGGGGAGATCCTGAGGTGGATCACCGCCGCGCGCAGCCGGGTCGAGGTGCGGACCGAACGGGTGCCTCTCGCGGAGCTCGGCGGATGGCGGCGCGAACCCGGGGCGATCGTCCATGAGAGCGGGCGGTTCTTCGACGTGATCGGCGTGCGGGTGAAAGCCTCCGGCCGTGAGGTCGGGGAGTGGGCCCAGCCGATGATCGCCGCACACGGGACAGGCATCGTCGCCTTCCTCACCGCCCGTATCGACGGCGAGCCGCATGTACTGGTGCACCAGCGCACGGAACCGGGGTTCGTGGACGCGGTCGAACTCGGTCCCACCGTCCAGTGCACGGAGCGGAACTACGACGTACTGCCGGCTCACGCCCGTCCCCTGTTCCTCGACGAGGTGCTGACGGCGGAGCCGGACCGGATCCTCTTCGACGTCACCCTGTCCGACGAGGGCGGCCGGCTCTTCCATACGCGCAGCCGGCATCTGCTCGTCGAGACGGACGAGCGGCCGGACCACCCCGACTACCGCTGGATGAGGCCGGCGCAGCTCTCCGAGCTGCTGCGGCACAGCCACTACGTCAACATGCAGGCCCGGAGTCTGCTGGCATGCCTGCACGCGCTCCATGCCCCGGCCGTGCCGGCCCCCGCGCCAGAACAAGGAGTCGAGAGGACATGACCTCGCAGGAGCGGGAGCCGGGCGAGCCGCCGGTGATCGCCGTACTCGGAGCCTCCGGATTCGTCGGGTCCGCGGTGACCGCGGCCCTCGCGCACCGGCCCGTCCGGCTCAGGGCGGTGGCCAGGCGGCCGAGTCGCGTTCCCGCCGCGGGGACGGCCCGTGCCGAGGTGCGCAGGGCCGACCTCACCCGCGGCGGGGAGGTGGCCGAAGCCGTGTCCGGCGCGGACGTGGTGATCCACCTCGTCACCCACAGCGGAGGCTGGCGGGCGGCCGAGAAGGACCCGGCCAGCCGGGCGGTCAACGTCGGTGTCATGGAGAACCTCTGCGAGGTCCTGCGCGGTGAGCGGCGCGAAGGGCCCGCCCCGCTGGTCCTGTACGCGGGCGCGGCCTCCCAGGTCGGCCTGCCGCCCGGCGGTCCCCTCGACGGGAGCGAGCCCGACCACCCGGAGACCGCCTACGACCGCCACAAACTGGCCGCCGAGCGGCTGCTGATGGAGGCCACCGCGGACGGGGTGCTGCGGGGCGCGAGCCTGCGCCTGCCGACGGTGTTCGGGCATGTGGCGGCGCCGCACGCCGCGGACCGGGGAGTGGTGGCCTTCATGATCCGCCGCGCCCTGGCCGGCGAGCCGCTCACCCTGTGGCACGACGGAACGGTCAAGCGGGATCTGGTGCATGTGGACGACGTGGCCGGGGCGTTCGTGGCCGCGCTCGACCGTCCCGGGGCGCTGACCGGCGGCCACTGGCTGCTGGGAGCCGGCCGGGGCGACCCGCTCGGCGAGGTGTGCCGCACCGTGTCGGAGCTGGTGGCCGCCCGGCTGGGGAAGCCGCCGGTACCGGTGGTCCGCGCCACACCGCCCGACGACGCGCCGGCCACCGATTTCCGGAGCGTCACCATCGATTCCTCCTCGTTCCGGTCGGTCACCGGATGGCGGCCCCGGATACCGCTGCGCGTGGCCCTGGAGAGGACCGTGGCCGCCTTGGCCGAAGCCCACGCGACGTGAGGGGACAACCGTGTACGGACCGGACTTCGCCGAGATCTACGACCATGTGTACACCTTGCGCGGCAAGGACTACCCGGCCGAAACCAAGTACGTCACCGAGCAGATCCGCGGGCGGCTGCCCGGGGCCTCCTCGCTGCTCGACGTGGCATGCGGGACCGGGGGCCACCTGCGGTACTTCGACGAGCTGTTCGAGCACGTGGAGGGTGTCGAGCTGTCCGAGGCGATGCTGGCCGTCGCCCGGGACCGGATGCCCCGCACCCCGCTGCACCAGGGCGACATGCGCACCTTGGACGTCGGCCGGACCTTCGACGCCCTCGTCTGCCTCTTCGCCGCCGTGGCGCACCAGAGTGCCGGCGAACTCGCCGGCACCATGCGCTGTTTCGCGCGGCACCTGCGTCCCGGCGGCGTGGTCGTCATCGAACCCTGGTGGTTCCCCGAAACGTTCCTCGACGGCTATGTGGCCGCCGACGTCCTCACGCCCGACCACCGCACCATCTCGCGCGTGTCGCACACCCGGCGGGAGGGCGGGGCCTCACACATGGACGTGCACTACGTCGTCGCCGACGCCGGGGGCGCCCGGCACTTCGTCGAGTCCTACGTGCACCAGCTGTTCCCGCGCGACCTCTACGAGCGGACCATGCGCGACGCGGGTCTGACGACCGAGTACATCGACGATGCCCAGTCCGGCCGGGGCCTCTTCCTCGGCGTGAAAGAAGGAGCGAGACGTCCATGACGACCGGAGTCTGGGGCTATCTGGAGGAGTACGCGGCGGAGCGGAAGGACATCCTCGACGCCGTCGACACCGTCTTCGGCTCCGGCCGGCTCGTGCTGGGCAGCAGCACGGAGGGGTTCGAGCGGGAGTTCGCGGACTACCACGGCATGCCGCACTGCGTCGGCGTCGACAACGGCACCAACGCCATCAAGATCGCGCTTCAGGCCCTCGGGGTCGGACGGGGCGACGAGGTCGTGACCGTGTCGAACACGGCCGCGCCGACCGTGGTGGCCATCGACGCCGTCGGAGCCGTCCCGGTCTTCGTCGACATCGACCCCGACACGTACCTCATGGACACCGCGCAGGTGGAGGCGGTGCTGACCGACCGGACACGCTGTCTGCTGCCGGTCCATCTGTACGGGCAGTGCGTGGACCTGGAGCCGCTGCGGAGCCTCGCGGCGGAACGCGGTCTGAGCCTGCTGGAGGACTGCGCCCAGGCGCACGGCGCCACCCGCGACGGCAGACTGGCCGGCACCACCGGGGACGCCGCGGCCTTCTCCTTCTACCCGACCAAGGTGCTGGGCGCCTACGGCGACGGCGGCGCCGCCCTCTTCCGCGAGGAGGAGACCGCCCGGCGCATGCGCCGCCTGCGCTACTACGGCATGGAAGAGCGCTACTACGTCGTCGAGACCCCGGGGCACAACGCCCGGCTCGATGAGGTCCAGGCGGAGATCCTGCGCCGGAAGCTGCCCCGGCTCGACGGCTACATCACGGCCCGGCGGGCGATCGCCGAGCGCTACGCGGCGGGCCTCGGCGATACGGGCCTCGTCCTGCCGGCCGTCGCACCGGGGAACGGCCACGTCTACTACGTCTACGTGGTGCGGCATCCGATGAGGGACGAGATCCTGCGGGCCCTCCGGGGCCACGGCATCGAACTCAACATCAGCTACCCGTGGCCCGTCCACACCATGTCCGGCTTCAGCCATCTCGGCGTGCGGGAAGGGGCGTTGCCGGTGACCGAGTCCCTCGCCGGACAGATCTTCTCGCTGCCGATGTACCCGTCGCTGTCTCCCGCCACCCAGGACCGGGTGATCGGCGCGCTGCGCGAGGTGCTGGCGGCGCTGTAGCGCGCCGTCCTCATCCGCCCGCCCAGTGGACCCGCTCAGGAGGAGCCATGGAAATACGTGAACTCGCCGTCGAGGGAGCAGTGGAGTTCACTCCGCGGATCTTCCCCGACGAGCGCGGTCTGTTCGTCTCGCCGTTCCAGCAGGAGGCCTTCGAGAAAGCCGTCGGACACCGTCTCCTCCGGGTGGCGCAGACCAACCACAGCCGGTCACGCCGCGGCGTCGTCCGCGGAGTGCACTTCACCGCGACACCGCCCGGGACCGCGAAGTACGTCTACTGCGCCCGGGGCGCCGCGCTCGACATCGTGGTCGACATCCGGGTCGGCTCGCCGACGTACGGGGCGTGGGACGCGGTGCGGCTCGACCCGGTCGACTTCCGGGCGGTGTACTTCCCCGTGGGGGTGGGGCACGCGTTCGTCGCCCTGGAGGACGACACCGTCATGTCCTACATGCTCACGAGCGGCTACGTCGCCGAGAACGAACACGCGCTCTCCGTCCTCGACCCGGAGCTCGGCCTGCCGATCCCCGCCGGTATCGAGCCGGTCATGTCCGAACGGGACACCGTGGCGCCGACGCTCGCCGAGGCGAGAGCCGCGGGCCTGCTCCCCGACTACGCCGCCTGCCGGGAGCCGGCCCGGTGACCGGACATCCCCGCCGGACGGTACGGAGCGGCCCGGCCGCCCTGTCCCGGTCCGAAGAGAATCACCATCGGAGGACAGCATGTCGACGCGCAGCACGGTGAAACCGCCGGCCCGGCGGCGGGGGGTGACCGCTGCGGAGCGTTCCCCGGCACCCGACATCGCACGGGGCTTCATGCTGCTCCTCATCGCCCTGGCCCACGCGCCCCTGTACGTGACGACCAGCGACCCGGGCGTGGTGACCCACCCGGCGGGGGGCGACGCGCTCGACCGCACGGTCACCTTCCTCAGCCTGGACCTCGTCGACAACCGGGCCTACCCGATGTTCGCCGCCCTCTTCGGCTACGGCATGGCGATGCTGGTCATGCGGCAGCGGGCGGCCGGCACCACAGCGTCCGCGGCGGCCCGGCTGCTGCGCCGGCGCGGTGTGTTCCTCGTCCTGTTCGGCTTCGTGCACTTCGTGCTGATCTTCCCGGCGGACATCCTCGCGCCCTACGGCGTCGCGGCGCTGGCCCTGGGGTGGCTGTTCACCCGTGGCGACCGGGCCCTGGGCAGGGGTGTGGTGATCAGCGCCGTGGCGGCGACCCTTCTGACAGCGCTGCTGTCCGTGGCGATGGCCGTGGAGGAGAGCGGGAGCGGCGCGGAGGTCCGCGGGACGGTCTGGGCCCACGACTACGGCGCCGCGGTCGTCGAGCGGCTCTCGCAGGCGCCGTTCGCCTCGGTGCACATCCTGCTGGCGTGGCCGATCCCGACCGCCATCCTGGTCGGTGCCGTGGCCGCGCGCAGACGCTACCTCGACGACCCGGCCCGGCACCGTGCCCTGCTCGGGCGCGTGGTGCTGATCGGCGGCTCCGTCTCGGTGCTCGGCGGTGTGCCGCTGGCGCTGATCGGCGCCGGCGTCTGGGAGACCGGTGACCTGGCCAGGGGATCGGTGACCGCGCTGCACGTGATCACCGGGTTCGCCGGCGGACTGGCCTACGCGGCGGCGTTCGGGCTGTTCGTCGCCCGGCTCCAGGACCGCGGCCGGACCCCCGGACCCGTGGCCGGCGCCCTGGCGGCGGTCGGCCGCAGGTCGCTGACGTGCTATCTGCTGCAGTCCGCGCTGCTCGCGCTCGTTCTCGCCCGCGTCGCCTTCGGTGCCGGCGACCGGATCGAGGCCACCGGCGCGGCCGTCATCGGCGTCTGCGTCTGGCTCACGGTGCTCGCTGTGGCGGTCGTGCTGGAACGGGCGGGTCTGAGAGGGCCGCTGGACGCTCTGATGCGCCGTCTCGTCTACGGCGGGTCCGCCGGCCGCGCGGCCGGACCGGTGGAGCCGGGCACGGCGGGGTCCGGGACGGCGCCCGCGGGGAAGCGGGAGTCGACGACGGGCGCCGAGTCGTGAAGGCGCTCGTCCTGGCCGGCGGGACCGGAACCAGACTGCGGCCCTTCAGCCACACGATGCCCAAACAACTCATCCCCATCGCCAACAAGCCCGTGCTCGTGCACATCCTCGAGGACATCCGTGCCCAGGGGATCACCGACGTGGGCATCGTGGTGGGCGGCTACGCCGGCGACATCGCCGCGAAGGTCGGAGACGGGTCCGCGCTCGGTCTGCGGATCACCTATCTCCACCAGGACGCCCCCCGGGGCCTGGCCCACTGCGTGGTCATCGCCCGGGAGTTCCTGGGCGACGCGGACTTCGTGATGTACCTCGGCGACAACATGCTGCCGCAGGGCATCGCGGAGGTCGTGGACGGCTTCCGCACCGGCGGGGCGGCAGCCCAGCTGGCGGTCCAGGCGGTGAGCGATCCGCGAGCCTTCGGCGTGGCCGAACTGGACGACCGGCAGCGCGTGATCCGGGTCGTGGAGAAGCCCACCCGCCCGGTGAGCGATCTGGCACTCATCGGGGTCTACGTGTTCTCTCCGCGGGTGCACGAGGCGGTCGCGGCCATCACGCCGAGCGCGCGCGGCGAGCTGGAGATCACCGACGCCGTCCAGTGGCTGGTAGCCCGGGGGCATGAGGTGCGGGCCTCCGGCTACAAGGGGTACTGGCGTGACATGGGCACGGTGGACGACATGCTGGAGTGCAACCGTGAGCTGCTGCGCTCCCTGACCACCTCGGTCGCCCACCGGGCCGACGCGACCAGCGTGCTCGTGGGCCCCGTGGAGATCGGGGCGGGCAGCCGCGTCGTGAACTCGCGCATCACCGGCCCGGTGAGCGTCGGCCGGGGCACCGTGATCAAGGACAGCGTCGTGGGGCCGGACACCACCATCGGCGACGACTGCGTGCTCATCGGGTCCGGCGTGTCCTACTCGATCGTTCTCGACGCCGCGTCGATCAGCGGTGTCGAGGGCCTGCACGGTTCGGTCATCGGCCGGGCCGCCCAGGTGGCCTCCGCCAACGGCGGCGGACGACGGCACCGGCTGATGGTCGGCGACCATGCGAGCGTGCACATGCTGACGACATGACGAGGCGGACCGAATGAGAATCCTGGTGACGGGCGGGGCCGGCTTCATCGGATCGTGCTACGTGCGAGCCGTGCTGGACGGGGCATACCCGGGCTACGAGGACGCCCAGGTCACCGTCCTGGACCGGCTGACCTACGCGGGGAATCGGGCCAATCTGCCCGCGGAGCACCCCCGGCTCACCTTCGTGCGGGGCGACGTGTGCGACGCGGCGACGCTCCTCGAACTGCTGCCGGGGCACGACGCGGTGGTGCACTTTGCCGCCGAGTCGCACGTGGACCGCTCGCTCAGCGCGCCCGCGGAGTTCGTGCGGACCAATGTGGCCGGCACCCAGACGCTGATGGAGGCGTGCCTGAGCACGGGGGTGCCGCGGGTCCTCCATGTGTCCACGGACGAGGTCTACGGGTCGATCGAGGAGGGCTCGTGGACGGAGGAGTGGCCGCTGGACCCGAGTTCGCCCTACGCGGCGACCAAGGCGGGCAGCGACCTGATCGCCGGCTCCTACTGGCACACGCACGGACTGGACGTGTCGGTGAGCCGCTGCTCCAACAACTACGGGCCCCACCAGCACGTGGAGAAACTCATCCCGCTCTTCACCACCCGGCTCTTCGCGGGACGCTCCGTTCCGCTCTACGGCGACGGGGCCAATGTGCGCGAGTGGATCCATGTGGCGGATCACTGCAGGGCGCTCCAGCTCATCCTCACCAAGGGACGGGGCGGCGAGATCTACAACATCGGTGGCGGCACACCGCTGAGCAACCTTCAGGTGACGGAACGTCTCCTGGAGCTCTGCGGCGCCGGTGCGGACCGGGTGCGCCCGACCCCGGACCGCAAGGGGCACGACCGGCGCTACTCGCTGGACGGCACCAAGCTCCGCGAGGAGCTGGGCTTTGAACCCTCGGTGCCCTTCGAGCAGGGGCTGGCCGAAACGGTCGCCTGGTACCGGGACCACCCCGACTGGTGGAGCACCGCCGGCCGGTCCGGGCAACGCCGGTTCGAGCAACACGGGAGATGACGCCGGCGGTACCGCCGTCCCACACTCGTGGGGGCGGCGGGAATTCTGAGGGAGGGAATACACGCGCGGTTCCGGACCGGGCGGTCGCGCCCGAGAGCGGTTCGGGTGAACGTCGAATCGATTCGGTCCGGTGTGTCGCTCGTCCCGTACGTTTTCCGCCGGTGGCCGATTCCCGAAGTGGGAATGAGGAGGCCTCCTTCTGTTCCCGGGGCGTGCCGGCGGACGAGTCCTTGAGTGCCTGCCGGGCAGCGGCCTGCCGCGGGCCGGTGAGGCATGCGCGGGTGTCTTCCCGCCGGCGGTCCGGAGACTCTGGAGCCGTCTCTGAATGAGGCATCCAGAAATACTCCAGGAGACCTTCATGGGCCGGAGGCCACACTTTGAGGAATGCCGATGCGCGCCCTGCGCAAAGCGGTGCAGCGTTCGTTGATGCAAGGAGAGGATCTATAAATGTCGTCCACTCTCTTCGGGGTACCTGAAGAATTCGACGTCATCGTTATCGGTGGAGGGCCGGCCGGCTCCACCACCGCGGGACTTCTCGCGCAGCGTGGACACCGCGTCCTCGTTCTCGACCGCGAACGGTTTCCCCGGTATCACGTCGGGGAGTCGCTCATCCCCGCGTTCATGCGGCCCATGCAGGAGCTGGGCCTGACCGAGCGCATGGACGCCCGCGGCTTTGAGCGCAAGTACGGCGGCACGCTGGTCTGGGGCAACGCGCAGGTGCCGTGGAACTTCTCGTTCATCGAGGGGACCAGCCACGAGTACGCGTACCACACGCGGCGCGCCGACATGGACTCCCTGATCCTGGACCGGGCCCGCGAGCTCGGCGCGTTCGTGCTCGAAGAGGCCACCGTCAAGGAGCCCGTCGAGACCGACGGGCGCGTCACCGGAGTCCGCTACACGCTGCGCGGCATGGACGGCATGCAGGAGGCGCGGGCGAAGCTGGTCATCGACGCCTCGGGCCAGTCGCGCCTCCTCAGCCGCAAGTACGCGGACGTCACCTGGCACGAAGAGCTGCGCAACGTCGCGGTCTGGACGTACTTCGACAACTGTGAGCGGCTGCCCGGGGACGAGTACACCAACATCCTCATCGAGGGCCTCGACGAGGGCTGGTTCTGGGCGATCCCGATCGACAAGGGCACCATCAGCGTCGGCTACGTGACGCGGTCGGAGGAGGCCAACAAGGAGGGCCGTTCGCTCCAGGAGCTGTTCTGGAGCGAGGTGGACAAGTCCACCAAGCTCAAGAAGATGCTCGCCGGCGCCAACCAGTCCGCGGGCTGGCGTACCGCGCGCGACTGGTCGTACACCAGCAAGAGCTTCACCGGCGACGGCTGGGTGTGCGTCGGTGACTCGGCCGCCTTCGTCGATCCGCTGTTCTCCACCGGTGTCGCGCTGGCCACGCTGGCCGGCAGCACCCTCGCGAGGATCGTCGACAAGATCATCCAGCATCCGGAGATCGAGGAGCAGGCCCTCAAGCGCTATGTCACCGCGTACCGCGCCTTCTTCGACGAGATACGGACCTTCGTCGAGCGGTTCTACGACCGTACGAGGTACAAGGAGTTCTACCACAGCCTCGCGACGGAGATGGTCGACCCGGACCGCGAGCGCACACCGTCGGCGAACTTCGTGAAGCTGATCTCCGGCCTCAGCGGGAAGCACCCGATGCTCACCCTCACACTCGACGACCTCATCGGCCAGAGCACCGAGCCGGCCGCCGACAAGAGTTGACCACCGCCTACAGGAGAAGGGCGGGCGGGACGCCACGGCCATGAGTAGTCACCAGGTGCAACTCCTCTTCATCGATCTCGGGCTGATTCTCTTTCTGGCGAGAGGGCTCGGTCACCTTGCGGCCCGGATCAACCAGCCCCCCGTGGTCGGCGAGATCGTCGCGGGTGTTCTTCTGGGACCCACTCTCTTCGACGGGGCGATCTCCGGACTGCTCTTCCCCGACGACATCCGCCCGCTGCTCACGGGCATGGCGAATGTCGGCGTGGCCCTGTTCATGTTCGCCGTCGGCCTGGAGCTGGAGGGCTCCACCCTGCGGGGCAGGAGCCGGATCACCGGTGGCGCGGTCCTCGGCTCCACCGCGGTGCCGTTCCTGCTGGGTGTCGGTCTCGCCTTCTATCTGCTGCGCACCCATGAGACCGGCAACACCGCGGTCTTCGTCGTGTTCATCGGGCTCTCGGTCTCGGTGACGGCGTTCCCCGTGCTGGCCAGGATTCTCACCGACCGGGGTATCGGCAAGACCGCGGTCGGCGGGATCGCACTCGCCACAGCGGCATCGGTGGACGTCGTCGCCTGGAGTGTCCTCGCGGGGGTCCAGGCGACGGCGGGCGGTGGTGGCGAGCACTGGCGGACGATGCTCGCCTTCCCGTACCTCATCGTGATGATGTACGTCGTGCGGCCGGTGCTGCGCGCCCTGTTCGTCAGGGACGGCAAGGCGGTCGCCTTCGCTCCGTGGCACTTCGCCCTGGTGCTCATCGGCGTGTTGCTGTCGGCGACGGCGACCGAGGCGATGGGCATGCACTTCATCTTCGGCGCCTTCCTGTTCGGCACGGTCGTCCCCCGGGAGAAGACCCTCGCCCTGCGGACCGAGATCCATGACCACACGGCACAGGTCACCTCGGTGCTGCTGCCCGTCTACTTCGTGGTGGCCGGTCTCAAGGTGGATCTCGGCTCCCTGCGGGGTGGCGACTTCATCGAGCTGGGCGTGATCCTGCTCGTCGCGGTCGCCGGCAAGTTCGGCGGGACCTATCTCGGGGCCCGCAGCCAGGGACTGCCCCCGCGGCCGTCCGCGGCTCTCGGGGTGCTGATGAACACCCGGGGCCTGACCGAACTGGTCATCCTCGGAGTCGGTCTCCAGCTCGGCCTGCTCGACGCCGGTCTGTACTCCCTGGTCGTCGTGATGGCCGTGGTCACCACGGCCATGACCGGTCCGCTGCTGACGCTCATCTACCGCACACCCGTGGAGGTCCCCCGGGTTCCGGAAACCGCGAACCCGGAACCCGTGACCTCTTCCCGGACCTAGGAAGGGAGGAACGAACATGCGGCTGGTCGGACTCGACCGGGAACTGTCCGAGCTCTCGGAGCTGTTCCAGGCCTGCGTTCACGGCGCGGGCGGCGGCGCGGCGGTGATCGGCGGTGCGACGGGCTGCGGCAAGACGGAGCTGCTCACCGCCCTGAAAGGCGAGGCATGGGACCGGGGCTTCCTGGTCCTGGACGCGGTGGGTTCGTGGCCGGAACGCCGGTCGCCGGGGAGCGTCCTGAGACAGCTTCTCCGGTCGGCCGGCGCTCCGCCGGGAGCCGCCTCGCTCCTTGACGACCTGCACGGCGGGTGCGAAGCGTCCGGGGAGGACACGGGCGACCTGCCGCGGACGCTCGACGCGGCCACCACCGACATCCTGCACCGGCTGTGCGCCGAGGTGATCCGTGCGGCGGAGGAGGTCCCCGTACTGCTGTGCGTGGACGACGTCCAGTTCACCGATCCCCTGTCGCTGCACTGGCTGCTCCACCTGATCCGCCAGTTGCGCCGGGCCCGGGTGGTCCTCGCGCTCACCGAATGCCCGCTGTCACGTCCGGCCCATCCCCAACTGCACGCCGAACTACTGCGCCAGCCCAACTACCGCGGTCTGACGCTGAGTACGCTGTCGCCCGCCGGGGTCACGGCGCTGCTCGCGGCGCACCGGGGCACCGCCCCGGACCCGGACTTCGCCGAGCGGTGCCACCGGGTCAGCGGCGGAAACCCGCTGCTGGTCCGGGCCCTGCTGGAGGACTCCCGCTACGCCTCCGACCCGAGCACGGTGGTCGTCGGGGACACCTACGGCGACACCCTCCTGAGCTGCCTGCACCGCGGACAACCCGCTCTGCTGCGCCTCGCCCGGGCGCTGGCCGCACTCGACGGGGACATCCACGCCCCCGGCCATCTCGCGCGGCTCACCGGCCTGGAGCCGGCCGTCGTCGTCCGCGGCGCCCGGGCGCTGGAGTCCGCGGGGCTCCTGGACGGCATCCGGCTGCGGCACCCGGTGGCCGCCCAGGCCGTGCTGGAGGGGCTGAGCGCGGCGGAGCGGAGCGCGTTGCACCGCGAGGCGGCCCTGATGTGCTACGAGGAAGGTGTCGCCGCCACCCGTACCGCCCGCCACCTGCGCAACTGTGCCCCTGAGGGCGGATCACTGCCGTGGGCGGTGCCCTTGCTGCGCGAGGCGGCGGAGCGCCATCTGAACGGCAACCGGGTGGCCGAGGCCCACTCCTGCCTGGAGGCGGCCCTGCGCTTCGGGGGCGACGACGGCGAACGGGTCGGCCTGCGCGCCCTGCTGGCCTCCACCTCCTGGATGCTCAACCCGTCGATCAGCACTCCCCATCTCGGTGAACTGGCCATTGCCCTCAGCGACGGCCGGCTGTCCGCCCGGCACACGCTGATGCTGGCCAAGTACCTGTTGTGGCACGGCCGCTTCGACGAGGCGGTGCGCGCCGTCGCCCAGATGGACGACCGGGACGAGCGCGCCGACCCCGAGTACGCGGCCGAGGTGCGCGCCACCTGGGAACTGCTCTCCGTCACCTATCCGGTGGTGCTGGCCCCCACCCGGGGCGAGCCGGCGCACGACGACCCGCGCTCGCTGAGCGCCATGGCGCTGTCGCGGGTACTCGGACAGGGGCCCTCCGAGGGCGCCGTGGCCGACGCCGAGACCGCGCTGCGCGCCATGCGGCTCGGCAAGCACACCCAGGAGTGGCTGATGTGCGCGGTGGCGGCGCTGTCGTTCGGCGACCGGCCGGAGAGCGCCGCCCGCTGGTGCGACCACTGGCTGGAGGAGGCGCGGGCCCGCAAGGTCCCCCTGTGGGTGGCCGAGTTCGCGTCCCTCCGCGCGGGCATCGCGCTGCGGTTGGGCGACCTGACCGGCGCCCGGGCACTGGCGGAGACCGCGCTCGCCCAAGTGCCCGCGGACAGCTGGGGCGTCTGTATCGGCGGCCCGCTGGCCAATCTGATCCAGGCGGCGACCGACACCCGGGACTTCGCGGCCGCCGCCGAATACGTGGCGCAGCCGGTGCCCGACGGCATGTTCTCCAGCCGGTTCGGGCTCTACTACCTGCACGCCAGGGGCTGCTTCCAGCTGGAGACCGGACGCCCGTACGCCGCTCTCGACGACTTCACACGGTGCGGCGAGCTGATGACGAGCTGGGGGTTCGACCAGCCGACCCTGCTGCCCTGGCGCAGCAGCGCGGCCCGCGCCCATCTCGCCCTCTCGGATGTGCGGGCGGCCCGGGCGCTCGCGGACGAGCAGGCCGTGCTCGCGGGCGGGGAACCGTCCCGCGCGCGCGGGATCTCGCTGCGCGTGTGCGCCGCCACCCGGGAACCGGGCGACCGGACCGCTCTGCTGGAAGAAGCCGTGACGAACCTCCGTTCCTGCGGTGACCGGTTCCAGCTGTCGGGCGCGCTGGGCGAGCTGGGCCGCGCGTACGCCGTCGCCGGTCACACCTCCCGGGCCCGGCTCGCGCTGGACGAGTCCAAGCGCCTGGAGCGGGAGTGCGGCGCCGGGGCGTCCTCGCACGGGCCCCCGGCCTGGAGCCCCGTGTCCGCGGAGGGCGAGCGGGCGCTCGGCCGGCTGAGCGGCGCGGAACGGCGGGTCGTCGCCCTCGCCGCGCAGGGCCGGACCAACAAGGAGATCGCCGACACGCTGACCGTCACGGTGAGCACGGTCGAACAACACCTCACGAAGGCCTTCCGGAAACTCGGTGTCCGGACCCGTAGGGAACTGCCGAGAAAGCACTTCCCGGAAGCGGCAGCGAGATGAGCAGGCACCCCGCATATCGGAGAGAGACAGGTGAGCGACTTGCCGCGCAAGGACTCGAAGAAAACGACGAGCGATCAGTACGACGTGGCGATTCTCGGCAGTGGAATGGCCGGCGGCATGCTGGGCGCGGTACTCGCCCGCAACGGCGTCAAGGTTCTGCTGCTCGACGCGGGTACGCACCCGCGATTCGCGGTTGGTGAATCGACGATCCCGTACACCTCGGGCATGACCCGGCTGATCGCCGACCGGTACAAGGTTCCCGAGCTGGAGGCACTGTCCAGCTTCAAGGGGATCCGCAAGGAAGTGTCCCGGAACTGCGGCCAGAAGCAGAACTTCGGCTTCGTCTATCACCGCGAGGGCCGGCCGCAGAACCCCGAGGAGGTCAACCAGCTGGTGGTCCCGTCGCTCCTCAGGACCGAGACACACCTGTTCCGCCAGGACATCGACGCCTACCTCTTCCACTTGGCGGTGAAGTACGGCGCGGTTCCCCAACTGGCCACCCGCATCGCGGACATCGAGATCGACCCGGATTCCGGCGCGGTGCTGCGCACCGAGGCCGGCAAGGAGTTCCGCGCGAGCTACGTCATCGACGGCAGCGGCTTCCGCTCCCCGCTGGCGGAGAAGTTCGGCCTGCGGGAGACGCCCACCCGGGCGCGCACTCACTCGCGCAGCCTCTTCACCCACATGGTAGGGGTCCGCCCGTACGACGAGTCGCCGAACGGCCGGAAGCACAAGCAGCCGAATCCGTGGCACAACGGCACGCTGCACCACGTGTTCGACGGCGGCTGGCTGTGGGTCATCCCGTTCGACAATCACGAGGACTCCCTCAACCCGCTGTGCAGTGTCGGCCTGACGTTCGACCCGCGGGTCTTCCCCAAGGGCCAGGCCACTCCGGAGCAGGAGTTCGACGACTTCCTGAAGCGGTTCCCGGAGATAGCCTGGCAGTTCCAGGGAGCCAAGGCCGTCCGGCCGTGGGTGTCCACCGGCCGGCTCCAGTACTCGGCCAAGCAGGTCGTGGGGGAGCGGTTCTGCCTCACCTCGCACGCGGCGGGATTCATCGACGCGCTCTACTCGCGCGGTCTGACCAACACCATGGAGCTGGTCAACGCTCTCGGATGGCGGCTGATCGCCGCTTCCCGCGACGGTGACTGGTCGCTGGAGCGGTTCTCGTACCTGGAGAGCCTCCAGCAGGGTCTCTTCGACTTCCACGACGACCTCGTCTACAGCTCGTTCGTGGGCTTCCGCGACTACGAGCTGTGGAACGCGGTCAACCGGACCTGGATGCTCGGCACCATGCTCGGCAACGTGATGCTCGAGGACGCCTACTACCGGTTCGACACCACCGGCGACGCCCAGGTCTTCCTCGACCTCGAACGGAGCGAGCACCCCGGTTCACCGCTGCCGGTGAGCGCCGGATTCAATGAGATGGGAACGATGACCCGGAAGCTCTGCGAATCCGTGGAGGACGGGAAAACGACGCCGGGAGATGCGGCCAAGCGCATTCTTCGGCATATTGAGCAGGCCGATTTCATCTCCCCGTCGTTCCGGCTGGGGAACGAGAGCACCCGCTGCTTCGCGATGAGTCCGGGCAAGATGGCGGTAAATGCCGTCTGGTCGCGCCGCGAGGCGCCGCCCGAGATCGGCCGGCGCATGATCAACGCCAGTAAGGGGCTGGTCAGGACGCGCCTCCGGGACTTCAAGTGACCCCAGACCGCCTCTAGGGGTTCTCCGTGGTGAACACCCCTGACAGGTCAGGGGTGTTCACCACTTCCAGGCTGATATAAATTCATCTGGATTGCTTCGGAATTCCGATTCTCAACAAGAGGGCGGGCAATGGACGCACATTCAGAGTTCGAGGACCCGGGGAAACTCGTCGCCATTGTTGGTATGGCTGGAAAATTTCCGGGGGCGCCCGATGTCGACAGCCTGTGGAATCTGATGATGGAAGGCGGGGACGGTATAGGCCCCGTCCCCGCCGACCGCTGGGACAGCACGGCGCAGCTCGACCCCGAGAAGGAGATCCAGGCGGTCGGCGGCTTTCTGGACGGCGTCGACCGCTTCGACGCCGGCTTCTTCGGCATCTCGCCCCGTGAGGCCGAGGCCATCGACCCGCAGCAGCGTCTGATGCTCGAAGTGGGCTGGCGGGCCATCGAGGACGCCGGCCAGCGGGCCGGCTCCCTCGCGGGCACCCGCACCGGTGTGTACGTGGGCGCCTCCTGGCACGACTACGAGCTCCTGCGCAAGGAGCGCGAGGCCCAGCCCACCCCGCACAGCCTCGTCGGCAACGCGCTCGACGTGATCGCCGCCCGTCTCTCGTACTTCCTCAAGGTCCGGGGCCCCAGCATGACCGTGGAGACCGGCTGCTCCTCCTCGCTCGTGGCCCTGCACCTCGCCTCCCAGGCCCTGCGCGAGGGGGAGATCGAGGCCGCGGTCGTCGGCGGCACCAACCTCATGCTCGATCCGCACGTGACCGTGGGACTCACCCACTTCGGAGGGCTCTCACCGGACGGACGGTGCAAGGCGTTCGCCGCCTCGGCCAACGGATTCGTACGCGGTGAGGGCGTCGCCGCCCTCTACGTGAAGACCCTGGAGCGCGCCCTGGCCGACGGCGACCGCGTCCACGGGGTGGTCGTCAACACGGTGGTGAACAACGACGGCGGCGGCGACAGCCTGGTGACCCCCAGCCCTCAGGGCCAGGAGGACCTGCTGCGCCGCGCCTACGGCGGCGGAGCCGTGCCGCAGGGCGCTCCCGCGTACATCGAGGCACACGGCACCGGCACCGGGCGTGGCGACCCGGTCGAGGCCACCACCATCGGGCGGGTCCTCGGCGGGGGACGGGCCGCCGACCCGTTGCTCATCGGCTCGGTGAAGACGAACATCGGGCATCTCGAGGCCAGCGCGGGCCTGGCGGGCCTCATCAAGATCCTGCTCGCGCTGAAGCACCGCGTGGTGCCCCCCAGCCTGCACTCCGCCGAACTCAACCCGGCCATCCCCTTCGACGACATCAACCTGCGGGTGGTGCGCGAGCCGACCCCCCTGCCGGAGACCGGCCCCCTCTACCTCGGGGTCAACTCCTTCGGCTGGGGCGGCACCAACGCCCATGTGGTCGTCACGGACCCGCCCGTGACGGCCGGGGACGACGCCCCGCGGCTCCGCCCGGCGACCGGGCTGCCCGCCCTCGTACCCCTGTCGGCGAAGGACGCGCCCGCCCTCGGACTGCGCGCCGCGGAACTGGCGCCCCTGGTGCCGGACGCAGCCGGGGAGGTCGCCGCCCAGGCCGGTGCCCTCGCCTGGCGCCGCGACCACTTCCCCGTCCGCGCGGCCCTCGTGGCGCAGGACACCCCGGCGGAGCTTCGTACCGGCCTGCTCGCCCTCGCCGCCGCGCCGGACGCCGAACCCGCGACGCCCGGTCTGGTGGCCGGTACCGCGGTGGCCCCCGGCGGCACCGCGTTCGTCTTCCCCGGACAGGGCTCCCAGTGGAGCGGCATGGGGGTCGAACTCTTCCGGGACAGCCCGCTGTTCGCCTCCGTCGTCACCCGCTGTGCCGAGGCACTGCGCCCGCACACCGACTGGAACCTGCTGGACATCTTCTCCGGGGACGCCGACGAGGAATGGACGAACCGCATCGACATGCTCCAGCCCACGCTCTGGGCGATGTCCCTCGGCCTCGCCGAGCTCTGGCGCGCCTCGGGCGTCGAGCCGGACGTCGTCCTGGGCCACAGCCAGGGCGAGATCACCGCGGCGACGCTCGCCGGAGTCCTCTCGTACGAGGACGCCGCCCTGGTCATGGCCCGGCGCAGCGCCATCGCCCGCCGTGCCTCCGGGCACGGGCGGATGCTCGCCGTGGACCTGGACCGGGAGGCCGCGCTGGCCGCGCTGGAGGGTTTCGAGGACAGCGTCTCCCTCGCGGTGCACAACGGCCCCAGCTCCTGCGTGCTCTCCGGTGAGAAGGAGGCCGTGCTGATGCTCAAGGAGCTCCTCGACGCCGAGGGCACCTACTGCCGGCTGGTCAACGTCGACTACGCGTCGCACAGCCCGCAGATGGACCCGCTGCGCGAGGACCTGATGGCCGCCCTGGAACCGGTCCGCCCGCGCGACGCGGCGATCGGCCTGATGTCGACCGTGCGGCGGCGCCGCCTGGACGGGCCCGAGATGGACGGCGCCTACTGGGTGGAGAACCTCAGGAATCCCGTGCAGTTCGCCGATGCCATGGGCGCGCTGCTCGACGAGGGCATCACCCACGTCGTGGAGATCAGCCCGCACCCCGTCCTCGCCCCGGCCGTCGAGCAGCTGGTGGCCGGCCGGGCCCGCCGGGCAGCGGTCCTGACCACCATGCGCCGCCACCACGGCGGCACCGCGGACGTCGCCGGCGCCCTGGCCCGCGGCTACGTCGCCGGTCTCGAACCGTTCGGCCACCTGCCCCGGACCGCGTACCCCGGGGTGCCCGGATACCCGCTGCGGCAGGACCGCTACTGGACCGCCGAACGCCCCCGGGGCTCCGGCGCCGCCCGTGGTTTCGACACCGCGCTCCTCCCCGCCCCCGGGGAGGAGGACGTCCGGCACGGGGCCCTGGAGCTGTCCCTCGGCAACCCGTCCTGGCTGGAGGACCACCAGGTGCACGGCACCCCCGTGGTGCCCGGCGCCGGCATCCTCGCCGTGGCCGTCAACACGGCACAGGCGCTGCCCGGCCCCGCCGTCCGGCGCCTGGAGAAGATCCGCTTCCGCAAGGAGGTGGCGGTGACCGAGGACATCACCCGCCTCACCGCCGAGTGGCGCGGCGGATCCGCCGGCGGCGCCTTCCGGCTGCTGTCGCTGGCCGAGGGCGGCACCGGCTGGGAGGACAACGCCACCGCCCGCGCCGGCCACCGCGCGTCGCCGCTCCCCGCCCCCGGCTTCCCCGACTGGCACACCGGCCACGACCCGGCGGACGCCGAGGGCTTCTACCGCACCTGGGCGGCACGCGGCCTCGAGTACGGACCCGCCTTCCGCGGCATCCGCACCCTGTACGCGGACCCGGCGGGCGGGCAGGCCCTGGCCGAAGTCGTGCTCGCCGACCGGCTGCGCGCCGGCAACCGCGGGCGCGCGCTGCACCCCGCCCTGTGGGACGGGGCGCTCCAGGTGTCCCTCGCACTCTGCGACGCCTACGCGCCGGGAACGGCCCTGGTGCCCACGGCCGTCGAGCGCGTCGAACTGCTGGACGCCCCCGACGAACCCGTCACCCGGGTTTGGTCGCACGCCGTCCGGCGGGCCGAAGGGCTCTTCGACGTCCAGATCTTCGACGGCGGGCACCGGCCGCTGCTGGTGATGGAGGGAATGGAGCTGTCGCCGCTGCCGGGCGCGGGCTCCGGCGCGGACTCCGACGCCGAGCGCCTGCACCGCATCGAGTGGACCGATCTCACCGCCCCCCGCGACGAGGCCGCGGGGGCCGGCCACTGGCTCGTCTGCGGAGCGGACGGTGCGGACGGCGGGGACGGCGGGGACGGCGGGGACGGCGGGGACGGCGGGGGCGCCGCGGCCGGCCGGCTGGCCCGCGCACTGGCCGCCGCCGGCGCCCGGGTGACGCGCACCGCCGTGGACGGGACGCCCGACCCGGCGGATCTCCCCGAGCGGGTGGTGTTCGCCGCCCCGGACGCCGAAGCCGGACTCGAAGCCCAGCGCCGGGCCCTCACCCTGCTCGCCGGACTCGCCGGCGCCTGTTCCGACCTGCCCGTACCACCGCAGCTGGCCGTGGTGACCACCCGGGCGCAGGCGGCCGTGCCCGGCGACGCCCCCGACCCGGGAGCCGCGCTCTTCTGGGGATTCACCCGCGTCCTGCGGCGCGAGCACCCGGAGCTGCTCGCCCGGCTCGTCGACATCGACCCCGCGGAGAGCGGCGGACCGGCCGAGTGGGCCGCCGAACTCCTCGGCGACGGTGCCGAGGACCAAGTGGTACTGCGCGCCGGCCGGCGCCTCGCGGCGCGCCTCACCCGCGGCGTCCCGGACGGGGAATCCGCCCTCGCACTGCCCGCCCCGCGCTCGGCACGACAGCCGTTCCGGGCCGCCGTCCGCCGGCCCGGTGCGGGGCAGCCGGTCGAGTACCTGCCGCTCGCCCGGCGCTCGCCCGGCCCCGGAGAGATCGAGATCGAGATCACCGCGGTCGCCATGGACCACGGCGACGCGCTCCGGGCCTTCGGCGCGCTGCCGCCCGGCACCGGCATGATGCCGCTGGGCTCGGGGTGCGCCGGCCGCGTCGTCGCGGTCGGCCCGGACGTCACCGTCGTGGCGCCCGGCGACCGGGTGGCGGCCTGCGCCGCCGGTGCCCTCGCCAGCCACGTCACCGTGCGCGCGGACCACGCCGCGCTCGTTCCCGACGGTCTCGGCGACGCCGAGGCGGCCGCGTTGCCGCTTCCGATGGCCGCGGCCTGGTACGCGCTGTCCGACCTCGGCCGGCTGGAGGCGGGGGAGACGGTGCTTGTCGACCTTCCGCCGGGCGTCGCGGCCCGTGCCGCCGTCGAGCAGGTCTCCCGCGTCCTGGGCGCCCGGATCGTCACCACGGCCGCCGGCGGTGACACCGGCTCCGGCTTCGACGCCGTCGTGGACCCCACGGAGCCCGGATGGGCGGACGCGGTGCGCTCCGCGACCGGCGGCCGCGGTGTGGACCTGATCCTCGCCTCACCCGCCGGGCAGCCCGGCGACGGACGGCTGGACGCCCTGGCACCCGGCGGCCGGTACATCGCGTTCGGCGGAAACGGCAGCCGCGCCCTCGGCGCGGAGGCGTTCAGCAGGGGAGTCGCCCTGTCCACGGTCGCGCTGCCCGGTTTGCTCGAACACCGGGGCCGCCGGTTCGCGTCCGCCCTCCGGGCCGCCTGGGAACTGATCGTGGGCGGCAAGCTGGAGCCGCTCCCGGTCCGCACCCGCGCCATGGCCGACGTGGCGGACGCCCTCCGCGAGACCGCCGACAGCGGCGCCCGGGGGCTGCGTACGGTCCTGGTCGACGCGTCCTCGGTCGACGGAGTGACGCCGCTTCCGATGCCCGGCGGCCGGTTCCGCGCCGACGGCAGCTATCTGGTGACGGGCGGCCTCGGCGCCCTCGGGCTGAGCCTGGCCGCGTTCCTCGCGGAGCACGGCGCCGGGTCGCTCGTCCTGCTCGGGCGTTCCGGGCCCACGCCCGCCGCGGCCGCCCGGATCGAGGCCCTGCGTGCCGCGGGCACCGCGGTCCGCACGGTGCGGTGCGACATCGCCGACGCGGAGGCCGTGCGCGCGGTTCTGGCGGCGGTGCGGGACGAACTGCCGCCGCTGCGCGGCGTGGTGCACGCCGCGGGTCTGCTCGACGACTCGACCGTGCGCAACCTGACCGCGGAGCAGGTGGAGCGCGTCCTCGCGCCGAAGACGGCGGGCGCCCGCAACCTCGACGCGGCGACCGCGGAGGACCCGCTGGACTTCTTCGTCCTCTTCTCGTCCGCGGCAGCCCTGGTCGGCAACGCCGGGCAGGCCGCCTACGCCGCCGCCAACGCCTACCTCGATGTCTTCGCCGAGGCACGGCGCCGCCGGGGCCTGACCGCGCTCAGCGTGCAGTGGGGCCCGTTCACCGAGGTCGGCCTCGCCGCGAGCGACGAGCAGCGGGGAGCCCGCCTGGAGGAGCGCGGCATGGGCGGCTTCGGCCCCGACGAGGCGTGGGCCGCGCTCGTACGGATGCTGGAGCGGGACGAGCCGGTGACCGGATACGTGCCCATTCACCTGCGCCAGTGGTTCGACGCCTATCCCGACACCGCGGCGCTCGGCAGCTGGGAACGGCTGCACGCCGCCGCACAGGACGGCGGCGCCACCGCGGCCGGCGGCGACTTCCTGGAACAGCTGCTGGCCGCTCCGCCCGAGGACCGGCCGGCCGCTGCCGAGGAGGAGGTCCGCAGGCTCGCGGGCCGCGTCCTGCGGCTCGACGCCGGACAGGTCTCCGGCGAGACCCCGTTCAAACAGCTCGGCCTGGACTCCCTGATGGGCCTGGAACTGCGCAACCGGCTGGAGGCCTCGTTCGGGCTGAAGCTCTCGCCGACTCTCCTGTGGTCCTACGGGACGCCGAGGGCGCTGGCCGACGCCCTCTGCGAGCGGCTCCCCGGCTCTCCCGACTCCGGCTGACCCCGGCTGCGCGCCCGCCCCGGCCCTTCCCCCACGACATTTTGTCGTTCGACCGCGAGGAATACCGACCCATGGAAGAGACCCCCGTACCCGACGGAAGCCGGCAGACCCCGCTCACCCGCGCGCTCGCCACGATCCGCACGCTGCGGCAGCGGATCGAGGAACAGGAGGGCAGCGGGCCCGTCGCCGTGGTGGGCGTCGGCCTGAGGCTGCCCGGCGGCATCGACGACCTCGACGGTTACTGGGACGCGCTGGCGGCCGGGCGCGACCTGGTCCGCCCGATGCCGGAGCACCGCAAGGAGCCGTTCGCCGCCGAGTGGGAGAAGCTGCCCCAGCGCGGCGGGTTCCTGGACGAGGTCCTGGGCTTCGACGCCGCCTTCTTCGGCATCAGCCCCCGCGAGGCACGCCACCTCGACCCCCAGCAGAGGCTCCTGCTCGAAGTCGCCTGGGAAGCCGTGGAGAACGCCGGCCTGCCCGCCGACCGGCTCTCCGGCACCCAGACCGGGATGTATCTCGGCATCATGTGGCAGGACTACCGCGACTGGCTCGCGGGTGAGCCCGACGCCTACTGGACGACCGGCAACGGCCACAACTTCGCGGCCGGCCGCGTGGCACACGCCCTCGGCCTCAACGGGCCGGCGATGGCCGTGGACACGGCCTGCTCGTCCTCGCTGGTCGCCGTCCACCTGGCGGCCCAGGCCCTGCGCCGGGGGGACTGCGACGTGGCGCTCGCCGCGGGCACCAACCTCATCCTGTCGCCCCGGTCCATGCGCCTGGTGCAGGAGACCCGGTCCCTGGCACCGGACGGTCTCTGCAAGGCGTTCGACGCCCGCGCCAACGGCTTCGTCCGCGGCGAGGGCTGCGGTGTCGTGGTGCTGAAGCGCCTGGACCACGCCGTGCGCGACGGGGACCGGGTGCACGCCGTGATCCACGGCACCGCCGTCAACCAGGACGGCCGCTCGGGCGGTTTCACCGCACCCAACGTGCTGTCCCAGGTGTCGCTCATCGAGAAGGCGCTCGCCGACTCGGGGCTGCGGCCCTCGGACATCGGCTACGTCGAAACGCACGGCACCGGGACCGCGCTCGGCGACCCCATCGAAATGGAGGCCCTGGCCACGGCCCTCGGCCGCGCCAACGGCGGCGCCCCGCTCGCCGTCGGTGCCGCGAAGAGCAACTTCGGGCACCTGGAGGCGGCCGCCGGCGTCGCCGGTCTGGTCAAGGCCCTGCTCTGCCTGCGGCACCGCAAGGCTCCGCCGGTCGTTCACTTCCGGACGCTCAATCCCAGGGTCGATCTCTCGGGCACCGGGATGACCGTGCCGGGCGAGCTCACCGACTGGGCCCCCGGCAGCGGGAAGTACGCCGGCGTCAGCTCCTTCGGCATGAGCGGCACCAACGCGCACGTCGTCCTCGGCCCGCCCGGGAGCGCCGGCCGGGACGGGAGCCACGAGGCGGACGGCACCGGCGCCGACGGGTTCGAGATCTCCGCGAAGACGCCCGAAGCGCTGCGCGCCCTCGCCGGACGGTACGCCGGCCGAGTGGAGGCGCTCGGCCCGGACTCCTACGCCGCCTTCGCCTACACCGCCGGCGCCGGACGGACCCGGCACGAGTTCCGCGCCCGCCTCGCCTGCCGCGGCCCCGAGGAGGCCGCCCGCGCCCTGCGGGCACTGGCGGCCGGTGAGCCGAGTGCCGAGGTGACGCTCGCCGAGGGAGCGGCTCCGGCCGCCGAACCGTTCCCCGGCCCGCTGCCCCGCCGCGTGATCGACCTGCCGGCCTATCCCTGGCAGCGGGTGCGCCACGCCCCCGAGGCCCTGCCCGCCGCGTCGCCGGCACCGTCCGCCGGGCAGGAGGACGAAGCCGTGCCCACGGCCGCCGGAGCCGCTTCCGGCGTACCGGCGAGCGCCCTGCCGGCGGCGCACCGGACGGTGTGGCAGCCGGCGGAGCCCTCCGGCCCGGCGGCCGGCACCTCCCTGATCTTCGCGGGTGACGACCGGGAACTCCTGGAGCGGCTCGTCCGCGAAGCGGCTGCCCGGGGCGTGCGGGGGACCCTGCTCACTCCCGCGCCCCCGGGCCCGGCCGACGGCTGGACCACGGCGGACCTGCCCGCCGGCGACCAGGCGTGGGAACGGTTCTGGGCGGCCCGCGAGGACCGCGGACAGGCAGCCCTGCTGCTGGTCATGAAGGGCGGCCGGCCGCCCGCCGGTCCGGACGCCGGGGACGACGGCACCGCGGGACCGTCCGCCGGCCCTCTGGCGGACGGCGCGGCGCTCTGCGCGGCCGTCAGCGCCGCCGCCCGGAGCGCGGGAGAGAACTCCCGTTCCTTCGTGGTCACCCGGGCCGCGGTCCGCACGGCGGCGGAGGACCGCACCCGGTACACGGGCGACGGGCTGCTGCACGGGCTCGCCCCCGTGCTGGGGCTGGAACTCGGCACGGCCTGGGGCGGGATCGTCGACCTGCCCCCCGAGCCCGGGGGCGACGACATCCGCGCCCTGCTGGACTTCGTGGCCGGCCAGTGCGCGCCGGCCACGCCCGGTACCGAGGATCTCGCCGCGGTACGCGACGGCGGGGTCCTGGTCGCCCGGCTGGCCGAGGCCGATGGCGGCGGCGCCGGACTGACGGTCCGGGGGGACGCGACGTACGTGGTCACCGGCGGGCTGGGCGCCGTCGGGAGGGAACTCACCGGAGAACTGGTGCGCCGCGGCGCCCGGCACCTGCTGCTCATCGGCCGCCGCCCGGAGGACGAACTGGGCCCCGAGGCCAAGGCTTTCCTGGAGAGCCTGGCCCGGAGCACCGACCGCACCGTCTACCGGGACGGCGGCTGCGACACGCGGCAGACGCTGGAGAGCGCCTGCGGGGCGCTGGCGGACATGCCGCCGGTGCGCGGCGTGCTCCACGCCGCCGGGACGCTGCGCCGGACCCCGCTCGGGGAGACGGGAGCCGAGGAGTTCCGGGCGGCGCTGAGCGGCAAGGCCACCGGCGCCTGGTGGCTGCACGAGGCGAGCCGGGACTGGCCGCTGGACTTCTTCGTCCTGACGTCCTCGGTCTCCGCGCTGTGGGGGACCGAGGGCTGCGCGGCCTACTCGGCCGCCAACGGTGCCCTCGACGCCCTCGCGTCGCACCGCAGGTCCCTCGGGCTCCCCGCGGTGAGCATCGCCTACGGCCCCTGGGCCCTGGCCGGCGAGGGCATGGCCGACGCCGGACTGCGCGAACGGTCCGCGCGGATGGGAGTCGGCGCCCTGGACGCCGGCCGCGGCAGGGCCGCCCTGACCGCCGAGGCACCCGGAGCGGACGGCCGGCTCGTGGCCTGTCCGCTGGATCTGCCCCGGCTGCGCGAGGTGATGACGGGGCTCCGGCCACGCGCCCTCTTCGGGAGCCACGACACCGGGGCCGCCGCGCCGGACCCCGGTGCCCGCTCCTTCCTGGACGGACTGGCGCCGGGCGAGCGTCCGGCCGCGGCACGGGCCGAGGTGACCCGCCTGCTCGCCGCCCAGCTCGGCCACGCCGAGAGCGGCGCCGTACGGGAGGACGTGGGCTTCTTCGACCTCGGTCTCGACTCCATCATGGCGGTGGACCTGACCGCCCGGCTCTCCGAGGTGTTCGGCACGGACGTCCAGGTCGCGGACGTCTTCGATCACCCCACGGTGGCCGAACTGGCCGATTTCCTGTTGTCCGGGTCCGCCGCCGCGTCGTCACCGGGCGGACGGCCCGGTCCGGGGGCGGCCCCACCGGGTGTCCCGGGCCCGGCCGCGCGGAACTCCGCGGACCCGGAGGGCCGGGGATCCGGGCCGGCCTCCGGCGGAACCGGCACCGCCGGTGAACCCGTCGCGATCGTCGGCATGGCCGGGCGCTTCCCCGGCGCCGGCTCCGTCGAGGAACTGTGGGAGCTTCTCCGTGACGGCCGCGACGGCGTCACCACGGTGCCCGCCGAACGCTGGGACACGGCCGCCATCCCCCCCGGCACGGTCACCACCGACCAGGGCGGCTTCCTGGACGGCATCGACCGGTTCGACGCCGGCTTCTTCTCCGTACCGGCGCGCGAGGCCGAGAACCTCGACCCCCAGCAGCGCCTTCTGCTCGAATCGGCTTGGCACGCGATGGAGAACGGCGGCATCGACCCGACCTCGCTGCGCGACTCCCGCACGGCGGTCTTCGTCGGCATCAGCTACGGCGACTACGCGCGGCTGCTGGCGCAGGACGGCCCGGAAGGAGTCGACGCCTACTACAGCACCGGCACCGCGCTCAACGCGGCGGCCGGCCGCATCGCCTACACCCTCGGGCTGAGGGGGCCGGCCGTCGCGGTGGACACGGCCTGCTCCTCCTCGCTCGTGGCGCTGCACCTGGCCGTCGGCTCCCTGCGGTCGGGGGAGAGCGACGCGGTGCTGGCCGGCGGGGTGAACGTCATGCTCGACCCGGCCTCCTGGGCGGCGGTCAGCCAGGCGCACATGCTGTCGCCCGACGGCCGCTGCCGCACCTTCTCGGCGGACGCGAACGGCTTCGTCCGCTCCGAGGGCTGTGGTGTCGTCGTCCTCAAGCGCCTCTCCGACGCCCGTCGCGACGGCGACCGGGTGCTCGCCGTCATCCGCGGCAGCGCCGTGAACCAGGACGGTGCCTCCTCCGGGCTGACCGCACCGAGCGGCCGGGCCCAGGAGAGCATGCTGGAGGCGGCGCTGGCCCAGGCCGGAGTCGCCGGCTCCGACATCTCCTATCTGGAGGCCCACGGCACCGGTACCGCGCTCGGCGACCCCGTCGAACTCGGCGCCGCCTGGCGGGCGCTGGGACCGGGCAGAGAACCGGGCCGGCCGCTGTACGTCGGGTCGGTGAAGAGCAACATCGGCCACTGCGAGTCCGCGGCGGGCATGGCGGCGCTCTTCAAGACGGTGCTCGCGCTCCAGCACGACGTGATCCCGGCCAACCTCCACTTCCGGGAGCCGAACCCGCATGTCGACTGGCCCGGCATGAACCTGCGCGTGGTGGACACCGCCACGGCCTGGCGGCGCGGCGACGGGCCGCGGGTGGCCGGCATCTCCGGATTCGGCTTCACCGGCACGAACGCGCACCTCGTCATCGGTGACGCCCCGGCCGCCGCCACCGCCGGAAACGGGGCCGCCGTCCCGGCCGGGCCCGTGACGGACGAAGGGGCCCGGACGAAGCCGGCCGCACGCCTCATCCCGCTGTCCGCGCCGGACCCGGACGGCCTGGAGCGTCTGACGGAGGCCTGGGCCGGGAGGCTGGAGCACGCCACCGAACAGGACCTCGACGCGCTCGCCGCCACGGCCGGTGCAGGCCGTGCCCACTTCCCGTACCGGCGCGCCCTGCTGGGCACGACCGCGGAACAGCTCTCCGCCCGGCTGGACACCCCCGCGACGGCCGCCGCCCGTCCGCCGCGCATCGCCTTCCTCTTCTCCGGCCAGGGCAGCCAGTACTTCGGTATGGGCCGCGACCTGTACGAGAACGAGCCCGTGTTCCGGGAGACGTTCGACACCTGCGACCGCATCCTGACGCCGGTGCTCGGCGCGTCTCTCGCGGATCTCCTGTACTACGGCGACGACCGGGCCGCAGTCGACGAGACCCGGGTGACCCAGCCCGCCCTCGTCACCCTGGAGACGGCTCTGGTCGCTCTGTGGGAATCGTGGGGCGTCCGGCCGGCCGTCGTCATGGGCCACAGCGTCGGGGAGATCACGGCCGCCATGACGGCCGGGGTGATGGACCTCTCCACCGGGCTGGAGCTGATCGCCCACCGCGCCCGGCTCATGCAGGGCACCGAACGCGGCGCGATGCTCGCCGTGGTGGCCACCGAGGAGGACGTCAAGGGCTGGACGGAGGGCACCGGACTGGACATCGCGGCGGTCAACGGTCCCGAATCCGTCGTCGTGTCGGGCGCGCCCGACGCGGTCGACGCCCTCGCCGCACGGCTGAAGGAGCGGGGCGTGCGCGCCCGCAGGCTCAGCGTGTCGCACGCCTTCCACTCGCGGCTGCTGGATCCCGCGCTGGCGGAGTTCGACACGGTCCTCGCCCCGCTGGAATTCGGCGAGCCCGTCCTGCCCATCGTCTCCAACGTCACGGGCGCCCTCGCCGCCCCCGGTGAGTACGACGCCGGATACTGGCGCCGGCACGCCCGCCGGCCTGTGCGTTTCCACGACGGCGCGGGCCGGCTCGGCTCCCTCGGGGTCGACATCTGCCTGGAGATCGGGCCGGACCGCACCCTCGTCAACCTCGTCAGGGGCGCGGGGCTCGACGAGACCCCCGAGCTCGCCTCGTCACTGCGCCGGGGGACCGGGGACCGCGCCGCGCTCCTCGCCGCCGCGCGGGTGATGTACCTGGGCGGCCAGGACATCGACTGGAAACGGGTGACACCGCGCCGGACCCACCCGGGAGCCGGCGCACCGCGCTATCCCTTCGCCCGGACGCGGTACTGGACCGGGGCCGGCCGGAAGGCAGCGGCCGCCGGCGCCGTCCGGCCGGGGCCCCGGGGCCCTGCCTGGGGGACCGAGCTCCGCTCGCCCGCCCTGGGCGGCCGGGTCTGGGCCACCGAGCGCAGCACCGAGTACCCGGCGCACCTCACCGACCACCGCCTCTTCGGCACGGTGTCCGTGCCCGGTGCCTCCCAGACGGCCACCGTGCTCTCCGCCCTGGGCGCCGGCGGCACTCCCGTGCTGCTGGAGGACCTCCACTTCCCGCGTGCCCTGGTGCTGCGGGAGGGGGAGCGCTACGAGCTCCAGATCGTCGAGGAGACACGCGACCGGCAGACCCGCGTCGTCGGCGTCCACAGCCTGCTCGACAGCGAGCGAGGGCGCTGGCAGGAACATCTGGCGGCCAGGGTCGTGGCCGCGGAGCCCGGTGCGGACACGGGGCGGCCCGCCGGCCCGCCACCCGACCCGGCGGCGTTCATCGGGACCGCCGGCCGGCACCTGTCCGGAGAGGCCTTCTACACGCACCTGCGGTCGCTCGGATACCACCTCGGGCCGTCGTTCCGGTGGATCGGCGACGTGTACATCCGCGGAGACGAGGCGCTCATCCGTTACGTCGAGCCCGCGGAGATGAACGAGTCCCCGGACGGCTACGAGATCCACCCGGGCCTGCTCGACTCGTGTCTCCAGAGCGCCGTGGCGTTCGCCGTCACCGGTGATCCCGTGTCGGAGGAGGACGGGCTGGCCATTCCCTTCGCCATCGCCCGGCTGTCCTTCCCCCGTCGCCCGGTCCCCGGGCGGGAACTCTGGGGCCACGTCCGCGCGGTGCGCGAGGACGGACCGGACGACGGGCTTCTCCAGGTGAAGTCGGCCGACCTGCGCCTGTTCGACAGCGGTGGCGCCACGGTGCTCGCGGTGGACGACTTCCGGTTCCGCCGCGCCCCGCGCGCCCTGCTCCAGCGTTCGCTGCGCGAGAGCGCACTCCACACGTACGCCCTCGCCTGGACGGCGCAGAAGCCGGCCACGGCCACCGGGACCGGTCCCGTGACGCGGCGGCGGATCGCCCTGCTGGGGGCCGCCACCGAGGTGGGACGGGCGGTGCGCGACGCCTGCGCGGCGTACGGGCACGAGGTGGAGCCCGTGACGGACGGAGAGGCCGGCACGCCGGGCGCCGACCTCGTGCTGGACGCCCGGTTCGCGGCGGGCCCGGACGGTCCCGCGGGGCCGGCGGACGCCCTTGCCGCCGTCCGGGAGCTGACCGGCACGCTGCACGCGGCGGACCGGAGCGTTCCGTACGCGGTGCTGGGCGGCACCGGCGAGGGGGCCGCGGAGGGCGGGGCCGGAGCGCCGGTCCGCGAGGCACTGTGGGGGCTGCTCACCTCCCTGGAGGCGGAGCAGAGCGACCGGCGGCTGCTCCGGATCGGGCTCGCCGCAGGGTGGGACCCCGCCGTGCTGGCCGGTGCCCTGACCCGGTCGCTCGACGAGGGGGTACCCGAACCGCGGCTCACCATCGGCCCGGACGAGGTGCGGGTCGCCCGGCTGGTCCCGTACGACGGGGAGGCCGGCCACGATCCCTCCGCGGGCGCCGTACCGTCCGCGGCGGGCGGCGCGGCGCTGATCACCGGCGGCCTCGGCGCACTCGGCCTCAGCACGGCCGGATTCCTCGCCCGGAGCGGGTTCACCGACGTCACCCTCATGGCCCGCTCGGCGCCGGACGCCACCGCCCGGGCCGTCATCGACGACCTGACGGCCCGCGGCGTACGGACGACCGTCGTGAACGGTGACGTCACCGATCCCGGGGCGTGCCGGGAGGCGGTCGCACGGGCAGGGGAGCACGTGCCGCTCCGGGTGGTGCTGCACCTGGCCGGCGTCAACGACGACCAGGCGTTCGACCGTCTGGGTGCCGACTCCTTCGACACCGTGTTCGCCGCCAAGGCGCGGGGCGCGGCGAACCTCGTGGAGGCCCTCGCGGACCACGAGCTGGACGCGCTCGTGTTCTTCTCGTCCGCGTCCGCCGTCCTCGGTTCCGCCGGCCAGACCAACTACGCCGCCGCCAACGGATACCTGGACGGCCTGGCCATGACCCTGCGGGCGGCGGGCACCCCGGCCACCAGCGTCAACTGGGGCCCGTGGGCCCCGGAGTCCAGGGGCGGCATGGCGGCCTCGGCCGCCGTCGAACGCGCCATGGAGCGACGCGGCCTGCGTTCCCTCGCCGACCAGGAGGCGGAGGAGGTGCTGCGCGCGGTCCTGTCGGGCACCCCCACGGGCCGGCTGGTCGCCGTGGCCATGGACCGTGACGGGTACGCACAGCAGCTCGCGGGCCATCCCCGCGCCGCTCTCGTCCGCGCCCTCGCCACCCGTCCGGCACGCGGCACCGGGGCGGGACCCACTCGCGGGTGGCTGGCGGAACAGCTCACCGGGCTCGGCCGGGACGAACTCGGGGAACAACTCCGCCGGGCGGTGCGGACGGTGGCCGGCGAGGTCCTGGGCGATCCGGCCGCGATCGCCGACGATCTGGGGTTCACCGAGACGGGGCTTGACTCGATCATGGTGATCGACCTGCGGACGAGACTGTCCCACGACCTCGGCGCGGACCTGCCCGCCACGGTCGCGCTCGACCACCCCACCGTCGAACAGCTGGCGGCCCATATCGCCGGCCTTGTCTTCCCGGCGGGGGCGGACGACTCCCCGGCGGAGGCGGACGGCCCCTCCGGAGCGCCCGCCGGACCGGCACACCGGGAGACACCGGCCGGCGCCGCGGCCCCGGGACGGGCCGGCACCGGTACGCCCCTGGAGGACCTGTCGTTCGAGGAACTCGTCCAAGCCGTGCAGGCAGATGTGGTGACAGAGAAATGAGGGCGGAAGCCATGGAACCCGCGCAGATCCGGCAGCTCATGGAGGACCAGCTCAAGCACTCCCGGCGCCTCCGGGCCCGTATCGAGGAGCTCGAGAACGAGCGGCACGCACCGCTGGCCGTGGCGGGAATGAGCCTGCGGCTGCCCGGCGGGCTCGACACCCCGGACGCCTACTGGGACTTCCTGTGCGGAGAGGGCACGGCCGACTCGGAGATCCCCGAGGACCGGCCCGGTCTGCGCGCGGTCTACGACCCGGTCCCGGGCCGGCCCGGCCGCTCCTACGTCGGCCGGGCCGGCTTCCTCTCCGACATCGCCCATTTCGACGCCGACTTCTTCGGCATCTCCCAGCGCGAGGCCAAGCTGCTCGACCCGCAGCAGCGGATGCTGCTGGAGACCGCATGGGAGGCCATGGAGCGGGCGGGCATCGCCGTCCGCCGCTCCGACCGGCTCGACGTCGGCGTGTATCTGGGCATGATGGCCTCGGAGTACGGGGAGCGCCTGGAGGACCGCTCCGACATGACCCGTATCGACCCCTACTACACGACTGGCGGAGGGCTCTGCTTCGGAGCCGGCCGGATCAGCCATGTGATGGGCTTCCGCGGGCCGGTGCTGAGCGTGGACACCGCCTGCTCCTCGTCGCTCAGCGCGCTGCACCTCGCCGTCCGGGCCCTGCGCGCCGGCGAGTGCCGCTACGCCCTGGTCTGCGGTTCCAACCTGCTGCTCTCCGCCAGTCTGATGGTCTCGCTCTCCCAGACCCGTGCGGTGTCCCCCGACGGCCGGTCGAAGTCCTTCCTCGCCACGGCCGACGGATACGGACGGGGCGAGGGCGTCGGCGCCCTGGTCCTGATGCGTCTGGACGACGCCGAGGCGGAGCGGCGCCCCGTGCTCGCCACCATCCGCGGTTCGGCGGTCAACCACGACGGGGCGGCCTCGGGGCTCACCGCCCCCAACGGTCCCGCGCAGCAGGAGGTGTTCCGCGCCGCGCTGGCCGATGCCCGCGTCGCACCGGGAGAGCTCGGGTACGTCGAGGCCCACGGCACCGGCACCGCCCTCGGCGACCCGATCGAGGTCGGCGCCCTCGACGCGGTGGCCGGCGCCGAGGTGCGCGAGCGCGGCGTGCCCCTGCCCATCGGCAGCGTCAAGGCCCGCCTCGGCCATCTGGAAGCGGCATCCGGCATCGCCGCGGTCATGAAGACGGTGCTCATGCTCCAGCACGGGAAGATACCGGCGGCACTGCCGGACGACGGTGCGGAACTGAACCCCCACATCCCCTGGGACCGGCTGGCGCTCACCGTGCCGCGCCGCGCACAGCCCTGGCCGCTGCCCCGCAGGGTGGCAGGGGTCAACTCGTTCGGCATGAGCGGTACCAACGCCCATGTCGTCCTGGAGGCGTACGAGCCGGCCGGCGGCCCCGGCCCCGCCGTCACCGGCCGTCCCGAACTGCTGACCCTGTCGGCCAAGGACCCGGTGGCCCTCGCGGAACTCGTCGGAGCCGTGAGCGGACACCTCAAGCAGACGGACGAGGCCCGGCTCCCGTCCCTGTGCCACACCCTGCGCACCGGGCGCGCCGCCTTCGCCCACCGGATCGCCGTCACCGGGACCACGGCCGCCGACCTCACCGAGGGACTCCAGGCGGCGCTGCACGGCGGGGTCGCCGCCGCACCGCGGGAGTCCGCGGTGCGCTCGGCCGTCGTGCGGTTCTCCGCCGGCGAAGCGCGGCTGGCCGAAGGGCTGGCCGAGCTGGCGGAGGCCTTCCCGGCCGCCGCCGGGCCGGCCGGCCCCCCGGAGGGACCGGGCGGGGCACTGGCCCGCTTCGTCGGCCGGTTCGGGATCCGCGTGCGTCCGGTGCGCGACGCGGATGCGGGCGAGCCCGCGACGCTGGAGTGGGAGACACCCGGCGGTACGGCCGCCGTGCCCCTGGTCGGGCCCGGCCGGGGCACCGCCCCGCAGACGTTTCTCGCCGCCCTCGCCGAGCTGTTCACGGCCGGCGCGGACCTTCGCTTCGAGGAACTGGCCGCGCCCGGAACCCGGTTGCTGGGCGACCTGCCGACCTACCCGTTCCAGCGCAAACGCTTCTGGATCGAGGAGCCGCACACCGGCGCGGGCGGTGAGGAGGAGGACCGCGCGAAGCGGGTGCTCCGGGCACCGGCGCCCGAGGACCGGGAAGCCGTGCTCGCCTACCTGATGGCCGAGCTCACCGAGGCCCTGCATGCCTCGGAGCGGCCGGACGAGGACGCCTCCTTCCTGGACGCCGGAGGTGACTCCTTCCTGTCGGTGCTCTTCATCACGAAGGTCGAGGAGAGCTACCGGCTGGGTCTGACCGCGGAGGAACTGCCGCTCGACCTGCCGCTCCGCGAACTCTTCGGCAGGCTGGCCGAGGACATCGCGGAGCAGGCCCGGACCGCCGGCGCGCAGGTGGGGGAGCGAGGCCGGTGAGCCACTTCGTACGCCCCCGTGAGCTCGAGAATCCCGCCGTGCGGCTGGTGGTCTTCCACCATGCGGGCGGATCGGCCGCCTCCTACTTTCCGCTGACCCGGCACGTGCCCGCCGACTGGGACGTGCTGCTCCTCGATCTGCCGGGCCGGGGCAAGCGTCACGCGCAGCCCGCCCTGGAGACCATGGACGAGATCGTGGCGGCCGTGGCCGAGGATGTCCGGCCGTGGGCCGACGGGACGCCACTGGCCCTGTTCGGCCACAGCCTGGGGGCCGTCGTCGCCCACGAGACCGCGCGGGCGCTGGAGGCCCGGGGGCCGGGACCCGGCTGGGTCGGGGTCTCCGGGCGCGGGGCGCCGGGACACGAGGTGCTGATGCGGCTCCCGGACCACGGCAGTGCCGACGCGGATCTCATCGCCCGGCTGAGGAGCATGGGCGGCATGCCGGAACGGCTCGATGCCGTACCGGAGTTCCGCGACCGCTTCCTCCGGCTCGTCCGCTGCGACCTCAGGGCCGTCGCCGAGTACCGTCCCCGCGCGCACCGGCCGCCGCTCGCGGCGTCGCTGACCGCGTTCGGCGCGGCGCAGGACTCCTGGGCCCCGGTCGCGTCGATGGCCGCCTGGGCCCGGCAGACCCGCGGGCGGTTCAGCGAACGGGTCTACGCCGGAGGGCACTTCCACTTCCTCGGGAGCTCTTTCGAGGCGTTCGCGGCGGATCTGGTCGAGGAGATCACCACCGCGCTGCCGGCCGTGCCCGCCGTCCGGTCCTCTGCCGTACACACGTCCGCCTGACAGACCGACAGCCGACAGCCCGACAGACTCAAGTGGAGGCCACCCCGTGATCCCCGAAGCCGATCAGCCCGACATCCGTCCCCTCATGGCGGGATTCCCCACCGGTGTCGCGGTGATCACGACGCTGGCGCCCGGCGGGCAGCCGTGGGGAATGACCTGCACCTCGCTGTGCAGCGTCGCGCTCGACCCGCCGACCCTGCTCGTCTGTCTGCGCCGGGGCAGCCCCACCCTGGAGGCCGTGCAGGACAGCGGGGGCTTCGCGGTGAACCTCCTCCACAGCCAGGCCCGTCCGACGGCGGAGCTCTTCGCGTCCGGGGCGAGGGACCGGTTCGAGAAGGTGGCCTGGCGGACGATGGGGCCGGTCGGCGGCCCGCACCTGCACGAGGCGGCGCACACGGTCGCGGACTGCGCGGTCGAGGACGTGCAGCCGGTGGGGGACCACGCCGTCGTCATGGGGCGGGCCGTCGCCATCACGCAACTGCAGTTGCAGCTGCCGCTGCTGTACGGGATGCGCCGCTACGGTTCCTGGACGGACGCGGCCGAGGACAGCCACCTGGACTACGACTTCATGTCCTGAAGGGTGGTGCCGGGCGGCCGGAACGGCCGGCCCCCGGCACCGCTACATGCTGTCCCGGATGATCTGCCGGCCGCCCCAGGAGCACAGGCCGGCCACGGCGAAGAGGGCCGTCACCAGGGCCCAGCCGGCCGTGAAGCCGCCGGTCGCGTCGACCAGCAGGCCGAAGGCGAGCGGTCCCGCCACGAACCCCGCGAAGAATCCCATGGAGACCATGGCCGACGCGTGGCCCGTGGTGCCGAAGCCGCTTCCCTTGGTCACCGCCACCATGGAGACGGCGTTCGCCGCGGCGGCCGAGCATCCGAGGCCCACCGCCCCGAGCCACACCAGCCAGGCCCCGGCGGTGGCGGCGGGGATCAGGGCCGCGGACACGACCGCGGCGACGGTCAGGATGAGCAGCGACCGGGGCACGTCCAGCCGGTCGCTGAGGCGGGACCACAGCAGCCGGCTGGCGATGCCGGAGACCCCGATGGCCGCGATGAGCGCCCCGGAGCTCCGTTCCCCCATGGACAGCCGCTGGTGCGCGTAGAGCGGCAGATAGGTGTTGAGGGCGGCGAGGCAGCATCCGATGCAGAGCGACACGGCCGTCAGCCACCGGGTGGGCCGGTTGGGCGCCGCGGGAAAGGCCAGGCGAAACGCCGTCGGCCGTACGGTGTCGCGGGGCAGCATCGCGGCGGCGGCCGCGGCCACCAGTGCGACCGGGACCACGACCGCGAGCGCGGCGCGCCAGGACAGCGCCCCGGCCAGTGTGGGCAGGGCCAGCCCGGCGGTGAAGGCGGCCAGCGGCACCCCCGACTGCTTGACGCCGACGGCGAACGCTCGCCGCCCGGGCGGTACATGAGCGGCGATCAGTTTGTTCGTCGACGGGTTGGCGAGCGACTGCGCGGCACCGCCCAGCACCAGCGCGCCGAGCAGGAACCCGTACGTCCTGGTGGCGGCCAGCAGGGCGAAACCGGCGGCGACGAGCACCAGGAGGAGGGTGAGCGCCCGGCGGCCTCCCAGCAGTTCCGTCACCTGCCCCGCGTAGAGCGACAGGACGGTCGCCGAGCCGAAGGTCACCGCCGTCAGCAATCCGAGCTGGGAGCCCGATATTCGCAGGTCCTCGGTGAGGAAGGGCCCGAGCGCGCCGATCGCGTAGAGCACGAACATGGAGAGCCCCATGCCGCCCGTGAGGAGGGCGACGAGCGTCCGGGGAGTGCGTGCGGTGGGGAATGGCGCGGCTTTCTCGCTTGGTTCGGCCGACACGCTTGCACCCCCTTGGGTGTCAATGTGAATATATGGACACTCTAGACGATGACTATAGCAAGGGGGTGTGATGCCGGCCCCGAAAACGCCGGATGCCAGGCGGATACGCGCGCAGTTGACGCGCCGGCGCATTCTCGACGCCGCGATGGAGCTCTTCTCGGAACACGGATATGAGGCGACGACCATCGCCTCCATAGCCCGCGAGGCCGGCGTCGCCGTGCAGACCGTCTACTTCGCGTTCGGGAACAAGCAGCGGCTCCTCAGGGACCTCATCACGCTCCACCTGCCCTGCGGCGGCGCCCGGTCAGCCACGGAGACGGCCCGCGCGATGGCCGGGGCGCTCACCGCGGACGGCCCGCGGCAACAGCTCAGGCATCTGGTGCGCTGCACCCGCACGATCAACGAGCACGCCGCACCGCTCCTGGAGGTCCTGCGCAACGCCGACGTCACCCAGGACGACGGCGAGGACATGTGGCAGTCCAACAAGGACCAAAGGCGGCTCTTCCAGAGCGAGTTCATCCAGGCTCTGACAGCGGAACGGCTGCTCCCGGACGGGCTCGTGCCCGAGCGGGCCGTCGACATCTGCTACGCGCTGCTCGGTCCGGAGCTCTACCACCTCCTCGCTTCCGAGCGCAAGTGGACGCAGGAACAGTGGGAGGACTGGGTCTACGAGGGTCTCTGCCGGCACCTGCTCCGGACCGGCACCTGAGCCGGACGGGCGGCTGACCGGCCCTTCCGCTTCCGCCGCCCGCGGCGGCGGCCTCCCCGCGCCGCCCCGTCACCCCGCGGAGAACGGCCCGGCGGCGGGCCGGTCCGGCCGCCGCCCTCCAGAGCTTGTGCAGATCCTCTTCAGCCGGTGCGTTGCACACTGCTGGGCGCAGGGGGTCCTGCGCGGACGACCGGGGGAGTGGCGACGGTGAGCAGTGGCAGTGAGTGCGGCGGACGGCCCCGGTTCCTCGTCGTCACGGTCGGGGGACGGGCCGCCTTCCACGGAACGGTCGCCGGGGCGCTCGCGGACCTGACCGGTCCGCCGGACGCCACCGGAGCGGTGAGGGAACTGGTCACCGGCGGATCTCCGCCCCCTCTCCGGGCACCCGGAGAGGACACCTACCACCGGGCACTGGCGCGCTCGCTCAGATTCCTCGACCGGGCACTGCCCGCGGCCGAGATCCGGCTGGTCACCGCCGCCACCTTCACCGCCGCCGCACGCGAACTGCGGCGGCTGACGGACGGCGGGCGGCGCGACGGCGAGGACGTGCTGGCCCTGGTCCTGGTGGACGCGGCGTCCGCCGGAATACCGGCGGGATCCGGGGACGGCGGCGTGCTCGGCGCGGGGCTCGGTGAGCTGCGCGAGGCACTGGCCCCGGACGTGCGCCGCGCGTTCACCCCGTACACCGTCTTCGTGTACGACGAGGACCCCCTGGGCACCGTGGTGATCGCGCATCCCTACACGCGCCGTCAACTGCCCAGCCGGCCATGGGTGCTGGCGGCCGACGTCATCTGCGCGTTCACCGACTTCGTCCAGACCGGCAGCGCCGGGGCCGCGGTGCGGGACGCGGCCCCGGGCAGGGCCACCCTGCTCGGCGGCGAACTGGCCGGCTTCCTGGACGAGCGGGCCGGCCCCCGCTGGGGACTGCACTACTACACCGGTTCGGTGGTGGCGGGCCTGATCGGCGATCTGGAGGCCCACGCGGCGCGCGGCGGCAACCCGGTCCTGCGCGGCCCCAGCGAACACAGCCTGGCCTGCGGTGCGCTGGCCCGATGGCAGCTGGACGGGGCGCCCTTCCTGATCGTGGTCACCAGCGGGATGGTCGACGAGTTCCGCGGCACCCTGGCCAATCTCCGGGACGCACGCGCCCAGGGGTTCATCGTCTGCGCCGACTCGGCCGGCGGGGCGTGGTTTCCCTTCCAGGGCACCGTGCACGGCGCGGAGGACAGCCGGGAGGTGCTGCGGGCCAAGGGCATCCCGTTCGTCCATCTCGACGACCCCGGCCGGCTGCCGCAACAGCTGCGCGAGGCGTTCACGGCGTACGAGGCCGACCTCGGCCCGGTCGTGCTGCTCGTCACGCCGGAGGTCCTGCGCACCCCGGCGGCACCGGCCCGCGTGCCGCCCGGCGCGCCCCCGGCCCGCCCCGGCCGCGCGGGGCCGCCCCGCCCGCGGCTCACCGTCCGTGAGGACGCGATGGAGCCCGTCATGGACCTCGTCAACAACGGCCCGGCCAGGATCCTGCTCCAGTGCGGCAGGCTCGGCGCCGAGGAGAGCGGCCTCGTCCACGACATCGCCGCCCGGGCGGGCATCGCTCTCGCCGACTCGCTCACCCACCCGGGCACGGTCGCGCGCTACCGGGACGGACAGGTCGTACGGGAGTACCTCGGCACACTCGGGATGTACGGCTACTCGGACCGCGTTCACGCCTTCCTCCACCACGCGGGCCGGCTCCGCCCGCGGGACGAGCAGTGCCTCTTCTTCCTCAACAGCCGGATCACGGAGGCCTCGACGCCCTTCTCACCCCGGGCGCTCGCCCGCGGCCTGCGCATCGTGCAGGTCACCGGGGAGGAGAGGCACCTCGCGCCCTTCGCCGACCACGGGCTGGCATGCGACGGGCCGGAGTTCCTGCGCGAGGTGCGCCGGCGGCTCGACGTGGACCGGGCGCTGCGGTCGCGGCGGGAGCACGCCATCGCGGAGAGCGGGGACAGCGCGTCCGACGTCGTGCACACCCTGCCGCTGCTGCCCATGAGCCCCAACTACTTCTTCGGCCGCCTCGGCGCGGTCCTCGACACCCTCGTCACCACCCGCGGATACACCTACACCGGCATTTTCGACGTCGGCCGCGGCGGGCTCTCCGCCATCCGCAACCTGCCGCGCACCGGGCCGGGGTTCTCCGGCTGGTACGGGCGGGCCCTGATGGGGGACGCCCTCCAGTCGGTGCCCGCGGTGGCTCTCACCCGGGACGGCAACGTCCTCGCGTTCGTGGGCGACGGAGCCGCCGCGCTGGTGCCCGACATCCTGCCGACGCTGGTGCAGGAGGTGACCGTCAACGGACACCGGATCACGGGAAACCTGAGCGTCTTCCGGCTCATCGACGGCGGGCACTCGGTGATCCGCACCTACCGGGAGGGCCTGCGGGCGGGCGAGGCGAGCCGTCAGACGCAGGTCCTGCACCTCCTGGACGGCGAGTGGGAGCGCGCCTACGGGGAGCTGACCGTCAGCCACCGCCACCTCGTCGACGTGGACGCCGGCGAACTGGCGGACCGGCTGTGCAGGCCCTCCACCGTCGACCTCTATTCCGTGCCGATGGCCCACAACAACGAGGGGGACGGGCTGAGCCGGCTGTCCTCCGCCGGCTGGCAGCGGGACCGGCTCCCCGAGCCGCCCTTCGGCACGGTCCGGTGGCCCGGTGCGCGGGTCCCGCGCGTCCGGACACGGACGGCCGCCCCGGCGCGTCCGCCCGTTCCCGCTGAAGGAGAGCACCGGTGAAGTTCGGCTTCCTGGCCCATGCCGTCAGTCCGGCGCACCGCAATCAGTTACGGGGCCTCGACCTCCTCGGCCGGCTCCTGGACGACCACCGGGGGACCGCGCGCGCCCCCGCCTCCCGCCGCCACGTCCCGCTGCCGGTGCTCGGCTCCGTCACGTCCCTCACCGGCAGCCGGTGCGAGGGCGAGGTCCGCAGCCTCCCCCACACCGCGGAGCAGATCCTGCGACGTCCCACGGCCGCGCGGGAGCTGGTGGCCGCCGAGGTGACGGCACTGCGGGAGGCCGGCGCGGAGATCGTCGGACTCGGCGGTGCCACCTCGATCGTCGGCGACCGCGGGCTCTGGACCGCGGCCCGGGTCGGCGTTCCCGTCACCAGCGGCAACTCCCTGACCGTCTATGCCGCTCACGAGGCCCTCCTCAGCTGCGCCCGGCTCCTCGGGCTGCCGGCCGAGGACACCCCCGTCGTGGTCGTCGGCTACCCGGGCTCGATAGCGCTCGCCGTCTCCCGTCTGCTGCTCGCCGGGGGGTTCCGGCTGGAGCTCGTCACCCGCCGCAGCCGCCGGACCCGGGCTGCCCTGCTCGGTTACCTGGATCCGGCCGACCACGCGCGGGTGACCCTGTGCGAGGACATCACGGAGTGCTACGGAAGTCCCCGTCTCCATGTGGCCGCGTCCTCGTCCGGAGGGGTGATCGACACCGGCCGGCTGCATCCCGGCTCGGTGGTCGTGGACGTCGCCCTGCCGAGGGACGCGCCGGCGGCGCCGGCCCGCCGGGACGTACTGGTCGTCGATGGCGGGCTGGTCAGCGCGGTCGAGGGTGTCGAGGCCGGCGACGGCAGCATGCCGGCACCGGCCCAGCAGCTCAACGGCTGCCTCGCGGAGACCGTCGTGCTCGCCCTGGAGGGCCGGGCGGAGAGCTGGTCCCTGGGCCGCGAGATCGACGTGGACGGAATCCGGCGGATCGGCGCGCTCGCGGCGCGCCACGGCTTCCTTCCCACCCCGCTCGCAGCCTTCGGACGCGTCCTGGCGGAGGACGACATCGCGCGGCTGGGCGTCCACCACCGGCCACCGTCCCGCGTCACCGCGCCGCGGGAGGTCACCGCGGCGACCCGGCGGCGCTTCCGCGACCACGTCAACCCGCCGATGGCGAGGCTGTTCGCCGCGCACGGACTGGACCGGGTGTTCACCCGGGCCGAGGGGTGCGTGCTCACCACGGCCGACGGCGTCGAGTACCTGGACTTCGTCGCCGGCTACGGTGCCCTCGGCCTCGGCCACAACCACCCGGACGTGGTCGCCCGCCTGCGCGGCTTCCTGGACCTGAACGCACCGGCCTTCGCCCAGTACATCTCCATGCCGGTCCAGACCGCCGAACTGGCCGAGCGGCTCAGCGCGGTCTCGCCGGGCGGGCTGGAACGCGTCTTCTTCAGCAACTCCGGCACGGAGGCGGTCGAGGCCGCCCTGAAGGTCGCCCGCGCGGCCACCGGCCGGACACGGCTGGTGCACGCGGGCAACAGCTACCACGGCAAGACCCTCGGCGCCCTGTCCGTCACCGGGCGGGAGGCGCACCGCGCCCCGTTCGGCCCCCTCGTGGGCGACGTCGTGGGCGTGCCGTACGGGGACGCGGGCGCTCTCGCCGCGGCCATCGAGGGCGCGGCGGCCTTCATCGTCGAACCGGTGCAGGGCGAGGGCGGGGTCGTCCTGCCGCCCCCGGGCTATCTGCTGGAGGCACAGCGCCTGTGCGCCCGGGCCGGCGCCGTCTTCGTCCTCGACGAGATCCAGACGGGACTCGGCCGGACCGGTGCCATGTTCGCCGCCGACCACGACGGCCTGCGGCCGGACGTGGTCTGCCTGGCCAAGTCCCTCTCCGGCGGGCTGGTCCCCGTCGCCGCCACTCTGGTCCGGGCAGGGCTGTGGGACGCCGCCTACGGCAGCAGCGACCGGGCCATGCTCCACTCGTCCACCTTCGGCGGCGGCAATTTCGCCGCGGTGGCGGCCCTCGCCACGCTGGACGTCCTCGAGGCGGAGAAGCTGCCGGAGCGGGCCCGCGACACCGGTGCGTATCTGCGTACCTCGCTGCGCGCGGTGTGCGAGCCGTACGGATTCGTCCGCGAGGTGCGCGGCATCGGCCTGATGAACGCCATCGAGTTCGACGGTGACTTCTCCGGCGCGGCCGGCGCCATGGCCGGGGAACTCCTCACCCGGCTGCCCGGCGACCTGCACACCCTGGTCGACTGGCTGCCCGACGACGTCCGTACCGCGATCAGCCGGGCGGGCACGGCGCTGGAGTCCTCGCTGGGCGACCTGCTGTGCCTGCGCTTCGCCGGACAGCTCGCCCGTGACCACCGGATTCTCACGTTCGTCACGGCCAACCGGAACAGGGTGCTGCGCATTCAGCCGCCCCTTTCGCTGACCACCGGACAGGCCGACCGGTTCGTGGCGGCGGTTGGCGCGGTCTGCCACGATCTCGCCCTGCACGCGGACGCCATCGGCGTCCGGGCGGCGGGGAACCCGACCCTCAACGAAGGATGACCACGGTGACCACAGGAATTTCCCGCACCGGCACGATCTCCGAGCGAGTGACGGCCCTGCTGCAGGAGAAGCTCGGCCTTCTCCCCGAAGAGATCACCCCGGAGGCCCGTTTCAAGGAGGACCTCGGACTCGACTCCCTCGACATGGTGGAACTGCTCACCATCGTGGAGGTCGAGACCGGCGCACCCGTGGAGGACGACACCGCCCTCTCGATGGCCACGATCGGCGATGTCATCGGCCACCTCTCCGAACGCGGGACCGGGGAGGGGGAGTGACCGGGCGGGAGGTGGTCGTCACCGGACTCGGGCCGGTCACACCGATCGGCGTCGGCCGGCAGGAGTTCTGGCGGGCCCAGCTCGCCGGCGTCAGCGGCGTCCGGACCGTCACCCGTTTCGACCCGGCGGGATTCCCGGTACGCATCGCCGGCGAGGTGGACCTCCCCGCCGCGCTCGCCCCCGGGAGCCGCGAGGAACGGTCCACGGACCGGTGCACCCACCTCGCGCTCGCCGCGGCGCGCCTCGCCGTCGAGGACGCCTCCCTGGACCTTGCCGCCGAGGACCGGGACCGCGTCGGTGTGGTGCTGGGGACGGGCGCGGGCGGAGCGGGCGGCTGGGAGACGAACGCCCGCCTGCTGGAGACCAGCGGACCGAACAGGATCGCGGCCCGTTCTGTTGTCATGTCCATGGCCAACAGCTCCGCCTCCCACATCGCCCTCTCGTGCGGCATCACCGGCCCCAGCACCTCCGTGGTGTCGGCGTGCGCGTCCGGGGGCGAGGCCCTGATCGGGGCCCACCAGATGATCGCCTCCGGAGAGGCCGATGTCGTCCTGGCCGGTGGGGCCGAGGCGCCGGTCACCCCCTTGCTGCTGGCCGGTTTCGCCAGGACCGGGGCGCTGTCCGCGCGCAATGACGAACCGGGGCGCGCCAGTCGCCCCTTCGACGCCGACCGGGCCGGCTTCGTGCTCGCCGAGGGAGCGGCGGTGCTGATCCTGGAGTCCGCGGAGCACGCGCGTGCCCGGGGCGCCGAGGTGCTCGCCAGACTGAGCGGCTACGGCCGTTCCTCCGACGCCCACCATGTGACCAGCCCGCATCCGGAGGGAGCGGGGGCCGCCCGGGCGATGCGTGCGGCGCTGCGTTCCGCCGGCTGGTCGGCCGCGGACATCGGGTACGTCAACGCGCACGGCACGGGGACGCGGTACAACGACGCCGCGGAGGCGAAGGCGCTCCACGCCGTTCTCGGGGAGGCCGCCGCACGGACGCCGGTCTCCGCGACGAAATCGATGACCGGCCACAGCCTGGGAGCGGCCGGTGCGGTGGAGGCGGTGGTGTGCGTGCAGGCGCTGCTGCACGGATGCGTGCCACCGACCGTCAACCTCGACGCGGTGGATCCCGGCTTCGGTCTCGACGTGGTGGGTGCGGAACCGCGGGAGGTGCGGCTCGGCACGGCTCTGTCCAATTCGTTCGCCTTCGGTGGCCACAACGTCGTTCTCGCCTTCGGAGCCGGCGGGGTCTGATGACGGACAGGGCCCTCCCGCCGGCGCGCCGCCTGCCCCTCCGGTTGCCCGTCCGGCCCGTCGGACGTGCGGTTCCCCCGGCGGGACCCGGCCTCTGTGCGCGCGGCGCGCGGCCGAGCAACCTGGGAGAAGACGTGCCTCGGATCCCTCTGCAACACTCGCCGGACCGGGGGTGGAAGCCAAGCCCTCGCCGGCCATGGCCAGGAAGGCCCATCTCCTTGTGAGTGGCTTCCCTCCCCGAGCCCGCGGCCAGTACCCACCGGCCCATGGCTGAGGCGGTGATTCCTGGGGTGGACCGGACCACCGCACTCTTCGGAAGGACACGACATGCACGTCACAGCACGTCCGGTCTGGGACCGGCTCGAGGTCTGGGACCAGGTGAAGGTCTGGGACGAGGTGAAGGTCTGGGACGAGGTGAAGGTCTGGGACGAGGTGAAGGTCTGGGACGAGTTCAAGGTCTGGGACGAGTCCCGGGTCTGGGATGAGCTCAAGGTCTGGGACGAGTCCCGGGTCTGGGACGAGCTCAAGGTCTGGGACCTGGCCGCTGCCTGAAGCCCCGTGACCGAGGGCTGATCTCGCCCCGAGCGACCGACTGCCCCGGATCCGGCGCAGGGCCCCGTACTCCGGGCCCTGCGCCGGAGACGAGGGAGGCCGGGAGACAACCGTGAGGAATACCCCGTGACGCAGATGGACGATCCGCCGGCCCCCGCTGCCGTGCGGTCCCTCCCCGGCACCTTCCGCGTGCGGACCGGAGTGGCGGACGACTGGGACGAGCATCTCGGATCCGGTGCCCCGGCCACGCTGAGCCGGCGCTGGATCACGCTCGCCGAAGGGCGCATCCCCGGCGGCGCGCGCACCCTGGAACTCTCCCGCGGCGAGGGGCCGTCGGTCGCGCTCGTCGGCGGTCCCGTCGACGAGCCCACCGGCCATGTGCGCTTCGATCCGTTGCGTGTGCTCTCCGGCGGGTCCACCGGCGAGGGCGTGGTCGAGCACGGCCCGCACCCCTGGAAAGGGCTCTCGGCCGACCGGGTCTTCCCCTGCTGCCTGCTGATGTTCCCCAACTACGAGACGGCCCCGGTCGGTCCGGACGCCCGCGATCCCGCCGCGGCGCGTGCCTACGTCGACGGGCTCATCGGCTGGTGCCGGGAGAACGGCATGCGCAGCATAGCGGCGCTCTTCCTGCGGCCGGACTACCCCGAGTTCCTCGACGCCCTGCGCACGCGCGGCTTCGACACGGTGCCGATGGTCGATCGCTGCGACATGGACGTCACCTGGCCGGACTTCGACGGATACGTGGCCGGCCTGCCCCGCAAGCGGCGCTTCGCGGTGCGCCGCGAACTGCGGGACATCGCGCTCCGGGGAGTCGAGATCAGCGAGCGCGGCGTCCGGGACGAGGAGCCCGAACTGGTCCGGCTCCGCGAGCAGATCGTGACCAAGTACGGCGGGACCCCGGACGCGGAACGGGAGGCCGGTTCGCTGCGTCACCTGCGCGAGCACTTCGGTCCCGAGAACGTCACGGTGGTGGAGGCGAGGGCGGACGGCGCCCTTCTCTCCTTCAGCCTCCTCGTCCGCGACGGAACGCAGTGGACGATCCTGATGAGCGGCACCGACTACGACCGGCCGGACTCCTCGTTCACGTATTTCGCCACCATGTTCTACCGGCCCGCCGAGCTGGCACCCCGGCTGGGCATCACGTCGATGGCCTACGGCCTCGGCACCCTCCGGGCGAAGAAACTCCGAGGATGCACCGTCAACACGCTGTCAGCGGCAGCGCTGTTGCTCGATTGAGGAGGAGACGTCCGTGTCGCCACAACCCGCACCGCACCACGACGGCAAGATCCTGCTCGTCGCCGACAAGGGACTCCAGGACGGCGGCACGATGACACCGTCCCAGGTCGACCGCAGAGTCGAGGACTTCTACACCGCCATCGGCGGTGAACCGTTCTTCCGGGCCCTGACCGCGCGGTTCTACGAACTCGTCGCCGACGACGAGGTGCTGAGACCGCTGTTCGCGGTGACCGACTGGGCGATGCACGGCGAACGCCTCGCCGATCACTTCGTCCGGATGTACGGGGACAACGATCTGACGGCGGCCTGGGAGCCGCGCCTGCACCAGGCCCACTGCCACTTCCTCATCGCACGGCCGCACCGGCTGCGCTGGCTGGAGCTGATGGCACGGGCCGGAACCGAACTGGACGCCCCACAACCCGCGTTCGGCGAGTTCATGACGATCATGAAAGTCGCGAGCGGCGAGATGATGGCGGCGTCACGGGGCGCTGCCCTCGCGCGTGGCGAGCGGTTCCACTGGGACGGATCGCCTCGGTGAACGGGCGGCCGCTGCGCCGGGTCGCGGTCGTCGGGGCAGGCGCGGCGGGAGCGTTCTTCACTCTGGAACTCGCGCGCCTCAGACCGGACGTCACCATCGACCTCTACGACCGGGACGGCCGGGGGCCGGGCGCCGGAATCGTGATGTCCACCGACTACACGGACCATGTGCGACAGCTGTTCCCGAGCGCCTTCGACCTGCCGGAGACGGCCAGGGGCCGGTGGGACCGCACCCTCACGCTCTGCGGCGGGGAGCGCATCTGGTCGGGCGCCTACGGGATGGTCGGGCTGCGCCGCCGCACCTTTCACAGCCATGTGCGCCGGCTCGCGGAGAACACCCCCGGGGTACGTGGCCTGCGCCGGACGGTCACCGCGGTACCGGAGGGACCGGAGGCGCCCGACGTGGTCGTGCTCGCGGACGGCGCGGGAAGCCGGCTGCGCCGCTCCCGGCAGGAGGCGTTCGGCACCACTGTCACCGCCGGGCGGACCCGGTTCCTGTGGGCCGCCGCGCCCGCGGCGCTCGAGCCGTCGTTCGTCCTCAAGGATCTCCGCCCGGGGCTGCTGATCGTGCACTCCTATCCGCACGCCGCCGACGAGAGCACATTCATCGTCGAGGCGGATCCCGCGGTACTCGCCGCGCACGGGCTGGACGGCCGGCCGCTCCCCGAGATCGAGAAGGAACTCGCCGCGATCTTCACGGACGAGTTGCGCGGCGTGCCGCTGCACGCGCAGACCACGGGCTGGCAGCCGTTCCGTACGGTCGTCAACGAGCGCTGGCACGACGGACGGTGCGTGCTCGTCGGGGACGCGGCGCACACCGTGCACTTCTCGACCGGATCCGGAACCGCGCTCGCGATCGACGACGCGCTGTGCCTCGCCGGTGCGCTCGCCGGCGGGACAACGGTCCCCGAGGCGCTCGACGCCTATGCCGCAACCCGGCAACCGGTGATCGGAGCGGCCCAGGAGGAGGCCGGGGAGAGCGCGGAGTGGTTCGAGACGCTCTGCCGCGGCGGCCGGACGGACGGGCACCGCACGGTGTTCGCTCTGCGCAGCCGAAGGCCCATGAACACCTATGACCGGCTGCGCGACCGCGACCCGCGGTTCGTGGCCCGGACCGTGTCGCGGCTCGCGGGCCACCCGACCGGGGCCGAGCCCCGTGACGTACCGCTCACGATCGGCGGGCTGACGCTGGAGTCCCGTGTCGCGGAGACGGAGGGGCCCGGGGGGAGGCCGGCCGGGCTGGTCCTGCGCACGGCGGGCGGCGGCGTCCGCTGCCCGGTCACGGACAGTGCCGCGGATCCGCGCGCGTTGAGGGCGGCGGGGGCCCGCGCGGTCGGACTGCTGGTCCCCGCGGTGTCCGGCCCGCAGGAGCCGGCGGCCGGGGCCGCGGCCACCCTGGCCGACGATGCCGCTGCCCGGGGCTTCGACTTCCTCGCCGTGCCCTCCCAGCCGGGTGCGGGCCGCATCGCCCGCACCCGGCGTGCCGAGGAGCTGACGTCGGCCGGCGTCCTCCCGGTGGTGCTGCTCCCGGCGGACCTCCCGGCGGCGGACCTCTCGGCGGCGGACCTCTCGGTGGACGAGATCAACACGCTGATCGCCGCCGGCCGCGCCGACATGGTCGCCCGCCCGCCCGCCCATCCGCCGGGAACCCGCGCCCGGCACGAACCGGCGTGAGGGAAGCGATGAACGCGTACGGCACAAGGGAAGCGGGCGGCCGGGGGGACAGCGCCTCAGAAGTAATGGCGCATCAATTCGCGGGACCACTCCGGCTCTCGGATCTCCCCGCGCGGCGCGAACTCGGGAAGATACGGCTTGACATCGAGCACCGGGCTGCCGTCGAGGGCATCGAGGCCGCGGACCGAGAGGGTGAGACCGTCGACCGCCACCAATTCACAGATGGTGACACCGATGTGATTGGGCCGGTTGGGTGCGCGCTGGGCGAGGACGCCGACTCGGGGCCACGAAGGGTTTCCCCGGGGGTGCTGCGTACTCCGGCACACCCGATCGGCCAGGTGAAAGGTGAACACGACCTCGATATGAGAGTAATCCCGCAGCCCGAGCGTCGCATCGGCGCTCAATTGGCCGGGGTCGAGGTCGATGTGGCATTCGACGTTTCCCCAGTTGTCCTGAACGGCCTCCCGGCGCGATCCGCGAACGGTGCCGATGGGGACGAACGAATGCTGCATGGCCATTCCTCACGACGCGACCGGCGGAGAATTCTTGATCCTGCCCGCGTCCCGGCAGGACGTCAATCCTCTCTCGGAACGGGAGCGCGCGGATGACCGATTCCCAGCGGCAGGCCAAGCGGGGCGGCGGACCGGTCTGGTCCAGGTTGCTGCCGGAGCCCGGTCCGGGGCGGCTCCTGGTGCTGTGTACGGCTGTGGCGAGTCTCGGCAACGGCCTGTATGTGACGGGCGGTGCCGTCTACTTCGTCCGGGTGGTGGGCCTGTCCCCGGGGCAGGTCGGCATCGGCCTGTCGGTGGCCGGCGTGATCGCCCTCGTGCTCGGCGTCCCGGTCGGTTCCCTCGCCGACCGCTTCGGACCGCGCGGCACGACCGCCGTGCTCGCGCTGTGCAAGGCCGCCATGCTGATCTCCGCGGTGTTCGTCCGTACCTTTCCCATGTACGTGGTCATGGCGGCGCTGCTCGGCGCCGCCGAGCAGACCGGCCACGTGGCACGCGGCGCACTGGTGTCGGGGGTCATGGGCCGGGAGGGCCGGGTGAAGCTGTCGGCCTATATGCGATCCGTGTTCAACGGAGGCTTCGCGCTGGCCTCGCTGGCGGCCGGATTCGTGATCGCCGTCGACTCGCCCGATGTCTACCTCGCTCTGTTCTGGGGCAACGCGGCCGCGATGGTGGTGGTGTCCGGCCTGTACATGCGGTTGCCGCGAGTGCCCCGGCAGCCGGGACGGCCGCGCCGGAAGGGCGGGCCCTCGGCGGTGCGGGACGTGCCGTACATCCTGGTCGCCCAGGTGTCGGGGCTCGCCAGGATCGGACCGACGGTGCTCGCGCTCGGCATGCCGCTGTGGCTGGTGACCCATACCGACGCGCCGCGGGCGATGGCGGCGTGGCTGATGCTCATCAACACGCTGATGGTGGTGTTCCTCCAGGTGTACGTCGCCCGTGACGCCGACACGGTGCCCGGCGCGAGCCGCCTGCAGCGGTGGACGTTCCTGGTGCTCGCGGCCGCGTGCGCGGTCGCGGCTCTCTCCGGCGGCATCCCGGGGTGGGCCGCCGCCGTGGTGCTCGCCGTGGCCACCGTGCTCTTCACCCTCGGCGAGATATGGGGGGAGGCCGCCCGCTGGGGCCTGCGGTACGAGCTGGCGCCCGAGAACGCCCAGGGCCAGTACGGCGGGGTGTTCGCCACCGGCGACGCCCTGGCGGTGATCGCGGGCCCCGCCCTGGTGACGACGGTGCCGGACCGTTTCGGTCCGGTCGGCTGGCTCCTCCTCGCCGCTCTCTTCGCCCTCTCGCTGATGCTCAGCGGGCCGGCGGTGCGCTGGGCGGTGCGCACCCGCGTCCCCGGTTCCGAAGAGAGCAATCTGCAAGGCGCCCCCCGCGTCGTCACACCGCAACAATGAGCTCCCGTGGCCGTTCGAACGCGGCTCGGACCAGAGGAGTTGGCGATGTCCAGTAACCTGCCCGCATTCAAGGAACTGATCGCCCAGGCACGGCATTCGGCGATCCATCTCGAGATGCGCGACATGTATACCCCGCAGGGCGCGGTTTTCGTGGACTGGCAGAACGGCAAACCGATCGAGTACGACCGGCACCTCGACTGGGTCGAGCTCGTGCAGGAGACCGTGGGCCGCGGTGTCGACTGGCGACGGCTGCGGATCGTCTCGGAGCCGGTCACGGACTTCATCCGCTACGAATGGGAGACGACGACCATCGTCAACGTCCCGGCCGGTGAGAAGGTGCGCTGGCTGCCCCGCCGCAAGGTCTCCGACCTGCTGCTCCCGGGCAACGACTTCTGGGTGTTCGACGGCCGGCTGGTCCGCTTCACGCACTTCGCGGGTGACGGCTCGTGGGGGCCGCACGAACTGACCGAGGACCCGGCCCTGGCGAAGATGTGCACCGACGCGTTCGACGCCGCCTGGGAGCGCGGTACCGACCACGCGGACTACGAGCCCGTCTGGGCCCCCGCGCACGAGAACGGCTGAACCGCCCGTGGCCGAACCGTACGCTCCGATGCCCGACGACTGGCAGCGCGCACTGGCCGTCGTCGCCCACCCCGACGACCTGGAGTACGGCCCGGCATGTGCCGTGGCAGCCTGGACCGCCGCGGGCCGCGAGGTGTCCTACGTGATGGTGACCAGCGGTGAGGCCGGCATGGACACCACGGAACCCCGGGAAGCGGCACGCCTCCGGGAAGAGGAGGAGCTCCGGGCCGCCGCCCTCGTGGGCGTGAAGGAAGTCGAGTTCCTCCGCCACCGGGACGGTTCCGTCCAGTACGGACTGCCGTTGCGCCGCGACATCGCCGCCGCCATCCGCCGTCACCGTCCGGACATCCTGGTCACACTCAACTTCCACGAGCGGTGGCGGAGCGGCGACTGGAACGCGCCGGACCACCGCCATGTGGGCCGGGCCCTGCTGGACGCTGCGGGAGACGCCGGCAACCGCTGGGTGTTCCCCGAGCTCGCCGACGAAGGGCTGGAACCCTGGAAGGGTGTCCGGTACGCCGCTGTCGGCGGCTCCCCGCTCGCCGGTCACGCCGTCGATGTGACGGGCTTCCTGGACCAGGGTGTGGCCGCGCTCGAGGCCCATCGGTCGTACCTCGGTTATCTGGGTCCGGACCATCCCATGGCCGACGCCCGTGCGTTCCTGGAGAGGAAGGTACGGATGTTCGGCGAACGTTTCGGGGGCACCCCGGCGATAGCGTTCGAGCTGATCGGGGTCTGATTCCGTCCCCGCTCCCGTCCCCGAGCCCGTCCTCCGCCGTATCCGGCAGCGGCGCCCGCGGCTGTTTCCCGGTCACGCGGCCGGGCCCGGGAAACACCGCCCCGTCTCCCGGACCACGGCGGCCCGGTTCCCCGGCCCTCTTGATGGCACCCCCTACTATGGGCTGTCTCTAGAGTTGAACACTGGACACCGGCTCCAGTGGTCCCGGCCTGCGGAGAGCTCATGCGACGGATCGCCAACACCCAGCAAGCAGAGGCGTGGAACGGCCCCGAGGGGGTGCACTGGGCCGACAACGCCGACAGCTTCGACATGCTGAACAGCGGGTTCAACGATGCGCTGTTCGAAGCAGCCGCCATCGGCGCCCACGACCGGGTGCTCGACGTCGGGTGCGGCACCGGGCAGACCACGCGCCTCGCCGCCCGCCGGGCCGCCTCGGGGCAGGCCGTGGGGCTCGACATCTCCGCGCCCATGGTGGAGCGGGCACGGGCCGTCACCGCGGCGGAAGGCATCGCCAACGCGGTCTTCGAGCAGGGCGACGCGCAGGTCCACCCCTTTCCCTCCGGCCATTACGACGTGGCGGTCAGCCGGGGCGGGGTCATGTTCTTCACCGACCACACCGTCGCGTTCACGAACATCGGCCGCGCGCTGCGGCCCGGTGGCCGGCTCGCCTTCATCTGCCCGCAGATGCCCTCCCCCGACGGGGATTCGGCCCGGGTCTTCGCGCCGGTGAACGCGCTGCTCGCCCAGCCCTCCCCGGCTCAGCGGGGCATGATGTCGCTCTCCGACCCCGCCCGCGTCCGCGAAGTGCTGACAGCCGCGGGATTCGCCGGCGTGACGGTGACCTCCGTCGAAGGGCCCGTCAACTGGGGCCGCAACGCCGACGAGGCCGTGGACTTCTACTTCACGATGGGACCGGTCCGCCACAATCTCGAAAAGAAGCCGGAGGAGACCGTGAGGGAGGCCCGCGACCGGGTGAGGGCTGCGCTCCGGCCGTACGAAACCCCGGACGGGGTGCGGCTGCGCGGCGCTGTCTGGCTGGCCGCGGCCACCCGTCCCTGATCTCCTGCCGGCCACACCGTGTGCGGGAGACCGGCGCACTCCCGCCATCGTGCGCCGTCGTGGGGCGGAGGGCGCCCCTCGAAACCTGTCCCGCGTCCGGTACGACGCCGTCCGACCGGCCGTGCTCCCGGCCCCGGACGTCCCCCCGGACCCGTCCCGCTTCAGTTCCCTTGGGCCCCGGGCGCCGGACGCCCCGGTGGGCACACCGTGACCGCCGTCAGCACCAGTCCGTGACGAGCTGTCCAGCGGCCCGTGAAACCGTCCGGACGGCTGCCGTCGAGCTCGGGGCCCGGTACGAGCAGCCGGGCCTCGAAGGTGCCCGAGCGGGCCGTGGTGTACCCGAAGGAGACGGACGCCTCGGCGAAGTCCAGCTCCCGCCCGGTCAGCGGGTACCACGCCTTGAACACCGCCTCCTTGGCACTGAAGAGCAGCCGGTCCGCCCGGACCGCAGCAGCTTCGCCGTCCGCTTCCTGCCGCGCCAGGCGGTCCCGCTCCTCCGGAAGCGACACCAGGGCCAGCACCTCCCCGGGCAGCGGGTCGTCGGGTTCGGCGTCGATCCCGAGCGAGACGAACTCCGTGGACCGGGCGACGGCCGCGCCCCGGTAGCCGGCGCAGTGGGTCATACTCCCCACGAAACCGGCGGGCCAGCGCGGCTCGCCGCGCGAGCCCCGCAGCAGAGGGGCGGGAGGGACCCCGAACGAGGCCAGCGCCGCGCGTGCGCAGCGCCGGACCGTGCGGAACTCGGCCCTGCGCTTGTGAACGGCACGAGCCACCAGCGCCTCCTCCTCGGGGAACCAGCCGGCTGCCCCGCTGTCGTCGAAGGCCTCGGCGAACCGCACCCCGGCAGGCAGTATCTCCCCGATCACTCCGTCTCCCACGGGTCCGTGCGGGCCGCCCGAACCGCGGCTGCCCGAGCCCGCGTTCCCCTCGGCCGTCCCATGTGACCACGCCCTCCGTCCGTCCGCGTTCCCGTCGCGTGCGTGTGCGAGGCCACCGTAGTGCGGACGCCGGCGGGCCGCTCACCCCTTTCCCGCCGTGGGCCGGCCCTCGCGGGGCACTCGCGGGAGCCGGGGGCCCGGTCCGGGGATCCGCCCGGCCCGGCCGGGCGGGAGGGCCCCACAGTGTCTTAAGAAGTTGTCCAGGCCGGCACCGCGACACTGGGCGGGGCGCCTGGGGGCGGGAATCGCCGTTTCGCCGGGTTCCGGGCCCCGTCCGTCGAAGCGAGCATGTCATTCCTGGGGGCCCTGAGTGAGCGCAGCACACACGATCAGTGCGAGCACACCGGATACGGCCGGGCGCGGCGGTGGCCGCACGGCCCTGGCCGGGGCCAAGGAGGTCACCGCACTCCAGGGCACCCTGAACGGGCTGTTCGGCCTGGTGGCGGCCCGGCGTCCCCGTGAGGTCGTCGTCGCCGACGCCGACCGCGCGCTCACCTACGAGTCGGCGGAAAGCAGCTCGGACCGCCTCGCCTCGGCACTGCTGCGCTGCGGGGTGCAGCTCGGTGATCCCCTGCTCGTCCACTGCTCGGATCGCGCCCAGGGGCTGGTGGCCCAGCTCGCCGTGCTCAAGCTGGGCGGTGTGTGCGTCCCGGTGCCCCACGGTGCCGACGACGCCTCCCTCGCGCGGATCGCCGACCTGAGCGGTGCGACGCTCGTGCTGGGCAGCGCTGCCACCAGGGAGCGCTGGTCGCTTCCCGTGGTGGTGCTGGACGACGAGCGGACGTGGGCGAAGATCAAGCCCTTCCGGACGGATGGCTCTCTGCCACGGTCCGGTCCGGCCGATGTCGCCTACCTGTTGCCCGAGTTCGGATCCGACGGCGGCGTGACGGGCCATCTCGTCGACCACACAGCCTGGCTGTTCGCGGTCAATGCCCGGCTGCGCCGGGCCGGCCGGCCCGCACGGGGTGTGACGGTGGGGCAGGGGGTCGGTGGCGCCCGGGACCTGGCCGCGATGTGGTGGGCGATCGCCGCGGGCGGCAGGCTGCAGGGGCCGCGTCCCCCGGGCACGGGCGAGGCCGCGCCCCGGCTCCACGGTTCGGGCACCGCCGCGGTGTACGGAGCGGACGAGTACGAAGCGGTGCTCGCGGCTGCCCGGCCCGGGGCGGGGAAGCGGTCGGGCACGGTCCTGGTCACCGGTGGCCCGCTGCCGGCCGGGCTCGTGGAGCGCCATGCCGAACTGCTGCCCTTCACACGGCTGCTGGCCGAGTTCTCCCCCCGCGACGGTGCCATGCCCTGGACGGCGGCCGACTGTACGGCGGACGCGCGGAAGGCGGCGGGCCGCACCGTCATGGGCGCCGCGGTGCCCCGGGTCCGGGTGACGGTCCGGGACGCGGACGGGGGGATTCTGCCCCCGGGCGGCACCGGTCAGATCTGGGCCGCAGGCACGGCGATGCCCTTCGACAGGCTGTGTGACGGCTGCCACGAGCTGGCCGCCAGCCACCGGGGCTCATTGACGAACTCCGGTTACACGGGGCGGTGGACCGCGAGCGGCTCCCTCGAGGTCCTGGGCCGCACCGGGCCGCACGCTCACGCGGGGAGAAGCCGTGCGGGGCACCGGGAGGACACCGGGCTCGACCGGGTGGCGGGTGTCCCGCTCCGGCAGCTGTCGTGGCACTGACCTCGGCCACGGCGCCGCTGCCGGCCCGGCCGTCGCGCAGCCGGAGGACCGGCGGGCCGTCGCGCAGCCGGAGGAGCGGCGGGAGGACCGGCCGGAGCCGGCCCTGGTCCGCCGTTCCGGAGAAGCCGGGGGGACGGGGCGCTCAGATGTCGCGGAAGATCTCGATCTGCGCGCCGACCGAGTTCAGGCGCTCCGCCAGTTCCTCGTAACCGCGGTTGATGACATAGACGTTGCGCAGCACCGAGGTGCCCTCGGCGGCCATCATCGCCAGCAGGATCACCACCGCCGGACGCAGGGCCGGCGGGCACATCATCTCCGCGGCACGCCAGCGCGTCGGGCCCTCGACCAGCACCCGGTGCGGGTCGAGGAGCTTGACGTCGGCGCCGAGCCGGTTGAGGTCGGTGAGGTAGATCGCGCGGTTGTCGTAGACCCAGTCGTGGATCAGCGTCGAGCCCTGCGCGGTGGCGGCGATGGCCGCGAAGAACGGGACGTTGTCGATGTTGAGGCCCGGGAACGGCATCGGGTGGATCTTGTCGATCGGGGCCTTCAGCTTCGACGGGCGCACGGTGAGGTCGATGAGCCGGGTGCGGCCGTTGTCGGCCCGGTACTCGGGGCTGCGCTCGTGGTCCAGGCCCATCTCCTCCAGGACCGCCAGCTCGATCTCCAGGAACTCCACCGGCACGCGCCGGATGGTCAGTTCGGACTCGGTGACGAGGGCCGCGGCGAGCAGGCTCATCGCCTCCACCGGGTCCTCGGAGGGCGAGTAGTCCACGTCCCGGTCGATGTGCGGGACCCCGTGCACGGTGAGAGTGGTGGTGCCGACGCCCTCGACCGTCACGCCGAGCTGCTCCAGGAAGAAGCAGAGGTCCTGGACCATGTAGTTGGAGCTGGCGTTGCGGATGACGGTGACGCCGTCGTGCCGGGCCGCCGCCAGCAGGGCGTTCTCCGTGACGGTGTCCCCGCGCTCCGTCAGCACGATCGGGCGGTCCGGGCGGATGCCGCGGTCGACCTCGGCGTGGTAGACGCCGTCGGTCGCCGTGATCTCCAGGCCGAAGCGGCGCAGCGCCGTCATGTGCGGCTGCACCGTGCGGGTGCCGAGGTCGCAGCCGCCGGCGTACGGGATGCGGAAGCGGTCCTCGCGGTGCAGCAGCGGGCCGAGGAACATGATGACGCTGCGGGTGCGCCGTGCCGCCTCCATGTCCATGGAGTCCAGTTCGAGCCGCTCCGGCGGGACGATCTCCAGGTCCGCGCCGTCGTTGATCCAGCGGGCGCGGACGCCGATGCTGCCCAGCACCTCCAGGATCCGGTACACCTCCTCGATCCGCGCGACCCGGCGCAGGGTGGTGCGGCCCGAGTTGAGCAGGGTGGCGCAAAGGAGGGCGACGCAGGCGTTCTTGCTCGTCCTGACGTCGATGCCGCCCGAGAGCCGGCGGCCGCCGACCACGCGCAGATGCATCGGCCCGGCGTAGCCGAGCGAGACGATCTCGCTGTCCAGGGCCTCGCCGATGCGGGCGATCATCTCAAGGCTGATGTTCTGGTTGCCGCGTTCAATGCGGTTGACGGCGCTCTGGCTGGTACCCAGGGCCTCCGCGAGATGCGACTGTGTCCAGCCGCGGTGCTGACGGGCGTCCCTGATGAGGCGTCCGATGCGTACGAGGTAGTCGTCTCCCATGTGGCTCAGGTTATCTCAGATATGAGATTGCCGCGCTTCGAGGGAGTCCAAGGGTGCTGGGCCGCACGGGGTCGGAGTGCCCGTTTTCCCGGCGTTCTCACCCGGGCGGGCGCACGGCCGGCGGGCCGCGGACCGTCCGTCCCGGAAAGGGCGGAATGCCCGGTGTGGCGCGGGCGCGGTCCTCCCGGCGTCCGGCTTCCCGGAGGGTTGACGGCGTGCGCAGAGGTAAGGCGAGGGGCATGAGAGAACCCGATCCGATACGTGACGTCCGGGGCCCGTCCGGGGCCCCGGCGCCGGCCCCGCGCGCGCCGGCGACCGCGGTCGGCACCGGGCGGTACGGCGGCGGTGCCCGCGCGCTGGAACCGCAGCGCGGCGGCGAGGGCAGCCTCGCCCATGTCGTCGAGACCCTGCTGGACAAGGGGCTCGTCCTCAACGCGGACATCATGGTGTCGGTCGCCGGTGTCGAACTGCTGGGCATCCGGCTGCGCGCCGCCCTGGCCTCCTTCGAGACCGCCGCCCGCTACGGGCTGGAGTTCCCCTCCGGCACGGACGTGCAGACCGCCGCCTGGCGCGAGGTCAAGGAGGACAAGGAGACCTGCCCCGAGTGCCACAAGAAGGTTCCCACCCGGGAACTCCTCGACGAGTGGTGCCCGTGGTGCGGCTGGCGCAGTGCCAAGGCGCTGTCCCGGGCCTCCGCCGCGGACGCCGGCGCGGTGAACGGTGGTGCCTCCGCCGGGACGGAGGCCGGGGAGCCCGCCGCCGTGGAAGGCGGCCGGACACCGGGAGGCCGGCAGAGCCGGCGGCAGGGCGAGCGGCGGGACCAGCCGCAGGGTGAACGGCAGGACGAGCGGCAGCCGGACGATGCCTGACCGCGCTCCCGCACCGCCCGCCGCCCCGGCCCCGTCGCTCCAGCCGACCCGCGATCCCCGGGTCACCCTGGACGACCTGCTGGAGGTCGTCCTCAACAAGGGCGCCGTCCTCCACCTGGACCTGATCATCGCCGTCGCCGACATCCCGCTGATCGGCGTCAACGTCCGCGCCGCGATCGCCGGCATGGAGACGATGCTGGAGTACGGGATGCTGCGGCAGTGGGACGAGGCCACCCGCGCCTGGGCGGAGCGCTCCGGCGGCCGGGGCCTCGGACTGCGGGACGGCGAGCGGCTGATCACCAAGATGTTCGGCGGCCACCGGCTGACCGGCGAGGTCTACTCGGCCTGGCGGCCCGGCAACGTCCATCTGACCGACCGGCGCCTCGTCGTGCTCCGCCGGGAGCCCCGCGAGATCCTCTGGGAGGCCGAGCTGGCCGAGCTGGAGTCGGCGGCCCTGGAGACCGAGCGAGCCGTCGGCGGCGAGGACCGCACCCGGCTCCGCGTCCGGCTGCGCGACGGCGGGGAGGCGCTGCTCTCGGCGGCCGAGCCGGAGCGGCTGCACCGGGAGCTGCTGCGGCAGGCGCCCGGTGCGCGGCCCCTGGCGGCGGCGGACGGGAACGGCCGCGGGACGGCCGGCCCGGACGCGGCTGAGGACGGGCACGAGGGCCACCTGTGGTACCACGAGCCCCGCCGCGGGGGCGCGCTGTGGCGCGGCGGCCGCGGCCGTCTCGACGCGGACGGGCTCTCCTGGAAGTCGCCCGTCGACGCCCGCCCCGCGCTGGTGCTGCGCCCCGGCGAGCTGCTCGGTGTCCGGCTGGAGGAGCGGGACAACCCGACCGGCAGCCCGTACACGCTGGTGCTGGACACCCCCGGCGGCGAGGTGGCCCTGGCCGCCGACGCCCTCCCCGGCTGGACCGGCCCGCTCCACCGCATGACGGCGGGCGGCGCGGGTCGGGAGGCGGACGAGGCGGGGCAGGCGGGTCGGGACGCGGGTCGGGAGAACGGGCAGTCCCCAGAGCGAAGGAGGGATGACGGTGGCCCTCACCGTTGACGAGAAAAGCCTCAAGCACGGGGTGCTGACCCTGGTCGTCACCCTGGTCGAGGTGATCCAGGAGGCCCTGGAGCGGCAGGCCCTGCGGCGTATGGAGGGCGGCGACCTCACCCCCGAGGAGACCGAGCGGCTCGGTGAGGCGCTCCTCGAACTGGACGAGGCCATGCGGGAGATCAAGGACGAGCACGGGATCACCGTCTCCGTCGCCGACCTCCACCGCGGGCTCGACGAGGTCGTGGACGACGTGGTGGACAAGCTCGTCAACCCGGCGCGCTGGGCCGAGGAGGCCGGACCGGGGGCCGGGAACGGTGCCGGTCCCGGAACGGGGGGAGCGCGATGACCGACACCCTCGGCACCCCTGCACCCGGCACCCCCGCACCCGGCACCCCCGCACCCGGCTCCGGCATCCCCGGCCCCGGCGCCCCGGGCACCGGAGCCACCGCGATGGGCGCCTCCGGCACCGGCCCCGGCCCCTATGCTGTCCCCGGCACCGGCTCGGGCGCGCCCGGCACCCCCGGCCCCGAAGCCCCCGCTCCCTCTGGCACCACCGCCCCTGGCACTGATACCGGTACTCCCCGTCCCGGTACCTCCGGCCCCGGCCCCGGCACCCCCGGCACCGGCGCCGCCGACCCCAGAACGGACCACGGCCCGTCCGCGCCGGCGGAGCCGCCCCAGGCCCTGTACGTGTACGCGCTGCTGCCCGACCCGGGTACGGACACCCTGCCCGGCACCGGCACCGGCACCGGCACCGGCACCGGCACGGGCACCGCCACCGGCCTCGACGGCCGGCCCCTCCGGCTGGTGGGCGACGCGCCCGGCGGCCCGGTGGCACTGGTGCACGCCACCGCCCCGGCGCCGTACCAGGGTCCGGACGAGGACGTGCGCCGCTGGATCGTCGAGCACGACCGGGCCGTCGACGCGGCCTGGCAGCTCACCGGGGCCGTCCTGCCGATGACGTTCAACGTGCTGGTACGGCCGGAGGACGGGCAGAGCGCGGAGCAGCGGCTGCGCGGCTGGCTGGCCGAACGGCGGGACGAACTCACCGCCCGCCTCCGGGAGTTGGCGGGCCACGCCGAACTGCGGGTGGAGATCACCCTGGACCGGGAGGCCGCCGCCGTGAGCAACGAGCGGGCCCGGTCCCTGATGGCGGACATGGCGGAGAGCTCGCCCGGGGTGCGCAGGCTGCTCGCCAAGCGGCTGGAGATGGCCCGCCGCGAGGCGTCCGAGCAACTGGCCGACGCGCTGTACGCGGACACCCGGCGCCGGCTGGCGGCCGTCTCGGAGGACCTCCAGGACCGGCGCCGCGCGGTCCGCGACCCAGGTGAGACGGATGTGCTGTCCGTGTCGCTGCTGGTGCGCGAGGACGGGATCGAGACGGTGGGCCGGGTGCTCGCGGAGATCCAGGACGAGCAGCCGGCGGTCCGCATCCGCTTCCTGGGGCCCTGGCCGCCGTACTCCTTCGCGGACCTGGCGCAGGGCCCGGGCGGGCAGGAGCCGGACGGGGCCCCGCCCGGCGGAGCGGTCCCGGGCCTCCGCCCGGCCTGACGGCCGTCCGTCCCGTCAGGCCCGCTCGGCCGGCCGCCGCTCGGCAGCCGGCCCGTCCGCCCCGCCCGGGAGGGGGCCGGCCGGTACGTCCTGCCCGGCAGGGGTTCGGTCCGGCGCCGAGGGGTACCCGAAGGCGCCGGTGCGCCGCGGCGGACGGGCGCCCGGACCGTGCCCGGAGGGCGGTCGGACCGGCGGCCGGCGCCGAGCCCGGACGGCGGCCGGACGAGCCCGGAGAGAGCCCGGACGGCGGCCGGGGATGTCCGGCGCCGGGTCCGTGTACTAGTGTTATCTTGACATCGAGATATCTGCCGAGCGGGCACACCGCAGCCGCCAGGGGACATGGGCTCACACGCGAGTAAGCCCTACCTCAGCGGAGGGACTGTGAGTCGGGGCGGCAGCATGGCGGTAACAGACGCACATTCATGAAGGAGACTGTCGTGTCGGCGAACAGCTTCGACGCCCGCAGCACGCTGCGCGTGGGTGACGAGTCGTACGAGATCTTCCGGCTGGACAAGGTCGAGGGCTCCGCGCGCCTCCCCTACAGCCTGAAGGTGCTGCTGGAGAACCTGCTCCGCACGGAGGACGGCGCGAACATCACCGCCGATCACATCCGCGCGATCGGCGGCTGGGACGCGGCCGCCCAGCCCAGCCAGGAGATCCAGTTCACGCCGGCCCGCGTGATCATGCAGGACTTCACCGGTGTGCCCTGCGTCGTGGACCTGGCCACCATGCGCGAGGCCGTGAAGGAGCTCGGCGGCGACCCCGCCAAGATCAACCCGCTGGCCCCGGCCGAGCTGGTCATCGACCACTCCGTGATCGCCGACAAGTTCGGCACCCCGGAGGCCTTCACGCAGAACGTGGAGCTGGAGTACGGCCGCAACCGCGAGCGCTACCAGTTCCTGCGCTGGGGCCAGACGGCGTTCGACGAGTTCAAGGTCGTACCCCCCGGCACCGGCATCGTCCACCAGGTGAACATCGAGCACCTGGCCCGCACCGTCATGGTGCGGAACGGCCAGGCGTACCCCGACACCCTCGTCGGCACCGACTCGCACACCACCATGGTCAACGGCCTCGGCGTGCTCGGCTGGGGCGTCGGCGGCATCGAGGCCGAGGCCGCGATGCTCGGCCAGCCGGTGTCGATGCTCATCCCGCGGGTCGTCGGCTTCAAGCTGACCGGTGAGATGCCGGCCGGCACCACCGCCACCGACCTGGTGCTCACCATCACCGAGATGCTGCGCAAGCACGGCGTCGTCGGCAAGTTCGTCGAGTTCTACGGCGAGGGCGTCTCCGCGGTGCCGCTGGCCAACCGCGCCACGATCGGCAACATGTCGCCGGAGTTCGGCTCCACCGCGGCGATGTTCCCGATCGACGGCGAGACCATCAACTACCTCAAGCTCACGGGCCGTTCCGAGCAGCAGCTCGCGCTGGTCGAGGCGTACGCCAAGGAGCAGGGCCTCTGGCTCGACCCGGCCGCCGAGCCGGACTTCTCCGAGAAGCTGGAGCTCGACCTCGCCACGGTCGTCCCCTCCATCGCCGGCCCGAAGCGCCCGCAGGACCGCATCATCCTGGCCGACGCCAAGAACCAGTTCGCCCAGGACGTGCGCAACTACGTGGCCGTCAACGGCGACTTGGACGAGGCCGGCAAGGAGTCCTTCCCGGCCTCCGACGCCCCGGCGGTCTCCAGCTCGACCCCGAGCAAGAAGGTCAAGGTCACGGCCCCCGACGGCACGGAGTACGAGCTGGACCACGGCGCCGTCACCGTCGCCGCGATCACCTCCTGCACCAACACCTCCAACCCGTACGTCATGGTCGGCGCGGCGCTCGTCGCCAAGAAGGCCGTGGAGAAGGGCCTCACCCGCAAGCCGTGGGTCAAGACCACCCTGGCCCCCGGGTCCAAGGTCGTCATGGACTACTACGACCGGGCCGGCCTCACCCCGTACCTCGACAAGATGGGCTTCAACCTCGTCGGCTACGGCTGCACCACCTGCATCGGCAACTCCGGCCCGCTGCCGGAGGAGGTCTCCCAGGCGGTCAACGAGCACGACCTCGCCGTCGTCTCGGTGCTCTCCGGCAACCGCAACTTCGAGGGCCGGATCAACCCCGACGTCAAGATGAACTACCTGGCGTCCCCGCCGCTGGTCGTCGCGTACGCCATCGCCGGCTCCATGAAGGTGGACATCACCACCGAGGCCCTCGGCACCGACCAGGACGGCCACCCGGTCTTCCTCAAGGACATCTGGCCCTCCGAGCAGGAGGTCGAGGAGGTCGTGGCCTCCGCGATCGGCCAGGAGATGTTCGGCAGCAGCTACGCCGACGTCTTCGCGGGCGACGCCCAGTGGCAGGCGCTCCCGATCCCGACCGGCAACACGTTCGAGTGGGACAGCGAGTCCACCTACGTCCGCAAGCCCCCGTACTTCGAGGGCATGGGCATGGAGCCGGCCCCGGTCGAGGACATCTCCGGCGCCCGCGTGCTCGCCAAGCTGGGCGACTCGGTCACCACCGACCACATCTCCCCGGCCGGCGCCATCAAGGCCGACACCCCGGCCGGCCAGTACCTCACCGAGCACGGCATCCAGCGCCGCGACTTCAACAGCTACGGCTCCCGCCGCGGCAACCACGAGGTCATGATCCGCGGCACCTTCGCCAACATCCGCCTGCGCAACCAGATCGCGCCGGGCACCGAGGGCGGCTACACCCGCGACTTCACCCAGGATGGCGGGCCGGTCTCCTTCATCTACGACGCCTCGCGCAACTACATCGAGCAGGGCATCCCGCTGGTCGTGCTGGCCGGCAAGGAGTACGGCTCCGGCTCGTCCCGCGACTGGGCGGCGAAGGGCACCGCGCTGCTCGGCGTCAAGGCCGTCATCGCCGAGTCCTACGAGCGCATCCACCGCTCGAACCTCATCGGCATGGGCGTGCTGCCGCTCCAGTTCCCGGAGGGCGCCACGGCGGAGTCCCTCGGCCTGACCGGCGAGGAGGCCTTCTCCGTCTCCGGCGTCACCGAGCTCAACGAGGGCACCACCCCGCGCACCGTCAAGGTCACCACCGACACCGGTGTGGAGTTCGACGCGGTCGTCCGCATCGACACCCCCGGTGAGGCGGACTACTACCGCAACGGCGGCATCCTGCAGTACGTGCTGCGCTCGCTGATCCGCAAGTAGGCACGGTCGCTCGACCCATGGGCCGGTCCCCGGACCGGCGCCGGGCGACGGTGATACGGCGACGGGCCGCGCTCCCCGCGACACGGGGGCGCGGCCCGTCCGCGTTTCCGGGGGCCACCGGGGGGCCTCGTCAACTGCCTTGTTCCGTGGTGGAGTTCACTGTGGTGCGGACAGCGGGGAACTGGTTGAATCCCGATCGTCAAGATCAACTCGGACCGGCCACCCCCCAGCCACCCCCGTGTCCCCGGAAGGCAGCATGACCCCCACCGCCCAGCCACAGGCCCCCGACATCCTCTCCCCGGAGTTCGCCGCCGACCCTTACGCCGCGTACCGGGCCATGCGGGAGCACTTCCCGCTCATCCACCACGAGGCCACGCAGAGCTACATCGTCTCCCGCTACGAGGACGTCCAGCGCGCCTTCAAGGAGCCCGTGTTCACCACGGACAACTACGACTGGCAGCTCGAACCGGTGCACGGCCGCACCATCCTGCAGATGAGCGGCCGCGAGCACGCCGTCCACCGCGCCCTGGTGGCCCCGGCCTTCCGCGGCAACACCCTCCAGGAGCGGTTCCTGCCGGTCATCGAACGCAACGCCCGCGAGCTCATCGACGGCTTCCGCGACCGGGGGAGCACCGACCTCGTCGCCGAGTTCGCCACCCTCTTCCCGGTCTACGTCATCGCCGACATGCTCGGCCTCGACAAGGCCGACCACCCGAGGTTCCACGGCTGGTACACCTCGATCATCGCCTTCCTCTCCAACCTCTCCGGGGACGAGGAGGTGACCGCGGCCGGGCTGCGCACCCGCGACGAGTTCGCCGCGTACATGCTCCCGATCATCCGGGAGCGCCGGGAGAACCTCGGCGACGACCTGCTCTCCACCCTCTGCGCCGCCGAGATCGACGGCACGAGGATGACCGACGAGGACATCAAGGCGTTCTGCAGCCTGCTGCTCACCGCGGGCGGCGAGACCACCGACAAGGCGATCGCGAGCGTCTTCGCCAATCTGCTGGCCCACCCCGAGCAGATGGCCGCCGTCCGCGCCGACCGCTCCCTGATCGGCCGGGCCTTCGCCGAGACCCTGCGGTACACCCCGCCCGTCCACATGATCATGCGTCAGCCGGCCGAGGACGTGGAGTTCAGCGGCGGTACGGTGCCCGCCGGCGCCACCGTCACCTGCCTCATCGGCGCCGCCAACCGCGACACGGAGCGCTACGCCGAACCGGACACCTTCAACCTCTTCCGCGAGGACCTGACGGCGCAGAACGCCTTCACCGCCGCCGCCGACCACCTCGCCTTCGCCCTCGGCCGGCACTTCTGCGTCGGCGCGCTGCTCGCCAAGGCCGAGGTGGAGACCGGTCTGGACATGCTGCTGGACGCGATGCCCGACGCCCGTCTGCCGGAGGGCTTCACCCCCGCCGAGCAGGGCGTCTTCACCCGCGGCCCGCTCTCCCTCCCGCTGGAGTTCACCCCCGCCGGCTGACCCGGCCCGTTCCGGGCCGTCCCACCCGTCCGGCCCGTCCCACCCGCCGCCGCGGCGGCCCCGCGAGCGGGTGGGTACGGGCGGCGCGGGACGTATCGCGAACCGGTGCGGGGGCACGGCCGGCGCGCGCACCGGCCGGAACGGAGCCCGCCGACAGGGACCAGCCGAGACGGAGCGCGCCGCAGCGGAACAAGCCGCGCCCACCGGCGGTCCGGGCCCCGGCGCCTGGGGGCGCCGTCCCCCGCTGCGCCCAATCGACTGAAAATCGCACTGCTGGCGCCGTCGTGACCCGCCGCGCGGGCCGGTCCCGGTTTGGATGGTCCCCGGCGGACCGCCGCCCCGGCTCAACTCCCGCCGGGAGCAGGCGGACCCGCCCCTCCGCGCGGAAGCGGCGCGGAGGTGTGCCGCCCAGGTCTCAACTCGGGAAAGACTCCTGCCGAATGCTGTATTCGATCTTGCTCACCCGGTGCGGAGTGGACTATACCTGTCGGCGTTCCAGGACCCACGGCACCCGCGGAATCGGGGGACGGCACACGGCGGGGGGTGGCTTCGCCGCGCACCACCGGGGTACTCCGACCGATCCCGGCGCACACCCAGCACGACTCAGCTGCACATGACCGCGGTGGTGGTGCCCTTCGCCGAGGCGCGCGGAGCACCCGGAGACCGGCACACACCGCCCGAGTCCGGGAGAGGGCGAGGACCCCGTATGCGATCCACCTCCGACCACAGCCGCCACAGCCGCCGCGACGTCATCAAGCGGGCGGCGGCCCTCGGCCTGATCGCCGTACCGGCGATGAGCACCCTCGCGGCCTGCGCCTCCAGCGCCACCAGCGGGGAGAAGGTCGAGAAGGGCGAGAAGAGCGCCGCCAACCCCCTCGGGGTCAACAGCAGCGCGCCCCTCGACGTCGTCATCTTCGACGGCGGCTTCGGCGACCAGTACGCCAAGGACGCCGAGGCGGTCTACCGGAAGAAGTTCCCGGACGCCGAGGTCAAGCACGCCGCCACGCAGAAGATCCAGTCGGTGCTGCAGCCCCGCTTCAACGGCGGCACCCCGCCCGACCTCATCGACAACTCCGGCGCCGAGCAGATGGACCTGGGCGTCCTCGTGGGCAAGAAGCAGCTCACCGACCTCACCCCGCTGCTGGACGCCCCCTCCTTCGACGACCCGGACAAGAAGGTCCGCGACACCCTCCGCCCCGGCGTCGCCGAGATGGGGCAGTTCGACGGCGACCCCGTCCACGTCCTCTACTACGCCTACAACGTGCACGGCGTGTGGTATTCGCAGACGGCCCTCGACAAGCTCGACGCCGAATACCCCCAGACCTGGGACGACATGCTCGCCCTCTGCGCCAAGGCGAAGAAGAAGGGCATCGCCGGCTGGACCTACGCCGGCAAGAACCCGTACTACGTGACCTTCAGCCTGTTCCCCTTCATGGCGAGGATCGGCGGCCGGGAAGTCCTCGACGCGATCGACAACCTGGAACCCGACGCCTGGCGCAAGCCCGCCGTCAAGTCGGCCCTGGAGGCGTACTACGAGCTCCAGCAGAAGGGCTACATCCTCCGCGGCACCCCCGGCCTGACCCACATCGAGTCGCAGACCGCCTGGACGGAGGGGAAGGCGCTGTTCATCCCCAACGGCTCCTGGGTCGAGAACGAGGCCAAGGCCACCACCCCGAAGGACTTCGAACTCCGCGTCGCCGCCCCCTCCGGGCTGGACGGCTCCGACAGGATGCCCGCCGGCACGATCTGGGCGGCCGGCGGCGAGCCGTTCATCGTCCCCGCCCAGGCCAAGAACCCCGACGGCGGTATGGAACTGCTCCGGACCATGCTCGGGGAGCAGTCCTCGAAGAACTTCACCCGCCAGGTCTCCTCGCTGACCTCCTACGACAGCGGCACCGACGGGCTGACCCTGCCGCCCGGTCTCACCTCGGCCGTGGACGCGCTGGACAAGGCCGGGGACAACATCGTCAACCCGCGGATCAAGGACTGGTACGTCGCCCTGTGGAAGGAGAAGGTCGGCGGCGGCCTCGGCGAGATGATGGCCGGCCGGATCACCCCGGCCGAGGCGGTCAAGAAGATCCAGGCCTACACCGACGAGGCGGCGAACGACGACTCCGTCAAGCACTACCGGCACCAGTGAGGACACGTCACCAGCGTCCGGCGCGGCCGGGGATCGGGGTCGGTCACCATGCACCACGGTAAGTACCGGTTCATCGCCGGGTTCCTGGCCGCGCCGCTCGCGCTCTACGCCCTCTTCGTCATCTGGCCCTTCCTCCAGGCGGTCTACTACTCCTTCACCGACTGGACGGGCCTCAGCCCCGAGTTCGCGGTCACGGGGCTGCGCAACTACGAACGGCTGCTGGACGACGAGATCTTCTGGAAGTCGCTCCAGCACAGCGTGGCGCTCGTGCTGCTGGTGCCGCTGGTGACGATCGCCCTCGCGCTCTTCTTCGCCTTCATGCTCAACGTCGGCGGGCGGCGCCGCCGGGGCGCCGCCGCCGTCACGGGCGTGCGCGGCTCCGCCTTCTACAAGATCGTCTACTTCTTCCCGCAGGTCCTCTCCATCGCCATCGTCGCCCTGCTCTTCCAGTTCGCGTACAACCCGAACAACGGCGCGATCAACGCCGGGCTGCGGGCGGTCGGCCTCGGCTCCGTCCAGCCGGACTGGCTCGGCGATCCCGACTTCGCCCTGTGGTCGGTGATGGCGGTGCTGGTCTGGTGCACGGTCGGCTTCTTCGTGGTGCTCTTCTCGGCCGGCATGTCCTCCATCCCCCTCGACTTCTACGAGGCGGCGCTGCTGGACGGCGCCGGCCGTGTCACCACCTTCTTCCGGATCACCCTGCCGCTGCTCTGGGACACGGTGCAGTCCGGCTGGATCTACATGGGCATCCTGGCGCTCGGCGCGGAGGCGTTCGCGGTCGTCCAGATCATGACCGTGGGTGCCAACGGCGGCGGCCCCGACTACTCCACGACGGTGCTGCCGCTGTACGTGTACGTGAAGGCGTTCCGCGACGGACAGGCGGCCTACGCGACGACGATCGGCGTCGCCCTGCTCGTCGTCACCCTGGCCTTCGCGGCCGTCGTGATGCGGCTGGGCCGCCGCGAGCGGCTGGAGTTCTGATACCGATGGAGACCACCGACACCCCGCCCCCGCCGGCCCCCGACGCCGTCCCCCGGCACGGCGTCCCCGAGGAGCCGCCGGTACGGAAAGTCGGCCCCGGCGGCCGCCGGGGCTCCCGCGGCGGCGGCGAGGGGAGGACGCTCAACGCCTTCTCCCACGGCATGCTCGTGCTGTGGGCGTTCATGGTCGTCATGCCCCTGCTGTGGGCGGTGATGACCTCCTTCAAGACCGACCGGGAGATCTTCACGGCACCGTGGAGCCTGCCCGCCGCGCCGCAGTTCGAGAACTGGGCCCGCGCCTGGGGCCAGGCCCACATGAGCGACTACTTCCTCAACACCATCCTGGTGGTGGGGGGTTCACTGACGGGCACCATGCTGCTGGGCTCCATGGCCGCCTATGTGCTGGCCCGGTTCGACTTCCCCGGTAACCGGTTCCTCTACTTCCTCTTCATCGGCGGGATGAGCTTCCCCGTCATCCTCGCCCTGGTGCCGCTGTTCTACGTGCTCAACAACCTCGCCCTGCTCAACACGCTGCACGGGCTGATCCTGACGTACATCGCCTACTCGCTGCCGTTCACCGTCTTCTTCCTCACGGCCTTCTTCCGGACCCTGCCGACGACGGTGGCGGAGGCCGCGCTCATCGACGGGGCCTCGCACGCCCGGACGTTCTTCCAGGTGATGCTGCCGATGGCCCGGCCCGGGCTCATCAGCGTCGGGATCTTCAACTTCCTCGGCCAGTGGAACCAGTACATGCTCCCGACCGTGCTCAACACCGACCCGGAGCGGAAGGTCCTCTCCCAGGGGCTGGTGCAGCTCGCGGTCAGCCAGGGCTACAAGGGCGACTGGTCGGGGCTCTTCGCCGGGCTGGTGATGGCGATGCTGCCGGTGCTCGCGGCGTACATCGTCTTCCAGCGGCAGGTGGTCGCGGGCCTGACGGCCGGCGCGCTGAAGTAACCGGGGGCGGCACACTCCCGGGGTGCACCACGGTCCGGTCCGGGGTCGGCCGGGATGTGCCCGCTGCGGGACACCCCGCCGCGAGGCGGCCGCCGTTCCGATGTGCGCGGGTTGTTGGGTATACGGCGATACGCGAGGTTCACGTTCGGGCGGTGCATGGCCGCTACCGCCGTACCCCGCGGCACCGCGACCCCGCGGGCCGGGGGGCGCACCGGCGCCCGGGCAGGTCGCGCACGCTACGGCCGGGGGCGCATCGGTTCGCTCACGGATCCAGCTCTTGACGAGATCTCCTCCACGGGCTCAGCTTAGAGTTCACAAGTTGGAGGAACGGCCGGATCGCCCTTGTGGGGACCGGGCCGGGCGGCGGTCGAGCCGCCGTTCCAGGCGGGAGTGGATGATCGTGGAGACTCCGGGATCGCAGTCGTCGCTGCACCGGGCCAATCTGGAGCGGGTCGTGCGCGCGGTGCGCCTGGCCGGTTCCCTCACCCAGGCGGAGATCGCCCGTACCACGGGCCTGTCCGCGGCGACGGTCTCCAATATCGTCCGGGAGCTCCGGGACAGCGGGATCGTGCAGGTCACGCCCACCTCGGCAGGCGGCCGGCGGGCGCGCAGCGTCTCGCTGAGCGGGGACGCCGGGATCGTGGTGGGGGTGGACTTCGGGCACACCCACCTGCGGGTGGCGGTCGGCAACCTCGCCCACCAGGTGCTGGCCGAGGAGGCCGAGCCGCTGGACGTGGACGCCTCCGCGACGCAGGGCTTCGACCGGGCCGAGGCCCTGGTCAAGCGGCTCATCGACGCCACCGGCCTCGGCGTGGGCAAGGTCATCGGGGTGGGGCTCGGCGTGCCCGGCCCGATCGACGTGGACAGCGGCGCCCTGGGGTCCACCGCGATCCTGCCGGGCTGGGCCGGCATCAATCCCAAGGAGGAGCTGGCCGCCCGGCTCGGCGTGCCGGTCTCCGTCGACAACGACGCCAACCTCGGCGCGCTCGGCGAACTGGTCTGGGGCGCCGGGCGCGGGGTGAAGGACCTGGCGTACATCAAGGTCGCCGGCGGTGTGGGCGCGGGCCTGGTGATCAACGGTCACATCTACCGCGGCCCGGGCGGCACGGCCGGGGAGATAGGGCACATCACCATCGACGAGTCCGGGCCCGTCTGCCGCTGCGGCAACCGGGGCTGCCTGGAGACCTTCACCGCGGCCCGGCACGTCCTGGACCTGCTGCGCACCAGTCACGGCCCGGATCTGACCATCGAGCGGATGGTGCAGCTGGCCCGCGAGGGCGATCCGGGCTGCCGCCGGGTGGTCGCCGACGTCGGGCGGCACATCGGCACCGGAGTGGCCAACCTCTGCAATCTCCTCAACCCCAGCCGGGTCGTGCTGGGCGGGGATCTGGCGGAGGCCGGGGAGCTCGTGCTGCTGCCGATCCGGGAGTCCGTGGCCCGTTACGCGATCCCCAGCGCGGCCCGGCGGCTGTCCGTGGTCCCGGGGGCGCTGGGCGGCCGGGCCGAGGTGCTGGGGGCCCTCGCGCTCGTACTCAATGAAATGGGTGATTCGACACTTCTGGACGGATCGGTCGCCGCGGCCACCCCTGCCTTCACTAGATAACGGTTGGCACCGTTGTCATCTCGTTAAATCTTTACTTCTTGACGGTTACGTCCCGGCCGAGTTGACTTCCCCACACCTCGGCCGCAGGGACGCGGCCTCGTCAGGGAGGTTCCAGTACATGAACAGCACGATGCGCCGTGTCGTCATCGGCACCGCAGCGATCTCGATGGCCCTGTCCGTGGCGGCCTGCGGCAAGGCCGGCAGCGACGCGGGGGAGAGTGACAACAAGACCATCGGCATCCTCCTGCCGGAGAACAAGACGACCCGGTACGAGACCTTCGACCGGCCGCTGATGACGAAGAAGATCAAGGCGCTCTGCTCGGACTGCGAGGTCTCCTACAACAACGCCAACCAGGAGACCGAGCTCCAGAAGAAGCAGTTCGACGCCCTGATCACCAAGGGCGTCAAGGTGATCATCCTGGACGCGGTGGACGCCACGGCCACCAAGTCCTGGGTCGACGCCGCCACCAAGAAGGGCGTCAAGGTCGTCGCCTACGACCGTCTCGCCGAGGGCGACGTCTCCGCCTACATCAGCTACGACAACGAGGCGGTCGGCAAGCTCCAGGGCGAGGGCGTGCTCCAGGCCCTGGGCGACAAGGCCAAGGACAGCGAGCTGGTGATGATCAACGGCTCGCCGACCGACCCCAACGCCGCGCTGTTCAAGAAGGGCGCCCACAGCGTCCTGGACGGCAAGGTCAAGAAGATCGTCTACGAGCAGGACATCCCGGACTGGTCGCCGGACGAGGCCAACAAGAAGATGGCCGCCGCGATCACCTCGCTCGGCAAGGACGGCTTCGACGCGGTCTACTCCGCCAACGACGGCATGGCGGGCGGCATCATCACCGCTCTGAAGTCGCGCGGCATCAAGGACGTCCCGGTGGGCGGCCAGGACTCCGAGCGCGCGGGCCTCCAGCGGATCGTGGCCGGCACCCAGACGTTCACGATCTACAAGGCCATCAAGCCCGAGGCCGAGCGCACCGCCGAGATAGCCGTCGCCCTGCTCAACGGCGACAGCATCGACGAGTTCGCCCCGGACAAGGTCGACAGCAAGAGCAAGAAGGGCATCCCGAGCCAGCTCTTCGACGCCAAGATCGTGACCAAGGACAACATCAAGGACACGCTCATCGCGGACAAGGTCTACACCGTCGACGAGATCTGCACCCCGGAGTACAAGGCGGCCTGCGAGGACGCCGGACTCCTCTGACCCGGGCAGGCGCCTGAGCGCCACCGGCCCGCCGGACTTGCCCGGCACCCGCCCCCCACTTCACCCCGCTGCCGGGGGCGGGTGCCGGGCAACGGCGGCACCAACCGACGCTGCTCGCACCACCTTCGCGCCCACAAGGCGCGGCACCCCCCTCCGCCTGTGAAGGCGGCTAAGGAGATGATTCACGTGTCCGCTACGCCCGTGCTGGCGTTGCGCGGGGTCTCCAAGCGGTTCGGCGCCGTACAGGCGCTCACCGACGTCGAACTGGAGATCCATCCGGGCGAGGTCGTCGCCCTGGTCGGCGACAACGGAGCCGGCAAGTCCACCCTGGTCAAGACCATCGCCGGGGTGCACCCCATCGATGAGGGCGTCATCGAGTGGAAGGGCCGCAAGGTCCGCATCGACAAGCCCCACGACTCCCAGGACCTGGGGATCGCCACCGTCTACCAGGACCTGGCGCTCTGCGACAACCTCGACGTCGTCGCCAACCTCTTCCTCGGCAGCGAGCTGCGCCGGGGCGGGGTCATCAACGAGGTCGCCATGGAGAAGCGGGCCCAGGAGCTGCTGGACACCCTCTCCATCCGCATCCCCAGCGTGCGCATCCCCGTGGCCTCCCTCTCCGGCGGCCAGCGCCAGGTCGTGGCCATCGCCCGCGCCCTGGTCGGCGACCCCGAGGTCGTCATCCTGGACGAGCCCACCGCGGCCCTCGGCGTCGAGCAGACCGCGCAGGTGCTCGACCTCGTGGAGCGGCTGCGGGAGCGCGGCCTCGGCGTCATCCTCATCAGCCACAACATGGCCGATGTGAAGGCCGTCGCCGACACGGTGGCGGTGCTGCGGCTCGGCCGCAACAACGGGGTCTTCCCGGTCCGGACGACCTCCCACGAACAGATCATCGCCGCCATCACGGGCGCCACGGACAACGCCGTGACCCGTCGCCAGGCGCGCACCACGGAGGCAGGACGATGAGCCACACCGTGCAGAAAGGTTCCGCCCGGACGGCGCCCTCCTCGACCGGCGCCGTCGACCCCCGGCTGCTCGTCCGCGAGCAGGGCCTGAAGGGCTACCTCACCGAGTTCAAGCGCAAGATACGCGGCGGCGAGCTCGGCTCCATACCGGTCGTCCTCGGCCTGGTGGCCATCGGCATCATCTTCCAGTCGCTGGACGAGAGCTTCCTCTCCGCGGGCAGCCTCAGCAACATCAGCGTCTACATCGCCGGCCAGGGCATCATGGCCGTCGGCATCGTCTTCGTCCTGCTGCTGGGGGAGATCGACCTCTCCGTCGGCTCCGTCGCCGGCGTCGGCGCCGCCATCTGGGCGGTGCTCAGCGTCACGGGCGACATGGGCGACCTGCAGGCCGTCCTGATCGCCGTCGCCGCGGGTGCCCTCATCGGCGGCATCCACGGCTTCTTCTTCGCCAAGGTCGGTGTCCCCGCCTTCGTCGTCACCCTGGCCGGTTTCCTCGGCTGGAGCGGTCTGCAGATCTGGCTGATGGGCTCCGAGGGCAGCATCAACACGCCCTCCGGCAGCATCGTCGAGAACCTGACCAACTACTACTTCGAGGACATCGCGGCCGCCTACGGCCTGGCCGGCGCGGCCGTCGCCGTGTACTTCCTCTCGATGCTGCTCGACAGCCGCCGCCGGCGCGCCGCGGGGCTGCTGCACCGCCCCTTCGGCGAGGTGCTGTTCCGGGCCGCCCTGCTCGCGGCCGTGGCGTTCACCGCCGCGTACCAGCTCAACCAGTCCCGCGGCCTGCCGCTGGCGCTGGTGCTCTTCCTCGCCGTGCTCGTGCTCGCGGATTTCGTCGTCCGGCGCACCACCTACGGCCGGCAGATCTTCGCGGTCGGCGGCAACGCCGAGGCGGCGCGCCGCGCCGGTATCAACGTGGAGAAGATCCGGATCACGGTCTTCATGATCGCCGGTCTGCTGGCGGCCTTCGGCGGTCTCTTCATCGCCAGCCAGTCCGGCGGCGCCACCAAGAGCCTCGGCGCCGGCAACGTGCTGATGAGCGTGATCGCGGCCGCCGTCATCGGCGGCACCAGCCTCTTCGGCGGACGCGGCAAGATCTGGTCCGCGCTGCTGGGCATGCTGGTCATCCAGTCCATCCAGCAGGGGCTCAACCTGCTCGGCATGGCGAGTGAGATCCAGTACATGATCACCGGTGCGGTGCTGCTCGCCGCTGTCGTGATCGACTCGGTCTCGCGCCGCACCCAGAAGTCGGCGGGCCGCACCTGACCGGCTGCCCGTGCGGACACGCCCGGTACCGGCCGTGAGGCCGGTGCCGGGCCTCCGCGCGTCCGGGGCCGGACGGGCCGGCGGGCCGCCCCCGGGGCCCGCGGAAGGGGGCTCCCGCGCACGGCCGGGTCCGCACGTCCGGAAAGGGAACATTAGACTCAGCGGACCGGCAACGTGCTCGAAGCAAGACGGCCAAGAGGAGACACAGTGGCAATGGTGCCGCGCGAAGAGCGGGAGCTGCTGTCCCGCATCACCGGACCGCGCGATCTGGACCGGCTCGACCAGGAACAGCTCGCCCGGCTGGCCGGGGAGATCCGGACCTTCCTCGTCGAGGCCGTCTCCAGGACGGGCGGTCACCTCGGACCGAACCTGGGCGTCGTCGAGCTGACCATCGCGCTGCACCGCGCCTTCGAGTCCCCGCGCGACAAGGTGCTCTTCGACACCGGACACCAGAGCTATGTGCACAAACTTCTGACGGGGCGTCAGGACTTTACGAAGCTCCGCGCCAAGGGCGGCCTGTCCGGCTACCCCTCCCGGGCGGAGTCCGAGCACGACGTCATCGAGAACAGCCACGCCTCGACCGTGCTGGGCTGGGCCGACGGCCTGGCCAAGGCCAACCAGGTGCTGGGCCGCGAGGACCACGTGGTCGCGGTCATCGGCGACGGCGCCCTGACCGGCGGTATGGCCTGGGAGGCCCTGAACAACATCGCCGCCGCCAAGGACCGCCCCCTGGTCATCGTCGTCAACGACAACGAGCGCTCCTACGCCCCCACCATCGGCGGCCTCGCCGACCACCTCGCCACCCTCCGCGTCACCGACGGCTACGAGCGCTTCCTCGCCCGCGGCAAGGACCTCCTGGAGCGCACCCCGGTCGTCGGCCGCCCGCTGTACGAGACGCTGCACGGCGCCAAGAAGGGCCTCAAGGACTTCATCGCCCCGCAGGGCATGTTCGAGGACCTCGGCCTCAAGTACGTCGGCCCCATCGACGGCCACGACATCGAGGCCCTGGAGTCGGCCCTGGTGCGGGCCAAGAAGTTCGGCGGCCCCGTCATCGTCCACTGCCTCACCGAGAAGGGCCGCGGCTACTCGCCCGCCCTGGAGGACGAGGCCGACCGCTTCCACGCCGTCCCCGTCATCCACCCCGACACGGGCCTGCCCGTCTCCGCCGCCGGCGCCGACTGGACCTCCGTCTTCGGCGAGGAGATGGTGAAGCTCGGCCGGGAGCGCAAGGACATCGTCGCGATCACCGCGGCCATGCTCCAGCCGGTCGGCCTGGAGAAGTTCGCCCGGGCCTTCCCCGACCGGGTGTACGACGTGGGCATCGCCGAGCAGCACGGCGCCGTCTCGGCGGCCGGCCTGGCCACCGGCGGGCTGCACCCCGTCTTCGCCGTCTACGCCACCTTCCTCAACCGGGCCTTCGACCAGGTGCTGATGGACGTGGCCCTGCACAAGTGCGGCGTCACCTTCGTCCTCGACCGGGCCGGCGTCACCGGCACCGACGGCGCCTCGCACAACGGCATGTGGGACATGTCGATCCTCCAGGTCGTGCCCGGCCTGCGGATCGCCGCCCCGCGCGACGCCGACCAGCTCCGCGCCCAGCTCCGCGAGGCCGTCGCCGTCGAGGACGCCCCCACCGTCGTGCGCTACTCCAAGGGCGCGGTCGGCCCGGCGGTCGCGGCCGTCCGCCGCATCGGCGGCATGGACGTGCTCCGCGAGCCCGCCGAGGGCACGCAGACGCGGGACGGCTCGCAGGCGGACGTCCTGCTGGTCTCCGTCGGCGCGCTCGCCCCGATGTGCCTGGAGATCGCCGGTCTCCTGGACAAGCAGGGCATCTCCGCGACCGTCGTCGACCCCCGCTGGGTCAAGCCCGTGGACGAGCAGCTCCCCGCGCTCGCCGACCGGCACCGGGTCGTCGTCACCGTCGAGGACAACGGCCGCGCCGGCGGCGTGGGCTCGGCGATCGCCCAGGCGCTCCGCGACGCGAACGTGGATGTGCCGCTGCGCGACTTCGGCATCCCGCAGCGCTTCCTCGACCACGCCTCCCGCAAGGAGGTCATGGCCGAGATCGGCCTGACGGCGCCCGACATCGCCCGCCAGGTCACCGGTCTGGTGGCGAAGCTCGACGGCCGCTACGAGACCGAGCCGGCCGAGGTCGCCGGCGACTGACCGGCCCCGTCCCGCCCTCGCCCCCGTACGGTCCCCGGGCCGGCCGGCGCAGCTGTCCGAGTGCGCCGGCCGGCCCGCGCCCGTCTCCGGCACCCGCGTCCGCTCCCCGCCGCGCACCCCCGCGCTCGTCCGATGGGATGAATTCCCTTGCGCCCGGCGGTGTAGTGCCCTGCCCGGACGGGGGCACGTGTTCCATGTCGCCGACGAGCGAGCGCGTGGAGGTAGACGGTGAGCCAGGGAAACACGGGGAACCGCGGGCCGGGCGGCGTCCTCCGGACCAAGACGGTGGAACAGTCCATCCGCGACACGGAGGAGCCGGACCACCGGCTCAGCAAGTCGCTCTCCGCCTTCGACCTCATGGTCTTCGGCGTGGGCGTCGTCATCGGCACCGGCATCTTCGTGCTCACCGGCGCGGTGGCCAAGGAGACCGCGGGCCCGGCGGTGGCCGTCTCCTTCGCCGTCTCCGGCCTCGTCTGCGCCCTGGCGGCCATCTGCTACGCGGAGTTCGCCTCCACCGTGCCGGTGGCCGGTTCCGCGTACACCTTCGCCTACGCCTCGCTGGGCGAGCTGCCCGCCTGGATCATCGGCTGGGACCTGATGCTCGAACTCGCCCTGGGCTGCGCGGTGGTGGCCGTCGGCTGGTCCGGCTACATCCGCTCCCTGCTGGACAACGGCGGCTGGCAGCTCCCGGAGGCCCTCGCCGGCACCAGTGAGCAGGGCGGGTTCGCCTTCGACCTGCTGGCCTTCCTGCTGGTGCTGGCGCTGACGGCCGTCCTCGTCGCCGGGATGAAGCTGTCCGCCCGCGTCACCTCCGTCATCGTGGCGGTCAAGGTCGCCGTGGTGCTCATCGTGATCGTCGCCGGAGCGTTCTTCATCCGGGCGGACAACTACGACCCCTTCGTGCCGCCCGCGCGGGACACCGGCTCCGGCGGCGGCGCCGACATCGGGGCGCCGCTGGTGCAGACGCTCTTCGGCTACACCCCGTCCACCTTCGGCCTGATGGGGATCTTCACCGGCGCGGCCATCGTCTTCTTCGCGTACATCGGCTTCGACATCGTCGCCACCGCCGCCGAGGAGACCCGCCATCCGCAGCGCGACCTGCCCCGGGGCATCCTCGGCACGCTCGCCGTCACCACCGTCCTCTACATCGCCGTCTCCATCGTGGTGACCGGCATGCAGAAGTACACCGAGCTGTCCGTGGACGCCCCCCTCGCCGACGCCTTCAAGGCGACCGGGCACCCCTTCTGGGCGGGGCTGATCAGCTTCGGCGCGGCCGTCGGCCTCACCACGGTCTGCATGATCATGCTGCTGGGCCAGACCCGGGTCTTCTTCGCGATGAGCCGGGACGGGCTGCTGCCGAAGACGTTCTCCCAGGTCCACCCGCGCTTCCGCACGCCCTACCGCTCGACGATCCTGCTCGGTGTGACCGCGGCCGTCATCGCCGGTTTCACCAGCATCTCGGAGCTCGCCGAACTGGTGAACATCGGCACCCTCTTCGCCTTCGTCGTCACCGCCCTCGGCGTGATCATCCTCCGCCGCACCCGCCCCGACCTGCCGCGCTCCTTCCGCACCCCGCTGGTGCCGCTGCTGCCGATCGTCTCGGTGCTCGCCTCGGGCTGGCTGATGCTCAACCTCTCCGGGGAGACCTGGCTGCGGTTCGTCGTCTGGATGGCCGCGGGCGTCCTGCTGTACTTCCTCTACGGCCGCCGCCGCAGCCGCCTGCACGGCGGCGCGGGCCGGCCCGGCGGCTGAGGCCGGGCAGGGGGCCGGGGACGCGGGCGTGAAGGCCCGGCCACGGCTCCGGTACGGGCGGCGAACCCCGTAATACGGGGCTCCCCGCCCGCGGCCGGGCGCGGGCCCTTACGTTGGGGACCATGCCCGCCGAGCCCTCCCGCTCCGTACCCGCCGACGCCCCGCCCCGGCGGGACGTCCCGCTGCCCGCGCCCCGGCGGCGGGACGGGCCGGGTGCCCCGCTCCCGTCCACCGGTTCGCGGCGGTACTGGACCCGGCTGCTGCCGCTGCTCGCCGTCCTCGTCCTGCTCGCGCGGCTGCCGTCCTTCCTCCGCCCGCTGTGGAACCCGGACGAGGGTTATCTCGCCGTCCAGGCGCGGATGCTCGCCGCGGGCGGATCGCTCTACGAGACGGTCGTCGATCGCAAGCCGCCGCTGGTGCCGTGGCTCTACCAGGGAGCGTTCGCCCTCTTCGGCGACGACTCGCTGTGGCCGCTGCGCGTCCTTGCCGTCCTCGCCCAGCTGCTCACGGCGGTGCTGCTCGCCTCCGTCGCGCGCCGCCGCTGGGGCGACGCCGCCGGGCGCACCGCCGGCGTGCTGTACGCCCTGGTCTCCATCGGCCTCAACCCCGAGGACACCCAGGCGGCGTCCTTCGGGGTCTTCATGCTCCCCGCGACCGCCGCCGCCGTCTGGTCCGCCGACCGCGCCCGGTGGGGGACGGCGGGGCTGATGGTGGCGGTGGCGGCCCTCACCAAGCAGACCGGTGCGGCCGTGCTGCTGCCGGTCCTGTGGCTGCTCTGGCGGCACGGAGTCCCCGGGACGCGGTGGCGGGCGCTGCTGCGGGTGGCGGTCGCCGGCGCGGCGCCGGTCGCCGCGGCGGCGCTGCTCACCGACCCCCGGGGATTCCTCTTCTGGACGGTGACGGGCTCCGCCGGCTACGCCTCCCCGGACGGCTCCGTGCTGCACGTCCTGGGCCGCGCGGCGGGCAACGCGGGCCTGCTCGCCGCGGCCTGCGCCGGGCTGCTGGTCCCGCTGGCGGCCGTGCTGCGCCGCCGCGCGGCCCGTACCGGCGCCCTCACCGGCGACCTGTGGGTGTGGACCGCTTCCTCGGCGCTCGCCGTCGCCACCGGGTTCCACTTCTTCGGCCACTACTACCTCCAGCTCATCCCGCCCCTGGTGCTGCTCGGCACGGCGGCCCTGCGGCGGCTGCCCCGGCCGTGGACGCGCGGCGCCGTCCTCGTCTCGGCCGCGTCCTGCCTGGCGTTCGCGGGCTGGGGGGTGCTCGCGCCCAGCGGGGAGCTCGACCACGCCCGGCGGCTGGCCGAGCGGGTGGAGCGGCGCACGGACCCGCCCGACCGGGTGCTGTTCTGGGGGATGCACCCCGAGCAGTACTGGTTCGCCGGCCGGCCGCCCGCCACCCGCTATCTGACGGCCGGGCTGCTCACCAACTACAGCGGCGGCCGGGAGGACGGCCGCCAGGTCGGCCCGCGTTATGCCGTGCCGGGCAGCTGGCCGGTCTTCCGGCGCGAACTGGCCGCCGCACCTCCGGAGTTGATCGTGGACGACTCCCGGGGCAAGCCGTACGGCCCCGCCCGCGTCCCGGAACTCCGCGAGCTGCTGACCGAGCGCTACGAGCCCGTGGAGCGCGTGGACGGCGCGGTGCTGTACGCGCTGCGCGGGGACGCCGCGGGCCGGGGGGACGGCTGAGCGCGCGAGCCTCGGCCGTGGCCGGCGCGGGCGGCGGGGCGGGAGCGCCGGCCGGCGCCGTGCGGTGCCGCTCGCGGGCCGCGGCCCGGTGCGTCAGGTGGCGGCCCGGGCGCCTTCGCCCGTGTCCTCGCCGCGCTGGTGGCCGCGGCGGGCGTCCCGGTCGAAGATGCCGAGGATCTCGCACGGCCCGCCCTCGGCGCCGATGGCGTGCGGGAGCATCGTGGGGAACTCGGCGGCCTGGTCGGTCTCGACGCGGAAGCGCCGGTTGCCCAGCAGCAGGACCGCGGTGCCGGAGAGGACGACCAGCCATTCGCGGCCGGGGTGCGCGCGCATGCGGGAGGGGGTGTCCGGCGGCGGATCCGTCATGCGCTGGCGCACGACCGTCATCCCGGGGTCCGCCTTGACGGACCAGCGCTTCAGGCCGCGGGCGCTGTCGGTCACCGGGTTGGTCACGACGTCGTCGGTGGCGGTCGCGACGAGCTGGTCCAGGGAGGTGTCCAGGGCCCGGGCGAGGGTGACGAGCTGGTCCAGGGCGAGACGGCGCTGCCCGTTCTCGATGCGGGACAGGGTGGACTGGCTGAGCCGGGCGCGCGTGGCCAGATCCTCCAGGGACCAGCCCTGCGCTACCCGGAGGGCGCGGATCCTCTTGCGTACCAGGCTGTCCAGTTCGCCATCTTCTTGCGCCATGAGCAGCATCTTATGCCCACGACGCAAAGAGTGCCTACCGTCGTCCGTGGAAGGCCCGCTCGCCGAGCGGGCCCGCGCGAAGGAGAGGGGCGACGCCGTGCCCGTGACCACTGCACCCGTGACCACCGCACCTGGGACCACCGCACCCGTGACCACTGCCGCGGACGAGACCGGCAAGCTGCCGGACGGCACCGTCGACGCCGTGGTGATCGGCGGCGGCGCCGCGGGCCTGAACGGGGCGCTGATGCTCGCCCGCTCCCGCCGCTCGGTCGTCGTGATCGACGGCGGCACCCCGCGCAACGCGCCGGCCGAGGGCGTGCACGGCCTGCTCGGCCTGGACGGCACGCCGCCCGCCGAGCTGCTGCGGAGAGGCCGCGCGGAGGTCCGCCGCTACGGCGGCCTGGTCGTGGCCGGAGACGTGACCGCCGCGCGCCCCGCCGCCCCGTCCGCCGGGGGCGACCCGCGCTTCGCCGTCACCCTGGCCGGCGGCGGCACCCTGCGGGCGCGCCGGCTGCTGGTCGCCACCGGGCTGCGGGACGAGCTGCCCGGCATCCCCGGTCTCGACCGGCACTGGGGGCACGGCGTGGTGCACTGCCCGTACTGCCACGGCTGGGAGGTGCGCGACGAGCCCATCGGGATCCTCGCGGCCGGCCCGGCCTCCGTCCACCACGCGCTGCTGTTCCGGCAACTGACCGCGGACCTGGTCTACTTCACCCGCGGTACCGAGCTGGACGAAGGCACCCGCGAGCGCTTCGCCGCCCGGGGCGTCCGCGTCGTCGACACCCCGGTGACCGAGGCCGTGACCGGCGAGGACGGTGGCATCGCGGGCGTACGCCTGAGCGACGGACAGCTCCTGCCCCGGCGGGTCCTCGCGGTCGCCACCACCCTGCGGGCGCGCACCGAGGGCCTGGACGGCCTGGGGCTGCCGGTCCGGGAGCTGCCCGGCGGCATGGGCCGGCACATCGCCGCCGGCACCGCCGGTGCGACGGAGGTGCCGGGGGTGTGGGCGGCCGGCAACGCCACCGACCCGATGGCGCAGGTCGGCGCCTCCGCCGCGGCCGGCGCCCTGGCCGGGGCGCACATGAACGCCGATCTGGCCGCCGCCGACACCGAGGCGGCCCTCGCCGCGACACGGCGCGGCAGCACCTGCGTCTGAGGCCCGCCCGGCCTGCGGTCCCGCCGCCCGCCGGACTCTTCCGGCCGTCCGCCCCCGGCGTCCCGTGTCCCCGCCGACCGCTACGGCCCCGCGTCGCCGCCCCGCCCGGCCCCGCCTCCCGCGACCGGGCGGACCGTACGCGGGCCCGCGCAGACCGCGCCCAGGGCGGTGACCCGGCGGCGCAGTTCCCGGTCCGCCGTCACCACCAGGCAGGGCCGTCCGGAGGCGACCGGGGCCTCCTCGGCCACCAGGTCCACGATCCGGTCGTCCCCGCTGCCGGGGGCCGACTCGACCCGCACCCCCGGCACCGACGGCAGCCCCCGGGCCGCGCCCTCCACGACGAGCACCACCTCCAGCGGCGGCTCGGCCGTCCAGGGCGGCAGGCCCGCCGCCTCCGGCAGACCGTCCTCCCCGTACCCAGCCAGCGCGTCGCGCAGCCGTTCGGCGGCGGCCCGGCGGTCGCGCCACCAGCCGTCCGGTACGGATCCGACGACGTTGGCGGCGTCCACGACGACCAGTGCGGGAGTCATGCCCCCAGTGTCGCGCGTGCCCGTCCGCGCGGGCGGCCCGGCTCCCGGCGGCCGGTTCGCGGCCCCGCGCTCTACTGCCAGGTCGCGGTGCCGGGGTCGATCCCGTGGGCGCGGGCATTGGCGTCGATGATGCGACGGAACCACGGGGCGAGGCCGGGGCGGACGCCGTCGTAGTGGGCGGCGAACCCCGGATCGGACTCATACATGCGTCCGAGACAGACCTGCATCTGCCGGGTGAGGGGGAAGTACGAGGCGAAGACCGCGCGGTGCCGCTCGACGAGCCGGTTCGCCTCCGGGCTGCCGGGTGTGACGCCGGCGTCCATCGCCTCCCCGAGGGCGCGGTCGAGGGCGGCGTTGGCGTCGGCCACGGCCTGCCATTCCTCCGGCCCGCGAGCGGCCGAGCGTTCGGCGTACTGCTGCCACTGCGCCGTGTCCCCGTAGCGCTGCCCGGCCCGGGCGGGCCAGTCCGGGTCCCACTGCGGGCCGAAGATCGCGGCCTGCTGCCCGGCGGTCAGCAGCAGGCCGCGCTCGTGGGCCTCGATCAACCGGTCCAGTCCGGCGCCGAGCCGCTGGAGGCGGTCGATCCGTTCGGCGACCTGGGAGCGCTGCGCGCGCAGCGCACCGGGCACGTCCGCGGCCGCGTCGTCCAGGACGGCCCGGATCCGGTCCAGGCCGAGGCCGAGCTCCCGGTAGACGACGACGCGCTGCAGACGTTCCAGGTCGCCGGCGGTGTAGAGCCGGTAGCCGGCGGCCGTGCGCAGCGACGGCCGCGCCAGGCCGATCTCGTCCCAGTGGTGCAGCGCGCGGACTGTGACGCCCAGACGCGCCGAGGCCTGGCCGACGGTCAGGCCATCGGTGTCAGTGGCGTCACGCGCGTGGGGCATGCTCCCCATGACCGCCTCGGCCGGCGCCCGGTGGGGTGATTCCGATGGCTTCAAGGTTCCGCGCCTCCTGACTGTCCGGATCGTAGGGCTTCGCGGCGGTGAGGACGATCCGGGCGTTCTCCGGGGTGATCACCTCCACATCGCGGGTGTTCCAGGGGGTGTCCCGCGGCCCGTCCACCGAGTCCGGGCGGAGCGCCCGGCAGGACTCGACGAGGGCGTCGATCTGGCCGAGCACGCACGCGAAACTCACGCTCATCGCCGGTGCCCGCTCCGGGACGCCCGGCGCCTTGACGAGAAGGACGTCCTGGAACGCCCACCGGCGCAGATGCACCAGCCTGCCGGGGATGCCGAACAGTTCGAAGAACCCGAGCCCGCGCGTCCAGAAGTCCACCGACGCCTCCAGATCCGTCGTGGGGATCGTCGCGAACGCGGGCATTCCGTAGATGCCGCGGAACGGCTCCGGCGGAACCGCGTCCGGGCCGGGAGCGGGCACGGGACTCGTCTCGAACGCGTTGTAGTAGTCGCTCATGCACCCCACCTTCCGGCCTCACGCGACGTGAGGGTCAAGCCGAGGGCCGGTTGGTGCCCCGCCGCGCCGGCCGGGGCACCGGAGCGGGCCGGCCGTTTCACGCCGTGTGCGAGGCCCGCCGGTTCGTTCCGTACCGCCGGGGGCCTGGTTGTCCAGGTTCTCCACAGGCTCCGCGGCGGGCCCGGCCGGGCTCGTAGACTGCCCGGATGACCGCCCTCGACGACACCACCGGCACCGGCGACACCACCCGTCCCGACAGCGGCGACGACGGCAGCGAGGCGCTGCGCGTCCTGCGCAAGGTCTTCGGCTACGACTCCTTCCGGGGGCCGCAGCAGGAGATCATCGACCATGTGGTCGCGGGCGGCGACGCCCTCGTGCTGATGCCGACCGGCGGTGGGAAGTCGCTCTGCTACCAGATCCCCGCGCTGGTGCGGCCGGGCACCGGGGTCGTCGTCTCGCCGCTGATCGCCCTGATGCAGGACCAGGTGGACGCCCTCCGGGCCCTCGGCGTGCGGGCCGGCTTCCTCAACTCCACGCAGGATCTGGACGAACGGCGCCTGGTGGAGGCCGAGTTCCTCGCGGGCGAGCTCGACCTGCTCTATCTGGCCCCGGAGCGGCTGCGCGGCGAGGCCACCATGAGCCTGCTCGACCGCGGCACCGTCTCCCTCTTCGCCATCGACGAGGCGCACTGCGTCGCCCAGTGGGGCCACGACTTCCGCCCCGACTACCTGGCGCTCTCCGCCCTGCACGAGCGCTGGCCGGACGTCCCGCGCATCGCGCTCACCGCCACGGCCACCGAGGCCACCCACGGCGAGATCGCGGACCGGCTCGCCCTCCGGAGCGCCCGGCACTTCGTGGCGAGCTTCGACCGCCCCAACATCCAGTACCGCATCGCGCCCAAGAACGACCCCAAGAAGCAGCTGCTGCACCTGCTGCGCACCGAGCACGCCGGTGACGCGGGCATCGTCTACTGCCTCTCCCGGGCCTCCGTGGAGAAGACCGCCGAGTTCCTGGTGCGCAACGGCATCGAGGCCGTGCCCTACCACGCCGGACTGGACGCCGGGGTGCGCGCGGCCAACCAGGCGCGCTTCCTGCGCGAGGACGGCGTGGTGGTCGTCGCCACCATCGCCTTCGGCATGGGCATCGACAAGCCCGATGTGCGCTTCGTCGCCCACCTCGACCTGCCCAAGTCCGTCGAGGGGTACTACCAGGAGACGGGCCGCGCCGGCCGGGACGGCCTGCCGTCCACCGCCTGGCTGGCCTACGGCCTCCAGGACGTCGTCCAGCAGCGCAAGATGATCGACACATCGGAGGGGGACGAGGCGCACCGCCGGATGCTGCGCGCCCACGTCGACGCGATGCTGTCGCTCTGCGAGACCGCCGGGTGCCGCCGCGTCTTCCTGCTGGACTACTTCGGCGAGAAGAGCGGCCCCTGCGGCAACTGCGACACCTGCCTCACCCCGCCCGAGTCCGTGGACGGCACGGTCCCGGCCCAGAAGGTCCTCTCCACCGTCGTCCGGCTGCAGCGGGAGCGGCGGCAGAAGTTCGGCGCCGGCCAGATCGTGGACATCCTGCTCGGCCGGAAGACGGCCAAGGTCATCCAGCACGACCACGACACCCTGTCGGTGTTCGGCATCGGCACCGAGCTGAGCGAGGCCGAGTGGCGGGGCGTGGTGCGCCAGTTGCTGGCGCAGGGCCTGCTCGCCGTCGAGGGCGACTACGGCACGCTCGTCCTGACCGGCAGCAGCGGGGAGGTGCTGGGCGGGCGCCGCGAGGTCCGGCTGCGGCGGGAGCCGGAGCGCCCGGCCGCCGCCAGGGCGGCGAAGAGCCCGTCCTCCGGGCGGCGGGCCGCCGCCGCGCCCGCGGATCTGCCGGAGGAGGCCGTGCCGGTCTTCGAGCGGCTGCGCGCCTGGCGGGCCGCCACGGCCAAGGAACAGGGGGTGCCCGCGTATGTGATCTTCCACGACGCGACGCTGCGCGGCATCGCGACGGCGGCTCCGGGAAGCCTGGCCGAGCTGGGCACGGTGAGCGGCGTCGGCGAGAACAAGCTGGCCAAGTACGGGCAGCAGATCCTGGACCTGCTCGCCGACGGCCCGGAAGCGGCTCCGGAGGCGGCCGCGGCCGCCGCACCGGGGGCGGGGGCAGCGGCACCTGCGGCGGTACCGGCATCGGCACCACCCGCTCCGGCTCCCGCTTCCGCCGGCTCCGCGGCGTCCACCGGGGAGACCCCGCAGTCCCCGGCCGGGGAGGACGACCCGCCCGGCTTCTGGGACGAGGAGCCCCCGGAGGAATACGACTACTGACCGGCCGGGCCGGGAGCTGCCGGGTGCGCGGGGGCGGACGCTCGGGCGGGGGCGGACGCTCGGATGGGGGCGGACGCTCGGATGGGGGCGGGCCCGGGCGGCCGGTACCGGCCGTCCGTGGGGAGCCGGGTACGGTGCTCGGTCCGGAGGAGCCGAGGCGCCCGGACCGTGAGCGCACGCTGCCGCCGCGCGGGCGCGCGGGGCGAACGGCTCAGCCCGTCGGACTCCCGGTGGCGGGGGAGCCCTTGGCGGACTCCGGTACGGCCGCGCCGGTCCGCAGGGCCTTCCACAGCTCGTCCGCCCGGGGCTGGACGGGCACCACGCGGTTGGGATCCCGTTCGTCCCGGGCCACGGGCAGGGTGATCGTCTCCATGGCGGCCGGGTCGATGCCCTTCAGGCTCCGGCCGAAGTCGGCGAGGCCGCTCAGGGAGCCGATGGCGGCGTCCGTGGTGAGGGAGGCCGTTGCCGCGTCCGCGATCTTGTAGAGCTTGGCCGGACTGGTCAGGATCTCCTGCCGCTTGATCTCGGTGAGCAACGCCATCAGGAACTGCTGCTGCAGCCCGATGCGACCGAGGTCGCTGCCGTCCCCGACGCCGTGCCGGGTGCGGACGAACCGCAGCGCCTCCTCGCCGTCCAGCCGATGGGTGCCCGCGGCGAGCCGGAGGCCGGTCGCCTTGTCGTCGATGGCGCGGTCCGTGGTGATCGTGACGCCGCCCAGGGCGTCCACGAGGTCCCGGAATCCGGCGAAGTCGATCTCCACGTAGTGGTCCATGCGGATCCCGGACATCCGCTCGACCGTTTTCACCACACAGGCCGGCCCGGCCTGGGCGTAGACCGAGTTGAACATCACGCGGCCGGCCTCGGGGAGCGTTCGCCCGGAGGACTGCTCGCACGCGGGGCGGGTCACCAGGGTGTCGCGGGGGATGCTCACCGCCGTGGCCCGGCTCCGCCCCTCGGGTATGTGGACGACGAGAGCGGTGTCGGAGCGGGCCCCGGGCGCCTTGCCCGCGTCGAGGGCGGCGTTCTCCCCGGCCCGTGAGTCGGAGCCGAGCACGAGGATGTTGCGGCCGCTCGTCGGCAGCTTCTCCGGACGGTCGTCACCGAGCGCCTTGTCGATGTCGACGTTGGCCAGATTGCCGTCGAGGTCCCGGTACAGCCACCAGGCGGTGCCGCCCAGGGCGAGCAGAAGGGCCAGCAGGATCAGCGGGATGAGGACGGCGGGCCGGAGCCGGCGCCCGCTCCGCGGCCCGCGTCCCGGTTTCTCCCCGTCACCGGGCCGGGCGGGCGGGCCGTCCGCGCCGTCCGCGTGCTGCGCGCCGGGGTCCGGGGTGGTGTGGGACATGGCCGGGGGCCTCCTCCGATACGACGCCCCGGGGACGGGGGCGGGTGGGTCGGGTGGGGGGAGGCGGCCGGCCCGGAGCGGATGGTTCTGCTGCTGGGCAGCATATGCGCAACTCCCGCCCCAGGAACCCCAGTTCTCACGGGCCGCGGTCGGCCGGGCTGGTGGACGGGCTGTGGGCCGGGCCGCCCGGACGGGCCCTCACGCGGGCCGTCGGAAGACCGCCGAGCGGCCAGCCCCATCGCTGGCCCGAGCAACTCGCCCGAGCCGCACGCCCGAGCAGCCCGTCGGGCTGAGCCACCGGCCGTCCACCGCCGCGCCCCGAAGAGCGGTCACCACGGCGAACGGGCCGGGCCGCCCGGACGGGCCCTCACGCGGGTCGCTGGAGAGGGCATCACACGGGTCGCCGGAGAGGCCGCCCGGCCCGAGTCGTGCGCCCCGAGCCGTTTCCCGAGCCATCCTTCCCGGCCGCCGGCCGCCGCCCCCTGGATGAGCGGCCACCACGGCGAACGGGCCGGGCAGAAGGGGATCCTCCTGCCCGGCCCGCCGCTCACGCACCCTGGCGCGTCACCGCGTCACCGCGTCACCGCGTCACGCCGGGACGCTCGCGACGCCCGGGGCCAGGAACCGCTTGCCGTTGACCCGCTCCGACACGCCTTCCCGGTCCAGGTACGGCGTGATGCCGCCCAGGTGGAAGGGCCAGCCGGCGCCGGTGATCAGGCAGAGGTCGATGTCCTGCGCCTCGGCGACGACACCCTCCTCCAGCATCAGGCCGATCTCCTGCGCGACGGCGTCCAGCACCCGGTCGCGGACCTGCTCCTCGGTGAGGACGGTGTCGCCCTGCTTCAGCAGCGCGGCGACCTCCGGGTCCAGCTCCGGCTTGCCGGAGTCGTACACGTAGAAGCCGCGCTTGCCGGCCTTGACGACGGCGGCCAGGTTCCCGGAGACCGTGAACCGCTCCGGGAAGGCGCGGTTCAGCGTCTCGGAGACGTGCAGGCCGATCGCCGGGCCGACCAGCTCCAGCAGCACCAGCGGGGACATCGGCAGACCGAGCGGCTCGATGGCCTTCTCCGCGGTCTCGACCGGCGTGCCCTCGTCGATGACGTTCTGGATCTCGCCCATGAAGCGGGTGAGGATGCGGTTGACGACGAACGCCGGGGCGTCCTTCACCAGCACCGCGGTCTTCTTCAGCTTCTTGGCGACGGCGAAGGCCGTGGCCAGCGAGGCGTCGTCGGTGCGCTCGCCGCGGACGATCTCCAGCAGCGGCAGCACGGCGACCGGGTTGAAGAAGTGGAAGCCGACGACCCGCTCCGGGTTCTTCAGCTTCGACGCCATCTCGCTGACGGAGAGCGAGGAGGTGTTGGTGGCGAGGATCGCGGTCTCCGGGACGACCGCCTCGACCTCGGCGAACACCTGCTGCTTGACGCCCATCTCCTCGAAGACGGCCTCGATGACGAAGTCCGCGTCGCCGAAGGCGGCGGCCTTGTCCAGGGAGCCGGTGACCAGGGCCTTGAGGCGGTTCGCCTTGTCCTGGTTGACGCGGCCCTTGAGCAGCAGCTTGTCGATCTCCTCGTGGACGTAGCCCACGCCCTTGTCGACCCGGGCCTGGTCGATGTCGGTCAGCACGACCGGCACCTCCAGACGGCGGGCGAACAGCAGCGCCAGCTGCGAGGCCATCAGGCCCGCGCCGACCACGCCGACCTTGGAGACCGGGCGGGCCAGCGACTTGTCCGGGGCGCCGGCCGGGCGCTTGGCGCGCTTCTGCACCAGGTTGAAGGCGTAGATGCCGCTGCGCAGCTCGCCGCCCATGATGAGGTCGGCGAGGGCCTCGTCCTCGGCGTCGAAGCCGGCGGCCAGGTCGCCGTCCTTCGCCCGGGCGATGATGTCCAGCGCGCGGTACGCGGCCGGGGCCGCGCCGTGCACCTTGCCGTCGGCGAAGGCCTTGCCCCGCGCGACGGCCTGGTCCCAGGCCTCGCCGCGGTCGACGTCCGGCCGGGCGACCTCCAGCTCACCGTTCAGCACGGACGCGGTCCAGATCAGCGACTGCTCCAGGAAGTCCGCGCCCTCGAAGAGCGCGTCGGCGATCCCGAGCTCGTAGACCTGCTTGCCCTTGAGCTGCTTGTTCTGGTTCATCGAGTTCTCGATGATCACCTTGACCGCGCGGTCGGCGCCGATGAGGTTCGGCAGCAGCGCGCAGCCGCCCCAGCCCGGGACCAGCCCGAGGAAGACCTCGGGGAGGGAGAAGGCCGGGATGGCGGTGGAGACGGTGCGGTACGAGCAGTGCAGCCCGATCTCGACACCGCCGCCCATCGAGGCGCCGTTGTAGTAGGCGAAGGTGGGGACGGAGAGGCCGGAGAGCCGCTTGAAGACGTCGTGGCCGCCCTTGCCGATGGCGAGCGCGTCCTCCCGGCGCTTCAGCAGCTCGACGCCCTTGAGGTCGGCGCCGACGGCGAAGATGAACGGCTTGCCGGTGACACCGACGCCCTTGATCTCGCCGGCGGCGGCCTCCTTCTCGACCTGGTCGAGGGCGGCGTTGAGGTTCGCCAGCGACTGCGGGCCGATGGTGGTCGGCTTGGTGTGGTCCAGGCCGTTGTCCAGGGTGATGAGCGCGAAGCGCCCGGCGCCCTGGGGGAGGTCGAGGTGGCGCACGTGCGCCTGCGTCACGACCTCGTCGGGGAACAGCTCGGCCGCTCCCTTGAGCAGTTCAGCGGTCGTGCTCACTTGTTGCCTCCGTCGAAGTGCGGGTTCTCCCAGATCACGGTGCCGCCCATGCCGAAGCCGACGCACATGGTGGTCAGGCCGTAGCGGACGTGCGGCTGCTGCTCGAACTGGCGGGCGAGCTGCGTCATCAGCCGGACGCCGGAGGAGGCCAGCGGGTGGCCGAAGGCGATGGCGCCGCCGTACTGGTTGACGCGCGGGTCGTCGTCCGCGATGCCGTAGTGGTCCAGGAGCGAGAGCACCTGCACCGCGAAGGCCTCGTTGATCTCGAACAGGCCGATGTCACCGATCGACAGCCCGGCCTTGGCCAGCGCCTTCTCGGTGGCGGGCACCGGGCCGATGCCCATGACCTCGGGCTCCACGCCCGCGAAGGAGTACGACACCATGCGCATCTTGACCGGCAGGCCCAGCTCGCGCGCGACGTCCTCGGCGGCGATCACGGAGGCGGTGGCGCCGTCGTTGAGACCGGCGGCGTTGCCCGCGGTCACCCGGCCGTGCGGGCGGAACGGGGTCTTGAGGCCCGCCAGCATCTCGACGGTGGTGCCCGGCCGCATCGGCTCGTCCTGCGTCGCCAGGCCCCAGCCGGTCTCGCCGGCCTCGGCGTTGGTGCGGCGCACGGAGACGGGCACCAGGTCGGCCTGGATGTTGCCGTCGGCGTAGGCCTTGGCGGCCTTCTCCTGGCTGCGGGCCGCGTACTCGTCGGCGCGCTGCTTGGTGATGTGCGGCAGCCGGTCGTGCAGGTTCTCGGCCGTCATGCCCATGAACATGGCGGACTGGTCGACGATCTTCTCGGAGACGAAGCGCGGGTTGGGGTCGACGCCCTCACCCATCGGGTGGCGGCCCATGTGCTCGACACCGCCCGCGATCGCGATGTCGTACCCGCCGAAGGCGATGCCGCCCGCGGTCGTGGTGACGGCGGTCATCGCGCCGGCGCACATCCGGTCGATCGAGTAGCCGGGCACCGACTGGGGCAGCCCGGACAGCAGGGCGGCGGTGCGGCCGAGGGTCAGGCCCTGGTCGCCGATCTGCGTGGTGGCGGCGAGGGCGACCTCGTCGACGCGCTCCGGCGGCAGGTCCGGGTTGCGGCGCAGCAGCTCCCGGATGCACTTGACGACGAGATCGTCGGCCCGGGTCTCGTGGTAGATGCCCTTCGGGCCCGCCTTGCCGAACGGGGTGCGGACGCCGTCGACGAAGACGACATCCCTAGCGGTACGAGGCACGTTGGCTCTCCTCCTGATGCGTAACGGGCACTGCGGGGCTGCCTGCGACGGCGGCTCACACCGCCGTGCGGAGACGGCGGACTCCCGCCATGCTACTTGCGGGTAACCAAGCTGCCCACCCCTGTCCGCCGGAGCGGCGGAGATCACACGCCGGGCCCGGCCCTCGCGCGCCGTCCGACGGCCTGCCGCCTGGCGGCCGGGCCCCGGGCGGGACACGCCGCGGAGCCCGCGTGGCCTGCTACTCCGGCGGTGCGGCCGACAGCGCGCCCGCCAGCAGCGGCGCGGTCAGCTCGATCTGCCAGGGCCGCGCACCGTGCCCGGCGAGCGCCCCGGCGACCGCCTCCGGGGTCGGCTCGGCCGGCGGCTCCCAGCAGATCCGGCGCACCGTGTCCGGGGTGATCAGGTTCTCCTGCGGGAGGTTCAGGCTCTCCGCGAGCGCGGTCACCGCCGCCCGCGCCGCCGACAGTCGCGCCGCGGCGGCCGGGTCCTTGTCGGCCCAGGAGCGCGGCGGCGGCGGTCCGGTCACGGCCTGGCCGGGCTGCGGCAGCTCGGACTCGGGCAGTGCGCGGGCCCGGTCGACGGCGGCCTGCCACTGCTCCAGCTGCTTGCGCCCCATCCGGTGCCCGAAGCCCGGGAGGACGGCGAGCGCCTGCGCGTTCTGCGGCAGGGCGAGGGCGGCCTCGACGATGGCGGCGTCACTCAGCACCTTGCCGGGCGACACGTCACGGCGCTGCGCGATCCGGTCCCGGGCCGTCCAGAGCTCCCGGACGACGGCCATCTGACGGCGCCGGCGCACCTTGTGCATGCCGGAGGTGCGGCGCCAGGGGTCCTTGCGCGGCGGGGGCGGGGGCGCGGCGGCGATGGCGTCGAACTCCTGGCGGGCCCAGCCGAGCTTGCCCTGCCGGTCCAGCTCCTCCTCCAGCGCGTCCCGCAGGTCCACCAGCAGTTCGACGTCGAGCGCGGCGTACCGCAGCCAGGGCTCGGGCAGCGGGCGGGTCGACCAGTCGACGGCCGAGTGGCCCTTCTCCAGGGCGAAGCCGAGCACCTTCTCCACCATGGCCCCGAGGCCCACGCGCGCGAACCCGGCGAGGCGCCCGGCCAGCTCGGTGTCGAACAGCCGGGCCGGCCGCATGCCTATCTCCCGCAGGCAGGGGAGGTCCTGGCTCGCGGCGTGCAGCACCCATTCGGTACCGGCGAGGGCGTCGCCGAGCAGGGAGAGATCGGGGCAGCCGACGGGGTCGATCAGGGCGCTCCCGGCCCCCTCGCGGCGCAGCTGGACGAGATAGGCGCGCTGTCCGTAGCGGTAGCCCGAGGCGCGCTCGGCGTCGACGGCGACGGGGCCGGTGCCCGCGGCGAAGGCGGCCGCCACCCGCTCCAGCTCTCCGGGGTCGGCGGTCACCGGGGGGATGCCCTCGCGGGGGTCCAGTAGCGGAACCGGCGCGTCGTGGACGGGAACATCCGGGGGAGCGCCCCCGGGAATGCGCAGTGTGCGGTCTTCTGCGGTCTCTTGGGCGTCGGTCACCGGACCAGGGTATCCATGAGTGGCGGACGCCCGCCGACGGAACGTTCCGTCGGCGGGCGCGGGCGGGGCCGGGAGGCGGGGGCGAAGGGGGGTCAGTGGATGATGCCGGTGCGCAGGGCGACGGCCACCATGCCGGCGCGGTCGCCGGTGCCCAGCTTGCGCGCGATCCGGGCGAGGTGGCTCTTGACGGTCAGGGCGGACAGCCCCATGGAGACGCCGATCGCCTTGTTGGACTGGCCCTCGGCGACGAGCCGGAGCACCTCGACCTCGCGGCCGGACAGCTCCCGGTAACCGCCCGGGTGACCGGGGGCGCCGGGCGGGCGGCGGTGCATGCGCGCCGCCGCGGCGCCGACGGGCACGGCGCCGGGGCGGCCCGGGATGCCGAGGTTGGTGCGGGTGCCGGTGACGACGTAACCCTTGACGCCCCCGGCGAGGGCGTTGCGGACGGCGCCGATGTCGTCGGCGGCGGAGAGGGCGAGGCCGTTGGGCCAGCCCGCGGCGCGGGTCTCGGAGAGCAGGGTGAGACCGGAGCCGTCGGGGAGGTGGACGTCGGCCACGCAGATGTCGCGGGGGTTGGCGACCCGCGGGCGGGCCTCCGCGATCGAGGAGGCCTCGATGACGTCCCGGACTCCGAGCGCCCAGAGATGGCGGGTGACGGTGGAGCGGACACGGGGGTCGGCGACGACGACCATGGCCGTCGGCTTGTTCGGACGGTAGGCGACCAGGCTTGCGGGCTGCTCGAGAAGAACGGACACCAGGCCTCCTGCTGGGGGAGTGCGGGGGAAGGGCTCGGTATGGGGGGGTGAGCCGGGGGCTTCGTCCCGTGGGGGACACCTGGTCCTTCGGCAGCATTCGGGGGAGTCTTTAGCGAATGATCACGATTTAGTGAGTAACAATTCGGGCAATTCGGACGATTGCTCGATCATGGAACGGCCGGAGAACGGCTGCCCCGCGCGGCCCGTAAGGCCTTTCCGGGCCGGGTGAGTGCCCGTCCCGGCGGGGTGCGCCGGTCTGCCCGTGCGTGCGGGCCAGCGCCGCCGCAGAAGCGGGCGCCCCCGCTCGGCTCCGCCGGCACCGGCGGCCCGCCGGGCCCGGAGGCGCACCGGGGTACGGCGCCGAAGAGGCTGCCGTTTCCGGCCGCCCGGGGTCTCGCCGCCGTCAGCGTTCCTCCGGCGCCTGCCCCGGCGGCGCGGCGCGGCCGGCGGGGTCGGAACCGGAGGATCTCCGGGCCGGGACACGACGGACGGGACGCGGGTCAGCGGGCGCGGGGGCCGCGGCGCTGCGGCAGGGTCACCACGGCCGCGTCCACGCCGCCCGTGGGCGGCAGGCCGCCGATCTGGCAGAGCAGTTCGCACCAGGCGGTGAGGTGGGCGGCCGTGTCCGGTACGCCGTCGCGGCCCTCGCGCGGTGTCCAGGAGGCGCGGATCTCGATCTGGGTGGCCGGGGGGCGGTCGCCGAGGCCGCCGAAGTAGTGCGAGCCCGCCAGGGTCACCGTCCCGCTCAGCTCGGCGTGGGAGACACCTCGGGCCTCGAACGCGCCGGTCAGCCAGGACCAGCACACCTCCGGGAGCAGCGGGTCACCGGCCATCTCCGGCTCCAGCTCGGCCCGGACCAGGGTCACCAGGCGGAAGGTGCCCTGCCAGGCCTCGTGCCCGGCCGGGTCGTGCAGCAGGATGAGGCGGCCGTCGGCGAGGTCCTCGTCGTCCTGGACGACCGCCGCCTCCAGCGCGTACGCGTGCGGGGCGAGCCGGGCCGGAGCGCGGGTCGCTGCGATCTCCAGTTCGGGGCGCAGGCGCGCGCCGCGCAGCCCTTCGACCGCGTTCCGGAACGCGGCCGGCGCCTCGTCCCCGCCCCCGTCGTCCGGACCGTCCGCAAGATGTCCCTGAGCCGCAGCCATGCCGGGAAGACTAGGCGGAACGGGCCCCGCAGCCACGGAGGACACCCGGGTGGGGGCAAAGGCGGGCGGGCGGATCCGGGCGGGTGCCCGCGTGCGAAGATTCGGGGGTGAGTGCCAACGACGTTCCGCAAGCTCCTCGCTCCGTCCGAGCCGGGGAGATCCCCTCCCGGACTCTCCGTGCCGCCGCAGCCGGGGAGGCCCGATGACGAGCCCGCAGCACAGCGGCAAGACCGCCGACTCGGCCTTCCTGAGGGCCTGCCGGCGCGAGCCGGTCCCGCACACCCCGGTGTGGTTCATGCGCCAGGCGGGGCGGTCGCTGCCGGAGTACCTCAAGGTCCGCGAGGGCATCGCGATGCTCGACTCCTGCATGCGCCCGGACCTGGTCACCGAGATCACCCTCCAGCCGGTCCGCCGGCACAAGGTCGACGCGGCCATCTACTTCAGCGACATCGTCGTGCCGCTCAAGGCCATCGGCATCGACCTCGACATCAAGCCCGGGGTAGGCCCCGTCGTCGAGCAGCCGATCCGGACCCGCGCCGACCTCGCGCGGCTGCGCCCGTTGGAGCCGGACGACGTCCGTTACGTGACCGAGGCCGTCGGCATGCTCACCGGCGAACTCGGTGGCACCCCCCTGATCGGCTTCGCCGGTGCCCCGTTCACGCTGGCGAGCTACCTGGTGGAGGGCGGCCCGTCCCGCAATCACGAGCACACCAAGGCGCTCATGTACGGCGACCCGGAGCTCTGGGCGGATCTGCTGGACCGGCTGGCGGACATCACCGCCGCCTTCCTCGACGTGCAGATCGAGGCGGGTGCCTCCGCCGTACAGCTTTTCGACTCCTGGGTGGGCGCGCTCGCCCCCGCCGACTACCGGCGCTCGGTGATGCCCGCCTCGGCCAAGGTGTTCGACGTCGTCGCCCGCCACGGTGTGCCGCGGATCCACTTCGGGGTGGGCACGGGCGAACTGCTCGGTCTGATGGGCGAGGCCGGTGCCGACGTGGTGGGCGTGGACTGGCGGGTCCCGATGGACGAGGCGGCGCGCCGCGTCGGTCCCGGCAAGGCCCTGCAGGGCAACCTCGACCCGGCGGTGCTGTTCGCCCCGCGGGAGGTCGTGGAGACCAAGGCCGGCGAGGTGCTGGACGCGGCGCGGGACCTGCCCGGGCACGTATTCAACCTCGGGCACGGGGTGCTCCCCTCGACCGACCCGGACGCACTGACCCGGCTCGTGGAGTACGTCCACAGCCGCAGCGCCCGCTGAGCGGATACGGCCCGCGGGCGCCGGCGCGATGGACGGCGCGGGTGACGGCGTACGGATGACGGTGGACGGATGACGGTGGTGCCGGCCGGTGCGGCCCTGCGGGATCCCCGGCCGCGCCGTCGGGCGGCGGTGCGTGATGCGCTGCGCGGCTCCGCACAGCCCTGCGGGAGGGATGTAGACCCTCCGGCAGGGTGCCCGGGATCGCGGAGCCGGGGGACCGCCCGGAGCGCGACGGCCCGGGTGCCGCCTCCACCACGGCGTCGTGCCGCGTCGCGCGGTCGCCCCGCCGGAGCCGGGCGCGCGGTCCGGCGCCCGGCCGCGCTCAGGGCGGGCCCGGGCCCAGCAGGGTGACGGCTCCGTACACCCCCGAGGCCACGGCCGCGACGGCGCAGATCAGCGCGGCCCGCGCCGGCCGCTGCCGGGCCACCACCACGGCCACCGGCAGCAGCAGCGGGAACGCCGGCATGATCAGCCGGGGCCGGGAGCCGAAGTAGCCGGAGCCGGCCAGCGAGACCGCGACGACGGCGAACGAGTACACCAGCAGCGGCAGCGGCTGACGCTGCCGGACACACAGCCACAGCAGCCGGCACACGAGCGCGAGGGCCGCGCACAGAGCGAGCCCCGCGAGAGTGTTCGACCCCAGCGTCCTCAGGACGAAGACCGCGAGGGCCCGGCCGCCGTCGAAGCCGTTGCCCCACGCGGCCTGCACCGCGAAGTAGCCGAACAGGTCGTCCTCGCGGGCCGCCACGAACAGCAGGTAGGAGAGCCAGCCCAGCGGGGCCAGGAGCACGCCGAGCAGCATCGGCCGGTGCGCGCGCAGCAGGACGGCCGGCGGGGCGCCGGCCCGCCAGTCGCGGACGAGGACCAGGAGCGCCGGGACGGCCACGGCCGCGATGAGCGCCGCCGCCGTCGGGCGGGTCAGCCCCGCCGGCACGGCCAGGGCCCCCGCCGCCTGCCAGCGGCCGGTCAGCACGGCGTACAGGGACCAGGCGGCGAAGGCCGTGAACAGCGTCTCGGTGTAGGCCATCGACTGCACGAAACCGGTCGGGTACGCGCCCCACAGCGCCGCGAGCACGATCCCGGTGGCGGGGCCGCGGAGCAGGGCGCCGACCGCGTAGATGCCCCAGGCGGCGGCGAGTGAGGCGAGCCAGCTGACCAGCAGGCCGGCCACGGGCGCCTCGAACGGGGTCAGTGGCGCCAGGACCCGCTCCAGGGCGGGCAGCAGGGGGAAGAAGGCGAGACTGGAGTGGACGCCGTCCGGGGTCGCGATCTCGAAGCCGTAGCCGTGCTCGGCGACCCTGGTGTACCAGACGGCGTCCCAGCGTCTGCTGAGCAGGCCGAGGACGTCCCGGCCGGTGGCCGCCGCCGGTACGGCGAGCAGCAGCAGACCCGTGAGCCGCACCGCCGCGTAGGCCAGGATCGCGGGTGCGGCGTCCCGCAGCGCGGCCTCGGCGCGCTCGCGGAGGAGGAGTGCTCCGGGGCGGGCGACCGGTGCCGGTGGTGCGTGAGTGCGTTCGGGCATGGGGGCGATTATCACCGAGCCGCGACCCCGGCACGCCGGGGGCCCTCGGCCCGGAACTCCCGGGAGGGGCCGGGGAGATCACCGGGGGGCCGGGGGCGGCCGAGGGGCCCGGCCACGCCGGCGGTGCGGTGGCTGCGGCGGGTGGGTCACGGCGGTGGGGGCAGGAGCGGCGGCGGGTGCCGGAGCGCCGCCCGGTGCGGTCACCCTGCCCGGTGCGGCCGTGCCGCTCGGTGTTGGCAGGCCGGCGGACGCGGTCGTGCCGGCACGACCGCGGGTGCCGTCAGTGGGCCCGGACGTCGGCGGCCACCGCCGCCGTCGCCTTGCGGGCGGCGACCAGCACCGGGTCCCAGACCGGGGAGAACGGGGGCGCGTACCCCAGGTCGAGTGCCGTCATCTGCTCCACCGTCATGCCCGCGGTCAGCGCGACCGCCGCCACGTCGACCCGCTTGCCGGCCCCCTCGCGCCCGACGATCTGCACGCCGAGCAGCCGTCCCGTGCGCCGCTCGGCCAGCATCTTGACCGTCATCGGGCGGGCGCCGGGGTAGTAGCCCGACCGGCTCGTCGACTCGATGGTCACCGTGACGAAGTCCAGCCCGACCTGCCGGGCCTGCGCCTCCAGCAGCCCGGTCCGGGCGATCTCCAGATCGCAGACCTTGCTGACCGCCGTGCCGACCACGCCGGGGAACGTCGCGTAGCCGCCGCCGATGTTGGTGCCGATCACCTGCCCGTGCTTGTTGGCGTGGGTGCCGAGGGCGATGTGCCGGGTCCGTCCGGACACCAGATCGAGGACTTCCACGCAGTCGCCGCCCGCCCAGATGTTCTCCTCGCCGCGCACCCGCATCGCGAGATCCGTCAGGAGTCCGCCGGACGCGCCGAGCGGGAGCCCCGCCTCCCGGGCCGGCCCCGTCTCGGGCCGCACGCCGAGGCCCAGGACGACGAGATCGGCCGGATACTCGCCCTCGCGGGTGCGGACGCCGGCGGCCCGGCCGCCGTCCCCGGTGAGCACCTCCGTCACCTCCGCGCCGGTCACGGTGTCGATGCCCAGCTCGCACATCGCCTCGTGGACGATCCGTCCCATGTCCGGGTCGAGCGTCGACATGGGCTGCTCGGCCTGCTCCAGCACGGTGACCCGGCAGCCCCGGCGCACCAGGGCCTCGGCCATCTCCACGCCGATGTAGCCGGCGCCGACGACCACGGCGCGCAGCCCTTCGGGGTCCTTGCCGAGCGCCTCGTGCAGCGCCCGGCCGTCGTCGAGGTTCTGCACGCCGTGCACACCGGGCGCGTCGATGCCGGGGATGTCCGGCCGCAGGGGGCGGGCGCCGGTGGCGACGACCAGCTCGTCGTACCCCTCCCAGCGCTCGCCGTCCGTCCCCGGGCGCTCCAGGTCGCGCACCAGCACCCGCTGCGCCGCGGTGTCGATCGCGGTGACCTCGGTGCGCAGCCGGACGTCGATGCCGCGGGCCCGGTGCCCGTCGGCGGTCCGGGCCACCAGGGCGTCCGGCCCGTCGACCACGCCGCCGACCCAGTACGGGATGCCGCAGGCGGAGTACGACGTGAAGTGGCCGCGCTCGAACGCGACGATCTCCAGCTCCTCCGGGCCCTTCAGCCTGCGTGCCTGCGACGCGGCGGACATGCCGGCCGCGTCCCCGCCGATGATGAGCATCCGCCGCGCCGCCATGCGGTGTCCTTTCGCCCGGGCTTCCGCGTTCCGTCCCCCACGGTAGGGCGACTGCCCGGCGGGCGCCGGATGGATGCGGGCCGCGCGGGTCCTCGCGCCGTCCCCCCGCTCCCGGTGCTCGGCGCGGGGGCGCGGACCGGGCGTGCGGTCACCCGGTCCGCGCCGGGGCGGCAGGTGCTCCCTCCGGGCGCTTGTGCGCGCTCGCGGTGGCTGCCGGCGTACGGGCCTGCTGCCGGCCACCGGCGATGTGACGGCATCCGGCGGCGCGACGGCACCCGGCCACGTGACGGGGCCGGGTGGCGCTGCGGCACCCACCACCGTGCCCCACCCGCCCCGGCGACCGCACCGCCACGGCGTGACCGCGCCCCTCGGCCGACCCGGCCCCACGCGGTGGTCTCCCCGGCCCTTTCCGGGAGTGCCGGGCCGGGGGCGTCCGGGAAGGGCCCGGGGGGCGGCACGCGGGCCCGCCGTGGCCGCCGCCCCCGGGCCCGGGTTCTACTCCTCCCGGGCCGGGTCCGACGGTTCCGGCCGGGGAGCCGGGACCGTGCCCCCGGCCGGCGGCGCGGCCGCGGCGGGCTCCGCCGTGCCGCGCCTCCGCCCCGCGCGGTCCGGGAGCAGCCGCCCGGCCAGCCGGACCAGCACCAGGATCACGGCCAGGGCCACGGCAAACGGGAGGACGGCGCCCACCACCACGGCCAGCCACCGCAGAGCCGTGATCATGGCGTTCCAGCCGCCCGCCAGGGCGTCGGTGAAGGAGGTTTCGTCGTCGTCGGGCTTCTTCTCCGCCCGCGCCGTCTCGGTGAGACTCAGCGTGACGGTGGCCATCGCCGTGCGCTCCTTCAGCGACGCCTGCTGCGCGAGCAGCGCCTCCAACGCGCTCTGGCGCGTGCTCAGTTCGCCTTCCAGTGTGACGATGTCGCTGAGCTTGTCCGCGCGGTCCATCAGCTCGCGCACCCGTGCGACGCTCGCGCGCTGCGACTTGACGCGGCTCTCGACGTCGACGACCTGGTCGGTCACGTCCTGCGCCTCGACCTTGCGTTCGATGAGCTTGCCCGTGCCGGCCAGTTCCTCCAGCAGGTCCCCGTACTCCTCCTGGGGGACCCGGAGCACCAGGCGCGACCGTTCGCGGCCGTCGGAGTCGCGGTCCGTCGTCTCGTCGCCGACATAACCGCCCGCGTTCTCCACCGCCGTACGGGCCGTGTCGAGCGCGGACGGCACGTCCTTCACCCGGACGGTGAGCGTCGCCGTACGGATGACGTGCGCGGGGAAGGACTTCGGCACCCGGGCCGCGTCTCCCGGCGAGGCCGGGCCGGTCCCCTCCCGCGTGCCGCCCGGCTGTGCGGCGCGGCCGTCCGTCCCGGCGTCGCCGACGGCGGGGCCGTCCGCCGCGCTGCCGCCGCCGCCCCGGTCCTCCTGTGACGCGGGTGCCTCCGCGGCCGACTTGCCGTCGGCGCCGCCGCTGCTGCCGCATCCCGCGGCGCCGAGCAGGGCGGTGAGCAGAACGGCCGCCGCGGCCGTGCGGGCCGGCCCGCGGTAGTGGTTCCGGCCGCGCCGGCGGCCTCCGGCGCGGCTCTCCGGTATGTGGTGCGTCGGACTTGTCATCGCTCGTCCCCCCGGGAAGTTCGGTGATGTCGCCCGTTTGACGGGGGAGGAGGGCGCCGGGTTGCCGTTGTGCGGTCCCGATGCGGTCACGGAGAGGTACCGGGGAGATACCGGGGGGGCCGGCGGGGGACCGGGCCGAGGCCGGCGGAGGAGCCGGCGGAGGGACCGGCGGAGGGACCGGACGGGAACGCGGCGGACGCGGCGGAGACCCGGGACGGGCCGGGGACCCGGAGGGGCCATTGGACCCTGGCGCCCGCCGGGCCGGGCTCTGAGAGAGTGGACGGCATGAGTGAGACGCACGCATCCGCAGGCCATGTCGTCGTCGTCGGAGGCGGTGTCTCCGGACTGGCGGCCGCGCACCGGCTGCTCGCGGGCGGCGCCCGGGTCACGGTCCTCGAAGCCTCCCCGCGGGTCGGCGGAAAGCTGCTCGCCGGTGAACTCGCGGGCGTACCCGTCGACTTCGGCGCGGAATCGATGCTCGCCCGGCGCCCGGAAGCCGTGGACCTGGCCCGCTCCGTGGGCCTGTCCGGCCGGCTCCAGCCGCCCACCACCGCCTCGGCCACGCTCTGGACGCGGGGCGCGCTGCGCCCGATGCCCAAGGGGCACGTCATGGGCGTACCGGGCGACGTCGAGGCGCTGGCGGCCTCCGGGGTGATCTCGGAGGAGGGGCTGGCCCGGATAGCGCGCGAGCCGGAGCTGCCGCCCGACGGCATCGGTGAGGGCGAGGACGTGGCCGTCGGCGGATACCTCGCGGACCGGCTCGGCCGCGAGGTCGTGGACCGGCTCGTCGAGCCGCTGCTCGGCGGGGTCTACGCCGGTGACTCCTACCGCATCTCGCTGCGCGCCGCGGTACCGCAGCTGTACCGGCTGGCGCGCGAGGGGCGGTCGCTGACCGAGGGGGTGCGCGAGATGCAGCGGCGTGCCGCCGGGCAGCCGGACCCGGGACCGGTCTTCATGGGCCTCGACGGAGGCGTCGGCACGCTGCCCCCGGCCGTGGCCGAGGCCTGCCGGGCGGCGGGCGCGGAGGTCGCGACCGGGGCGTCCGTGACGGAACTGCGGCGCACGGGCGAGGGCTGGCGGCTGGCCGTCGAGGGGCCGGGCGCGGAGCCGGCGGCGGCCGCCGCGGCGGGCCGGCCCGGGGCGGCGGCCGCCGCCGGCTCCGGCGTGTCCGGGCCGGGGCGGCGGGTGATCGAGGCCGACGCCGTGGTGCTGGCCGTGCCCGCCCCCGTCGCCGCGCGGCTGCTCACCGCCGAGGCCCCGGCCGCGGCCGCCGAGCTGGCGGCGGTCGAGTACGCGTCCATGGCCCTGGTCAGCATGGTGTTCCGCCGCGCCGAGCTGACGCCGGTCCCCGAGGGCAGCGGCTTCCTGGTGCCGCCCGTGGACGGGCACACCATCAAGGCGGCCACCTTCGCCAGCCGCAAGTGGGGCTGGATCGACGCCGCCGCCCCGGACCTCTTCGTGATCCGCACCTCCGTCGGCCGGTTCGGAGAGGAGGCCGAACTGAAGCGCGACGACGCCGGCCTCGTCGAGGTGTCGCTCCGGGACCTGGGCGAGGCCGTCGGGCTCCGCGCCCGCCCCGTCGCCACCCGCGTCACCCGCTGGACGGACGGACTGCCGCAGTACCCGGTGGGCCACCCGGACCGGGTCGCCCGCGTCCGCGAGCGGCTGGCGGGCCTGCCCACCCTGCGGCTCTGCGGGGCGGCGTACGACGGCGTGGGCATCCCGGCCTGCATCGCGAGCGCGGCCGGCGCGGCCGGCGCCGTACTGGACACCCTGACGCGGCGCGCCGCGGAGGGCGGAGGAGAATAAGGGTTATGACTGCTCCTGAGAAGACCCCGAACGCCGGCAAGAAGGCCAAGGACCTCAACGAGGTCATCCGCTACACCCTCTGGTCGGTCTTCCGGCTGCGGGACGTGCTCCCGGAGGACCGCGGCGGCTACGCGGAAGAGGTGGACGAGCTCTTCGCTCAGCTCGCCGCCAAGGACGTCGTCGTACGCGGCACCTACGACGTGTCCGGCCTGCGCGCCGACGCCGATCTCATGATCTGGTGGCACTCGGAGACGGCCGACGCCCTCCAGGAGGCGTACAACCTCTTCCGCCGGACGAGGCTCGGCCGCGCGCTGGAGCCCGTGTGGTCGAACATGGCGCTGCACCGCCCCGCCGAGTTCAACAAGTCGCACATCCCGGCGTTCCTGGCCGACGAGGAGCCGCGCCAGTACGTCAGCGTGTACCCCTTCGTGCGCAGCTACGACTGGTACCTGCTGCCGGACGAGGACCGCCGCCGGATGCTCGCCGACCACGGCAAGATGGCGCGCGGCTTCCCGGACGTCCGGGCCAACACGGTGCCCTCGTTCTCGCTGGGCGACTACGAGTGGATCCTCGCCTTCGAGGCCGACGAGCTCTACCGCATCGTCGACCTCATGCGGCACCTGCGCGGCTCCGAGGCGCGGATGCACGTCCGGGAGGAGATCCCCTTCTACACCGGGCGCCGCAAGCCGGTCTCCGAACTGGTCGCCGGCCTGGCCTGAGCCGGCCGGTCGGGGCCGGGCCCAACCTGAGCGTTCCGCGCCGGGCCCTGCGCATGCTGTGCCCGGCCCGAGGGGCGGGGACTGGCCGACGCGCCGGCCGTCCGCCGCACGCCGCACCCGTCGGGTCACGGTGCGGTGCGGAGCGGCACCGCCCGGCGGGCGGGCCCGGGCCGGGTGGGCCGGGTCGGGTGGTGGTGCGTCTTCCCGGTCCCGCCGGGCGCTGCGCAGGCCCGTCAGCCCTGCCGTCCTCTTTCGCCGGGCTGCGGCGTCTGGGGTTCCGGGCGGCCCGGCGCCCTGCGGAGGCCGGCGCGGAGCAGGCCGGCGATCCGGTGTCGGAGCGGCGGTGACGGGCGGGAACGCTCACGCCACCATCGGTCGAGCCGCCGTCGCACCGCCGGTTCCAGGCGGGGGCCGGCCGGGCCGAGGACGTGCTCCGCGAAGCTCAGCGCGTCCTGCCGGTAGCCGCCGGTGATCGGCCGGTTCCGGGCGTAGCCCGCGAACTCCGCGCGGAACCGCGGGCCCAGGATCCGCGGCAGCTCGGGCGCCACCTTGGCGATCACACCGGCCCGCTTCCGGACCAGCGCCCGGCTCTGCACGCCCAGCCGTGTCCGGTCGAAACCGTCGGGCGCGGGGGTTCCGGCGACGAGGGACGACAGCAGCGCCGTCTGCGCCACGGCCAGCCGCAGCCGCGCGGCGTCCGTCGCGGTCGGGGCGCTGCGGCCGCCCGGGGAGGGGGCCGTGGTCCCCGTTCCGGCGGGGACGGCCGCACTGGTGGTCGCGCCCGCACCGGTGGTGGGCGCACCGGTGGTTGCGCTGGTGGTGCCTGTCCCGGCGGAGGTGGCCGAACCGGCGGTGGTCCCTGTCCTGGCGGTGGTGCCCGAAGTGGTGGCGGTGCCTGTCCCAGTGGTGCCGGCCGCACTGGCGGTGGTACCTGAACCGGTGGCGTCGTCCGTCCCGGTGGAGGTCCCCGAACGGGTGGCTGGGCGCCGGTCGTTCGTCGCGGACGGCGGGGCCGTGTCCGCCCGCCGGGCGTCCCCCGTGGCGGCCGCCGCGCCCGCCGCCACGGAGGCGGCGAGGCCCGCCGCTTCCGCGGCAGCGGTGACAGTCTCGGCGGGGACCACCGGAGTCGCCCGGTCCGCGTCAGCGTCCGCGGCCGTGTGCGCGCCTCCGTTCACTCCCGTGTTCGCGCCCGCGTCCACGTTCGTGCCGCTGTCCGGCGGGGAGGCCGCGTTCCGCACGGCCGGCGCTCGGACCCCGGTGCGGCCGGTGCGGCCGGTGCGGGCCGTGCGGGCGGCGCGGGCGGCCGTCAGCACGGCGCGGATGGCGTCCAGTTCGCCCGCCAGTTCTGCCGGGGCGGGGAAGTCCTCGTCCCGTTCCAGGAGGACGCCCGGCGGCTCCGTCCGGGCGCACAGCTCCGCCAGGACGTCGAGCACCGGGCCGGTGACCGGGTGGGCGTGGCTGTCGTGCCAGACGCCGTCCCGTTCGACGCCTCCCGCGACGTGGACGTAGGCCAGGGCCTGCCACGGCAGGGTGTCGAGGACCGCGGACGGATCCTCGCCCCGGTTGACGGCGTTCGTGTGCAGATTGGCGACGTCGATCAGCAGACCCACGCCGGTGCGCTCCACCAGCTCGGTGAGGAACTGTCCTTCCGTCAGTTCTTCGCCGGGCCACGAGATCAGCGCGGCGATGTTCTCCAGGGCCAGCGGCACCGGCAGCGCGTCCTGCGCGATCCGTACGTTCTCGCAGAGCACGTCGAGTGCGTCGCGGGTGCGCGGCACCGGCAGCAGATGACCGGCCTCCAGCCGGGGCGAGGCGGTGAGCGGCCCGCCCGCGCGGACGAAGGCGATGTGCTCGGTGACGAGCGGGGCGCCCAGGGCCCCGGCGCGCTCGGCGAGAGCGGCGAGCCGGCCCGGATCCGGCCGTTCGGGACCGCCGAGGCCGAGCGAGACACCGTGCGGAACGACCGCCGTACCGCGCTCGCGGAGCCGGAGCAGGGAGTCGGGGAGGTGTCCGGGGCAGATGTTCTCCGCCACCACCTCGACCCAGTCCAGGCCCGGCAACTCCTCGATGTGGCGGGCGATCTCGGGCCGCCAGCCGATTCCCGTCCCCAGTCCCAGTCGCGCCATGATCCGGTGATCCCCCCTCGTCCGCGTACCGGCCCCCTCCGGGAGAGACATGGCCCGCGCCGGAGCCGTCGAACCGCGGGAGGGCCCGTTCCAGAGGTTGATTTGAGCTATCGCGGTGGAGCCGTGCCGATCAGCGGCCGGGACGGAGGCCGGCAGCCCCGGAAACCGTAAGCCCCGGGGCCGGCCGGTGCGGGACGGACCACCGGGGCGGAGAGCCGGGGCGGGACGGAAAGCGGGCAATGGGAAGAGCGGGCGGTGGGGAGCGGGGGAAGTGGGGCGGAGGAATGGTCTGGTGGGTGGTTGGGGACCATCCCTCCGCCCCGGCACCGCGGTCGGCCGCCCTTGCCGACCGCGTGCCCGTCTCGGCTCCCGGCTCGTCTCGGCCCGTTACGGGGCGGAGCCGGCCGGGGCGCCGGCGCCGGGTGCCGGCTGGTCACCCGTGGGCTGCGGGGTGGGCTCGACCGCGTCGTTCGGCGGGCCGGTGGTCTCCGGCGCGGCGGACGGCAGGGACGTGGCGCCCGGAGGTGTGACGACCGGCACCGGGGAGCCGATCACGGAGGACGTCGACGGGGGCGGCGGCGGGGGAGCCGGCTTCTGCGTGGCGGCCGCGGCCTCCTCGGCGGCGATGGTGTCGAAGTCCACCATCCCGGTGTTCTCCAGCATGGTGATGTGGTCGAGCACGGTGATGTTGGCCGCGTCCGCGAGATCGCGGATCAGCTCGTTGCGGGTGGTGTGCCGCACCTGGCCGATGAGTCCGAACACCTTGCCGTGGGCCGTCCGCAGGATGTTGGCGAACTTCCGCTGGTAGTCCTCGCCCTGGGCCTCGGTCATCTCCCGAAGCCAGCCCTTCTGCTGGTCGGTCGGCTCGTTCGGCAGCTCCACGCCGAGCTTGGCGGCGATGTCCCGGGCCCGCCGGTCCAGGTCCGCGTGGCCGACGACGAGGTGGTCGCCGGCGTCGCGGATGGCCTGGTTGGGGGCCCGCTCCATGGCCTGCCGGCCGGCGGGCAGCTCCCACAGGCCGGCCAGCCTGACCTTCACCAGGAAGTCCCGGTCGATGGCCGTCATCGGCCCCCACTTGGTGGACACGGTCTGTGCCTGGAGGCTTGCGAGGCCGGTGCCGGACCGGTCCTCGTAACTCCAGATCGGGTAGATCAGCGCACCGATGGTCGCGGCGATCGCCACGAGAATGGCGGCGGTTCCGTTGATGCGTCGCAAAGTATCTCCTGCCATGGCGGCGCACTCGCAGGGAGCGAGGAGCGGGGCCGGCCCGTCCCGCCGCCGCGATGCGCGGCGGGCCGTGCCGGACCAGCGTGGACTGAGCGGTTGGTCAAGCCGGTTGGGTCTGCCGCCGGCCGGGCGGGGCCCGCGCCGGTGGCGTCAGGCATCGATACGTACGGGGCGCGGGAGGTGTTCAACGCGGCGCGCGATCCCCTCGGGGTCCTCACCACCGGGCGCGAGCGGACACCACCCAACGCGGGCGCGCCCGGGCACGCTTTCCGGGCCGGGCCCGCCCCGGGGTGCGGGCCGGTTCCGCGCGGCTTCCGGACGTGCTCCGGCCCGGTACGGTCCGGGCCGTCTCGGTTCCCGGCAGGGTCCGGGGGCACGCTCGGCCGGACGCGCCGTTCCGGCCCGCACGCGCGAGCCGAGCGCAAGCCGGACCCGCAAGCCGGACCTGCAAGCCGGACCCGCGGGACGTACGCGCAAGCCGGACCCGCGGGACGCACGCGCGAGCCGAGCGCGCCGCCGGGCACGGGACGTGCTCCGGGGCGCGGCTCGCTCAGCGGTCCCTCAGCGCGCCTTCAGCGCCGGGTGTTCCGCGACGACCGTGCAGGAGCCGGGCGCGATCTCCGTGAAGCCCGCGTCCCGGACCAACGGCAGCCCGCTCCGGGTGAGTCGCGCCCAGCGCGCCCGGTCCGCGGTCCGTACGGCGAGCGGGAAGCCGGCCGCGCGCCACGCCGACCGCTCGGCGGGCGGCAGGCGCAGCCACGCCAGCTGGGCGCCGTGCCCCGCCTGTGCCATCGCCTTGCCCGCCGACATCTCCAGCTCCGGGCTGAGCCACAGCACGGGGCGGCCGGACGCCGGTGCGGGCGGCGGTACGGGGTCGGCCAGCTCCGTACCGGACACCTGGAGCTTCACCAGTTCCTTCGGCCAGCCGTCGACCGGGACCGGCGGGTACACCCGCACCTCGGCCGAGCCGCCGGTGACGGTGATGCCCGGCAGGGCCGCCGCGCGCCGCCACTCCGCGCCGCGCGCCCTGCGCACCACCTTGCGGATCCGGGCGTCCTGCCAGGAGCGGACGGCCCGGTACCAGGCGCCGTCCGGGTCCGCCGCCCGCTCGTCCGACAGCAGCACGAGCACCGCCCGTGCCGCGGTCTCCAGCGCGTCCGTGCGCGACGGCGGGGCGGCCTTCTCGATCCGGACCACCAGGGGCAGGACGAACTGTGGTGCGGCGTCCCGTTCCGGGGCACTGTGCCGGAACGCGGCGGTGTCCGCGTGGCTGCCGCGGTCCGCTCCGGGGCCGGCGCCGGCACCGGAGTTGGTGCCGGTGTCGGTGCCAGTGCCGGTGCCAGTGCCGGTGCTGGTGCCGGATTCGGTGTCGGTGTCGGTGTCGGCGGAGGTCATCCGGTCAGTCTGCCAGCCGGAGTGGCCCGTATCCGCGGGACCTCCTTGGCGGAATGTTGCATTCCGGGACAGCATTGCCCCATGCGCAGCGATCTCTTCGCCTCCGAGAACATGGTTCAGCCACCCACCGCGCCGGGGATGGTGCTGCAGAACTCCAAGGCGGTCAAATATGTGGTGAACGGCGAGTGTTACGCCCGCCAGGGCTCGATGATCGCCTTCCGCGGCAATCTCCGGTTCGAGAAACAGGGCCAGGGCGTGGGGAACTTCCTCAAGCGCGCCGTCACGGGCGAGGGGCTGGCCCTGATGGCCGTCCGCGGCCAGGGCGAGGCGTGGTTCGCCCACGAGGCGGCCAACTGTTTCATCATCGACTTCGTCCCCGGCGACAGCCTCACCGTCAACGGCCGCAACGTCCTCTGCTTCGACGCCGGGCTCGGCTACGAGATCAAGGTTGTCAAGGGCGCGGGGATGGCCGGGGGCGGGCTGTTCAACAGCGTCTTCAGCGGCCAGGGCCGGCTCGCGGTGATCTGCGAGGGCGATCCCATCGTCATCCCCGTCTCGCCGCAGGTCCCCGTCTTCGTCGACACCGACGCGGTCGTCGGCTGGAGCGCGCATCTCGCGACCTCCCTGCACCGTTCGCAGAGCGTCGGTTCGATGATCCGCGGCGGCTCGGGGGAGGCGGTGCAGCTCCGGCTGGAGGGGGACGGGTTCGTCATCGTCCGGCCGAGCGAGGCGAAACCGGTACCGGCCTCGAACTGACGCGGGCCGGCGTGCGGAGCGGCAGAGGGCGGAGCGGCAAAGGGGCCGTGGTGGGGAAGCCTGCGGGGCCCCGGACACGGCGCCGGCGGCGCTTCCCGCGCTCCGCCGTCCGGCTGCGCCTCCGCCGTCCGGCTGCGCCTCCGCCGTCCGGCTGCGCCTCCGCCGTCCGGCTAAGCCTCCGCGAGCGGCTTCGCGTCCCGGGCGAGTGCGGTGAGCCGGGATATCGCCCGGAAGTACTTCTTGCGGTAGCCACCCTTGAGCATGTCCTCGCCGAACAGCTGGTCGAAGGGCACACCCGAGGCGAGCACGGGTATCTCGCGGTCGTACAGCCGGTCCGCCAGCACGACCAGGCGCAGGGCCGTGGACTGGTCCGGAACCGGCCGCACATCGGTCAGACAGACGGCGCGGAGCTCGTCCGTCAGCGCTCCGTAGCGGCTGGGGTGGATCCGGGAGAGGTGCTCCAGCAGGTCGGGGAAGGCGTCGAGCGAGGCGCCCGGGGTGCGGTGCGCGGCCCGCTCGACCTCCTCGCCGGCGAAGGGCGGCGGCGCCTCCGGCAGACCGCGGTGACGGTAGTCCTCACCGTCGATCCGCAGCGGCCGGAAGTGCGCGGAGAGGCCCTGGATCTCACGGAGGAAGTCCTGGGCGGCGAACCGGCCCTCGCCGAGCTTGCCCGGCAGGGTGTTCGAGGTGGCGGCGAGCCCGACGCCGGCGTCCACCAGCTTGCCGAGCAGCGTGGACACGAGCACGGTGTCGCCCGGGTCGTCCAGCTCGAACTCGTCGATGCACAGCAGCCGGTGGTCGCCGAGCGTCCGCACGGTCTGCTGGAAGCCGAGCGCGCCGACCAGATTGGTCAGCTCCACGAAGGTGCCGAACGCCTTCCGCTCCGGCGGGGCCGGCGTGGCATGCCACAGCGAGGCGAGCAGATGGGTCTTGCCGACGCCGTAGCCGCCGTCGAGGTACACCCCGCGCGGGCCCGCCGGGGCGGCCGGCTTCCGGGCGAACCAGCGGCGCTTCCCGCCGCCCGCGGCCCCCTCGCCGCCGAGCCCGGCGGCGAAGCCGCTCAGCACCTGGACGGCCTCCGCCTGGCTGGGCTGCGCCGGGTCCGGGATGTACGTCTCGAAGCGGGCGTCCCGGAAACGGGGCGGCGGCACCATCTCCGCGACCAGGCGCTCGGCGGGCACCTGCGGATCACGGGCGCAGAGCGACAGCGGAGCCTCCGTGACGTCGGTCATCGGGCTCGGGGCGGCGGAGGAAGAGTGCACAGCACCCCAGCCTAACCGGACATGCGTCCGGCCGCGGACCGTGATCCCGCGCACACCGGCCGCCGGGGCAGCCGTCCGCCGCGCGGTACCGGCGCGGCCCGGTGCGGGGCTCCCGGCGGGCGGCAACCGCGCTTCGCGCGCCCCGGAATGCCCCGTGGGGGAGCGTGACAGACTGCTGACCATGCGACGTCTGTTCCCCCTGACCGCCGAGTCCGCCACCCCGGACCTGCTCGTCGAGCGCGAGTGGGGCCTGGGCGAACTGGCTGACACCTACGCCTATCCGGAGGACGGCGCGCTGCCCTGGCTGCGGGGCAACATGGTCGCCTCCCTGGACGGCGCCGCGTACCACGACGGACGGTCCCAGCCGCTTTCCTCCCCGGCCGACATGCGCGTCTTCGGGGTGCTGCGCGGCCTGGCGGACGTCGTGATCGCCGGAGCGGAGACCGTGCGCAAGGAGGGCTACCGCCCGGCCCGCGCGCGCGAGGCGTTCGCCGACCGCCGGGCCGCCCTCGGCCAGGCGCCCGCCACGGTGATCGCCGTGGTGAGCGCGAGCCTGGACCTGGACTACACGCTGCCGCTCTTCACGGAGCCGCTCGTTCCCACGCTGGTCCTCACCGGCGCGGCTGCCGTCGCCGAGCGCCCCGAACGGGTCCGGCGCGCCCGTGCGGCGGGCGCGGAGGTGCTCACGGCGGGGCACGGCGAGGGCGTCGAGCCCGCGGTGGCCGTGCGGGTCCTCGCGGAACGGGGGCTGACCCGCCAGCTGACGGAGGGCGGCCCGCGGCTGCTCGGCCAGTTCGCCGGGGCCGGCGCGCTCGACGAACTGTGCTTCACCCTCGCCCCGGTGGTCACCGCCGGGGCAGCGCCGCGCATCATGCAGGGACCGGCGATCACCGTGCCGGAACGATTCGCTCTCGCCTCGGTCCTGGAGGAGGACGGCTTCCTCTTCACCCGCTACCGCAGGGAGCCGGGTGATCGCCCGGACGGGCCGGGCGGCCCGGACGGCTGAGCCGGCCCGGGCACCGGGAGCCGGTCAACTCCCGGAAGATATCGTTCCGCCTGACCCCGTTGGACGACAGGCTTGTCTGGACAGGCCCCGTGCGCGCGAGTGCGGGGCAGGATGGTTTCCGTAGGGCCCGCGGGCCCGAGAGGAAGAAGGGCGCTCGCCGTGTTCACCTCCGTACTCATGATCGAGAAGCCGCTGGTGCCCGCCGACGTGGAGCTCGTCACCACGCTCCACGGGGACGAACCCGTCGCGTTCGTCGTGCTCATGCAGCCCCACGGCGACCAGGACCGGCTCCTCAGAGCCCTCGACGACGTGGCCCTCGGCGAACTGGGGGAGGCCATCCGCGAGGCGGACGAGCCCGAGGGCGAGGAGGCGGCCGGCCCGGCGGAGCGCGCCCTCGCCCACTCCCTGGAGTCCCTCCGCGCGGCCGGCGCCGAGGCGGTCGGGCAGATCGTCGAGGAACACCCGCTCGACCTGCTGAAGAGCGTCGTCGAACAGACGCACGCCGACGAGGTGATCGTGCTGACGGCGCCGCACCTCGTCGAGGAGTTCTTCCACCGCGACTGGACCTCCCGCGCCCGGCACAAGGTCGGCGTCCCGGTGCTCAAGCTCTACGCCCACACCGAATAGGCTGGGGCCGCTCAGACCCCCGGGCCGGCCGGCCCGCAGCGACCCAGGAGATACCCGCATGGCACCCGCCGTCCCGTCCGCCATGGACCGCCCGCACTTCATCGGCATCGGCGGTGCGGGCATGTCGGGAATCGCCAAGATCCTCGCCCAGCGCGGGGCGCGCGTGGCGGGCAGCGACGCCCGCCACTCGGCGACCGCCGAGGCGCTGCGCGGGCTGGGCGCCACCGTGTACATCGGCCACGCGGCGGAGCATCTGGCCGCCGACGCCAGCTGCGTGGTCGTCTCCAGCGCCATCCGCGCCGACAACCCGGAGCTGGCGGCGGCCACCGAACGCGGCATCCCCGTGATCCACCGCTCCGACGCCCTCGCCGCGCTGATGGAGGGGCTGCGGCCGATCGCCGTCGCCGGCACCCACGGCAAGACCACCACCACCTCCATGCTCGCGGTGGCCCTGACCACCCTCGGCCGGGACCCCTCCTACGCGATCGGCGGCGATCTGGACGCCCCCGGCTCCAACGCCCTGCACGGCAGCGGCGAGATCTTCGTGGCCGAGGCGGACGAGAGCGACCGCAGCTTCCACAAGTACGCGCCCGAGGTGGCGGTGGTCCTCAACGTGGAGCTGGACCACCACGCCAACTACGCCTCCATGGAAGAGATCTACGAGTCCTTCCAGATCTTCGCCGGCCGTATCCGCCCCGGCGGCACCCTCGTCGTCTCCGCCGACCAGGCCGGGGCGCGGGAGCTCACCGCGCGGATCACCGCCGAGGGGGCGCCGGGCCGGGATCTGCGGATCGTCACCTACGGCGAGGCGGAGGACGCCGACGTCCGCATCGTCACCATCAAGCCGCGCGGACTGACCAGCGAGGTCACCGTGCTGTTCGACGGCCGCGTGATCACCTTCACCGTCTCCGTCCCGGGCCGCCACTACGCGGGCAACGCCGTGGCCGCCCTGGTCGCCGGCAGCGCGCTCGGCCTGCCGGTGCACAACCTCGCCTCGGCCCTCGGCTCGTACACCGGCGTCAAGCGCCGCCTCCAGCTCCGGGGCACCGCGAACGGCGTGCAGGTCATCGACTCCTACGCCCACCACCCCACCGAGATCGCCGCCGACCTGGAGGCCATCCGCGGCGGCGCCGGCGACGGCCGGGTCCTCGTCGTCTTCCAGCCCCATCTCTTCAGCCGCACCCAGGAGCTGGGCATCGAGATGGGCGAGGCCCTGACCCTCGCCGACTCCTCCGTGGTCCTGGACATCTACCCGGCCCGCGAGGACCCGGTCCCCGGCGTCACCAGCGCCCTGATCATCGACGCGGCCACCGCCAAGGGCGCCGACGTACGGGCCGAGCACTCCATGAACGCCGTGCCGGAGCTGATCGCGGGAATGGCCCGGCCCGGCGACCTGGTTCTCACCATGGGCGCGGGCGACGTCACCGAGCTGGGCCCGGAGATCCTGGCCCGCCTGGGGAGCTGAACCGCGGCCGGGCCGGCCGGGGCGCCGCCCCGCACGCACCTGCGCGGGGACGCGCGAGGACACGAGGAGAGGACCGCAGATGCCGTACGAGATCGAGAAGACGGACGAGCAGTGGCGCGCGGAGCTGTCCCCGGCCGAGTACGCCGTGCTCCGCGGGGCGGGCACCGAACCCGCGTACACCGGTGAGTACACCGACACCAAGACCGCCGGCGTCTACTCCTGCCGGGCCTGCGGCGCCGAACTCTTCCGGTCCGACACCAAGTTCGCGTCGCACTGCGGCTGGCCGTCCTTCTACGACCCCAAGGAGTCGGACGCCGTCGAACTGATCGAGGACCGCTCGCACGGCATGGTCCGCACCGAGGTGCGCTGCGCCCGCTGCGGCTCCCACCTGGGCCACGTCTTCGAGGGCGAGGGCTACCCGACGCCGACGGACCAGCGGTACTGCATCAACTCGATCTCCCTGCGGCTGCTTCCGGACGAGGGCTGACGCGAGTTCAGCCGCGCTGCTGAGCACGGCCGGCCGCGTCGCCGCCCTCCCCGGAGACAGCGCCGGCGCGCCGGTAGCGCGCGGGTGTGGTGCCCACATGGCGGGTGAAGTGCCGGTTCAGGTGGGACTGATCGTGGAAGCCCGCGGCGGTGGCGACGTCGGCGGGCCGGTGCCCGTCGAGGAGGAGACGGCGTGCCCGCTCGATGCGCCTGCCGGTGAGATAGGTGTGCGGCGGCAGGCCGTAGGTCTGCTTGAAGCAGCGGATCAGATGGGTGGGGTGGGCGTGCAGGGTGGCAGCGGCGTCCTGGAGGGAGAGGCCGGCCGTGATCCGGGCGTCCAGGAGTTCCCGCAGCCCGGTGGCGAGCCGGTTCGCCTCACGCTCCGGCGGGCGGGGCCGGCGGGCCGCGAGGTGGAAGTGGAGCCGTTCCCGGATGAACGCCAGGCGGGACTCGGCCTCGAACTCGTCCCCGGCGCGGGCGAGTGCGGCGTGCAACTGCTCGATCCGGTGGCGTAACAGCGCGTCGCCGATGACCGGAGCGTCCACCGCACGGCCCGTCAGACGCCGCGGCAGCACGGAGGTGTCGAGGTACAGGTTGCGCTTGCGGAAGCCGGACGGGGTGACCGTCCGGCCGTCATGGGGGACGCCGGGCGGCAGCAGGAGAACGGCTGCGCGGCCGGCCGCCCCGTGGCGGCGGCGGTCGAGCGCGAAGTCCACCGAGCCGTCGTCGAGGATCATCAGATCCCAGGTGTCGTGGGTGTGGGCGGGATAGGCGTGGTCGGTGAAGTGCGCGTGGAAGACCTCGGCGATCCCGGGGACCGGCGGCCTCCAGGCTCTGACGGAGGTGCGGGTGCGGTCGGACCCCGTGCCAGGCATGCCAGCAACGTACAAGACCGGCGGAGCCCGGAGACGGCAGTCTCGTGACCCCGGCCGGAGGGCCGGAGCGGCCACTCCCGGTGGCCGGCCGCGAGAAGGGGTGCCCTATGTCCGTGTCAGCAGTTCCTGTCAACCTCGCCGACAAACTCTCGCGGTTCAGCGAGTTGTGGACGCAGAAGAAGGTGGCCGCGCTCAACGACTACGAGGTCAAGCTGGCCAAGCTCAAGGGGGAGTTCGTCTGGCACACCCACGAGGACACCGATGAGCTGTTCCTCGTCATCGGCGGACGGCTGACCATCCGGCTCAGGGAAGGCGGCAGGGACGGCGCTGTGGTGCTGCGGCCCGGCGAACTGTTCGTGGTGCCCCGCGGGGTCGAGCACTGCCCCCTGGCGGACGAGGAGACCGCGATCCTGTTGTTCGAACCGGCGGGAACGCTCAACACCGGTGGCGCGGGAGGGCCGATGACCAAGGCGGCCGAAATCCTCGGCTGAGGAGCGGCGCCGGCCGCCGTCCCCGCGCTGTCCACGGGATCGCCGAGCCCGGCACCGCGGGCCGGGGGCGTCCCGCCGGATCACGCCGATGCCGGGGCCCTGCTGGCAGATCGACCGCGACAGCCTGGTCGAGGTCCTCACCGACAGCCGGCTGAACCTTATGTTGGAGTGGCCCGCTCCCGGCCCCTCGTCTTCGCTCTCCTTGCCTCCGGCTCCCCGTGCTGCACGGCTCCCTACCCTGCCACGCCCGGGTTCGACCGTCTTCGTCCTCCTGAACCGGGGAGCGGAACCGGGGAGCGGACCCTCAACGTGTTCCTCGGGGCTCGGTCTCGGACAGCGCCTTCATCCCGTTCATGGCGACGTTGGTGTGCCGGCACGCAGGAGTGAGGCTCCGAGCGGGGTGAGTGTATGGAGCACGGATGTGGTGTGCCGGTGGCTGACGATGAGGCCGGCATCGCGCAAGGTGGTGGCGTGCTGGCTGGCCGATGACGCCGAGACCCCCACCGTCCGGGCGAGTTCCCCGGTGGTGGCTCCAGCGGCAACGGCGCGCAGGACCGCCGCCCGGGTACGCCCGAGAAGGGCCGCCAGGGGCACGCTGGAGCCGAGGTCTTCCGGAAGCGCCGAGCAGTGGGGCTCGTGATTGAGCGGGTAGAGCAGGACAGGGGCCAGCGTTGTGTCGCCGAAGGTCACAGGGTTTCCCCAGCAGAAGTAGGACGGGACCAGAAGGAGTCCGCGGCCGCTGAGGTACAGGTCGCGGTCCTCGGGATAGTCCGTGTGCAGGACCGGGCGCCGCCATCGAAGACCGGGCCCCAGGCTCCGCAGGATCCCCTCGGTTCCGTGATCGACCACGGCGCGAGCGCGCGCGGCCCGCTCTGCTTCGACGCGGGCTTCGATGCGGTCGCCGTACGGAGCGATGACGGTGTTGTAGTAGGCGCGCAGGGCTCGTACCAGTTGCTTGCGCATGTCCGGCTCGGCCAGGCGGGCCGCCCAAGCGGGGGCGCCGCTGGTGCGGTCGAGGATGCTCATCTCGTGCAGGACCCGGCGTCGCGGCGTACGAAGGATGGCCTCAAGACCGGTGTCGAGCCCTTCGGCGCCCTCGGGAGGGGTGAGGAAATCGGGAAAATAGACGGCGCGAGGGACCAACGGTAACAAAAAGGTGCGCACGGTGTGGCTGAACCCTGTGGCATGCAGGCGGGTCCGGGCCGTGCGATGCCACTCCGCATGGGCCCAACGACCCTGGCGGGACTGGAAACGGTGGAGGCTCATGCAGATTTCCCACAGTGGATCCGGTGCGGCCGCAATACGCGTCCGGCTCAGGTCGGCATCGTTGAAGTGGATCCGGAGCATTCTGTTCCCCCTTGTGACCTGGGCTTTTCCGGCAGAGCCAAGGACTCTGGCCGGCCATGCTCGCGCACGGGATGCTCGGGTTCAACGCGGCGCGAGGATCGCGGTCCTCGGCGGCGCCCCGGACGACATGAGGAGGTCTTGAGTAGATGAAGCGTCAAACCTTGCGCAGTGTTGCTGGATTCGTGATGGGCATGGGGCTTCTGGGCGGTGTGGGCGTGGTCGCCACGTCAACGCCCGCTGCTGCGGCTACGCCGAACTGCAACACCACCCACCAGTGGGCTGCGGGCAACTACAACAACCAGAGGACCCATCTCAAGCTGCCCTCGTACACCGGTGGCCTGACGACCTGCTACATGGGTCCCGGCTTCTCCGGGAGCGAGGTCTACGCACTCCAGCACGCCCTGGTGAAGTGCTACAAGCGGGACATCGCCATCGACGGCCAGTATGGCAGCCAGACCAAGTCAGCCCTTGCGTACGCTCAGCGTCAGGAGGGGATCGATGACGACGGACTGTACGGGTGGGTGACACGGAAGAGCATCAAGTGGCCGCGGTACTACTCCAGCTTCCACACGTGGACCAAGACATGCAGGCGCATCTGAACCCTGAGGTGCAGGCCCCGCACACCAGATGCGGGGCGCGTCCTCCGAGCACGCGGGGGGAATGATCCCTATCCGCTCGACCGGGTCTTCCCGTGTTTGAGGATCAGGCGAGGCCTGGCCGACGCGGATGCAGGCCGGGCCAGATGATCACGGGTGTCGAATCCGGATGACCACAACGGGGCCCGTGCCCGCGTCCTTGGACGGGCCGCTCGGGATCCGGACCGATCCCCGCACGGCCCCCCAAGCGGTCGCGCGGCGTCAGGGCACGGCCAGGACCGCCGCCGACTCCGGGGGCAGCCGCACCACCCCGTCGGCGCCCGGGGCCCCGCAGTCGCCCCATGCCGCCAGCACCCGGGCGTGCGGGGCGTCGGCGGGCACGCGGGCCTCACGACCCGGCGACAGGTTCACCACGGTGCGCAGCGCGCCCCGGGCGGCGCACAGCCAGCGTTCCGCGCCGTCGTAGGTGACCCGCGTGCCGTCCAGGCAGGGGCCGGCGGCCGGCTCCGGCAGCGCGCGGCGGAGCGCGATCAGCTCGCGGTGCCAGGCCAGCAGCCGGGTGTGCGGATCGCGGCCCGGCTCGTCCCAGTCCAGGCAGCTGCGCCCGCGGGTGGCCGGGTCCTGCGGGTCGGGGATGTCGTCCTCCGCCCAGCCGTGCGAGGCGAACTCCCGCCGCCGGCCGCGCCGTACGGCTTCCGCCAGCTCCGGGTCCGGGTGGTCGGTGAAGTACTGCCAGGGCGTGCGCGCGCCCCACTCCTCGCCCATGAAAAGCATCGGCGTGTACGGGGAGGTGAGTACGAGCGCGGCGGCGCAGGCCAGCAGCCCGGGGGAGAGGCCGGCGGCGAGCCGGTCGCCGAGGGCGCGGTTGCCGATCTGGTCGTGGGTCTGGGCGTAGGCCAGCAGCCGGTGCGCCGGGGTGGTGCGCGGGTCGAGCGGGGCGCCGTGCGAGCGCTCCCGGAAGCTGGACCAGCCGCCGTCGTGGAAGAAGCCGCCGGTGAGGGTCTTGGCCAGGGCGTGCAGCGGGTCCTCGGCGAAGTCGGCGTAGTAGCCCTGCCGTTCGCCAGTGAGCGCGGTGTGCAGGGCGTGGTGGAAGTCGTCGTTCCACTGGGCGTGCACCCCGTGGCCGCCCGCCGCGCGGGGCGCCGTGGTGCGCGGGTCGTTGACGTCCGACTCGGCGATCAGGAAGAGCGGCCGGCCGGTCCGGACGGCCAGCGCGTCCACCGCGGCGGAGAGCTCGGCGAGGAAGTGCCGGGCCCGGTCGTCGCGCAGGGCGTGCACGGCGTCGAGCCGCAGGCCGTCGGCGCGGTAGTCGCGCAGCCAGGACAGGGCGCTGCCGGTGAAGTACGCGCGGACCTCGTCGGAGCCGGGGGCATCCAGATTGACGGCCGCGCCCCACGGGGTGTGGTGGCGCTCCGTGAAGTACGGGCCGAATTCCGGGAGATGGTTGCCGGAGGGGCCGAGGTGGTTGTGGACGACGTCCAGGACGACGCCGAGCCCGTGCCCGTGCGCCGCGTCGATGAACCGCTTGAGACCGTCGGGCCCGCCGTACGGTTCGTGCACCGCCCAGGGCGCCACCCCGTCGTAGCCCCAGCCGTGGGTGCCGGGGAACGGGCAGACGGGCATCAGTTCGACGTGGGTGACGCCCAGATCGGCCAGATGGCCCAGCCGCCGGGCGGCCGCGCCGAAGGTGCCCTCGGGGGTGAACGTGCCGATGTGCAGCTCGTACAGCACGGCTCCGGGCAGCGGCCGGCCGTGCCAGGGATGCCGCCAGTCGAACAGGCCGTGGTCCACGACGGCGCCCGGGCCGCCGGGGCCGTCCGGCAGCCGGGGGGCGCGCGGGTCGGGGCGGACGGGGCCGCCGTCCACGGAGAAGCCGTAGCGGGTGCCGTCCGCGGCCGGTGCCTCGGCCCGCCACCAGCCGGGGCGTGCCGGGTCGCGCTCCATGGCGGTCACGGCGTCACCGGCACGATCGGCGCCACCGCTGCTACCGGCGTCACCTCTGCCGCCGCTGCCGCCGGTGCCACTGCCGTCCGTCAGGTGCAGCGCGACGGCACCGGCCCGCGGTGCCCACACCTCGAAGTCCACGGATGCTCCTCCCGCCGGTGTCCGGGTACGGGGCCGCGCGCCGGCGCCCCCGCCGGCCGGGAACGGCCGGGCCTCCATGCTGCGCGATCCGGGGCGGGGACGCAGCAGGGCACGGGCCGTCCGTCCGGACAGGACGCCATGGGAGAGCTCCTGGCCGCGCCCGCTCGCCTGTGCGGTACGGGCAGCCGTGGCCGTTCCGGCGCTCCCTGCCGGGCTGCTGCCCGGCCGAGCACCGGCCGGCCGGGGAACCGCCCCGGCCACGCGGGACCGGGGCGGCAGCCGGGGAGGACGGCCGGGAAGCCATGAGGTCCTGGGATCAGGAGCCGCAGGGCCTGCCCCGCGTCAGCCGTCCGCGGGCGCGGGCACGAGGCAGATCCGCTCCTGCGTGATCGGATAGCCCGCCTTGGCGAAGGCCGCGGCCATGGGGAAGTTGCCCTGGTCGGTCGCGGCGGCGATACGGTCCGCGCCCTCGGCGGCCAGCTTGTGCGTGCACTCGGCCAGCAGTTCGTACGCGTAGCCGTTCCCGCGGTGCTCCGGCAGCACCCCGATGAAGCCGACGCAGGGGCCGCTCGGGTTGTGGGCGGGGATGTGCACCCCGGCCAGGGTGCCGTCCGGGGCGTGGGCCAGCTGCCACCACTCGCGCGGCGAGGGGCACCAGCGGAAGAAGTCGAGATCCTCCTGAGCCGCCGCCTCGGCACCGTGCCGGGCCGCGGTGTCGCGGGTGTGGGCGTCGAGGCTGCCCTCCGCGATCCGGCGCAGCACGTCCAGGAACACGGCGTCGTCCGGCTCGCCGCGGAAGCGCAGCCGTCCCGGCCGCTCGGGCAGGCCGCAGTCCGGCGTCCACGCGTAGCGGAAGCGTTCGACGAGGAGCCGCAGCCCGGCGGCGCGCGCCGCGCCGAGACGCCGTTCGGCGGCCGCACGTGCCCGCGGGCTGGTGCGCCAGCCGGTGGGGAGCATCAGTTCGTACTCGGTCCGCAGGGGAGAGCCGCGCAGGAGTTCGGCGGCCGCCTCGTCCTCGCCCTCGGCGAAGTCGAACCAGTCGAGCAGGACCGGCTTCGTATCGCCGGGGCCTCCCCACCAGGCGGCGCGCGCCACGACGCGGCCGTCGCGCAACGCGACCCGGGTCCAGTCGGGGCGGTACTCGCCGCCCTCGCGGACAGTGCGGTAGACGTGCCCCAGCAGCTCGCGGCCGACGAGACCGGTGTCGGGGTGGGAGAGGGAGGTGAACAGATGTGCGTCGCTCTCGGTGAGCGCGCGGAAGACCAGCTCGGTCATGGGGTCCTTCCGGGAAACGGGGTGCACGCTCCCGGATGGCGCGGTCGGCTCAGCCGTGGGACGCCCGGCGGACGGGGCGGGAGCGTGGCATGGCGGTGATGTGCACGGCTCTCGCCTCCTTTCCGGCTGGTCGTCGGGCGTCAACGGCGAACCTAGCGGCAGTGGTTGGGGATGTCGAACGCTTTTCGCCAGGACGCACGAACCGCCCTGGCCGCGCCGGCCGCTGCGCCGGCCGAACGGTTCCCCGGGCCGGCCGTGCCCGCGCCCGAGGCCGGCTCCGGCGTGCGGTGTCCCGCTCCGGACCCTGGGCCCGCCGACCGGTGCACGGACCTCCGCCCCGGACGGTCAGCCGGTGAGGTGCCCGGGTGGCCGTGGTCCCGGCCGAGGGGGAAGCGGACGGGAAGCGGGCCGCGCCGGGGGCCTCCGGGCCCGCTTCCCGTCCGTCATGCGCGGGTCCCGGGCACCCGTCCGTCCTCGTGATCGCGCTCCGTGGGCCGTCCTGCCGGCGAAGCGCCGCCGTCCGGAGTTCCGTCGGGGCCGGCCGGCAAACCGCCGGCCACCGGACCCCCGCCCCCGGCCGCCGCCTCACCCGGCAGTCGCGGCAGCAGCCGCAGCAGCGGGCGCGGCATCCACCAGGCGGCCTTGCCCAGCACCGCCATCACGGACGGGACGAGGACGAGCCGGACGAGGGTGGCGTCGATCGCGATGGCGACGGCCAGGCCGAAGCCGAAGAGGTTGACGACCCGCTGGTCGTTGAGCTGGAAGCTGCCGAAGACGACGACCATGACCGAGGCCGCGGCCGTGATGACCCGGGCGGTGGCGGCGATGCCGTCCCGGACGGAGCCGCCGGTGTCGCCGGTGCGCAGGTACTCCTCGCGGACCCGGCTGAGCAGGAACACCTCGTAGTCCATCGAGAGCCCGAAGAGCACCGCGAAGAGCATGATCGGGGCGAAGGACTCCACCGGCCCCGGCTCGGCCCCGAGCAGCCCGGCACCCCAGCCCCACTGGAAGACGGCGACCACGACGCCGTAGGCGGCGCCCACGGACAGCAGGTTCATCACCGCGGCCTTCAACGGAAGGACGAGGGAACGGAATTCGACCATGAGCAGCAGGAAGCTGAGCCCCACCACGAAGGTCATGAACCAGCCCATCTCCCGGCCGAGCCGGTCGGCGAGGTCGATGGCGGTGGCGGTGGAGCCGCCGACGTGCGCCTCGGCGGCCTGCGTGTCCTCGGCGCCCTCCGTGTCCTCCACGGCGCCGGGCAGTACGTCGTCCCGCAGCCGGTGCACCAGCTCCTCGGTGGACTCCTCGTCCGGCGAGCCCTCGGGGACGACGGTGTAGAGGGCGGTCGTCCCGCTCTCGTCGAGCCGCGGCGGGCGCACCTCGGCCACCCCGTCCGTGCCCGCCAGTTCGGTGCGCAGATCCGCGGCGCTCCGCCGCACCTCCGCCCGGGAACCGTTCGCGCCGAAGTCCGCTGTGACGACGAGGGGGCCCGTCCAGCCGGGGCCGAAGTCCTCCGTGACCAGTTCGTAGGCGCGGCGCTGGGTGGTGTCCTCCGGGGCCGACCCGTCGTCGGCCGTGCCGAGGCGCAGGGAGAACAGGGGCAGGGCCAGGGCGACGAGGGTGACCGTCGAGGCCAGCAGGTACGGCCAGGGGTGCCGCTGGATGTGGGCGGTCCAGCGGTGCCAGCCGCTCGCCCGGCCGCCGCCGTGGTCGAAGCGGAGCCGCCGGACGCGGAACCGGTCCAGCCGGTCCCCGAAGACCGCCAGCAGCGCCGGCAGCAGGGTGACCGCCGCCAGCAGGGTGGCGGCCACCGTGAGGGCGCTGGCCAGGCCGAGGGCCGACACGAAGGGAATGCCGATCAGATAGAGGCTGAGGATGGCCACGATCACCGTGGCCCCCGCCACCAGCACGGACCGCCCGGCCGTGGACAGCGCCAGCGGGATCGACTCGGCCGGGGGGTGCCCGGCGCGCAGGTGCTCGCGGTGGCGGGTCACGACCAGCAGCGCGTAGTCGATGCCCACGCCGAGGCCGATCATGGCGGCGACCACGGGCCCGGAGGTGCCGATGGTGGTGAGACCGGCGGCCAGATGCACGGCCGACAGCCCCAGGGCGAGCGCGAACAGCGCCGTCACCAGCGGCACCACCATGGCGAAGACCGAGCCGAAGGCCACCAGGAGCACCAGTACCGCGGCGGCCAGGCCGATCGCCTCGCTGCCGGACGGGCCGCTCTCGGCCTGGAGCACGGCACCGCCGAACTCGACCTCCGCGCCCGCGTCCCGCACCGGGGCGAACGCCTCCTGCGCGGCGTCCACCGACTCCGCGGGCACGTCCTTGGCGCGCTCCTCGAACCGCACGGTGGCCATCGCGGTCCGTCCGTCCTCCGAGACCATGGCCGGGCCCGGGCCGTACGGGGACTGTGCCGCGGCCACGCCGTCCGCGTCGCGCACCTCCGTGAGGGCGTCCGCGACGGCGGCCTTCACCTCCGGCGAGGTCACGTCCCCGCCGCCGTCCCGGCCGTTCCCGCCGGTGTGGATCACCACCTGCATGCCGTCCCCGGACATGTCCGGGTAGCGCTCGCGGAGGGTGTCGTACGCGGCCTGGGAGTCGGAGTCGCTCAGCGTGAGGTCATTGCTGAACTCGCCGCCCGCGCCGCGCGCGGCGAGGCCGGCGCCGGCCACCGCCAGCAGCCAGAGGGCGATCACCAGCCATCGGTGCCGCACCGAGAAACGAGCCAGGGCAGAGAGCACGTCAGCCTCCATGGGTCAGGGCGTGCGGGGGGCCGGACCACTCCGCGACATGTGCCTTGACGCTAGAGTAAACACGTGTCTACACAGGTGGCAAACATGTGCCTGGGTGCGAGAGGGAAGACGAGGAAGGGGGAGAGGACGCGGAGCCGGGCGCGGCGGGCGCGGCACGGGCTCGCGGGACCGGCGTTGCGGAGGGAGCGTGCCGCCGAGGAAGATCGGGGGCGAGCACGGCCGGCGGGCCACCGACGGCACCCGCCCCGGCCGCGCGACCGGCGAAACAGGAGGAACGATGACCGTACGGCCACCCGGATTCGGCAGCCCCCGGGCCGAACGGCGGGAGAAGGCCCGCGATGTCGTGGTGGAGACGGCGCTGCGGCTGTTCTCCGAGCGCGGGTACATCGGGGTCAGGGTCGAGGACATCGCCACCGAGGCGGGGATCTCCCGGGCCACGTTCTACAAGTACTTCTCCGAGCGGGAGGAGATCCTCGCCGAACTGTTCGCCCGGCTCCTCGGCCGCGAGCCCGTCCCCGCCCCGCCGGGCGGTACCGACCGCACCCTGGAGCGTGTGGAGGACCTGCTCGTCGCGACGGCCGAGCGCATGCTGCGGGACGAAGTGCTCGCCCGCTTCGTCTACACCCTGCCCATCCGCCACGCCGCGCTGCTCGGCGAGGGCGCGCGGCCGCCGGTGCTGGACACGGTGGAGGGCATGCTCGCCGAGGCGGCCGGCGCGGGCGTGCTCCGCGCCGACGTGCCCGCCCCCCTCCTCGCCGCCCATGTGGGACGGGCCTACGAGGCCGCCATGCGGGACTGGGCGGAGCGGCGCTGCGAGGACGCCCCCGGCCAGGTGCGGCTGCTCCTCGGCCTGGCCTTCCACGGCATCGCCGCCCCGGACGGGAGTTGACCCGGTCCGGAGTCGACCCGGTCCGGAACCGAACCGATGCGGGAGTTGAAGCGGACGGGAGCCGGCCCGGAGCGGCCCGGGACGGGATCTGACCCGGCACGGAGCCGGCCCGAGACGGGAGTTGACCCCGACGGAAGCGGCCCGGCCCGGAGCTGACCGGACGGGAGCTGACCGGACGGGGGCTGACCGGACGGGAGTCGGCCGAAAAGGAGTCGGCCGAAAAGGAGTCGGCCGAACGGGAGTCGGCCGGACGGGAGTTGCTCCGGCCCGAAGCCGGCCCGTGCGGGAGCCGGCCCGTCACCGAGCCGTCCCGGCCCTGAGCTGCCCCGGACCGGGACCCTGCCCGCGGCGGCCCGGCCGCCGGGCCGCCCCGGCCGGTACGGTCCTGGTACACAGCGCACTGGACATGCCGGGGCCCGTGATCGGACAATCGGACCCGTGACCTCCTCCCACGAGCTCCAGCCCTGGCCGGGCCCCGTCCCGCGAGGCCCCGCCCGGGTGTCGGACGCCGACCGGGACCGGGCGATCAGCCGTCTCCGGGAGGGCGCCGCGGAGGGACGGCTGTCCCAGGACACCTTCCTGCGGCGCATGGAGCTCGCCCTCGCGGCGCGCGGCCACGACGAACTGCGCGCCCTCACCGCGGATCTGCCCCACGAAAGCCGCTGGTCCCGTGCCGTGTTCGGCTCGGTGGCGGCCGTCTCCTCCTTCACCCTGCGGCTGCGCCGGGCCTGGCAGACCGAGCGGCTGCCCCGGCTGCTGCTCCCCGAGCCGGGCCCGCAGCCCCTGCGCATAGGCCGGGAACCGGCCAACGGCCTGCGGCTCGGCGACGAGACCGTCTCCCGCTTCCACGCCGAGCTGGTCTCACGCGGCGGGATCTGGATCCTGCGTGACCTCGGCTCGGCCAACGGCACCTGCGTCAACGGCCGCCGGGTCACGGACACGGCCGTCGTGCACCCCGGCGACCAGGTCAGCTTCGGCCGCCTCAGCTTCCGCCTCGCCTCCCGCTGACGGGTCAGCGGCATCCGGCCCGGCGGCGCCCCCTGACCGGGCCGCGCCCGGTCAGCCCCCCCGGGGGAAGCCCCGGCCGCACCGGCACGCCGCCCCGGCTGCTCACACGCGGATCAGCAGCGCCACCGGCCACCGGTCCAGCAACTCCGCGAGAGCCACCGTCCCCTCGGCCTCCGCCCCGGTCAGCCGGTCCCGCCAGCGGCCCGGGGGCAGTGGCAGCCCCGTCGTCCGCCAGCCGCCCGAACGCTCCAGCAGCCGGGACAGCCGCGTCACGACCGTGACCGCCCGCCCGGAGCGGCCGAAGGCCACGCAGTGCTCCGCCGCCGGGCCCTCCGCGGCCAGCGGGTCATACGAGCCGGCGCGGCCGAACCAGTCCGGGTGCTCCCGGCGCAGCCGGAGGGCGGCGGCGGTGAGCCGCAGCTTCTCCTCCGGCAGACTCTGCGGCGGCCGCCCCTCGTCGAGGCCCGCCAGCGTCTCCGGGCGCGGACGGTACGGCGGCCGGTTGTCCGGGTCGACCAGCGCCCTGAACTCCCATTCGGTGCCCTGGTAGACGTCGGGGACGCCCGGCATCGTCAGATGGACGAGGGCGCCGCCGAGGATGTTCGCGCGGGCGTGCGCGCCCAGCGCGCGGGCGAAGGCCGCGGCCGCCGGGTGCGGCGGCCCGCAGGGGCCCGCCTCCGTGAACGCCCGTACGGCGTCCTCGTACGCCGGGTCCGGCTCGGTCCAGGTGGTCCGCAGCCCCGCCTCCCGGGCGGACTTCAGCACGGCCGGGACCAGCCGCTTTGCCGGCAGCGGCCCGGACAGCCCGTAGCCGAGGCCGAAGGCGGTCTGCCAGGCGGTCCACGCCAGCTGGGCGTCCGGCACGCCCGCGCCGCTCGCGCGCGCCGTCTCCTTGGTCAGCCGCTCCACCAGTTCCGCCCACTCCAGGGGCGCCTCCGACAGCAGCGCGATGCGCGCCCGGACGTCCGCGCTGCGCTTGGTGTCGTGCGTGGACAGCGCGGTGCCCGTCTCCGGCCAGTCGCGCTGCAGCCGCGCGCAGAAGGCGTGGAACTCCTCCGGGGACACGCCCGGCCGGTCCGGCTCGCCGCCCACCTCCGCCGCCGACAGCAGGGGCGTGTAGCGGTAGAAGGCGGTGTCCTCGGCCGACTTGGCGCGCAGCGCGGAGGAGGTCTGGGCGAACCGCGCGCAGAACTCCCGGTGGTCCGCGGAGTCCCCGGCGGTGCCGAGCGCCAGCTCGCGCACCAGGTCCACCGCCTCGGCCTCCTCCGGTACGGCGAAGGCGGCCCGCGCCCCCTCGGCGGCCTGCCGGAGCATCGCCGCGTCCCGCTCCGGCACGGCCTTCCCCGGGGCCGTGTACGGCCGGTAGACGGGGACGCGCAGCAGCAGTTCCCGGATCGCGGTGCGCAGCGCCCAGGGGGCGTGGTCGGGCGGGGCGGGCGCCGTCTCGCAGATCCGTGCGGCCGCGCGGGTCAGCGCCGCCACCTCGGCGGCCAGCTCGTGCTCCACCACCTCGCGCGCGGCCCGCGCGGCCGTGGCCGTCCACTCGCCGCCCAGATCGGCGGGGGCGCCGGTGAACTCCCGGTGCAGCGCGTCGAGTTCGCGGGCGCCTGCGGGGTCCGTGAACAGGCCGTCGGCCCGGCGCAGCGCGTCGTACCCGGTGGTGCCCGCGACGGGCCAGCTCCCCGGCAGCTCCTCCTCGCCGGTCAGGATCTTCTCCACCACCGTCCAGCAGCCGCCGGAGGCGTCCCGGAGCCGCCGCAGATAGCCCTCCGGGTCGGCCAGCCCGTCCGGGTGGTCGACGCGCAGGCCCTGGACGACCCCGTCGCGCAGCAGCCGCAGCACGGTCGCGTGGGTGGCGCCGAACACGGCCGGGTCCTGCACCCGCACCCCGATCAGCCCCGAAATGGTGAAGAACCGCCGGTAGTTGAGCTCCGTGCGGGCCAGCCGCCACCAGGCCGGCCGGTACCACTGGGCGGCCACCAGCTCGGGCAGCGGCAGCCGCTCCGTCCCCGGCCGCACGGGGAACACGTGATCGAAATAGCGCAGCACATACCCGGCGCCCTCCCCGCTCGCCGCCCCGGCGCCCGCCGTGCCCTCCGCCCCGCTTCCCGCCCCGCTCTCCGCCCCGTCCTCCCGTTCGAGCCGGAAGTGCCGCAGTTCCCGGTCCAGCCGGCCGCCGAGGACCGGCAGGAGTATCCGCCCGCGACGCGCGCCGGGGGCGCCCGGGGCCCCGGCCTCCCAGTCGATGTCGAACCAGCGGGCGTAGGGCGAGCCGGGCCCGTCGCGCAGCACGCTCCACAGCGCCCGGTTCAGCCGCTCCGGCACGGGGACGGCCATGTGGTTCGGCACGATGTCCAGGACGATGCCCATCCCGTGGGTGCGCGCGGTGGCCGCCAGCCGCCGCAGCCCCGCCTCGCCGCCCAGCTCGGCCCGCACGGCGGAGTGGTCCACCACGTCGTAGCCGTGGCCGGAGCCCGGTACGGCCTCCAGCACGGGCGAGAGATGCAGATGGGAGACGCCGAGCGCGGCGAGATGGGGCACGGCGGCCTCGGCCGCGGCGAAGGGGAAGTCCGGCTGGATCTGCAGCCGGTAGGTCGCGGTCGGCACGGCGCCGGCCGCGGCGGACGGTGGGGCGCCCGGCGCGGTCTTCTCGCCGGCGTGCGCGGTGGCGGACGGTTCCGGGGGCGGCGCGAGCGGCTCGGAAGTCATGGCAAGGATGTACCCGGACGGACGCCTGCCGTGCCTGCTGAACGGCGCATCCGGGCCACCCCGGACCACCCCGGCCCGTTGCGCCGTCCGGGTGAGCAGGCGTGGACCGGCCGGGTCCGGCGACGGCTCAGGCCGGCCGCTGGAGCACCGTCAGGCTGCGGTCGATGAGGGTGAGCCGGTCCCCGGCCTTGACCTTCCGCCCCGTCCCCGGCTCGACACCGCCCGGGAGCGCCGTGTCGACGATGACCTGCCACTGCAGCCCGTGGTTGACGGGGACGGTGAAGTCGAGCGTCGTGTCCCCGGCGTTGAACAGCAGCAGGAAGGAGTCGTCCCGGATCCGCTCGCCGCGCGGGCCCGGCTCGGAGATCGCGCTGCCGTTGAGGAAGACGGTGAGGGACTTCGCGTGCGCCGCCTGCCAGTCCCGCTGGGTCATCTCCTCGCCGTCCGGGGTGAACCAGGCGATGTCGGAGAGCTCGTCGTGCGTGCCCTCGACCGGCCGGCCGTGGAAGAAGCGGCGCCGCCGGAACACCGGGTGGTCGCGCCGGAGCCACACCATCGAACGGGTGAACTCCAGCAGCTCCCGGTCGGTGCCCTCCTCGGCGGTGCGCCGCCGCCGGCCGCCGCGCTCCCCGCCCCCGCCGCGCCCGCCGCGTCCGCCGCCGCGCCTTCCGGCCGCCCGGCCGCCGGCGGCCTCCTCCGCGTCCGCGCTTCCGCCCCCCTCGCCGTCGCCGCGGGCCGGCCAGTGCACCCAGGCCAGCGCGTTGTCCTGGCAGTAGGCGTTGTTGTTGCCGGCCTGCGTGCGCCCGAACTCGTCACCGTGGCTGAGCATCGGCACGCCCTGGGAGAGCATCAGGGTGGCGATGAAGTTCCGCTGCTGCCGGGAGCGCAGGGCCAGCACGCCCGGGTCGTCGGTCGGCCCCTCCGCCCCGCAGTTCCAGGACCGGTTGTGCGACTCGCCGTCCCGGTTGCCCTCGCCGTTGGCCTCGTTGTGCTTGCGGTCGTAACTGACCAGGTCGCGCAGGGTGAAGCCGTCGTGGCAGGTGACGAAGTTGACCGAGGCGAGCGGCCGCCGGCCGTCGTCCTGGTAGAGATCGGAGGAGCCGGTGAGCCGGGAGGCGAACTCCGCCAGCGTGCGCGGCTCGCCGCGCCACAGATCGCGCACGGTGTCCCGGTACATGCCGTTCCACTCGGTCCACAGCGGCGGGAAGTTGCCGACCTGGTAGCCGCCCTCGCCGACGTCCCAGGGCTCGGCGATCAGCTTCACCTGGCTGACCACCGGGTCCTGCTGGACCAGGTCGAAGAACGACGACAGCCGGTCCACCTCGTGGAACTGACGGGCCAGGGTCGCGGCGAGATCGAAGCGGAAGCCGTCCACCCGCATCTCGGTCACCCAGTAGCGCAGCGAGTCCATGATCAGCTGGAGCACGTGCGGGCTGCGCATCAGCAGGGAGTTGCCGGTGCCCGTGGTGTCCATGTAGTAGGTCGGGTCCTCCGTCAGCCGGTAGTACGAGGCGTTGTCCAGGCCGCGGAAGGAGAGCGTCGGGCCCAGGTGGTTCCCCTCGGCCGTGTGGTTGTAGACGACGTCGAGGATCACCTCGATGCCGGCCTGGTGGAGCGCCCGCACCGCCGACTTGAACTCCAGCACCTGCTGGCCCCGGTCGCCCCAGGAGGCGTAGGCGTTGTGCGGGGCGAAGAAACCGATGGTGTTGTAGCCCCAGTAGTTGGCCAGCCCGACATCGACCAGCCGGTGGTCGTGGACGAACTGATGTACGGGCATCAGTTCGAGCGCCGTCACCCCCAGCTCGGTCAGATGCTCGATGATCGCGGGGTGCGCCAGTCCGGCGTAGGTGCCGCGGAGCTCCTCCGGCAGCGCCGGGTGCAGCATCGTCAGGCCCTTGACGTGGGCCTCGTAGAGCACGGTGCGGTGGTAGTCCGTGCGGGGCGGCCGGTCGTCGCCCCAGTCGAAGTAGGGGTTGATGACGACCGACGCCATCGTGTGCGGCGCCGAGTCGAGGTCGTTCCGCTCGTGCGGCTTGCCGAAGTGGTAGCCGTAGACGGCCTCGTTCCAGTCGATGCTGCCGCTCATCGCCTTGGCGTAGGGGTCGAGCAGCAGTTTGGCCGAGTTGCAGCGGTGGCCGCGCCCGGGATCGTACGGGCCGTGGACCCGGAAGCCGTACCGCTGGCCCGGCATGATGCCCGGCAGGTAGGCGTGCCGCACGAAGGCGTCGGACTCGCGGAGCTCCACCGCCGTCTCCGAACCGTCGTCGTGCAGCAGGCACAACTCGATTCTCCGTGCGGCCTCCGAGAAGACCGCGAAGTTGGTGCCGGCGCCGTCGTACGTAGCGCCGAGAGGGTACGGCTGTCCGGGCCAGACCTGCATGATGTCGACTCTTCCACTCCGGATCCGGGCTCCGCGGGACGGGATGACCCCGGCAGGAGAGGAATCCTCGCCCAACCAGCGGTGCGCCGGGGCGCTTTCGTCGGAACTCTCGCGAAAAGGGGGCATCCTCCCAACGGTTTCTCCTCGTCCTCCGGCCGGGGCGTTCCGCTCCCTATGCTGTTTTACAGGGGAAAACCAGGACAGCCGGGCAAGCGGGGTCCATGACGCGCCGTTGTCCTCCGGCGTGGCGGACCGTCATCGATCCCTCACGCTTCCCACCGGGGTTCCGGGTGCACCGGCTCCCGCGCACACAGTAGGCTCCGGTGATCGAAGACCCGGGGGCGGAAGGCGGTGCGCAGGTGAGCTCGGGCGGGTTGGAGCTGCCACCTGGTGACAGTGGTCAGGACGGCGGCGCCGCGGACGTCCCTCCCGGCGCGGTGTCCCTGGCCCGGCCGATGGAGATCGGGGCGGAGCTGGACTGGGGCCCCGACGCCTGGAACGAGGTGCGGACACGCGCCCGCCGGGCCGGACGGGCCTACATATGGCTGAATCTGGTCGAGCAGCGGCTGCGCGCGGTCGTCGCCGCGGTCCTCCGGCCGATCTACGAACCGGTGCACGGCGACGAGTGGGTGGTGGCCGCCGCCGGCCCCGCGGGGCACGAATGGGTGCAGCGCGCCGTCGCCGTCCGCGAGGTCAGCCGGCGGAAGGGCTATCTGCTCGACCCGGCCGACGACAACGTCCTCAGCTTTCTGACCCTGCCGCAGCTGCGCGAGCTGATGGTGCAGCACTGGCCGTGTTTCGAGCCGTATCTGGACGACCGCCGCGATCTCGAACTGGCCCTGGACGAGCTGGAGGTGGCGCGCAACGTCGTCTCCCGCAACCGGGCCCTGTCCGAGGCCGTCCTGGCGCAGGCCGAGCGGGCCTCCGCCCGGCTGCTGCGGATCCTGGGCACCGGGGCCGGCGCCCCGTCCTCCGACCGGCTGCCCGTCGACGCCGTGGAGGACCTGGTCGGCGACCGCTACGCGGACGTCGTCGGCGTCCACCCGGACCGGGTCCGGCTGCAGCGGCAGCTGCCCGCCGAGGACCTCTTCGGCGGCGCCCGCCGGCTCGACGGGATCGGCATCGGGCTCAACCTGCTCGTGCAGAACTACTCCGGGCGGCGGCTCGTGCGCCTCGCCGAGGCCGGCTGCCGCACCCGCCTGCTCTTCCTCAACCCGGCCAGCAGCGCCGTGCGCCGCCGCGAGCGCGAACTCGGCCTGAAGAAGAACGAATTGAGCCGCTCCGTCGAGATGAACATCCTGCACATGCGGCGGGTGCGGGCGAGGCTGCGGGACACCGGCGCCTTCCAGATCAACGTGTTCGACGAGACCCCGCGCTTCACGGCCTACCTCGTCAACGGCGACGGCTCCGACGGCCTGGCGGTGGTGCAGCCCTATCTGCGCCGCGCGCGGGGCATGGAGGCGCCCGTGTTCGTGCTGCGCGGTGGGCGGCGGCAGACGCTGCGGGAGGACGGCGGGAAGGAGCGGGAGGCCGGACTGTTCGACACCTACCGCGAGGAGTTCGAGAGCGCCTGGGCCGACTCCCGGCCGGTGTCCTGAGCTCCGCGCCGGCCGCGCCGGCGGCCGCGTCCCCGGCCGGCCCGCGGCCATCGGCACCGCTCCCGCGCACGGCCGTGTTGTCAGTGGCCGGTGGGAGAGTGGAGCACATCGGGGGACGCACAACAGAAGGAGAGCCGTCATGGGGTGGCACCGGGAAGCGCTGATCGGGTTCGACCTGGAGACGACGGGCACCGACATCGAGACGGACCGCATCGTGACGGCGGCGCTCGCGGAGCTGACGCCGGACGGCCGGCCCGGTCCGGTGCGGACCTGGCTGCTCGACCCGGGCATCCCGGTGCCCGAGGAGGCCGCCGCGATCCACGGCATCACCACCGAACGCGCCGTGCGGCACGGCCTGCCCGCCGCCGAGGGCGTGGCGGAGATCGTCGCGGCCGTCGCCGAAGTCCTGCGCTCGGGACGGCCCCTGGCCGTCATGAACGCCCGCTACGACCTCTCCCTGCTGGACCGGGAGTGCCGGCGGCACGGCATCCCCCCGCTCGCGGCCCGGCTCGGCCGCGAGCCGGGCCCGGTGATCGACCCGCTGGTCCTCGACAAGCACGTGGACCGCTACCGCAAGGGCAAGCGCACCCTGCAGGCGCTCTGCGCGCACTACGCGGTGCCGCTGACGGGGGCTCACGACGCCGGGGCGGACGCCTTCGCGGCCGCCGGTGTCGCCGCGTGCATCGGCCGGCGTCACGCCTCGGTCGGCTCCCTGGAACCGGCGGCGCTCCACGATCTCCAGATACGGGCCGCGGCGGACCAGGCGGCCTCCTTCCAGCGCTATCTGCGCCGGACTTCCGATCCGCGGGCGTACGTCGAGGGGGCCTGGCCGCTGATACCCGCTCAGCGGGAGCGCGTGGGCGGGCGCGTACCGGGCGGCGGCGCGAAGCCGGGCGGCGCGGGGGCCTGACGCCCCCGATTCGTCCGGTGGCTGCCGTCCGTCCGGCTTCCGCGGACCACCCGGTGCGGTCAGAAGGGGTGCCAGCGGACCTCCTGGTCGCCCTCGCGCAGTGAGGCGACCCGGCGGCGGAACTCCGCCAGCGCCGCCGGGCTGCCCGGTGCGCTCTGGGCGACCCAGGCGCAGCTGGCCGTCTCCCGGGCGCCGCGCAGCAGGGCGCAGCCGTCCCACTCCCGCACATCCCAGCCGTAGCCGCGGGTGAAGGCCGTGTACTCCTCGGCCGGGAGGCCGTAGCGGTCCCGGGAGAGGGCCATCACCACCAGGTCGTGCTCGCGCAGATCGTGGGAGAAGGTCTCCAGGTCGACGAGCACGGGGCCGTCCGGGCCGATGTGCACATTGCGGGGGAGCGCGTCGCCGTGGATCGGGCCGGGCGCCAGCCGGGGCACCAGCCCGGCCGCGGCCTCCGCGAACCGGTCGCGGCGCTCCCGCAGATAGGCGGCGTCGGCCGGGTCGATCGCGTCGCCCGCGAGCCGCAGCCAGCGCTCGACGCCGCCCAGCAGATCACGGCGCGGCAGGGGAAAGGGGGGATCGGGCAGGGCGTGCACCATCTTCAGCAGCTCCGCGAGGTCGGCGGCCCGGGCGGGCCGGACGGCCTCCGGCAGCCGGTACCAGTACGTCACCGGGTGGCCGTCCACGAGCCGCGCCTCCGGCTCGGCGGGCCGCACGGACGGCAGGTTCTGCTTGGCGAGCCAGTGGGCGATACCCAGTTCGCGGCGCGCCCGGTCGAGCAGTTCGGGGCTGCGGCCGATCTTGACGACCGGTCCCTCGTCGCCCAGCGCCAGGACGGCGTTCTCGCCGAAGGCGATCAGCGGCGCGTCGGCCGCCGCGCCGGGATGCCCGGCGGCGGCCAGCACCTCCCGTGCCCGGTGCTCGCTGAACACCGCTGCCGCGGCTCCCGGTCCCGCTGCTGCCTCCGGCACTGTGGCCTCCGCTGATGGTGTCGTGGTGCGATCGTGCGGCTGTGCGGTGGCATTCTCCCAGTTCCGGAGGGAGCCCCGGCGCCGCCGGGGGCGGGGTGCGGGCCGGAGCGTTCCGCCCGGCGCGGTGCCGGGGCCGCCCGGCACCGCGTTCCGCGTCGGGTGGCACGGTGATCCCGGCCGATCCCGGCCGATCCCGGCCGACACCCCCGGCCTGTCGGGGGCTCGCCCCCGATCCGAAGCAGGCCGCCGGCTTCAGGAAGGGCCTGGCCGCGCAGGTGCCGCTGGGCCGGCTCGTGCGCCCGAAGGCCGGGCCTGCCGCTCTGGCGCGCGCCTTCCGCCGTCCGGGCGCGTAAATCATTAAACGATACGTGCCGTCTCGCGTACGGTGGCTCCCGGCCGGTCCCCGGCGTCCGCGGCCGAGCGGGCCCGGGCCGTCGCCCACCGTCCCCCGCGCCATCCCGTGTCCCCCGCGGGCCGGCCCCGTACGCCATCGCCCGAGGAGTTCGCGTCCATGCGCCATGAACCAGCCCATATCGCCATGTTCGGCATCGCCGCCCACGGCCACGTCAACCCCAGCCTGGAGGTCATCCGCGAACTGGCCGCCCGCGGCCACCGGGTCACCTACGCCATCCCGCCCGCCTTCGCGGACCTCGTCGCCGGTGCGGGGGCCGAGCCCCGCACCTACACCTCCACCCTCCCTCTGGACGAGGACCCGGACGCCTGGGGCACGGAACTCCTGGACAACGTGGAGCCGTTCCTCCACGACGCGATCCAGGCGCTGCCGCAGCAGCTCGCCGTCTACGACGGCGACGAACCGGACCTGGTGCTGCACGACATCGGGGCCTACCCGGCACCCGTCCTCGCCCACCGCTGGGGCGTGCCCGCCGTCCAGCTCTCCCCGTGCATGGTCGCCTGGGAGGGGTACGAGGAGGTGGCCGAGCAGATGTGGGCACCGGTGCGGGAGACGCCGCGCGGCCGGGCCTACTTCGCGCGGTACCGCGCCTGGCTCGACGAGCACGGCATGACGCACACCGATCCCGACCGGCTGATCGGCCGGCCCCGGCGCTGCATCGCCCTGATCCCGCGCGCGATGCAGCCCGAGGCGGACCGCGTGGACCCCGCCGTGTACACCTTCACCGGGCCCTGTCTGGGGGACCGGTCCCACCAGGGCACCTGGCGGCGACCGGCGGACGCGGAGAAGGTGCTGCTGATCTCGCTCGGTTCGGCCTTCACCAAGGAGCCCGCCTTCTACCGCCGGTGCGTCGAGGCGTTCGGCGGCCTGGACGGCTGGCACGTCGTCCTGCAGATCGGCAAGTTCACCGACGAGGCCGAGCTGGGCGAGGTGCCGGCCAACATCGAAGTGCACCGCTGGATTCCGCAGCTCGCCGTCCTCCGGCAGGCCGACGTCTTCGTCACCCACGCCGGGATGGGCAGCTCCCAGGAAGGGCTGGCCTGCGGGGTTCCCCTGCTCGCCGTACCGCAGGCGGCCGACCAGTTCATGAACGCCGATCTGATCGAGCGGATCGGCGTGGGCCGGCATCTGCCCAAGGAGGAAGCCACCGCCGGACGGCTGCGGGAGCAGGTGCTCGCCCTCGCGGACGACCGCGCGGTCCGGGAACGCTGCGCGGCCGTACAGCGGGAAGTGGCCGCCGAGGGCGGCACGGCCCGGGCCGCCGACCTCATCGAGGCGGAGCTCCCCGGCGCCGCCCGCTCCTGACCGCCGTCGACCCGCTCCGTGCGGATACACCGCCGTGCGAAGCCTGACGCAGCCATTGACAAGGACACCCAAGACGACCCTTACCGGTGGGTAAAGGTTGTACGGCGCTCATCTTGTTCTTTGGGTGGCGGGATTCTTAACGTCAGGTGAACACCCACCCGGACAAGAGAGTTCACCATGCGCAGAGACATTCCTCCGCTCGCGGAGGTACGCCGCACCACCGAGAAGAAACGCGACGCCTGGTGGACGGTGCTGCTCGTGGACCCGCTGGCCACCCCGCTCGTCCGCTGGACGGCGATGTGGACCCGGATCACTCCCAACCAGATCACCTGGGCCGCGCTCTTCCTCGGGCTCGGCGCGGCGGCCTGCTTCGCCACCGGAAGCTGGGGCTGGCTGCTGGTGGGCGCCGCCCTGTACCACCTCAGCTTCATCCTGGACTGCATGGACGGGAAGCTGGCCCGGCTCACCGGCACCGGCACCGTCTTCGGCGCCTGGCTGGACTACGTCTTCGACCGGGTGCGGGTGCTGGTCTGCGCCATCGCGCTGATGGGCGGCCAGTACTCCCGCACCGGGGACGTGATCTTCCTCTGGCTGGCCCTCGCCGTCGTCTTCCTCGACATGCTCCGGTACGTCGACGCGCTGCAGATCTTCAAGATCCGGCACGGCATGCGCAAGCAGATCAAGGCCCGCGCCCGGGCGGCCCGGCGGGCGGACGACGAGCGGCGGGTCTCCTTCATGGAGGACCTGCTCCGCGAGAACCCCGAGGCGGACTTCGACCACGAGGACCGCACCGCCGCCGATGACGACGGCCCGGTGCCCGCGCACCACGGCGCCGGCGCGGAGGACGGCGCCGTGGTGGACGCGGCCGTGGTGAACTCCCTGGTGGGCGGGGACGTGGCGGAGGGGGCCGTGGCGGACGGGGCCGTGGCGGAGGGGACGGCCGGTCCCGCTTCCGGCGCCCGGCCGAAGGGGCCGGTCATCGACCTGCACCAGGAGTTCAAGAGCCGCTTCCCCTGGTACGGCCGGTTCCGGAACCTGCTGCTGCGCCATCGCATCCGCACGCACCTGGTCAGCGGCATCGAATTCCAGATGGCCGTCTTCATCATCGGTCCGGCGGTGGGCGCCGTCGCCGCGGTGACCATCGGAGCCGGGGCGCTGCTGCTCGTCTTCGAGCTGGCGATCATCTACAAGCTGCTGCTCTCCACGCGGGACTTCACCCGCACCATCAAGTCCTTCGACGAGGCGGGCGCGTCGCAGGCCACCGAGGTCACCGGGGCCGAAGGGGCCGCCGCCGTCACGCCGGCTCCGGCGGTTCCGGCGCAACGGCGGGAGACGACGACCGCGGCCTGAACCGGGCCCGCCCGGCGGTCCCCCCCGGTCACGGGGAGCGGAACGGCGGCATCACCGCACGCGGCACCCGCCGCGCACGACGGGCACGACGCGCACGATGCGCACGACGGGCACGATGCGCATGACGCGCACGACGGGCACGAGCCCGGGGCACACCGCCCCGGGCTCGTCCGCATATACGGCTCTCTTGCGCCCGGCCGCCGGCGCTCCCTCGGCCCTCCGCCGCCTCGGCCCGGCCGCCCTCCCTCGGCCGCCGGCACTCCGTCGGCCCGTCCGCCTCTTCGGCCCGCCGGTCGGCCCTCTCTCGGTCCGGCCGGCGGGCCGCGCCCGGCCTGTCCGGCCCGCCTCGTCGTCCGGCCTGGGGCGCGGCCGCGTACGGTCGGCTGCCCGACCGCGACGACGCGCCCGCCGAGCCTCCGGCGGCCCGGGCCGGCTCGTCCGGTCAGCGGACGGCGTCGGCCGCAAGGGCGGCCGGAGCTCCGTCGCCGTCCTCCGGACGCCCGTCAACTCCCCGTGCACGGCGGAGGGGTGCCGGTGCCCTTGCCCCAACTGCGCCCGTTGTGGCGGACTTTGCGATAACCAGACGATGTTAGCCACGTCACACCGCTGAGCGAACACATTGAAATGCGCGCGTCAATCGGTCAGGGTTTCGATCACGTCGAGCACGCGGACTGCCGTCGCCCCCACGGACCGGACACGCCGCGATGTCGCGTCATCTCCCACTTCCCCCACTTCCCCCACGTCCCCCCACTCAGCGCACGAGGAGACCCCCCTTCATGGCTACTCACCCGCGTTCCGGCACGCGCCGCCTCACCGTCGCCATCACCGCCGCCGCGGCGGTCGTGGGCACCACCCTCCTGGCCCTCCCGGCCGGTGCGGCCCCCGCCGAGGGCAAGATCTACGGCGCGGACGCCGAGAACGCCGTCAGCGGCAGCTACGTCGTCCTGCTCAAGGACGGCGCCGCCGCCAAGACCCTGAAGGCGACCGGCAAGAAGGACCTCGCCAAGACGTACGGCGGCAAGCTCGACCACAACTACTCGGCGCTGGAGGGCTTCTCCGCCACCGGTCTCACCCGGACCGAGGCCAAGCGCCTCGCGGCCGACCCGGCCGTCGACAAGGTCGTCCAGGACCAGAAGTTCACCATCACCGGCACCCAGAACAACCCGCCGTCCTGGGGCCTGGACCGGATCGACCAGACCGCGACCGCCGGCGACGGCGCGTACACCTACCCGGACAGCGCGGGCCAGGGCGTCACCGCGTACGTCATCGACACCGGTGTCCGCGTCACCCACCAGGACTTCGAGGGCCGCGCCAGCCTCGGCTACGACGCCATCGACGGTGACAACTCGGCCGACGACGGCAACGGTCACGGCACCCACGTGGCCGGCACCATCGCCGGCGCCTCGCACGGTGTCGCCAAGAAGGCGAAGATCGTCGCCGTCCGCGTGCTCGACGACAACGGCTCCGGCACCACCGCGGGCGTCGTCGCCGGCATCGACTGGGTCGCCAAGAACGCCTCGGGTCCCTCCGTGGCCAACATGAGCCTCGGCGGCGGCGCCGACGCGGCCCTGGACGCGGCCGTGCGCACCGCGATCTCCTCGGGCGTCACCTTCGCCGTCGCGGCGGGCAACGAGTCGAGGAACGCCTCGACCGGTTCCCCGGCCCGCGTCACGGAGGCCATCACCGTCGCCTCCAGCACCAGCGGTGACCAGCAGTCCTCCTTCTCCAACTTCGGCAGCGTGGTGGATCTCTACGCGCCGGGCTCCAGCATCACCTCGACCTGGAACACCGGCGACAGCGCCACCAACACCATCTCCGGTACGTCCATGGCCACCCCGCACGTCGCGGGCGCCGCGGCCGTCTACCTGAGCGGCCACACCACCGCCAGCCCGGCGCAGGTCGCCTCGGCCCTGACCGGCGGCGCCACCTCGGGTGCCATCAAGAACGCGACCGGTGGCACCCCGAACAAGCTGCTCAAGATCGTCGAGTAGGCACGGATCGTCACAGGCTCCGGCCCGGGTCCGCCCCCGGGCCGGACGGCGTGCGCAGCGCCGGAGCCCGGCCGCCCTCCCGCCCGCGCGGGGAGGCGGCCGGGCTCATGTGCGTTCGGCCCGCGTGGGGCGGGGCCCGGCGCGGCGCGGGGCTTGTGCGCCCCGGCTGCCGTCCGCCCCTCGATGCGCCGCGCCCGTGCCGCCTGCCGGGGCGCACCGGCGCAACCCCGGCGGTGAGGTGGCAGGACGCAACTCCGGCCGTGGACACGGCAGGGCGCAAGCCTCGCCGTCGACCCGGCGGGTGGACGCCGCAGGCGTCCGCGGTCCGGGCGGCGACGCCGGGCGCCGCTCCCGCGAAGGCGCCCGGACCGGGACGCCCGGCCCGGTAGCGTGCCGTCCGTGACGACGACATACGCGGCCCTGCTGCGGGGCATCAACGTGGGCGGCAACAACAAGGTCCCCATGGCCGAACTGCGGTCCGTGCTGACCGGCCTGGGCTACGAAAACGTGCGCACCCTCCTCCAGAGCGGCAACGCGGTCTTCGCCGCCCCGGACCACCGGGACCCCGGCCGTCTGGCCGCCGAGCTCGAACGGGCCCTCGCCGAGTGGTTCGGCTTCCCGATCGCCGTCGTCGTCCGCACCGCCGAGGAACTGCGCACCGCCGTGGACGCCAACCCCTTCCCGGATCCGGCCGCCGACCCGGCGAAGCACACGGTCACCTTCCTGGCGGGCCGGGCGGACCCGGAGCAGCTGGACGCGGTCGACCCGGCGCTGTACGCCCCGGACGAGTACCGCCTGGCGGACGGCGGCCGTGAGCTCTATGCGTACTTCCCGAACGGCCAGGGACGCAGCAAGCTCGCACCGCTCCTGGACAAGCGGAAGCTGGGCGTCGAGGCGACGACCCGCAACTGGAACACCGTCACCAAACTGCTGGCCCTGACGGAGAGCTGACGGGGACCGGCGCGCACAGCGCACTCTCCACCACCCCGGCCGCCTTTCGGCGGTGTTGGCCGCGCGCTTGAAGGGGCTCGGCGCGACGCCCGTCGGCGCGAGCCGGGGTGGCTTGCGATGGCGGATTCCGGCCGACCCGGCAGGCAGCGCGTTCCGCGTCCCCGGACCGGTCTGAAGCCCTGTCACCCTGGGCCCTGCCGCCCCGACGCGGAGTCTTCCGGACCGCTCCGCCGGGCGCAGGCCCCATGCCCACGGCCCCGAGACTGTCCAGAGGGTGTCCCCCGTGAAGTCCTCGCCTTCCGCCGTCATGGCCGGGGGCGGCCGCAGGCCCGGCCGGTGACGTCACATCAGCCACTGCCCCCGTGGCCGGTTTCCGCCCGTCGCGCGGATATTCGCGATTACCGGACGGTGTAACCCATGTCACACCGTTGAGCGAACGTATTGATGTGGGCGCGTCAATCAGTCACCGTGCTGACTCATCGGAGCGGGCCTCGACCCCACGGCCCGCCGCGACGTTCCGCCCCCGCACACCCCCACTCAGTGCACGAGGAGATCCCTCATGGCAACTCGTTCGCGTTCCGCTCTGCGCCGCCTCACCATCGCGATATCCGCCGCCGCGGCCGTCGTGGGCACCGGCCTCGCGGCCGTCCCCGCCGGTGCCGCCCCCGCCCCGGCCGAGGGCAAGATCTACGGCGCCGGCGCCAAGACCGCCATCGACGGCAGCTACGTAGTCCTCCTGAAGGACGGTGCCGCCGCCAAGACCCTGAAGGCCACCGGCAAGAAGGAGCTGGCCAAGACCTACGGCGGCAAGCTCGACCACAACTACACCGCCCTGGACGGCTTCTCCGCCACCGGCCTCAGCGAGACCGAGGCGAGACGCCTCGCGGCCGACCCGGCCGTCGACAAGGTGGTGCAGAACAAGACCTTCCGCATCACCGGCTCCCAGGCCAACCCGCCGTCCTGGGGACTGGACCGGATCGACCAGACTTCCCGTTCGCGGGACGGCGTCTACAACTATCCGGACAGCGCCGGGGAGGGCGTGACCGTCTACGTCATCGATACCGGTGTCCGCGTCACCCACCAGGACTTCGGCGGCCGCGCCAGCCTCGGCTACGACGCCATCGACGGCGACAACTCCGCCACCGACGGCCACGGGCACGGCACCCATGTGGCGGGCACCGTCGCCGGTGCGGCGCACGGTGTCGCCAAGAAGGCGAAGATCGTCGCCGTCCGCGTGCTCGACAACAACGGCTCCGGCACCACCGCCGGTGTCGTCGCAGGCATCGACTGGGTCCAGCGGAACGCCTCCGGCCCGTCCGTGGCGAACATGAGCCTCGGCGGCGGTGCCGACGCGGCCCTGGACGCGGCCGTGCGCTCCGCGATCGCCTCGGGCGTCACCTTCGCCGTCGCCGCGGGCAACTCGGCGGCCAACGCCGCCAATTACTCCCCGGCGCGGGTCCAGGAGGCGATCACCGTCGCCGCCAGCACCAGCAGCGACTCGGAGCCGTACTACTCCAACTACGGCAGTGTGGTGGACATCTACGCGCCCGGTTCCTCCATCACCTCGGCCTGGCGGAGCAGCGACACCTCCACCAACACCATCTCCGGTACGTCCATGGCCAGCCCGCACGTCGCCGGTGCCGCCGCCGTCTACCTGGGCCGCCACACCGGCGCCACCCCGGCCCAGGTCGCCAGTGCCCTGACCGGCGGTGCCACCGCCGGAGCGATCACCAACGCGACCGGTTCCACCCCGAACCGGCTGCTGAAGGTCGTCGAGTAGCCGCCCGCCCCCACCCCTGCCGGCCCGGGACCGCTCCAGGGCCGGCGCGGCGGGCCGCCGCCGGAGCCCGGCCGTCACCTCCTCCCGCGAGGGGTGGCGGCCGGGCTCATGTGCGGGGAGTTCGGTCGTTCCGGCCGTCAGGCCCTGCGCTTGGGCCGCGCCGAGCGCCGTCACCAACCCGGCCGCGCCGAGGGGGAGTTGACAGCTCAGATCGTCCTGGCCGCCAATGTGCGGCGAACCGCTCCCGACTGTCAACTCAAGGTTGACATTCACCGACTGTCAACCTACGGTTGCCTCATGACGGAACCCGTGCGCATGACGAACCCGGTCCGGCTCGACGACCTCATCGACGCGATCAAGAAGACCCACTCCGATGTGCTGGAACAGCTCACCGACGCGGTCGTCGCCGGAGACCACCTCGGAGACGTGGCCGACCACCTGATCGGCCACTTCGTGGACCAGGCGCGCCGCTCGGGCGCCTCCTGGACGGACATCGGCCGCAGCATGGGCGTGACACGGCAGGCCGCACAGAAGCGCTTCGTCCCGAAGGGGACGGGGGAGTCCCAGGATCTCGACCCGAGCCAGGGCTTCAGCCGCTTCACCCCGCGCGCCAAGAACGTGGTGATGGCCTCCCAGAACGAGGCCCGCGCGGCCGGCAACGACACCATCGCCCCCGCCCATCTCGTCCTGGGCCTGCTGGCGGAGCCCGAAGGGATCGGCGCGCTGGCGATCAGTGACCAGGGCGTAGGGCTGGACGCCGTACGGCGGGATGCGACGGAGGCCCTCCCGCCGGCCGCCGGACAGGTCCCCGAGCTGATCCCGTACGACGCGGAAGCGCGCAAAGCCCTCGAACTGACCTACCGCCAGGCGCTCCGCCTCGGCCACAACTACATCGGCACCGAGCACATCCTGCTCGCCCTGCTGGAGTCCGAGGACGGCACGGGCCCGCTCACCGGACTGGGGATCGACAAGGCGGCCGCGGAGACATGGATCGCCGAGAAGATCGCCGCCCTGACGGCCCGTTCGACGGACTGACCGGGAGCGGGAGCCGCCCGCTGGAGCAGGCGGGAAGTCCCGGCGGGCGGTGCCACTCCCGGCCGCACCCGGCCGAGCGCACTCGTCAACGAGCTGAAGCCGCACCTCGACGCGACCGTCCGTGAACGGGGCATGGCTCCAAAGGTGCCGAGCAGGAGTCAAGTTGACGGGTCCGCCTGCGTCTTCTTGCCGTTCCGGCGCCTGCCGGGAGAGAGTGGACGGCCGGAGGGCGGCCGCCCCATGACGGACTCGCTCCGGCGTCGGCACAGCGGCCTTCCGCCGTCCCGTCACAAGCAGGCCGTACGAGGAGGCCCAACGAGATGACCGCGCCCGCCCGGCCCCCGGATCAACGCAGACTCGACGTGCTGAAGCGGCTCGACCAGGACATTGACGCCTGGGTGGCCACGGCCGACCCGGAGACGGGCACTCCGTACCTGGTTCCGCTCTCCTTCCTCTGGGACGGCACCTCCCTGTGGCTGGCCACCCCGGCGTCGAGTCCGACCGGCCGCAATCTGCGCTCCACGGGCAGGGTCCGCCTGGGTATCGGGCCGACTCGGGATGTCGTGCTGATCGAGGGAACGGTGGACGCACTGACGGCCGGCGAACTGCCGAAGGGCTTGGGCGAAGCCTTTGCCGCCAGAACGGGCTTCGATCCGCGCGAGGCAGCCGGGGCCTACCTCTACTACCGGGTCACACCGGACCGGCTGCAGGCCTGGCGTGAGGCCAACGAACTCAAGAGGCGTGACCTCATGCGCGACGGGCAGTGGACCGTGGGCGGCTGAGAGTCCCGGGCCTCCTGCTGACCCGCGGCCGGTGGCCGCGGCGGCCAACCCGCGGGCATTGAGCGACGGGACCGCCGAGTTCACGGATGGGCCGAACCTTACCGGTGCCATCGGAGCCACCCGCTCTGTTGACCGGCAGTGTCCGGAGCCCGAGCCGCGCCTGACCAGTCGCGCGAGCGCCGCACCGGGCCGCTGTCCGTCAGGGCCGGAAGATGTACGGGGTGGTCGTGCTGAGGGCCGTGAAGCCGAGGCGGTGCAGGATCGGGCGGCTCTGGTCGGAGGCGTCCACCTGGAGGTAGCGGTAGCCGCGTTCGGCGGCGATCCGGGCACGGTGCGCTACCAGGGCCCGGTAGACCCCCCGGCCCCGCCAGGCGGGCAGGGTGCCGCCGCCCCACAGCCCGGCGAAGTCCGTGCCCGGGTACATCTCCAGACGCGCCGATGAGACGGGCAGGTCACCGGCCATGACGACGGTCATCGCCACGGTCTCCGGCCGTTCCGCGAGCTGTGCGGTCAGCTGCCGCCGCAGCGACCGGCCCGGCCCGAACACCTCTTCGTGGACCCGTACCATCAGCTCCACCCCGTCCGGGTCGGTCACCGGCCGCAGAGCCAGCCCCTCGGGCAGTTCGACGGCGGTGCTCAACTCGTGTGCCGTGGCGACCATCAGGGTCTCCTCCGGCTCTGGAACCAGCCCGGCCGCCCGGAGCCGCTCGCCGAGATCGGCGGGCCGGTCGTGGCCGTACAGCTTCCACTCGAACTCCCGCCCCAGCGAGGCGAAATGGCGGATCTGCCCGGCGATTGCCGCGTCCGCGGAGCCGGCGCCGAGGTCCGACCAGAGCACGCAGCTCCAGTCGTCTCCCGCCCCGAGCTGCCGCACCACGTCACCGACCCGCTCGACCCGGGCCCCGGGCGAGTCGGCGGGCGCACGCCGGCGCATCTGGTCGTCGTACAGGGCGAGTACCGCGTCGGTGTCCATCCGGTCATCCCAGCACCGTGGGGCGGAGCGGCCAAGTCAATATCGACGGGGCTGTGCTCCGCCCGGTCACGGTGAGTGGGCAGCCCTTCTCCGACTCAGTCGCCGGCCTCCGCCGCGTCGAGGAGTAGCCGGGCCGGTTCGCGCGGCTGGGAGGACGTGGGCCAGTGGCCGGTGGCCGTGAGGGGACTTCTTGAGCCCGGTCCTGAGTCCCGTTCCGCGAGCTCCTGTTCTCCAAGCGAGTTGGGGTTGCCCCACCCTGTTCCCGGAGGCTTGTCGGAGTGCCTGAGTCCGGCGCCGCGTGATCGGCTGCTCGCACGGGATTCGCGTGACGGAAGGTGGACAGGTGAGAGTCCGGATCGGGTACTCGGCATGGATCGCGGGCGTGGTGCAGTTCTTCGTCATCCACGGGATTGCCGAATCGGCTTGGGCGAGACCGTACAGCTGGGCACGCAACAACATCAGCGACTTGGGTAACGCTCACTGCGCCCTGCAGCCAGAGCCTGAGCCGCGGTACATCTGTTCCCCGGAGCACGACCTGATGAATGTTTCGTTCATCGTCCTGGGAATGCTGCTCGTGGTTGGCGCCGCCCTGACCGGTGGTCTCCTGTGGCGCAGAGGCCCGGCCGCTGCCGCAGCACGTCTTCTGCTGGCCGGTGCCGGCGTGGGATTCGTGCTGGTCGGGCTGGCACCGGCGGACGTCAATGAGAACCAGCATGTCTTGGGCGCCCTTCTCATAATGGCAGCGGGCAACATAGGTCTCGTCCTCTCGGGGCTCGGCCTGGCGGAACACGTTCCGGCCCCACTGCGGTGGGGCACCAGCCTGCTGGGCATCACAGCGTTCACGGCTTTCGGGCTGTTTCTCTCCCGTCACTACGTCGGTCTCGGCATGGGAGGCATGGAACGGGTCGCCGCTTTTCCCCTCCTGTTCTGGGCGCTGGCTGTCGGCGTTCGCGGCCTCCTCCGTTCTGAACGTCGCCGGGATCGTGCACTCGGAGGACGAGGCGGCCCTGCACGGCGAGCGGGCTCGTCGCGTCGCCATTGAGCACGGTGTCTGGGTCGCGATGGCGAGCTTCGCCGACCCCACAGGCGGTTGCTACGGCCGGACCGCCGGGCGCTCCGGCATCTGGTCACCCGACGGCGCCGTGGTGGCCGAGGCGGGCCCGGAACCCGGCGACTTCGCAAGGGCCGGCGCTGCCACTGCCGTGAACCGCGCACCTCGTGGCAAGGCCGGCGCGGAGCCGCCCTTGGCCACGTGGTCGGCCTCGGCCGGTATGAGCGGGGGCAGCCGTACTGGTCGTCGCAGCGTGCGTGATCGTCCACTCCTCCTCAGTCGCCGGGCCCCGCCGCGTCGAGGAGTATCCGGGCCAGTTCGCGCGGCTGGGAGAGCATGGGCCAGTGGCCGGTGTCCATCGTGGCCAGCCGCCACCGGTCGCTCTTCAGCAGTTCGGCCACATCGGGGCTCGGCTCGGGCCAGTCGAGCAGGCACTTGATGTACGTCGCGGGGAGTTCGCCGAGCGGGCGGGTCAGCACCGCCGGTTCGGTGAGCGTGGCGCCCGGGTGCGGGGTCCCCTCGGCCGTGATGCGGGCGATCTGCTCGGCGCCGAGCCCCTGGTCCGCGAACTCGTCCGCGTCCGGGACCGGCCAGAAGCCCCCGTTCGCGGCGATCGCCGCCCTGCCGTCCGACCCAGGGGAGAAGAACGACTCGCTGTCGGCCGGGACATCGGAGTCCACGAAGACCACCCGGGTCAGCCGGTCCCCGATCCGCTCGGCGGCCTGGCCGGCCGGGATGCCCGAGTAGCTGTGCCCGACCAGCACGACATCGCGCAGGTCCCGGCGCTCGATCTCCCCGACGATGTCCTGGACATGTGTTTGCTGCCCGGCGGGTGCGTCTCTCCTCTCGGCGAGGCCGGACAGCGTCAGGGGATGCACGCCGTGCCCGGCCGCCCGCAGCTCCGGGACCACGTCGTCCCACGCCCACGCTCCGAGCCACGCGCCTGCCGTCAGTACGTATTCGGTCATGGCGGCAAGGTAGCGAGAGGGTCTGACATTGATGCCGATGCCCGGGTCCCGGTGGGGAGTTCACGCGGCCATGGTGAAGCGTTCGCGCCGGACGAGTTCGATCCAGAGGAGCTTGCCGCGCGGCCCGGGCCACGGGTGGTCGCCGTCGCCGAGCAGGCAACTGCCCCAGTTGTCCGCCCAGAGCCTGACGAGGTGCAGCCCACGGCCGTGCTCGGCCTCCGCCTCCACCACGTCCGCTCCGGCTCCGGCTCCGGGGCACGGGGGCTTGTCGAAGGGCGGCGGAATGGTGGGGTCGGTGTCCCAGACGGCGATCCGCGGTCGCCCGTCGGGCAGCCCGCGCAGGCGCATGGACGACGGCCCGCCGGTGTGCCGGTAGGCGTTGGTGACCATCTCGGACGCCAGGAGTTCGGCCGTGTCCGCCAGGTCGTTCAGGCCGTGTCCGTCGAGCACGGCTCGCAAGGTTGTACGGGCGATACGCGGGGCGCGGGGATCGTGGGGAAGTTGGAGGGCGTACGCCCAGTCCGGGGCTACGGTGAGCATCGTTTTCTCCTGGGAGGTCGTGGAGTCGGACCGCGCGGTGGCGTGGGCCGGGGAACTGCCGGCTCTGACCGTAGCGCCCAACATGGTCTAATTCCCATGGAGAACGGCGTCATAAGACCATGAACCACCGATCTGGTGACCGGGCGTTCTGCTGTACGAGCGAGGAGAGAGTCAATGTCTGCCACGAACGCCGTTCCGACGGTTCGGCGCAGGCGCCTGGGCGCGGAGTTGCGGAGACTGCGCGAGCGCACCGAACTTTCCGCGACGGAAGCAGCCGCGCGGCTGGGCGTGCCGCAGTCGCGGCTCAGCGGGATCGAAGCCGGCCGGTACGGCGTGAGCGGCGACCGCGTGCGGGCCCTTGCCCGCAACTACGGCTGCACGGACGAGGCCTTGGTCGACGCGCTCGTGGGCATGACCGGTGACCGCAGGCGCGGGTGGTGGGAAGAGCACCGCGAGACTCTGTCGCAAGGCTTGCTGGATCTTTCGGAACTCGAGCATCACGCGACGGCCATCCGGGTGGCTCAAGTTGTCCACATTCCTGGGCTTCTCCAGACGATCGACCAAGCTCGGGCTCTGTTCGGACAGGTGGTACCGGCGCTGCTTCCGCACGAGCTGGAATTCCGGCTGTCTCATCGCGTGAAGCGCCAAGTGGTTCTCCACCGGGACCGGCCGGTGCCGTACACCGCTGTCATCCACGAAGCGGCTCTGCGCATGCAGTTCGGCGGTGCCGCGACCAGCAGAGCACAGATCCAGCACCTCATCGACATGAGTGAAAGGGAGGACATCACTGTCATGGTGATTCCATTCGGCGGGGCTCCCTTTCCCTGTTCGGGTCAGGGCATCGACTACTTCAGCGGGCCGGTGAGGCAACTCGACACAGTGCAGATCGACACCGAACACGGGGTGGAACTCGTGGATGCGCAGACTCGGTTGGATAGGTATCGCCTGGTGCTGGACCGTATGGAGAATGCTGCTCTCAGTCCGGCGGCCTCCAGGGACTTCCTGCACCGCCTTGTCCGCGACCTGTGAAAGGACTCACTGTGTCTGTGCTCAACTGGCAGAAATCCAGCTTCAGCCAGGAAGCGTCCTCCTGCGTCTACGTTGCCTCCGCGCCCGATGGCACGCTCCGACTGCGGGAGAGTGACGAGCCGGAGGCCGTCATCCGCACCACCCCGGGCGCGTTGCGCGCGCTCATACGAGGGGTGAAGGCTGGGCAGTTCGAGGCAGGGCACCCAGTGTCGTAGGGCGCCCAGCGGGCGGAATTCGTCGACACATGCAGACGGAGGAACATCAGGTGCTCAGTTGGCAGAAGTCCTCATTCAGCGAGCAGGCCTCCTCTTGCCTCTACGTTGCCTCCGCGCCCGACGGCACGCTCCGGTTACGGGAGAGCGACGGACCAGAGGCTGTTCTCAGGATCACCCCCGACACGCTTCGCGCCCTCATCCGTGCCGTCAAGGCGGGCGAGTTCGCGTTCGCCCCTTCGGAGATGTGAGCCGGCGGCGGCCCTGCCGGTGGAACCGCGGGTGTGGGAGCGGGTGCGGAACAGCCCGCAGCCGTCACCCCGATGTCTGCCGCGATACGGTCCGGTGGGCGGGCCGCGGCGGTGACCGGCGGGCCCACCACCACCGGCCGGGGCCCGTGGCTGATCGCAGGGGTGGTTCAACGGCGAAGGGCGGGGCTTGTGGACCGGAGTGAGGACGAGATCCTGACCGGAGAGATCGCGGCACTGGGCACGGCCGTCGGAGCCAGTGGCCGGTTGACCGGGCGTGTGGCCAAGCGGCTGAAGAAGAACGTCCACGAGATCGACCTGGTCATCCCCCTGCCCTTCGACGACGCCGTGAAGCGTGTCGCCGATGTCCTCGGAGCAGCCGGGCCGGCCGTTGAGCCCGCACGCGTCGAGCCCGGCGGGGACCGGTGGACGATCCGGGTCGTCGCCGGCGCCGGCGTCGGCGGGATGAATCCCGTCGTGGTCACCGCCCTGGTGACACGGGGCGGTGAGGGCGGTTCGGCGGTCAGACTCCGTGCGGCGGCCAAGGAAGGCCTGATCAAGCAACGGGCGGGCGAGAAGACCGCCGTCCGCCTCGCGGCGTCGCTGAGCGGGTAGCGCGGACGGGGTGAGGCACCTCGGGGAGCGGAGCGGTCAGGCGCTCGCCGCCGTGAGCGGGCGGAGAGCCGGGCGGGCCGCGCGGGACGCGTCGTAGCGGGTGAGGAGCAGGCGCGCCAGCCGCTCGTCCGGGCCGAGAACGCCGGCCAGGACGTCCGCGCCCGCCTCCCGGGCGCCCGCCGCGATGCGGTCCGGGAGGCGGCCCGGGGCGATGACGTACGGGGCCACCGCCACCCGGCGGGCGCCCTCCGCGTGCAGGGCGCGGACGGCGTCCGCCGTGCGGGGGAGGGAAGCGGAGGCGAACGCAGGCCGCACGGCGCACCAACCGGTGCGCCGCCACTCCCGCGCGGTTTCTGCGATCACTGCGATCGCCTCCGGGTCGGAGGAGCCCGCCGAGGCCAGGACGATCCCGGTCGACGCGCGGTCGTCCGGGTCCAGTCCCGCTTCGTACAGGCGCTGTTCGAGGGTGTCGAGGAGGAGCGGGGACGGGCCCAGGACGTCTGCCTGGGTGATCGTCAGGCGGGGCAGCCGGGCGCGGGCCTCGCCGAGCACCCCCGGGATGTCGGACTTGGCGTGGAACGCCCGGGTGAGCAGGAGCGGCAGGGCGACGACCTCCCGGACTCCCTCCGCCTCCAGCCGGTCCAGCAGCCGCGGGACGCTCGGGGCGCAGAAGTCCAGGTAGCCCGTCTCGACGCGCAGGCCCGGCCGCAGGGCGCGGACGCGTTCGGCGAGCGCGGTGACCGTCGCGGCGTGGCGCGGGTCGCGGCTGCCGTGGGCGGTGATCAGGAGGACGGGCGCGGCGGGAGCGGTGCCCGGGACGGCGCGCGGGACGGTGCGCGGGGGCGGCGGCTGTGGGGTCATGGTGGCGGGGGTCCGTTCAGCGGGCGCCGGCGATGAGGCCGCGGCTGCGCAGCACGCGGCGTTCGACGGGCGCGAAGACGAGCAGTTCGATGCCGATGCCGACGACGAGGATGAGGGTGATGGCGCCGAGCACCAGCGGCATGTCCTGGTAGATCCGGCCCGTTTCCAGGAGCTGTCCCAGGCCGACGCCCAACTCCGGTGACCTGGCGATCAGTTCGGCCGCCATCAGCGCGCGCCAGGAGAACGCCCAGCCCTGCTTGAGGCCGGAGATGTAGCCGGGCATCGCGGCGGGCAGCAGCACATGCCGTATGCCCCGGAGCCCGCCCGCGCCGATGACCTGGCCCGCCCGCAGATACAGCGGCGGGATCCGGTCGACGCCCGCGACCAGGCCGTTGGCGATCGACGGGACGGCGCCGAGCAGCACCACCGCGTAGATCGTGGCGTCCGAGAGGCCGAACCAGATGATGGCCGCCGGCACCCAGGCGACCGACGGCAGCGACTGCAGCCCGGACAGGATCGGGCCGATCGCCGCCCGCACCGGCTTCACCCGGGCGACGAGCAGGCCCAGCGGGGTGCCGATGGCCAGCGAGGCGGCGAAGCCCAGCGCGCCCCGGGAGACGCTGTTCCACACCACGCCGAGGATCGTGCCCTTGTACCACTCCGCGGCCAGGGCGTTCCAGACGTCCAGCGGGCCGGGCAGCTGGTAGTGCGGCTTGATCTCCAGGGCGTACGCGAGCTGCCACAGCGCCAGCACGGTCACGATCGCGACGACCGGCGGCAGCACCTTGTCGAGCAGCAGCCGGCCGAGCGGCACCCGGGACGCGGTGTGCGTCTCCAGGGCGTCGAGCCCGGCCTCCAGCCCCTCCAGGTCGCTCGGTGAGTCGTTCGGTGAGCCGTTCCCGGTGGTGGTGGAGGGCGACGCGGACGAAGCGTCACCACCGGTGCCGTCTCCGCCGCCCCGGGTGTCAGTGCTGGCCATGCCGGCGGATCTCCCCCCGCAGCTGTTCGGTGATCTCCACGGAGAGCCGGGCCACGCCCGCGTCCTCGATGCGGCGCGGCTGCGGGATGTCCACCCGCCACTCCCGGGCGATCCGGCCGGGGCGGGAGGACAGCAGCACCACGCGCTGCGCGAGCCGGACCGCCTCGCGCACGTTGTGGGTGACGAAGAGGACGGAGAGGTTCGTCTCGCTCCAGATCCGGGTCAGCTCCTCGTGCAGCACATCGCGGGTGATGGCGTCGAGAGCGGCGAACGGCTCGTCCATCAGCAGCAGATTGCTGTCCTGCGCCAGCGCCCGGGCCAGCGCCACCCGCTGCCGCATGCCGCCGGACAGCTCGTGCACCCGCTTGCCGTACGCGCCCTTCAGCCGGACCAGCTCCAGCAGCCGCTCGGCCTCCGGGCGGCGGTCCGCCTTGGGCACGCCCCGCAGGCGCAGGGCCAGTTCGATGTTGCGCCCGGCGGTGAGCCAGGGGAACAGGGCGTGCTCCTGGAACATCAGGGCGGGCCGGCCGTGCGGGACGCCGATCTCCCCGGAGGTGGGCTTGTCGAGGCCCGCCACCAGGTTGAGCAGCGTGGACTTCCCGCAGCCCGACGCGCCCAGCAGACAGACGAACTCGCCGTTCGCCACATCGAGACTGATGTCGTCCAGGACCGGCTGGCGGCCGCTGCCGCGGCCGAACGACTTGGACACGTGATCGAGCCGTACGGCGTGGTCGGCCGGGGCCTCGGTGTGCGGCGCGAGGAGTGCGGTGGCCATCGGTGTCACCTCCGGGGGGACGGGTTCGTCGCTGCGGTGGGCGGTGCTGGGGCGGCCGGTGCTGCGGTGGACCGCGCCGCGTCGGCGGTTCGGGACTGTGCGGGCTGCTGGCTGTGGGTCCGGGCCCGGGCCGCTCAGCCGGTGCCCAGGCCGGCGGCGGAGACCTTCCGCGCGCCCCGTTCCGCCAGCACCTCGTTGAGGAGCCTCAGGTCGTACAGGCCCCGCAGATCGGGCTTCTCCAGCAGCCCGGCCCGCACGGCGTGTTCGGCCTGGCGGGCCAGGGTGGCGGCGAGCGGATCGTCGAGCACCTCGATGTGCTCGAACGCCGGGTCGAGCACATCGGGCGGCAGGGCCTTGCCGCCCTGCCGCTCCAGCGCGGTGTTGAGCGCGGCCTTGGCCTCCTCCGGGTGGCTCCTGATCCAGGCGTTCGTCTTCACCGAGCCGCGCAGCGCGGCCTCCACCGCCTCCGGGTGCTTCGCCAGGAACCGCTGCGAGACGACCATGGTGGTGATGACGTGCCGGCCGTCCTCCCACAGCTCCCGCTCGTCCAGCAGGACCCTGCCGCCCTGGGCGACGAGCTGCGAGGCGGTCGGCTCCGGCACCCAGGCCGCGTCCACGTCACCGCGCTGGAAGAAGGCCGGGGTCTCCTTGTTGTCGACGCGCAGCACGGTCACCTCGCCCTCGCCGCTGTCCGGGTCGACCCGGTAGCCCTTCCCGGAGAGGTAGTTGAGCAGGGCGACATCCTGGGTGTTGCCGAGCTGCGGGGTGGCGATCCGCTTGCCGCGCAGGTCGCCGAGGCCGCTCACCCGGTCGGGGTGCGCGACGAGGGAGACTCCGCCGGAGGCCGAGCCGGAGATGATCCGGAGGTTCCGGCCGCCGGCCCTGGTGTAGCCGTTGACGGCGGGCGAGGGGCCGAGCCAGGCGATGTCCACGGAGCCCGCGTTGAGCGCCTCGACGGCGGACGGGCCCGCGCCGAACACCTGTGAGGTCACCCTCGTCCCGCCCAGCTCCCGCTGGAAGAAGCCCTCCCGGTCACCGACGAGCGCGGTGGCGTGGGTGACGTTCGCGAAGTAGCCGAGCCGGATCTCGTCCAGCCCGCCGGTGCGCTCACCGCGCGGCTGCACCTTCGCGACGCCGCCGGCCTCGGCCCGGGAGCCGTAGCCGCAGGCGCCGAGCGCGACGGCCATCAGCGCGGCGAGCGCGGCGGCGACGGCCGCGGTGGCGTACCGGTGCCGGGGGCGCTGCCGCCGGCGGGTGCGGCGGCGCGGCCCCCGGGGCGGGGCGGGGCGGTCGGCAGGCACGGGAGGGGTGTCCTCTCGGTGGGCGGCCGGGCTCGGTGCGGGGTGGTGGCGCGCCCGGCGGGGCGGCGGAAACGGGACGGCGGAAACGGGACGGTGCGGTGCGGCGCGTGACGGCGCGGGCGCGTGACGACGCGGCGCGGCGGGTCAGCCGCTCAGCCGCGGGCACATCGCCCGACGCCGCCCTCCCCACTGCCGAGGGCGCCGCTGCCGACCCGGCCGCCCTCCTTCGCGAAGGTCGACCAGCTCTCGGTGGCGGGACGCGCCGCGGTGGTCACGGTCAGAAGTCCCATCCGTCATCGGCGGCCGCGCCGTCCCCCGCCCGCGCGGCGGTGTGCGCGGACTCGGGGAACGCGTCGCCCGCCATGCCCGCCGTCAGCGTCGTGCCGTCCGCCGGGTCGATCAGGAGGAACGATCCGGTGCGGCGCGAGTCGGCGTACGCGTCGAGGGCGAGCGGCTCGGAGGTGCGCAGCACGATCCGGCCGATGTCGTTGGCGGCCAGCTCGCCCGGCGCCGGGTGCCGCGCGAGGCCGCCGTGCTCGTCGGGCTCGCTGAGCGCCAACCGGGACGGGATGTCCTTGACGATCGCCTTGACGGTGCGGGTGGTGTGCTTGAGCAGCACCCGGTCGCCGACGGCCAGCGGCCGGTCGTGCAGATGGCAGGCGGTCGCCTCGACGTCCTGGGTGACGCCGGGGGCGGTCGCGGTGGTGACGATGATGTCGCCGCGCGAGATGTCCAGGTCGTCCGCGAGGAGGACGGTGACGGACTGCGGCGACCAGGCCGCGTCCACGTTCTCCCCGAGGGTGTCGATGGCCGTGACGGTGCTGGTGCGGCCGGACGGCAGCACGGTCACCGGGTCGCCCACGCGCAGCACGCCGGAGGCCAGCTGGCCCGCGTAGCCCCGGTAGTCGGGGTGTTCGGGGGTCTGCGGGCGGATGACGTACTGGACGGGGAAGCGCACCGGGTCGCCGGACGGGTCCTCGCTGACGGGCACCGTCTCCAGGTGCTCCAGGACGGTCGGGCCGCCGTACCAGTCCATGGTGGCGGAGGGCGTCACCACGTTGTCGCCGGCCAGCGCGGAGATCGGGATCGCGGTGATCTCCGGGACGCCGAGTGCGGCCGCGTAGGCCGTGAACTCCTCGGCGATGCGGGCGAACACGGCCTCCTCGTAGCCGACGAGGTCCATCTTGTTGACGGCCAGGACGACGTGCGGCACGCGCAGCAGCGCGGCGACGGCGGCATGCCGGCGGGTCTGCTCCACCACGCCGTTGCGGGCGTCGACGAGCACGACGGCCAGCTCGGCCGTGGACGCCCCGGTGACCATGTTGCGCGTGTACTGAACATGGCCGGGGGTGTCGGCGAGGATGAACCGGCGGCGCGGGGTGGCGAAGTAGCGGTAGGCCACGTCGATGGTGATGCCCTGCTCGCGCTCCGCCCGCAGCCCGTCCGTCAGCAGGGCGAGGTCGGGGGCCTCCTGGCCGCGGCTGCGGGAGGCGTGCTCCACGGCCTCCAGCTGGTCGGCCAGGACGGACTTGGAGTCGTGCAGGAGCCGGCCCACCAGGGTGGACTTGCCGTCGTCGACGCTGCCGGCGGTGGCGAACCGCAGCAGCGTGGCGGCCTCGCCGGCGGTCAGGTTCTCGTCGGTGGCCGGGCTCTCGGCGGCGGCCGGGGTGGCGGGTGTGTCGGTGCTGCTCATGGTTAGAAGTACCCCTCGCGCTTGCGGTCCTCCATGGCGGCCTCGGACAGCTTGTCGTCGGCGCGGGTGGCGCCCCGCTCGGTGAGCCGGGATGCGGCGATCTCGGCGATGACGGCCTCGATGGTGTCCGCGTCGGAGTCCACGGCCCCGGTGCAGGACATGTCGCCGACCGTGCGGTAGCGCACCCTGCGGGTCTCGGTCCGCTCGCCGTCCTTCGGCCCGCCCCACTCGCCGGGGGCGAGCCACATGCCGCTGCGGGCGAACACCTCCCGCTCGTGGGCGTAGTAGATGGCGGGGAGCTCGATCTTCTCCCGGGCGATGTACTGCCACACGTCCAGCTCGGTCCAGTTGGAGAGCGGGAAGACGCGGACGTGCTCGCCGGGGGAGTGGCGGCCGTTGTAGAGCTGCCACAGCTCGGGGCGCTGGCGGCGCGGGTTCCAGCCGCCGAACTCGTCGCGCAGGGAGAAGACGCGCTCCTTGGCGCGGGCCTTCTCCTCGTCGCGCCGGCCGCCGCCGAAGACGGCGTCGAAGCGGTTCCGCTCGATGGCGTCCAGCAGCGGCACGGTCTGCAGCGGGTTGCGGGTGCCGTCCGGGCGCTCCCGGAGCTTCCCCGCGTCGATGAACTCCTGCACGGACGCCACGTGCAGGCGCAGCCCGTGCTCGGCGACGGTGCGGTCGCGGAAGTCCAGCACCTCCGGGAAGTTGTGCCCGGTGTCGACGTGGAGCAGCGAGAACGGGACGGCGGCGGGGGCGAAGGCCTTCAGCGCCAGGTGGAGCATGACGATGGAGTCCTTGCCGCCGGAGAAGAGGATCACCGGCCGCTCGAACTCGCCCGCCACCTCGCGGAAGATGTGCACGGCCTCCGACTCCAGCGCGTCCAGGTGCGACAGGGCGAACGCGCCGCCGGCGGTCCCGGCGGTGTCCGTGCCGCCCGTGTTCGCGGCGGGTGCGGTCCGTCCGTCCGGCCCGGCGGCCCCGTCCGCCTCGGTCGTGGTGGTCATGCTCGGCCCTCCTCCTCGGCGCCCATCTCCCCGGTTCACCCCGGGTCCTTCTCCGTCCGCGGCTCCCGCCGGGCGATCGCTCATCAGGTGTGCAGTCCGCACTCGGTCTTGCCGCGTCCCGCCCAGCGGCCGGCCCGGACGTCTTCGCCGGGCTGGACGCGCCGGGTGCAGGGGGCGCAGCCGATCGAGGGGTAGCCGTCCGTCAGCAGCGGGTTGGTGAGCACGCCGTGCTCGGCGACGTAGGCGTCCAGGTCGTCCTGCGTCCAGGTGGCGATCGGCGAGATCTTGACCTTCTGGCGCTTGGCGTCCCAGTCGACGACGGGGGTGGCGGCCCGGGTCGGGCCGTTGTCGCGGCGCAGCCCGGTGGCCCAGGCGTCGTAGCCGGCCAGCCCTTCTTCGAGGGGGGCCACCTTGCGGAGGGCGCAGCACAGGTCGGGGTCACGGTCGTGCAGCTTCGGCCCGTACTCGGCGTCCTGCTCGGCGACGGTCTGCCGCGGCGTCACGCTGATCACGTTGACGTCCATGACGGCGGCGACGGCGTCGCGGGTGCCGATGGTCTCCGGGAAGTGGTAGCCGGTGTCGAGGAACACCACGTCCACGCCCGGCTGGACGCGGGAGGCCAGATGGGCGACGACCGCGTCCTCCATCGAGGAAGTGACGCAGAAGCGGCTGCCGAAGGTGTCGGCGGCCCAGCGCAGCACCTCCTCGGGGCCGGCGTTCTCGAACTCGGCGGCGCCCTTCTCGGCCAGGGCGTGGAGCTCGGCGGTGGTGTAGCGGGGTGAGGGTGCGGTGGTCATGCGGTGGTTCCCCCTTCGTGGTGGCCGGTGCGCGGGCCGGAGAGCAGCCCGAGGAAGGAGAGCCGGAAGGCGCGGGCGCAGGACCCGCACTCCCAGGCGCCGCGGCCCTCCTCGGAGGGCCGCAGGTCCTCGTCGCCGCAGTACGGGCAGTGGAACGGTGCGGCGCGGTCGCTCATGACAGGTCCTCCGCGGAGGCGCGGGCCGCCCAGGTGGCGAACCGCTCGCCGTCCTCGCGCTGCTTCTCGAAGCGGCGCAGCACCCGCTCGACGTAGTCGGGCAGTTCGGCGGAGGTGACCTTGAGGCCGCGGACCTTGCGGCCGAAGGCGGCGTCGAAGCCGAGGGAGCCGCCCAGGTGCACCTGGTAGCCCTCGACCTGGTTGCCGTCGGCGTCCAGCATCAGCTGGCCCTTGAGGCCGATGTCGGCGGTCTGGATGCGGGCGCAGGCGTTGGGGCAGCCGTTGATGTTGATGGTCACCGGCTCCTCGAAGTCCGGCATCCGGGCCTCGAGTTCCTCGATGAGGGAGATGCCGCGCGCCTTGGTCTCGACGATGGCGAGCTTGCAGAACTCGATGCCGGTGCAGGCGATGACGCCGCGCCGGAACGGCGAGGGGCTGACCTGGAAGCCGAGTTCCTCCAGGCCGGTGACGAGGGAGTCGATCCGGTCCTTCGCCACATCGAGGATGATCATCTTCTGCTCGACGGTGGTGTTGAGCCGGTCCGAGCCGTGGGCGGCCGCCAGGTCGGCGAGCTTGGCCAGCGTGGCGCCGTCGACGCGGCCGACGCGCGGGGCGAAGCCCACGTAGTAGCGGCCGTCGTGCTGCGGGTGGACGCCCACGTGGTCACGCCACTGCGTGGAGGGCTCCGGCGGGGCGGGGCCGTCCGTCAGCTTCCGCTGGAGGTACTCGTCCTCCAGCACCTGCCGGAACTTCTCGGTGCCCCAGTCGGCGACGAGGAACTTCAGCCGGGCGCGGTTGCGGAGGCGGCGGTAGCCGTAGTCGCGGAAGATGCCGGTGACGCCGGCCCACACGTCCGGGACGTCCTCCAGCGGCACCCAGGCGCCGAGGCGCTGGGCGAGTTTGGGGTTGGTGGAGAGCCCGCCGCCGACCCAGAGGTCGAAGCCGGGTCCGTGCTCGGGGTGCTCGACGCCGACGAAGGCGATGTCGTTGATCTCGTGGACGACGTCCTGGACGGGGGAGCCGGAGACCGCGGTCTTGAACTTGCGCGGCAGGTTGGAGAACTCCTTGCTGCCGATGTAGCGGCGGTGGATCTCCTCGACGGCCGGGGAGCCGTCGATGATCTCGTCGGCGGCGATGCCGGCCACCGGGGAGCCGATGATCACGCGGGGGCAGTCGCCGCAGGCCTCGGTGGTCGACAGCCCGACGGCCTCCAGCTTCTCCCAGATGGCGGGGACGTCCTCGATGCGGACCCAGTGCAGCTGGATGTTCTGCCGGTCGGTGATGTCGGCGGTGCCGCGGGCGTAGCTCTCCGACACCTCGCCGATGGCGCGGAGCTGAGCGGTGGTCAGCCGTCCGCCGTCGACGCGGACCCGCAGCATGAAGTACTGGTCCTCCAGCTCCTCGGGCTCCAGGACGGCGGTCTTGCCGCCGTCGATCCCGGGGCGGCGCTGGGTGTAGAGGCCCCACCAGCGCATCCGGCCGCGCAGGTCCGTGGGGTCGATGGAGTCGAAACCGGCCTTGGCGTAGATCGTCTCAATGCGTGTCCGCACATTGAGACCGTCGTCGTCCTTCTTGAACTGCTCGTTGCCGTTGAGCGGGGTGTGGTGCCCGACGCCCCACTGGCCCTCGCCGCGGTGGCGGCCGGCCTTCCGGCGGGTGGTGGCGGTGCTGGCGCGTTCTGAGGTGGCGGCCATGGCGGTGGTGTCCTTCTCGGGCTGCTCAGGAGGAGACAAGGGGGACATGCCTCCCGCCGGTCGGGCTGGGGGCGAAACGTCAACGGGCGCACCCCTGTTGACCTGCGGTGCGGCAGGATTCACCCGCTCGGCGCGGCGGAGCCGGCGGAGCTGCGGTGGTCAGGGGTGCTCGCTCGTCCGCGAGAGCGGGGACGGCGGGAAGCGCGGTGGTGCTGGGACTGTCAGCCCGCCGGACAGATGGCGCTGGACATGCGGCAGAGATCGACGTGGCGCCGACTCACCAAGGCAATTCCAGCTTCAGACATGCCGAGAGCGTGCCACGGCTCTCTCGGGGCAGTCCATTGTTGTCCGTCAGTTGGACAGCATTGTTCCGCATCGTGGACGTGTGTGGCCGGGGTCACAGCCTGGAGGGCGGTCCGGCTGTCCGGATGCCATCGGTCGCGGCCGGATCCGGGCGTGGGGGACGCTTCCGGGCCGCCTTACCGGTGAGCGGTGCGGCCCCGTCGGGCGGCCCGGGTCGGCCTGTGCGGCCGGGGCGGCCCGGTCGGCCCGGGCGTTTCGGGCGGCCGCGGGAGCCCAACCGCTTCCGGGCGGCGGCCCGTTCGTCCGTGCCCCGGTGTCCGGGCGGCCGGTCGGCACCGGTCGGCAGGGTCGGCAGTCGGCTCAGAAAGCCCCGGGCCACGGGCCGGGAGGCGGCGTGGCGGGCTCCTCCTCGGTGCGCGTGTCGTACAGCCGGAAGCCGCGCCGCCGGTAGTTGTCCAGCGCGTACGGACCGTCCTTGCTGCAGGTGTGCACCCACACCCGCCGCGTCGGCGCCCGCCCCGGCCACCGGTCGGCGAGGTCCCAGGCGCGCGCCGTGCCGAGGCTCAGCAGCTGCCCGCCGATGCGGCGGCCGCGGAAGGACGGGATCAGGCCGAAATAGACGATCTCCACCACCCCGTCGTCCTGCGCCTCCAGCTCGATGTACCCGGCCGGGGTGCCCCGGTCGTACGCCACCCAGGTCTCGACGCCGGGCCGGCCGAGGAACTCCTGCCAGCGGGCGTACGACCAGCCGAGCCGGTCCGTCCACGTCACGTCGCCGCCCACCGCCGTGTAGAGGAAGCGGCTGAACTCGGGGGAAGGGACCTCCGCCCGCTCGACGCGCGGCACCCGCCCGTCCGCCGGCGCCGCGGCGGGCACCAGATCGGCGGCCGAGGTCTGCTCCAGGTACCAGGTGGTCACGGTGACGCTGCTGCTCATGGCGCCATCCCATCACGCCGCCGCCGCACGGCCCGGCCCGGGCCCGGCTCTGCCCCTGCGGGCCCGTCCCGCCCCGTTCCGGGTCCGGTCACGGGGCCCGGTCCTGCGTCCCGTCCCGGCCAGTCCTGTCCCGGGCCGGCTTGTCCGCCTTTTCGTACCGGCTTTCTGGCCCCGGCCCGTTCGGGTCCCGTACCGACCTGCCCCGGCCCATCCCAGCGTGTCCCTGGCCTGGCCTGGCCTGGCCCGGCCGGGCCGTCCAGTCCTGGCCCGCCCTGGCCCATCCCCTCCGGGCCCGGTCCGGGGCCGGTAACGCCCGGGCCCCCGGGCGCGCTCACCGCACCGCGGTCATCCGGGCGTAGACGACGACGTTGCCCGCGTAGCCGTTCTTCTCGTCGTAGCCGCCGCCGCAGGTCAGGACCCGCAGTTCCGCGTGGCCCGTGCCGTCGTACACCCGCTCGGCCGGGAAGGGGTCCTTGGCCACGACCTCGACGCGGTAGACCTCGAACACGGCGGTGCGGCCGTCCGCCCTGCGGACCTCGACGTCCATGCCGGGCCGTACCGCCCCGAGCGGGTAGAAGACGGCCGGCCCGGAAGCGTTGTCGACGTGCCCCACCAGAACCGACGTGCCGCGCTCACCGGGGGTCACCGCGCCCGCGAACCAGCCGGCGAGGTTCCGCTCCCGGGCGGGCGGCGCCTCGATCCAGCCGTCCCCGTCCGTGGTGACGGACGTCAGGGGCGCGTCGACGCGGACGGCGGGGATGCGCACCCGCCGCGGCTCGGAGCCCGGCAGCGGCTCGGCGGCTCGCGCGGACGGCGAACTCCGCGTATCCATACGGGCGTTCGCGGGCTGCGGCGGACCGCCGGAACCATCCGTCCCCTGGTACAGCAGCGTGAGCCCGACCAGGAGCAGCAGCGCGAGCAGCCCCCAGACACCGCCCCCGGACGGCCGTCCCCGGACACCGCCCCCGGGCCGCCGTGCCCAACCCCCCGTTCCGGGCCGCCGTCCCCGCACGCCGGCCCCGGGCCGCGCGCGGCGGGTGCCGCCGCCCGGGCCCGGCTCCTCGCCGCAGCCGCCGTCCATCGCTCTCCCCTCGGGGCGCGGTGCCCTGTCGCCGCGCCGGGCCGGCCCCGCATCGCACGCTAGAGGCGCGGGACGGGCCCGGCGACAAGGGTGGCCCGAACGGGTGCGCGGGCCGCCCGCCCGGCGCCTCGACCCCCGCAGCGGTGGCCGGGAGGACGGCGGCTACCGCCCGTCCCGCGCCCGCCGGGCCGCGACGACCAGCGGCGCCGTGGAGCGCGGCAGCAGGTCGCCGGGGTGTTCCGGCGCGAGCAGCCGCACGTCCACACCGTCCGCGAAGCGGTACGGGCGGTGGTCCAGGATCCCGGCGAGAGTCCTCCGCAGCCGGGACATCTCCGCCCGGACCGTCACCGTCCGGGACGGGTCCCCGAACAGGTCCGCGGCGAGCTCCGCCGCGGACCTCCCGGCGGGGCGGCGGGCCAGCGCGTACAGCATCTCCGCGTGGCGCGGGCTCAGCGGCTGCGTCCAGTCGCCCGTTCCGCCGGTGACCGTCACGGTGGGGCGGCCCGGCCGCCGCAGGTCCAGCGCCACCCCCGTGACCGGCGGGGTCCCGCCGGCCCCGGACGGGGACTCCGGGTCCAGCCGGATCAGCCAGCCGTCCGGCAGCGGCTCCACGGAGCACGGGCCCAGGGCGGGAAGCCGGCGGCTGCCCGCGCCGAAGTTCTCCGGCAGCGCCAGCCGCCCCGGCGGCGGCATACCGGTGACCGCGGCCGTCCAGCCGGCCCGGTCGATCGCCAGGGCCCGGGCGCCGCCCAGCCGGCACAGCATGGGCGCCGCGACGGCCCGCAGCCGTTCGATCGCCTCCAGGTGCCGCTCCCGCAGCGCGCTCTCCCCGAGCCGGGCCACGGAGGCGACGAGCCGGGCGGTCGCCGGGTGCACGGTGGCGGCGGGGCCGCTGACGTCGACCACGCCCAGCAGCCGCCCGTCCCGCGGGTCGTGCAGCGGGGCGGCGGCGCAGGTCCAGGCGTGGTGGCTGCGCACGAAGTGCTCCGCGGAGTGCACGCGCACCGGCCGGCCGGTGACCAGGGTGGTGCCGATGCCGTTCGTGCCGACCGACTCCTCGGCCCAGCTGGAACCCGGCCGCAGACCGATACGGTCCGCCTCCAGCCGCACCCGGGTGTTGCCGTCCCGCCACAGCACCCGGCCGTCCGCGTCGGTGACCACCATGATGTGCTCCGCCGCGTCGGCGACGGACACCAGTCCCTCGCGGAGCGTCGGCAGCACGGCGGCGAGCGGGGTGGTGCGGCGGCGGTGCTCCAGTTCGTCGAGCGGCAGCAGCCGGGCGGGGGCGCCGCGGTCCGGGTCCAGCCCGAGCCGTAACACCCGCATCCAGGACTCGCCGATCAGTGGGTGGGCGGCGGGCGGCGGCCGCAGACCGGACAGGGCGGTCTCGCGGAGACCGCTGAGCACCCGGGCGGCCTCGCGCGGACTTCGGGGGGTGGCCGGGGCCGGCTTCTGCGGTGTGTGGTTCATGGCGCGGTCTCCGTCACGGAGGGGGCCGGTGGCGGCGGTGGCACCGGCGGAAGGGCGGCTCCCCCTTATGGTGCCGTCCAACCGGCCTGTCCAGCACATCACTTGACGCGAATGCTGTGAACCGCCGCAACCTCTGCAACCTTTGTATCCGTCCGGGCGGCGGAGCACAGTGGGGCGACGCCGGACGACGCTCACTGGGGTGCAGCGGAGGCGGCGTTCCCGCGGCGGGGGTGGTGCCGTGACGGCGCAGCACCACCCACCGCTCCACGCTCCGGGCCGAGCCCTCCCCGGCGGGCCCGGAGCGGGGCGGGGCCGGCGGTCCCGCTCCCCGAGAGCCGGAACCCGGGTCCGCATCCGAGCACGATCCCCGAGCCGGGCCCGGGGCCGGTTTCCGGGCGGGACCCCGGGCGGAACTCCGGGCGGGATCCCGGGGCCGCAGCCCGTTCCCCGACGCCCCGGCCCGCCCGGCGCGTCACACCGGCTCCCCGGACACGGGCTTTCCGAAGGGCCGCCCGACCGCGCGGGCCTGCTCCGGGCACGTCACGGCTCCGGCGCGGTTCGGCTTCCGCCGGGAACGGGAAGCGTCCGGCCCCGGGCCGGGACCCCTGCTCCGGACCCGCCGCCTCCACCGGCGCTCAGACCCGGGCCCGGGCCCGTTCCACCACCGACGCCAGATCCAGGGTGTGCGGCAGGGTGCCGAACGCGCCGCCCCAGTCGCCGCCCAGCCGCGAGGCGCAGAAGGCGTCGGCGGTCGCTGGCGGCGCGTGGCGGACCAGCAGCGAGCCCTGCAGCACCAGCGCCATCCGCTCCACCAGCCGCCGCGCCCGGCCCTCGATGCCCTCCAGGTCGGCCAGTTCCGACAGCAGGTCCTTGATGGCGCCGTCCAGCCGGTGGTCCGCGCCGCGGGCCAGGCCGACCTCCGTGAGGAAGGCGTTGAGTGCCTCCGGCTCGCGCCGCAGGGCGCGCAGCACGTCGAGCGCCTGGACGTTGCCGGAGCCCTCCCACACCGAGTTGACCGGCGCCTCGCGCAGCAGCCGCGGCATGCCGGACTCCTCCACGTAGCCGTTGCCGCCCAGGCACTCCAGCGCCTCCGCGGCGAGCACCGTGGCCCGCTTCGTCACCCAGTACTTGGCGGCCGGGACCGCGAGGCGCAGCAGCAGCCGGTCCCGTTCGTCCCGCGAGTCCATGGCGGCCGCCAGCCGCAGCCCCAGGGTCGTCGCCGCCTCGGACTCCAGCGCCATGTCGGCGAGCACGTTGCGCATCAGCGGCTTGTCGATCAGCAGACCGCCGAAAGCGCTGCGGTGCGCGGCGTGGTGCACGGCCTGGGCGACGGCCTGGCGCATCAGCGCCGCCGAACCGAGAACGCAGTCCACCCGCGTCGCCGCGACCATCCCGATGATCGTCGACACCCCGCGCCCCTCCTCGCCGACCCGGCGCGCCCAGGTGGTGCCGTCGAACTCGACCTCCGAGGAGGCGTTGGAGTGGTTGCCGAGCTTGTCCTTGAGCCGCTGCAGGCGGAAGGTGTTGCGGCTGCCGTCGGGCAGCACCCGGGGCAGCAGGAAGCAGGTGACGCCGCCGGGCGCCTGCGCCAGCACCAGGAAGGCGTCCGACATCGGGGCCGAGCAGAACCACTTGTGCCCGGTGAGGGCGTACGCCCCCTCCTCGGCGAGCGGCTCCGCGGCCGTCGTGTTGGCGCGGACGTCCGAACCGCCCTGCTTCTCCGTCATCCCCATGCCGAACAGCGCACCCGGCTTGCCGCCCTGGGGCAGCAGCTCCGGCTCGTACGCGTCCGAGGTCAGCCGGGGCTCCCACTCCGCCGCGAGCTCCGGGTCGGTGCGCAGCGCCGGCACGGCGGCGTGCGTCATCGACACCGGGCAGCCGTGCCCGGCGTCCACCTGCGACCACAGCATGAACCCCGCGGCCCGCCGCAGATGGCCGTCGGGGCGGACCCAGGCGGCCGTGAGCCCGGCCGAGACGGCGTGGCCCAGCAGCCGGTGGTAGGCGGGGTGGAACTCGACCTCGTCCAGCCGGTTGCCGTACCGGTCGTGGGTGCGCAGCACCGGGCGGTGCTCGTTGGCCTGCTCCCCCCACCGCTGCGCCTGGGAGGAGCCGGCGGCCCGGCCCAGCTCGCCGAGCTCGGTGCGGATCTCCTCCAGCCGCTCCGGCGCCGCGTACCGGGCGACGCCCTCCGTGAGCACCGCGTCCGCGGCGAAGACGTCATAGCCGACCAGCGGCGGAGCCTGGTTGGTCACGGTGTGTGTGGTGGCTGCCATGCCGGATACGTTAAGCGCGTGCAAGCAGCCGAGTCATCCCCCGAACGGCCCCAGAGCCGTCTGCGCAGGGCCCGCGCCCTGTACCCCCACGTCTCCAAGCGCAAAGTGGCCTGGCTGCTGCTGAAGGACACCGTCAACTCCGGCATCGAGTACCGCATCCTCGGGCTCGCCGCCGAGGCGGCGTTCTTCACCCTGCTCTCCCTGCCGCCGCTGCTGCTCGGCCTGATCGGGCTGCTGGGCTACCTCGACGCCTGGATCGGCACCGAGACCATCGAGGCCATCCGGCAGAACATCTTCACGGCCTCCCGCACCGTGCTCTCCGACCGGGGTGTCGAGCAGCTCATCCGGCCGATGCTCGACGACGTGACCCGGGGCGGCCGCCCGGACGTCATCTCGCTGGGCTTCGCGCTCGCCCTGTGGTCCGGCTCGCGGGCGGTCAATGTCTTCATCGACACCATCACCGTCATGTACGGGCTGGACGGGCACCGGGGGATCGTGAAGACCCGGCTGCTGGCCTTCCTGCTGTACGTCGTCGCGCTGGTGATCGGGGCGGTGGTGCTGCCGCTGATGATCGCCGGACCGGACACCGTCATCGACATCGTGCCGTGGAGCACGGCGGTCGTCCGGGTGCTCTACTGGCCGGTCGTGCTGGTGCTGTCGGTGGTCTTCCTCACCACGCTTTACCACGTGTCGGTGCCGGTGCGCTCGCCCTGGGTGGAGGACGTCCCCGGGGCTCTGGTCGCCCTCGCCATGTGGGTGCTCGGCAGTTTCCTGCTCCGGCTCTACCTCAGCAGCACCGTCGAGGGCCCGACCATCTACGGCTCGCTGGCGGCCCCCGTGGCCGTGCTGCTGTGGATAGGGGTCTCCGCCTTCGCGGTGCTCGTGGGCGCGGCGGTGAACGCCGCCATCGACCGGGTCTGGCCGTCCGTCGCCACCGCCGCCGCGCGCGAGCGGAACCTGCGGCTGCGGGAACAGGAGGCCGCCGAGATCATCGCCCGCGCGGAAGCCGAACGCGCGGCCCGCGACCAGGCCGGCGAGGAGAACGGGCGGGGCGGCCCGGACGGCGCCGACGACGCGGACGACGACTGGGACGAGCGGGAGGACGGCCCGGACCGGGAGCCCCCGCCCGAGTTCCCCGAACGCTGGGCGCGCTTCCTGCCGCCGGAGGACATACGCTCCCGGCTGCACAACCCGCTGCACACCCGGCGGACGCGGCGCGGGGGCAAGGAGCGGGGCGCGGGCGAGGAGCCCGGCGGTACGGAGGGGAAGACTCCGGGTCCGGGTCCGGGTCCGGGTGCGGGTGCGGGTGCGAGTGCGGAGGCGGGGGAGCGGAACGGGAACGGGGCCGCCGGGACGGCGCGGCCCGGGGACGGCGGAGGACCGGCCCGGGGGAAGAACCCGCCGCCGGGCAAACCCCCGGCGGCGAGGCCGGACGGGGACACCGGGCCGCGCGCGAGCGAGGCGTGAGCGCCGCGGGGCCGGGGCCGGGGACGGTGGCGGTCCGCGGAACGGCCGTGTGAAAGCGCCCGCGTGACCCCGGCCGCGGGCCGGGGACGGTGCCGGCGACCCGGGCCCGGACCGGTGATCCCGGCGGGCTTCCGCAACCGGTCCGCGGCGGCCGGTTTCCGGACACGGCCGGCGACGAGAAAATCACTGGCGCCATGGGCCCGAGGTGCCTACGGTGTGCGGTGACCCGGACGGCCACAGGCTGCCGTCCCCGGGGTGACGAGCACGAGCGAACGGGAGGTGAGGGCTGTGATGACGACGGTCGCCGTGACGGGCGCTGCCCGCATCCGCAAGTCCGGTAATCCCACCTCCGCGGTCTCCGGCTGACGGCACACGCCACTTTCCGCAGGGCCCCACGGTGCGTCAACGCGCGCCGACGCCCCTGCGTACCGCCGCCGGGACCGCCCCCCGTGAAGGGTCATCCCGTTGCGTCAGCAAGCGCACCACCTCTCTTCTTCTCCGTCTTCCCGCTCCACTCGCTCCGCTCCCACCACCTCCCCCGGGGCCTCCCCGTCCGAGGCGGCCTTCGCCCCTCTCGCCCGCTATGGCTGGGACGGGATGTTCGCCGACGCCTTCGCCCCGTACTCGGCGGACGGGCTGCTGCCCGGCCGGATCGTCCGCGTGGACCGGGGCCTGTGCGAGGCCGTCGTCCCCACCGTGAACGGTGCCGCGTCCCGTGCCGCGTCCGGTGCCGCTCCCACATCCGGCTCGGCAGCCCGTTCCGGGACGGGACCGGATGCCGGCGGGACGGCCCCGTCCGGCCACGGCAGCGACTCCGCCGGGGCACCGGGGCTCCGCACCGTCAGGGCGGACATCGGCCCCGTCTCCGACCCCGACCCCACCCGCTGGGCCTGCACCGGCGACTGGATCGCCTACGACCCGGAGGAACGGACGGTACGGGCCCTGCTGCCGCGCCGTACGGCCGTGCTCCGCTCCGCCTCCTCGAAGCGGTCCGACGGCCAAGTGCTCGCGGCCAATGTGGACCACGTCCTGATCGCGGTCTCCCTCGCGGCCGAGCTCGACCTCGGCCGGGCCGAGCGGTTCCTCGCCCTGGCCTGGGAGAGCGGCGCCCAGCCGCTGGTCGTCCTCACCAAGACGGACCTCGTACCGGACCCGGCCACGCTCGCCCATCTCCGTGCCGATCTGGAGGCCACGGCTCCGGGCGCGCCGGTGCTCGCCGTCAGCGCGGCGACGGGCGAGGGCATGGCGGAGCTGGCGGCCGCCGTCGCGGGCGGCAGCACCGTCCTGCTCGGCCAGTCGGGCGCGGGCAAGTCCACGCTCGCCAACTCCCTGCTCGGCAGCGAGACCCAGACCGTGCGGACCATCCGCGACAGCGACGGCAAGGGACGGCACACCACCACGACGCGCGACCTGCTGCCGCTCCCGCTGCCCGGCGGAGGCGTCCTCATCGACACCCCGGGGGTACGGGGGGTCGGGCTGTGGGACGCCGGGAGCGGCGTCGCGCAGGTGTTCGCGGAGATCGAGGAACTGGCGCGCGACTGCCGCTTCCACGACTGCGCGCACACCGCGGAACCGGGCTGCGCGATCCTCGCGGCGCTGGACGCCGGCACGCTGCCGCAGCGCCGTCTGGACAGCTACCGCAAGCTGATCCGCGAGAACGAGTGGATCGCCTCCCGCACGGACGCCCGGCTGCGGTCCGAGCGCCGCCGCGTCTGGAAGCAGCAGCAGGCGCTGGGCAAACACTTGATCCAGCGCAAACGCGGCCCGCAAGGCTGACGGACCCCGGCGCCGCGCCGGCAGGTTGTGATCCCGGCGACCGGTCCCGGCACCTCGCTCACATCACGGCAGCGGGGTGGCCGGGACAGCCGGGCGCCGGGGCGTGGCGTCGGGGCAGCAGGCGGTGCGACGACGGCGGTGCCGCGAACTGGGCCGAGGCCACTGGTCGCGGCCGGCGTCCGGGCACGGAGGAGTGTTTCCGCCCCGTTCCCCGAAGCTTCCGCCCACCGGGCTGCGGATGCCGTTGGGGGGTCGGCTTCGGTCAGTCGCCCTCCCGGTAGCTCATGAACCAGTGGGTATCGAAATAGCGAGCCATCGTGAACGGGTGACGGGGGTCGATGAGGATGCGGCAGACAAACTCGGCGGCCCGGCAGTCGAAGGGAACGTCATCGCCGTCGAAGGACCGGACCACGACGGGCCAACGGTCCGGGTCGTCGTCCTCGGCCCTCCAGCAGTACAGATTCTCGCGCTCAGTGCCCGCCCAGATGAGCAGGCGGTCCTCCCTCAGGACCGTCCACGGCTCCTGGTTCAGGCTCAGGAATCCGTCGAAGGCCCCGTCGCCGAATGTCTCGACCATGCACTTGTAGTCACTCGGCAGCGCGGTACCCAGGCGCGACTCCACCTCCGCCCAGTCCACGTCGGGCCGCTGGGCGGGGTGTGTCCAGCCGGTGATCCGTCTGAGCCGCTCCATCCAGTCGATGTCCTCGCCGGGAGCGACCGCCAAGGGCTCGGGCACCTCCCTGTGGGCGACCACCAGCACCGGCCGCTCGGCCCCCTCGGTGTCCCGCGCCGTACCCGCGCCGACCCACTGGCCCCCGTACGCCCATGCCCTGATCGTCACGGCCCGGTCCCCGAAGGGGGTGAGGAGAGCCGCGCCCCTGTGCTCGTCGACCGCCGGATCGGTAAAGCCGTCGAGGACGAGGGTGCGCGGGGCGCCGTACCTGCTGCCGAGTAGATCGGTCAGGTCCTGCGGGTTCAGGTCACCGGGGAGGTACATATAGCCGTCCCCCGGGCCGAGCCGGGCCAACAGGTGGTTGACGGTCGCTTGCGTGAGCTCCATAGCGGACAGTGAAGCGCACTAAAATGCTCGGGTGGCGCTCGTAGCGGCGGTGGGAGCGACCGCACGCATCATGGGATGAGCCGGCCTGCCCAGGGCCGAACCGGGCGGACCAGGCGGACGACAAACGAGGTACGCCGCTTGCGGGGGTGACCCAATGGCCAAGGAAGTGAAAACCTTCCGTTGCGCTCATCGAGGATGCGGGGCGGATGTTCCCGCTTATGGGGGCGGTGCTTCCCGCGCCGCTGTCTTCCACGCAAGAGCAGCCAGACACCCTGTCGCTGCGCTGCTGGGTGAGGATGGCGCGGCGGCCGGTGTGGAAGGACCGGAACCTTGTGGTCATCCGCTGCCGGCTCATACTTCACGGTCGGTGACCGCCATGCGTGCCCACAGCAGGAAAGTTCTCACTGTCGTAGGCGTCATCGCGGCTCTCATCATCTTCGGCATCGTTGATCGCCCCCGGCCTCCGGCCATGCCCGACCAGACCGGTAGAACGCCTGCCGAGGCGTATCAAGCAGCCGAAGACGCCGGATACCGGGTTATCGACATCCGAGTGGGCCACCCGGCCGGCGACCAGCAGTCCAGCAGCGTCGAAGGAATCGGCGAACTCGATGACGGTGATGTCCTGGCCGACTACGCTGCCTGGACGGTATGTGCCACAGACTCCAGCCACGTGGGCGCCGACTCCGACTCCTGGACGGTGGACTTCTACCTGGTCGAGGACCCCTCGGACTGCAAAGACCACAAGATCCTCCTTACCAGGCAACGGAAGTACGAACGCTACGCAGATGAGGTCCGCATCGCCGTGGAGGCGGCCCTTCGGGAGGCGGAGGAAGCCTCTCGCGGCGACCAGACGGTTCCGGCCCCGGACTATGTGCCCGACTCGGACGAGGCCCCCGAGTCGGGATCGAAGCTCGATCGGGGCAGCGAGAGTGACGTCGGAGAGTCGGGCGCCGGCGGGGACCGCGGAAGCAGCCCGGATTACTACGACGGGAACTACGACAACGACGACGAGTGGCACGAACGGCATGGAAACCCCGACGAGTATTACGACGGAAACTACGAGAACGACGACGAATATCACGACCGCAACGGCCAGAGTTTCCGCTAGGTCGTTTCTGATGGCTCTTGGACGGTGTCTCGGAGCCAGATGACGATCGCGGTGACGGTCAGAGTGCCATTGAAGATGTAGTCGCGTTTGTCA
>NZ_JOID01000012.1 GCF_000719865.1 Streptomyces albus subsp. albus
GAACGGACGCTTCCTTCGGCCCCGTCTCCGGGCCCTCCGGGCGCTTCCCTTCGGTGTTTCCAACCTTACCAGACGTTTTCCGGGCCGCTTTCCCGCCCGCATTCCGCTCCAGTGGCCGTTGGAATGGCCTTTGCCTTTCGGCTGACCCGACGTTATCAGATTTCTCCGGGCCGGATTTCCACCGCTTCGATTCACCTCCGGACGCACAGCGTCCCGGCGTTCCTCGTTCGGGGGAGATGCCAAAGTACTGGACGGTCGCGGCCGGAGGCAAATCGGCTCCGGTCGCGACCGTCCCTGACGCCGACGGACCGTCAGACGTCCACGACGACCGGCAGGATCATCGGACGCCGGCGGTAGTTGTCGGAGACCCACTTGCCCACCGCGCGCCGGATCAGCTGCTGGAGCTGATGCGCCTCGGCGATGCCGTCGGAGGCCGACCGTGCGAGCGCCTCCTCGATCTTCGGGACGACCGCGGAGAGCGCGGAGTCCTCGATACCGGAGCCGCGTGCCTGCAGATGCGGGCCTCCGACGATCTTTCCGGTGGTGCTGTCGACGACCACGAAGACCGAGATGATGCCTTCCTCGCCCAGGATGCGCCGGTCCTTGAGGGCCGGCTCCTTCACATCGCCGACCGAGAGGCCGTCGACGTACACGTATCCGGCCTGGACCTTGCCCGCGATCTTGGCGATGCCGTCGACCAGGTCGACCACGACGCCGTCCTCGGCGATGACGATGCGGTCCTGCGGCACACCGGTCAGCGCGCCCAGCTCCGCGTTGGCCCGCAAATGGCGCCACTCGCCGTGCACCGGCATGAGGTTGCGGGGCTTGCAGATGTTGTAGAAGTACAGCAGCTCTCCGGCCGAGGCGTGGCCGGAGACGTGGACCTTGGCGTTGCCCTTGTGGACGACGTTCGCGCCCCAGCGGGTCAGGCCGTTGATCACCCGGTAGACCGCGTTCTCGTTACCCGGGATGAGCGACGAGGCCAGGATCACCGTGTCGCCCTGGACGATGCGGATCTGGTGGTCCCGGTTGGCCATCCGGGAGAGCGCCGCCATCGGCTCGCCCTGCGACCCGGTGCAGACGAGGACGACCTCGTGGTCCGGAAGGTCGTCGAGGGTCTTGACGTCCACGACGAGGCCGGGCGGCACCCGCAGATAGCCGAGGTCCCGGGCGATGCCCATGTTGCGGACCATGGAGCGGCCCACGAAGGCCACCCTGCGGCCGTACTCGTGAGCGGCGTCGAGGATCTGCTGGATGCGGTGGACGTGGCTGGCGAAGCTCGCCACGATGATCCGCTTCCGGGCGCCGGCGAAGACCTGGCGGAGCACCCCGGAGATCTCACGCTCCGGCGGTACGAAGCCGGGAACCTCCGCGTTCGTCGAGTCGGCGAGCAGCAGGTCGATGCCCTCCTCGCCGAGCCGCGCGAAGGCCGGCAGATCGGTGAGGCGACGGTCCAGCGGAAGCTGGTCCATCTTGAAGTCGCCGGTGTGGACGACCATGCCGGCCGGGGTGCGGATGGCGACGGCGAGGGCGTCGGGGATCGAGTGGTTGACCGCGACGAATTCGCAGTCGAACGGGCCGATGCGCTCGCGGTGGCCTTCGCTCACCTCGAGGGTGTACGGGCGGATGCGGTGCTCCTGGAGCTTCGCCTCGATCAGCGCGAGGGTCAGCTTGGAACCGATCACCGGGATGTCCTGCTTCTCGCGGAGCAGGTAGGGGACGCCGCCGATGTGGTCCTCGTGGCCGTGCGTGAGCACGATGCCGTCGATGTCGTCGAGGCGGTCCCGGATGGACGTGAAGTCCGGCAGGATCAGGTCAACTCCGGGCTGCTCCTCCTCGGGGAAGAGCACCCCGCAGTCGACGATCAGCAGACGTCCGCCGTACTCGAAGACGGTCATGTTGCGGCCGATCTCGCCGAGACCGCCGAGCGGGGTGACGCGGAGGCCGCCTTCGGGGAGTTTCGGCGGCGAGCCGAGCTCGGGATGCGGATGACTCAAAGGACTCTCCTCACCACGCGCGTCCGTGACCCCCGCCGTGCCCCGGCGCGCGGTACGGGCGGCGGGGCACGGCGGAGAGGGCGTGGCGCGCGTGACATTCGTGCACGTGCGTTAGGTGTCGTTGTGGAGTTGTGGAGTAGCGCGGATGCGCGGTCATGCGGATGTGCGGATGTTCAGAGCTGTACCCCGCCGGCCGCCAGATCGCGCCTGAGCTGCTCGGTCTCCTCCTCGGAGAGCTCGACGAGCGGCAGCCGGAGCGGACCGCCGGGGAGTCCCAGCCGGCCGAGTACGGCCTTGGTCGTGATGACGCCCTGGGTGCGGAACATGCCCGTGAAGACGGGCAGCAGCTTCTGGTGGATCTCGGTCGCCTTCTGGACGTCACCGGAGAGGTGCGCTTCGAGCAGGGCGCGCAGTTCGGGGGTGACGACGTGGCCGACGACGGAGACGAACCCCACGGCGCCGACCGAGAGCAGCGGCAGGTTGAGCATGTCGTCGCCGGAATACCAGGCGAGACCGCTGCGGGCCAGCGCCCAGCTGGCGCGGCCGAGGTCGCCCTTGGCGTCCTTGTTGGCGACGATCCGCGGGTGCTCGGCGAGCCGGACGATCGTCTCGGTGTTGATCGGGACGCCGCTGCGGCCGGGGATGTCGTAGAGCATCACCGGCAGGCCGGTCGCGTCCGCGATGGCCGAGAAGTGCCGGAAGAGGCCCTCCTGCGGCGGCTTGCTGTAGTACGGGGTGACGGCCAGCAGGCCGTGCGCTCCCGCCGCCTCGGCGGCACGGGCCAGCTCGACGCTGTGCCGGGTGTCGTTGGTGCTGGCTCCGGCGACGACGTGGGCCCGGTCGCCGACGGCCTCGACCACGGCCCGGACGATGTCGGCTTTTTCCGCGTCGCTGGTGGTCGGGGACTCACCGGTGGTGCCGTTGACGACGATGCCGTCGTTGCCGGCGTCCACGAGGTGGGCGGCGAGGCGCTGGGCGCCGTCGAGGTCGAGGATGCCGTCCGCGGTGAACGGCGTGACCATGGCGGTCAGGACCCGCCCGAACGGGGTCTGAGGAGTGGAGGTCGGAGCCATGGGTCCCACGCTACTCGTAGCGCACCGCGAGGCGCTCCCTCGGGGAGCCGGGAAGTGGAACCCGGCACTGCCTGCTCGGGGGTTCAGGCAGTGCCGGGTCCGGTTTCTCACCCTAGAGGAACCTCATAAAACCCCGCAATACGGGCGCCTCGCACGGCGTATCCGGACATCCGGGACCTATGGTGCGACACGCCCGTTGGCGTTGAAGGCGGCGTGGGTGAGGGGCATGAGCTTCGCCCACTCCGCCTCCATCCGCTCCCCCACCATCTCGATCTCCCGCTGCGGGAAGGAGGGGACTGCCGCCTGCTCGTGCCGGGTGCGCAGCCCCAGGAAGTGCATCAGCGAGCGCGCGTTGCAGGTGGCGTACATGGAGGAGAAGAGGCCGACGGGAAGCACCGCCCGGGCGACCTCGCGGGCGACGCCCGCGGCGAGCATCTCCTGGTAGGCCTCATAGGCCTGGCGGTAGCTCTCCTCCATCACCCGGCCGGTCAGCGCGCGCTGCTCCGCGGAGCCCTCCACGAACCGGTACTGGCCGGGCCGGCCCTCCTGGACGAGCCTGCGGTCGTCCCCCGGGACATAGAACACCGGCTGGAGCTCGCGGTAGCGGCCGGACTCCTCGTTGTACGACCAGCCCGCCCGGTGACGGTGGAACTCACGGAAGACGAAGATCGGCGCGCTGACGAAGAAGGTCATCGAGTTGTGCTCGAAGGGGCTGCCGTGACGGTCGCGCATCAGGTAGTTGATCAGCCCCTTGGAGCGCTCCGGGTCCTTGCGGAGCTCGTCGAGGGACTGCTCGCCGGCGGTCGAGACCCGGGCGGCCCACAGCACGTCGGTGTCGGAGGCGCTGTGCTTCACGAGCTCGACGGTCACATCGCTGCGGAAGCTCGGTTTGGCGGTCTCGGCTGGGGCGTCGGTCACGGTCGGGTCCTTCCCTGGTGTCTCTGGGCGGCGCCCAGCTTACGGGCCGGGGCTGACGGTCCACGGGGGCGCCGGCGCGCGGGCGTCCTCCGCGGGCGGCGGCCCTGAGGTGGTCGGGACCGGGTGGAGGTCGATAATCTCACCGGGCACAGCCTGTTCGAGCGTGCATACGAGTGAGGACCAGTCGTGCCCCTGACCTTCCTGACGGCCGACCGCGCATTCGACGAGGCCGCGGACGACGTCGCCCTGCCGCACCAGGACGTGAACCGCTGGCGCCGCCCGTACCGCCCCGGCCCCTGGCGGGTCGGGGCGGCCGCGGTTCTGCTGCTGCTGGCCTCGTACATGCTCGTCGCGGCGGTGATCGTCGCCCTAGCGGGCGCGTTCTCCGGGACGGTCACGGCGGTGGTCTCGGCCGGTGTCGTGATCGCACTGGCGCTGCGGGTGCTGCGCATGGGCGCGTGGGTGAGCGCGCACGGGCTGCGGCAGGTGTCCCTGTTCACCACGCGCACCGTGCCCTGGCAGCGGCTGTCCCGGGTCCGGACCGTGCAGCAGCCGGTGAAGTGGCTCGGGCTGCCGCGCACCGTGCAGGGCCAGGCGCTGGTCGCGTCGGCCGGCGGCGAGGAGCCGCTGCGGCCGCTGCTCACCGACCACAACGCCGACTTCCTGGGCCGCCCGGGGTCCTTCGACCGGGCCGCGGACGCGGTGGAGGGCTGGGCTGCGCACTACGGCCGGTGAGCGCCCCGGCCCCACCGGCCCGGTCTTCCCGGTGCACGTGAACCCGTGGGTCCGTGCGGGGCCGGACACCGGTTCGCCGCAAGGAGCCCACCGGTATCCGGGTACGCCGGCGGCCCGCCTCCCGGTACGGCGGGCGGCGGGCCGGCAGGCGCGGCACGGGTGTCAGGCGCGGACGGGACGCCCGTCGTGCAGGGCGATGGCCCGCTGCATGGCCTTCCGGGCGCGCGGGGTGTCCCGCGCGTCGCGGTAGGCGACGGCGAGCCGGAACCAGACCCGCCAGTCCCCGGGCGCCGACTCGGCCTCGGCCTTGCGGCGGGCGAAGACGGCGTCGGCCGAGTCGCGGTCGATCCGGCCGCTCGGGGTCCGCACCAGCTCGTCGACGGGCAGGCCGCCCTCGGCCTCCAGCTCGGTGGCGAGCCGCTCCGCGTCGCGGGCGAACCGGGTGGTCTGCCACAGGAACCAGACGCCGATCAGCGGTATCACCAGCACGGAGACGCCGAAGGTGACGGTCAGCACCGTGCCCTGCCCGATCAGCGCCAGGCCCCGGCCGCCGGCCAGGACGAAGTAGACGCAGAGGACCCCCGCGAGAACGCCGTAGGTGATCTTGTCGCGCATGGCCGTCAGTCCAGGTCCAGGAAGTGTTCCAGGCCGAAGGTCAGACCGGGCGCGGAGACCACGCGCCGCACGCCGAGCAGGATTCCCGGCATGAAGCAGCTGTGGTGCAGGGAGTCGTGGCGGATGGTGAGCGTCTCGCCGGTGTCGCCGAACAGCACTTCCTGGTGGGCGAGCAGGCCGCGCAGCCGTACGGAGTGCACCGGCACGCCGTCCACGTCGGCGCCGCGCGCCCCGTCGAGCGCCGTGGTGGTGGCGTCCGGCTGGGGACCGCGGCCGGCCTCGCGCCGGGCGCCGGCGATGAGCTGTGCGGTGCGGGTCGCCGTGCCCGAGGGGGCGTCCGCCTTGGTCGGGTGGTGCAGCTCGACGACCTCGGCGGACTCGAAGTACCGGGCCGCCTTCCGGGCGAACTCCATGGTCAGCACGGCGCCGATGGAGAAGTTGGGCGCGATCAGCACACCGGTGCCGGGCGACTCGGCGAGCAGTCCGCGCACGGTCTCCAGGCGCTCGTCGGTCCAGCCAGTGGTGCCGACCACCGCGTGAACGCCGTTGCGGATCAGGAACTCCAGATTGCCCATCACCGCGTCGGGGTGGGTGAGATCGACCGCGACGCGGGCCTTCGCCCCGGTCAGCGCGACCGGGTCGTCGTCGCGGTCGAGCGCGGCGACGAGCTCCATGTCCTCGGCGGCCTCCACCGCGCGGACGGCCTCGGACCCGATGCGCCCCTGGGAGCCCAGGACTGCCACTCGGAGCTTGCTGCTCATGGCGGGTTGTTCCTCACTTCTTCCGTGAACCGGCCGGCCGGCCCGCTGGGGGCCGGCGGCGGCCGGTGAGCTGACGTGCCGGCCTCCAGTGTGCCGCCGCGGCCGGGCGGGCCGTCAGGCCACCACCTCGTGGAGACGGTCGGCCTGCCGGTCCCCCAGCGGCCCGATGACCGACAGCGAGGGCCGCTGTCCCAGCAGATCACGCGCCACCTGGCGGACCTCGTCCGGGGTGACGGCCGCGATCCGGCCGAGCATGTCGTCCACCGACATCTGGTCGCCCCAGACGAGCTCGCCCTTGCCGATGCGGTGCATCAGGGCCCCGGTGTCCTCCAGGCCGAGGACCGTGGAACCGGAGAGCTGTCCCGTGGCCCGCCGGATCTCCTCGTCGGTCAGCCCGTGCAGCGCGGCCTGCTCCAGCTCGTCGCGGCAGAGCTTGAGGACGTCGTGGACCTGTCCGGGGCGGCAGCCGGCGTAGACGCCGAAGAGGCCGCAGTCGGCGAAGCCCGTGGTGAAGGAGTAGACGGAGTAGGCCAGTCCGCGCTTCTCCCGGATCTCCTGGAAGAGCCGGGAGCTCATGCCGCCGCCGAGCGCGGTGTTGAGGACGCCGAGCGCCCAGCGCCGGTCGTCGGTGCGGGGCAGACCGGGCATGCCCAGCACCACATGGGCCTGTTCGGTGCTCCGGGTGAGCAGATCGACGCGTCCGGCGGAGCGGACGGCGCGGCTGCCGGAGCGCGGTCCGACCGGCTCCGCGTCCGTACGGGAGAGCGCGCCCGCCTGTTCGAAGGCGGCGTGGACGAGCTCGGTGATCCGGTCGTGGTCGACGTTGCCCGCGGCGGTGACGACCAGGTGCGTCGGGTCGTAGTGCTTCTTGTAGAAGCGGGCGACGCGGTCGCGGGTGAGCCCCTCGACCGTCTCGACGGTGCCCAGGACCGGGCGGCCGAGCGGGCTGTCGCCGAGCATGGTGCGCGCGAAGAGGTCGTGGACGCAGTCGTCCGGGTCGTCCTCCGTCATGGCGATCTCTTCGAGGATGACGCCGCGCTCGGACTCGACCTCGCCCGCGTCGATGACCGAGGAGGTGAGCATGTCGCAGAGGACGTTGACGGCCAGCGGGACGTCACGGTCCAGCACCCGCGCGTAGTAGCAGGTGTACTCCTTGGTCGTGAAGGCGTTCATCTCGCCGCCCACGGCGTCCAGCGCGGCGGAGATGTCCAGCGCGCTGCGCCGCCCGGTGCCCTTGAAGAGCAGGTGCTCCAAGTAGTGAGTGGCGCCGCCCAGAGCCGGGGTCTCGTCGCGGGAGCCGACGCGCGCCCAGATGCCGAAGGTGACCGAGCGGACCGTCGGAAGGGTCTCGGTGACGACCCGCAGGCCGCCGGGGAGGGTGGTGCGGCGGACCGTGCCGGTGCCGTTGTCGCCCGGGAGGAGCGTTTCGGTACGGCCGACGGCCCGCCCCTCCGAGGAGGTGCGGGCCGTCGGGCGGTGTGATCCGCCCGCAGGGGACAGAGAGGTCACTTGGCGGCTTCATCCTTCGTCTGCGGCTGGGCCTCGGGCTTGGCGGCGTCGCCGCCCTCCTCGTCCATGACCGGGATCAGCGAGAGCTTGCCGCGCTGGTCGATCTCGGCGATCTCCACCTGGACCTTCGCGCCGACCTTGAGCACGTCCTCGACGTTCTCCACGCGCTTGCCGCCGGCGAGCTTGCGGATCTGCGAGATGTGCAGCAGGCCGTCCTTGCCCGGCATCAGCGAGACGAAGGCACCGAAGGTGGTGGTCTTGACGACCGTGCCCAGGTAGCGCTCGCCGACCTCCGGCATCGTCGGGTTGGCGATGCCGTTGATGACCGCGCGGGCGGCCTCGGCGGCGGAGCCGACGGCGGCACCGATGTAGATGGTGCCGTCGTCCTCGATGGTGATGTCGGCGCCGGTGTCCTCCTGGATCTGGTTGATCATCTTGCCCTTGGGGCCGATGACCTCACCGATCTTGTCCACCGGGATCTTGACGGTGATGATCCGCGGGGCGTTCGGGGACATCTCGTCCGGGACGTCGATGGCCTCGTTCATCACGTCCAGGATGTGCAGACGGGCGTCGCGGGCCTGCTTGAGGGCCGCGGCCAGCACGGAGGCCGGGATGCCGTCCAGCTTGGTGTCGAGCTGGAGGGCGGTGATGAACTGCCGGGTGCCGGCGACCTTGAAGTCCATGTCGCCGTAGGCGTCCTCCGCACCGAGGATGTCGGTGAGGGTGACGTAGTGCGTCTCGCCGTCGATCTCCTGGGAGATCAGGCCCATCGCGATGCCTGCGACCGGCGCCTTGAGCGGCACACCGGCGTTCATCAGCGACATGGTGGAGGCGCAGACCGAGCCCATGGACGTCGAGCCGTTGGAGCCCAGCGCCTCGGAGACCTGGCGGATCGCGTACGGGAACTCCTCGCGGGTCGGGAGGACCGGGAGGATCGCCCGCTCGGCGAGCGCGCCGTGGCCGATCTCGCGGCGCTTCGGCGAACCGACGCGGCCCGTCTCGCCGACGGAGAACGGCGGGAAGTTGTAGTTGTGCATGTAGCGCTTGCGCGTCTCGGGCGCGAGCGTGTCCAGCATCTGCTCCATGCGGAGCATGTTGAGGGTGGTGACGCCCAGGATCTGGGTCTCACCGCGCTCGAACAGCGCCGAACCGTGCACCCGCGGGATCGCCTCGACCTCGGCGGCGAGGGTGCGGATGTCCGTGACACCGCGGCCGTCGATGCGGACCTTGTCCTTGATGACGCGCTCGCGCACCAGGGACTTGGTCAGCGCGCGGTAGGCGCCCGAGATCTCCTTCTCGCGCCCCTCGAACTGCGGCAGCAGCTTCTCGGCGGCCAGCGCCTTGACCCGGTCCAGCTCGGCCTCGCGGGCCTGCTTGCCGGGGATGGTGAGCGCCTGGGCGAGCTCGTCGCGGACCGCGTGGGTCAGCGCCTCCAGGACGTCGTCCTGGAACTCCAGGTAGAGCGGGAACTCGCCGACCGGCTTGGCGGCCTTCGCGGCGAGGTCGGCCTGGGCCTTGCAGAGCGCCTTGATGAAGGGCTTCGCGGCCTCCAGACCGGCGGCGACGACCTCCTCGGTGGGTGCCTCGGCGCCGCCCTTGACCAGCTCGACGGTCTTGGTGGTGGCCTCGGCCTCGACCATCATGATCGCGACGTCGCCGTCCTCCAGGACACGGCCCGCGACGACCATGTCGAAGACGGCGTCCTCGAGCTCGGTGTGGGTGGGGAAGGCCACCCACTGGCCGCCGATCAGGGCGACGCGGGTGCCGCCGATCGGGCCGGAGAAGGGCAGGCCCGCGAGCTGCGTGGAGCAGGAGGCGGCGTTGATCGCGACCACGTCGTAGAGGTGGTCGGGGTTGAGCGCCATGATCGTCTCGACGATCTGGATCTCGTTGCGCAGGCCCTTCTTGAAGGAGGGGCGCAGCGGCCGGTCGATCAGGCGGCAGGTGAGGATGGCGTCCTCGGAGGGGCGGCCCTCCCGGCGGAAGAACGAGCCGGGGATGCGCCCGGCGGCGTACATCCGCTCCTCGACGTCGACCGTCAGCGGGAAGAAGTCGAGCTGTTCCTTGGGGTTCTTGGACGCGGTGGTGGCCGACAGCACCATGGTGTCGTCGTCCAGGTAGGCCACGGCCGAGCCGGCGGCCTGACGGGCCAGGCGGCCCGTCTCGAAACGGATGGTGCGGGTGCCGAAGGAACCGTTGTCGATGACGGCCTCGGCGTAGTGGGTCTCGTTCTCCACCAGGAAAATCTCCTCGTCTGCGTCCCCCTGCCCGTGTGGCGGGGGACGATGGCGGTGGAGCGCCCCTGCCGCTCACTCCGCGGGCCGGGCCGGTCTTCGATCGAAGCCTCCGGAGACGGCTGCCTCCGACGGCCACTACCGAGGACCGGCGCCTGGGGCGACGGTGCGGCGGTGAGGTGGGCGCTCCCCCTCATACGTTGTTCTCTTGTTCCGACCAGACTACAAAGCTTCCGCTTCCGTCACACGACGGAGTGGTCCGGCCGGTGTCCGGCGCTGCGCGGCGCACAGGCGCACGGACGGCGCATACGGCGACATGCGGCGCATACCGCGCGTACGGCGAAGGGAGCGGCCCCCGGGGTGGGAACCGCTCCCTTCACGGCGTCTTACTTCGCGCCCGCCGCACCGCGGCGGATGCCCAGGCGCTCCACGAGTGCGCGGAAACGCTGGATGTCCTTCTTCGCCAGGTACTGCAGCAGCCGGCGGCGCTGGCCGACCAGGAGCAGCAGACCACGGCGGGAGTGGTGGTCGTGCTTGTGGGTCTTGAGGTGCTCGGTGAGGTCCGAGATGCGGCGGGTGAGCATCGCGACCTGGACCTCGGGGGAACCGGTGTCACCCTCCTTGGTCGCGAACTCGGCCATGATCTGCTTCTTCGTAGCGGCGTCGAGCGACACGCGGTACTCCTCTTGGTGTGGATGTCGGCCGCCGAGTGCCCCTGGTCTTGTTCACAGGGAAGCTTCCGTGACTCGGGAGGCCCGGGCCTGCCGGCTTCGCCCCCGGACTGCCATGCCGGGAGACGCCTGTACACAAGGCCGTGACCCACAGTACCAGCATGGAAGCGGGCGGAAGACCGCGGGGAAGGAGCCCCGTCCGGGGACACCGGGGAACGGCCGTCCGGTGCGGCCGGCGGCTCAGCCGCTGGTCATGCTCCGTGCCGCGGAGTAGACCTCCAGCACCGCCAGGCACAGGGGCACCAGGGAGAGCAGGAAGAGACCCTCGGCCAGATCGAGGAAGCGTCCCCAGAACGGGGTGAGCCCCTTCTTCGGCACGATCAGCGCCACCGCGGTCAGCAGGGCCGCGCCCGCGGCGACGGCCGCCGTCAGCCAGACCGTCCGGAGGTCCATGGCGGCCCGGTCGCCGCCGGCCAGTTCCACGACCGATCCGGCCGGCGGGTTGAGGGCGAGGCCGAGCACCAGCAGCGCGAGGGCGGCGAGACCCGCCGCCAGGACACATCCGACCTGTGAGGTGTAGCGGAAGAGCCGGGCGCGCAGCAGCATCGCCAGACCTGTGGACAGTGCGAGCAGTTGTCCCCACAAGGACTCGGAAAACCCGAGAACGGCCGCGGAGACGGTGACGACGACCGCGCAGCCGGCGACGAGGCCGAGCAGCATCTCGTGTCCGCGACGGGCCCGGTCCGCGATGCCGTCGGCGTCGACGGGCTCGGGCTCGGGAAGCGAGTCGGGGTCGGAGTCGAACTCGCGGTCGCCGGCGGCACGCGGCGGGGCGTAGCCGATGGGCAGCCGGGCGAAGCGGGCGGACAAGCCGGGCAGGAACGCGATCGCGCCGATGGCTGCGGCGGCGCAAACGGCCGCCGCGTCGGTGGCGGACGCCTCCGTGAGGACGGCCAGGAAGGTGGCGAGGGTGCCGGTGGCCGACAGCACGGTGGCGGCGACGAAGGGCGCATCCCCGCTGGGCGACAGGGCGGTCAGGGCGACAGACGCCAGCAGGACGCAGGCGCAGCCGATCAGGAACTGCAGCCTGCCCGGCCCCTCGCCCGCCTCCGGGGGGAGAAGGCCGGTGCCGGCGATCAGCAGGTGGGGCAATCCGCCGAGACCGAGGACCGTGGCCGAGGCCCGGTCGCCGTAGATCCGGGCGCGCACTGCCGCGAGTGTGGTGAGCAGCAGGCCCGCGGCTCCGGCGATGACGCCGGGCAGACCGTGCATGTCGTGCCGCACCGGGTCGGCGTACCAGAGGACGAAGCCCATCAGGACGAGCAGCAGGACTGCGCCGGCCAGGCCCGCGCCGCGCAGCAGGTCGTCGCTCCAGCGGTGCCGGTCGCGGGTGACGGCGGAGGCGACGGCATCCGATACGTCATCGAACACGGCGGGCGGGAGGGACTGGGCGAACGGGCGCAGCATGAGCACCTGCCCGTCCACGACCTTCTGTGCGGCGAGCGAGCGGGCACTGTCCAGCACTGTGCCGTCCCGGCGGACCAGGTGGTAGCCCGGGGGTGTGCCCAAGGACTGTGACTGGCCCGTCAGCCGGAGGATCTCCGGGCAGACATCGGCCACGGCGATATCGTCGGGCAGGGCGACGTCGATACGGCTGTCGGGCGCCACGACGGTGACGCGGCAGAAGCCGGTCGCGGAGGCCGTACTCACCTGTGTTCTCCCCCTTGTTGACTGCTGCGGGCGCTTCGCGCAGCGTCACCCTACCGGCACGCCCGGTGCCGGTCTGCCAGTAGGATCACCGTCGCCCGGGACGGCCGCCGCCACGGGGGCGCGGCATGAACTTCCGTACATCGCCGAGGGATTGGTGCTCCGGTGAGCCAGATCGTCGTCAAACGCCCGCCACGGTCCCTGCCGCCGCCGGTACCGACGGAGGAGGTGCGCCTGCAGGCGCCGCCGGAGCTGCCGCGCGGCCAGCAGGAGGGCGTGCTGATGCAGTTGCTGCCCATGCTCGGCATGGGCTCCTCCGTGGTGTTCTTCTTCATGCCGCAGGCACCACCGTTCATGCGCATCATGGGCGTGCTGATGATGGTGTCGACGGTGGCGATGGTCATCGCGCAGCTGGTGCGCTACCGGCGGGGCACGCAGGGGCAGGTGGCGGATGTCCGCCGCGACTACCTCAAGTACCTCGCGCAGACGCGCCGCAAGGTGCGCAGGACGGCACGGGCGCAGCGGGAAGCGCAGCTGTACCTGCACCCGGCACCGGAGCAGCTGTGGGCCGTGGTCGCCGAGGGCGGCCGGGTCTGGGAACGGCGCATCGCGGACGAGGACTTCGGCCAGGTCCGCGTCGGGCTCGGGGCTCAGCAGCTGTCGACGCCGCTGGTGGCTCCGGACACCGCTCCGGTCGACGAGCTGGAGCCCCTGGCGGCCGGTGCCATGCAGCGCTTCCTCGCCGCGCACGGCACGCTCGACGGACTGCCGATGGCCGTGTCGCTGCGCGCGTTCTACCACCTCACCGTCTCCGGGCAACCGGAGTCCGCGCAGGCCACGGCGCGCGCGCTCATCGGGCAACTGGCCGTGCTGCACTCGCCGGAAGACCTGATGATCGCCGTGGTGGCGGGGCCGGGCGCGGTGGCGCGCTGGGACTGGACGAAGTGGCTTCCCCACACCCAGCTGCCCGGTTCGGTCGACGGGGCGGGCACCAAGCGGCTGTTCGGCGACGACCTGGGCGAGTTGGAGCGGCTGCTGGGCGGCCGGCTGGAGGGCCGGCCGCGGTTCAGCCGGGACGGCCGGCCGCTGCTCGACCAACCGCATCTGGTGGTCGTCCTGGATGGCGGCATGGTGCCGCCGGATTCCGTCTTCGCCGCCCCCGAGGGACTGCAGGGGGTGACCATCGTCGAGATGGTCGCGGGTGAGCTGGACGAGCAGCGCGGCGGTCTGTCCGTGGTCGTACGGCCGGGGCGGCTGCGGCTGGAGTCCGGCTCCGGGGCCTCGTACGAGGGGGTGCCGGACGCGCTGCCCCCGGAAGCGGCGGAGGCTCTCGCCCGGCAGTTGGCGCCGTTGCGCGCGGGCACCGGTGACGACGACGAACCACTGCTGGCGAACCTGGACTTCACCGAGCTGCTGGGCCTGGGCGACGCGGCATCGGTGGACGTGGACCGGACCTGGCGGCCGCGTTCGCAGGCCGAACGGCTGCGGGTGCCGATCGGTGTCGGCGAGGGCGGTCAGCCCGTCATGCTCGACCTGAAGGAAGCCGCACAGGACGGCATGGGCCCGCACGGCCTGTGCGTCGGCGCGACCGGTTCCGGCAAGTCGGAGCTGCTGCGCACCCTGGTGCTCGGCCTCGCGGTCACGCACTCCTCGGAGACCCTCAACTTCGTTCTCGCGGACTTCAAGGGCGGCGCGACGTTCGCCGGCATGTCGCAGATGCCGCACGTCGCCGCCGTCATCACCAACCTGGCCGACGACCTGACGCTCGTCGACCGCATGGGCGACTCGATCCGCGGCGAACTGCAGCGCCGGCAGGAACTTCTGCGCGCCTCCGGCAACTACGCCAACCTCCACGACTACGAGAAGGCGCGCGCCGCCGGGGCGCCCCTGGAGCCGCTGGCATCGCTTGTCCTGGTGATCGACGAGTTCAGCGAACTGCTGACCGCGAAGCCGGACTTCATCGACATGTTCATCCAGATCGGCAGGATCGGCCGCTCGCTCGGTGTGCATCTGCTGCTGGCCTCGCAGCGACTGGAGGAGGGCAGGCTGCGCGGACTCGACACCTATCTGTCGTACCGGATCGGTCTGCGCACCTTCTCGGCGGCGGAGTCGCGCACCGCGCTGGGCGTACCGGACGCGTATCACCTGCCCTCGGTGCCGGGCTCCGGATACCTCAAGTTCGGCACGGACGAGATGACGCGCTTCAAGGCGGCGTACGTCTCCGGCGCGTACCGGGCCGGGACGACGGCCACCGCGGGCCCGGACGAACTGCCGGTCGAACGCCGGCCGGCGCTGTTCACGGCGGCGCCCGTGCCCGTCGTCCACACGGTGCCCGACCCCGCCGCGCTCCTGACGACGGCGCGGAGGGACGACGAGGCGCTGGCGGACACGGTGCTCGATGTGATCGTGCGGCGGCTGGAAGGCCAGGGTGTGCCCGCGCACCAGGTGTGGCTGCCGCCGCTGGACCGGGCGCCGGCGGTGGACCAGTTGCTGCCGCCGCTCACCGTGTCCGCCGAACGCGGTCTGCACGCGCTGGGGTACGGACGGCAGGGCGCGCTGGCCGTACCCCTCGGCCTCATCGACAAGCCGTTCGAACAGCGGCGCGAACTGCTGGTGCAGGATTTCTCGGGCGCGGCGGGGCACATGCTCGTCGTCGGTGGCCCCCAGTCCGGGAAGTCCACGCTGCTGCGCACCCTCGTCTCCGCTTTCGCGCTCACCCACACACCGGACGAGGTGCAGTTCTACGGGCTGGACTTCGGCGGCGGCGGACTGTCGGCCCTCGCCGACCTGCCGCATGTCGGCGGGGTCGCCTCGCGGCTGGACCCGGAGCGGGTGCGTCGTACGGTGGCCGAGGTGGCCGGTGTGCTGGCCAGGCGGGAGGAGTTCTTCCGCGCGAACGGCATCGACTCCATCACCACCTACCGGCGCCGCCGGGCGACGGGGGAACTGCCCGGCGAGGAGTGGGGGGATGTGTTCCTCCTCGTCGACGGCTGGGGCGCTTTCCGGCAGGACTACGACATGCTGGAGGCGGTCGTCACGGACATCGCCGGGCGCGGCCTCGGCTATGGCGTCCATGTCGTCGTCACCGCCTCCCGTTACATGGAGGTCCGCGCGGCGCTCAAGGACCAGATGCTGGGCCGGCTGGAGCTGCGGCTCGGCGACGTCATGGACTCGGAGTTCGACCGCAAGGTGGCCGCGAATGTCCCGAAGGGGGTCCCGGGGCGCGGCCAGGTGCCGGAGAGGCTGCACTTCATGACGGCGCTGCCGCGGATCGACGCCGGTGGCGCGGGTCCCGAGGGTCCGGATGCGGGCGGTGCCGACGATCTGTCGCAGGCCACGGCGGCGTTTGTGCGGGCCGTGCGCGAGAGCTGGCAGGGCCCGCCGGCCCCGGCCGTCCGGCTGCTGCCGCGCAAGCTGCCGGCGGACCGGCTGCCGAAGGGCTTCGAGCACCCGGGACTGGGTGTCGCGATCGGCATCGACGAGACGAATCTGGAGCCGGTCTTCGTCGACTTCGAGACCGACCCCTTCTTCCTCGTCTTCGGGGAGAGCGAGTCCGGCAAGACGGCACTGCTGAGGCTGATCGCCAAACAGTTGTCGGAGCGGTACGCCCCGGAACAGGCCCGGATCGTGGTCGGCGACTACCGGCGCACCATGCTGGAGGCCGTACCGGAGAGCCATCTCCTGGAGTACGCGCCCATCGCGTCGTCCATGCAGATGCACATGGAGGCCATCAACACGGTGATGGAGAAACGCGCCCCCAAGCCGGACATCACCCCGCAGCAACTGCGGGACCGGAGCTGGTGGAGCGGGCCGCAGATCTTCGTCATCGTCGACGACTACGAACTCGTGGCGGCCAACTCGGGCAATCCGCTCGCGCAGTTGGTCGAAAACCTGCCGTTCGCGCGCGACGTCGGTGTGCGCTTCATCATCGCGCGGAACGCGGCGGGCGCCTCGCGGGGCATGTACGAACCGTTCATGCAGCGCGTCAAGGAGCTCGGCGCCCAGGGCGTCGTCCTGTCCGGCGACCGCGGCGAGGGCGACATCCTCGGCAACGTCCGCGCGCAGCGGATGCCGCCGGGGCGGGGCATCTTCGTCTCGCGCAAACGCGGCACCCCACTGGTCCAGCTGGGGTGGCTGCCCGACCGGTAACCACCGGCGGCCGCCGGTGAGCAGGTCGGCGGCCGACCAGACGCTTGCCCTCACGGCGACCCGATCGGGTGAGTGCGGGCCCGGGCGCCGTCTCGCTAACGTTGCCGGGGGGTGGCTAACGTCCTTGTACACCCGGCGAGTTGCGCAGACCTCTGCGGTGCCGCCGCTGGGCGAGCGGGTTGCACAGCCAGGACCACAGACCGATCGACAACCGGGGGACAGGATGGGTTTCGACGAGGAATGGCAGCAGGCGCGCGCCGAAGCGGCGAACCGGATGCGGCTGGCCGGCGCGGACGACGGCACCGGGCGCGGTGAGCCCGGCACCAGTGCTGCCGATCTCGCGCTCAGCTCCCGGCAGCTGAAGAGCATCGGCCATGAAGCCTACGAGCTCTACGCCGGTCTGTCCGCCGGGGGGAAGCACGCGTCGGGCACGAGTGACGCGGCCGCGGTCGACCTCAAGGCGGACGGCTTCGCGACGGGCTCCGCGCTGGCAACCGCGGTCGATACCTGGAACAGCCAGGTGTCGACGCTGAAGGACGCCTGCGCACGGATCCAGATGCATCTGGAGGGCTCCACCACGGCGCATCACGAGCACGAGCGGGATGTCGTCGCCAAGCTGTCCGTGTCGAAGATCGACCAGTACTTCCGCTGAGGAGCTGAGCCCCGACATGCCGGCCTTCGAAGACGTCCTGGGCGTCAAGCTCGCGAACCTGAGCGAAGCAGTGACCGAGTGGACCACCACCATCGAGAAGCTCACGGACCTGGCCGAGCGGGCCAATGACGTCATGGCCGTCAAAGCCGACCGGGCGGACTGGCGCGGTGAGAACGCCGGCGTCACCCGGCCCTTCATCACCAAGACGGCGAAGGAGTTCAACGACGCGGTGAAGGAGGCCACTTTGCTGCGGGACACCCTCCGCGACGCCCACACCGCCTTCACCCGGCACAAACGAGCCTTGGAGAAATTGGTGCAGGAGGCTCCGCGGCAGGACCTGCACATCGACGGCAGAGGCTTCGTCCGGTCGACGAAAGGCGAACCGCTCATCACCTCGGGAACGAACCGTGTCGGCACCCCTCTCCTGACCGAGGAGTCACCCGGGGAGCAGGCAAAGGTCGACGCGATGGTCGGCCGCATCAAGAAGGTCCTGAGCGAGGCGGCCGAGGACGACCGCAGGTTCTCCCAGACCCTGGCGGCCGTCACTGGCAAGGACCCGCACAACTTCACCAGCTACTCCAGTCTGGAAGACGCCACCGAAGCCCTGGCCGTACAGGCCGCCAAGGAGGCAGCCGAACTGGGGAGCAAGCCGAACCCGACGCAGGAGGAGCTCATCCGCTTCAACAGCCTCCTGGCCGCCCACAAGAACAACACAGCGTTCGGTGAAGCCCTGGCGACGGAACTGGAGGCGGAGAAGACCCTCGAGATGTGGGCGAACCTGGCCGACCCCTACCAGCGGACTCCCGATCCCGAACGGGCGAAGATCCTGGAGGAAGTGCAGAACAACCTCTCGGTCACCCTGGCGTCGGCCACGCAATCCTCCAGCTCCGAGATGCAGGCCTGGGAGAAGAAGGTGATCGCCCTCGGAGACAACCGGCTGGGCATCGACGCCGCCGGCAATCCCTACGGCTTCCAGGTCATGTCCAGCCTCATGCGTAAGGGAGAGTTCGACAAGGGCTTCCTCCGCGAATACGGCAACGCCCTACTTGAGCTGGACAAGAAACACAACGAACGGCCCGGGTCCTTGTGGACCGGCTACGCCAACACGGAAACCGACCTGAACTACGGGGAGGGCGAGGACCGCGGCCGGGACCCTGTCACCGGATTCCTGGAAGCACTCGGCCACAACCCGCAGGCCGCCACCGAGTTCTTCAAGCAACCGGGCGGCGCCGGCGAATTCGTCGACCGCGACTCGGAGATCAACAAACACCTGGCCTACCTCACACAGGAACGCGAGTGGACGCCGGACGCCGGGGCCGGAAGTGAGGCCGACACGATTCACGGGCGCAAGGCGCTGGGCCACGCCCTGGAGGCGGCCACCACCGGATACGCCTACGACGCACCCGAACTCACCGGTGAGAGCGGGCTCGTCCAGGTGGAAGAGCGCCGCAGCGCGGAAACCGCCGCCGTCATGGAGCAAGTCGTCCACATCTACGGCAGCGACAACTCCCTCGTCCACGAACAACCGGAAATGGCGGACAGCCTCGGCCGAATGGGCAGCGCCTACATCGACGACCTCAACTACACCCTCTCCGGCATCGGCGACAGTAGCGCCGGTAAAGATGAGAGCGATTTTCCTGCGAAATATAAAGGGAGAGCTGAATTCGGCCGCACCAACACTATCGATTTCTTCAGCATTATGGGACAAAACGAAACAACCCACGCCTACATGACGCGGGCGGAGGTCGTGTACACACTCACCTCCCTCGAGGCATTCCCTGCTACTAATGATGAGAATTACGGGCACGGAAGGGACGTCCTCCATACGCACGCCGAAGCGCGGGGGATCCTGGACGCCGCACGCGCGAATCAGGCCGCAAGCGAGCACACACAGGGTTCGGAAGAGCATAATAAATCACTGGGAAGATCCACGGAATGGACAAAGTTCGCCATCGGCACCGCTGTTGGTGCTGGAATCGCATGTCTTCCCGTACCAGGATCCGGAGCAGCGGGTGCAGCAATCGTTCCCTTGGTGAGCGAAACCAGCGGAGAAGCCGTCAAGACTTTCCTCGGACAACAAGCCGACAAATCGGCAGAAAAAGCGGAGGATGATCCATCAGAAATCATCCAGGTAACTCGCGATGAATTTTTCACTGCGGGAGAGAACGACATCGCCAACACCTATCTGCAGTACTTTGAAGGCAAACCCCGGGCGGAGGACATGGCAGACGAAGAAAACCTGATCGATGATCTCAAGAATGCTTACACAGGAATCGGTCCAGAAGCTGACAAATATCGAGGTAAGCCTCCCTACAAGGGGGATTGAATCATGCCGACAGCCCGACAGGTAATCGCCACATTGGCCATAACGTGCACATATCTCCTCACCTCGGCGTGCTCCGCGGACCCCTCCCCCACCCAAGGAGAGTACTCCGCGAGCGAAGTTTGTGACGCCACCCTCGAAAAGAAGGCTGCACACCATCTGGAATCGCTGACCGGAGCCAATACCTTCGACGTACCCAACATCGTCCACCGAAAGCAATTGGCGGATAGGCTTCGTCGCGCGCCGGAAGAAGCGAAGTATCACGAGTTCTGCAGAATCTACACCGCCGACTCCAACGGCGTACCCGCGGCCACATTGGAATTCCGCCGGCGTTCGCCGTTTTCCGGGTCACGGAAGAAGGATGAGTGGATAACATACAGAACCGGGCAGCACGCCCATACGAGCGATGACGGAGCCAGTCTCTATTTCCACTGTCCGTCCAGCGATGCCGGGCCCGATGATCAGTACGTCAAAGGCGTACTCTGGGCCGGAAAGAGAGAGATTGCCCCGGACCGGTTCAGCACAGCCACTATTTCAATCCTCAACAGCGTTTCCCGTAGGCTGGCACAAGAACTGGGTTGTGCAAAGGAAGCCAGGTTGACCGCTGGAACCCCTCGAGTTGAGTCTTGAACGGCTTGGCCGCCCAGTCTCGCCTGCAGCGATCCAGCGCTCACCGCGGCGGTAGCCGACTAGCCTCGGGAAGCGCCGTCACGACAATGAGGGCTGTGACCCCGACTGCCCGAGCCCACGGTCCGCCAGACGCCGGCAGTGTCGTGCGGTCTTGTAGAACCAGGTCCGGGGCGTCGTGTGCCGCGGACCGTGGCTGCCGTTCCTGAAGGGAAGTTGGACTGATGGCTGATGAGCAGGAGAAGGCCGAGCTGTACGCGCTCGACATCTCGGGTGTCGAGTGGCTCAGTGCTCCGGGTAGTGAGTCGGAGGAGCGGGTCGAGATCGCGTATCTGCCCGGCGGAGCCGTGGCGATGCGGTCCTCGGCGGACCCCGACACCGTGCTGCGGTACACCGAGGGCGAATGGCGCGCCTTCGTTCTCGGGGCCCGGGACGGGGAGTTCGACATCCGCTGAGACGCGAGCCGTCCGCCCCGCGGATAGGTCAGTGAGCGGGGCCGGCCGTCGGACGGCCGGCCCCGCTCACTGTTGTCAGGAAGTGGCGCGTCAGCGCCTCACATGGACATCCGGAAGCGGGCCGCGTTGCCACGGTCGGTGTCCTGGTAGCCCACGACGGACTGGTCCAGGCGCTCGGCGATGAGCTTGAGCTTGCCGGTCATCTCCTCCATCTGGAGGTCCACGTCCGCCTGGATCTCGGCGTAGGCCTGCCCGGCCTCACCACGCCAGTCGGCGGTGAAGCGGGTGACGTCCGCCATGAGGTCGCCCAGCTTGCCGGCCAGTTCCCGGGAGGTTACCCGGACGTCGTTGGCCGCCTGGGTCACCGTGTCGTAATTGACGGCAGTTTCCACGTCTTCTCCTCTGTGATGGTGCTTCTGGTGCGGGAACGGGCAGTTGCTAGATCATGTCGAGGATCTTGCTCTGGCCCGCGCCGGTCTCGCCCATCTGACGAAGCTGCTGGACGCGCTCCTGCTCGTCCGCGGTGAAGCCCTTGACGCCCAGGCGCATCGCTTCCTCCAACTGGACAAGCCGGACCAGGATCCGCTTGAGGTTCTCGTTCACACCTCGCTGGACCGAGTCGTACTCCTGGCTCGCGGCGCCCTTCCAGCCCGCCTGGATCCGGTCCACGACGTCGTTGAGGGACCTGATGCGGTTCTGGAGCTCATGCTGGAAGGCGTCGATGCGCCCGGCCAGGATGAGTTGGTTGTCATCGTTGACGGCGAGATTGGTCCCTGCCATGTGTTCTCCTTCTCATCGATGACAGCGCTGAGTGCCGCCATCAGGGGTTCTTTGTCTGGGCCTTGCGGCGGCGGACCAGCAGCACTGCCGCGGTGAGCAGAGCCGCCGCTCCCGCTCCGCCTGCGATCGGCCAGAGGGCTTTGCCGCCGCCGTTGCCGTCGGCCTGCGCGGCCGGCTGGGCCTCGCCCTTCCCGTCCGCCGTCCCCGTCTTCGGCGGGCCATCGGGCCCGGGCCCGGCGGACGATGGCTGCTCACGGGCGGCCATCAGGGGGTTGACCGCCGGCGGACCCGGGTCACCCTCCTTGTCCAGGAGCACCTTGCGGGGGCGGACGGTTCCGTAACCGACGTATTTGCTGGGGACTTTGCCGGTCTCGGGCTTGCCGGCCGTCTCCATCATGACGCGGAGGACCTGATTGGCCGTCCAGTCCGGGTGCTCGGACCAGATCAGGGCTGCGGAGGCGGAGGCGATGGCGGTGGCGTTGCTGGTGCCTTCGGTATCGCAGTAGCCCGTGCCCTGCTTGCAGGGAACGGTGATGTCGACTCCGGGAGCAGCGAGGGCGACTTCAGGACCGTGGGCGGAGAAATCGGCGACCTTTCCCATCTTGTCGACCGCTGCCACTCCCACCACTCCGGGGACTTGAGCCAGCAGGGACGCCGCGTTTCCGCTCTTCCCGGTGTTACCGATTCCGGCGAAGATGAGCTTCCCCTCGCCTACCGCTTCTCTCAGCGCCTTGTGGATGTCCTCCGTCTCGGATGACGGGATCTCCGTCGCCACCGACAGGTTGACGATCCGCGCATCGCTGGTCGCAGCGAATTCCACCGCCTGCACCATGTCCTTGCCACTGGTCAGCGTGACGCCCGCACCGGTCCTGACGGGCAGAATGCGCGACTTGGGAGCCAGCCCCGTCACGCCACCGCTCCGCCCCGTGCCGGCGATCAGAGCGGCCATGGCGGTGCCGTGACCGTCGGTGTCCCGGTGGGCACCGCCCCGCAACTCTGAGACGTTCTTACCCGGCAGCACCTGCCCGTGCAGTTCGGGAAGTGAAGCGTCCACACCGGTGTCGATCACGGCCACCGTGACCCCCTGCCCGGCGCTGACTTCCCACATGCGTTCCGCCTCCATGGCATCAAGAGGCCATTGACGGGAGCGCACATCGTCTGCCGCCGCCGTCGACACGGCAGGGCCCCCAAGGGAGATACTCAGCGTCGCGAGCAGTGTCAGCAGCGGCCTGGTGTACCGCCGAACAGCGAATGACGACCGAGGCATGGCCGGGTGACTCCTCATATGCGTAGCGTCCATCACGGCTAGTCGATCACTGGTGGCATGGGCCTGTGCCGGCCACTCGTCCAGGTCTCTTCGTCTTCGAGTAGGTAATCCGGTCTCTCTTCTGAGGGCTCGGCATCAGCGGCCGCCCGGGGTGCACGCGAGGAACTCGCGCCGGATACCGGCGTGTTCCTCACCAGTCCCGCCCCGCCCGGAGTGAAGTCCGCCCGCCCCCGGGCGCCCGGTCGTGTATTCCCCACCGCTCCACCGGGTTGAACGGCGACTCGCCGGGCTTGGGCCCCTCCGGGGCCGCCGGCGCGGGAGCCGGTGGCCCCCGTCGGCGCGCCCGCACCGGCGGAGCCTCTTCCCATGAGCCGCTGTTCCTCACCTGCGACCACGCCTCTCGGCAGCCGGGAAGTGCTCGGCGGAGGGCTCGACCGCTGAGGCACACCGCCGACGACGCCGTCCGGTGCACGGCCTCGCGAGGCGCCTGTCGGAGGAGTTGAAGGACGCCCGCCGCCAGGACCGTTGGACGGTCCGGTGCGCGCCGCCTTTTCGGCGGCCTGTGGAGGGGAGATGACCGTGACCGGCGCCACGGGGTGGACTGTGGGACCACTGTGGGGTGTGGGGAGAGACGGCCCTGCGGGCCCTTCCCTCCGGAGGCCGGACTCCGGCCGAGTGGTTCCCTCGGTCGAATCGATGACGGTTCCCACGCCGGCGTCCCTGCCCTGCGCCTGGCCTTCGGTAGCCGCCCCCGGCGCGGTCCCGTTCGCCGCACTGCTGTGGGCTGCTCCGAAAGGCGAGAACGGTCCGGTGCCCTCCCGTCCCTGAGTCCCGGCCGTCGCTCCCCCGTCCTGCGCGGCAGTCGGCCGACCCTGGTCGATCGGGCGCCACCCCCCGTCCATCGGACGGAAGTTCGGCTCCGGCTCGGCCGCCATGCGGTCGGAGACCGCCGTGTAGTAGGAGCTCAGGCGGTTGAGCTGGTTGATCGCCTCTTCGCGCTTGAGTTCCTCGTCGGCGATGCGAGCCTTCTCCTTCTCCGGATCGGCGAAGCACTGGCCCGCCGGGGCGGGGACGGCGGCGCGGGCCTCGGTCAGGGCTTGGCCGGCGCGTTCCATCTCGGTGCCCATGACCGTGCTGTACTCGGCGAGCCGGAGGGTTTCCCGGACCATGTCCTGGCCCCACTCGCGGAAGGCGTCGCCTGCCTCGCCCTTCCAGGCGACCCGGGCGACGTACTCCCGGAGTTCACCCGCGATGCCGTCGATCTCCGAGCCGATGCCGGCCAGCGCCTCGCCCGCCCCGGTCAGGTCCGCGGGCTTCGCGCTCGCCACCATCGCGTATAAGGCGTCGAGTGAGCGGCCTTCGAATTCGTCGGGCCCCGCCATGGCCGCCTCCCCCTGTCGCCTCAGAAGCCTTCGGTCGTCCTGCCGTCGCCGAGTTCGGAACCGTCGGGCGCGGTGTTCTCGTCCCGCCCGGGCGGTCGGTAGTGCTCGGCCGTCTCGGCCTGGATCTCGCGGAAGCGGGCCGCTCTGGCCGCTTCGATTCCCTCGTAGTCACGGTCGGCCATGTCAACCGCGAGGCCCATGGCCTCGATCTGCCGGCCGAAGAGCGCGGACAGCTTCTCCAGCCGGGTGCGCACCGTCTCGTACTGCTCCGCAATCCGTTCCGCGGCCGCGAAGCCGCTGCCGAAGGCGGCCGGAGCGAGGGTGCGTTCACCGATCTTCCGCGGCGTCGCCGGGGACTCCGCCAGCTCGGTGAGGAGCTTGTCGATGCGCGACTTGAAGGTCTGCAGCGCCATGCCCTCGACCGACAGGTCCCGGTCGGCACCGCCGTCTCCGTTCCTCAGCCTGTGTTCGTCCCCCACGTGTCTCCCCCGATGACCGATACGAAGCCGGGGACCACTGTAGTCACCGAGTGCGACAGGCCAACTCCTTTGTGGACAACGGCGGCTGTGTCGCGGTCCGGTGACGGGCCCCGCCCGGCGCGCAGGCGTGCCGGGCGGGGCCCGCCCCGCGGCCTCAGCCCTTCCCGATCACCAGGAGCAGCTTCTCCGGGGAGCCGCTGGAGCTGCCCGTCACCCGGTCCGAGGCGAGGTAGAACCGGTCGTCCTCGTACACGAGGAACGGGGCGTAGAAGCCGTTCTCCGCGTCCCGCGCGGCCTCCGGGTTCTTCATCAGCGTCGTGGGCTTGCCGCCCTTGGCGCCGATGCTGACGATCCGGCCGCTCTTGTCGTAGGTCGGCTTCTGGTAGGCGATGAGCTTCTCGCCGTCGGTGCGCAGCGGCATCATCGTCAGGTCGTCGCCCGCGGCGGACTTCCACTTCCGCTTACCGGTGTCGAGGTCGAAGGCGTGGATCTCGTTGTACCGGCCGAAGCCGTCACCGCCGCTCTTCTTCTTGTCCTCGGTCGGCAGGTAGAACAGGTCGTCGCTCGCCGCGACGCCCTGGCAGCCGTCGAGCTTCTGGGACATGATCCGCATGCCGCAGGCCGGGCGGTAGGTCTCCTTGCCGAGGTCGATCTGCGAACGCACCTTGCCGCCCGCGCCGATCGCCAGGATGCCGCCGGACTTGTTGTCCTTGTCCGAGAGGGAGACGACGACGGGGTCGGCGGAGAAGATGTTGCTGATGTTGAAGCCCTCGGGGGCCGTGTACGTCCACTCGGTCCTGCCGCCGGCACCGATCTTCTGGAGTTTGCCGCCGGCGGTGCAGGAGAACGAGCGCAGCAGGGCCTTGCCTCCCGCGAAGCCGTTCGGGGTACAGCCCGTCACCCGTTCCCCGCGGGGCAGTTCCTTGCCGTCGCCGATCTTGAGCAGGGCCGACCCGCCGAACCAGGAGGCGCCGACGGTGTCTCCGCCGATCGCCACGGTGGTGCCGATATAGCCGCCGAGGCCGCCCTTGGGCAGGGCCGTGTCCCAGACCTTCTCGCCCTTGCCGAGGTCGATCAGGGCGACGTGGCTGCACTCGTCCTTCTTGGCGCCCTCGTACGCCACCGCGGCCTTGCCGTCGTCGGTGGCGTTGACGGAGGCCGCGCAGATGGTGCCGTCGAGTTCGACGGACCACTTCTCCTTGCCGTCCTTGGCGTCATAGGCGGTGACGGACTCCAGGGCGGCCTTCACGGCGGCGCCGTCGGCGAGCCAGAAACCGGGGGTGTCCACACCGGACTTGGCGACGTCGGGCGCCGGCTTCTGCCACAGGACCTTGCCCTCGCCCTTGCCGCCGGAGCCGGTGAGGCCGTCGTCGCCCGGGCGGGCACCCGCCTCCTCGTCGCCGCCGCTGCCGCCTCCGCCGTCGAGCTCGGCGCTGTCGCCCTCCCCGGCGCGGTCCTTCTCGCCGGCCCCGGCGGAGGGCTTGCCGCCGTCGTCGTCGTCGCCGGAGACGGCGTAGACCGTTCCGCCGAGGGCGAGCAGGACCGCGAGGACGCTGCCGATGATGACGGCGGTGCGCTTCTTGTCCGGACCGCCGCCACCGGGCGGGGGCATGGTGGGCGGAGGGTACGCGCCGTACGCCGGCTGCTGTGCGTACGGGTTGGGCTGCCCGTACGGCAGGCCGGGCTGCTGCCCGGGCTGCGGGGCGTTCCACGGCCCGGCGGGCGCGCCGTGCGGTGGCGGGGACATCGGCGGCTGGTGGGGCGGCGGGGGCGTGGGGCCGGGCGCGGGGCCGCTCGGCGCGCCGAAACCGCCCTGGGGCGGCGGGCCGGGCGGCTGGTTCGCGGGCGGGCCCGGCGGTTGGTTCGGTGGTTGGTTCGGCGGCGGAGGCGGCTGCGACATGGTGGGTTCCCTCGTTGGTGGTGCGTGAGTCGGTGCATACGGACCGGTGGGCGGGGCCGCCCGGCGCGGCGAACGCGGCGAGCGGGGCTGAGTGAGCGTATGCCGTGCCGGGACTCACCGTCCCGGCGGGCGGCGGCTATTCATAGGCGACGATCACGAACTCCTCGGAGCCCGTCAGGGATTCGCACACGATGAAGAACTGTCCCCGGTCGAGGTACACGTCGAGCGGCGGATGCGTGGTGTAGTAGGCGTCGCGCTCGTTCTCGCTGTCGCTGTCGGGGTGTTGCTGGTAGAGCGAGGTCTTGCCGGTGCCCGCGTCGAACCGCACCAGCCGGCCGCCGCTCTCCCCGGTGGGTTCGGCGTAGCCGATGACGTTGCCGCCGTCGGTGTCGACGGGGATCACCGTCCGCTTGTCCCCGGCCGTCGCCGACCACTTCACCTTCCCGGTCGCCAGGTCGAAGGCCGCGAGCTTGTTGAACTCCGTCCCGGCGTCGCTGTCGGCCTCCCCCGGCTTGGTGGGGAGGTACAGGGTGTCGTCCGCCACCACCGCGGCGGCACAGCCGTCCGCCGCGGAGCCGCAGCGGGGTTCGAACGTCTGCTCGGGACCGCCCTTCTCGGTCTCACTGCCCTTCGCGGCGACCCGTACCCGGGAGCGTTCGCGCCCCTTGTCGTCGAGGGCGACGAACTGGTTCACGAGGAACTGCTCGCGGGAGACGAGTCCCACCACCGTGGGGGAGACGGAGGCGAACACACTCGGTCGCTGCCCCTCGGGCACGGACCAACTCCACCGGACCCGGCCGTCCGCCGGGCCGATCTCGTTCACCTGGTAGTCCGCGGCGGTCCCGCCCTTGAGCCGGTACGAGGTCGCCAGCAGCCGGCCCTCACCGACGGCCAAACCGGCCGCGAGCCGGCCGCCCGGGAGTCCGGCCGCCCACTCCTCCTCGCCGTCCTCGACGGCCAGGGCCCGCAGGCCGTCCTCCGTGACGAGAACGACCCGGTCCTCCATGCGGGCCATGACGACCCAGCGGACCTGCTCCCCGTCCTCGTAGGCGGACGGCAGTTCCGTGGTCCAGACCCGCTCCCCCTCCTCGATGTCGATGAGCGTCAGGCGGGAGCAGGCCTCGTCGCCGTCCCGGTACGCCAGGACGATCGTCCCGTCGTGCGGCGGGGTGCGTTCGCCGCAGATGTCACCGGGCAGCGGGACCGTCGTCAGAACGCTCCCGTCCTTCCGGGAGTAGACCTTGAGTTCCCTGATCTCGGCCTTGACGACGGTGGTCTCCGTGAACCAGGTGCCGCTGGCGTCGCTGGCGACATAGTCCTTGATCTCGCCCTTGGGCGCCGGTGCCTTCCAGGACATGGAGCTGCGCGTCTTGTGTTCGTGTTCGGGCGGCGCGGCCGGTCCGGCGGCCTTCGGATCGTCCGCGTCCTTCCCGGCGGAGCCCAGATACGCCCAGACGCCGCCGCCGAGCGCGAGCAGCAGGACCACCACCCCGGCGATGAGCAGGGGGGTACGGCGCCTCTTCCGCGGCTGAGGGGACGGCGGGCCGGGCGGGAACGGCGGCGGAACGGGGTATCCGGCAGCCGGGTGGGGAGGGGTCTGCGCATAGGGATTGGGGCCCTGCCAGGGTGGTGGCGGCGGTGCGCCGTAGGGGCCGGGCGGAGGCGGAGTCGCCATGGTCAGATCAACTTTCGAGGGCTCGGGCGCGATGGATTCACGCGCGGTGTACAGGTGAACGGCAAGGCGCTCAGCGGAAGGCGGCCACCAGGGCCGGTTCGGGCTCGCCCTCTTCCCACGGGTAGACGTCCTCGGCCGACAGGAAGAACATTCCCCGGTCCAGGAGAGGCGCGGCGTTCCTGGCGACCTCACGCTCACGTTCGCTGGTCAGCGAGGGGTGCCGCTCATATACGGAACGCCTTCCGGTGCCGCCGTCGTACCGGAGGAGGGCTCCGCCCTTCTCCGGGGTGGCGGGCTCATAGGCGATCAGGTCTCCCTGGAGCTCGGCCACGGGGACGAGCTCCCTCTTCGCCTCCGGCTTCGCGGCCCACATGGCCTTGCCGGTCCGCAGGTCGAACGCCACGACTTCGTTCTCCTGGGCGGAACTGTCGCCCGGCGAGGCGTGCTTCGGCCCCTGGAGGTAGAGCGTCCGTTCCCCGGCCACCGCGCCGGGGCACCGGGGCGTCACGTGTTCACAGAGGCCCGCCTCGCGGTCGACGTTCCGGCCCATGTCGATCGGTACGGCCGGCTTTCCCTTCCCCGGGAGGTGGTAGACGCTGTGGGTCCCCTCGGTGATGTCCCGGTGCAGCGTCACCACGAGGGGCGATGCGGAGGGGAATCCTTCCACCTGGAGCCCGGCCGGGACCGGCCAGGCCCATTCGCGCTCACCGGTGACGGGATCGTGCACCCACACCACCTGCCTTCCGTCGCATGCCGCTCTGGCGACGAGCACGGCTCCGCCACGGACGCTCTTCACGCCGCAGGAGCCGTCCAGCCGGTCGAGACGCTGAAGAACCTTCTGGTCGGCGATGCGGAAGACCGTCGCGGATTCCTCCAGCACCACGGCGACCGCCTCCTCCGTCACGGCCAGCCGCCCGGGGTCCACGGTGTCGGGCTCCGTACCGGCAGGCACCGGGAGCTTCCGGGTCCACAGCGCCTCGCCCCGGGCGAGGTCGATGACGGTGAGCAGTTCGCAGGAGAGGCCGTGCCGCACGGCCGCACGACCGGCGGCCGCTTCCACGGACGTCCCGCAGGTCACGCCCCTCAGCGGGACGCGCCACGCCCGCTTCCCCGTGTCGCGGCGGAAGCCGGCGACCTCGGTCACCGGCACTTTGACCACGAACTTCTCGGTGAACCAGGTGGTGGGAGTCTCCTCCACGAGCGGTACCCGCGGCACGGGCTGTTCCCAGGCGAGTGCGGCGTTCTGCCGGTGCGGCGGGAGGGCCTCCCCGTCCTCCCCGGAGTCCCCGTCCCCGTACAGCAGCCACGCGCCGCCGCCGGCAAGCAGGGTCACGAGCACAGCGGCCAGCACGGCGACCAGGGTGGTGCGGCCCCGGCGGCCTCCACCCGTGGGCGGGGGAACCACCGTCGGCGGCATCACGGAGGGCGGCACAACGGCGCCTCCGTGCGGCGGGGACGGAGGCGGGCCGAAGACACCCGGAGGCGCCTGCGGCGGGCCGGGGTGGGGCGGTCGCAGCGGTGCGGGTCCGGGTCGGTTCGGCGGGCCTCCGTACGGAGGGGGTGGCTGGCTCATATGGGTCTCGGGCTTTCCGGCTTCGGTTTCACTGGTCCTGGGAGGCGGGGGGCTCCGTGGGGCCGCCGCGGCGCCGTCTGCGGTCGCGGAGGACGACAGCCGTCCCGGAGACGACGGTGACCAGGACCGCCGTGGTTCCCAGCACGTACGTCGCGTAGCGCTCCTTGCGCTCCTGGGGCGTCTCGGCCAGCGTCAGGGCCATCGGTTCCGGAGCGGCCGCGGGCGCCGGGCCCTCGTCGGGTACGGCCCGTTCACGGGGGCGGTCGTCCTCGGTGAGCGCGCGCACGGGGTCGACGACGCCCCAGCCGACGTTGCTGTCATGGCCGTTGATGGAGCGTTCGGCGGTCTGCTCGATCTGGGCGACCACCTGCTGCCGCGTCCAGTCCGGGTGCTCGGCACGGATGAGGGCCGCGACGCCGGAGACGTAGGGAGCCGAGAAGCTGGTCCCGCTGTCCACGCACTGGCCGAAGCCGGGGACGGTCGAGACGATGTCGACACCGGGCGCGGCCACGCCGAGGAAGCCGCCGCGCTGGGAGAACACGGCTCGTTCGTTGTTGCGGTCCGAGGCGGCGACGGCGAGGACCCCCTCGTACGCCGCCGGATACGTGTTCTTGGGCTTGCCGTCGGCGCCGTCGTTGCCCGCCGAGGCGACCACGACGATGTTCTCGGCCAGCGCCTTCCGCACGGCCGTGGCCAGGGCGGAGTCCCGGCTCGGCGGCGCCTCCGTGTCCTGGGAGATGTTGATGACGTCGGCGTCCTCCGCGATGGCGTGTTCGATCGCCTTGGCGAGCGTGCCGACGTTCCCGCTGCCCTCCGCGTCGTTCTGGCGGATCGGGATGATGACGGCCTCGGGAGCGAGGCCGACGAATCCGGTACCGGCCTGGGGCCGTGCGGCGATGATGCCCGCGACCTTGGTGCCGTGGCCCACCGGGTCGGTGGTGGGCCCGCCGAGCTCCTTGGCGGTCATGCCCTCCTCCGGCCGGAGGAAGTTCGCCCCGCTGTCCTTGTCGACCGCCTTGGCGAGCTGCGGGTTCCGGGTGTCGACACCGGTGTCGATGACGGCCACCCGCACCGGACGCCCGTCGGCCCCGCGCCCACGGGTCTCCTGCCACAACTGGTCGAACAGCACCCGCTGCAGCGGCCACGGGCGGCCCTCGAACTGCTTCTTCATCGGGTAGGTGCACTCCCCGCCGCCGGCGAGGAGACGCATGGCAGGGCCGCTCGCGTCACCGCCTGTGCGCCCGCCTGTCTCCCCGGACACCGGCCCGCGCGGTTCCCGCACTCCGCCCTCCCCCGCGGGAGCGGTGTACGCGCATCCCGCCAGAGCAACGGCGGCCGCCAGTGCCGCGGCCGTTCCCCCTCGCACCACGTTTTCCCTCTCCCCGTAGCCCTACGAACCCTGCGGCTGCCGGGCGCTGTTGGTGTCGAGCCGCGGCCCCTTCGACAGGAACCGCGACCACTCGGCCGGCACCAGCACCGGTTTCACGTTGTCGTAGCCGAGCCGGATCTGCGCCGACTCCCGGTCCCGGCCGTTCTTCCCGTCGCCGCCCGCGCCGCTCCCCGGCTCGCCCGCGCTGCTGTCGCCGTTGGCCTGCACGGCGTAGCGCAGGCCGGTGTCGGTCACCAGGAAGAGAGAGCCCGACTCCGACTGCCGGCCGCGGATCTGTTTGAAGAGCACGCCGCTTCCGGGAGTGACGTAGGTGCTGGTGCCGCCGTCCGGGATGTCGTGCGGGTACTCCGCGCCGGCCCAGGTGCTCAGGACGGTGCCGCCCTTGGCGCGCACATCGCGCAGCACGCCGCAGACCGTGTCGCGGGCGCCCGCGCCGCCCGTGGCGTTCACCTGCCGGGGTTCCTCGGACGGCCAGCGCCGGTCGCCGTAGAAGCTCTCCTCGGGGCCGAGCGGCCTGAAGGACTGGGCGTTGACGTCCAGCGCGGCGTTGCGCTGGTCGAGCGGGGCGGTCTGCGGGGAGCTGAGCAGCAGCCGGGCGGTGAACGCGGAGACCGGGGCGACCTCACCGGCGAGGACGACATAGTGCTGCCGTCCCGTGCCGGTCATGGCGCGGATGACTGTGCCGACGCGGTTCTCCTTCTCGGACAGTCCGCCGACTCCCGCCTCCGCCCCGATCTCGCCGGGCACCTCGGGGAACGCGATCGGATCGCCCTCGCGCAGAGTGTCCAGCCACGCGTCGGTGACCGGCTGGGGCTTGTCCCCGGGGGCGATGAGCGTGCGCAGGAGCAGCTCGCCCTCCTCGGAGCGGGGGTCCGCGGCGATGCGGTACCGCGTGCCCCCGGCGTCGACGAGGTGGCGCTCACCCTCCTCGTCCCGGACGTACAGAACTTGGCCGCCGGACAGCCGGCCCTGGCCCTCCACCGCGTCCGCCTCGCGTGCGCCGAGGACGAAGGTGGCCGTCTGCACCGACTCGCCGGATCCGCCGGGCTGCTGGCAGACCGCCCAGCGCTTGACACGGCCGGCTTCCTCCCGGGACGGGAGCCGGTCGGGCGCGTACGGGATGCCGATGGTCGGGCCGTGCGGGATCCTGCCGCTGTCCAGGACGTCCTCGTCGATCTTGATGACGTCGAACTGCCCGGCGTCGAGGAGGAGCCGGGCCGAGGCGAGGTTGAGCACCGGGTGGAGCTGGGTCTCGCCGTCCGTTTCGAGGACGACGTAGCGAGTGGTCGACTCGCTGCCGACGATGACCTTCTGGCCCGGCTCGTACCACTTGGCCGGCGCCTTGGGTTTGAACATCCCCCAGGCACCGAAACCCGCGACGACCAGCGCACCGATGATCAGCCCCGGCACGACGGCACGCAGGGGACGCGGTGCCCCTTCCTCACTGCCGGTCGGCGAGGGCTGGAGGAAGGCCGCGACGGTGCGTCGCCTGGCGAAGGTGTAGGCATTGAGCTCGTCACGCCGTGACACCATGAGTTCCGGCATCTCCCCCGTGTTCGCGCCCCGTTGGGCGGTGTCGTTGTCGGACCGGCCCCCTACTATGCCGGGTGGTGGTCCGCACGTCCCGTGCGGGTAGGGTGACGTTCGGTCAACAGCTTTGCCGCGCAGGGCATATCGGGCGTACGTCGGTACGGCGAGGGGGATCAGGCGATGGGTACGGCCACACGCGCTCGGACCGCGGCACCCGATCCGTCCGCCACGACCGCGCCGGCCTCCCGGGGCGGGCCGGGCGCCGTTCCGCCGGCCGGCCCGGTCACACCGCGCCCCGTCTCGCGGCCGGGGCATCTCGGGCCGCTGCGGCTGCAGCAACTGGTACTGGCCGAAGTGGCCGCCGCACTGCTTCTGGTGGCCTGGGCCGTCGACGCACTGCTGCTGGTGCCGGCCGCCGTGGTCTCCGGCGCCCTGCTGCTCTTCGCGGTGATGCGCCGTCACCAGCGGTCGCTGCCGGAGTGGCTCGGCGGCGTACTGGCGCTCCGGCGCCGCCGTCGTCGTGCGGCCTCCGCGGTTCTCCCGCCGGACACGGACCCGGTGCTGGCCCCCGTCGTCGAATGCGAGCCGGCCCTGCGGACGTACACCCACACCGGCCGGGAGCACCGCCGGGTCGGCATGATCGGTGACGGCACCTTCGTCACCGCGGTACTCCGGATCGAGGCGGGGGACAGCGCGCTGCGCCCGCAGCGGACCCGGCACCCGCTCCCGCTCGGCATGCTGTACGACGTGCTGGAGGTGGACGGCATCCGGCTGGCGTCGGCACAGCTCGTCCAGCACACCCAGCCCGCGCCGGCCCCGCACCTCCCCGAGCAGTCCGTGGCCGCGCGCAACTACCTGCCGTTGCAGGCCCAGACCGGTTCCCCCGCCGTACGTCTCACCTGGGTCGCGCTGAAGCTGGACCCCGAGCTGTGCCCGGAGGCCGTCGCGGCGCGTGGCGGCGGGCTCACCGGCGCGCAGCGCAGCGTGCTCCGCTGCGCGGACCAGTTGGCGAGCCGGCTGACCGGGGCGGGCTTCCGTGCCACCGTGCTCAGCGAAGAGGAACTCGTCTCGGCGGTTTCGACGTCCCTCTGCGCCAACCCCATGGCCACCGCGCAGGCTGGACGCGCGGGCGCGCCCGGCCGCCGCACCGCGGAGAGCTCCCGGGTCTGGCGGTGCGACGACCGCCGGCACACCACGTACTGGCTGGGCCGCTGGCCGGCGGTGGGAGCGGGCGCGGCCTCGCTGCCGCAGCTGGTGGCGCTGCTGACGTCCGTTCCCGCCCTGGCGACGACGTTCAGTCTGACGCTGCGCCGCGGCGGCCGGCAGGAGGCGGCGCTGAGCGCGCACCTCCGGGTCACCGGCCGCAGCGACAACGAACTCGTCCGCGCCCGGCATGAAGTGCAGCGGGCCGCACGCGGGGTGGGCATCGGGCTCATTCGGCTCGACCGGGAGCAGCTGCCCGGTGTGCTCACCACGCTTCCGCTCGGGGGTACCCGCTGATGTCCGCACCGCTCAGCCCTCCGCCCGGCACCACCGCCGGCCCGCTCGCCGTGCCCGGCCCGGCCTCCGGACCGGCCCCGGTACCCGGTCCGGAGGCTTCCTCGCTCCGCGCGCGGGCGGCCCGGGTGGTGCGGACCGGCTCCGGGCTCATCGGCCCCCGACGGACCGGGCATACCCTGCCGGCGGACGCCCTCGCCCCGATGGCACTGCCGGTGGGGGACGACGGCGTGGTCGTCGGTGTCGACACCCACGGGCAGCCTGCCGTCCTCGGCCTCAGCCGGCCGTCCCCCTTCCATGTGGTATTGATCGGCGGGCTGTGGACGGCGCAGGTGCTGGCGTTGCGTATGGCCGGTACGGGCGCGCGGATCGCCGTCGAAACCGGACGGGCGCCCTCCTGGACAGCGCTGGCCCAGGCAGCGGGCGGCGGACAGCAGTGCGTGACGCTCCATGAGGTGGGGCGCGTCCCGCCCCAGGGCGGATCGGCGGCCGGTCCCGTGCTCGTGGTACGCGACTGCGGCATGCGTCCGCCACGCGGCCGGGTGGTTCCCGCCCCGTGGCAGGCGGTGCTGACCCTGCTGCCGTATTTGAGCCCGGCGGCACCGCGGCTACTGGAGCAGGCGGACGTCGTGGGCGTCCAGCGGGTCTCCCCCCAGGAGGCGGCCGCGACGGGGCGGATCATGGGGTTCGGGCAGGACCATGTTGCGGCGCTCTCGACCCTGGGCGATGGAGTCACCCTTTGGTGTAACGGACATGACCGCCACTTCGTGATGACGACGCCGACGGACGTCGAATCGGGACTGCTCGGCGGCCCCCGGCGCGTGGACTGATCCCAGGGCAGGTCCGGCCGCCCCCACTCCGGGAACCCGGTTCCCCTCCGGGAGTTGAGCGGTCCGCCGGAGGACGGCGGATGACTTCCGGCCCGTCCTCCCGGGCATCACGGACGTACGGGTCGTCAGTCCGCGCCGGACGGGCCTGCCGGACACAGGCTCCCGGTGATTAGGCTTGGCCGGGAGTCGGCGGCACAATCTGCGGGCGCGGCCGCCGCGTCATCACGGGGCGCGCCACGCGGGCGGCCGGTGAACGGCCGCCCGCGGTACGGCCCATGCGGGTGCAACACCACACCAGGAGGCATTGTGAGCAGCGATCGGGACGAGATCCGCGCGGGCGGAACCACACCCGGCGAGGACCCGTCCGACGCGGAGCACGAGCACGAGCAGACGGGCGAGTTCACCATCGACTACACCCCGCCGGCCTGGTACACGCAGAACACGCCCGGTGCACCCGCGGCCGGGGACGGCGGCGGCCCGGACGCCGGGGTTCCGGGGCTGCCGGCGCACGGCGGTTTCGAACCCGCGGACCGGCCCGCCGTTCCCCCGCCCGGCCCCGCCATGGGCGACGGCGCGCCGCCGCCCATGGCACCGCCGCACGCCTCCGTACCGCAGCAGGCCCCTTACCCGCCGCCGGCCGCGGCACCGGCCATGCCCCCGATGCCCCCGGCGCCTCCGGCCGCCCCGGCTCCCGGACCGGAGGCCGCCGCCTCCGTTCCCGGCCCGGAGGGTGACGGTCCGGCCTCCGCCGGGCCGGACGAGCCCTCCCCCGCGGCGGAGCCCGGTGCTCCGCAGAGTGCGGGGGGATCCGGTGCGGGCGGTGACGAGCGCCCGCAGCCCGGCGGCGCCACCATGCGGTTCTCCGCGGCCGCGCTGCGCGAGGAGATCGCCGGCCTCTCCGCCGGGCAGCCGGCCGGCGGAGGGGAGCCCGCGGAGGAGGACGGGAGCACCGGCCGCGCCGGCGAGGGCACCCCCGCCGCGGACGCGCACGTCGGGCAGGCACCGGACGACCACTCCGCGGACGGCGACGCGCGCCGGAGCGACCCGGAGGCCGACGGTTCCGGCGACGCCCGGGGCGCCGAGTCCTCCGGCACGGCGCCCGGCGCGACCCCGGCGCCCGGCGCGACCCCGGCGCAGGACGCGGCCCCGGCCACCGGGGAACCCCCGCAGTCCGCACCGGGCGCTCCGCTCGTCCCCCCGCAGTCCCCCGGTCCGCAGGGCGGGCCGCCTCCGTCCGGTCCGCCCCCCGGGCCGGGCGTCCCGCAGGGCGGCCTGCCGCCGCTGCCCCCGTCCTTCCAGGCCGCCGACACTCCTCCGGGTCCGCCGCCCGCTCCCGCTCCCGGGTACGGCTATCCGCAGCAGCCCCCGGCCGGGCCCGCCCCTGTACCGCCGCAGCCCACCGCCCCCTGGCCGCCGCACGGGCCCGCGGCACCCCAGGGCCCGCAGCCCGGTTACGGCTACCCGCAGGCCGGGGCGCCGGCCGCGCCCGGTCCGGGGGGAGTGCCCGGACCGCAGCCGCCGGCGGACCAGCCGCAGCCCCACCAGCCCCAGCCGCCGCAGCAGTACGACCCGGCGGCCCAGAACCCCCAGCCCGGCTACGGCTACCCGCAGGCCGGCGCCCCCGCGCCCGGCGCCGCTCCGCACCAGCCGGGAGATCCGCAGCCCCGGCCGGACGGGCAGCCGTACGCCCAGGGCGACGGAGCCCAACTCCCGCCCCCCGCCCAGCCGGAGCAGCAGGGCTACGCCGCGCCGCCTCCGCAGACCCCGGTGGACCCCCGCACCGGCGGCTGGCCGACCGTCAGCCCCGAGGACCGCCGGCAGGCCGCCCACGGCGCACCGCTCGGCTACACGGCCGCCGTGGAGCTCTCCTCCGACCGGCTGCTGCGCAACAACAAGCCGAAGCCCAAGAGCAAGGCACCGAGCGCCGGTGGCTCCCGGTTCCGTCTCGGCGGCAAGAAGGAGGAGGCGGAGCGGCAGCGGAAGCTGGACCTGATCCGCACCCCTGTCCTCTCCTGCTACCGCATCGCGGTGATCAGCCTCAAGGGCGGCGTCGGCAAGACCACGACCACGACCGCCCTCGGCGCGACGCTCGCCACCGAGCGTCAGGACAAGATCCTGGCGATCGACGCCAACCCGGACGCGGGCACCCTCGGCCGCCGCGTCCGCCGGGAGACCGGCGCCACCATCCGGGACCTGGTGCAGGCGATCCCGCATCTCCACAGCTACATGGACATCCGCCGGTTCACCTCGCAGGCGCCCTCCGGGCTGGAGATCATCGCCAACGACGTGGACCCCGCCGTCTCGACGACCTTCAACGACGAGGACTACCGCAGCGCCCTGGAGGTCCTGGGCAAGCAGTACCCGATCATCCTCACGGACTCGGGCACCGGTCTGCTCTACAGCGCCATGCGCGGCGTGCTCGACCTCGCCGACCAGCTCATCATCATCTCCACCCCGTCCGTCGACGGGGCGAGCAGCGCCAGCACCACCCTGGACTGGCTCTCCGCGCACGGCTACGCGGAGCTGGTGCAGCGCAGCCTCACGGTCATCTCCGGCGTGCGCGAGACCGGCAAGATGATCAAGGTGGACGACATCGTGGCGCATTTCCGGACCCGCTGCCGGGGCGTCGTGGTGGTCCCCTTCGACGAGCATCTCGCGGCCGGCGCCGAGGTGGACCTCGACATGATGCGTCCCAAGACCCGCGAGGCGTACTTCAACCTCTCCGCGCTCGTCGCCGAGGACTTCGTCCGCGCCCAGCAGGAGCAGGGTCTGTGGACGCCGAACGGCGGCCCGCCGCCCCAGACCGCCCCGCCGCTCCCCGGCCAGTACCAGCAGCCGCCGTACGGGCAGCAGCCCGGGCAGCCGTACGCCCAGCCGGGCGGGGCACCGCAGGCGCCTCCGCCGGGGCAGCCGGGGTCGCAGCCCCATCCGCAGCAGCCGGGGCAGCAGCCCGGCCAGGCCCCGCCGCAGCCGCCCGCCTGGCCGCAGCAGCCCCAGGGCGGTTACGGCTGGCCGCCCCAGCACCCCGCGCCGCCGGGACAGCCGGGATACCCGCCCCAGCAGTGAACCGGCGCCGGTGACGGCGCGGCCGGCACGGACCGCGGGTCGCGGGTCGCGGGTCGCGGGTCGACCGGCCCGCGCCGGTGGGCCGGGTCCGTGATGAGGGTCCTGTGCGATGGAGGCCCCGGGCATGAGCGCCCGGGGCCTCCATCGCACATCAGCACAGCCGCTCAGCACAGCCGTGCGGCCGCGCGGCGCGGGGAAACGCACAGGCGCGGCCGACGGCACGGCGCCGGAGTGCCGGCGCGCCGTGCCTCGTCAGGTGCGGCCGGCGCCGGAGCCGTCCGCGGGGTCCGTGCCGTCCCGCCGTCCGGCGATCAGGGCCCGGGAGCGCTCGACGTCCTCCGCGATGCCCTCCTTCAGCGCCTCGATCGTCTCGAACCGCCGCTGTCCTCGCAGCCGTGCGAGGAACTCCACCGCCACGTGCAGGCCGTACAGATCCAGCCCGACCCGGTCGATGGCATAGGCCTCGACGGTCCGCTCGGTGCCGTCGAACTGCGGATTGGTGCCGACCGAGATCGCGGCGGGCATCCTCTCCCCGCCGGCCTCCAGCCAGCCCGCGTAGACGCCGTCGGCCGGGACGGCGGTGTGCGGCAGGGTCTCCACGTTCGCGGTCGGGTAGCCGAGTTCGCGGCCGCGCTGCGCGCCCCGTACGACCACGCCCTCCACCCGGTGCGGGCGGCCGAGGATCTCGGCGGCGCCGGCCACGTCGCCCTCGGCGATCAGCCGGCGGGTGAGGGTGGAGGAGAACGGCTCGCCGCCGCCGGCCGCGCCGCTGACGTACAGATCGACGACCTCGACCTCGAAGTCGTAGTCCCCGCCGAGCACGGTGAGGAGGGCCACGTCACCGGTGGCGCGGTGGCCGAAACGGAAGTTGGGGCCCTCCACGACCGTCTTCGCGTGCAACCGGTCCACCAGGACCTTCACCACGAAGTCGGCGGGCGAGAGCTGCGAGAACTCCTTGGTGAAGGAGAGCACCAGGACGGCGTCCACACCCAGCCCGGCCATCAGTTCGGCGCGCCGGTGGTGCGGCGCCAGCAGCGGCGGATGGCTGCCCGGCCGGACGACCTCGCTGGGGTGCGGGTCGAAGGTGACGACGACCGCCGGGACGCCCAGCTCGCGGGCGCGCTCCACCGCCCGCCCGATGATCAGCTGGTGCCCCCGGTGCACGCCGTCGTAGGAGCCGATGGTGACGACGCTGCGCCCCCAGTCCTCGGGGATCTCCTCCAGACCACGCCAGCGCTGCACTGTGACCGCTCCTCGCCCGAATGTGTCGACCCGTTGGGTGAACCGTTGTGAACCGCTTCCGCGGTACCTGTCGGTATCGCGGGTCCAAGACTGCCATGCCGGGTGTCCGTGCCCGTCATCGGCACCAGGGCCGGGGCGGTCCCGGGTGCCCGGACCACCGCCCGGCGAACGCGCTCCCTCGCACGCCCCCGGTTCACTCCCCGTGCTTCCCCGCGCGGGTGAGCGGGCCGGGCGCCGTGGACAGGGATCAGCGGGAGGGGGGCCGTGGATCGGGCGGACGGGCGGCCGTCGCGCCGCCCGCTCCACGGCGGGCCGGCCTCGGGCCGCCGTCCGTGCGGACGGGGCCTGCGCCGTGCCGCCGAGATGTGCTGCCGGGCCGGCCGCGGGTCCGCGAGCGGCCCGGTCCCACTCCGTACGGTCCCGCCCCGGCCGCCGCCATCGGCTCCGCCGTCGCGACCGTCCGGGCGGCCCTTCCACGAGCGCCCCGGCCGGTACGCCGTCACCGCGCCCGCGCCGTCATCGCGTCAGGCGAAGACGGCCAGGCTCTTCGCCTTGCCCCGCGCGCCCTCCACCAGGGCCAGGAAGCCCCCGCCGGGGCCGAAGACCGCCGTGGGCCGTCCCTCGGCGAGGCCGGGTGCGTCCAGGCGGACGCCGTTCGACAGCAGCCGGGCCTGCTTCTCGTCCACGTCCCAGCGCGGGAAGGCCGCCGCGGCGGCCTCGGCGAGCGGCATCACCGGCAGGCCGTTGACCGCCTCCCCGGCCGCGTCCACCGCCGCCTGGAGCTCCTCCAGGGTGTGCGCGGCGTCCAGTCCGTACGGACCGACGCGGGTGCGCCGCAGCGCCGTGAGATGGCCGCCGGTGCCCAGCGCCGCGCCGAGGTCGCGGGCGAGGGCCCGCACATAGGTGCCGGACGAGCAGACCACGGTGACGTCCGCGTCCAGCACGGCCGTGCCGTCCGCGGCGACGGCCTCGCGGAGGGTGCGGACGGTGAAGACCGGCACGCTGACGGGGCGGGCCGCCAGTTCGAACTCCTCACCCTCCCGCGCCCGCTTGTAGGACCGCTTGCCGTCCACCTTGATCGCGCTGACCTTCGACGGCACCTGCAGGATGTCGCCGGTCAGGCGGGCCACGGCCGACTCGACGGCCGCCCGGCCCTCCCCCGCCGCCTCCGTGGCACCGGGCGGCAGGCCGGCGGTCCCCGCGGAGGCGGTGATCTCCCCCTCCGCGTCGTCCGTCACGGTCGTCTGCCCGAGCCGGATGGTCGCCGTGTACTCCTTGTCGGTCAGCGCCAGATGGCCGAGCAGCCGGGTGGCCCTGCCGACGCCGATGAGGAGCACGCCGGTCGCCATCGGGTCGAGGGTCCCGGCGTGCCCGACCCGCCGGGTGCGGGCCATGCCGCGCAGCCGGGCCACGACGTCGTGCGAGGTGTGCCCGGCCGGCTTGTCCACGACGACCAGGCCGTCGGCTGCCGCGATACGGGGGGCGCGCCGCCCGGCACGCCCCCCGGTGTCCTTGTCCGTCATGCCCGCGAAGCGCCCTCGCCGCCGTTCTCCGGCCCGGCCGCGCCGCCGGGTCCGTCCTCCTCGCCGAGGTCGTCCTCGAACTCCTCGCCCGGCTTGCGGTACGGGTCGGGCCCGCCCGCGTAATCGGCGCCGGTGGCGGTCTCCCGCACCTGCTCGTCCTGGGCGCGGGCCCGGGCGAGCAGGTCGTCGATGGTGCGGGCGTTGTCCGGCAGGGCGTCCGGCACGAAGGTCAGGCTCGGCGTGTACCGCACACCGGTCTGCCGGCCCACCTCGGAGCGGAGCACGCCCTTGGCGCTCTCCAGCGCCGCCGCGGAGGCCGCGCGCTCCTCGTCGTCGCCGTAGACCGTGTAGAAGACCGTGGCCTCCCGCAGGTCGCCGGTGACCCGGGCGTCCGTGATCGTGACGAACCCCAGTCGCGGATCCTTGATACGGCGGTCCAGGGTCTCCGCGACCACGACCTGGATGCGATCGGCCAGCTTGCGGGCCCGCGCGTTGTCGGCCATCGGTCCGTCTCCTTCTTGTCTTCCGGCATCTTGCTTCGGCGGCTGCGTCGCCGCCCCCGTCGGCTCGTCACGACGCGCTCAGTCGTCGTCCTCGCCGTGGAACCGCCGCCGCACCGACAGCAGCTCCACCTCCGGCCGGGCGGCGACGAGGCGCTCGCACCGGTCCAGTACGTCCGTGAGGTGCCCCGTGTCCCCGGAGACGGCCGCCAAACCGATCCTGGCCCGGCGGTGCAGATCCTGGTCGCCGGTCTCGGCGACGCTGACGGCGTACTTGCGCTGCAGCTCGGCGACGATCGGGCGGACGACGGAGCGTTTCTCCTTGAGCGACCGCACATCGCCCAGGAGCAGATCGAAGGACAGCGTCCCTACATACATGGAATACAGGTCATGCCACCTGCGGGGCCTCGGGTGTGGTCACCGCCCCGGCCGCCGGAGGGCGGCGGGGACAGAAGAACCGTACACGCAACGGCCGGGGCCGATCGACGGAGATTTCGCCCCGCCGACCGGCCCCGGTCCCGCCGTGGGGATCAGCCGCGCGGCTTCTCCCGCATCTCGTACGTCGCGATGACGTCGTCGACCTTGATGTCGTTGTAGCTGCCGAGGTTGATACCGCCCTCGAAGCCCTCACGGATCTCGGTGACATCGTCCTTGAAGCGCCGGAGGCCCGCGATGTTGAGGTTCTCCGCGATGACCTTGCCGTCCCGGATGAGACGCGCCTTGGTGTTGCGGCGCACCTCGCCGGAGCGGACCAGGACACCCGCGATGTTGCCGAGCTTGGAGGAGCGGAAGACCTCGCGGATCTCCGCCGTACCGAGCTCGACCTCTTCGTACTCGGGCTTCAGCATGCCCTTCAGGGCCGCCTCGATCTCCTCGATGACCTGGTAGATCACCGAGTAGTAGCGGACGTCCACGCCCTCGCGCTCGGCCATCTGCGTGGCACGCCCCTCGGCGCGCACGTTGAAGCCGATGACGATGGCGTCGGAGCCGGTCGCCAGGTCGATGTCGGTCTCGGTGACCGCACCCACACCGCGGTGCAGGATGCGCAGGTCGACCTCTTCGCCGACGTCGAGCTGGAGCAGCGAGGACTCGAGAGCCTCCACCGAACCGGACGCGTCGCCCTTGATGATGAGGTTGAGCTGCTGCACCTCGCCGGCCTTGAGCACCTTGTCGAGGTCCTCCAGGGACACCCGGCGGGTGCGCTTGGCGAAGGCCGCGTTGCGCTCGCGCGCCGCGCGCTTCTCGGCGATCTGGCGTGCCGTGCGGTCCTCGTCGACGACGAGGAAGTTGTCGCCGGCGCCCGGGACGTTGGTGAGACCCAGGACCAGGACGGGGGTCGCCGGACCCGCTTCCTCGATCGTCTTGCCCGTGTCGTCGTGCATCGCCCGGACACGGCCGTACGCGTCGCCGACCACCATCGTGTCGCCGACCCGCAGGGTGCCGCGCTGGACGAGCACGGTGGCCACGGCGCCGCGGCCGCGGTCGAGGTGGGCCTCGATCGCGATGCCCTGCGCCGACTGCTCCGCGTTGGCCCGCAGGTCGAGCGCGGCGTCCGCGGTGAGGACGACGGCCTCCAGCAGGTCGTCGATGTGCAGACCCTGCTTGGCGGAGATGTCGACGAACATGGTGTCGCCGCCGTACTCCTCGGCCACCAGGCCGTACTCGGTCAGCTGACCGCGCACCTTCGCCGGGTCCGCGCCCTCGACGTCGATCTTGTTGACCGCGACCACGATCGGCACCTCGGCGGCCTTGGCGTGGTTCAGCGCCTCGACCGTCTGCGGCATCACGCCGTCGTTCGCCGCGACCACGAGGATCGCGATGTCGGTGGACTTGGCACCGCGGGCACGCATGGCGGTGAACGCCTCGTGACCCGGGGTGTCGATGAAGGTGATCTTGCGCTCTTCACCGTTGACCTCCGTGGAGGCCTGGTACGCACCGATGTGCTGGGTGATGCCGCCGGCCTCGCCCGCGATGACGTTCGTCTTGCGGATCGCGTCGAGCAGGCGGGTCTTGCCGTGGTCGACGTGACCCATGACGGTGACCACCGGCGGACGCGCGACGAGCATCTCCTCGCCGCCCTCGTTCTCGCCGAACTCGATGTCGAAGGACTCGAGAAGCTCGCGGTCCTCCTCCTCCGGGCTGACGATCTCGACGGTGTAGTTCATCTCGTCACCGAGCAGCTGCAGCGTCTCGTCGGAGACGGACTGCGTGGCGGTGACCATCTCGCCGAGGTTGAGCATCACGGCGACGAGCGACGCCGGGTTGGCGTTGATCTTCTCCGCGAAGTCGGTGAGGGAGGCACCACGCGACAGGCGGACGGTCTGTCCGTTGCCGCGCGGCAGCATCACGCCGCCGACCGACGGGGCCTGCATGGCCTCGTACTCCTGGCGCCTCTGCCGCTTCGACTTGCGGCCGCGCCGCGCCGGGCCGCCGGGACGGCCGAAGGCGCCCTGCGTTCCGCCGCGGCCGCCGGGACCACCCGGACGGCCACCGAAGCCGGGACGGCCGCCGAAGCCGCCGCCACCACCGGGGCCGCCGGGACGGCCGGCGAAACCGCCGCCGCCACCGGGACGACCGCCGCCGCCACCGCCGGGACGGCCGGCGAAGCCGCCGCCACCGGGACGACCGGCACCGCCGGGACGACCGGCACCGCCGGGGCCGCCGGGACCGCGTCCGCCCGGACCCGGGCGGGGGCCCGCGGCCGGACGCTGCGGCATCATGCCGGGGTTCGGGCGCGCGCCGCCCGGACGGGGACCACCCGCACCGGCCTGGCCGCCCTGCGGACGGGGCATCCCGCCCGGCGAGGGACGGGCACCGCCCGGAGCCTGCGGACGGGGACCACCCGGGCCCGCGCCCTGCGGACGCGGAGCGCCGCCGGGAGCCTGACCGCCGGGACGCGGGGCGCCGCCGGGACGGGGGGCCGGACGGGCCATGCCCGTGCTGCCGCCGGAGGTGAAGGGGTTGTTGCCCGGACGCGGGCCGCTGCGGCCGCCGGGACGGCCGGCCTGGCCGCCGCCGGGACGGGCACCGGGACGCGGCGCCTGGTCACGGCCGCCCTGGCCCTGGTCGCGGCCCTGGCCGGGAGCGGCCGGACGGGCCGGACGCGGGCCGGGGGCGGACGCGGGCTTGGGCGCGGGCGCCGACGGGGGCGCGGTGAACTCCGGAGCCGCGGGGGCCGCCGGAGCGGGCTTGGGCGCCGGGGCCTTGGGACCCGGGGTGGGACGCGGGCCCGGGGCGGGCGCCGCGGACGGCTTCGGGCCCGGGGCGGCCGGGGGCCGCGGACCCGGGGCGGGAGCCGCCTTGGGGCCCGGCTGCGGGGCAGCCGGACGGGCCGCCGCGCGCGGGGTGGGCGCGGACGGCTTGGAGGGCGCCGCCTTGCGGGGCGCCGCAGGCTTGCCGGCGGCACGGCCGGAGCCGTTGCCCTGCTGGAAAGCGTCGGTCAGTTTGCGTACAACGGGCGCCTCGATCGTGGAGGACGCCGAACGGACGAATTCGCCAAGTTCTTGGAGCTTGGCCATGACGACCTTGCTCTCGACTCCGAACTCCTTGGCGAGTTCGTATACCCGGACCTTTGCCACTTCGCTCCTTCTGGTCCGGGTTCCGCCGGACCGTCGCTACTTCATGGGCGTACTCATCGCGTACTCATCGAGTGCTCATCGCAATCTCGACCTACTTCCGACTCGCGAGGTACCTGACCGCACGGTTTCCCGTGCCGTTCTCTTACGGTTGTGCCTGATCTCTTGCGGTTCTCTTACGGTCGCGCCGGTTCGGCCCGCCGCTCGAGGAACGCCCGCACCGCGTCGGTGCCGAGCGGTCCCGGGCCCCGGAAGGCCCGGGGGAAGGCCCGGCGGCGGACCGCCAGGCCGAGACAGGCCTGGGTGGGGTGCAGATAAGCACCCCGACCGGGCAGCGTACCGCGTGGATCGGGGACGCACTCGCCCTCGATCACCGCGATACGCAGCAGATCGTCCTTGGCCGCACGCTCACGGCAGCCCACGCAGGTGCGCTCGGGGCACGCCGGGGCATGCGTCCGGCCAGACGTCCTCAAGTCTACCTCCCCGCGCCGGCCCACCCCGGTGCGGGGTGAGGACCGCGCAGTAGTCCGCTGTTCCCGGGCCGTGACGGTGATCACACACCCGGCCGGCCGCCGCTCCCCCGCTGCCGCGTCCCGGCCGGGGCCCGTACCGCTCCTCCGGCCGGCCCGTTCCGCCTCCGGGCCGCTCAGTCCTCCCGGCCGTCCTGCTGCTCGGTGTCCGGGCGGATGTCGATCCGCCAGCCGGTGAGCCGGGCGGCGAGGCGGGCGTTCTGGCCCTCCTTGCCGATGGCCAGGGACAGCTGGTAGTCGGGGACGGTGACGCGGGCCGACCGCGCCGCCATGTCCACGACCTCGACCTTGTTCACCCGGGCCGGCGACAGCGCGTGCGCCACCAGCTCGGCCGGGTCGTCCGACCAGTCGACGATGTCGATCTTCTCGCCCTGCAGCTCGGCCATCACCGCGCGGACCCGGCCGCCCATCGGGCCGATGCAGGCGCCCTTGGCGTTGAGCCCGGAACGGGTGGAGCGGACGGCGATCTTGGTGCGGTGGCCGGCCTCGCGGGCGATGGCGGCGATCTCCACCGAGCCGTCCGCGATCTCCGGCACCTCCATGGCGAAGAGCTTCTTCACCAGGTTGGGGTGCGTCCGCGAGAGCGTCACGGACGGGCCGCGCACGCCCTTGGCCACCCGGACGACATAGCTGCGGAGGCGGGCGCCGTGGGAGTAGTCCTCCCCCGGGACCTGCTCCTGCACCGGCAGGATGGCCTCCAGCTTGCCGATGTCGACCAGGACATTCTTCGGGTCCTTGCCCTGCTGCACGACGCCCGCGACGACATCGCCCTCACGGCCCGCGTACTCGCCGAAGGTGATCTCCTCCTCGGCGTCCCGCAACCGCTGCAGGATGACCTGCTTGGCGGTGGTCGCCGCGATCCGGCCGAAGCCCGAGGGGGTGTCGTCGAACTCCCGCGGCTCGGCGCCCTCTTCGACGTCGTCCGGGTCCTCCGTCGCCCAGACCGTCACATGCCCGGTCTCGCGGTCGAGTTCGACGCGGGCGCGGCGGCGGCTTCCCTCGGTGCGGTGGTAGGCGATGAGGAGAGCCGACTCGATCGCCTCGACCAGCAGGTCGAAGGAGATCTCCTTCTCCCGCACCAGACCCCGCAGGGCACTCATGTCGATGTCCACGGCTACGCCTCCTCTTGGTTCTCGTCCGCACCGGCCGCGGTGACGCGCCCGTCGGCCTTGCGATTGAACTCGATCTCCACGCGCGCCCTGTCGATCTCACCGAAGGCGAGCCGCCGGGTGGTGGGCTTGCGGCCCTTGACCCCGGGGACCTCCAGATCGAGTCCGTCCTCGTCCACGGAGAGGATCCGGGCGGTGAGTTCGCCGCCGCCGGTGAGCTTCGCCCTGATCAGCCGGCCCGTGGCCCGGCGGTAGTGGCGCAGCTCGGTCAGCGGGCGGTCGGCTCCGGGAGAGGTGACCTCGAGGCGGTAGGCCGCCTGCCCCATGGCGTCGGTCTCGTCGAGCTTCTCGGAGACCGCGCGGCTCAGTTCCGCGCAGGTGTCCAGCAGCACACCGGAGTCGGAGTCCACGACGATCCGGAGGACCCGCATCCGGCCGACGGGGGTCACCTCGATCTCTTCCAGATCCAGGTCTCGCGCGGCGACCAGCGGTTCGAGCAGTCCGCGCAGCCGCTCGCTCTGGGTGGTGCTCATCCGGGTGACTCCTCGGCCGCGTGTGCTGTTGTCTGGAGATCGCGTGTCAGACCAAAGGGTATCCGGTCGCGGAGGGTGTCGCGTCCGCCTCCCGGAGGGCCGTGGGCAGCCGCGCCCGACCGGTCGGCGATTCGGATGCCGAACGCGGGTACGCTCAAGGCGGCCGATCAAGGACGTGTGCGCCCGCCCGTTCCGCCCGGCCCTCCCCAGCTCGACCGCGGCTTCCCGCGCGACCCCAGGATGTGACCGTGCCGCCCACCACGCCGTCGCGAGCCCTGTCCGGGCCCCGCAGAAGGAGTCTGTTCGCCGGGGTGCTCGCGGCGGGGCCCGGCGCCCTCGCACTGGCCGCCTGCTCGGGGGACGGCGCGGCCCGGGAGGGCGGCAAGCCGGACGCGGAGGACCGGCGGCTGCGCGAGCGGTCCGCGCGGGACTCCCGAACGCTGCTGCTGCGGTACGAGGCCACCATCGCCACCCACCCGGACCTGGCGGAACTCCTCACTCCGCTGCGGGCGGAGACCGCGCTGCACGCCACCGCGTTCGAGGCCGGGGACCGCACCGCCTCGCCCTCGGCCACGCCCCGGTCCGGCGGCCCGGGTCCGGACGGCCCCGGCGTTCCGCCGGCCGCGCCCTCGCCGGCCCCGCCCGCGAGCGGCCCGGCGGAGGGCAGGACGCCGGACGCTTCCGGGGCACCGGCCGTACCGGAGAAGGCGCCGCAGGCCCTCAAGGCGCTGGCCGAGGCGGAGCGCCGCACCGCCGACGCCCGGACGGCGGCCCTCGCCGGCGCGGAGCCGGAGCTGGCCCGGCTGCTCGCCTCGGTCGCCGCGTCCGGGGCGGCCCACGCCTATCTGCTGTTCGAGGCCGTCCGATGACGCCGCGGCCTCGCGGGACCGGACGGCCGCCCGGCCGCACGGCGCGCGGCCCGGCCCCCGGGCTCCGGGCGGCGGACGTCCCCCTCACCCGCCCCCGGCTCCGCGCGTTCGCGGTCCCCTCCCCGGAAGGCAGCGCCGCATGACCACCGCACGGACCGCCCCCCGCGACGGCGACGCCCCGCCCGAGGGCGCCCTCGACGCCGCCCAGCACGCCCTGCGCGCGGAACACGCCGCCGTCTACGGCTACGGGGTCGTCGGCGGCCGGATCGGCGAGGACCGGCGCAAGGAGGCGCGCGAGGGGCACGACGCCCACCGCGCGCGCCGCGACACGCTGCACCGCACGGTCCGCGATCTGGGCGGTGAGCCCGAGGCGTCCGCCGCCGCCTACGCGCTGCCCTTCCCGGTCCCGGACGCGGCCGCGGCGGCGCGGCTGGCCGCCGAGCTGGAGGAGCGGGTGGCGGCCGTCTACGCCGATCTCGTCCGGGCCTCCGAGGGCGGGCTGCGCCGGGACGCGGCGGGGGCGTTGCGGGAGGCGGCGGTCCGGGCGGTGCGCTGGCGCGGCGGCAGCGTAGCCTTCCCTGGTCTCGCCGAGCGCTCGGCGCCGGCCGGGCCCACGGACGAGCCCGGGGACGGGCCGGCGAGCGCCGGCCCGAGCGAACTCTGAGCGCCGCGGCCCGTAAGGCCGGCGGCGCGGGACACGGTGAGGTGACGGCGACGGAAGGGGACGGCCCGCGCATGGCTTCCGCAGCACGGCCCGAGGAGGGCGCTCCGCTGGGACCGCCGCCGCGCCTGGCACGGGCGCTGGACGAGGCGGAAGACGACGGCGCCGGCCGGACGTGGCTGAGGGATCTGCCGGAGCTGGCCCGGGACGTCCTGCGGCGCTGGGAGCTGACCCCCGAGCGGGTGCAGGAGCCCGGCGGCCGCAGCAGCCTGCTGGTGCTGGTGCGGCGCGCGGACGGCGGCCGGGCCGCCCTGAAGCTGCTGGCCCCCGGCGCGGATGCCGCCGCGCAGCACGCGGCGCTGGAGCGCTGGGACGGCTTCGGCGCCGTCCGGCTGCTGGAGGCGGACGACGCGGCCGGCGCCCTGCTCCTGGAGCGGCTGCACGGCGAGGTGTCGCTCAGCTCGCTCCCCGAGGCCAAGGCCCTGCTGGAGGCGGCGGGCACGGTACGGCGGCTGTGGACGGAACCGGACGGCGGCCCGTACCCCTCGGTGGCGGAGCGCACCGCGCCGGCGGCGGCGCTGCTGCGCGCGGCGGCGGACGAGCCCTGGGCGGCCGACGTCCGGCCCCTGGCCGGGCAGGCACTGGCGGCCCACGCGGAGCTGACGGCCGCGGAGCCGGAACGGCTGCTGCTGCACGGCCGGTTCCGGGAGGAGAAGGTCCTGGCGGGCGAGCGCGCGCCGTGGCTGGCCGTCGGCCCCGACCCGCTGGTCGGCGAGCGGGCCTACGATCTGGCGCTGCCGGTCCGCGACCGGCTGGAGGACCTGGTGGCCTCTCCGCGCGGGGCGGCCGGCGCGCGGAGCCGGCTGGCCCGGCTGGCGGACTCCCTGGAGGTCGACCGGGACCGGCTGCGCGGCTGGACGGTCTTCCGCGCGGTTGCGGACGGCCTGCCGGCCCTGGGCCGCGGCCACCGGCGGGGCGCCCTCCTCCTGGAGTTCGCGAGCTGGTTCTGACGGCGCCGCGCCCCGGAGCGGAGGGCTCCGGGGCGTGGTGCGGTGCGGCCTGCCCGGTGTGCGCGGCCGCGTGCGAACGCGGCCGGCCACCGGCGTGCGGTCAGCCGCTGAGGCGGGCCAGGGCCTCCTCGACCGTCAGTTCCTCGCGCTCGCCCGTGCGGCGGTCCTTGAGCTCGACCACGCCCTCGCCGGCCCGGCGGCCCGCGACCAGGATCGTCGGCACACCGATCAGCTCGGCGTCGGTGAACTTGACGCCCGGGGAGACGCCCGCCCGGTCGTCGACGAGGACCCGCACCCCGGCGGAGTGCAGCTTCTCGGCGACCTCCAGGGCCAGTTCGGTCTGCTTGGCCTTGCCCGCGGCGACGACGTGGACGTCGGCCGGGGCGATCTCGGCGGGCCAGCACAGGCCCTTGTCGTCGGCGGTCTGCTCGGCGAGGGCCGCGACGGCGCGCGAGACGCCGATGCCGTACGAGCCCATGGTGACCCGGACCGGCTTGCCCTCGCGGCCGAGGACGTCGAGCTGGAAGGCGTCGGCGTACTTCCGGCCGAGCTGGAAGATGTGGCCGATCTCGATGGCGCGGTCGATCCGCAGACCGGCGCCGCACTTCGGGCAGGGGTCGCCCGGCTCGACGACGACCACGTCGAGGTACTCGTCCACCTCGAAGTCGCGGCCGCAGACGACGTTGCGGGCGTGCTTGCCCTCCTTGTTGGCGCCCGTGATCCAGCTGGTGTTCGCGGCCACGCGCGGGTCCGCGATGTAGCGGAAGGCGCTGCCGGCCATGCCCTGCGGGCCGACGTAGCCGCGGACCAGGTCGGGGCGGTCGGCGAAGTCCTCGGCCGTCACGAGCTCGACGACCGCCGGGGCCAGGTGCTCGCCGAGCTTGCCGAGGTCCACCTCGCGGTCGCCGGGGACGCCGACGGCCGTGATCTTGCCGTCCACCTTGACGAGCAGGTTCTTGAGGGTGGCGGAGGCAGGCACGCCCAGGTGCTCGGCGAGGGTCTCGATGGTGGGGGTGTCGGGGGTGTCCAGCTGCTCGACGGCCGGGTGGTCCGCGGGCTCCACCGGGGGCACCACGGTGGTGACGGCCTCGGTGTTGGCGGCGTAGTCGCAGGACGGGCAGTCGACGAAGGTGTCCTCGCCGGCGGCGGCCGGGGCGAGGAACTCCTCCGAGGCGGAGCCGCCCATGGCGCCGGAGACGGCGGAGACGATGCGGTAGTCGAGGCCGAGCCGTTCGAAGATCCGGGTGTACGCCTCGCGGTGCAGCCGGTAGGCCTCGGCCAGGCCCTCGTCGTCGGTGTCGAAGGAGTACGAGTCCTTCATCAGGAACTCGCGGCCGCGCAGCACGCCGGAGCGGGGACGCGCCTCGTCCCGGTACTTGGTCTGGATCTGGTAGAGCACCACCGGCAGGTCCTTGTAGGACGTGCACTGGTCCTTCACCGTGAGGGTGAAGATCTCCTCGTGGGTGGGGCCGAGCAGGTACTCGCCGCCCTTGCGGTCCTTCAGCCGGAAGAGCAGCTCGCCGTACTCCTCCCAGCGGCCGCTGGTCTCGTACGGCTCCTTCGGCAGCAGCGCGGGGAGCAGCACCTCCTGGGCGCCGATGGCGTCCATCTCCTCGCGGACGACCCGCGAGACGTTCTCCAGGACCTTCTTGCCCAGCGGCAGCCAGGTCCAGATTCCGGCGGACGCACGGCGGACGTACCCGGCCCGGACCAGCAGCTTGTGGCTGAGGGTCTCGGCATCGGCCGGGTCGTCGCGCAGCGTCTTGAGCATCATCCGGGACATGCGCTGGACCATGAGGTTCTCTCCTGCGTGGAAAAAGTGATTGCCCTGGAGGCTACCGAAAAGCGGAGCGCGCCGAGGAACGGCGGTCGTCGGGCGCCGTGCTGCGCCGACGATCGACAACGCGGCGAGCGTGCGTGCCAGACGCCGCGGAGCAGGCGGGATGTGCCGGACAGGACCTAGCGGCGCAGCGGCAGCGGGGCGCCCATCACCGCGTACGGGCTGGGGGCGCTGGGGAAGTAGACGGGGCGGGCGAGGTCCCGGTAGCCCAGGGAGCGGTAGAGGCCGCGGGCGGGGCTGTCGGTGTCGATGGCCGAGAGGAGGCTGCGGGGTTCGGCGGCGGCGTCGGTGAGGACGGTGATCAGGCGGCGGCCGATGCCGCGCTTCTGGTGGTCGGGGAGGACGTGCAGTTCGGTGACGACGAAGGCGTCGTCGAGCCAGACGTCCCGGCCCTCGCGGCGCAGATAGGGCTCGACGACCGTGGACCACCAGTGGCCGCGGTCGTTGGGCATGCCGTAGGCGAAGCCGAGGAGCCGGCCGTCCGGGGTGGTGGCGCCCAGCGCGCGGGCTCCGGGGGAGGTCATGTGGCGCTGGACGATATGCCGCCGTACGCCGACCTCCTCCTGGGTGAGCCCGAAGGCGAGGGCTTGTACGGCCAGCGCGTCGTCCACCCGCGCGATCAGGTCGAGCGGGCCGACCACGACGTCATCCATGGCGGGGAGACTACTCAAAAGAGCACGCTCATGAAGGCGCCGGTCTCCCGGAAGCCGACGCGCCGGTAAGCCGCGCGGGCGGCGGTGTTGAAGTCGTTGACGTAGAGGCTGGCGAGCGGGGCGATGTCGGCGAGGGCGTAGCGCAGGACGGCGGCCATGCCGGTCTCGGAGAGCCGGCGGCCGCGGAACTCCGGGGCCACCCAGACGCCCTGGATCTGGCAGGCGCGGTCGGTGGCCGCGCCGATCTCGGCCTTGAAGACCACCCGGCCGTCCTCGATCCGGGCGAACGAACGGCCGGCGGACACCAGTTCGGCGACCCGGGCCTGGTAGAGCAGTCCGCCGTCACCGGCGAGCGGGGAGACGCCGACCTCCTCCGTGAACATCGCCACGCAGGCGGGCATCACGATGTCCATCTCGTCCTTGCGGACGCGCCGGACGTACGGGTCGGGGGCGATGTCCGGGGGCGCGGTGGAGGCGACCATCAGCGGCTGGCAGGGGCGGACCTCGCGGGCGGGCCCCCAGCTCGGCTCCAGCAGCGACCAGAGCAGGGCGGTCGCCTCGGCGGGGCCGACGATCGAGGAACAGCGGCGGCCGGCGCGGCGGGCGCGCTCGGCGAAGGCGCGGACGGCCTCGGGACCGGCCTCCACGGGGACGAGGTTGGCGCCGGCGTAGCAGAGGGATTCCAGGCGGCCGTCGGCGTACCAGCCCCACATCTCGCCGCCGAGCCGCCAGGGGTCGAGGCCGGCGGCCTGGACCCGGGCGGCGACGAAGGCGTTGGTGACCGGGTCGCGGTCGAGCACCGCGAGGGTGGCGTCGAGATCACCGGGGCCGAGGACCCTGGTGGTCGTCTGGGTCAACACGTGTCGGGGCCTCACCGTCTGCTGCTGCGTCGTTCCGGGGCGACCCCTGGTGCGCCGGGGTGGTCGTCACACCCGGGGTCCGTCTCTCCCGTCCCCGGGACGGGCCCTGGGGTCTGTACCGGCCCCCAGCCGCACTGTACCTCCCCCGTTCCCGGGTCACCCGCTGTGCCCGGTGGACGGGACGGGGGCGGCCGCGGGGCGGACGGTTCCACCCGTTCCGGGTCACCGGCGGAGGAGCGGCACGGGGTCGCGGTGTCCGGTCCGGGCCGGTGCGTGCGCACCGGCCCGGACCGGGGGAGGACCTTCCCGGGTCCTGTCCTCCGTCTGGGCCGCGGCGGCGGCCGTCAAACGTCGGGCGGCCGGGGAAATGCCGGGGCGGGACGGCCGGTGCCCCCGCCGGGGGCCGGTGGGGGCACGGCGCGGTGTCCGGTGCGCGGGTGGCGCGGAGCCACGGGTGTTCCGGGGTGTCAGCCGGCGGCGGTGACGACGGGCTCGCCGGAGGCGACGCCGTCCTTCTCCATCTGCTCGGCGATCTTCATGGCCTCGTCGATCAGCGTCTCGACGATCTTCGACTCGGGCACCGTCTTGATGACCTCGCCCTTGACGAAGATCTGGCCCTTGCCGTTGCCGGAGGCCACCCCGAGGTCCGCCTCGCGGGCCTCGCCGGGGCCGTTCACCACGCAGCCCATCACGGCGACGCGCAGCGGGACCTCCATGCCCTCCAGACCGGCGGTGACCTCCTCCGCCAGCTTGTAGACGTCCACCTGGGCCCGGCCGCAGGAGGGGCAGGAGACGATCTCCAGCCCGCGCTGCCGCAGTCCGAGGGACTCCAGGATCTGGTTGCCGACCTTGATCTCCTCGACGGGCGGCGCGGAGAGCGAGACCCGGATGGTGTCGCCGATGCCCTCGCTCAGCAGGGCGCCGAAGGCGACCGCGGACTTGATGGTGCCCTGGAAGGCGGGGCCGGCCTCGGTGACGCCCAGGTGGAGGGGGTAGTCGCACTGGGCGGCGAGCTGGCGGTACGCGTTGATCATGACGACCGGGTCGTTGTGCTTGACCGAGATCTTGATGTCGCGGAAGCCGTGCTCCTCGAAGAGGGAGCACTCCCAGAGGGCCGACTCGACCAGCGCCTCCGGGGTGGCCTTGCCGTACTTGGCCAGCAGCCGCTTGTCCAGCGAGCCGGCGTTCACGCCGATGCGGATCGGGGTGCCGGCGTCGGAGGCCGCCTTGGCGATCTCCTTGACCTTGTCGTCGAACTGGCGGATGTTGCCCGGGTTCACCCGCACCGCCGCGCAGCCCGCGTCGATCGCCGCGAAGACGTACTTGGGCTGGAAGTGGATGTCGGCGATCACGGGGATGCCGGACTTCCTCGCGATGACGGGCAGCGCCTCGGCGTCGTCCTGCGAGGGGCAGGCGACGCGGACGATCTGGCAGCCGGCCGCCGTGAGCTCGGCGATCTGCTGCAGGGTGGCGCCGATGTCCGCCGTCACGGTCGTCGTCATCGACTGCACCGACACCGGCGCGTCACCGCCGACCGGCACCGAGCCGACGTGGATCTGCCGGCTCACCCGGCGGTCCGCCAGTTTGATCGGAACGGACGGCATTCCCAGCGAAATCGCAGTCATCTGCGTGCAACCCCAACGTATGGCTTCTGGCCCGGGAGACAGGCGGGCTCCGGTCCGAGATTACGGCACGCGCGGGGGTGCGGCCGCCGCGGCCTCCCGCGCGGCGCGCGGACGGGGGACGGCCGGGAGGGGGGTGCTCCCGGCCGTCCGCAGGCCCGCGCGGGCCGGCCGTCAGGAGATCCGTACGGGGTTGACCAGGTCGGCCATGAGGACCAGCAGGGTGAAGCAGATGAAGATCCCGGCGACCACATAGGCGACCGGCATCAGCTTGGCGACGTCGAAGGGGCCCGGGTCCGGGCGCCGGAAGAGCCGGGCCGTGTTCCGCCGCACCGACTCCCACAGCGCTCCCGCGATGTGGCCGCCGTCGAGCGGCAGCAGCGGCAGCATGTTGAAGAGGAACAGCGACAGGTTGAAGCCCGCGACGAGGAAGAGCATGGTCGCGACCTGCTGCTGCGGCGGGATGTCGAGGTTGAACACCTCACCGCCGACGCGGGCGGCGCCGACGACGCCCATCGGGGAGTCCGGCTCGCGCTCGGCGTCGCCGAAGGTGGCGTCCCAGAGCGCGGGGATCTTCGAGGGCAGGGCGATCAGGGCTTCCACGCCGTTGGTGATCATGTCGCCCATGCGCTCGACCGACTGGCCGAAGGTTTGCTGGACGACTCCGGTGGCAGGGCTGAAGCCGAGGAAGCCCGCGGTGACGTACTCGCCCTTGATCACGCGGCCGTCGTCGTCGTACTTGACCAGCCGGTTCTCCACCAGGTCGGCCTGGAGTGTCTTGAGCTCGCCGGCGCGCTCGACGGTGATGGTGGCGGGACCGGTGGTCTCCCGGATGCGCTCCTGGAGGACGGACCACTCCTCGATCCGCTCGCCGTCGAAGGCGACGATCCTGTCGGCCGGCTGGAGCCCGGCCGCCTTGGCGGGCGAGGCCGGGTCGCCCTTGCGGCAGGTGTCGCGGTTCTCGTTCTGCGAGATCACGCAGTCGGAGACGGTGGAGACGGTGGTGGTCTGGGTGTTGATGCCGAAGCCCATCAGCACGCCCATGAAGACCACCACGGCCAGCACGAGGTTCATGAAAGGGCCGGCGAACATCACGATCACGCGCTTCCAGGGCGCGCGCGTGTAGAAGAGCCGCTTCTCGTCGCCGGGCTGCAGCTCCTCGAAGGCGGCCTCCCGGGCGTCCTCGATCATGGTGCGGAAAGGCGAGGTGGAGCGGGTGGTGACCCTGCCGTCCTCACCGGGCGGGAACATGCCGATCATGCGGATGTAGCCGCCGAACGGAATGGCCTTGATGCCGTACTCCGTCTCCCCCTTCTTGCGGGAGAAGAGGGTCGGGCCGAAGCCGACCATGTACTGCGGCACGCGCACACCGAACAGCTTGGCGGTCGACAGGTGCCCCAGCTCGTGCCACGCGATCGAGAACAGCAGCCCGATCACGAAGACGACTATGCCGAGAACCGTCATCAGGGTCGTCATGCGCGGGCCTCCGATGCTGACGTCGCCGCCATCTCACGGGCGCGGGCGCGCGCCCACTCCTCCGCTTCCAGGACGTCGGCCAAGGTGAGGGAGGTTCCCCGCCCGGGGGTGCCGTGCTCGGCCACCACCTCGGCGACGGTCTCCACGATGCCATTGAAGGGAAGGCGGCCGTCGAGGAACGCGTCCACGCACTCCTCGTTGGCGGCGTTGAACACGGCGGGGGCCGTACCGCCGAGGCCGCCGACGTGCCGCGCCAGCCCCACGGAGGGGAAGGCGTCGTTGTCGAGCGGGAAGAACTCCCAGCTCGACGCCTTGGTCCAGTCGCAGCCGGGAGCGGCGTCGGGGACCCGCTCCGGCCAGCCCAGCCCCAGCGCGATCGGCATCCGCATGTCCGGGGGGCTGGCCTGGAGCAGCGTTGAACCGTCTGTGAATTCCACCATCGAGTGCACATACGACTGCGGGTGGACGACCACCTCAATCCGTTCGAACGGAATGTCGTAGAGAAGGTGTGCCTCGATGACTTCCAGGCCCTTGTTGACGAGGGTCGCCGAGTTGATCGTGACCACCGGGCCCATGTTCCAGGTGGGGTGGGCCAGTGCCTGCTTGGGGGTGACCTCGGCCAGCTCCGGCTTGGTCCGGCCGCGGAACGGACCGCCCGAGGCGGTGACGACCAGCTTGCGCACCTCGGAACGGCTGCCGCCCGCCAGCGCCTGGAAGAGCGCGGAGTGCTCGGAGTCCACCGGCACGATCTGGCCGGGCTTGGCCACCGCCCTGACCAGCGGGCCGCCCACGATCAGCGACTCCTTGTTCGCCAGGGCCAGCACCCGGCCGGCCTCCAGGGCCGCGAGGGTCGGGGCCAGGCCGATGGAGCCGGTGATGCCGTTGAGCACCGTGTGGCAGTCGCTCGCCGCCAGCTCCGCCGCGGCGCCCGGCCCCGCCAGGATCTCCGGCTGCCTCGCCGAGCCGTACGCGGCGGACAGCGCCTCGCGCACGGCCGGAACGGCGTCCTCCCGGGCGACGGCGACGGTGCGGACGTCCAGTTGGCGGGCCTGCTCGGCGAGGAGCCCGGCCCGGCCGCCGGCGGCCGACAGACCGGTCACCCGGAAGCGTCCGGGGTTGCGCAGCACCACGTCGATGGCCTGGGTGCCGATCGAGCCGGTGGAGCCGAGGATCACGATGTCCCGCGGGCCTCCGGTGGCGGCGGTGGCCGCCGGGAAGGTCAGATGCGGGTGGGCGAGGGAGTCCGTCATCCCCCCATTGTCACCGCACCGGCCGCGCGGGGCGGACGGCGCACCCGCCGAATCGGCGGGCGCGGGGGCGGAGGCCTGCTCGCGGTGCGCTCCCCGGTGTGCTCCCGGGCCGGCCACCGGTGTGCTGCCGGTGTGCCCCGGAGCGGCCGGGTCCGGATCCCGGCCGCAGCCGCAACACCGCTCCCCGGCCTGCGCGTTCGTGCGGCGGCAGCGGCCTCGGCAACGGAACGGATCTTTCTGGATACCGTTCGTGCAACCGTATTCCTTCCCTCCGCGGTCACAACTAGCATCGGCTCCACCACGCGCCGCCCCCCACCTGCGGCGATACCTGTTGTGACTTCTGGCTGGGGTGACATGGCACTGCGCACGCGTACGCCTGAGAGACCGGGGCGGGGGGCGGACCGCGTACGCCGTCCGGGGTCACTGCGCATGATCCTGCTCGTGCTGGCCCTCATACCCAGCGTGGCGCTGGCGGCCCTCTGGGGGGTCAGCACCACTCAACTCGCCCTGGACTGGCGGCTGCAGGACCGTCACGCCGCCCTGGCCGAGCGCGGCGTCGCGCTGACCGGGGACCTGGCCGCCGCGCTCCAGGAGGAACGGCGGCTGACGGCGGAGATCCTGGCCGACCCCGGGACCTCCCCCGCCGCCCTGCGGAAGCAGCGCGAGCGGACCGACCGGGCGGTGCGGGCCTTCCGCTCCGGAACCGGCAGCGGCACCGATGGACTGCACACCGAACTCCGCGACGCACTGGCCGGGGCCCGGGAGGAGCTCCGGGTGCTTCCGGAGGTCCGGGAGGACGTGGACGACGGGATCAGCACCCAGCCCGTGGCCTTCGGGTCCTTCACCGTGATGATCGACAGTGCTCTCGAGTTCACCGACGCCCTGGGCAACACGGACAACGGCGCGGTCAGCGTCAAGGCACAGCCGCTGACCGACCTCATGTGGGCGACGGAGACACTCGCCCGCGAGGACGCGGTGCTCACCCGCGGCTGGACCGCGGGTCACCTCGACAAGACCGAGCGCTCCGATCTCGTCGAGTGGATCGGTGCCCAGCAGTACCTCTTCGAGGACCGCATCGCCTCGCGGCTGCCCGAGGCCGAGGCCGCGTTCCACCAGGACATGACCCTCATGGACGCCTGGCATACCAAGACCGTGGTGGAGCAGACCCTGCTGCAGGTGCCCCTCACCGAGCCCGAGGACCTGCCCCGCGAGGCCGGCCGGTGGCGGGAGGCCATGGAGGAGCTGCGGCCCCGGCTCGACGAGCTGACCGGCAGGCTGGCCGCGGACTTCCACCGGGCCGGCGCCGACTCGGTGCGGAGCCTCATGACCCGCATGGTGGCGGCCAGCGCCATCGGGCTGGGCGCGGTCGTCGTCGTCATCGCGCTCAGCCTGTGGCTCACCGGCTCCCTGCGGCAGCGGATCTTCGCACTGCGCGACGAGGCGGCACGGCTGGAGACGGAGCTGCCCGCCGTCGTGGAGCGGCTGCAGCGCGGCGAGGACATCGACGTCGACGCCGAGGTGCGGGAGGTCCCGCACGGCGACGACGAGCTGGGCCGGCTCGGCCAGACCCTCAACCTCGCCCGCCGCAGCGCCGTCGAGACCGCCGTACGGGAGACCGAGCAGCACCGCGGTTTCGAACGGCTGCTCCAGCGCATCGCCCGCCGCACCCAGCTGCTCATCGGCCTCCAGCTGAAGAAGCTCGACGAGATGGAGCGCCGGCACGAGGATCCGGAGGTGCTGGAGGGGCTCTTCGACCTCGACCACCTGGCGGCCCGGCTCCGCCGCTACGAGGAGAACCTCGTCATCCTCGGCGGCGGCCAGCCGCAGCGGCGCTGGCGCAAGCCCGTCCCGGTGCTGGACGTGCTGCGGTCGGCGCTGGGCGAGGTCCAGGACTACCGCCGCATCCAGATCGAGGTGCAGGGCACCCCGTGGCTGTCCGAACGCGCGGTCGGCCCGGTGGCGCACATCGTGGCCGAGCTGATGGAGAACGCCACCGCCTTCTCCAAGCCGCCGAACCCCGTGGAGGCACGGGCCGGCCTGGTGGGCCGGGGCCTGGTGGTGGAGATCGAGGACCGCGGGCTCGGCATGGAGCCGGAGGAGTACGACCGGCTCAACGAGATGATGGCCGAGCCGCCGCGGATGGACATCATGTCCCGGGCCGACGACGCCCGGCTGGGCCTGTACGTGGTGGCACGGCTGGCCGCCGGGCTCGGGCTGACCCTGGAATTCCGCCCGTCGGTGTTCGGCGGCACCCGGGTGATCGTCATGATCCCCGCCGGACTGGTGGCCGACGAGCCGGAACCTGCGGGCGGCGGGGTCCGGGGCGCCGCGAGCCCGGCCGGCAAGTCCCTGCCGGCGGCCCGCGGGGCCGGGGAGGCCGAGGACACCGCGCGGGCGACCGCCGCGGGCGGGCCCTCCCCCGAACTGCCGCGTCGCTCCCGGGGACAGGCCGCGGCGGCCGTGACCGGCGGCACCGGCGGGCCCGACGACGGCGCCGGTACGCACGACGACGGGTCCGCCCCGCACGACGGCCGGTCCGCCCCGCACGACGGTGCCGCGAACGGCCCCGCCGCCGCCCCCGTCACCGGCGCGAGCCCGCTCCCCCGGCGGGTCCGGCAGGCCAGCCTCACCCCCGAACTCCGGAATCCGCCGCGGCGGACCGGCACCGACGAGGACGCGTCCCCCCACCCGCATCCGGCACCCGAGCGCTCCGGCGCGACGGTGGGCGCGTTCCAGCGCCAGTCCCGCATCATCCGCGGGCCGGCCTCCGAGCAGGACATCCCCCCGGCCGACGTCAGCACGCCCCAACCCGGCGGAACAGCAAGGGAAGACCGAGAATGACACAGCGCACCACGGCAACCGACCGGGACCTCGACTGGCTGCTCGACGGACTGGTGGAACAGGTGGCGGGGACCCTGCACGCCGTCATCCTGTCCGACGACGGCATGGTCGTCAGCCAGTCCGGGACCATCGAACGGACGGACGCCGAGCGGCTGGCCGCCGTGGCCACCGGCCAGCAGAGCCTCGCCCGGGGCATCGACGAGCTCTTCAGCGGCGGAGCGGTGCGCCAGATCATCGTGGAACTGGCGGACCTGTGGCTCTTCATCATCTCCGCGGGCAAGGGCACGCATCTCGCGGTGGTGGCCTCCCAGGAGGTCGACGCCGAGGTGATGTCGGTGGCGATGTACACCCTGGTCCAGCAGGTCGGCAAGAAGCTGGGCACGGAGCCCCGCACCGACTCCTCCGCCGGTGACGGAGGTAGATCTGGTTGAGCCACTGGACGGACGGGCTGGAACCGGACGACGCCGACGGGTCCCTGGTCCGGCCGTACACGATCACCCGTGGCCGCACGGTCCCGGAGCGGGACGACCTCACGCTGATCACCATGGTCGTCACCACGGACCCGGACCGGCCCGCCGCGCGCGGCCTGGAGCCCGAGCACCGCGCCATTCTGGAGCGGTGCCGGGTCCCCGCCGCGGTCGCGGAGATCGCGGCCACGCTCGATCTGCCGGTCTCCGTGACCAAGATCCTGATCGGGGATCTGATCGCGCTGGGCGGGGTGACGACACGGCCGCCGATGACGGCCGCGCAAGCCGGACTGGACAGGACTCTTCTGCGGGCGGTGAGGGATGGGCTCGAACAACTCTGACGACGGAGCCGGACCGGAGCGTGGCCGGGCGGCTCCGGCGGCCGTCAAGTTCCTCGTCGCCGGCGGCTTCGGGGTGGGCAAGACGACCCTGGTCGGGGCGGTCAGCGAGGTGGCCCCCGTCCGGACCGAGGAGTATCTGACGCAGGCCAGCGCCGGTGTCGACGTCATCGAGGGGCTGGCGGGGAAGAGCACCACCACGGTGGCGCTGGACTTCGGCCGCATCACCATCAGCGCCGACCTGGTGGTCTACCTCTTCGGCACCCCGGGCCAGGAGCGCTTCTGGTTCATGTGGAACGACCTCGTCAACGGGGCGCTCGGGGCGATCGTCCTGGTCGACACCCGGCGGCTGGAGGTGAGCTTCGCCTCGATCGACTTCTTCGAGAACCGCGGCATCCCGTTCGTGGTGGGGGTCAACTGCTTCCACGGGCACTGCGACCGGACGGAGGAGGAGGTGCGGCACGCCCTCGACCTCGACCCGGCGGTGCCGCTGCTGCTGGGCGATGTCCGGCGGCCGGAGGCGGGGCGGGATCTGCTGCTCGCCCTGGTCGATCTGCTGATGTCGCTGGCCGCGCCGGACGGCGCTCCGGCGGGCCGGGGCGCCGGCGTGAGCTGAACGGCCCGGCGGGAAGCGGACCGTCAGCGGATGGTGCGGTGGACGTTCTCCCGGCGCGAGGGGCCGGGGGCCGCGCCGGCGATCCAGGGCCCGTCACCGCTGGGATCGAGGACGCCCTCCTCCAGCCAGGTGTACGCCCCGCCGAGGACTCCCGCGGCGACCTTGCGGTCGGGGTCGTCGGTGTTGGTCCACAGCCGGCGGAAGAGTTCCTCGGTGCGGACGCGCGCCTGCCGGCAGAAGGCGTCGGCCAGTTGGTACGCCTCCCGGCCGTGGCCGCCCTCGCGTCGCGACTGCTCCGCCCGGGCGCAGGCCGCGCTGACGGCGAACAACTCCGCGCCGATGTCCACGATCCGGCCGAGGAAGCACTGCCGGCCCTCCAGCCGCCCCTGCCACCGGGACATGGCAAGGAAGGTGGCGCGGGCCAGCCGGCGGGAGGAGCGTTCGGCCCAGCGCAGATGGCGGGCGAGGTCCGGGTGGCCCGCCGGGTGGAACTCCTGGTAGGAGCGCGGCAGTTGGCCGGGTCCGGTGAGCAGCCCCGGCAGCCAGCGGGCGTAGAAGCCGCCGGCCCGGGCGCCGGCGCGGGCCTTCCCGGTCAGGGGGACGTCCGGGTCGATGAGCTCGCCGGCCACCGACAGATGGGCGTCGACGGCCTCGCGGGCGATCAGCAGGTGCATGATCTCCGTGGAGCCCTCGAAGATGCGGTTGATGCGCAGATCGCGCAGCACCTGCTCGGCGGGGACGGCGCGTTCGCCGCGCGCGGCGAGGGAGGCGGCGGTCTCGTAGCCGCGGCCGCCGCGGATCTGGACGAGGTCGTCGGCGATGCGGCAGGCCATCTCGCTGCCGTAGAGCTTGGCGAGCGCGGCCTCGATCCGGATGTCCGTGCGGTCCTCGTCGGCCATCCGCCCCGCGAGCTCGACCATGGCCTCCAGGGCGAAGGTGGTGGCCGCGATGAAGGAGATCTTGGCCCCCACGGCCTCGTGCCGCCCGACCGGCCGGCCCCACTGCTCGCGGACGGCGGACCACTCGCGGGCGATCTTCAGGCTCCATTTGCCGGCGCCGGCGCAGATGGCGGGGAGGGAGAGCCGGCCGGTGTTGAGGGTGGTGAGGGCGATGCGGAGGCCCGCGCCCTCCGCGCCGATGCGGTGGGCGGCGGGGACCCGGACCCGGTGGAAGCGCGTCACCCCGTTCTCCAGGCCGCGGAGTCCCATGAAGGCGTTGCGGTGTTCGACGGTGACGCCCTCGGAGGCGGCCTCCACGACGAAGGCGGTGATGCCGCCCCGGTGGCCGTCCCCGGCCGGGACGCGGGCCATGACGACGAGCAGGTCGGCGATGACGCCGTTGGTGGTCCAGAGTTTCACCCCGTCGAGGAGGTAGTCGTCGCCGTCGGGCACGGCGGTGGTCGCCAGGCGGGCCGGGTCGGAGCCGACGTCGGGCTCGGTGAGGAGGAAGGCCGAAAGGTCGGTGCGGGCGCAGCGCGGCAGGAAGGCCTCCTTCTGCTCCTCGGTCCCGAAGACCTTCAGCGGCTGGGGGACGCCGATCGACTGGTGCGCGGAGAGCAGGGCCGCGATCGCGGGGCTGACGGAGCCGGTCAGGGCGAGGGCCCGGTTGTAGTGCACCTGGCTGAGCCCGAGGCCGCCGTACCGGGTGCCGATCTTCATGCCGAGCGCGCCGAGGTCCTTGAGGCCGCGGATGACGTCGTCGGGGATGCGCGCCTCGCGTTCGATCAGGGCGCTGTCGACGCGGGTGGCCAGGAACTCGCGGAGCCGGGCGAGGAAGGCCTCCCCGCGCTCTTCGTCGCCGGGGTCGGGCGCGCGGCCGGGGTGGACGAGGTCCAGCCGGAACCGGCCGAGGAAGAGCTCCTTGGCGAAGCTCGGCCGGCGCCACTCCTGCTCGCGGGCGGCCTCGGCCACCTCGCGCGCTTCGCGTTCGGAGACGGAGGGACGGGCGGGGGGACGGGCGGACGGTGCGGTCACGGGGCTCACCTCGCCGCGAGTAGGGGCGTACGGGGCCGGGGCCGGCCCGGGCCGGGACGGCGGGATCCGGCCGGGCGGTGGGGGCCGGTGTCGGTGTACCCGGCCGGGGGCGCCCCGTACCGGTCGCGCCCCGCGCCACTGGGCCGGACGGCGGGTACGGGGACGGACGGGGGAGGGGCGACCGCGGGGGGCGCGCGGCGGTCCCACACCCGCCGTTGAAGCGCTTCGACACTCCTCTGGACAGCTCCCGGGCACCGGTCTACTGTCATGGCACGGCAACGTCCCCGGGGTAGGATCCATCGCGACCGACCGCATAGTCGAAGCGCTTCACCCGTCCGGGGCCGGCCGCCCGTCACCGTCGCGCCGCTGGGGGACTCGCATGGTCACACTCGCCGAGGTCGCCCGGCATGCCGGAGTCTCCGCCAGCACGGTGAGTTACGTCCTCAGCGGCAAGCGTTCGATCTCCGCCACCACCCGCGACAGGGTCGAACGCAGCATCGAGGAGCTGGGCTACCACCCCAACGCGGGCGCCCGCGCCCTCGCCAGCAGCCGTTCGAACATCATCGCGCTGATGATGCCGCTGCGGACCGACATGTACGTCCCGGTGATGATGGAGATCGCCCTCGCGGTCGCCACCACCGCCCGCGAGCACGGCTACGACGTGCTGCTGCTGACCGGCGAGGAGGGCCCGGCCGCCGTGCGCCGGGTGGCCGGCAGCGGCCTGGCCGACGCCATGATCCTGATGGACGTCGAACTGCTCGACGCCCGGCTGCCGCTGGTGCGCGAGGCCGGCCGGCCCGCGGTGCTCATCGGGCTCCCCGCCGACACCACCGGACTGACCTGCGTGGACCTGGACTTCGCCGCGACCGGCGCGCTCTGCGCCGAGCACCTGGCGGAGCTCGGCCACCGGGAGATCGCCGTGATCGGCGAGGCGGCGGCCGTCTACGAGCGGCACACCGGCTTCGCCGAACGGACGGCCGAAGGGCTCCGCCGCCGCGCCCGCGAGCTGGGACTGCGCACGCTGCACCGCCCCTGCGAGGGCGGTTACGCCTCGCTGGCCGGCACCCTCGCCCGGATCTTCGGCGAACGCCCGGGCACCACCGGCCTCGTGGTGCAGAACGAGAACGCGATCGATCCACTGCTCAGCCTGTTGCGGGAGCAGGGGCGGGCGGTTCCGGAGGACGTGTCGGTGGTGGCCGTCTGCCCGGAACAGGTCGCCCTGCAGGCGTCCGTGCGGCTCACCTCGGTCGCCATCCCCGCCCAGGAGATGGGGCGCCGGGCCGTGGAGCTCGTCATGGAGAAGCTGGAGGGAGGCGGCCGGCCCCACACCACCCTGCTGCCCCCGGAACTCACCGTACGGGCCAGCTCCGGTCCCCCGCCCGCCCGGGACTGAGCACCGCCGCGCCGCCCTCCCCGTACCACCGCTCCCCCCGTACCAGCGGACCCGTACGCCGTCCGACCGGCCGCCGTCACCCCAGAGGAGCGCACGTGAACCCGTCACCGCAGTCAGCCTCGCTCGCCCAGTCCTCCCCCACGGCCGGCACCTTCCGCGAGAGCGGCGGCGCCCTGGAGTGGTCGGGCCGGCGGGAGACCGTACGGCTCGAACCCTGGGGCCCGGACGCCATCCGGGTCCGCGCCCGCCTCGGCGGCCCGGTCCTCGCGAACCTCCCGGGCGCGCTGCGGGAAGCCCCGCCGGCAGCGCCCGCGGCGTCCGTCAAACCCGGGGACGACCGCGGGCTGCTCGTCAACGGCGCGCTGACCGTCGAGGTCACCGCCGACGGCATGGTCCGCTTCCTGCGCACCGACACCGGTGAGGAGTTGCTGGCCGAGGAGCGGGCGCACTTCTGGTGGCCGGGGCCGCGCCTCTACACCCCCACCGGCAACGGCTACCACCGCCTCGAACAGCGCTTCCGCGCCTACGACGGCGAACGGCTGTACGGGCTCGGCCAGCACCAGCACGGCCTGCTCGACCAGAAGGGCACCGTCATCGACCTGGTGCAGCGCAACGCCGAGGTCACCATCCCGCTGCTCACCTCCGACCGCGGCTACACCCTGCTCTGGAACAACCCCGCCGTCGGCCGCGTCGAACTCGCCGCCAACGGCACCCGCTGGGTCGCCGACAGCGCCCGCCAGATCGACTACTGGATCACCGCCGGCGACCCGGCCGCCGCCCAGCGCCGCTACACGGCGGTGACGGGCCGGACGCCGATGCTGCCGGAGTGGGCGGCCGGCTTCTGGCAGTGCAAGCTGCGCTACCGCACCCAGGAGGAGCTGCTGGAGGTCGCCCGCGCGTACAAGCGGCGCGGGCTGCCGCCGGCCGCCATCGTCTGCGACTTCTTCCACTGGACGCACCTGGGCGACTGGAAGTTCGACCCGGCCGAATGGCCCGACCCGGCGGCCATGGTGGCGGAACTGCGCGAGCTGGGGATCGAACCCGTGGTCTCGGTCTGGCCGTCGGTCTCACCACTGAGCGAGAACCACACCACGATGGACCAGCGCGGCTACTTCATCGGCACGGAGTACGGGCCGCCCGTGCACGCCGACTGGCCCGACAAGCAGGTCGCCGAACCCGTCCAGGTCTCCTTCTACGACGCCACCCACCCCGGCGCCCGCGCCTTCGTCTGGGACCGGATACGCGAGAACTACCTCCGCCCGTACGGCATCCGCGCCTTCTGGCTGGACGCCTGCGAGCCCGAGCTCAAGCCGCACGTCGCCGCGGGCCTGCGCTACCACGCCGGGCCGGGCGCGGAGGTCGGCAACCTCTACCCGCGGGAGAACGCCCGCGGCTTCCACGAGGGGCTGCTGGCCGAGGGGGAGCCGGAGGGCATCACCCTCAACCGCTCCGCCTGGGCGGGCAGCCAGGCGTACGGCGCGGCCCTGTGGTCGGGCGACATCGGCACGGACTTCGCGACGCTGCGACGGCAGGTCACGGCGGGACTGCAGGTGGCGCTCTCCGGCATCCCCTGGTGGAACACCGACATCGGCGGCTTCCACGGCGGCGACCCGGACGACCCGGCCTACCGCGAAGTGCTCATCCGCTGGTTCCAGTTCGGCGCCCTGTCCCCGCTGATGCGGCTGCACGGCTTCCGCGACCCGGGCATGCCGCTCGGCCCGGACATGACGGGCGGGCCGAACGAGATCTGGTCGTACGGCCCGGAGGCCGAGGAGGTGCTCACCTCGTATCTGCGGCTGCGGGAGCGGATCCGCCCGTACGTCCTCGCCCAGATGCGCACCGCCCACGAGGAGGGCCTGCCGCCCATGCGGCCGCTCTTCCTGGAGTTCCCGGACGACCCGGCCGCCTGGTCGGTCGGCGACGCCTACCTGTTCGGCCCGGACCTGCTGGTGGCACCGGTGCTGACGGCGGGGGCGGTCGAACGCACGGTCCACCTGCCGGCGGGCACGCGCTGGACGGACGTGTGGACGGGCGAGGAGTACGCCGGGGGCGCCCCGGTGACGGTCCCCGCCCCCCTGGACCGCATCCCGCTCTTCCTGCGCGGGGGCGCGGGGTTGACCCGCGAGACGGTCACGGGCGGCTGAGCGGCCAGGCGGCGCGTGTCCCCGGCACAAGGGCTCGGGGGCGCGCCACCGCCCGAATGTCTCGCCTTCGCACCAGAACTCCTTGGGCGGGATCAACAGACACGGGGCAAAGCCGCGAGTCGCATCCAGTGATGCGTGCCGACCGGGAAATCGGCGGCACCGTCGAGGGCCGGGCAGCTACCCGGTCAGGCAGTGAACCGTGCCGACTTGAGAGCCGCGATCAAGCCGGTGAAGGAACCGGCCTTCACCGTGAGCGCAGGGCGACGGCGGTCCTTGGAATCGCGGATGGCAACCCAGGGGCCCAGGTCGGCTATCTCCACGCACTCATTGTTCGCCGCACTGTGTCTGCTCTTACGCCACTCGGCGACGGCCAGTTGTCCGGGGGACGGCTTGGGGGTCATGGGGAGAACTCCTGTCGTGCGGCGGCGAGCATCTTCCGCGATGCCTTCGGGTCGGCTGCCTGGGAACGCAAGTACGCGTGGGCCAACTTATAGGCCTGGAGGTCGTCGGGGTCATCCAGGTACAGGCCACGCGTGTGCATCTCCAGGTAGACCACCGACATGGAGTGGAGCGGGCGCCGTTCGTCGTCCCGGCCGAGGATCAGGAAGTGGCCGCCCGATCCGGCGGCCGAGGCTCCGGAGCTGTACGGCAGAACCTGGATATCGATGTTCGGCCGCTGGGACATCTCTTCCAGATGGGCCATCTGCTCCGCCATCACCGCCTCGCCTCCCACGACAGTCCGCAGCACGCTCTCGGTGAGGATCGCCCACAGGTGGAGGTTCTCGCGTTCGAGGATGTCCTGCCGCCGCATACGAGCCGCGACCTTGCGTTCGATCTCGTCCTGATCGGCGCGCACGTCGCTGGCCTGATGGGTCGCCAGCGCGTAGGTCCGAGTCTGCAAGAGCCCGGGAACGAGGATGTTCGCGTAGGCGTGTACGTACTCGGCGGCCGTTTCGAAGCCGACCAGCGGGTCCATCCACTCCGGAATGGCCGGATCGCCGACCCACCAGCCCTCGCCCTGTCCGCGGACCAACTCGGCCAGGGCCTCACGCTCGGCCTCCGTGGCTCCGCATGCCTCAGCGATCCCACGGACCATCGGCACGGTGAGCCTGGCCCGTTCCTGCCACGTCTCATACCGGCCGACCGTGCTCTTGGAACAGCCGACGCGCTCGGCGACATCCGTCAGCGTGAGGCCGGCCCGCTGCCGCAGGGCCGCGAGCGACTGCGCGATCTGCAGACGTGCTGCGGAACCTGCCGACGTCGTGGCCATGCCCACCCCTCCTCATCAGGCCGTGACCGGGGGCTCCGATGCTCCCCACGCGCCAACGAGCCGAGCCTACGCGGGAGTCGGCGCTCTCCCTCATCTTCCCGCCGCCGTCACCCACTCGGGCGAACTCCCCAACACCGGCTTCCTTTCATTGGATTCCAATGACAGGGTTCCAGCATCCGCAACCGAGTGCATCCAACCCGTTACTCACTGCGGCCTTCGCCGTCCCTTGCGCGCCCCGGAGGAGCTCGCCATGGCACGAAACAGAACGCCCTTTTGGGAGAACTGCACGCAGCGGCGAAAGAGTTCGCCTGCCGGCGTGCGCATCCCGGGGCACCAAGGTGGCGGTCGCGCCGCTGAGGAGGCGCAGGGCATCTTGTGCGTCGGCCACGTCGCCCCTGGTCCGCGGCTTCGAGCACTGCCGCGTTACGGCATCGGGAGCGTCGCCCGGAGCCCCCATACGGCGGGAGCGAGGCCATGACGAGCACCACCCGGGAAGAGCAGATGCTGGCGCTTTCCCGCGCCACTGCGGCCGGCGCTCCGGCCGGGACGGTTGGGGACGCCTGGCGCACCGGAGCCGCCGCCGAGGTCCCCGTGGGCAGAACCTGGGATGTCCTGCGGGTCACCGCTACCGTGGGAAGCGACGCCTTGAACCGGCTGCGCTGCCGGAACATCGCCCTGGGCCCCGTCCTCGACGTCAGGCCACGCGGCACGGTCGAGTTCCTCGTGGCACCGGGACTCGCGTCGTACTGGCCCGATCTCCGCTGCACCGTATGGGCGGACCGGGGATTCGTGCGCTGGCCGGCCCCTTCCCTGAGCTGGGCCACCGGCCGCCGCGCCCGGTGCGGCCGCAGTTGGGTCGTCCCGCCGTCGTGCCCTTCTCCGTATACCGCCGATGCCGACGCTCTGTGCGAGGCCGTCGTCGCGTCCCTGCTGGACCGCATCCACGAGGCCGAGCGGCTGTGGCCCTCCACCGGCGCCCGCGTCCGTCTTCGGGGGGCCTGAGTGGCAACGGTTCCCGTATACCAACACGACGGCACTGCGCAGAAGCGGGTCTTCTACGTGCTCTCCGGAGCGTCCCTGGCCACTCCGGGCCGGGCCCGGGCGTTCGTTCGCCGCCACAGCACCGCTTGGGGAGTGAGCGCCGCTGTGGTCTCCTCGCTGGAGCTGATCGTGTCCGAGCTCGCCACCAATGCGGTACGGCACACCCGCAGCCGGCACATCAAGCTCCGTCTGACTTTGTCGAAGGGCAAGGTGACGGTAGCCGTGACCGACAGCGGCCCGCGGCACCCCCTGCAGTCGTCCGCACCGGAAGACGAGAGCGAGCACGGACGCGGGCTATTCCTGGTGGAAGCGCTGTCCGACTCGTGGGGCCACGAAGCGCATGGCGACGGCTCGCGTGTGTGGGCCGCAATCCGCGCCCGGTGAAACGTCAGAGGCCCACGAGGGGCCGGGACACCGGCCCCTCGTGGGCCTCTGCGCCGCCGGGCCGTCGTTCAGCTCGACGAGACGGCGAAGTCGTTGGTGCGGAAGTCCAGGCCGCCCGCCGAGGACGTTATCTCGTAGCCGAACTGGACGTCGCCGATGGTCTCGTCGCCGATCCAGCCCTTGGTGTTCTTCAGCCAGTCGAGGATCGGCTTGATGTTCACCGTGCCGGCGGTCGAGTTCGAGGCGCGGATGAAGGTGTAGACGGCGTTGTGGCCGTTGTCGCCCCGGTACACGGACCAGCTTTGGCCGCCCAGGGAGACGTCGCCCTGGTGGGAGCCGAGCGGGCCGACCGGGCCCGTCCGATTGACCCAGAGCATGATCTCGTGGTCGTAGTCGGTGTCCCAGATGTCGTAGCTCGTGTTGTAGGCGCCGGAGTTCGGGACCGTGACGTTGTAGTGGCTGGTCAGCGTGGTGATCCGGCTGATCGGCCTGTTCACGGTCTTCTTGGCGTTGGGGTAGGACTTGATGCCGCCGGTGTTCGGGTGGTCCGCCCAGACGCCCCAGTCGCTGTACGAGTTGGCCCAAATGGTCTGCGGGCCGGTGCCGGAGCCCCAGATGTTGTTGTAGAGCGTGTAGCCGCCGTTGGACCAGGTGCCCCACTGCTCCGAGGAGGACCAGACGGCGGCGTGAGCGGGCGCGGAGGCCAGGGTGGTCAGGCCGGCCAGCGCGGCCGCGGCGGGGAGGACGGTGCGGAGCAGCGTCCTGCGGGGGATTCGGGGGGTGGAGGAAGTGGAGGGGGTGGAGGGTCGCACGGGGGTTCTCCTTCTACGGAGGTGGGGGTTCGGGAGCGTGCGGTGCGGGTGGTGCCTGCGGCGCCCCGGTCCGCCGGGCCCCGGTGCGCAGGGCGGCGGCGCCGTGGCGGTCGAGGCGGATGGTGGTGGTGTGGTCCCGTCCGGTCAGGACATCGGTGGCCGGGGCGGGGAGCGGGACCACGGCCGGGGCGCCGCTGTGGTTGAGGAGGAAGAGCAGGTCGCCGCGGCGGACCGCCTCGACCCCGGCGGGGAGCGCGGGGAGCGCGGGGCGCAGCCCGGCTGCGTCGGCCGTGTGCGCCAGCAGGGCGCGCAGCGCCGGGGGTTCGGGGAGCGTGGAGACGTACCAGGCGGTGCCGGCGCCGTGGCGGTGGCGGGTGACGGCCGGGCCGCCGTCCAGCTCGCCGCCCTTGAGGACGGCGACGGGCTCGGCTCCGGCGAGTTCGAGGTCCTCGGTCCAGAGAGTGCCGGTGAAGGTGCCCGGCAGACCGATCGGGACGCTCGGGCCGGTCACGGCGGTCGTCGCGCTCCCGGCAGTGGTCACCGTAACCGTCTCGTCCTCCGCCAACGGCCACCACTCGTGCACGGTGGCGATCCCCAGCAGCTCGCGCAGCCGGGCGTCGACGCCGCCGGGGCGCACCCGGTCGTCGCCGTCGGTGACGCCGGTGAAGAAGCCGCAGACGAGGGTCCCGCCGCCGCGCACGTAGGCGGTGAGGTTCCGCAGGGCCTCGCCGGTGAGCAGGTGGAGGTGCGGGACGGCGACGAGGCGGTAGCCGCTCAGGTCCGCGGTGGGGCGGGCGAAGTCCGTGGTGATCCCGGCCTCCCACAGCGCCCGGTGCCAGGCGCGCAGCAGGCCCTCGTGGGTGACGAGGGCGGAGGGGCGGCCCTCGCCCCGGGCGGACCACCAGGCGTCCCAGTCGTGCAGGACCGCCGCCCCGGCCGGCACCGGCCGCCCCGCCACCTCGCCGCCCAGCGCGGCCAGTTCGGCGCCGAGTTCGCGCACCTGCCGGAAGGTGCGGCTGTGCTCGCCCGCGTGGGGCAGCATCGCGGAGTGGAATTTCTCGGCTCCCTGCCGGGACTGGCGCCACTGGAAGAAGCAGACGGCGTCGGCCCCCCGCGCCACGGCCTGGAGTGACCACAGGCGCGTCAGCCCGCGTGGCTTGGGCCGGTTGACGGGACGCCAGTTCACCGCGCCGGCGGCCTGCTCCATCAGCATCCAGGGGCCGCCGGCCTGGGAGCGGGTGAGGTCCTGGACGAGGGCGTTCTCCGCGCCGCCGTGCGGGTCGGCGGGGTCGGGGTAGATGTCGGCGGAGACGACGTCCTCCTCGGCGGCCCAGGCCCAGCCGTCCACGCCGGGGAAGAACGGCATGAAGTTGGTGGTGACGGGGGTGTCCGGGTCGTAGCCGCGCAGGATGTCGCGTTCGGCGGTGAAGCACTCCAGCAGCGCGTCGCTGGTGAAGCGGCGGAAGTCCAGCGCGTGCGCCGGGTTGAGCAGGTACTGCGCGCGGCGCGGCGGGATCAGCTCGTCCCAGCCGGCGTAGGCCTGACTCCAGAAGGCCGTGCCCCAGGCTTCGTTCAGCGCGTCGAGGGTGCCGTGGCGCCGGCGCAGCCAGCGGCGGAAGTGGCGGGCGGTGGCGTCGCACCAGCAGGGGGTGGCGTACTCGTTGCCGACGTGCCACAGCCGCAGCGCGGGGTGGCCGGTGTAGCGGGCGGCGAGGTCCTCGGTGAGGGCGGCGGCGTGGTCGCGGTAGACGGCGGAGGAGGCGCAGAAGTGGTTGCGCGAGCCGTACCAGACGACGGAGCCGACGGGGTCGCGCGGCAGGGTCTCGGGGTGGCGGGCGCCGAGCCAGGGCGGGGGCGAGGCGGTGGGCGTGGCGAGGCAGACGCCGATGCCGGCGTCGTCCAGCAGGCCGAGGACGGTGTCGAGCCAGCCGAAGTCCCGTGCGCCGGGGGCGGGTTCGATGCGCGCCCAGGAGAAGACGCCGACGGTGACGAGGGTGACCCCGGCCTCGCGCATCAGCCGGATGTCCTCGGGCCAGGTCTCCTCGGGCCATTGCTCGGGGTTGTAGTCGCCGCCGTAGAGGACGCGGCCGCGGGTGGCGTCCGCGAGACGGGGCCGCCCGGGGCGGCTCACGCGGGTTCTCCGCAGGGGATGCCGTGCCTGCCGCTGCCGAGGCCGGACCAGCCCTCGCTCCGGAGGTCCCCGGTGGCGGCCCGGCCGGTCCGGGCCCCCTGGCGTGCGGGATCGTCGCCGTGAGCGCGGGTCCCGGCGGTACCGCCCGCACGGGAGCGATGCACGGCGGTGACGGGGGAGCCCGCGAGCGGGGTTCGTCCGCCGGGCGCGGAGAGGTGCTGCATGACCTGGGACCTTCTTCCGTGGAGGACGGTGGACGGGTCGTACGGCCGTGCGGTGGCGAGGAGGAGACGGCGGGCGCGGGCCGCGACCCGGCCCCGGCGAGGGGGGACCGGGACCGGGTCAGCCCTTGATGGCGCCCGTGAGCATCCCCTTGGTGAAGTGCTTCTGCACGAAGGGGTAGACGGCCACCACCGGGATCAGCGCCAGCACCATGACCGCCATCTGCACGGCCAGTCCCGGGACCTGCTGGGTGGCGATCATCTGGGACATGCCCTGCGGCGCCTCCTGCTTGATGACGAGCTGCCGCAGGATCATCTGGAGCGGCCACTTCCCGGCGTCGTTGAGGTAGATCATCGCGTTGAACCACTGGCTCCAGTAGCCGACCGCGTAGAAGAGCGAGATGACCGCGATGACGGCCTTGGAGAGCGGCATCACGATGCGCAGCAGGATGCGCCACTCCCCCGCGCCGTCGATGCGGGCACTGTCGATGAGCTCCGGAGCGGTGTTCATGAAGAACGCCCGCAGGACGAGGATGTTGAAGACCGAGACGGCGCTCGGCAGGATCATCGACCAGTAGCTGTCCTGCAGGCCGATGCCGGTGACCAGCAGATAGGTGGGGATGAGGCCGGCGCTGAAGAACATGGTGAGCAGCAGGGTCATCAGGATCGGCCGGTGCAGCAGGGAGCCGGGCCGGGAGAGCCCGTAGGCGCACAGGATGGAGACGGCCATGCTGATCGCCGTGCCCACCAGGGTGACCAGCAGGCTGACGACCGTGGCGCGGGTGACCGTCCCGCCGCTCAGCAGCTCCTGATACGCCCGGAAGGTGATGGTCTTCGGGACGATCACCAGGCCGCCGGCCTCGGTGATGGTCTTCTGGTCGGAGAGGCTGGTGACGACGACCACCCAGAGCGGGCCGAGGATCGCGAGGCAGACGCCGGCGAGGGTGACGCCCTTCAGGCCCTGCCCGACCGGCCCCGGCTCCTCCTCCCACACGGGCCGGCCCCGCGGCGGTGCGGTCGTGCTCGTGCTCGTGCTCGTGCTCGTGCTCATCTGCGGTACACCCCCTGCTCGCCCAGCAGATGGGCGACCTTGTTGGCCAGCAGCACCAGCACCACGCTGAAGACGCCCTTGATCAGGCCGCCCGCCGCGGCGACGCCGTAGTCGCCGTTGGCGATGCCGACCCACCACACATAGGTGTCGAACACCTCGGAGGCGCCCGGCCCGACCGCGTCCCGCTGGAGCAGGATCTGTTCGAAGCCGACGGTCAGGGCGTCGCCGACGCGCAGCACCAGCAGCAGCGCGATGACGGGCCGCAGCGCGGGCAGGGTGACGTGCCACATGCGGCGCCACCGTCCGGCCCCGTCGGCCGCCGCGGCTTCGTACAGGTCCTGGTTGACGGCGGAGAGCGCGGCGAGGAAGACGATGACGCCCCACCCGGCGTCCTTCCACACGAGTTGAGCGGTGACGAGGAACTTGAAGACCCCGGGGTCGGTCATCAGGTCGAAGCCCTCGTAGCCGCGGGCGCGCAGCAGCTGGGAGATCAGCCCGGCGCCGCCCAGCATCTGCTGGAAGACGGTGATGACGAGAACCCAGGAGAAGAAGTGCGGGAGGTAGAGCACGCTCTGCACGACGGCCCGGACGCGTTCGCTCAGCAGGCTGTTGAGGAGCAGCGCCAGCGCGATGGGGACCGGGAAGAACAGGGTGAGCTGGAGGAAGGTGATGGCGAGCGTGTTGACGCCCGCGTCCCAGAAGCGGCTGTCGGACAGCAGCAGGGAGAAGTTCTCCCAGCCGGTCCACGGGCTGTCCCACAGCCCGGAGAGATACGGGTCGTAGTCCTTGAAGGCGACCGTGGTCCAGATCAGCGGGACGTAGACGAACAGCGCCAGCAGGCCGACGGCCGGGAGCGTCATCAGCAGCAGGGAGCGGTCCCGGCGCAGCCGGTACCGGCGGCGGGAGGCGGGCGCGGGGCGGGGCGCGCCCGGGCGGCCGCCGTCGCCGTCGCTGCCGCCGCCCGGGGCGGTCGTGTCGGGGGGCGCCCCCGCGGCACGGGGGCGCACAGCGCTGCTCACACCCCGCTGCCGTTCTTCTCCAGCAGCTCCGTGTACCAGTCGCGCAGCTTGTCGCCCCCGCCCTTGCGCCAGTCCGCGACGGCCCGCTGCGCGTCGCGCAGCGACTTGCGGCCGCGGACCACGTCCTTGGCGAGGTCCTCGAACGGCGTGTAGAGGGAGGCGTACCGGGTGGGTTCCTGGATCTGCATCCCGTAGAAGAGCGGCTTGCGCATGTGGGCGCCCATCCGCTGCATCCAGCCGCAGTAGTCCTTCACCACCCGCGGGTGGTCGGGGTAGGCGACGGCGGCCTCGGCGGAGACGATGAAGCGGTAGGTGTCCTGGACCTCCTTGACGCCCTTCTCCGTCTTCACCGGCACGCCGTCCTCGATCGTGTGGTGCTCGCCCTCGGTGCCGTAGTCGATGAGCCGCTGTTCACGCGTGCCATAGGGCGCGGCGATGAAGTCGGCGAGGGCGAGGCACTCCTCGATCTGCTCCTTCGACAGCTTCTTGTTGAGGAACGACCAGAGGCTGGCGGGGGCGCCCTGGTAGAGGACGGGGTCGCCGCCGCCGGGGCCGAAGAAGTCCATGCCCTGGATGCGGAAGTCCGGGTTGGCGGCGGCCTGTTCGAAGGTGAGGCCGTACCACTTGGCGTCGCCGTCGTTCATGATCAGCGACTGGCCGGAGGTGAAGCGGGTGGCCGCGTCGTTGGCCTTGCCGGCGACGGCGTCCGGGTGGACGACCCCGGCGGCGTAGAGCTTGCGGGTCCACTCCAGGGCTTCGAGCCAGGCGTCCGTCTCGACCTTGTGGACGAGTCTGCCGTCCCGCTCGGTCCAGTAGTACGGCTTCTCGGGCGGGCAGCCGAAGATGATCTGGGCGGACCACCACATGTCCTCGCACGCCCACCGCTTGCTCGCGGGGCGGGTGATCTCCTTGGCGAGGGCGAGGAACGCGTCCGGGCTGTCCGGGACCTCCCAGCCCTCCTTCTCGAAGAGGTCCTGCCGGTAGAAGGGGACGACGCCGCCGAGCGGGCGCGCGGGCATCGGCAGGCCGCGCAGCTTCCCGCCGAAGACGGACATCTGCCAGGCGGCGGTGGGGATGGCGGCGAGGTTGGGGTACTTCTTCACCTTGTCGCCGGAGAGATACGGGCCCAGATCGGCGAACTTGGCGCTGATCGCGCCGTGGATGCGGCCCTGCATCTCCCACTGCGGGACGCAGACGATGTCGGCGACGCCGTCGGAGGCGAGGACGGCACTCAGCTTCTCGCCGTAGGTGTTGCCGTCCTGGGTCTGCCAGCGGATCTCGGCGCCCAGCGCCTCGTTGACGGCCCGGTAGTAGGCGGCGTCCTTCGCGGGCGGGGTGCCCCAGAGCGGGGTGAAGGCGGTGTACGTGCCGCCGCCGCCGGGCTTGCCGCGGACGGAGACGGTGAGGTCCCCGGGTGCCGGGGCCCGGGTGAAGCCGGGGCTGGAGCCGTTGCGGCTGGGGATGTCGGGGTCGCTCGCCCGGGAGGCCACATGGGCGGGCAGCAGCTTCTTGAGGTCCTTGCCGCTGGTCGTACCGCCCCGGTTGGTGCTCTCGCCCGAGGAACAGCCGCTGAGCAGGGGCGCCCCGCCGGCGACGGCCGCGGTGACGGCGGCCGCTCCGGCGAGGAACGTCCGTCTGCCGTGCGGGCGGGGGCGGCCGGAACCGTGGTCCGGGGCCTGGAAGTTCGGCATTGCGTCAACCCTTCGTGGCGTAACCGCCGCACGACCGGTTCCTCGGCCGCGTGGTCGAAGCGCTTCGATGGCGCAGAGGCTAGGGCTGGGGGTGGGGTCACGCAAGAGTGGCCGCAAAAATGCCCGTTGGTGCGGGAGTTGGCGGCTGCCACACCTCAACCAGCGCAGAAGACCGGTGCTTTACGTCTTGACACAGCCGGTCACGGGGCGCAGCATCGAAGCGCTTCGAATGCCACGTGCTGTGCATGCCATGCCTCATGGCGCCTGCCCGCTCCGCCTGTGGTGCGCCTCCGCTCCGCACTCCCCCCGCCCCGGAGGTCCTCGGGGCACCCGGCCGCGAGGAGACCGTCCGTGTCCACCGCTCCGCCGTCCCACCGCGATGCCCGGCCGACGCGCGGGCAGCGCGTGGACGATCTGCTCGGCCGGCTCACCCCCGATGAGCGGATCGCGATGCTCCACCAGTTCGCGCCCGCCGTGGAGCGCCTGCGGATCGCCGCCTTCCGCACCGGTCAGGAGGCCCTGCACGGGGTCGCCTGGATGGGCCCGGCCACCGTCTTCCCGCAGGCCGTGGGACTCGGCGCCACCTGGAACCCGGACCTGCTGCGGCGGATCGGCGAGGCCGTGTCCACCGAGGTGCGGGGCATGCGCGCCCGGGACCCCCGGGTGGGGCTCAACGTCTGGGCGCCCGTGGTCAATCCGCTGCGCGACCCGCGCTGGGGCCGCAACGAGGAGGGCTACTCCGAGGACCCGGCGCTGACCGCCGCGCTCGCCACCGCCTACACCCGCGGGCTCCGCGGCGGCCACCCCCGGTACTGGCGCACCGCCCCCGTCCTCAAGCACTGGCTGGCGCACAACAACGAGACCGGCCGCGACACCACCTCCGCCTCCGTGCCGCCCCGGGTGCTCCACGAGTACGACCTCCCGGCCTTCCGGGGACCGGTCGAGGCGGGCGCGGTGGCCGGCGTCATGCCCGCGTACAGCCTCGTCAACGGACGGCCGAACCACCTCTCGCCGTATCTGGCCGAGCAGTTGCGCACCTGGACGGAACGGGAGCTGGTCGTCTGCTCCGACGCGGGAGCGCCCTCCAACATCGCCGGCTCGCAGGGCTACCACGCCACCCACGAGGAGGCGGCCGCCGCCGCGCTCCGGGCCGGGGTGGACAGCTTCACCGACCACGACCAGGACCCGGCACCGACCATCGCCCGGGTGCGCGGCGCCCTGGAGCGGGGCCTGATCGGGGAACACCACATCGACACCGCCGTCCGGCGGCTGCTGTCGATGCGCCGCGACCTGGGCGAGTTCGCCCCGGAGGAGGATCCGTACGCGGATCTCGGCCCGGAGCACGTCGACACCCCGGCCCACCGCGCGCTGGCGCGCGAGGCGGCGGAACAGGCGGTCGTCCTGCTGAAGAACGACGGGCTGCTGCCGCTCTCCGGGGACGCGGACGGGGCCGGAGACGGGGCCGGAGACGGGGACACGGCGGACGGCGCCGGCACGGTCGCCGTGATCGGCCCGATGGCCGACGCCTGCAAACGCGACTGGTACAGCGGCGATCTCATCCACCGCAGCACCCTGCGCGGCGCCCTGGCCGAACGCCTCGGCCCCGGGCGGGTCGTGCACGTGGACGGCGCCGACCGGGTGCGCCTGCGCTGCGCGTCGGGCGGCTGGCTGCGCGTCCCCGCCGGCCGGCACGCCGGACCGGCGGCCGGGCCCGCCGGCTCCCTCAACCCCGCGCACGCGCGGGGCCGTACGGACCTCCCGCCGGTCACCCGCGGCGAGCACCCCACCGAACTGGCGCTCACCGACTGGGGCGGCGGTGTGCTCACCCTGCGCGCACCGGACGGGCACTACCTGAGCGCCGCCGCGGACGGTTTCGTCCGGGCCTCCGCCGAGGAGCCCGGCGGCTGGGTCGTCCAGGAGACCTTCGCCCTCGAACCGCAGGGGGACGGCCGGCTGCTCCGGCACCTCGGGTCCGGCCGCCTCTGCCGCCTCGCCCCGGACGGGCTGCGCACCCTCGGCGAGGGCGAAGGCCCGGAAGCGGCCGAGGTGTTCACCGTCGAGGTGACCGAGCGGGGCGAGGACGCGGCCGCCCGCGCCGCCGCCGCGGCCGGCACCGTGATCGTGGCGGCGGGGAACGACCCGCACATCAACGGCCGGGAGACCGAGGACCGCACCACCCTCGCGCTCCCCCCGGCGCAGGAGCGGCTGTGGCGCGCCGCCCACGCCGCCAACCCGCGCACCGTGCTGGCCCTCGTCAGCAGCTACCCGTACGCCGTCCCGGAGGCCGACGCCGCGCTGCCCGCCCTGCTGTGGACGGCGCACGGCGGACAGGCGGCCGGGGCGGCACTCGCGCGGGTGCTGTTCGGGGACGTCTCACCGGCCGGCCGGCTGCCGCAGACCTGGTACGCCGGCGACACGGACCTGCCCGGGCTGTTCGACTACGACATCATCGGCGCCCGCGCCACCTACCTCTACTTCGACGGCACACCCCTCTACCCCTTCGGCCACGGCCTCTCCTACAGCGCCTTCTCCTACGACGGCCTGACCGTGACCCGGGACGGCGAGGTGTTCACGGCGAGCCTGACCGTCACCAACACCGGGGACCGGGACGCCGACGAGGTCGTCCAGCTGTACGCCCGGGCCGAGGCCCCGCGCGTGCCGCGCCCGCACCGGCAGTTGGTGGCCCACGAACGCCGCCGGCTCGCGGCCGGGGAGACCGGACGGTTCGCCTTCACCGTGCCGGTGTCCGCGCTCGGCCACTGGGACGTGGCGCACGACCGCTGGACCACCGACCCGGGCCGCTACGCACTCCAGGCCGGCGCCTCCGCCGCGGACATCCGGCTGACGGCACCCGTCGTCCTCGGCGGACCGCCGCCCGCCCCGCGCCCGGTGCGCGGCTCCGGCCTGGAAGCCGCCCGTTACGACGCCTGCGAGAACGCCGTACTGGTGGACCGGACGAAGACCCGCGGCGACGCGGTGGCCCCCGCGGACCCGGCCGCCCCGGCCCGGCTGCTCTTCCGCGACTGCGACTTCGGCCCGGAGGACGGGGCGGACGCGGAGACGGAGACGCCCGGCGGCCCGGCCGCGCCGGAGACCGCCGTCCTGCTGGCGGCCCGCGCGGAACCGGGCGAGGCCCGGATCCAGCTGGCCCTGGCCGACGGCACCCCGCTCGGCGAAGCCGTCGTCCCGTGCACCGAGAGCCCCTATGCGTACCGGGCCGTGGAACTTACGCTGGGCGGCGCCCCGCGCGGTGTGCGGGACCTGTGGATCACGCTGCGCGGAGCGGTACGCCTCGCGCGGCTCGACTTCGGACTCCGGGACGCATCGAGGGAGCCGTCCCGGGCGGCCGGAGGGCACTGACCCGGTGCCGCGGTGTCTCCCGGGCGGGTGAGACACCGGAAGCCGGGCCGGTATCCCGACGGCCGCACAAGAACGGCCGGGGCGCGTCGTGTGGGCTGCGCGCCCCGGCCGTTCGCCCCCGCGCCGGCTGCCGCTCGCGGCCGGCGCGGGCCCGCGGGTGCTGCGGGTGCTGGGGGTGCCTGCGGGTGCTGCGAATTCTGCGGGCTCTAGAGATCCAGGCCGGTGAGGACCATCACCCGCTCATAGGTGTAGTCGTCCATCGCGAAGCGCACGCCCTCCCGGCCCACACCGGACTGCTTGGTGCCGCCGTAGGGCATCTGGTCGGCCCGGTAGGACGGCACATCGCCGATGATCACGCCGCCGACCTCCAACTCGCGGTGCGCGCGGAAGGCGGTGCGCACGTCGTGCGTGAACACCCCCGCCTGCAGCCCGTACTGCGAGTCGTTGGCCGCCGCGAAGGCCGCCGCCTCGCCCTCGACGCGGGTGACGGTCAGCACCGGCCCGAAGACCTCCTCGCAGGAGACCTGGACATCGGACGGCACGTCCGCGAGCACGGTCGGCGCGTACGTGGCACCGTCCCGCTCGCCGCCGGCGAGCAGCGTGGCGCCCGCGCCCACCGCCTCCTCCACCCAGGACTCGACGCGCTTGGCCGCGTCCTCGCTGACCAGCGGGCCGACATCGGTGGCCGGGTTCGACGGGTCGCCGGTCACCTGCTCCTTGACGGCCGCGACGATCCGGGGCACCAGCCGGTCGTACACCGAGGCGTCGGCGATGACGCGCTGCACGGAGATGCAGGACTGGCCGCCCTGGTAGTTGGAGAAGGTCGCGATCCGGCTCGCGGCGTGGTCGAGGTCGGCGTCCGAGGACCAGTCGGCGAGGACGATCGCCGCGCCGTTCCCGCCGAGTTCGAGCGTGGTGTGCTTGCGCGGCGCGGAGTCGAGGATCGACCAGCCGACCGGGCCGGAGCCGGTGAAGGAGATGACCGGCAGCCGCTCGTCGCGCACCAGGGCGGGCATCCGGTCGTTCGGGACCGGCAGGACGCTCCAGGAACCGGCGGGCAGCTCGGTCTCGGCGAGCAGCTCGCCCAACAGCAGCCCGGAGAGCGGGGTGGCCGGGGCCGGCTTGAGGATGATCGGGGCGCCCACGGCGAGCGCCGGGGCGACCTTGTGCGCGCACAGGTTCAGCGGGAAGTTGAACGGGGCGATGCCCAGCACCGCGCCGCGCGGGAAGCGGCGGGTGAGCGCGAGCCGCCCGGCGCCGCCCGCGTCGGTGTCCAGGCGCTGCGCCTCGCCGCCGTTGAAGCGGCGCGCCTCCTCGGTGGCGAACCGGAAGACGGAGACGGCGCGCCCGACCTCGCCGCGCGCCCACTTGAGCGGCTTGCCGTTCTCGGCGGAGATCAGCTGGGCGATCTCCTCGGCCCGTTCGGCCAGCCGCCGCTGGACGTGCTCCAGCGCCGCGGCCCGGACGTGCGCCGGGGTGGCGGCGAACTCGGCCCGTACGGCGTGCGCCGCGGCCACCGCCTCCTCGACCTGGGCCTCGGTCGGGACACTCGCCGTGCCGACGAGCCTGCCGTCCCAGGGGGAGGTGACATCGAGGGTGTCGTCGCCGGTCGCCTGTCGGCCGGCCAGCCAGAACGCGTGGGTGTGGGTCACAGCGGATCCCGGCCCTTCCGAGGTGGTGGGAATGGTGCGGTGCGGTGTGCCTGCGGGGGTGCGGCACGGTGTGCGGGTGCGGGGTGCCGCACACCACGTTAGGGGCGGCGGCGCCGATTGGCGTTTGTCCGCGGTGGAGCGGTGCGCCGGTACGGCTAGGACGCTTCGGCGTGCCGTCCGGTCCGACCGCCGGGCTCGCGGCGCCGGCCGGCTCGCCCGCGGACCCGCGGCACCGTCTCCGCGGGCCGGCCCGCGCCCGCCCGCGGCCTCACTCCCCGCTGGTCGCCTTGAGGGCGAGCCAGAGTTCCATCCGGGCGTCCGGGTCGTCCAGGGAGCGCCCGAGGATCTCCTCCACCCGGCGCATCCGGTAGCGCAGGGTGTGCCGGTGCACGCCCAGGTCCGCGGCGGCCGCGTCCCACTGGCCGTGCCGGGAGAGCCAGGCGCGCAGCGAGGCGACGAGGTCGCCGCGGCCCGTGGCGTCGTGCTCCCGGAGGGGGCGGAGGGTGCCCTCGGCGAACGCCCGAACGGCGTCGTCCGCGAGCAGGGGCAGCACCGAACCGGCCGCGACCTCCTCGTGCTCGACGAGCACCCGGCCGCGGCGGCGGGCCACCGACAGCGCCTGCTCCGCCTGCCGGTAGGCGGACACGGCGGCGATCGGCCCGGTGGGGGCGGACAGGCCGACGGCGAACGCCGCCACGGACGCCGTACCGCGCTCCCCGCGGCGCCGGGCCGAGCCGCGCCCCGCGCCCTCGTACTCCTCCGCCAGCCGCTCGCAGGCGGCGACCGCGGCGCCGCCGTCCGCGGCGAGCACGACCAGCCGGTCGCCGTCGGGCACGACGAGGAGATGCTCCCCGCTCCGGGCCGCGGCCGTCTCCAGGGAGTCGGCGAGCCGGCCGAGCGGGTCGGGGGACGCGGCTCCGTCGCCGCCGGCGGGCGACGCGTCCGGGGTCTGCGGGCCGGCGCGTTCCGCGGCGAGCACTCGGAAGGGGGCGTCGAGCAGGGCACCGTAGAGACTTCCGGCGACCGTGCGGGCGTGGTCCGGCTCGCCCGCCAGCAGCATCCGCAACACGGCCGCACCGAGCCGCTGTTCGGCCGCGGCCAGGGTGCGCGAGCGTTCGGCCGTGAGGGTCAGCAGGGCGACGGCCGAGTTGACGGCGTAGCGCTCGGCGGTGCCCAGCGGGGCGCCGGTGCCGACCGCCAGGACGCCCTGGGCGCGCCGGCCGCTGCCCAGCGACTGCAGTTCGACCCGGTCGGCGCCGCCGTCCTCCTCACCGGTACCGCCGGTGACGGCGCTGGCCGGAGCGGGCCGCTCGCGCAGCCGTTCGACGTCGGTGGTCAGCCGGGCCGCGCGCCGTGCGGCCCACTCGGGTGCCGCGGCGACCACGGCGCCGGACATGTCGTAGAGGGCGGCCCAGCCGCCGACGTGCGCGGCGAGCCGGGCCAGCAGCGCCTCCGGGCCCTCCGGACCGAGCGCCGCGCGGGTCAGCTCGCGCTGGGCCTCGAAGCCGGCGGTGACGGCCTGGTACTGCTCGGCCGCGATGGCAGCCGAGACGGCCTTGCTGATCGCGATGAACGGGGTCCGGCGCGGCACCTCCAGCAGCGGCATGCCCTCCTCCGCCGCAGCCGTCACCAGCGCTTCCGGGATGTCCTCGTAGTTGACGCCGACGGCGAAGCCGAGCCCGACGACCCCCGCCCCGGCGAGCCGGCGGACGTAGGCCCGCATCTCCTCCGCGTTCTCGGCGTCCAGCTTGAGCGCGGTGACGAGCAGCAGTTCGCCGCCGTCGAGATACGGCACCGGGTCGGCCAGTTCGCTGGCGTGGGCCCAGCGGACCGGCGTCTCCAGCCGCTCCTCCCCCGCGCGGACGGCGAGCTTGAGCGCGGGATGGGCCACGAGGGAGGCGAGCGTCGGGGGCATGGGTCCTTCACGGGAAGCGAGGTGACGCGGGACCGAATAGGCCGTCCCGTATGAACGGCATGGGCCGATTCTGCCTCATTGGAGGGATGCCGCGCAGCCCGCCGTCCGCTCCGGACCGCTCCGGTCAGCTCCGGTCAGCTCCGCAGTCCTGGCCGGCCCCGGTCCGCTCCGGTCCGCTCCGGTCCACCCCGGTCAGCTCCGCAGATCCACCAGGAGCGGCGGCGTGTGCTCACCGCGTGCCGTGGTCAGCGAGACCACCGCGTGCTCCGGCGGCAGCGAGTGCGCCAGCTCGGAGGCCGACCAGCGCTCCCGCTCCACCTGACGGACCGTCACCGACTCGCTGGTGACGGCCCGTCCGGTGACCAGCCGCCGGATGACGTGCACGACGCGGGTGAGCGGTTCATCGGTGATGATCTGCCGGTTGGTGACGTCCCGCGCCTCCACCCACTCCTTGCCCCAGACCTCGGCGAAGCGCGCGCCGTCCCAGGTCGTCACCCCGGCGAAGGCCATCCGGCAGCCGACCGTGCCCAGCAGGGTGCTGCGCAGCGCCTCGGGCACGTCGTCGAGGGTCCGCAGGGTGAGCAGGACCCCGGCGTTGGCGGAGCGCAGCCGCTGGATGCCTCGGAGCGACTCGGCGGTGACGGTGTCGGAGGCGTCGTGGAGGACCAGGCAGGCGAACAGCGACCGGTCGGCGCGGCCCGCGGCGCACTCGGTGAACTGGGCGAGCACCAGCCGCGCCAGGATGCGGGAAGCCTCGGCGTGGCCGCGTTCGGGGAGGTCGATGCGGACCCGCAGCGGGTGGTCGAGGGAGCGCAGCGAGAAGGGGCGACTGCCCTCACCGGTGGCGAAGAAGGACGCGAAGGCGGGCCGGTCGAGCAGCGCCAGCCGGTCGGCGAGCAGCGCGCAGGCGTCGTCGGCACGCCCGGACTGCCGTTCGCGGGCGTCGAGTTCCCGGGCCTGGGCGAGCTGCCCGGTGTCCTTCAGGACGCCGCGGAGCGCGCCGAGGGCGGCCGCCGATCCGTCGAGCAGCTCGCGGAGTTCGGGGACGGAGGGGAAGCGGCCGTGGGCGGCCCGGAAGGGGCCGAGCAGCTGGGCCAGCGCCGTGGAGGCCCGGCGGGCGCCGCCGCCGGGGTGGGCGGCGGCGAGGTCGCCGATGAGGGCCTCGGCGAGGATGCCGGCGGCCTCGTCCGGGTCGGTGGTGCCGCCGTACAGGTCGAGGTCGTGGGCCGAGTCGGGGCGTCCGATGCGGATGACGACGTCGAAGAAGCCGTCCGGGGCGAGCTGGGCACCCGAGGCGCCGACGGCCACGACGGCCGTCCGGCCGGTCAGCGCCTGCAGGCAGAGCGACTCCAGCACGGGCCGCACCAGCCGGCCGGTCTTCCCCGCACCGGGCGGGCCGACCGCGAGCAGCGAGGTGCCCAGCAGCTCCGGCGCCAGGGCGAAGCCCGCCCCGCGGTGCCGGTAGGGGTTCCGCCGGTCGTCGGCGGCGGTACCGAGGCGGACCTGGCCGGCGGCCAGGTCGTGCCGGGCCGTGCGGACCGGCAGATCACGGGCGCCGGACGGGTGGAGGCAGGCGGCGGCGCCGTGCCGCAGCACGGTGTCGGTGAAGGCGGGCAGCCGCTCCGGCCGGCCGCTCACTCCGGTCCAGGCGCGCCGGATGCGGGCGTAGTCCACGTCCGTCAGCCGGCCCGCGCGGGCCTCGGCGGCCAGCCGGTCGGCGGCGTCGGGTGCGCCGCCGGAGCGGAGTTCGGGCCACTCGGCGGGGTCGGCCTCCGGCGGGGGCGGCGGGGCCTGCCGGTCCCCGTCGTCCCACAGCCTGCGCAGCAGCGGTGCGACCCAGCGCCGGTACAGCTCCGGCCAGCGGCCGAGACGTCCGAAAACCACGACGAGCCCGGTGGCGAACAGGCCGTAGTAGATGTACGCGGCCCAGACGTACGCCAGGTGGTTGCCGCCCGCCGCGCGCCAGGAGTCGGGGGTGAAGAGCAGCAGCGGCCAGAGCCAGTAGTCGCCGAGGTAGCCGTTCCAGCACAGCGACCAGATGAGCCAGCCGCAGAGGAACGAGATGAGGGCGCCGCTGAGCAGGGAGCGGCCGGGGATGCGCTCGGGCTCCTCCGGCGGCCGCGGCCGGTGGCCGTGGCGCCAGATGCCGGGCGGGGTCTCGGGGCGCGGGGCGCGCACCCAGTCGAGGAAGGGCGGGGGCGGGCCTCCCGGGGGCGGGCCTCCCGGGGCCGCGCCGTCGCCGCCACCACCGCCGTGACCGGCGTGGCGGGCGTAACTGTCCTGGCCGCCGGGCAGGCCGCCCGGCGCGGGCGGCGCGGGCGGGCCCGCCGGGTGCGGCCCGGGGGCGGCCGGGGCTCCGCCGGCCACCGGACGCGGGGACGGCACGGGCGCCGGGAGAACGGACGGCGGCGGGGGCGGCGGGCCGGCGGGCGGGACCGCGGGAGGCGGTACCGCGCCCGGGTGCCCGGTGCCCCGGCGGCCGTCGTGTGCGCCTTCGGTGTCCATCTGCCGCCTCTCGCCCCCTGACCCGCCAACCGGCCTGCTGTTCCTACCCGTTCAATCTAGTGCCCAGGCGGACGACGTCGCCCCGCCACGGCGTTCGGCACTCCTCCCGAGCCCCTCGGGCGGGAGGAAACGCACCGGACGCCGCTCTTCGACGGGCGAACGCCGCCCACCGGGACACCGGCCCGCGCCCCGGCCCGCCGCGCCCGCCACAGGCGCTCGGCCCGCGTACCGGCCGACGTGATGGGCTGGATCCGCACGCGTCCCGCGCCAGTGGCCGGACGAACCCGGCACACCACCGCACCGTGCCCCGCCGCGGCCCCGTTCCTCCGCCGGGGTCGCGCACCCGCCCGGCGCCCTCTCCCGCACCGGCGGCCGGACGAACCGGGCACGCGTCCCGGGGCCGTCGCCCGGCCCGGCGTCCGGCCCCCCGTCCGCCGCGAAGGTGCCGCCGCGGACAACGGGACACGCGCAGCGCTACCGATCGGAGCATGCCCCGGGCCGCCGCCCGCCCCTAGCCTGCGGAGTACGTGCCCGATCCGGGCATTCCGCCGGACTTGCCGCACCCCCGCGCGGGCGTCGTCCCCCGCCGACCGCGCGCAGGGGCGCGGCGCCCCCGGACAGCGCCGCCACGGACCAGCCGCCACGGACAGAGGAGATCACCATGACCGCGACCACCGGAGGCCCCTCGCTCCCGCAGGAGCGCCGCGTCGTCACCACCATCCCCGGCCCCAAGTCCCGGGAGCTGCAGGCCCGCCGGACCGCCGCGGTCGCCGCGGGCGTCGGCTCGGTCCTGCCCGTCTTCACCACCCGCGCCGGCGGCGGCGTCATCGAGGACGTCGACGGCAACTCGCTGATCGACTTCGGCTCCGGCATCGCGGTGACCTCGGTCGGCAGCAGCGCCGAGGCCGTGGTGCGCCGGGCCTCCGCCCAGCTCGCCGAGTTCACCCACTCCTGCTTCATGGTGACGCCGTACGAGGGCTACGTGGAGGTCTGCGAGAAGCTGGCCGAGCTCACGCCCGGCGACCACGCCAAGAAGTCCGCGCTCTTCAACTCCGGTGCGGAGGCGGTGGAGAACGCGGTGAAGATCGCCCGCGCGTACACCCGGCGCCAGGCCGTCGTCGTCTTCGACCACGGCTACCACGGCCGCACCAACCTCACGATGGCGCTGACCGCCAAGAACATGCCGTACAAGCACTCCTTCGGGCCGTTCGCCCCCGAGGTGTACCGGGTGCCGGTGGCCTACCCCTACCGCTGGCTCACCGGCCCCGAGCACTGCGCCGAGGAGGCCTCGGCCCAGGCCATCGACATGATCAGCAAGCAGATCGGGGCGGAGAACGTCGCCGCGATCGTCATCGAGCCGCTGCTCGGCGAGGGCGGTTTCATCGAGCCGGCGAAGGGATTCCTGCCGCGGATCGCCGAGTTCGCGAAGGCCAACGGCATCGTGTTCGTCGCGGACGAGATCCAGTCCGGCTTCTGCCGCACCGGCCAGTGGTTCGCCTGCGAGGACGAGGGCATCGTGCCCGACCTGATCACGACCGCCAAGGGCATCGCGGGCGGCCTGCCGCTGTCGGCCGTCACCGGCCGCGCCGAGATCATGGACGCGGCGCACAGCGGCGGCCTCGGCGGCACCTACGGCGGCAACCCGGTCGCCTGCGCGGCGGCGCTCGGCGCGATCGAGACCATGCGCGAGCTGGACCTCAACGCCAGGGCGCGGCGCATCGAGGAGGTCATGAAGCCGCGCCTCCTCGCCCTGCGGGAGAAGTACGAGGTGATCGGCGACGTGCGCGGGCGCGGCGCGATGCTCGCCATCGAACTGGTGCGCCCCGGCTCCAAGGAGCCGGCCCCGGACACGACCGCGGCGCTGGCCAAGGCCTGCCACGCGGAGGGTCTGCTGGTGCTGACCACGGGCACCTACGGCAACGTCATGCGCTTCCTGCCGCCTCTGGTGATCGGCGAGGAGCTGCTGAACGAGGGCCTGGACATCCTCGACGGCGCGTTCGCCGGCCTCTGAGACCGCGCGAACGGCGTCGGACAGGGCTGCGGCGGGGCTGCGCCGGGGGTGTTACCTGCGGCTACAGTCCTCCCCCGTGAAGAATGTGTGCGGAGCCCATGGCGGACGGGTGATCCGGCTGTCCGGCCGCCTTCCGGTGCCGTACGGTCGTCCGCAGATGAGAGAAACACCCCGTCCGCGGATCTCCGCGGACGGCGCCGGACCGGCGCCTCCCCAGCACCGGACCGGCCGTGCCCTCGCGCACACCGGAGCCCTGGGCTCCGGGATTCTCCACCGGTCGGACGGCCGCCCGCCCCAAACCCCCCGGGGCGCGCGGCACACCGGTCGTTGCGGCCGCTTCGGAACAACCCCCCCTGTTCCGGAGCGGCCGCTTCCGCCGTTCCGCCGCCTTCCGGCGCCGCCGGCTCCCCGCGGCCTCCTCTCCCCGCTCTCCCTGCTGTCCTTGCTGCTCTTCGCCGCGGTCACCTGGCAGGTGGCGGCCGGCGGTCCGCTGCGCGGGCTGGACGAGCGCGCCGGCGCGGCCCTGGCCCGGCCGGACGGCGACAGTCCCGGCGATGCCGTCGCGGAGTTCGCGGCGGACCTCGGCCATCTGCCGGTCGCCGCCGCCGTGCTCGCCCTGGCCGCCGTCATCGCCGTCCTCCTCGGCCGGCAGCGCGCCCGGGCGGAGCGGCGGATACGTGAAGGCGCGCCCGCGGGCGCGCGCGGAGAGGGAGAGGCGGACGGAACGGCGTACGCGCCCGGCGCACGGCATCCGTGGATGCCACCGTCGGCGGCGGCCACCGCGCTGGCTGCCGTCCCCGCGCTCGTCGTCCCCCTCAAGGCGTGGACGGCCCGCCCGGGCCCCGACGGGCTGCCGCTCGCCGCGGGCGAGGGCTTCTACCCCTCGGGCCACACGGCGACGGCCACCGTGGCCTACGGCGCCGCAGCCCTGCTGCTGTGGCCGTACCTGCGCCGGACCGCGGCCCGCCGTCTGGCGGTGGCGTTCGCACTCCTGCTGAACGCGGCCGTCGGCGCGGGGCTGGTGGTGCGCGGTTACCACTGGCCGCTGGACGTCCTGGGCAGCTGGCTGCTGTTCGGACCGCTGCTGTGGGCCCTCAGCGGTGCCCTCACCGGTCGTTCCCGCGGGCCAGCCCGGCGGCGGCCTCGTGCAGCGCGAGCTCCAGCAGCACCGGATCGTTGAGCGTCCCCGCCGCGTCGGGGGGCACGACCCAGCGCACACCGCCCGTCGCCACCCCCGGATAGGGCACGACGACCCAGGTGCCGCGGCCCGCGGCGCGCATCCCCGTACCGACCCAGCGCTCGGCGGTGCCCGGCGGGACGAAGAAGCCCGTCCGCTCGTCCCCGAAGTCGGCGAGCACCGGGCCGGGCCGGTCGATGCGGCGGCGGAGCACCTCCAGCGCCGGGAAGCCCAGCTGCCCCGGCAGGATGAGGACGTCCCAGCGGCTGCCCGCGGGGAGCAGCACCACCCCCAGCGGATTCCGCTCCCACTCCCGGCGGCACGCCGCCGGGTCGGGTGCCGCCGAGACGAGCCACTCGACCGCACCGTCGTCCGCCCCCGTGTCGCGCATGCAGAGCGCCTCCTCGTGTCCCCATGTGATGACGTGACGGTTGAGGAGAGAGCGGGAGCCGCCAATCGTCACACCTGCCGGAGCGGCGGATCACCCGATAACGGCCCGGATGCCCGCAAAGAATCTCACCAAGGCCACGGAAGCCGCCCTTCCGGGCCGGAACGGACGAATGAGGCCGTGCCGTGCGCGTCCCGCGCGAGGAGGGCGGCCGGCCACCGGGCGGCCCCGTCCGTTCCCCCGCCTACGATGATCCTGCTCCGGCCACCCCGGAGCACCCGCCGCCCGGCCGTACCCAGGAGGACCGATGACCGATCTGCAGCCCTTCATCGCGGGACTGCCCAAGGCCGAGCTGCACGTCCACCACGTCGGCTCCGCCTCGCCGCGCATCGTGTCCGCCCTGGCCTCCCGGCACCCCGACTCCCCGGTGCCCACGGACCCCGAGGCGCTGGCCGACTACTTCGTCTTCCGCGACTTCGCCCACTTCATCGAGGTCTATCTGTCGGTCGTGGACCTGATCCGCGACGCGCAGGACGTCCGGCTGCTGACCTACGAGGTCGCCCGCGACATGGCCCGGCAGAACATCCGCTACGCCGAACTGACCGTGACCCCGTACAGCTCCACCCGCCGGGGCATCCCCGACGCCGAGTTCGTCGAGGCCATAGAGGACGCCCGCACGGCCGCCGAGGCCGAGCTGGGCGTGGTGCTGCGCTGGTGCTTCGACATCCCCGGCGAGGCGGGCCTGGAGGCGGCCGAGGAGACCACCCGGATCGCGGTGGAGCAGCAGTGCGAGGGGCTGGTGTCGTTCGGGCTGGGCGGGCCCGAGATCGGCGTGCCCCGGCCCCAGTTCAAGCCGTACTTCGACCGGGCCATCGCGGCCGGGCTGCGCAGCGTCCCGCACGCGGGCGAGACCACGGGCCCGCAGACCATCTGGGACGCGCTGCGCGACCTGCGCGCCGAGCGCATCGGCCACGGCACGAGCGCCACGCGGGACCCCCGGCTGCTGGAGCACCTGGCCGAGCACCGCATCCCCCTGGAGGTCTGCCCGACCTCCAACATCGCCACCCGCGCGGTCACCGACCTCGAACAGCACCCGGTGAAGGACATGGTGGCGGCCGGGGTCCTGGTCACCGTCAACAGTGACGACCCGCCGATGTTCGGCACCGACCTCAACACCGAGTACGGCGTCGCGGCCCGCCTGCTCGACCTCGACGAGACGGGCCTCGCCGCCCTCGCCAAGAACGCGGTCGAGGCGTCCTTCCTCGACCCGGCGGGCAAGGCGAAGCTGGCCGCCGAGATCGACGCCTACACGGCGGAGTGGCTGCGCCGGTAACGACGCCGACGGCCCGCGCCCGGCTCCGGACCGGGGGCGGGCCCTCTTGCCGCCCCCGCTCCCACGGTGGGCTCAGTCCCGGGGGAACTGGTCGGTCTCCAGCGTCCAGTCCATCCCGAGCGGGGACAGGTCGAGCTTCTCACCGAAGTCCACGGTGAGCTCGCTCTCGTACTCCTCGCCCTCGGGGCGGCCATGAGCGTGGCACTTACCGGTGTACGGGTCCGCGATGACGTAGACGGGAACCCCGGCGCGGGCGTAGGCGCGCTTCTTCTTGCCGTAGTCGTTCTCCCGTGTGTCCCGGGAGATCACCTCGGCCACGAACTCGATGTCGCCGCAGCTCCAGCGCCGCTTCGCATCCTGCCGTGCCTCGTCCGAGAGCTTGACGACGTCCGGCGCGAACCCGTTGCGGCCGCCCGGAAAGTCGATCCGCACATCCGACTTGACCTTGACGTGCATCCCGAACCGGTCCTCCAGCATGCGGACGATCCAGCGGATGATCTCCCAGTGCGCGTCCCGCTGTGGCGACATCTGGATGGCCCCCTCGACGATCTCGACCTTGTAGCCCTCGGGGACGGGCATTCGCTCCAGCAGCTCGAACATCTCGTCGAGGCTGAGCTCGTCGCTGTCGGCCATCTCGATCCTGTCGGTCAGCTCGATGGTCACGGTGCCGCTCCTCCCCGCCACGCTCCTCACGGCGTGGCCGGGAAGGACAACGATACGCACGGCGGACCGGACACGGGCCCGGGTGCGACGCTGGAGGCGGGCGGGCCGGTCGGCGCCGCCCCACCACCCTCGGTCACCGCGTTACCCCCGGGGGCAGAGCGCGCCGCGGGACTGCCACCGCTGGCGGCGGGTACGCGCGGAAGCGCACGGGCGGGCCGGCCGCCGGCGCGCCAGGGCACCGTGGGTGCCACGACGGATGAAATGGATCGGGCATGTTTGTCTTCTTCTCGAACCGGAGCGGATGCCTCGGCTCGCTGCTGATCAGCCTCGTCGGCACGGCCGGCCGTGCTGTTCCTGGTCCTGTACTCCTGCCAGCGCGTCTGAGGCCGTCGAGGACGGGGCGGGCCGGATCGCGGCGTCAGCCGGCGGGCACCAGGGTGAGGTGGGCCAGGCCGAGGACATCGCGGTAACCGGTCAGCCAGGAGGTGCGCTGCCGGTCCACGCGCTCGCGGGTCTCCGCTGCGAGCGGGTGGTCCGGGTGGGCGGCGAGCCACGTCTCCGTACCGGCCCGGTAACCGGACTCGAACTCCTCCCACTCGTCCCGGTTCGCCGTCTCGATCCACTCGGGACGGACCCCGGCTTCGAGCGCCGCCTCGACCAGTCCCGCCAGGTCGTGGTGGTCGTCCGCCGAGGCGCCGGACCACATGGCGGCCAGCTCGCCGCCGGTGGGCGGGCGCTCCCAGTAGCCCTCCCCGTAGAACACGCGCCCGCCGGGAGCGACCAGCCGGCGCAGCTCGCGGAGGGCGGTGGCGGTGACGGCGACTCCGGACGGCTCGGTGTCCCCGGCGAGGGCCTGGCCGGCGCCGGTGCACAGCACGAGATCGGCCGGCCCGCGCATGGTCCCGGCCGCGGACTCCTCGATGAACTCCACCCGGTCGGCCAGCCCTCGGGAGCGGGCGTTCTCCCGGCCCCGGGCCAGATCCTCCGCGTTGATGTCGAGACCGGTCCCGGTGGCTCCGGGCACGGCGCCGAGCACGCGCAGCATCAACTCGCCCCAGCCGCAGCCGATGTCGAGGACGGTCGCGGGGCGGTGCCGGCCGAGTCGCTCGACGAGCCGCGCGGCGCGCGCCTCGGAGAGCGGGCCGTGGAAGGTCAGGCGGGGCAGCCGTGGCGGAAGACCGTTCGCAGACATGCGCCGGACCCTACGGGCAGCGGGAGCGGGACGAAACCGGTTATCCGCGGACCGCGCCGGCCTCCCGGAGCCGGCTCCCCCCGGCGAATCCGGGCGAAGGTCGCCGGCCGCCCGGAGACCGGCCCGGGACCGCCGGGTTCCGGAGGCCCGGCCCCGCCCGGGATCCGGGATCCGCGTCCGGACCGGCACCGCCACGGCCGCCCCGGACCGGCGGCCGTGGCCCCGGCGCGGCCGTGGAGACGTCGCGTGCCGCGCCGCGGCTCAGCTGTCCAGCGACGTCATGACGTGCTTGATCCGGGTGTAGTCGTCGAAGCCGTACGCCGACAGGTCCTTGCCGTAACCGGACTTCTTGAAGCCGCCGTGCGGCATCTCCGCGACCAGCGGGATGTGGGTGTTGATCCACACGCAGCCGAAGTCCAGGGCCCTGGACATGCGCATGGCGCGGCCGTGGTCCTTCGTCCACACCGAGGAGGCGAGGGCGTACTCGACGCCGTTCGCGTACTCCAGCGCCTGCTGCTCGTCCGTGAAGGGCTGGACGGTGATGACCGGGCCGAAGACCTCGTTCTGGACGATCTCGTCGTCCTGCTGCAGGCCGGATACGACGGTCGGGGCGTAGAAGTAGCCCCGCTCGCCGACCCGGTGGCCGCCGGCCTCGACCTTGGCGTGCGCGGGGAGGCGCTCGATGAAGCCGCTCACCTTCGCGAGCTGGTCGGCGTTGTTGAGCGCCCCGTAGAGGACGTCCTCGTCGTCCGGCTGCCCGGTCTTCGTGTCCGCGGCGGCCTTGGCGAGGGCGGCGACGAACTCGTCGTGCACGGACTGGTGGACGAGGACGCGGGTGGCGGCGGTGCAGTCCTGGCCCGCGTTGAAGAAGCCCGCCTCGGTGATGCCCTCGACGGCCTTGGCCAGGTCGGCGTCCTCGAAGACGACGACGGGTGCCTTGCCGCCCAGCTCCAGGTGGACTCGCTTGACGTCCTTGGCGGCGCTGGCGGCGACCTCCGTACCGGCCCGGACCGAGCCGGTGATGGACGCCATCGCGGGCACCGGGTGCTCGACCATCAGCCGGCCGGTGTCGCGGTCGCCGCAGACGACGTTGAAGACGCCCTTGGGGAGGACGGAACCGAGGATCTCGGCGAGCAGCACCGTCGAGGCGGGAGTGGTGTCGGAGGGCTTGAGGACGACCGTGTTGCCCGCGGCGAGCGCCGGGGCGAACTTCCAGACGGCCATCATCATCGGGTAGTTCCACGGCGCGACCTGCGCGCAGACACCGACCGGCTCCCGGCGGACGAAGGAGGTGAGCCCCTCCATGTACTCGCCGCCCGAACGCCCCTCCAGCATCCGCGCCGCGCCCGCGAAGAAGCGGACCTGGTCGATCATCGGCGGGATCTCCTCGGAGCGGGTGAGCCCGAGCGGCTTGCCGGTGTCCCGGCACTCGGCCTCGATCAGTTCCTCGGCGCGCTCCTCCATCGCGTCGGCGATCTTGAGCAGGGCCTTCTGCCGGTCCGCGGGTACCAGGTCCCGCCAGGCCGGGAAGGCGGCCTCGGCGGCGGCCATGGCGGCGTCGACGTCGGCGGCGCCGGACAGCGGGGCGGTGGCGTACACCTCGCCGGTGGCCGGGTTGACCACGTCGGTGGTCCGGCCGTCGGCGGCGTCCCGGAACTCCCCGTCGATGTAGTTGCGCAGACGACGCAGTTCGGTGGTCACGTGCCACCCCTCCCTGTCGGTGTCCAATGGGTGAGACACCCACCCTAAACGCTCGCCCGGCCATCGCAGCAGGGGGCGGCTCCGGCCGCCTCCGCGGCCTCCCCCGGCGCGCTCCCCGGGGTCTCCTGGACCCGCCCGCCGCACGGGCCGCGACCCCGCCCGGAAGCCCGTACGGAGCCGCGCCGGGAAACGCCGTCCGGGAGCCGCCCCGGGCCCCGCCGCGGCCACGGCACCCCGCCCGACCGTGCCGATCCCCGGGGACGGTCCGCGCGCCGTCCATCCGATCGGACGAAAAAACGGCGCATGTCCCACCCCGGTGCGGTGCCGCGGCCCTCCACTCCTTACCGTTCCAGGCACCGAGGGGGCTCCGCCCCACCCACCCGGCCGGCCGGAGGCCGGACCGCTCACACAAGCCGAGGTGCTCGCCATGGTGGCCCCGCCGGACCACGACGTTCTCCGGGCAGAAGCCCTGCACTACGCGACCTGCGGCACACCCGTGCTCGCCGGGGTCTCCCTGGGAGTCCGGGAGGGCGAGATCCTCGCCGTCACCGGCCCCCGGGGCAGCGGCAAGACGACCCTGCTGCAGTGCCTCTCCGGGCGCCTCGTACCGGACAGCGGGCAGGTGTGGTTCCGCAGCTCCCCCGTGCACCCCCTCGGAGCGGCGGCCCGCGAACGGCTGCGCCGCGAGAGCTTCGGCTGGATCGGCACCGAGCCGCAACTCGTGCCGGAACTCACCGGCTGGGAGAACGCCGCGCTGCCGCTGCTCCTGCGCGGCACCACCCCGCGCGCCGCCCGTGCGGCGGCCCTCGACTGGCTGGAGCGGCTCGACGCCGGCGACTGCGCCCGCGGCCGGCCGGCGTCCCTGACGCAGGCGCAGCGGCAACGGGTGGCCCTCGCCCGCGCGCTGGCCGCGCAGCCGTCGGTGCTCTTCGCCGACGACCCGACGGTCCGGCTGCACAGCGCGGACCGCGCCCTGGTGCTGCGCATCCTCACCACGGCGGCCCGTTCGCACGAGATCACGGTCGTGCTGGCCACCCACGACACCGAGGTCGCCGCGCACGCCGACCGCCGGTTCGCGCTGCTCGACGGCCACCCGGCCGAGGCTCCCGCCCCGGGCGGCACCGGCGCCCGCGACGGCGAGAGCGAGGGCGAGGGCCCGGCCGACGGCAACGACGACACCGAGGGGCGAACGACGTGCTCGCTCTCCGTCTAGCCCGTGGCGCCCGCCCGGCCGCCCAGACGCGCCGGCTGGCGGTTGCCGCGGCCTCCGCGGGTGTGGGCTTCCTGCTGCTCAGCAGCCTGGGCCAGGCGGCCGCGCACCCGGCCGGGGCCGGCGCCTCGGCCGTCCGGCTGCTGTGGTGCGCGCTGCCGCTGGCGGCGGCCGTCCAGCTGGCCGTGGCCGCCGCCCGCGCCGATCACGGCACCGAGCCCCGGCGGAACCTGTACGCGGCCGGGTTCGGGCCCGCACGGCTGGCGCTGCTCGCGGCCACCTCGACCGTCGTCTCCTGCGTGCTCGGCGGTGCCGGGGCGGCGCTGGTCTTCCTGCTGCTCCGCGGGGACCTCGGCCTTCCCGCCGTGCCCGGTGCGGAAGAGGCCCTGGGGGCAGGGGTGCCGCTTCCGTTCCCGGCCGTGCTCACCCTGCTCACCGTGGTCCCGGCGGCGGCCGGCGCCGCCACCGCGCTCGCGCTGCGCCTCCGCCCGGGGCCTACGGAACACGGGGACCACGGCACCGGCCACGGTCCGGCCGGGCCGCGCTCCGCCCTGCAGGCCCTGCCCTGGGGGGTCGCCCTGACGGCGGCGGGGCTGGCGCTGGGGTCGTACACCGGCCGCGCGGGCCCCCCGGGCGGCGAGCCCCCGCTCCCCGGACACCTGGACGGCATCCCGCCGGGCGCGGTCGCCGGCTGGGCCCTCGTCGCGGTCGGCCTGGTGACGGCGCTCCCCGGGCTGACGCACCTGAGCGGGCGGCTGCTGGCCGCGGGCCGGCCGGGCGCGCTGCGGCTGCTGGCGGGCCGGTTCCTGCAGGCGGAGGCCGAGCGGATCGGCCGGCCGCTGGGTGTTCTGTGCGCGGTGGCCGCCGGCGCGCTCGCCGCGGACCGGCTGTACGGCGGATCCGGGCCGGCCGCCGTCGCCTCGTTCGGCCCGCTCCTCGTCCTCGGGGCGGCGCTGGTGGTGGCGTGCGTGACGCTGACCGTGGTCATCACGGCCCTGGAGTCGCGGGCCGAACGCGCCGGCACCACCGATGCCCTGCTGCACATCGGTGCCCCGGTGGCGCTGCTGCGCCGCGCGGTCGCGCTCCGCGCCGTCGTGATGACCGCCGTGGTGGCCCCGGTCAGCTGGGCCGTCGCCACCCTCGCCACCCTGCCGCTGCTCTCCTGACGCCGAAGCCGCCGGGTCCCCGCCGCCGTGCCCGGCGGAGGGGCCCGGGGCAGGGCTCATCAAGGGCTCATCACGGGCTCATCAGGGCTGGTCCCCGGCGGCCAGGACCACCACGTCCCCCGCGCTGAAGGCCGCGCCCACCTCCGTGCCGGTCTCCGGGGCGTCCCGCAGGGCGCAGGACGCCTCCAGGGGCGGGCCCGTCTCGGGGCGGAGCAGCAGGGAGACGTGGTCGCCGCGGAAAGTGCGGGCGGCGACGGTGCACCGCAGGCCGTCCGCGGCCGGCACCAGCCGGACTCCGGTGGGGCGGACGAGCAGCAGGCGCGTGCCCCGGCCGGAGCCCGGCTCCACCGGCAGCCGGCCCCATGGGGTGTCGGCGGCCCCGTCGCGCACCATCCCCTCGATCACGTTGTCGAAGCCGAGGAAGCGGGCGACGAACTCCGAGGCGGGCCGGCGCCAGACCTCCAGCGGCGTGCCGGTCTGGGCGACACGGCCCTCCCGCATCACGACCACCCGGTCGGCGAGGGCGAAGGCCTCGCTCTGGTCGTGGGTGACCGCCAGCACGGTCGTCCCCAGCCGGCGGAACAGGTCGCGCAGTTCGACGACCAGGCGCTCGCGGAGCGTCCGGTCGAGCTGGCCCAGCGGCTCGTCCAGCATCAGCAGCCGCGGTTCCGGGGCCAGGGCGCGCGCCAGGGCCACCCGCTGCTGCTCGCCGCCGGACAGCGAGGCCACCGCGCGCTTCCGGGCGTCGGGCAGCCCGACGAGGTCGAGGAGACCGTCCACGCGGCGGTCGGCCTCGGCCCGCGGCACCTTGCGCATGCGGAGGCCGAAGGCGACGTTGCCGCCGACGTCCCGCTGCGGGAAGAGCTGGTGGTCCTGGAACATCAGTCCGACGCCGCGCCGGTGCGCGGGCACCCCGGCCTGGTCACGGCCCGCGAGAGTCACCCGGCCCGCGTCCGGCCGCTGCAGCCCGGCCACCACGCGCAGCAGCGTGGATTTGCCGCTGCCGCTCGGACCGAGCACGCACACCGTGCGGTGCTCCGGGACCTCCAGGTCCACGGCGTCGAGCACGGCGCGGCCGCCGAAACGGACGGTCACCCCGGCCAGCCTCAGCAGGGCGGGCGGGACGGCCGGGGCGGCCCCGGTGTCGCGGGAGGAGCCGGGGGCCCCGGCACGGACGGTGCCGGGCGCCGTACCCGGTGCGGTGTCGGACGGCATGTCAGAACTCCCCGGTGCCGGAGCGGTCGGTGCGGACGCGTTCGAGAAGCAGCAGGGACACCGCGCACACCAGCATCAGGATCGTGCTGAGCGCCATCGCCTGCCCGTACGGCAGGGCGCCGGCCCGGCCCAGCAGCCGGGCCACGGCGACCGGAAGGGTGAGGGTGTCCGCGCGGGCGATGAAGACGGTCGCGCCGAACTCCCCGAGGGAGACGGCGAAGGCGAAGCCCGCGGCGACGAGCAGGGCCCGCCGCACCAGGGGCAGGTCCACCTCGCGCCAGGCGCGCAGCGGGGAGGCGCCCAGCACGGCGGCCGCCTCCCGCAGCCGCGGATCGACCGCGCGCAGGACGGGCAGCATGGTGCGGACGACGAACGGCACTCCGACCAGCGCCTGTGCGAGCGGCACCAGGATCCATGTGGACCGCAGGTCGAGGGGTGGCTCGTCGAGCGCGATGAGGAAGCCGAAGCCGACCGTCACCGCCGAGGTGCCCAGCGGCAGCATCAACAGCGCGTCGAAGCCCCGTACGAGCCGTCCGGCCCGCCGGGTCAGGGCCGCCGCGGCCAGACCGCCCACCACCAGGGCGATCAGGGTGGCCACCGCCGCGAACGCCAGGGAGTTCCCCACGGCCTCCAGCGGCGCCACGGTGAACGTCCCGCCCTCCTCGGACCCCAGCGCCCGGTAGAAGGCGAAGCCGTAGCCGTCCGGCCCGTCCAGCGAGCGCTCCACGAGCACCCCCAGCGGCAGCAGGAGCAACAGCCCGACGACGGCCGCCGTGGAACCCAGCAGCGTCCACTGGCCGGCGCCGCGCGGACGGCGGGCGGTGTGCGCGGGATCGGCCAGCCGCAGCGCGCTCTCGCGCCGCCGCACCGTCCGGGCGTGCAGCAGGAGCAGACCGCCGGCGGCGCAGAACTGCAGCAGCGTCAGCACGGCCGCCGTCGGCAGGTCGAGCAGCTGAGCGGTCTGCCGGTAGATCTCGGTCTCCAGGGTCGAGTAGCGCGGACCGCCGAGAATCTGGACCACTCCGAAGGAGGTGAAGGTGAACAGGAAGACCATCAGCGCCGCGGCGGCGACGGCGGGCGCCAGCGCGGGCAGGGTGATCCGGCGCCAGGCGGCGAGGCGGCTCGCGCCGAGCACCCGCGCGGCCTCCTCCTGGCGCGGGTCGAGCTGCGCCCACAGACCGCCGACCGTCCGGACGACGACGGCGTAGTTGAAGAACACGTGAGCGAGCAGGATCGCCCACACCGTGGTGTCCAGCCGGACGCCCCACAGCTCGTCCAGCAGCCCGCCGCGGCCCAGCAGCGCCAGGAAGGCCGAACCGGCCACGACGGTGGGCAGGACGAACGGCACCACCACCAGGGCCCGCAGCAGCCGCTTGCCGGGAAAGTCGAGACGGGCGAAGACATAGGCGCCCGGCAGCGCGACGGCCAGGGTCAGCGCCGTGGACGCCGCGGCCTGCCACGCGGTGAACCAGAGCACGTCGAGGACGAGCGGGTCCGTGAGCACCGCGCCCGCCCGGCCGAACTGCCACCGCCCCCCGTCGCGGAGGCCGCGGGCCACGATCGCGGCCACCGGGTGGACGAAGAACAGCGCGAAGAAGGCCACCGGGACGGCCATCAGCGCGAGCCGGAACCCGGTGCCGGAGAAGCGGCCCGGAACCCCGCGTCCCGGCCGCCCCGCCCGTGACGGCGGAGGCGGCGGAGCGTGCGGTGCCGGGGACGGAGACGGGGAGGGGCCCGCCTCCGTCCCGGAGGTCACCTCGGGACGAGCCGGGACCATGCCTTGACCCACCGCTCACGGTTCTCGGCGATCTTCTCGGGGGGCAGCGACGCGGGCTTCTCGATCTTCTCCCCGTACCGGGTGAAGACCTCCGGCAGCTTGACGTCCGACCGCGCCGGGTGGACGAACATCTGCAGCGGCACGTCCTCCTGGAAGGTCTCGCTCAGCAGGAAGTCCAGCAGTTCCTTGCCGCCCTCGGGGTTCTCCGCGCCGTCCAGCAGCCCGGCGAACTCGGTCTGCCGGAAGCAGGTGCCCTTCGCCACCCCCGTCGGCCCCTCCTCGGGCAGCGGGTCCTGTCCCAGCACCTCGGCGGGCGGGCTGGAGGCGTACGAGACGACGAGCGGCTTGTCGCCCTTGCCCTTGCCGCCGCCGGAACCGGAGAAGCGGTCGTTGTACGCCTGCTCCCAGCCGTCCACCACCTCGACGCCGTTGGCCTTCAGCTTCTTCCAGTAGTCCTGCCAGCCGTCGTCGCCGTACTCGGCCGCGGTGGCGAGGAGGAAGCCCAGCCCCGGCGAGGAGGTGGCGGCGTTCTCGGTGACCAGCAGGTCCTTGTAGGCCGGCTTCACCAGGTCGTCGAGGGTCTCCGGCGGCGCCAGCCGCTGCTTCTCGAACCAGCCGCGGTCGTAGTTGACGCAGATGTCGCCGAAGTCGACGGGCGTGACCCGGTGCTCGCTCCGGTCGAGCTGGAGCTCCTCCGGGACCTTCTCCAGGCCCCTGGCCTCGTACGGCGCGAAGACCCCGTGGTCGAGGGCGCGCGAGAGCAGGGTGTTGTCGACACCGAAGAGGACGTCGCCCTGGGGGTTGCCCCGGGACAGCACGGCCTGGTTGACGGTGGTGCCGGCGTCGCCGCCCCGCAGGACCTCGACCTTGCGGCCGGTCTGCTCGGTGAACTCCTTCAGCACGTCGTCGGAGACGGCGAACGAGTCATGGGTGACCAGCGTGACGGCCGCCGGCACGCCGCCGTCCTTCCCGGCCGGATCACCGGAGCCGCCGCACGCGGCGAGCGAGGTGATGCCCAGCGCGGTGACGAGCAGCGCGGCCGCGGACCGTCCGCGCGGATGCGTGGTCATGAGTGGTGCCTCCCCTGAAGCGGGCAGGGCACGACAGCTTGTCGAGTGGTGACCGAACTCCCTACGCCGGTATGACCCGGTTCAGGTTCGAGGGTCTGCGGCTGCTGCCGCACTCTCAGCGCTGTGCGCTCCCCTGTCGGAATAGACGTTCGAAAACGACGATATCAGCGCTCCGCGGCGGCCAGCTGACCGCATGCGCCGTCGATCTCCTGGCCGCGGGTGTCCCGGACGGTCACCGGCACCCGGTGCGCCTCCAGCGCGGCCACGAACGCCTTCTCGTCCTCGGGGCGCGAAGCCGTCCACTTCGAGCCGGGCGTCGGGTTCAGCGGGATGAGGTTCACGTGCACCCGGCGGCCCTTGAGCAGCCGGCCGAGCAGATCGCCCCGCCAGGCCTGGTCGTTGATGTCCCGGATCAGCGCGTACTCGATGGAGATCCGGCGGCCGGACTTCTCGGCGTACTCCCAGGCCGCGTCGAGCACTTCGCGCACCTTCCACCGGGTGTTGACCGGCACGAGGGTGTCGCGGAGCTCGTCGTCCGGGGCGTGCAGCGAGACCGCGAGCCGGCAGGTGAAGCCCTCGTCGGCGAACCGCAGCATCGCCGGGACCAGGCCGACGGTGGAGACGGTGATGCCGCGCTGCGACAGCCCGAGGCCGTCCGGCGCGGGGTCGGTGAGCCGCCGGATGGCGCCGACGACGCGGTTGTAGTTGGCGAGCGGCTCGCCCATCCCCATGAAGACGATGTTCGACAGCCGGGCCGGCCCGCCGGGGATTTCCCCGTCCCGCAGCGCCCGCATGCCGTCGACGATCTGGTGCACGATCTCGGCGGTGGACAGGTTGCGGTCGAGACCGGCCTGGCCGGTGGCGCAGAAGGGGCAGTTCATCCCGCAGCCGGCCTGCGAGGAGACACACATGGTCACCCGGTCCGGGTAGCGCATCAGGACCGACTCGACGAGCGTGCCGTCGAAGAGCCGCCACAGCGTCTTGCGGGTGGTGTCGTCGTCGCAGCTGATGTGCCGTACGACGCTCATGAGGTCGGGCAGCAGCTCGGCCGCGAGCTTCTCGCGGGCGGCCGCGGGGATGTCCGTCCACGCCGCCGGGTCGTCGGCGTACCGGGCGAAGTAGTGACGCGAGACCTGGCCGGCCCGGAACGGCTTCTCGCCGATCGCCGCCACGGCGTCACGGCGCTCGGCGGGGCTGAGGTCGGCAAGATGCCGCGGCGGCTTCTTGGCCCCGCGCGGCACGGCAAAGGTGAGTTCTCCGGGCTTAGGCATGATTCCTCCAGTGTCGCAGACGCGACGGAGTGCCCCGGAGCCCCGCGGAGGGGGTCCCGGTCACCGGCCGCGGCCCGCCCGCCCGATACGCCTGCGAGGCCCCCGCCGGACCGCTCCGGCAGGGGCCTCGCACGCGTCGTCGTGCCCGGTTCAGCCGGAGCCCGTGAAGACCACCAGCAGCAGCCACGCCACCGGAGCGGTGGGCAGGAGTGAGTCCAGGCGGTCCATGATCCCGCCGTGGCCGGGGAGCAGCGTGCCCATGTCCTTGATCCCGAGGTCCCGCTTGATCATGGACTCCCCGAGGTCGCCCAGGGTGGCGCTGCCCGCGACCGCCAGGCCGAGCAGCAGGCCCTCCCACCAACTGCCGCCGTCGATCAGGAACTCCACGCACAGCGCGCCGGCCACCATGGAGAAGCCGACCGCCCCGAGGAGCCCCTCGCGCGTCTTGCCGGGGCTGATGCGCGGGGCGAGCTTGTGCGTGCCGAAGCGCCAGCCGACGGCATAGGCACCCGTGTCGCTGACCACGGTGAGCACCAGGAAGACCAGCACCCACCAGGCCCCGTCGTCCGCGGCCAGCATCAACGCCACGAAGGTGGCGAGGAACGGCACGTAGAACGCCGCGAAGAGACCGGCCGTGACGTCACGGAGGTAGTTCTCCGGGGCGTCCGTCATCCGCCACGCCAGGACGGCCACCGCGGTGAGCGCCATGGCCACCCACGCGCCCTCCGGGCCCCGCAGGTACCCGGCGACGACCATGGCGACGCCACCGACCGCCAGCGGCACCAGCGGCGCGCGGATGCCCTTCTGCTCGCGCAGCCGGGAGGTCAGCTCCCACAGGCCGACCACGACCGCGGCCGCGATCACGCCGACGAAGACGTCCTTGACGAAGAACAGCGAAGCGAGGATCACCGCCCCGAGGCCGACCCCCACGCCGATCGCGGCCCGCAGATCGCGGCCCGCCCGCTTGCGCGGCGGCGTGGCGGGGGACGGATGGGCGCCGACCGGCCGGTTCTCATGGACCGGGGGGCCGCTCGGTCGAGCGGCCCCCCGGCCGAGTCCGTCACGGTCGTCCTGGTCGCCGCCTGCGGGGGGCACGATGGGCATGGGCCGAGTCTGCGCCGCATCGTCCGCCCCGCGCGGGGGACCCGCCGCAGGAGGCCGCACGGGCCCCTGACCGGGCGGTCCCCCGTAGCCTGCGTGCGGCGGGGCGCCCCGGGAAGAGTCGTTCATCAGACCTCGAGCAGCTCGGCTTCCTTGTGCTTGAGCAGCTCGTCCACCTGCGCCACGTACTTCGCGGTGGTGTCGTCGAGCTCCTTCTCGGCGCGGCGGCCCTCGTCCTCGCCGACCTCGCCGTCCTTGATGAACTTGTCGATGGTCTCCTTGGCCTTGCGCCGGACGCTGCGGATCGAGATCTTCGCGTCCTCGGCCTTGTGCTTGGCGACCTTGATGTACTCCTTGCGGCGCTCCTGCGTCAGCTCGGGGAACACCACGCGGATGATGCTGCCGTCGTTGCTCGGGTTGACCCCGAGGTCGGAGTCGCGGATCGCCTGCTCGATGTTGCGCAGCGCGCTCTTGTCGAACGGGGTCACCACGGCCATCCGCGGCTCCGGGACCGAGAACGACGCCAGCTGGTTGATCGGCGTCATCGCCCCGTAGTAGTCCGCCACGATCTTGTTGAACATCGCCGGGTGCGCACGGCCGGTGCGGATCGCGGCGAAGTCCTCCTTGGCGACCACGACGGCCTTCTCCATCTTCTCCTCGGCTTCGAGGAGGGTCTCTTCGATCACCACTTGCTCCTGGTGTTATCAGTAAGCAGAGCCTCGCCCCTGCGCGCGTCTACTCCTGCACGGTGTCCGACCGGCAGGCTGTTGTCCATCCCCGTATCGGGCCGGACCTCCCGGGTCAGGCCCTGGTCGCTTGGTCGCTCACCAGCGTGCCGATCTTCTCACCCTTCACCGCGCGCGCGATATTGCCCTCGGTGAGAAGTTCGAAGACGAGAATCGGCAGCTTGTTGTCCATGCACAGGGTGATGGCGGTGGCGTCGGCGACCTTGAGGCCGCGGGTGATGACCTCGCTGTACTCGAGGGCGTCGAACTTCACCGCGTCGGGGTTCTTCCGCGGGTCCGAGTCGTAGACCCCGTCCACGCCGTTCTTGCCCATCAGCAGGGCTTGCGCGTCGATTTCGAGCGCGCGCTGGGCGGCGGTGGTGTCGGTGGAGAAGTACGGCATCCCCATGCCGGCGCCGAAGATGACGACGCGCCCCTTCTCCAGGTGCCGCACCGCCCGGAGCGGGATGTACGGCTCCGCGACCTGGCCCATCGTGATGGCGGTCTGGACGCGGGAGTCTATTCCCTCCTTCTCCAGGAAGTCCTGTAGGGCCAGGCAGTTCATCACCGTGCCCAGCATGCCCATGTAGTCGGAGCGGGCCCGGTCCATGCCGCGCTGCTGGAGTTCCGCGCCCCGGAAGAAGTTGCCGCCGCCGATGACGACGGCGATCTCGGCGCCGTCCCGGACGACGGCGGCGATCTCCCGGGCCATCTTGTGCACAACGTCCGGGTCGACGCCGAGGCCGCCCCCGCCGGCGAAGGCCTCGCCGGACAGCTTCAGCAGAAACCGGCCCCGCTGGGGACCGTGATCGGGTTTACCGGCCTTGTCGGCGTCCTGATTCATGGAGATCTCCTCGTGCACAGACGAAGAAGGCCACTGCCGTGCGGGGTCTGCTCGATCCCTCTGCGGCAATGGCCTCCTCGTCACCTCTGCGGCCGTCCGGCACGCGGCCGGCCGGCTGCCCCCGACCTTAGCGGCGGCGGGCGCTTTCCGCTGTCGCTGACCGGACTCAGGCGCCGACGCGGATGCGGGCGAAGCGCTTCAGCGTGACACCGGCCTCGTCCAGGACCTTCTGGACGGTCTTCTTGTTGTCCTTGGCGAACGCCTGGTCGAGGAGGCAGTTCTCCTTGAAGAAGCCGTTCACCCGGCCCTCGACGATCTTCGGCAGGGCGCCCTCCGGCTTGCCCTCCTCGCGCGCGGTGGCCTCGGCGACGCGACGCTCGTTCTCGACCGTCTCGGCCGGGATCTGGTCGCGGGAGAGGTACTTCGGACCGAACGCGGCGATGTGCTGCGCGATGTCCTTGGCGACCTCGGCGTTCTCCTGGTCGAGTTCGACGAGGACGCCGACCTGCGGCGGGAGGTCCGGGCTGGTGCGGTGCATGTACGTGGCGACGAAGCCGCCGGCGAACTGCGCGAACCGGTCCAGGACGATCTTCTCGCCGAGGGTGGCGTTGGCCTCGTCCACGTACGCCTGGACGGTCTTGCCGGACTCGATCTCGGAGGCGAGCAGCGCCTCCAGGTCGGCCGGGGAGGTCTTGGCGACGTGCGCGGCCAGCGCGTCGGCGACGGCGAGGAACTTGTCGCCCTTGGCGACGAAGTCGGTCTCGCACTTCAGCTCCAGCAGAACGCCGGACTTGCTGTCGTCCGCGATGAGGGAGACGACGGCACCGTTCTCGGCGCTGCGGCCCTCGCGCTTGGCCACGCCCTTCTGGCCCTTGACGCGCAGGATCTCGACGGCCTTGTCGACGTTGCCCTCGGCCTCGTCCAGCGCCTTCTTGCAGTCCATCATGCCGGCGCCGGTGAGCTCACGGAGCTTCTTGACGTCAGCGGCGGTGAAGTTCGCCATGGTCTGTCAATCTCTTCTCGAAAGTCGATCGATCGGATCTACGGGTGGACGGCGGGGGCACCGGGCCCCCGCCGTCATCAGCCGTGACGCTGGGGTCAGGCCTTCTCGGCGTCCGCGGCCGGAGCCTCGGCGGCCGGAGCCTCCGCGGCGGGGGCCTCGGCAGCGGGAGCCTCGGCGGCGGGGGCCTCGGCCGGCTTCTCGGCCTCGGCGGCGGCCGGCTGCTCGGCAGCCTTCTTGTCGCCGCCCTCCAGGAGGTCGCGCTCCCACTCGGCCAGCGGCTCGCCGGCCTTCTCACCCGGCTTCTGGTCACCGGTGGCCGCGCCGGAGCGGGCGATGAGGCCCTCGGCGGCGGCGTCGGCGATCACGCGGGTGAGCAGGGTGACGGAGCGAATCGCGTCGTCGTTGCCCGGGATCTTGTAGTCGACCTCGTCCGGGTCGCAGTTGGTGTCGAGGATCGCGACCACCGGGATGTTGAGCTTGCGCGCCTCACCGACGGCGATGTGCTCCTTCTTGGTGTCCACGATCCAGACGGCGCTGGGCACCTTCTGCATCTCGCGGATACCGCCGAGGGTCTTCTCCAGCTTCGCCTTCTCGCGGGAGAGGACGAGCAGTTCCTTCTTGGTGAGGCCGGAGGCGGCCACGTCCTCGAAGTCGATCTGCTCGAGCTCCTTGAGGCGCTGCAGACGCTTGTAGACGGTCGAGAAGTTGGTGAGCATGCCGCCCAGCCAGCGCTGGTTGACGTACGGCATGCCGACACGGGTCGCCTGCTCCGCGATGGCTTCCTGCGCCTGCTTCTTGGTGCCGACGAACATGATGGAACCGCCGTGCGCGACGGTCTCCTTGACGAACTCGTAGGCGCGGTCGATGTACGACAGCGACTGGAGCAGGTCGATGATGTAGATGCCGTTGCGCTCCGTGAAGATGAAACGCTTCATCTTCGGGTTCCAACGGCGGGTCTGGTGCCCGAAGTGGACGCCGCTCTCCAGCAGCTCCCGCATCGTGACGACGGCCATGGCCGCACTCCTTGACATTCTCGGTTCCACCGCGGCCGGGCGGCCGCCGTGCCTGACGCCCCGGCGCGCCGTGCCGCGGAAAGCATCTTCCGAGGACCGAGGGACGCGGCCACCGTGCTGCCTGAGAGGTCTGACGCGACGGTGGCGGGGCGTGCGAAGTCGATCCGGTCACCCGGATCGCCACCAGAAGTGTACGGGACGGCCGCACCCCCGGACGACACGGACGGGACCGGTCCGGTGAGGGGCACGACCCCCCGGAGCCGGCGCCGAGTTGTCCACAACCGGCCGGTAATCCACAGGTTGCGACCAAGATCCGCGCGGCGCCCGGCGGATGCGGGACCCTCGCCCCATGCGGAAGAACGAAGCAGCGTGGCGCGGACGGGACGGAGCACGGACCACCGGGCAGCGGAGCGGGAGAGGAGGCCGGTTCCGGGTGTGGAGGCGGAGCACGGCGGAGAGCGGAGCCGCCGTCTCCGGCCACCGTGCCCGCTGCGGGCCCGCGACGGCGGTATGCGCGCTGCTGGCGGTATGGCTGCTCCTGCCCCGGCCGCCCGGTCCCGGAGCCGGCGGGGGCACAGCCCTCTCCCCACCGTTCCCCGCCGCCGGGGCGGCCGCCCCGGCGGGCGGCACGGCGGCGGGCTCACCGGCCGCCCGGCCGCGCCCGGGCGACGGACCGGGCGGGACGGGCCCGCGAGCCGGGCCCCGGCCGGCGCGGGACACCGCCCGCGGCCAGCGCGCCTGGCCGGTCGACGGACCGGGCGGCGGACCGGGCGGGAAGGGTCGCGCGGCCGGCCGGCGGCCGGAGGTCCTGCGCGGCTGGCAGCCACCGCCCTCCCGGTACGCGGCCGGTCACCGCGGGGTGGACCTGGCCTCCCGTACGGGGCGGACCGTACGCGCCGCGGCGCCGGGCCGGGTCTCCTTCGCGGGTGTCGTCGCGGGCCGCGGCGTGGTGTCGATCGAGCTGGACGGCACGGGCGGTCCCCCGCTCCGCATCACCTATCAGCCGGTGTCGGCGGGGGTGGAGAAGGGGGACCGGGTGACCGCGGGCCAACCGGTCGGTGTGCTGGGCCCGGGGCCCTTCCACTGCCGGACCGCCTGTCTCCACTGGGGCCTGCTGCGCGGAGAGGAGTATCTGGATCCGCTGTCGCTGCTCCCCGCCTGGATGCTGCGCGGCGCCCCGTCCCGTCTGCTGCCGGTCTTCGGTGTACCGGAGCCGCGTGCGTGAGCGCGGGGCAGCCGTGGCCGGCCCGGAGCCCTGCGCGCCGACCGGGCAGGCCGGTACGGCCGCGGTGCGGGGTCAGCCGCCGCGGACCCCCCGCAGCGCCATGCCCACCGCCGCCTCGGCGATCTCCTCCGGGCTCTCCGCCGCCCCGAGTTCGGTCCGGCGGACGGCCGCGTCGACGACTCCCTGCAGAAGCATGGCCGCGAGCCGGGGCTGCCGGTGCCCGAGGTCGCCCAGCGTCTCGACGACCAGCCCGATCAGCCCTCCGTGCGCGGCACGGATCTTCTCCCGCGCCCCGGCGTCCAGCTCACCGGCCGAGATGGCCACCACCGCCCGGTGCCGCCGGTCCCCGACCAGCGCCAACTGCCGCCGCACATAGGCCTCGATCTTCTCCTCGGGCGGGCCGGCCGCCGCCATGGCGGCCTCGACCTCCGCGGCCCAGACCGGGAAGTCGACGGCGCACAGTTCTTCGACGACGGCCGCTCTGGAGCGGAAGTACTCATAGACGGAGGAGCGCGCCAGCCCGGTGCGCTCGGCGAGGGCGGGGAAGGTCAGCGCCTCCGTTCCGCCCTCGGACAGCAGGGATCGGGCGGCGTCCAGCAGGGCGCCGCGCTGCATGGTCCGGTGCTCGGCCACGGAGGCCGCTCGAATCCTGGGCACCCGTCCACTCTACGGAGGAGCCCTCGTCCTCGGCGAGCGCCCGGGGAGAAGTGGCCCGGCGGGCCGGGCTCAGCGCCCGACGTCCGCCAGTTTGGCCCGCAGTTGGAGGACGGACTTGGTGTGGATCTGGCTCACCCGGCTCTCGGTGACCCCGAGGACCTGGCCGATCTCGGCGAGGGTCAGCCCTTCGTAGTAGTAGAGAGTGACCACGGTCTTCTCCCGTTCCGGGAGGGTGTTGATGGCCCGGGCCAGCAGCCTTCGCAGCTCGCGGTCCTCGGCGACCTCCTCGGGGTCGTCCGCCGCGGTGTCCTCCAGCTTGTCCATCAAGCTGAGCCGGTCGCCACCCTCTCCCCCCGCGTGCAGCAGCTCCTCCAGAGCCACCACATTGGCCAGGGAGAGCTGGCTGAAGACCTGGTGCAGCTCCTCCAGGGCGATGCCCATCTCCTCGGCGACCTCGGCCTCGGTGGGGGTGCGCCGCAGGGCGGCCTCCAGCGTGGCGTAGGCCCGCTCGACGGCTCGCGCCTTCTGGCGTACGGAGCGGGGGATCCAGTCCAGCGCACGGAGTTCGTCGATCATCGCCCCGCGGATGCGGGTGATCGCATAGGTCTCGAACTTGATGGACCGCCCGGGGTCGAACTTCTCGATCGCGTCGATGAGCCCGAAGACACCGGAGGACACGAAGTCGGCCTGGTCGACGTTGGGCGGCAGGCCCACGCTCACCCGCCCGGCCACGTACTTCACCAGGGGCGAGTAGTGCAGGATCAGCTGTTCCCGCAGCCGGCTGTCGGCCGTGTCCTTGTACGACCGCCAGAGCTCGTCGAGGGACGAGGGGGTGGCGGGGCGCACGCTGCCGCGAGCGGCGGGTGGCACTGCCGCGCGGTCAGACCCGGAGGTGTGCTGGGGCATTCGTCGCCTTGAGCCGTTCTGCCGTCAGGGTGAAATCGTCGGTCGGGAGCCAGGACTTTCGTAAGCGTAGCGTGACTGCCTCGTAGCAGCGTGCGAAGTGCTGCGGGTATCTCATGCGCAGATACGTTCCGCTGACCGCACCGCGGGGTTACGCCCGTTGAGTGGCACATGGGACGCGTGCGATTGACGAGGTTGTCCAGGGCGATGACGGGCCCGGGGGCGGACCGGCGCCCATCACCCGATCGCAGCAGGTCAGGTGCCATCTTCCGGAGCAACTTCAGGGCTTTTGGCCGGACGGGCCAAGCGCCATCGGTCGCCGTGCCGTTCGACGAACCCCAAGGACCGCAATTCGTACAGCCGAGCGCTCGCCTCGTTGCCGTCGGTGCCCGCTTCCCGCGCGATCTCCCGCGTGTCCGCGTCGCGGCGGGCGGGCAGAGCGTCCAGGACGCGGGCCGTGAGCGGGGCCAGCAGATCCCGGGCGAGGACCGGGCCGCTCCGATCCGGGGCCAGTTCCCCGATGCCGCCGACCAGCTCGATCACCTCGTCCGCGTCCGTGACCAGGGTGGCCTCCCCGCGCAGGAGCTCATGGACCCCCGCGGACAGACCGGAGGTCACCGGGCCGGGCACGCCGGCGGACAGCCGGCCCAGCCGCTGGGCACCGCGAGCGGTGACGAGCGAACCGCTGCGGTATTCCGCCTCCACGACCACCGTGCCGCGGGTGAGCGCGGCGATGACCCGGTTGCGCTGCAGAAAGCGGCTGCGGGTGGGGTGCCCGCCCGGCGGGAGCTCCGCCACCAGCAGCCCCTGGTCGGCGATGCGCCGTAACAGCTCGGTGTGGCCGCGCGGATAGGCACGGTCCACCCCGCAGGCGAGGACGGCGATGGTGGCGCCGTTCGCGGCGAGCGCCCCGCGGTGCGCCGCGCCGTCGATCCCGTAGGCCGCTCCGGAGACCACCACCCAGCCCCGCTCCGCGAGGCCGGCGCCGAGGGCGGCGGCGGCATGGGCGCCGTAGTCCGTGCACGCCCGGGCGCCGACAACGGCCACCGACCGCAGCGCCCAGAGCCGCAGGGACGGTCTGCCCCGCACCCAGAGACCGATGGGGCGGGCATCGCCCAGATCGTCCAGCTGTCCCGGCCACTCCTGGTCTCCCGGGCAGACGAAGCGGATACCGCAGGCCTCCGCGGCGCGGAGCTCCGCGACCGGATCCGTCCCGGCCGCCCGGGCACGGTAGCCCGCCATCCGTGCGTCGCTGACCGCGGACGGCGCCCTGTCCCGTCCGAGGAAGAGCCGCAGCAGAGCGACCGGTCCCAGTTCCCGCAGCCACCGTCCGGCCAGCTCATCGCCCGGCTCCACGATCCGGGTGAGGGCCGCCCGCGCCTGGCGCGCCCGCTCGGTCGCTACACCGCCCGTCATGCGGGCTCCCCCACCGGTACCGCTCCCCGGCTCACGCCGGTCCGCAGCTGGAGAGCCAGGGCCACGTCGGCGGCCGCGGGACGGTCGTGACCCGCGAGATCGGCGACCGTCCACGCCACCCGGAGCACCCGGTCCAGACCGCGGGCGGTGAGCAGGCCCCGCTCCATGTCCCGTTCGGCCTCCCGGAGCGCACCGGGATCCGGCCGCCATCTGGTGCGCAGCTCATGCCCCGGGACCTCGCCGTTGACCCGCCACGGACTCTCCGCCAGCCGGGCCGCGGCCCGTTCCCGGGCCTGGAGTACCCGCCCGGCGACCACCGCGGTGGGCTCGCCTCCGACCCCGCCGTCCAGCAGAGCACGCCGCCCCACCGGTTCGACGCCGACCCGGAGGTCCACCCGGTCCATCAGCGGGCCGGAGAGCCTCGCCTGGTACCGCCGGACGACGGCGGGCGAGCACTCGCAGCCGGCCCCGGACAGCGAGTGCCGACCGCAGGGGCACGGGTTGGCTGCGAGAACGAGCAGGAACCGGGCCGGCAGCCGGACGACACCCGCGCTGCGGGCCACCACCACGTGCCCGGACTCCAGCGGCTGCCGCAGCGCGTCCAGCACCCGGCCGCTGAACTCGGCGGCCTCGTCGAGAAAGAGGACCCCGCGGTGGGCAAGGGTGACGGCCCCGGGCCTCGGCAGACCGTTCCCCCCGCCGACCAGCGACGGCATGGTCGCGGAGTGGTGGGGCGCGCAGTAGGGAGCTGTGTCGATCAGTGGCCGGCCGGGCGGGAGGACGCCCGCCACCGAGTGCACGGCTGTCACTTCCAGGGACTCCCGCCGGGTCAGTGGCGGCAGCAGGGCGGGAAGCCGCTCCGCCAGCATCGTTTTGCCTGCTCCGGGGGGACCTTTCAGGTAAAGGTGGTGCCCGCCGGCGGCGGCCACCTCCAACGCCGTCCGGGCGGCCCGCTGGCCGGCGACATCGGCGAGATCCGGCAGCGGCCCACCGCCCTCCGCCGACCGGCCGGCCAGCCCGGCCGCCGCGCCCGAACCCGGCAGGGCGAGGCCCGCGAGCATCGGGTCCGGCCGCCCCGCCTCCGTGGGCTCCTCCTCGGGTACCGGGTCGTCGGACAGCACCGCGATCAGCTGTCGCAGGCTGCGCACCCCGAGGACGGCGATCCCGGGCACCAGGGCCGCCTCGGCGGCCGTCTGCTCCGGGACCACCACCTGCTCGTACCCCGCCTCCGCCGCGGCGAGCACGGCCGGGAGCACGCCGCGGACCGGACGCACCCGCCCGTCGAGACCGAGCTCACCGATCATCATCAGATCCGCGATCCGCCGCGGGTCGATCCGCTCCGCCGCCCCCAGGACCGCACAGGCCACGGCCAAATCGAACCCGCTGCCGCTCTTCGGGACGGAGGCCGGGCTGAGCCCGACCGTCAGCTTCTTCTGCGGCCACTCGGCGCCGGAGTTGACCACCGCGGCCCGGACCCGGTCCCGGCTCTCCACCAGGCTCTTGTCCGGCAGCCCGACGAGGGTGAAGGCGGCGATCCCGGGCTCGAGATCCGCCTGTACCTCGACCACCACGCCCTCGATCCCCGCCAGCGCCACCGAGCAGGTGCGCGCGAACCCCATCAGGCCACCCCCCGAGCATGCTCGACCACGGGGGCACCGCGCCCCGGCAGCAGAACCCCCACGAGGTCGATCCGGACTCCTCCGGGCGGCGGCTGCCGCGCCGGCCAGCGCTCCTGCAGCCATCGTGCCGCGAGCCGCCGCAGCCGCGCCGCCTTCCGGACCGGCACGCCCGCCATGGGATGCTCGCGGCCACCGGCCCGGCGGGTCTTGACCTCGCAGATCACCAGGGCGTCGCCGTCCCGGGCGACAATGTCGATCTCGCCCTCGCGGCAGCGCCAGTTGCGCTCCAGTACCGTCATCCCGGCGTCGGCCAGCCGCCGCGCCGCCAGGTCCTCTCCGTAGCGGCCGAGCGCTCCTCGCGCGTTCATCGGCATCACCTCCGGGACGGACTGTCCCGGAACCGGAGGAGTAGAGTGGATCTTGGTCTGAAACGGTGGACAACTCGCCAGTTGTGGATAACCCGCTCACTCGTCCGGGTGAGCCGGCCGCCTCATCCGACCCCCGTCACGCCCCTCGGGCCCGCCGCGGCGGATCCCGGCCTCACCGGTTGAAGCCGGACTCGTCCGGCAGTTCGAGGTCGCTCTTGTTGAGCTCCTCGATGTTCACGTCCTTGAAGGTCAGCACCCGGACCTGCTTCACGAACCGCGCGGGCCGGTACATGTCCCACACCCAGGCGTCGGCCATGGAGATCTCGAAGAAGACCTCCCCCTGCACCGAGTGCACCTGCATCTCGTAGGCGTTCGTCAGATAGAAACGCCGTTCGGTCTCGATCACGTACTTGAACAGACCGACGACGTCGCGGTACTCCCGGTAGAGCTTCAGCTCCATCTCGGTCTCGTACTTCTCGAGGTCTTCGGCGCTCATGACATGGTCCCCTTCAGCCGGGCGTCTCCCTATTGTGCGTCAGGCCCGTTCCGCCTCCAGGGTCACGGGCGCACTCGGAGGACCCTCGGCGAGCAGCGTGCGCAGCAGCTCCGCGAGCTTGGTCGGGTACACCGTCTCACGCAGGGTGGACAGTTCCCCGGAGGTCCACCACCGGAGCCCGGTGATACTGCGCTGTTCCAGCTCGGTACGGCCCGCGTCGTCGGTGCCGGTCTGCTCGGTCCTGCCCAGGTAGTACCACTCGTCCTGGTTCCAGCGGCGCCCGTCGAACGGGAAGGAGCAGTTGCGCCGCCACAGCACGGGCCCCAGCTCGACCTCCGTGATCCCCGTCTCCTCGGCCAGCTCGCGCCGGGCCGCGTCCTCGCGGCTCTCTCCCGGCTCGACCCCGCCGCCGGGGGTGAACCACCAGGAGAGCCGGGGGTCGGCGGGTTCGTGTCCGTGCAGCAGCAGGATCCGGTCGGCGGGGTCGAGCAGCACCACGCGGGCGACCTTCCGCCACTCCTCAGGCACCGGCCCGCTCCGTGCGCCGCCGCCCGGCCCGGCGGGCGACGGGCCCGTACGCGGCCCCCGCGAGGACCAGCACCACCCCCGCGGCCACGGCCAGGGAGAGCGGCCGCAGCGGGCCGGGCTCGGAGACCCCGCCGGGAAGATCCGTGAAGGCCACGGGGCGGGGGACCATGCCGAGGGAGTCCATCGGCCAGACCGAGGCGTCGACCCGGGCGCTGACCGCGCTCACGGGCACCGCGCCGTGGTCGCCGTCGGTCAGATGTTCCCGCGAGTCCAGGGACGTGTTCCGCTGGTCGCCGAGGAGGAACACGCTGCCCCGGGGCACCGGCGCGGTGAACTCCAGCGGAGAGGCCGGCCCGGCGCTCCGCAGATACGGTTCCTCGAGCGCTTCGCCGTTCACCGTCAGCCGGCCCTCCGCGTCACAGCAGACGACCTTGTCCCCGCCGACGCCCACCACGCGCTTGATCATCGGGAGGTCGCCCCAGGTCGCGTCGGTGAAGACCACCACATCGCCGCGGCGGACCTCCCCGCCGTCGATCCGCTCGGCCAGCACCCGGTCACCGGCGTTGACCGTCGGCTCCATGGAGTCGGTCGGCACGGTGTACGGCTGGTAGAGCAGTGCCGCCCAGGCGAATCCGCCCAGGAACAGCACACAGCCGACGGCCACCGCCAGCCCGGACAGGATCCCGCCCGCTGTGCGATGACCGTCGGCCGTCCGTTCCGCTGTACCCATTCCCGCTCCCCGCCTCGGTGCTCAGGAACGGCACCCTACCCGGCGGTACGGGACGTGGTCAGCCGTCCTGCTCCGTCTTTCCCGGCACCGGTACCGACACGGACGCCGACACCGCCGCCGGCACCTGCGCCGGAGCGGCGCTCCCCGCCGCGTCCCGGGTGAGCAGCCGCCGGCGGCGCCACAGCACCAGCGGCACCGCACCGGCGAACCCGAGGGCAGCGGGGGCCGCCCCGGTGGCCACGGCGTTCAGCCCGCTCTGGTCGTAGGTGTCCGGGACCGGCAGGGTGGACCAGCGGTCCAGCGGCCAGGCCACGACCACCGCACGTCCGACCACCTCGTCGACCGGAACGGTGCCGTTCCCCGGAAGGTCCTGGTGGTAGCGGGAGTCGAGGGAGTTCTGACGGTGGTCACCCATCACCCAGATCCGGCCCTCCGGAATCTTGATGGGGCCGAACTCCTTGTCCCCGCACGGGGTGTCGCCGGGGTACAGATACGTCTCGTCGAGCGCCTTGCCGTTGACCTCGACGGGACCGGTCTTCTTGCACTCGACGGTGTCACCGCCCACCCCGATGACCCGCTTGATCAGGTCCTTGTCCTCCGCAGAGGGCATCAGCCCGACGGCGCTCAGCACATTGCGCACCGCGGAGGCGACCGGACCGGACTCGGTCTCCGGCATCTCCCCGAGCCAGCGGCCCGGGTCGTGGAAGACGACGACCTCCCCGCGCTCGGGCTCGGAGCCGAACCACGGGGTCAGCTTGTCCACGAGCACCCGGTCCCCGCGCTGCAGGGTGTTCTGCATCGAGTCGGAGGGGATCGAGAAGGCCTGCAGCAGGAAGGTCTTGATGAGAAGAGCCAGGAGCAGCGCGATCCCGATGAGGATCGGCAGTTCCTTCCAGAAGGAACGAGGCTTCTTCCCTCTCACCGCGTCTTCCTCACCGCCGTCTCCGTCTGCGGAGCGCTCCCCGTCCTCCGGGCGCTCCTCGGGTTCGTCCTGACCGGTTCGTGCGCCGACGGCCACGTCCCCCACATCCACTCCTCACTCCGCACTGCCGCTTGGCCCGCGCACGGCGCAGGCCCACCACTCCCATAACGAGCGGGAGTTCCGCAGGGATCGGGAGATGGATCATCGCTTGTCGTTCCCGGGCCGGCTCGGGCCCGGAGACCCCAGTATGGGCCCCTGGCCTGTCACTCCGCGGAACCAGGGCGGCCGCGGGTGTCGCCGCGCCGCTCCGGTCGGGCACCGAGGCGTAGGTCTCCTGCTCCTCCAGCCCGCTCCAGTGGTCGAACGGCCAGGCGATCCACAGGGCCCTGCCCACCACCAGGTCCTCCGGGACCGTACCGTTCGCGGTCTCCTGCAGATGGAAGCGGGAGTCCGCCGAGTTCGACCGGTGGTCTCCCATGACGAAGAGCCGGCCCGCCGGGACCGACACCTCGAACCGCTGCTCGGAGGGTGAGTTGCCGGGGTGGAGATACGGTTCGTTGATCGCCGTGTCGTTGACGGTGACGCGGCCGTCCGGATCGCAGCACCGCACGGTGTCCCCGCCGACCGCGACGACCCGCTTGATCAGGTCCTGCTCGTCGTCCGAGGGCAGCAGGCCGATGAAGGTCAGCAGCTGCTTCCCCTGCTTGATCCCCACCGGGTCCTCCTCGGTGCTGATCTGCTCCCCCTCCAGCCATCCGCCCGGATCCTTGAAGACCACGACGTCCCCCCGCTGCGGCTTCGAGCCGAACCACGGCGTCAGCTTGTCCACCAGCACCCGGTCGCCGATCTGGATGGTCTGCTCCATCGAGCCCGAGGGAATGACGAACGCCTGCACGAGGAAGGTCTTGAGCCCCAGTGCGATCAGCACGGCCACGGTGATGAGGATCGGCACCTCCCGGATGGCCGAGCGCCGGCGACGGCGCTTGATGCGCTGGGCGGCCCGGCGCCGTTCGGCCCGCCCGCCGGTCAGCCGCCCGCCCGTGGGACGCGAGCCCGTGGGCAGGCGCATGTCGCGGTCGGGGCCGCCCCGGGGTTTTCCGCGGTTACCCATGGCCGCCTCCCCGCCCGGCGGCCGGCGCGTCGGGCACGCGTGCGAAACCGTCCGGTGTGGTGAGGGACGTCCAGTGCCGGGCCGGCCATCCGATCCAGTCGGCCCTGCCGATCACCCGGCTGACGGGTACCGTGCCGCCGCCGGGCTCACCGAGATGGTCGCGGGAGTCGCGGGAGTCGCTGCGGTGGTCGCCCATGACCCAGAGTCTGCCCAATGGCACGACGATGTCGAAGGGCACCTGGGACGGGCTGTCGCCCGGTAGCAGATAGTCCTCGTCGAGGGCCACGCCGTTCACCTTGATCCTTCCCCGCTCGTCACAGCAGGTGACCCGGTCACCGCCGATGCCCACCACGCGCTTGACGTAGTCGGTCTCGTCCGGCTCCGCGAGTCCCACGGCGGCTGCCGCCTCACGCAGCAGTCCGGTCAGCACGCCACCGGAGCGCCCGTCGTGGACGAACGAACCGGTGCCGTCGAAGACCACTACGTCTCCGCGGCCCGGTTCGTTGCCGAATCCGTAGGCGAGCTTGTTCACGAGCACGCGGTCGCCGGTCCGGAGCGTGGGCTCCATCGAGCCGCTGGGAATGAGGAAGGGCTGTACGACCCAGGCGCTGAGCAGGAGGACTCCGGCGACGGAGAGGGCGACCAGGCCCCCGACCCGCCGCCACGAAACGCGGCCGGAGCGCCGCGCCGGGCCCTCCGGGCCGGAACGCGCCGAGCGCGACCGCGGCTGCCGCCCCTCGGGGGATGCGGCAGAGCGGTCGCGCTCGGAAAGGTGTTCGTCGGTGTCCATCGCCCCAAAAGCCTAACCGGCCGGGCCGGGTGGACTTCCGGCGAAGATTCAGCTGCGCTTCTCCTTGATCTTCGCGGCCTTGCCGCGGAGCTCGCGCAGGTAGTACAGCTTGGCGCGGCGGACGTCACCGCGGGTCACGACCTCGATCTTCTCGACGATCGGGGTGTGCACCGGGAAGGTGCGCTCCACACCGACGCTGAAGCTGACCTTGCGGACCGTGAAGGTCTCGCGCACTCCGGAGCCCTGACGGCGGATGACGACGCCCTTGAACTGCTGGACACGGGAGCGGTTGCCCTCGATGACGCGGACGTGGACGTTCACGGTGTCGCCGGGGCGGAACGCGGGGACGTCGCTGCGCAGCGATGCGGAGTCGACGCTGTCGAGAAGGTTCATGACCGTCTGCTTTCCTCGCCGATGCCACAGGTCATCAGCGGTACGTAAGGGTGCGAGATGCGGGGTGCCGCCGGTTCCGGCGGTGAGTGCGGCGGGCGGGCGTCGTTCCCCCTGTGGCAGGGGCGCGCGCCGGACGCACAACAGCGGCTCATTCTTCCACGGGGGTGGGCGCCCGCCCAAATCGGCCGTCCGCCGTCACGTCCCAGCCGAGTTCGGCGAGGATCCTGCGGTCGTCCTGGTCGAACGCGGCGGGGTCCCGGCCGGCGATCAGATCGGGCCGGTTGCCGGCCGTGCGGCGCAGGGCCTCGTCGCGCCGCCAGCGGGCGATCCGGCCGTGGTGGCCGCTGAGCAGCACCTCGGGGATGCCGCGGCCGCGCCATACGGGCGGCTTGGTGTAGACGGGTCCCTCGAGCAGTCCGGCCATCCCGCCGGGCGCGAAGGAGTCGTCGCGGTGGGATTCCGCGTTGCCGAGCACCCCGGGGAGGAGCCGGGCGATCGCCTCGGTCATCACCAGCACGGGTGCCTCGCCGCCGGCCAGGACGTAGTCACCGATGGAGACCTCCAGCAGCTCGTACTCGCCCGCGTACTCCTCGACGACCCGCCGGTCGATGCCCTCGTAACGGGCCGGGGTGAAGACGAGCCAGGGCCGCTCCGCGAGCCGGACGGCCAGCTCCTGGGTGAACGGCTCGCCGCCGGGGGTGGGAACGACGATGACCGGCCGCTCCCCCTCGGCGCCCGAGGCGATGACGGCGTCGAGCGCCTCCCCCCACGGCTCCGGCTTCATGACCATGCCGGGGCCACCGCCGTACGGGGTGTCGTCCACGGTGTTGTGCCGGTCGTGCGTCCACTCCCGCAGGTCGTGCACCCGGACGTCGAGCTGCCCGCGGGCCCGGGCCTTCCCGACCAGGGAGAGGTTCAGCGGTTCCAGGTACTCCGGGAAGATGGTGACGACGTCGAGCCTCATGCGCCGGTCCCGTCCTCCGTGCTCGCCGGCGCGGTCCTCCGGCCGCCCGCGATCTCGGCCCCTGACTCGTCGAGCAGGCCGGGCGGCGGGTCGATCACGGCGCGCTGCTCCGCGAGGTCCACCTCCGGGACGATCTCGGAGACGAAGGGGATCAGGACCTCGCTGCCGTCGGGCCGCTCCACCACCAGCAGATCCTGGTACGGGAGATGGGAGATCTCGGTGATCCGACCGACCGCGGTGCCGTCGGTGGTGACCACGTCGAGGTCCATCAGCTGGTGGTCGTAGTACTCGTCCGGGTCCTCCGGAACCTCTTCCGGGTCGACCTCGGCGATGAGCAGGGTGTTGCGGAGCGCCTCGGCGCCGGTGCGGTCCCGTACGCCGGCGAAGCGCAGCAGCAGGCGGCCGCTGTGCACCCGGCCGGTCTCGATGGTGAGCGGCCCGGCGGAGGCCGGCTCGGTGGCCAGGACGGCGCCGGGGGCCAGCCGGAGTTCCGGCTCGTCCGTACGCACCTCGACGGTGACCTCGCCCTTGATTCCGTGGGCGCGGCCGATCCGCGCGACTACCAGCTGCACTGCGCCTCTCTTTTGCGGCGGGGCCGCCGCCTGTCGCGGTGGCCGCTCACGCCGCCGTCTTTCCCGGTGGATGGCCGCGGAGCCGGGCCGCTGTCCGCGCGGCACGGTCTCCGTCGCCCTGTTCTGGTCCGCTCTCCCTTACACGGACGGACGCGGGCCGGGGCGGGCCGTGGCCCTCCCCGGCCCGCGCCGGTGCTGTACTTGTCAGCGAACCTGGTCCACGTCGACGAGGTCGACGCGGATACCGCGGCCGCCGAGGGCGCCCACGACGGTCCGCAGGGCGCGGGCGGTACGGCCGTTGCGACCGATCACCTTGCCGAGGTCCTCGGGGTGCACCCGAACCTCCAGTACCCGCCCCCGGCGCAGGTTGCGCGAGGCGACCTGCACGTCGTCGGGGTTGTCGACGATGCCCTTCACGAGGTGCTCGAGGGCCTCCTCGAGCATCATCAGGCCTCGGTGGACTCGGCCGACTTGGCGTCCGCCGGAGCGGCAGCCTCATCCGCCTTCTTGTCGGACTTCTTGGCCTTCGGGGTGATCGCCTCACCCTTGGGCTCGTCACCGGCGTCCTTGGCGGCGGCCTCGAAGAGGGCGCGCTTGTCGGCCTTGGGCGCGGGGACCTGCATCGGCTCGGGGGCCGGGAGGCCCTTGAACTTCTGCCAGTCACCGGTGACCCGGAGGATGGCCGCGACCGGCTCGGTCGGCTGCGCGCCGACGCTCAGCCAGTACTGGACGCGCTCGGAGTCGACCTCGATGCGGGACGGGTTCTGCACCGGGTGGTACAGACCGATCTCCTCGATGGCCCGGCCGTCGCGGCGGGTACGGGAGTCGGCGACGATGATGCGGTAGTGAGGCGACCGGATCTTGCCCAGGCGCTTCAGCTTGATCTTGACTGCCACGGGAGTGGTGTCTCCTGCTCTATGACGTGTTTGAGCATCACGGCCTCCCACGTGGGGTTGCGGGATTCCGAGCGCTCGATGGACGCGTCAGCCGAGGGAGAGAGGGGTCCGGACCGGCTGCCGAGTACTCAACGGCCCATTCTGCCATACCCCGGAGGCGCCGCCGCACGCCCCTGCGGGCACCCCGGGCACACCCGGGGGCCGGTGCCCGACGCGCCGGGAGCCGGAGGCGGGGCGGTGCGGTGCGGCGGCGTCAGGCCGCGGCGGCCGCTTCGGGGATTCTGAACGGCTTGCCGCAGCCACCGCAGACGATCGGGGCCTGGGCCAGCACGGACGGCACGACCCGGACGTTGCGCCCGCAGTCGCACACCGCCTTGACCCGGACTCCGCCGCCGGACGAGCCGTGCCGGGCCGCGGGGCCGCGGAAACTGCGGCCGGCGTCCCCCGCCGTCGCGGCGGAGTGCGCCTTCAGCGCACGGTTCAGCCGCTCGATGGTGGGCCGGTACCGCCGTTTCGCCTCGGGGGTGAGGACCACCAGCGAGAAGCCGCTGCTGGGATGCGGCTCCTCGGAGTGATCGAGCCCGAGCTCCTCGGCCACCGCGAGGAATCTGCGGTTGTGGTAGCGGCCGGCCCGCGAGGTGTCGCGGATACCGCGGGCGGCGGCGATGCCGTGGACTGCCTCGTGCAGCAGTCGTTCGAAGGAGAGCTCCGCGCCGCAGGCGGACGAGGACTCTCCGATCAGGGATTCGGGCGCGGCGAGATCCGGCAGCTCGGGGTGGTGCCGTTGAATGTCGGCCCACGCCTGCGCCAGCTCCGCGGCGAGAACAGGTGGTGTCGTGCTCACGTCGTGAACAACGAGCCGGGGCCCCCTGGTGTTCCGATACCGGGCATCCCAAATAATTTGCACGTACCAGTCAGTACAGCGCTGTTGCGGGGCGACGAGGGCGGGTGCGCTGATCTGCGGAGAAGTCGTACGGCTCCCAACAACCCGGTACGTACCTACCTGCGCGTAACCCCGGCTCGGGAACAGCCCGTGCGCCTCCCGCCGGTGGCGCCGCTCCCCGTACACGGCCCCGCCGCGCGTCGAACCGGGCTCGGAGCGGTGGGCCGCGAGGGGCCCGTCGGCGTCCGCGAGCGTACCGGGCCCGTCCTCCTCCACCGTACCGGCCCCGCGGGCCCGCGGCTCCCGCACCCGGGGACGGCGTACCCCGCTCCGGGGACGGCGGCGGAAATGCCGCGTCCCGGGCGGAAGCACCCGTCCGTGGCATGGCGGACTCGGTACGGCGGTGGCACCCTGAGAAGGGAATCGGTGGTCCCCGGGCACGCCGCGAACGGCCGGCAGCGGCGTGCGCCGAGGGAGCCAGGAACATCGCCGCGCATCCCCGTGGACCCATGGACCAGGCAGCGAAGCGGAGTCCTCCGGCGAGGGGATGGGGTGCGGCTCGACCAGGGGCGGGCAACCACAGGACTGAGCTCTCGGCGGATTGGGGCGCTTCGATGACACCCACGCTCGTACAGCGGCACCACGTCTCCCCCACCCGCGCGCCCGAGGGTGCGCGGGCCCGTGCGCGGGACTGGGCCGAGATCCAGGAACGGATGCTGGTGCCGCTCTACGAGGCCGTCCACCAACGGCTGGAGACGGGGGCCGGGGACAGGGTGCTGGGGCTGCGCTGCGGTTCGGGGCTGGCCCTGCTGATGGCGGCCGGCCGCGGGGCCGCCGTCACGGGCACGGACCCGGACCCGTACCGGCTCGCGCTGGCCCGCAAGCGGCTGGCGCCGGACTCCGCGGAGCACCCGCCGGGCGGCGCGCCGCGCCTGTACGAGGGCGGGCCGGAGGCCATCGCGGAGGACGGGCGGCCGTTCACGCTCGTGACCGTCTTCGACCCGCAGTCGTGCGCCGACGAGGATCTGGGGCCGGCCCTGACCGCGGCGACGGCTCTCGCCGAGCGCGGCAGCCCGGTGGTGCTCACGGGCTGGGGACCGCCCGAGCGCTGCGCGACCTCCTCGGTGCTGCGGGTGGCGACCCGGCTGGCAGGCCGCCCGCCGGCGCTCGGCCCCGGCTATGGGGACGCGCCGGGCCGGCGGCGGTCTTACGGGCGCGATGCCCTGGAGGAGTCGGCGCACCGGGCCGGACTGCGGCCGGACGGTTCGGGGCGCGTCTCCTGTCCGTTCGGCTACGCCGACCTGGACAGCGCCGTGCGCGGACTGCTCTCCACCGGGCTGTTCGACGAGGCGGTGGCGGCCACGGACGGCGACCAGGTCGAGAAGGAGCTCACCGAGGCGCTGCACCAGCACCGCCGGCCGGACGGCACGGTGTGGATGCCGAACGTCTTCCGCTACCTCGTCGCCCGGGTCTGAGCCCGGGAACGAGGGGCGAGGACCGAGGGGAGGAGGCAGGGCTCGAGGAGCCCTCGTCCTTCCGGCGTTCAGGCGGCACTTCGCCCGGCCGGCCCTGCCCCGGCCGACCGGCCGGGCCGGGCGTCAGCGCATGAACTTCTTGAACTCGTCGGGCAGTTCGAAGTCCTGCTGCTCCTGTCCGCCCTGCGGCAGACCCAGCGGGTTCGCGGCCTGCTGCTCGCGGCGAGCCGCGGCGGCCTCTTCCTCGGCCTTCCGCTTCATCGGGTTGCCGCTGCGGCGCTTGCCCTTGGCCTGCTTCTGCTGCTTCTTCTTCCGGCCGGGGCCGCCGCCCATGCCCGGCATCCCGGGCATCCCCGGCATGCCGCCGCCCTGGGCCATCCGGGACATCATCTTCCGGGCTTCGAAGAACCGCTCCACGAGGTTCTTCACGGCGCTGACCTCGACACCGGAGCCCTTGGCGATCCGGGCCCGGCGGGAGCCGTTGATGATGGTCGGGTCCTGGCGCTCGCCCGGCGTCATCGACTTGATGATCGCGGCGGTGCGGTCGACGTCCCGCTCGTCGAGGTTGTTGATCTGCTCCCGCATCTCCCCCATGCCCGGCAGCATGCCGAGCAGTTTGGAGATCGAGCCCATCTTCCGGACCTGCTCCATCTGGGCCAGGAAATCGTCGAGGGTGAACTCCTTGGGCCCCTTGGCCAGCTTCCCGGCCATCTTCTCGGCCTCGGCCTGGCTGAAGGTCTGTTCGGCCTTCTCGATCAGGCTGAGCATGTCGCCCATGCCGAGAATGCGGGACGCCATGCGGTCCGGGTGGAACGCGTCGAAGTCGTCCAGCTTCTCGCCGTTGGAGGCGAACATGATCTGGCGGCCGGTGACATGGGCGATGGACAGGGCCGCACCGCCGCGCGCGTCGCCGTCGAGCTTGGAGAGCACCACGCCGTCGAATCCCACGCCGTCGCGGAACGCCTCGGCGGTGTTCACCGCGTCCTGGCCGATCATCGCGTCGACGACGAAGAGGATCTCGTCCGGGGTGACGGCGTCGCGGATGTCGGCGGCCTGCCGCATCAGTTCCTCGTCGATGCCGAGGCGGCCGGCGGTGTCGACGATGACCACGTCGTGCAGCTTGGCCTTGGCGAACTCGATGGAGTCCCGGGCCACCTTCACCGGGTCGCCGACACCGTTGCCCGGCTCCGGCGCGTAGACGGCGACCTCCGCGCGCTCGGCCACGACGGAGAGCTGGTTGACGGCGTTCGGGCGCTGGAGGTCACAGGCCACGAGCAGCGGGGTGTGGCCCTGGCCCTTCAGCCAGCGGCCGAGCTTGCCCGCGAGCGTGGTCTTGCCCGCACCCTGCAGACCGGCCAGCATGATCACGGTGGGCGGGGTCTTGGCGAAGCGCAGCCGGCGGGTCTCGCCGCCGAGGATGCCGACGAGCTCCTCATTGACGATCTTGATGACCTGCTGGGCGGGGTTGAGGGCCTGCGAGACCTCCGCGCCCAGCGCCCGCTCCTTGACCTGCTTGATGAAGGCCCGCACCACGGGAAGCGCGACATCCGCCTCCAGCAGCGCGATGCGGATCTCGCGGGCGGTGGCATCGATGTCCGCCTCGGACAGGCGGCCCTTGCCCCGGAGGTTCTTGAACGTCGCTGCGAGGCGGTCGGAAAGAGTGTCGAACACGGCGGTCGCGAATCCTCGGATCGGTGGGGCGGGCAACTGACCCCCAGGGTATCCGCCCGTTCCCGTTGCGGTCTCCCCCGCTTTCACCCCAGGGCGTTCTGCACGGCGCGCGCCACCTCCGCCGCCCGGCTCCCGGGCAACGGGGCGCCGTCGGCGCCGGTGAGGTAGAAGGCGTCGACCGCGTTGGCGCCGAGCGTGCTGATGTGCGCGCTGCGCAGCCGTACCCCCGCGTCCTCCAGGGCGCGCCCGATACGGTGCAGCAGCCCCGGCGCGTCCTGGGCCCGCACCTCCAGAACGGTCGCGTGCCGGGAGGCCGCCGGGGCCACCGTGACCCGGGGCGGCGGGGGCCGTACTCCGTGGCGGCGGGGATACGCGGCCTCGCGCTCGGCGAGGCGGGCGGCGATGTCGAGCGATCCGTCCAGAGCCCGCAGCAGGTCGGCGCGGAGCCGGGCCGCGTCCGGCAGCGAGCCGTACTCGGCGGCGACCCGCCAGCTCAGCAGGAGGGCGGGGCCGTCCGCGCCCTCGACGGTCCGCTCCGCCGCCGGCTCCAGGAGCCGCAGGTCGGCCGAGCGCACGGCGAGCCGGTGCAGGGCCAGCACGCCCGCGGCCGCGGGCAGCAGACCGGCGCGCTCCGGGACGGCGATGCGCAGCTCCACGCCGACGGGTCCGGGTGCGTCGCCGGAGGCGGCCGGGGCCTCTTCCGGCGAGCCGGGGCTCAGGGTGAGCACCGGACCGCCGGTGCGCAGCGCCTCCGCGGCGAGCCGCCACTGCCCGGCCGTCGTCCCCTCGCGCGAGCCGCCGTCGTCCCGGTGCCGCGGCGGTTCGCCGGCGAGGACGGCGGTCGCGCGGCGGACGAGGTCGGTGACGAGGGACGCCCGCCAGGCACTCCAGGCGGCGGGGCCGGTGGCGAGGGCGTCCGCCTCGGTGAGGGCGTGCAGGAGTTCGAGCGTCTCCGCACTGCCGACCGCGTCCGCGACCGCCTGGACGGTGGCGGGGTCGTCCAGGTCGCGACGGGTCGCCGTGTCGACGAGCAGCAGGTGGTGGCGGACGAGCACGGCGACGGTCCCGGTGTCCGCCGCGCCGAAGCCGATTCTGGCGGCCACGTCCCGGGCGATGACCTCACCGGTGACGGAGTGGTCGCCCGGCCAGCCCTTGCCGATGTCGTGCAGCAGGGCCCCGACCAGCAGCAGGTCGGGGCGGCCGACCCGGCGGCTGAGGGCGCCGGCGCGCACGGCGGTCTCGACGCAGTGGCGGTCAACGGTCCAGCGGTGCACCGCGTTCCGCTGCGGGCGGCAGCGGACCCGCTCCCAGTCGGGCAGCAACCGGGTGATCAGGCCCTCGGCCTCCAGGGCCTCCCACACCCCCACGGTGGGCGGGCCGGCACCCAGCAGGGTGACGAACTGCTCACGGGCCTCGGCGGGCCAGGGCACGGGCAGCGGGCCGGCCGCGGCGGCCAGGCGCCGTACGGAGTGCGGTGAGAGAGGCAGCCCCGCCTGGGCCGCCGCGGCGGCCGCGCGCAGCGGCAGCACCGGGTCCTGCTGGGGACGAGCGGCGCGGGCGAGCACCACCTCGCCGTCCTGTTCGACGACGCCCTCGGCGAGCGGGGTGCGGCCGGCCGTGTCGCCGGACGCTCCCGGGGCGCGGCCCCGGCCGGGGCGGCCGCCGGTGAGCAGTCCGCGCAGTCCGCCGCGCGCCGCGCGGGAGCGCAGCACGCGGCCGACCTCCCGCCAGGTCACGTCGTCGGCGTAGGCCACGGTGCGCGCGGCCTCGTAGAGCCGGCGGAGCAGGGCGTCGGCGTCCGCCAGTCCGAGGTCGGCCGCGACCTGGTCCTGCTCCTGGAGCGCGAGCCGGTCGGTGGCGCGGCCGGTGGCCAGATGGAGGGTGTCACGGGTGTCGAGGAGCCGGGTCCGGGCCTCGGCCAGTCCCTCGCGCGGGGCGTCGGCCAGCCAGGAGGCGGCGACGGCGCGCAGCGCGGTCAGGTCACGGAGGCCGCCGTGCGCCTCCTTGAGGTCGGGCTCCAGCAGGAACTGGAGTTCGCCGTGACGCCGGGTGCGTTCCTCGCCCAGCTCGCGCAGTTCGGGCAGGCGTTTCGGTGCCTGGTTGCGCCAGTCGGCGAGGACGGCCGTGCGCAGCGCGGTGGTCAGCGACGGGTCTCCGGCGATGTGCCGCGCGTCCAGGAGGCCGAGCTGCACCTTGAGCTCCTCGCGGGCCGTGGTGCGGGCCTGGGCGGTCGTGCGCACGGAGTGGTCGAGGGCGAGCCCGAGGTCCCAGACGGGGTACCAGATGCCGTCGGCGAGGGCTGCCACGGCCGCCGGATCGGCCGTCTCGTCGTGGAGCAGCAGCAGGTCGAGGTCGCTGCGGGGGGAGAGTTCCCCCCGCCCGTAGCCCCCGACGGCCACCAGGGCGGCTCCCCGCCGGGGCGCGGGGCGCGGTGCCCGGGGCCGGCCGGAGGGCGGGTCCGCCGGCTGTCCGTTCCGGTCGGCGACGCCGGTGGCGCTCGCGGTGAACAGCGCGGCCAGCCAGTCGTCGGTGAGGCGGGCCAGGGCGGTGCGGCGGCCGGGCCCGGACGGCGTCTCCTGCCGGAGCAGCCGGGTGCGTGCCGCCGCGTAGCCGCCGGGCGGCGGGCCGGCCGCGTCCGCTGTGATGTCCACGCCGTCCGTCACCGGTTCCCCTTGCTGTTCGGGCCCTGTGCGGGCCGGTCGTGCGGTGCCGGGTGCCGGGCGGGCCCGCGTCCGTCTCGCGGACCCGCCCGGGGCCTGGCCTAGAGCGCGTCCGGTCCGCGCTCCCCGGTCCGTACCCGGACCGCGGTCTCGACGGGGACGCACCACACCTTGCCGTCGCCGATCTTGCCGGTCCGGGACGCCTTGACGATGACGTCGATCAGCTGTTCGGCGTCGCCGTCCTCGACGAGCACCTCGATGCGGACCTTGGGGACCAGGTCGACGGTGTACTCGGCGCCGCGGTACACCTCGGTGTGGCCGCGCTGCCGGCCGTAGCCGCTGGCCTCGGTGACCGTCAGGCCCTGGACGCCGAAGGCCTGGAGGGCCTCCTTGATCTCGTCCAGCCGGTGCGGCTTCACGACCGCCGTGATGAGCTTCATGCGTCCACCTTCTTGTTCCGCGGCGCCGCCGCACCCGTCTCCGTGAGGTCCGGCACCGTACTACGGCCGGTGGGCGTGCCCCCCACGGTGCTGAAGTCGTAGCCCGTCTCGGCGTGGAACACCTGGTCGAGCCCGGAGGTCTCGTCGTCCTCACTGGCCCGGAAGCCGACCGTCATGTCGACGAGCTTGGCCAGCAGCCAGGAGACGACGAAGGAGAAGGCCATGACCGAGAAGGCGCCGATGGCCTGCTTGCCGAGCTGGCTCATGCCGCCCACGCCGTCGACGGCGAGGACGCCGACCAGCAGGGTGCCGATGAGGCCGCCGACCAGGTGGACGCCGACGACGTCGAGGGAGTCGTCGTAGCCCAGCTTGTACTTGAGGCTGACGGCCCAGGAGCAGACGGCACCGGCCACGACGCCGATGAGGATGGCGCCGAGCGCGTTCACGTGGGCGCCGGCGGGCGTGATGGCGACCAGGCCCGCGACCGCGCCGGAGGCGGCGCCGAGCGTGGTGAAGGCCCCGTGCCGGATCCGCTCGTAGGCGAGCCAGCCGAGCATCGCGGCGCCGGTGGCGACCTGGGTGTTGAGGGCCATGGTGGCCGCGGTCCCGTTGGCGGCCAGGGCCGAGCCGGCGTTGAAGCCGAACCAGCCGAACCACAGCAGGGCCGCGCCGAGCATCACCAGCGGCAGGTTGTGCGGCCGCATCGGGTCCTTCTTGAAGCCGATGCGCTTCCCCACCACGAGGACGGCGGCCAGGGCGCCGACACCCGCGTTGATGTGGACGGCGGTTCCGCCGGCGAAGTCGATGACCTCCAGCTGGAACAGCCAGCCGTCGGCCTGCCACACCCAGTGAGCGACCGGGAAGTAGACCACGGTGACCCAGAGCGCGATGAACAGCGACCAGGCGCTGAACTTCACGCGGTCCGCGAGCGCGCCGCTCATCAGGGCGGGCGTCAGCACGGCGAACATCAGCTGGAAGAGGGCGAAGGCGAGGACCGGGATGCCCTCCTTGCCGCCGGTGAGCGTCTCGGCGTCGATGCCGGAGAGGCCGATGTGGTCGAGGTTGCCCAGCAGGCCGCTGCCGATGTCGTCACCGAAGGTGAGCGAGTAGCCGTACAGCACCCAGAGGATGCTGACGATGCCCAGCGACACGAAGGACATCATGAGCATGTTGAGGGCGCTCTTGACCCGCACCATGCCCCCGTAGAAGAAAGCCAGGCCCGGTGTCATCAGCATCACGAGCGCGGCACTGATCAAGACGAATGCGGTATCTGCGCCATTCAATGTCGATCTCCTAGAAGCGACGGCCCGTGCGGGATGGAACTGGGATGGGCCGGTTTTCGCCTAGAGATTGACGCAGCGCCGTTTCCACCGATGCCGCACGGTGTTTCGGCGCCGTGACGAAGGCCTCGCGCGTGTTACGCGCGGATGAACCGCGGGACGTCGCCGGGCGGTTCGGGACAGGCTCCGGCGCGGGTCGCGGGGTGGCCGGAACACGGCGGACGGGCACTGCCGGGCGGGCCGGCCCCGGCGATCAGACGGCCTGCGGGGCCTCGGCGGAATCGGACAGTTCGAGGGCCAGCCGGTCGGTGACGCGGAGGACTTCCGCCACTGAGCCGAATTCACGGACGGCATGGTCCACGGTCTTCCGCAGCCTGGTGTTCACGCGTTCCGAACGCACGTGCCGGGCGACTCCGAGCGCCCGTTCGGCGAGCATTGCTGATCGCTCCGGTTCCTCTTTCAGCAGATGAACGGTGGCCATACCGATCAAATTGAGCGCATAGGAGCGCTGGTGTTCCGTGTCCCGACCGAAAAGCTCCACGGCTCGTTCCATCAGAGGTTCGGCCAGCGAGGCGTAGGCCGGGCTGCGGCCGGCCGCGTAGGCGAGATCACGGTACGAGTGGGCGTTCTCGCCGTTCAGTTCCGCCTCGGAGAAGAAACGGATCCAGTCCGGGTCGCCGTCACCCGGAGCCGCCTCGGCGAAGGTCTCCTCGGCCATCCGGACGGCGCGTTTGCACTTGGCGGGCGCTCCCATGTTGGCGTAGGCACGGGCCTCCATCGCATACAGCATGGCCTGGGTCCGCGGGGTGGAGCAGTCCCGGCTGCCGTACTGCGCGAGATGGACCAGCTCCAGCGCGTCGTCCGGCCGGCCCAGATGGATCATCTGCCGGCTCATGTTGGAGAGGATGTAGGAACCCAGGGGCTTGTCCCCCGCCTCCTTGGCGGCGTGCAACGCCAGCACGAAGTACTTCTGCGCGGTGGGCTGGAGACCGATGTCGTAGCTCATCCAGCCCGCCAGTTCGGCGAGTTCGGCCGCGATGCCGAACAGCCTGCGGGCGACCGGCGCCGGGTGCGGTTCGTGCAGCAGATCGGTGACCTCGTGCAGCTGGCCGACGACCGCCTTGCGGCGCAGGCCGCCGCCGCACTGCGCGTCCCACTGCCGGAACATCCTGGTCGCCGTCTCCAGCAGGTCCAGCTCAGGCCCGGACAGCCGGGCCGCCGGCCGCCCGGAGCGGTCCCGCGCCGGCACCGCCGCTTCCTCCGGCCGGCCGGCCGGGGTGGGCACCAGCCAGCGCTGCAGCGGCTCGACGAGGGAGGGGCCCGCGGCCAGGGTCAGGGAGCTGCCGAGGAAACCCCGGCGGGCGAGCATGAGGTCGCTGCGGGAGAACTCGCTGATCAGGGCGACCGTGCGAGGTCCGTTCCAGGGAAGGTCCACCACCGAGTCCGACGGAGAGGGGTGCGCGGTACGCAGCCCGAGATCCTCGGTCGCGACCACGCAGCCGAAACGTTCGGAGAACAGTTCGGAGAGGATCCGCGGAATGGGTTCCCGGGGCTGCTCCCCGTCCAGCCAGCGGCGCACCCGGGAGGTGTCGGTGCTGATGTGGTGGGCGCCCAGCTGCCGGGCCCGGCGGTTCACCTGGCGGGCGAGTTCGCCCTTGGACCAGCCGCTGCGCAGAAACCACGACCCCAGTGGTTCATTGGGGCGCTTGCCGGCCTGCGTGCCGCTGCCACCGGTCTCCAACTGGAATGCCCCCGTTCTGCCGCTGCTGTGCGCGCGCCGATCCCGGGAAGCCGCCCCCTTCCGCCCCTGCACCGGGACGTACCGTCGGCGGACCCGGCGTGCCGGACGGCCGGCCCGGCGGCTGACCTGTCACCGGCATACCCCGGCGCCGGCGGATTCAGACGGCGACGGACACCTGGGGACGGCTCCCGGTCCTCCCCGCACCGGCGGGCGGACAGATGACCGCCCGAACCGGAGAAAACCGATAGAAGTCGAAAGAAACCGTCCATAGCGGCAACCCGCGCCCCACCGGCCCGGCACCGCCCCCACAGGACCGTGCGCACCGAGAGTAATCCTACGATCACCTGTGTGACGAGCTGACACCGGGAAACGCCACCATTCGCCACCCCTTCGGATGAACATTTGCCACCCCCTTCGCGATTCACTTGACACTGGCAATCCGACTGGGAGGGCGGTTGCCGACGGGGGCGCGCACCGGACTGGTCACCACCCGCCGCACACCACCGAGCCGTATACAGCGCCGACCGTCGCGACAGACGGTCATAGGGCACATCCTCTGCGTAACCACTGCTTCGAGCGACCCGTTGGAGAGGGCATGGGCTTCACGATCGGCGGCATCCGGGACCTGCGTCCGGGCACGCGGCGCCGCGGCCGCGCGTCGGAGTGCACGGTGGTGGCGGAGTACACCGGCCTCCACGGATGGGATGTGACCCCCGGGGCTCGGGCCAAGGCCGCCTCCGGAGACACCGCCGGCCGCTGCTCCTGCGGCGCACCGCGCTGCCCGGCCCCGGGGGCCCATCCGCTGCGCCATGCCCGGGCGGTACCGGCCGGCTCGACACTCCGCGAGGTGGCCACCGCGTGGGACGAGGTGCCCGGTGCCGCCGTACTGCTGCCGGTGGGCCGCTCGTTCGACGTCATCGAGGTCGCCGAGCCGGCCGGCCGGCACGCGCTGGTCCGGATGGAGCGGATGGGGCTGCCGCTCGGCCCCGTGGCCGTCACCCCGCACGGCCGCGCCCAGTTCTTCGTGGCGCCCGGCGCCTTCGCCGAACTTCCCGGCCTCCTCTACCGCATGGGCTGGGACGGCGCCCGGCTGGACCTGCGCTGCCTGGCGCCGGGGAGCCACATCACCGCGCCGCCCTCCGATCTCGCGGGGCTCGGTCCCGTCCGCTGGCTGCGGCCGCCGGAGCTCGACACGGCCGCCCATCCGCCGCACGCCCGGCTGCTGCTGGGCACCCTCGCCTACTTCTGTCACCGCTCCGCCGCTCACTGAGCCCTTCCGGGTACGCCCTTCGCGAAGCGGGAACGGGCCGCCCTCCGGCCCGGGAAACGGCGCATTCGCCGTACCCGGGCCGGAGGACGGCCCGTTCCGCCGGTCCGGCTCAGTCCCCGATGAGCGCGTCGACGAAGGCCTCCGGCTCGAAGGGCGCCAGGTCGTCGGCGCCCTCCCCGAGGCCCACCAGCTTCACCGGCACCCCCAGCTCGCGCTGCACGGCGACGACGATGCCGCCCTTGGCCGTGCCGTCGAGCTTGGTCAGCACGATCCCGGTGATGTCCACGACCTCGGAGAAGACCCGGGCCTGCACCAGACCGTTCTGGCCCGTCGTGGCATCGAGGACCAGCAGCACCTCGTCCAGCGGCCCGTGCTTCTCCACGACTCGCTTGACCTTGCCCAGCTCATCCATCAGACCGGCCTTGGTGTGCAGCCGGCCGGCGGTGTCGATGAGGACCACGTCCGCGCCCTCCGCGATGCCCTCCTTCACCGCGTCGAAGGCGACGGACGCCGGGTCCCCGCTCTCGGGTCCGCGGACGGTCCGGGCGCCGACCCGCTCCCCCCAGGTCTGCAGCTGGTCGGCGGCGGCGGCACGGAAGGTGTCGGCCGCGCCGAGCACCACACTGCGCCCGTCCGCGACCAGGACCCGGGCGAGCTTGCCCGTGGTGGTGGTCTTGCCGGTGCCGTTGACGCCGACGACCATCACGACGGCCGGGGTCTCCAGGCCGCCGTCGGTCTTCACGGAACGGTCGGCCTCGGTGCCGATCAGGGTGAGCAGTTCCTCGCGCAGCAGGGCGCGCAGCTCCTCCGGGGTACGGGTGCCGAGCACCTTCACCCGCTCCCGGAGCCGCTCCACGAGCTCCTGGGTGGGGGCGACGCCGACATCGGCGGTGAGCAGGGTGTCCTCGATCTCCTCCCAGGTGTCCTCGTCGAGGTGCTCCCGGGAGAGCAGCGTGAGCAGGCCCTTGCCCAGGGAGTTCTGCGAACGGGAGAGCCGGGCGCGCAGCCGTACGAGCCGGCCGGCGGTCGGGGCCGGCACCTCGACGGGCGGGGCCTCGGGTACGGGAACGGCCACCGGAGCCTCGGCGACGGTGGCACCGGCGCCCGGCAGCCCCACCTCTTCGATGGTCCGGCGCTCTTCGGCGGTGGGGGGCCCGGCCTCCTCACCGACACGCGGTTCGGCGGGCGGGGCCGTAATGGTCGGCGCGCTCGGCGGCGGGGGAGGCAGCCGCTTCTTCCGGCGGCTGGTCACCACCAGACCGGTGATCGCGCCGATCGCGACCAGGGCGATGACTACAGCAAGGATGACGAATTCCATAACTTCCCCAGTATCGGCCACCGTCCCGCCTCCCGTCCCCGCCGGTCGCCGCGCGTCGGCCGTCACCTCTCCCGGACGTGCCGGCGGCCCCCGGCACGGCTCGGAGCGCGAGCCGTGCCGGGGGCCGCCGTGTGCGGAGCGCCGGATGCGGAGGAGGGGAGGAGAGCGCCCGGCGCAGGAACCGTCAGCCCATCTCCTCCAGTGACTTGCCCTTGGTCTCGGGCACCCACTTGAGGACGAACGGGATCGAGAGCACGGCGAAAGCCGTGTAGATCACGTACGCGCCGGAGAGGTTCCAGTCCGACAGACTCGGGAAGCTCACGGTGATCAGCCAGTTGGCGACCCACTGCGCCGAGGCGGCGATGCCGAGCGCCGCGGCACGGATCCGGTTGGGGAACATCTCACCGAGCAGCACCCAGACCACCACACCCCAGGACAGGGCGAAGAACAGCACGAAGGAGTGGGCCGCGACGAGCGCCACCGTGCCCTGCGCGTCCGGCATGGAGATGTCCGCGCCGGTGCCGGTCTTGTACGAGAACGCCCACGCGGCGAGGCCCAGGGAGAGCGCCATGCCGGCGGAGCCCACGAGCAGCAGCGGCTTGCGGCCGAAGCGGTCGACGAAGACCATCGCGATCACAGTGCCGATGATGTTGATGATCGACGTGGTGAACGAGTAGAGGAACGAGCTGGTCGGGTCGATGCCCACGGACTGCCAGAGCGAGGCCGAGTAGTAGAAGATCACGTTAATGCCGACGAGCTGCTGGAAGATGGACAGCCCGATACCGACCCAGACGATCGCCAGCAGCTTGTAGCGGCCGCCCAGCAGGTCCTTGAAGGTGGACTTGCGGTCGGTGCGCATCGCCTCGTTGATCTCGGAGAGACGCAGATCGAGGTCGACGTTCCCGCCCTCCACCTCGCGCAGGACCTTCCGGGCCCGCTCCGTCCTGCCCACGGAGATGAGGAAGCGGGGGGACTCCGGGATCGCGAAGGTCAGCAGTCCGTAGAGGAGGGCGGGAACGACCTCGGCACCGAGCATCCACTGCCAGGCTTCCAGACCGGCGAGGCCGCCTCGCTGATCGCCGTCGGCGAAGGTGAGGATGCCGAAGTTCACGAGCTGCGAGGCGGCGATGCCGATGACGATCGCGGCTTGCTGGAAGGAGCCCAGCCGGCCCCGGTACGCGGGCGGGGCGACCTCGGCGATGTAGGCCGGGCCGATGACCGAGGCCATACCGATGGCCACACCTCCGAGCACCCGCCAGAAGGCGAGGTCCCAGATGGTGAAGGGCAGGGCCGAGCCGATCGCACTGGCCGTGAAGAGCAGGGCGGCTATCTGCATCACGCGGATCCGGCCGACGCGGTCCGCGATCCGGCCGGCGGCCGCGGCGCCGATGGCACAGCCGATCAGAGCGGCCGCGATCACCTGGGCGAGGAGTTCCGAGCCGACGCCGAACCGGTCGCGGATCGCCACGACCGTGCCGTTGATGACGGAGCTGTCGTAACCGAAGAGGAAACCGCCCATCGCGGCGGAGGCCGTGATGAAGATGACATGGCCGATGTGTTCCGGGTGGGCTCTGCGGCCCTCGGCAAGCTGTGTGGTGGACACGTTCTCTCCTGAGCCCGGCGGCGTCCCGGGCGTAGGGGGTCGGGGCCTCCTGTGGTCTGCACCACCGAAGGACACCACTTGAAGGCAGATTGAACTCAGCCGAGACTATGTGTTCAATTCCTGAAGTCAAATGGGTGCCGTTCACCGGCTTCCCCGTCCGCTCGGAGGTCATGCGCGGCCTTCCGGTCACCCGGAGGCCCGCCGTCCGGCGGCGGCCGGCGGGGGTCAGCGCAGCCGCTGGCTGATGACCTTGGAGACCCCGTCGCCCTGCATGGAGACGCCGTAGAGGGCGTCGGCGACCTCCATCGTCCGCTTCTGGTGGGTGATCACGATCAGCTGGGAGCTCTCCTGGAGCTCTTCCATGATCCGGATCAGCCGCTGCAGATTCGTGTCGTCGAGCGCCGCCTCCACCTCGTCCATCACATAGAACGGGCTGGGACGCGCCTTGAAGATGGAGACGAGCATCGCCACCGCGGTCAGCGAGCGTTCACCTCCCGACAGCAGGGAGAGCCGTTTGACCTTCTTGCCGGGCGGCCGGGCCTCGACGTCCACGCCGGTCGTCAGCATGTTCTCCGGATCGGTGAGCAGCAGCCGCCCCTCGCCGCCGGGGAAGAGCCGGGAGAAGACTCCCTCGAACTCGCGGGCGGTGTCACGGAAGGCCTCGGTGAACACCTGCTCGACCCGCTCATCGACTTCCTTCACGACCTGAAGGAGGTCCGCCCGGGTCTTCTTCAGGTCGTCGAGCTGCTCGGTGAGGAATTTGTGCCGCTCCTCCAGCGCCGCGAACTCCTCCAGAGCCAGCGGGTTCACCTTGCCCAGCTGCTGGTACGCCCGCTCGGCCGCCTTCAGCCGCTTCTCCTGGACCGCCCGCACGTAGGGCACCGGCCGGTTGCGCGGGTCCTCCGGATCCTCCGGGAGCGTCTCGCCCTCCGCGGGCGGCGAGGGCGGCACGAGCTGGTCCGGCCCGTACTCAGCGATCAGCACCTCCGGCTCGACCCCGAGCTCCTCCAGCGACCGGGTCTCCAACTGTTCGATCCGCAGCCGCTTCTCGGCACCCAGCACCTCGCCCCGGTGCACGGAGTCGGTCAGCTTGTCCAGTTCGCTCTTGAGGTCCCGGCCCCGGTGGCGTTCCGCGGCCAGATCCGCCTCACGGCCGGCCTTGGCCCGCTCGGCCGCGGCCCGCTCCTCCTCGGCCCGTACGAGCGACACCTCGATGTGCGCCAGCAACTGCCGGGCGCCGTCCGCGACCGCGGCGGCGACCTCCGCCTCGTGCCGCAGCCGGGCCCGCAGCCGCTCCGCCCGGGCCCGCGCCTCCCGCTCGGCGCGCGCCCCCCGGTCCAGCGCGTCCGCCCGCCCCGCGAGCCCCTTGACACGCTCCTCATGGGTACGGACCTGGAGCCGGGCCTCCATCTCGGTCTGCCGGGCGTTGGCGCCGTCGGCGGCCAGCCGGTCCCGGGCGGAGGTGTCGGGCTCCTCCTCGGCCCCGTCCGCGAGCGCCGCCTCCTCGGCCGTGAGCAACCGCTCGGTGAGCTCCTCGGCCTCCTCGGTGGCGCGCCGCAGCGCCTCCTCGGCCCGCTCGACGGCCGCGGAGGCCCGCTCCGCCTCGCCCGCCGCGGCCCGGGCCTGGCCCGCCAGACGGCCCAGCGACTGGGCCACGGTGGACTTCTCCCGGTCGGCGGCACTCCGCCGGGCCGCCCATTCCTCGACGAGGGCCGCACAAGCGGTGCGCCGCTCCCCCGCCCGCCGCTGCTCCCCGGCGAGCTCCTCGCACCGTACGGCCAGCTCGGCCAGCTCCGCCGCCGCCTCGTCCACGGACGCCTGCACCTCCAGCAGGCTGGGCGCGCCGGCGGAGCCGCCCTGGGCGAGGTGGGCGCCGAGCAGATCGCCCTCGGCGGTGACCGCCGTCAGCCCCGGTTCAGCGGCGACCAGGTCCTCCGCGTCCTCCAGGGTGCCGACCACCACGACCCCGCGCAGCAGCCGGCGCACGGCGGGCAGCAGTCCGGGCGGTCCGGTCACGAGACCGGCGGCGTACCGGTGCCCTGCGGGGAGCGCCCCGTCCGCCGGCGGGTCCGGCTCGCTCGCGGCGCCGGCCGGCAGCAGGGCCGCGCGGCCGGCGTCCGTCTTGCGCAGCAGACGCAGCGCGTCCGCCGCCGTCGAGGGGCCGTCGACGGCCACGGCGTCGGCCGCGGCACCCAGCGCCGCGGCCACCGGCACCTCGTATCCGGGTTCGACGGTGAGGAGTTCGGCGGCCGGGCCGAGCAGGCCGGGCAGCCGGTCCACCGCGGCGAGCAGGGCCCCGGTACCGTCCTTGCGGCGCAGCCCCATGGACAGGGCCTCGTGCCGGGCGGCTGTCGCGGCGCGCTTGCGCTCGGCGGCGGTGACGGCCTCCCGCGCGCCGTTCAGCGCGTCCTCGGCGGCGGCCAGTTCACGCTTGGCGTTCTCGTGGCGGCCGGCCAGCTCGGCATCGTCCGCGTCCAGCCCGTCCACCTCGGCCCGGAGCTGTTCGTACTCCTCCTGGGCGGCGGTGGCCCGGCGCAGGGCGTCGTCCCGGGACTCGGCCAGCCGCCCGATCTCCGCCTGGGCGGAAGCCGCCCGGCTCCGCGCCGCGTTGACCTGTCCGTGCAGCCGAGCAAGGCCCTCCCGCCGGTCGGCGATGGCGCGGGCCGCGTCCTTCAGCCGGCGCTCCTCGCGCGCCAGTTCGCGCTCCAGATCGGCCCGGTGGGCGACGGTGTCCTCCAGGGCCCGCTCCGCGGCCTCCAGCGCTGCCTCCAGCTCCGCCTCCTGTTCACGGATCCGGGCCGCCTCCCGCTCCATGTCCTCCGGGTCCCGGCCGCGCCGCTCCTCCGCGGGGGCGGTGGTGGCGCTCTTGACCCGGGCGTCGGCGAGGCTGATGGTGCCGCGTACCCGCTCGGCGAGCTGTGACAGCTCGTACCAGTTCTGCTGGGCCCGCTGCAGCCTGGGCGCCAGGCGCCGTACCTGGTCCTCCAGTTCGGCCTCACGCCGCTGGGCGGCGCGCAGTTCGGCCTCCGCCGCGTCCTTGCGCTGTTTCAGGGCCGCCTCGTCGGCGACCTCGGCGCGCAGCGCCTCGCGCAGGGTGACCAGGTCGTCGGCGAGCAGACGGAGCCGGGCGTCCCGCAGGTCGGCCTGGATGACGGCGGCCCGCCGGGCCACGGCCGCCTGCCGGCCGAGGGGTTTGAGCTGCCGCCGCAGTTCGTCGGTGAGGTCCTGGACCCGCGCGAGGTTGGCCTGCATCGCGTCCAGCTTCCGCAGCGCCTTCTCCTTGCGCTTGCGGTGCTTGAGAACTCCGGCCGCCTCCTCGATGAAGGCCCTGCGCCCCATGGGATCGGCGTGCAGAACGGAGTCCAACTGCCCCTGGCCGACGATCACATGCATTTCGCGGCCGATACCGGAGTCGGACAGCAATTCCTGGATGTCGAGAAGCCGGCAGGTGTCCCCGTTGATCTGGTATTCGCTGCCGCCGTTGCGGAACATGATCCGCGTGATCGTCACCTCGGCGTAGTCGATGGGAAGTGCCCCGTCGGCATTGTCGATGGTGAGGGACACTTCGGCCCGCCCCAGCGGCGGGCGGCCGGTGGTGCCGGCGAAGATCACGTCCTCCATCTTTCCGCCGCGCAGTGATTTCGCGCCCTGTTCACCCATCACCCAGGACAGGGCGTCCACGACATTGGACTTCCCGGAGCCGTTCGGGCCCACCACACAGGTGATGCCCGGCTCGAAACGGAGTGTCGTGGCCGACGCGAAGGATTTGAACCCGCGCAGGGTCAGACTCTTGAGGTGCACGCCGCTGGACTCTACCTTCCGGCGCGCCCGCGTCACCCACTCCCGTGCGCCCCACTTCGCCGTCCCGCGGCGCTCCTTTCGGTTTCACACGGGAGTACGCCGGGCACACCAGGGTGGAGAACACAGCGAACGGACGGAAAAGAAGAAGGGACGCCGAAGCGTCCCTTGCAGATTCTCAACGGTGTCCGGCCGCCGGACCGGCCGGAAGCCCGGCGTCAGGTAAGAGCGGGCTCCGCCTTGGATACATCGAAGCTTTCGAGCAGCGATTCACCGTGATGAGCGGCGGCGGACAGCGCGTCGTTCTCGGCCTGCATCCGTACGATCTCGGATTCCAGGTCCTGAACTCGCTGCTGCAGCCGTCGCATCTCGGCGATGAGTCGCGGGTCGGAACCGCCGACGTAACCGAGAAGCGCCTTTGCCATGATGGATGGTCCTCCACACTGAGTGACCGACCGATGCGGTGTGGGTCGTGAGCTAGTCGCACCCGCGGGGCCTGCCACCACCGTCATTTCTGGTGCTGAACAGGTGGGGTGCGCGGGGATTCCAGAGTCTCACCAAATGGTTTGACGGTCAACACGATCACACCCCGTATCGCCGGGCGTCCCGGGGGCGCGCCGTTACCGACATGCGGCGCTGCTCTCTCCGGAAGACCCGCGGGGAGCGGAGATCATCCTTATGGCCGCAGCCTTGCATGGCGGCGCGTTCTTGGCAACCACCAGGTCATCGCCGTCTCTCACCGTGATCCCCGGCCCTTTTCCGTCAGCGGCCGCGGGATCGCGGGCGGGCGACTCAGCGGATACCGAAGTCCGGATAGCCGCCCCGGAATGTGTCCCATATCTCGGTGACACCGTCGACCCGGCCGGGCGTGTCCCCGGTGCGCAGCCAGTCGAGCAGACGCTCGCAGTGATCTCTGGGCCCTTCGGCGACGATCTGCACCCGGCCGTCGCCGAGATTCGAGGCGAATCCGGTGAGGCGGCCGATCTCCAGGGCCCTGGCCCGGGTGGACCAGCGGAAACCGACACCCTGGACGTGGCCGCGGACCCAGACGGTGAGACGGACGTCTTCCTCCATGGCCGCACGCTAACCCGGCGGATGCCGGGAGGGCACATCCCGTCCCCACACCATGGCGTACAGTCGCCGGTCAACAAGACCTCACTCATACGAGTGAGATGGGTGACGCGTACAGCGGGGGGTGGGTCATGGGCCGCCGGCGACGCAGCGAGTCCGCGGCTCCGGAGCCCGGTCCGGACCGGGTGGCCGCGGCCCCGGACCGGCCGGGGCGGCGGAACCGGGCGCCGGTCCGGACAGGGCTGCTGGGGATGTCGACGGCTGTCGCGGTCGGGGTGGTCGCGGTGACCTCCGGGCTGCTGCCCGGCGGGGGCGCCTATGTCTTCGGCGGCTCCGAGGAGCCGGCCGGGCCCGTGCGGTCCGGCGCTCCGGCGGACCCGGAGCCCGGGTCGGCGGATACCGCGGATCCCGCCGTGCCGGACCGCGCCCCCGCGGAACCGGACACCGGACGCACGCGGGCTCCCGCGGACGGGACCTCTCCCGCGTCGGGCGCGCCGCCGGCCGCGCCCTCTCCCCGGCCGCCCGCCGAGGGCCCCGCCGCTTCCCCTGCGGACGGGGCCGTCCCGTCCCGTGGGGCAGGCGGCGCGCCGGCCGAGGCGGACACCCGGCGGGCCGGCTCCGCGGAGTCCGGCGCGGAGCGTGCGGCCGAGGCCCGGGTGCTCGCCCTGGTGAACCGGGAGCGGCGGCAGGCCGGCTGCTCCCCCGTGGCCGCCGATCCCGCACTGGCCGATCTGGCCCGGGCGTTCAGCCGGGACATGGCCGAGCGGGACTTCTTCGCGAACACCGACCCGGACGGCGCCACCCCCTGGGACCGCGCCGGGAAGCTCGGCATCGGCGCCCTGGGCGGCGAGAACATCGCCCGCGGGCAGGCGACCGCGGAGGCGGTGATGGACGCCTGGATGGAGACCCCCCGCCACCGGGCGAACATCCTCAACTGCGACTACCGCACCCTCGGCGTCGGCGCGCACTTCGGGGACGGCGGCCCCTGGTGGACGCAGGACTTCGGTTACTGAGAGCTTCCGGCCCGGCGCCGGGCCGGCGGGCGCTGGCAGCGCGGGCAGTAGTAGCTGGACCGGTTCATCCACGGACGGCGGCGCATCGGAGTGCCGCAGCGGCGGCACGGCTCGTCCTCACGGCCGTAGGCGTCCAGGGAACGGTCGAAGTAGCCCGACTCGCCGTTCACATTGACGTAGAGGCTGTCGAAGCTGGTGCCGCCGGCCGCGAGCGCCGCGTGCATGACGTCCCGCACGTGGCCGAGGAGTTCGGTGCTCTGGTAGCGGGTGAGGGACGCCGTGGGACGGTCGTAGTGCAGCCGCGCGCGCCACAGCGCCTCGTCGGCGTAGATGTTGCCGACCCCGCTGATCAGGGTCTGGTCCAGCAGCGCCCGTTTGACGGTCGTCCTGCGGCGGCGGAGCGCGGCGTGGAAGGCCGCCTCGTCGAAGGCCGGGTCGAGCGGGTCGCGCGCGATGTGGGCAATGGCGTCCGGCAGCCCTTCCGGATCGCCGGGCACCCAGGAGTGCAGGGAGAGGCCGCCGAAGGTGCGCTGGTCGACGAAGCGCAGTTCGGTGCCGAGGGCGTCGGCGAAACGGACGCGGACCCGCAGATGCGTCTCGTCCGGGGCGCCGGCCGGCTGCACGAGCAACTGGCCGCTCATGCCGAGATGGCCGAGGAGCGAGGTGCCGGCCGCGGGGGCGTCCGGGTCCTGGGCGGGCACGGTCCCCAGCGGCAGCCAGAGGTACTTGCCGCGGCGGTACGCCGGCCCGAACCGGGCACCGCGCAGGCGGGCGGCGAAATCCTCCGCCCCGGGGATGTGGCGGCGCACGGCCCTCGGGTGGCGCACCTCGACGGCGGCCACGGTGCGGCCGCTCACCCAGCGCTCCAGGCCGCGCCGGACCACCTCGACCTCGGGCAGCTCGGGCACGGCTTCTCCTCCTCCGGGCCCGGCCGGTGCGCGCCGCACGCCGCGGGGTGGCGGCGGGTGCGGGCGGGGCGGGCGGTCTGCGGTTACGGTCTGCGGTCTGCGGTCTGCGGTTGGTACGGGCGGGTACGTCACGGGCCCACCGGCGCCTGCCGGTGGGCCCGTGACGTTCACTCCCCGCGGCGGTCGCCGCGCGTGTGCTGCGGGTGGTTCAGCGGGCGGCGCGCTCGGCACCCTCCGCGGTGCCGTCGGCCGGGGCGCCGTCGGCGGTGGCGGCCTCGCCATCCCCTCCCGCGGCGGCACGGGCGCCGGCGACCTCGGACGCCGTCGCCGCGGCCGCGGTCTCGGCGGCCTCCGCGGCCTCGCTGATCGCGCGCCAGGCGGCCTCGGCCGCCTGCTGCTCCGCTTCCTTCTTGCTGCGGCCGGTGCCGGTGCCGTACGCGACACCACCGACGCGGGCAGCAGCCGTGAAGGTCTTCTCGTGATCCGGTCCGGTCTCGCTGACCAGATACTCCGGGACGCCCAGGCCCTCAGTCGCCGTCAGTTCCTGGAGGCTGGTCTTCCAGTCCAGGCCGGCGCCCAGGTTCGAGGACTTCTCGATCAGCGGGTCGAAGAGCCGGTGCACCAGCTCCGCGGCCGCGTCGAGTCCCCGGTCGAGATAGACCGCGCCGATCACCGCTTCCAGGGTGTCGGCGAGGATGGATGCCTTGTCCCGGCCCCCGGTGCCCTCCTCACCCCGGCCGAGCCGGATGAAGGAGCCCAGATCGAGGCCGCGGCTGACCTCCGCCAGCGCGCGCGAGTTGACCACCGCGGCCCGGAGCTTGGCCAACTGGCCCTCCGGCAGGTCCGGATGGATGCGGTACAGCGTGTCGGTGACCACCAGGCCGAGCACGGAGTCCCCGAGGAACTCCAGCCGCTCGTTGGTGGGCAGCCCGCCATTCTCGTACGCGAACGAGCGGTGCGTCAGCGCACGCACCAGAAGGGCGGACTCGAGCCGATAGCCGAGCCGCCCTTCCAGCAGCGTGTGCGACGAGGCCGTGTCCGCCTGAGCCGATTCGCCCCCGCGTTTGCGGGGGGATGCGCCGGCGTCCGACATAGAGCCTCTCACCCGCCGATCAGACCTCGAGGACCTGACGACGGTTGTAGGTCCCGCAGCTGGGGCACGCGATGTGCTGCAGCTTGGGCTCATGGCAGCGCTCGCACGACACCAGGGTGGGGACCGCAGCCTTCCACTGCGACCGGCGGTGGCGCGTGTTGCTGCGCGACATCTTCCGCTTCGGAACAGCCACGGCTACTTCTCCTGCTTCTCGTCGGCGCCCGCTTCGGCGCCGCTCACGTTGTCCTTCCCGCCGCCCTTGACGGTGTCGGCGAGTCCCTGCAGTGCCGCCCAACGGATGTCGACGGCGTCGTGGTGGTGGTCCGGGTCGTCCTCGAGCCGTGCTCCGCACTGGGGGCACAGACCGGGGCAGTCCTCCCGGCACACCGGCTGCAGCGGCAGTGCGAGCACCACCGCGTCCCGCAGCACGGGTTCGAGGTCGATCAAGCCGTCCTCGACGAAGAACGTCTCCTCCTCGGCGTCGTCCTCCGGTTCCGCCTCGTGGCGGGTCCGGCTGTCGGCGTCGGAGTAGGAGAACATTTCCTGGAAATCCGTTTCGAGCTCACGCTCGACCGGCTCCAGACACCTTACGCACTCCCCCGAGAGCGGCGCACGGGCGGTACCGGTGACCAGTACCCCCTCCATGACCGACTCCAGACGGAGATCGAGCTCCACCGTCGCCCCGGCGGGTACCCCGATGACCTCGATGCCGAGGTCCGCGGGTGCTTCGACGGAGCGGGAGAGCCGCTGCATCGCACCGGGACGACGGCCCAGCTCATGTGTGTCGAACACGAGCGGGTTGCGGTGGTCGGGGCGGGCGTTCAGGGCTTCCTGCTTTCCACGGTGGCGGTACGGGCGGCCCGCCGCGGATGTGCGGGCAGCCGGGATCGCGGACGTACGCGACCGAACAGCCAGGATACTGGACGGCTCGCCGCAGACCCAATCGGCTCCGGACGGGCCGCGGGGCGGCGGGCCGGGCGGTGGGCGCGGGGTGGGTCAGCGGCCCTGCTCGTACTGCCGCAGCCGGTCGAGGTCGATCATGCTGGTGTCGAAGAGACTGGTCTCGTCCAGCGCGGTGGGGTCCTGCTGCGGGCGGCCGCCGCTCTGCTGCTGGTACTGCTGCCCGTACGTCTCCTGGCCGCCGTAGCCCTGCTGCTGGTGTCCGTAGGCCGGCTGCGCGTAGGGGTCCTGCTGCGGGTAGCCATAGGCGTCGGCCGGGGCGGGCTGCTGCGGCTGCTCCTGCTGGTAGCCGCCCTGGTAGCCGTACGGGTCCTGCTGGTAGCCGGCGGCGGGGGCGTAGTAGTCGCGCTGGTCCGCGGGCGCGGGCTCCTGCGCGGGCTGCCCGGGCTGTCCGTCCGGCTGCGGGCCCGCCAGGCCCGCCAGGAAGTCGGCGTCGCTGGTCCGCTGGTGGTCGACGCCGTCCTGCGCGGCCATGTGCGCGCCCAGGTCGTCGATCGCCTGCCGGCCCTGGAGCTTCTGCCGGCCCCGGCCGACCGCTTCGAGGGTCTTGGCGAGGACGGCCTCGAAGGCGCCGAACTTGGCGTCGACATAGGCGTCCGCGCGGTCCCGCAGGGTGGCCGGGTCCGCGCTGCGCTCCGGGGCCTCCTCGTCGGCGTAGCCCTGCTCGTCGAGGCCCGGGCCGCGGCCCAGGAGCTTCTCGCGGCCCCGGTCGACGGATCCGAGGGTCTTCGTCAGGACGACCTCGAAGTTGGCGAGCTTGCTGTCGACGTAGTCGTCCGCCTCGGCGCGGATCTCCTCGGCCTCGCGGCGGGCCTCCCCGAGGATGCGGTCGGCCTCGAGCCGCGCCTGCTGTGCGATCTCGGTGCCGGAGATCAGCGAGGCGCGTTCGGCGTGCGCGGACTCGATGACGCGCTCCGCCTCGCGCCGGGCCTCCTCGACCACCTGTTCGCGGCCGCCCAGCACCTCCTGCGCCTGGGCCAGGGAGCCGGGGAGGGCCTCGCGGATCTCCTCCAGCAGGGCGAGCAGTTCGGTGCGGTTGACCACGCAGGACGCCGACATGGGCATGGACCGGGCGCCTCTGACGGTGTCGACGACCTCGTCGAGCTTCTTCTGCACGTCCATGGATGCTCGCAACTCTCTGGACCGGGACGGGTTCACGGATGGGACGACTGTACGTCCATCCGGCCGTCTGCCGACAGCGGCGCAGGCCGCCGGTCCGTCAACGCCTGCCGAGCCGCTCCGTGAGGGCCGTCAGCACGATCGGCGGCACCAGGTGCGAGACGTCGCCGCCCCAGGCCGCGACCTCCTTCACCAGGCTGGAGGAGAGGAAGCTGTAGGTGGGGTTGGTGGGGACGAAGAGCGTCTCGACCCCGGAGAGGCCGTGGTTCATCTGGGCCATCTGGAGCTCGTAGTCGAAGTCGCTGACCGCGCGCAGTCCCTTGACGATCGCGGGGATGTCGCGCTGCTTGCAGAAGTCGACCAGCAGGCCGTGGAAGGACTCGACCTCGACGTTGCCGTACTCGGCGGTGGTCCGGCGGAGCAGGTCCAGCCGCTCGTCGATGGTGAAGACGCCCTGCTTGGACTTGTTGATCATCACGGCCACGTGCACGACGTCGTACAGCTTGGACGCCCGGCCGATGATGTCGAGATGCCCGTTGGTGACGGGGTCGAAGGACCCCGGACAGACGGCACGGCGCAACACAGGTCCCTCACTCTCCGGTCCGGTCATGACTCACTCGCCGACGGAACGTCCGTGCGGACGACCGTGCGTATCGAGGCGGCGCGACCGTACCAAAGGGTTCCCTCTCCATAGCGGCGCGCCCGCAGCGCCTCGAACCCCTCCGGCCAGCCGAACTCCCCGCCCCTGGTGCTCCGTTCCACCGTGACCAGGGCTTCTTCGGCGATCCACCCCCCGGCACCGAGTGTGAGCAGGATCTCCCGGAGATCGTCGTCGGTGACGGCGTAGGGCGGGTCCAGGAAGAGCACGTCGTACGGCTGCTCCGGCGGCGGTCCGGCCGCGATCTGCTCGGCCCGGGCGGCGCGGATCTCCGCCCCCGGCAGACCGACCGCGCGGGCGTTCTCCCGGATCGTGCGCGCGGCCCGCGGGTCGGACTCCACGAGCAGCACATGGGCGGCGCCGCGGGACAGGGCCTCCAGGCCGACGGCGCCGGAACCGCCGTAGAGGTCGAGCACGCGGAGGCCGTCGAGGCCGCCCAGCAGCGACTGCCAGGTGGAGAAGAGCCCTTCGCGCGCCCGGTCGGAGGTGGGGCGGGTGCCGGTGCCCGGGGGTACGGCCAGGCGGCGGCCGCCGGCCGCTCCGGCGATCACGCGGGTCATCGTGGGGCCCTTCGTGGTGGACCGGGGCGGCGGCCGCTGCCGGCCGCCGCCCCGGTGCGCTGGTTTGATCCCACGATAGGGCGTCAGCCCTCCTGCGCCGCCTCCGCCTCCGGCGCGGCGGGCGCACCGGCTCCCACCAGGGCCGGGGAGGCGTACCGGGACCAGGACAGGCAGCCGTCGGGCGGGCAGTGGTCGGGGCGGCGGGGATCGTGGCCCAGCTCGCGGAGCTTGGTCCGCACCGAGTCGGGGGTGCGACCGAAGCGGGCGGCTATCCGGGCGATGGTCTCGCCGGCGTGGAAGCGCTGGGTGAGGTCCTCCTCGTGCTGGGGCACCCAGGGGGCGCCGTGGCCGGGGAACAGTTCGCGCAGGACGTCGCGGTCGGGGATCGGCTCGGCCACGTCGGCGACGAGCGCGAGGGCGCGCAGCGCCCGGTTGAGCGCGATGCGCAGCGCGGGGACGTCGGTGAGCGGGAGGGTGAGGGCGCCGGAGGCGAGGAGCGTCTCCGGGGCGTCCTCCTGCCAGCCGGTGAGCGTGAGGGTCACGGTGGAGTCGTCGTCGCTGGCGAGCTCGATGCGGAAGATCTTGTCACCGAGCGGCAGTTCGTTGAGATGCCGGAATGCCATGAATCAGCCCCCAGGGATCCGAATCCGCCGATCCCCGTCGGGACCGGTCCGGACTGGGTCCATTCTCCCATCGGGCACTGACAACGCCGGGTACTGGGCGGATGCAACGGGGCCCGGAGCGGCGGCTGTTCGCCGGGACCGCGGCCCCCGGCAGCCTCGGTGCCGGCTCTTCCCGGGCCCCGCTCAGCCCTTGTCCCGGGCCCCGCTCACCCCTTGTCCAGGAACTGCTCGCGCTCGGCGTCCAGCAGGGCGTCGAGGGCGGTCCTGAGCTCCGGGTGGCGCTCCAGCTCCGGGTCGGCGGCGACGAGCGCGGACGCCTCCTCCCGGGCCTGCGCGATGACGTCCTCGTCCTCGATGACGGCCAGCATCCGCAGACTGGACCGGACCCCGGACTGGGCCTGGCCGAGCACATCGCCCTCCCGGCGCTGCTCCAGGTCGATCCGGGACAGCTCGAAGCCGTCGAGGGTGGCGGCGACCGCCCCCAGCCGGGCCCGGGCGGGGGCGGCCTCGGGCATCTCGGTGACCAGCAGGCAGAGGCCGGGCGCGCTGCCGCGGCCCACCCGGCCGCGGAGCTGGTGCAGTTGGGAGACCCCGAACCGGTCCGCGTCCATGATGACCATCACCGTGGCGTTGGGGACGTTCACACCGACCTCGACGACCGTGGTGGCCACCAGGACGTCCACCTCGCCCGCGGAGAAGCGGCGCATCACGTCGTCCTTGGCCTCGGGCGGCATCCGGCCGTGCAGGACCTCCACCCGCAGCCCGGCCAGCGGTCCGCGCCCGAGCTGTTCGGCGATGTCCAGGACGGCGAGCGGCGGGCGGCGCTCCTCGTCCTCCTCCGCCGGTGCGGCCTTGCGGCGCGCGGGGGCGGGGCCGTCCTCCTCGTCACCGATGCGGGGGCAGACCACGTACGCCTGGTGCCCCGCCTCCGCCTCCTCGCGCAGCCGTTCCCAGGCGCGGGCGAGGAAGTGCGGTTTCTCCCCGGCGGGGACGACATGGCTGGCGATCGGGGACCGGCCCGCGGGCAGCTGGTCGAGGACCGAGGTCTCCAGGTCGCCGAAGACCGTCATGGCGACGGTGCGCGGGATGGGCGTGGCCGTCATGACGAGCAGGTGCGGGGGCTGCTTGCCCTTGGAGCGCAGGGCGTCGCGCTGTTCGACGCCGAAGCGGTGCTGTTCGTCCACCACGACGAGCCCCAGATCGTGGAACTGCACCTTGTCCTCGATCAGGGCGTGGGTGCCGATGACGACGCCCGCCTCGCCGGTGGCCAGGTCGAGCAGCGCGGCACGGCGGGCGGCGGCGCCCATGGAGCCGGTGAGCAGGACGACCTTGGTGGCGTGTTCGGCGCCCCCGAGCATGCCCCCCTCCGCCAGCTCGCCCATCATCTCCGTGATGGAACGGTGGTGCTGCTGGGCCAGCACCTCGGTCGGCGCGAGCAGCGCGGCTTGCCCGCCGGTGTCGACGACGGCCAGCATGGCGCGCAGCGCGACCAGGGTCTTGCCGGAGCCCACCTCGCCCTGGAGCAGCCGGTGCATGGGGTGTTCGGCGGCCAGGTCGGCGAAGATCTCGGCGGAGACCCGCCGCTGGCCTTCGGTGAGGGTGAACGGCAGCCGGGCGTCGAAGGCGGTGAGCAGACCGTCCGGGCGGGGGACCCGGGGGACGGCGGGCAGCTGGGACTCGGCGTGCCGGCGGCGGGCCAGCGCGGTCTGCAGCACGAAGGCCTCGTCCCACTTGAGGCGTTCCCGGGCGCGCGCGATGTCGGCCTTGGTGGCGGGCCGGTGCACTTGGCGGAAGGCCTCGGGAAGCGGTGCGAGGCCGCGCTCACGGCGCAGGCTCTCCGGCAGCGGGTCCACGATACGGTCCCAGCCGGAGGCCTCCAGGGTGTCGAGCAGGGTGCCGACGGACTGGGAGATCTTCCAGGACTCCATCTTGGCGCAGGCCGGGTAGAGCGGGATCAGCTCGTTGGCCCAGGCCTCGGCGTCCCGCGGGTCGCTGTCGCGGGCCAGCAACTGGTACGCCGGGTGTGCCAGTTGCCGGGCGCGGTTGAAGACCCCTACCTTGCCGGAGAACATGCCGCGCCGGCCGGGCACCAGCTCCCGCTGGTGGTGGTGGGCCCCTCTGCCGAAGAAGACCAGCCGGAGCCGGCCGCTGCCGTCGGTGAGGGTGACCTCCAGACGCACGCCCTTGCCCTTGTTGAAGGTCAGCAGCCGGGCGTCGGCGACTTCGGCGACGACGGTCACGTGTTCGTCGAGCGGGAGGTCGGCGAGACGGGTGAGCTCCCCGCGCTCGGCGTAGCGGCGCGGGTAGTGGTGCAGCAGGTCGCCGACGGTACGCAGGTTCAGCTGCTCGGCCAACACCTTCGCGGTGTTGCCGCCGACCGTCTTCCTCAGGGGTTCGTCCAGGGCGGGCACGCCGTCCATTGCACACCATGGGTGCGACAGCCGGGGTCAGCCGCAGCCGTCTCCCGCCCGGAACGGCCGGGCGGGCCGGGCGGGGCCGGGGTCACTCGACGCCGATGATCAGCGGAACGGAGGGCTGGCCGCCCCGGTGGACGACGGTGTCGACGGCCAGGTGTCCCCGGCGCACCCGGTCCTCCAGGTGGTCCGCCAGGGCGTCGGGCGCCTCGGCGCCGAGCACCAGGGTGACCATCTCGCCGCCCGCGGCCAGCATCCGTTCCAGGACGGCTTCCGCCGTCACGGCGAGGTCCTGCCCGATCACGGCGACATCGCCGTCGATGAGTCCCAGGACGTCACCGGCCTGGCAGACGCCGGCCATGGTCCAGGACCGGTGTTCGGCCACGACCAGCTCGGCGTGGCGGGTGGCCCCGGCGGCGGAGGTCATGGCGACGACGTCCTCGTCGAAGCGGCGGTCCGGCCCGTGCACCGCCAGGGCGGCGATGCCCTGGACCGGCGAACGGGTGGGGATGACGGCGACCCGTATGCCCTCCACCCGCGCCTGCTCCGCGGCCGCGGCGGCCGTGTGCCGCAGGGCGGTGTCGTTGGGCAGCAGCACGACCTCGCGGGCGTGCGCCCGGCGGAGGGCCTCCACCAGTTCACCGGCCGCGGGCGGCTCCCCGGGGCGCACGGTGACCACCGTCGCGCCCGACTCGCGGCACAGCTCCGCCAGCCCGTCGCCCGGGACCACCATGACGACGGCGCGCTGGGCGCGCGGCGGCTGCTGGGCGCGGTGGGCGTCGGAACCGAAGTGGGTGACGCGGATCCGGTACGGCCGTCCGGCCTCGATCCCGGCCTCGACGGCGGCTCCGGCGTCGTCGACGTGCACATGGACGTTCCACAGCCCGTCGCCGCCGACCACGACCAGCGAGTCGCCGAGCGGGTCCAGCCGTTCCCGCAGGGTCTCCACGGCCTCGTCGCCGGCCTCCAGGAGGTACATGACCTCGAAGGCCGGTCCCGCGCCGTCGCAGACGGCGGGCTCCGCACCGGCGCCGGCACCGCCGCGGGGCGTCTCCGGGAGGGTCGTCTCCGCGGGCGCCGGACCGCCGTCCTCCCCTGCTCCGGCGTACGGGATGTCCGAGCCCGCCGGGGCGGCCGCCGGGGGCTGTCCGGCCGGCGGGCCCGGAGCGCGGCCGGACCGGCCCCGTCGCCCCTTCGGCCGGGGACTCTCCCCCGTCACGGCCTCCATCAGCGCGCCGAGGACGGTCACCAGCCCGTATCCGCCCGCGTCGACCACACCGGCGCGGCCGAGGACCTCCAGTTGCCCGGGGGTCTCCTCCAGCGCCGCACGCGCCCCCTCGTACGCCGCCCGCACCACCTCGGCGGCGCCTCCCCCGGCGCGCTCGGCGGCCTCCGCCGCGGCCGCGGCCACCGTGAGCATCGTTCCCTCGACCGGGTGGGCGACGGCCCGGTACGCCGCCTCGCCGGCCTGCCGCAGGGCCCGGCGCAGCCGTTCGCCACCGGCCCGGCCGCCGGGCTCCGCGGCCACCTCCCCGGCCGTCTCCCCGGTCGCCTCCCGGGGCACGGCCAGCACCTCGGCCAGTCCGCGCAGCATCTGCGACAGAATCGTGCCGGAGTTGCCGCGGGCGCCGATCAGGGCGCCGTGCGTCATGGCGCGCAGCGCGTCCGGCAGCGCCGGCACCGCGGTGCCGGGCCCGGCCGGGACAGCCGCCGGCTCCGCGTGGGCGGCGAAGACCGCCTCGACCGCCTGGGCCGCGGACTCGACGGTGAAGTACAGGTTGGTCCCGGTGTCCCCGTCGGCGACCGGATAGACATTGATCGCGTCGATGCTCTCCCGGGCCTTCCCCAGCGCCTCCAGGGCCAGTCCGCACCAGGTGCGCACCATGGTGGCGTCGAGGGTGTCGGGCACCGATGTCCTCCTCAGGCCGGGGCGGGGAGCCGTCGGCAGCGTAGCCGCGGAACGGGCTCCGCCCGGGAGGGGGGCCGGGCGCCCATGGTAGTTTCGTTGTACGGGAGCGGTCGTTGTATGCTGCTCCGGTTGCCCGACCCGAGTCGGGACATTCCCCCCGGCGGCACCGGTCATCGACTTCGATCCCCGGTAAGCCGGGAATTCACCGTACGTGCATCTGAAGTCTTTGGAGTGACCCGTGGCTGCCAACTGCGACGTCTGCGGCAAGGGGCCGGGCTTCGGCAACAACATTTCGCACTCGCACCGCCGCACTCGCCGTCGTTGGAACCCCAACATCCAGACGGTGCGCGCTGTGGTCGGTCGGACGCCGAAGCGGCTCAACGTCTGCACCTCGTGCATCAAGGCCGGCAAGGTCTCGCGCTGACGTTTCCGTCGCAGCGCAGCCCTTGGCCGGTTGCCGAAGCCGGTCCGCCTCCTGGGCGGACCGGCTTTTCGCATGCCCGGGGCCGCGCCCGGTTCAGCGGAACCGCCAGCCGTGGTCCACGGGGCCGATCTCCGATCCCAGGGGGAAGCCCGCGGCGATCGCCCCGGTGACGTACTTCTTGGCCGCCGCGACCGCTGCGGGGACCTCCGCCCCCTTCGCCAGCTCCGCCGCGATGGCGGCGGCGAGGGTGCAGCCGGTGCCGTGGGTGTGCCGGTTGTCGTGCCGGGCCGCGCGCAGCCGGTGCTCCTCCCGGCCGTCGGTGAGCAAATCCACCGCCTCGCCCGGCAGATGACCGCCCTTGATCAGCGCCCAGCGCGGGCCGAGGGCGAGCACCGCGTCGGCGGCCCGGCGCAGATCCTCCTCGCGCTCCACGCGGACTCCGGTGAGTTGCTCGACCTCGGGCAGATTCGGGGTGGCGACGGTCGCGGCCGGCAGCAGCCGGGTCCGTACGGACTCCAGCGCCGAGGCGGCCAGCAGCGGATCGCCGTGCTTGGAGACCCCGACCGGGTCCACGACCACCGGCGCCCCGGTGCCGCCGAGGAGCTCCGCGACGGCCTCCACGAGCTCGGCCGAGGAGAGCATCCCGGTCTTCACGGCGTGCACACCGATGTCGTCCACCACACTGCGGAACTGGGCCCGTACCGCCTCGACGGGCAGGTCCCAGGCGCCCTGCACACCGCGCGAGTTCTGGGCCGTCACGGCCGTGATCACGCTCATGCCGTGGGTGCCGAGGGCGAGCATCGTCTTCAGGTCGGCCTGGATGCCCGCCCCGCCGCCGGAGTCCGACCCGGCGACGGTGAGTACGAGCGGGGGTGTCTGCGAGGCCGGAAGCGGCCGCGGTGATATGTCCACGGTCAGGGAATCTACCCGGCGTCCCCGTCCTCGCCGAAGTGGTCCCAGCCCGCCTTCTCCCAGGGCGCCCCGTCCACGGTGACCTGGGGCAGCGCCGAGCGGCCCAGCACCTCGCCGATCACCCGCCAGCGGGCGGGCAGTTTGGTCTCCGGCGGGAAGACGGCCGCGAGGGCGTGGTCCTCGCCTCCGCTCAGCACCCAGTGCAGCGGATCGACGCCCACGGCCTGTCCGATGTCGGACATCTGCGAGGGGATGTCGACGGCACCGGAGCGCACGTCGATCCGGACCCCGCTGGCCTCCGCGATGTGCCCGAGGTCGGCGATCAGGCCGTCGCTGACGTCGGTCATGGCCGTGGCGCCGAGCGCCGCCGCCGCGGGACCGGCGTGGTACGGGGGTTCCGGCCGCCGGTGCGCCTCGACGAAGGCGCGCGGCGAGCGGAAACCGCGGGAGAGCACCGCGTGCCCCGCGGCGGACCAGCCCAGCCAGCCGGTGACGGCCACGACGTCGCCGGGCCGCGCGCCGGAGCGCAGCACCGGCTCGGCGTTGCGCAGGTCGCCGAGGGCCGTGATGGAGACCGTGATCGTCTCGCCGCGCACCACATCGCCGCCGACCACCGCGGCCCCCGCCACCTGGCACTCGTCGCGCAGTCCGTCCATCAGCTCGGCCGGCCAGGTCGCGGGCAGTTCCGCGGGGACGACGAGCCCGAGCAGCAGCGCCGTGGGCACCGCGCCCATGGCCGCGATGTCCGCCATGTTCTGCGCCGCTGCCTTGCGGCCGACGTCGTAGGCCGTGGACCAGTCGCGGCGGAAGTGCCGCCCCTCCAGCAGGATGTCCGTGCTGGCGACGACCCGCCGGTCCGGTGCCGCGACGACCGCCGCGTCGTCGCCGGGCCCCAGCCGCACGGCCGGGGTGGTGGTGAGCCGCGAGGTCAGCTCCCTGATGAGGCCGAACTCGCCCAACTCCCCCACGGTGCCCTTCATTCCTGTGCCCCTATCTCCGCCCGGCGGGCGCTGCGGCCCCGGTCCGGTGCTCGGTCTCCCCTGCCGGCCGCGGCGCCGGCGGTGTCGGTCCTTGGTGTGTTCCGCCGGGCGGCGGGGGGCGCCACAGGCCGTGCGGGGTCTCCCCGCGCCGCCCGGCGGCGCGGTACCGTGGCGTCCCTTCTTCCCACATGATCCTCGTAGCCGCCCTGGAGGTTCCGTGGTACAGGCGTACATCCTGATCCAGACCGAGGTCGGCAAGGCCTCGTCGGTCGCCGAACTGGTCTCCAAGCTTCCCGGGGTCATCCAGGCAGAGGACGTCACCGGTCCGTACGACGTCATCGTGCGTGCCCAGTCCGACACCGTCGACGAGCTGGGCCGCCTCGTGGTGGCCAAGGTGCAGCAGATCGACGGCATCACCCGCACCCTGACCTGCCCCGTCGTCCACTTCTGAGGCCCCGGGGCGCCCGGCATGCGCCCGGACCGGCTGGGTAGTCTCGATCGGGTGACCACCCTCTTCCGCCGTTTCCTCTGGCTGCCCGTCGTCATCTCCGTGACCGCGGCGGGCTGTTCCGCCGCCGACAGCGGCCGTCCGGTGCCCACCCCCTCGCCGAAGACCGCGAAGCTCTGCCGGGCCCTGTACCAGGAACTTCCGGAGAAGGTGGACGGACTGGAACGGAGCGCCGACGAGCCCCCTTCCGAGTTCGCCGCCGACTGGGGCGACCCCGCCGTCCAGCTGCGCTGCGGGGTGTCCCGTCCCGAGGTCCTCACACCGGGGACCGAGCGGTACAACCCCACGGCCGAGGGGATCGAGGTGAACGGCGTGCTCTGGCTCCCCGAGAAGCAGGAGAACGGGTACCGCTTCACCACCACCCTGCGCAAGGCCTACGTCGAGGTGACCGTCCCCCGGGAGTACCGGCCCGAGGTCAACCCGCTGACGGACCTCGCCGACGCCGTCAAGAAGACCATCCCGGACGCGCTCCAGTCCGATGACGGGGCGGGTTCGACGGGAGACTAGCGGCGTCCGGCGCCGGAGGCACCTCCCGCGTCCTCCGGGCAACCGGGGAGCGTCGCAGGGCGGAGCGCCGCCCGCGCACCGGACGTACAGGAGCGGTGCGGCCACGCGGCGCGCCGGGTTGTCCCCCGTGCCGAGAGCTCGCGGACGGGTGCCGGGCGTCGCGGGCCGGTGGGCCTTCCCGGTCACAGCACTGGCGCCCCGCCGCGGCGGGCGGCTCAGCGGAGCCCGGTCGGCCGCCGCAGGGCGGCCTGGATCAGCCGGTCCACCAGCTCGGGATAGCTCACGCCGCTCTCCTGCCACATCCGCGGATACATGGAGATGGGGGTGAAGCCCGGCATGGTGTTGATCTCGTTGATCACGAACTCGCCGTTCTCCTGCAGGAAGAAGTCGGCGCGGACCAGGCCCTCGCAGGCCGCCGCGTCGAAGGCGAGCACGGCCAGTTCCCTGACCCGGGCGGTCTCCTCGGGGGTGAGCGGCGCGGGGACCACCCCGGCCGCCGAGTCGATGTACTTGGCCTCGAAGTCGTAGAAGTCGTGCGCGGTGACGGGCGGGATCTCGGCGGGCACGCTGGCACGCGGACCGTCCTCGAACTCCAGCACCCCGCACTCGATCTCCCGGCCGCGGAGCAGCGACTCGACCAGGATCTTGGGGTCGTGCCGGCGGGCCTCGGCGACTGCCTCGTCCAGCTCTTCGGGGCCGCTCACCCGGCTGATGCCCATCGAGGAGCCGGCACGCGCGGGCTTGACGAAGACCGGCCAGCCGTGGTCGGCGGCGAAGTCGATGATCTTCTGACGGGCGGCGGCGCCGCGCTCCGCGCCGCTGCCCTGCTCCCACTCGCGCGGCCGGATCACCGTGTACGGGCCCACTGGCAGGCCGAAGGAGGTGAAGACCCGCTTCATGTACTCCTTGTCCATGCCGACGGCGGACGCCAGCACTCCGGCGCCGACATAGGGCACCCCCGAGAGTTCCAGCAGCCCCTGCAGGGTGCCGTCCTCGCCGTACGGACCGTGCAGCACGGGGAAGACGACGTCCACCTCACCGAGCGACTTGGGCACCTGCCCGGGCTCGGTGTAGACGACCTCGCGGCCGGCCGGGTCGACCGGGAGCAGCACACCGCCCTCGGCGGACTCCGCGAGATCGTCGACGCTCGGCAGGACGCGGCCGTTGATCGCCATCCGCTCGGGCTCGTCCGCGGTCAGCGCCCAGCGGCCGTCCGTGGTGATGCCGATCGGCAATACCTCGTACTTGCTCCGGTCGATGGCGCGCATCACGGCGCCCGCGGTGACCACCGAGATGGCATGTTCGGAGCTGCGGCCGCCGAACACGACGGCGACGCGCGGCTTCCGGCCGGCGGCACCGGCCGGGACACGGGCCGGGACACCGGAGGAGGCGGGCGCGGGGTTCTGGGTGGATGACTCGCTGCTCATATCGGCTTGAGACTACCCTGCGCACCCCGCGCCGCGGCAGCCACCGGTACCGCATCGGCGTGGACGGATCCGGGGACCGCACCGGCCCGGACGAGGTGAGGAACCGTCAGTGGCGTTCGGCCTTGGCGCTGCGCGACATCAGGTCCTTGAGGGCCACCATCGGCGGCTTGCCGTCATGGACGATCTCCACCACCGTCTCGGTCAGCGGCATGTCGACGCCGTGCCGCCGGGCCAGTTCCAGTACGGACTCGCAGGACTTCACGCCCTCGGCGGTCTGCTTGGTGGCCGCGATGGTCTGCTCCAGCGTCATCCCGCGGCCCAGGTTGGTGCCGAAGGTGTGGTTGCGGGAGAGCGGCGAGGAGCAGGTGGCGATGAGATCGCCCATGCCGGCGAGCCCGGCGAAGGTGTGCGCGTCCGCGCCCATGGCGGCCCCGAGCCGGCTGGTCTCGGCCAGGCCGCGGGTCATCAGCGACGCCTTGGTGTTGTCGCCCAGCCCCATGCCGTCCGCGATGCCCACGGCCAGCGCGATGACGTTCTTGACGGCGCCGCCCAGCTCGCAGCCGACGACATCGGTGTTGGTGTACGGGCGGAAGTACGGGGTGTGGCAGGCGGCCTGGAGCCGCCGTGCGACGGACTCGTCGGCGCAGGCGACCACCGAGGCGGCGGGCTGCCGGGCGGCGATCTCCGGAGCGAGGTTGGGACCGGTGAGCACGGCGACGCGTTCCGCCGGCACACCGGCGACTTCCTCGATCACCTCGCTCATCCGCTTGGCCGTGCCGAGTTCGACGCCCTTCATCAGGCTGACGAGCACGGTGTCGGACGGCAGCAGCGGCGCCCACGCGGCCAGGTTGCCGCGCAGGGTCTGCGAGGGTACGGCGAGCACCGTGAACTCGGCGCCCCGGGCGGCCTCGGCGGGATCGGTCGTGGCCCGTACGGTCGGCGGCAGTTCGACGCCGGGCAGATAGCCGGGGTTGCTGCGGCCGGAGTTGACGGCGTCGACGACCTCCGCGCGGCGGCCCCAGAGGGTCACCTCGCAGCCGGCGTCGCCGAGCACCATGGCAAAAGCGGTCCCCCATGATCCCGTTCCGTAGACCGCGCAGCGCGTCACGCGCCATCCCCCCGTCCGTGCCGTTCCTGCCGCCTCCCGCGCTGCTCGGCGCGGGCCCTGCTGTGATCGTAGAGCTGTTCCGGCGCGGGCTCGCCCCGCAGCTCGGCGAGGAGCGCGGTGATCGCGGCCATGATGGTCTCGGTGGCGGCGCGCAGCACCTCGGCGGTCGGCTCCTGTCCGTAGAACTCGGAGAGGTCCACCGGCGGACCGGCCTGTACCCGCAGTGTCTTGCGCGGGAAGAGCCGGACCTTCTTCGTCCGGGCGTACGGCGGCACGGCCTCGTTGGCGCCCCACTGGGCCACCGGGATCACCGGCGCCTTGGTGAGCAGCGCGACCCGGGCGGCCCCGGTCTTGCCCTGCATCGGCCAGTGGTCCGGATCGCGGGTGAGGGTGCCCTCCGGGTAGAAGGCCACGCACTCGCCCCGGTTGACGGCGTCGACGGCGGCGCGGAAGGCGTTGGCGGCATCGGTCGACTCCCGGTAGACGGGGATCTGGCCGGTGCCGCGGAGGATCATGCCGACGAACGGGACCCGGAAAAGCGGTGCCTTGGCGAGGAATCGCGGCACCCGTCCGGTGTTGTACTGAAAGTGCGCGTACGAGAGCGGATCCAGGGCGGAATTGTGATTGATGGCGGTGATATATCCGCCGTCGGCCGGAAGGTGCTCCATTCCGTGCCAGTCCCGCTTGAAGAAGAGGAGCAGCGGCGGTTTCGCAATGGCCGCGGCCAAGCGGTACCAGAAGCCGATTCTGCGGCGGGACACTCGGACATCCTCCTCGTGGGACCTGTCGGGCTGCGGGTGGGCAGCCGCACAAGTGTCGCCCCAGGGCCCCGCTCTGTCGAGCACACGGTATCCCCGTCTCCGCACTCCCGTTCCGGTGGCGGGTGACAATGCGGGGGAAGGCCCGGCGGAGGACGGAGGCGGCATGGGCACGGCCTGGTCACTGGTGATACCGCTGAAGCCGCTGGCCGTGGCCAAGAGCAGGCTGGCGGAGGCGGCGGGAGAGGAGCTGCGTCCGGGGCTCGCGCTGGCCTTCGCGCAGGACACGGTGGCGGCCGCGGCGGCCACGCCGGGGGTCGGCGATGTGGTGGTCGTCACGGACGATCCGCTGGCCGGGGCCGAACTGGCGGAGCTCGGCGCGCGGGTGCTCCCGGACGCTCCGCGCGCGGGGCTCAACGCCGCGCTGGCGTACGGGGCGCGGGCCGCGCGGGACCGGCGCCCGGACGCCCCCGTGGCGGCGCTCAACGCGGATCTCCCCGCGCTCCGCGCCCCGGAACTGGCACGGGTCCTCTCGGCCGCCGCTCTCTTTCCCCGGGCATTTCTCGCGGACGCCGAGGGAGTGGGGACGACTTTTCTCTCCGCGGCTCCCGGGGCGGAACTCGGCCCGGCTTTCGGCGGCCCTTCCCGGAATCGGCACCGCCGGTCCGGAGCCGTGGAAATCACCGTGCCCGGGGTCGATTCGGTCCGGCGCGACGTGGACACCGGAGAGGATCTGCGGGCCGCTCTCCGGCTCGGCGTGGGATTCCGTACGGCCGCTCTCACCGGCCGCCCGCTGATCGCCGAGTAGGGCCGCCGGCGGCTACGCTGCCCTTATGCAGGCCACCGCTTACACCTATGACGCCGGAACCCGCTGCGGGAGCGTGCTGCTGGACGACGGCACGCCCGTGGAATTCGACGCGGCCGCCTTCGACGCCGGCGGGCTGCGGCTGCTGCGGCCGGGCCAGCGGGTGCGGATCGAACTGGCGGAGGACGGACCGGCGGAGGAGGGCGGCACCGGGGCCGGGACCGCGGGGGCGGACCGCACCGGCGGGGCACCCCGGATCGCCCTGGTGACCCTGCAGACGTTCTGACGGCCGAGGCGCGCCCCGGACATGCCGCGGGCCGGGCTCCCCGAGGAGCCCGGCCCAGCGTGGGGGTGGACGGCTGCCGTACGGCTCGCCTACTTCCTGCGGACGGCCGTCTTCTTCGCGGCGGTGTTGCGCGCGGTGGCCTTGCGGGCCGGCGCCTTCTTGGCGGTGGTCTTCTTGGCCGGAGCCGTCTTGGACGTCGCCTTCTTGGCGGTGGCCGACTTCTTGGCGGTGGTCTTCTTGGCCGCGGCGGTCTTGGCGGTCGCCGCCTTCTTCGCGGGCGCCGCCTTCTTCGCGGCGGTCTTGCGCGCGGTGGCGGCGGTCTTCTTCGCCGCCCCCTTCTTCGCGGCGGCCTTCTTCGCCGCGGCCTTGGTGGTGGCGCGCGCGGAAACCCCGCCGGTGAGGCTGCCCTTGGGCGCCTTCTTCACCGCCACCTCGCCTCCCTTGGGAAGCTTCTTGCTCCCGCTCACCAGGTCCTTGAAGCCCTGGCCGGCGCGGAAGCGGGGCACGGAGGTCTTCTTGACCCGGACCCGCTCCCCCGTCTGCGGGTTGCGGGCGTACCGGGCCGGACGGTCGACCTTCTCGAACGAGCCGAATCCGGTGACCGAGACCCGGTCCCCGGCGACCACCGCGCGGACGATCGCGTCCAGCACCGCGTCCACGGCGTCGGCGGCGTTCTGGCGGCCACCGAGCTTGTCCGCGATCGCTTCTACGAGCTGCGCCTTGTTCACGTCTTCCCCTTCGGAGACATTGCCTGAACGAATCAGTTCGGGCGATTTCGCACGTTAGGCAGATATATACCGCAAATCAAAGACGAAACGGTCTAATCACCCTTGTGCCGCAATGGATCTCGACCGTTACGCAGGTGTGCCGGGGCGTAATCGGCTGCCGTCGAGGTCCTGCATGAAGCGCTCCAGACGCCGTGCCGCGCCGGGGAGATCGTGTTTGGCCGCGGCCGTGATGGCAAGCAGCTTCCGGGAGAGCGCCATCCGCTCGTCCTCCGGGACTTGCAGGGAACGCACCTGTGCGTGCGCTTCCTTGAGGCGGCCCGCGACGAGCTCGTGAAGTGGGAGTTGAGGGCCGCGTTCCATGCACAGATTGTGCCATCTGCGGCGAGTTGTCGCCCCACCGGGTGTCAACCCGTTTCGGGAAAGAGCCTCGCACACGCCGGCGCCCCCCGCCTGCGGGGCGGGGGGCGCTGTGGTCCGTACGGCGCCTGGGCCGTACCGGGGAAGGACGCGAACTGGCCGGTCAGGCCACGGTGGTGGCGGGTTTGAAGGCGGGGCGGGAAGCCTCGTAGGCGGCGATGTCGGCCTCGTTCTTCAGGGTGAGGCTGATGTCGTCCAGCCCTTCCAGGAGCCGCCAGCGGGCGTTCTCGTCGAGATCGAAGGAGGCGGTGAGGACGGTGCCGTCCGGGCGCGGGGCGCGGACCTCACGGGCGACGAGGTCGACGGTGACCGGAGTCCGCGGGTCGGCCTCGGCCAGCTCCCACAGGGTGTCGACGGTCTCCTGCGGCAGGACCACCGTCAGCAGCCCGTTCTTCAGCGAGTTGCCGCGGAAGATGTCGGCGAAGCGGGAGGAGAGCACGGCCCTGAAGCCGTAGTTCTGCAGAGCCCAGACCGCGTGCTCGCGCGAGGAGCCGGTACCGAAGTCCGGCCCGGCCACCAGCACGCTCGCGCCCTGGTACTCGGCCTGGTTCAGGACGAACTGCGGGTCCCTGCGCCAGGCCTCGAAGAGCCCGTCCTCGAAACCGTCGCGGGTGACCTTCTTCAGCCAGTGCGCCGGGATGATCTGGTCGGTGTCGACGTTGCTGCGCCGCAGCGGTACGGCCCGGCCGGTGTGGGTGGTGAACGCTTCCATGATGTCTCAGGCCTCCACGAGAGCCGGGATGTCGGACAGGTCGGCCGGGGAGGCCAGATGCCCCAGGACCGCGGTGGCCGCGGCGACCTGCGGGGAGACCAGGTGGGTCCGCCCGCCCTTGCCCTGCCGTCCCTCGAAGTTGCGGTTGGAGGTGGACGCCGCCCGCTCTCCGGGCTGGAGCTGGTCGGGGTTCATGCCCAGGCACATCGAACAGCCCGCGTGGCGCCACTCGGCGCCGGCGGCGGTGAAGACCTTGTCCAGGCCCTCCTCGACCGCCTGCAGGGCCACGCGCACCGACCCGGGGACGACCAGCATCCGCACGCCGTCGGCCACCTTGCGCCCCTGGAGGATCGCGGCGGCCGCGCGCAGGTCCTCGATCCGGCCGTTGGTGCAGGAGCCGACGAAGACCGTGTCCACGTCCACCTCGCGCAGCGGCTGTCCCGCGCTCAGGCCCATGTACTCCAGGGCCTTCTGCGCGGCATGCCGCTCACTGGCGTCGGTGAAGGAGGCGGGGTCCGGTACCGAGGCCGACAGCGGCGCGCCCTGGCCGGGGTTGGTGCCCCAGGTGACGAACGGCGCCAGGGAGGAGGCGTCGATGACGACCTCGTGGTCGAACACCGCGTCCTCGTCCGTGCGCAGCGTCTTCCAGTAGGCGACGGCCGCGTCCCAGTCCTCCCCCTGCGGGGCGTGGGGCCGGCCCTGGAGGTAGGCGAACGTGGTCTCGTCCGGGGCGATCATGCCCGCGCGCGCGCCGGCCTCGATCGACATGTTGCAGATCGTCATCCGGGCCTCCATCGAGAGCTTCTCGATGGCCTCGCCGCGGTATTCGATGACGTAGCCCTGGCCGCCGCCGGTGCCGATCTTCGTGATCACGGCCAGGATCAGGTCCTTGGCCGTGACGTCCGCGGGCAGTTCGCCCTCGACGGTGATCGCCATGGTCTTGAACGGGGCCAGCGGCAGGGTCTGGGTGGCCAGGACGTGCTCGACCTGGCTGGTGCCGATGCCGAACGCCAGCGCGCCGAAGGCGCCGTGGGTGGAGGTGTGGCTGTCACCGCAGACCACCGTCATACCGGGCTGGGTGAGTCCCAGCTGCGGTCCCACCACGTGGACGACGCCCTGTTCGACGTCGCCCAGCGGGTGCAGCCGCACCCCGAAGTCGGCGCAGTTCTTGCGCAGCGTCTCCAGCTGGACCCGGGAGACCGGGTCCGCGATCGGCTTGTCGATGTCGAGGGTGGGGGTGTTGTGGTCCTCGGTCGCGATGGTGAGGTCCAGCCGCCGCACCTGCCGGCCGTTCTTGCGCAGTCCGTCGAACGCCTGCGGGCTGGTCACCTCGTGCAGCAGGTGCAGATCGATGAAGAGAAGGTCGGGCTCGCCTTCCGCGCGCCGGACGACATGGTCGTCCCAGACCTTCTCCGCGAGTGTCCGTCCCATCGCTTTCCCTCCGGCCGGCGGCTCTGCCGGCCCATCTCGGCTTGTCGTTCCGTCCCTGCGGTGATCCGCGGGGCGGGTGCGCGTACCGGTGCCCCCGGGCGCTGGTCCTGCCCGGAGCCGGGTGTCCGCCGGATGTCCAACCGCCGTTCCACCACGGGCCGCTCCTACAGATTGGCGGCTTCCGGGGAAATGTGAACTTGCGTTTCATACTCTGAGACGCGAATATCGACGCATGGACAACTCTAGCGGCTCCAGCGGGGTCGGCGTTCTCGACAAGGCAGCTCTGGTTCTGAGCGCTCTGGAGTCCGGTCCGGCCACCCTCGCCGGGCTGGTCGCCGCGACCGGTCTCGCCCGCCCCACGGCTCACCGGCTGGCGGTGGCCCTGGAGCATCACCGGATAGTGGCGAGGGACATGCAGGGCCGGTTCATCCTCGGTCCGCGGCTGGCCGAACTGGCCGCCGCGGCGGGCGAGGACCGGCTGCTGGCGACGGCCGGCCCCGTGCTCACGCATCTGCGGGACGTCACCGGGGAGAGCGCGCAGCTCTACCGGCGCCAGGGGGACATGCGCATCTGCGTCGCCGCGGCGGAACGGCTGTCCGGACTGCGGGACACCGTGCCGGTCGGCTCCACCCTACCGATGAAGGCGGGCTCGGCGGCGCAGATCCTCATGGCCTGGGAGGAGCCGGAGCGGCTGCACCGCGGGCTGCAGGGCGCCCGGTTCACGGCCACCGCTCTCTCCGGGGTGCGGCGCCGGGGCTGGGCCCAGTCCATCGGCGAGCGGGAGCCGGGGGTGGCCTCCGTCTCCGCCCCGGTGCGCGGACCGTCGAACCGGGTGGTGGCCGCCGTCTCGGTCTCCGGTCCGATCGAGCGGCTGACCCGCCACCCGGGGCGGATGCACGCCCAGGCGGTCATCGACGCCGCGGGCCGGCTCACCGAGGCCCTGCGGCGCAACGGCGGCTGACCACCGGCGGGCGGGGAGCCGGTACGGCGATGGCGACGGCCGTACCGGCGCGGCCCCGGCCCGCGGCACTGCCGGAAAGGCCGGGCACCCCGGACGGCCGGGTGGAGGCCAGGCATGCGAGAAGGCCCCCCGCCGAAGCGGAGGGCCTTCTGCTGTGCGTACCCCCGACCGGATTCGAACCGGCGCTACCGCCTTGAGAGGGCGGCGTGCTAGGCCGCTACACAACGGGGGCCTGCGGACGCTGTGTTCATCGTCGGGGTATTCACCGAGACGGGAGACACACGCGCGTGACGCGCTGGGCTACCAGGACTCGAACCTAGACTAAATGAACCAGAATCACTCGTGCTGCCAATTACACCATAGCCCATGGTATAGACCAGTACCCCCGACCGGATTCGAACCGGCGCTACCGCCTTGAGAGGGCGGCGTGCTAGGCCGCTACACAACGGGGGCCCCAGCGATCCGAGGCGCGGCTCCGCCAGAAGCTACCTGACGGGGCCGGCTGCAAGGATCTGTACCCCCGACCGGATTCGAACCGGCGCTACCGCCTTGAGAGGGCGGCGTGCTAGGCCGCTACACAACGGGGGCTAGTCACTGCACACACATGCACAAGCCTGCGAAAAGCATCCGCAAGCACAAGAGAGTTCACAGGGGATCTCTTGCTGGGCTACCAGGACTCGAACCTAGACTAAGTGAACCAGAATCACTCGTGCTGCCAATTACACCATAGCCCACCAAAACGCAACCCCTGACCGGGGTTTTGTTCTGTCGCGCTGCCTCTCCGGTCCATCGGCCCGGGTGGGCGGCGCAGGAAGAACATTACCCGATCGTGGACAGCGCTCCAAAACGGGTATCTCCCGCCGCGCCCACCGCCGGTGGGCCGGGACCGGCACGGCCGCGGCACCGCGGCGGGTCAGCGGCGGAACGCCGCCCGGACGCCGGGAGCCCGCCCGCGCGGCGTCTGCCGTACGGGCGGGCTCCCGGGAATCCGCGGGCGCCTCAGGAGGCGCTGACCCGCTCCAGCGCGGCGGTGAGCCGGCGCAGCGTCTCGTCGTGCCCCAGCAGCTCCATGGACTCGAACAGCGGCGGCGACACCCTGCGGCCCGTGACGGCCACCCGCAGCGGCGTGAAGGCGTGCTTCGGCTTGATCCCGAGGCCGTCGACCAGCGCCGTGCGGAGCGCCGCCTGGATCGGCTCGGGGGTGAACTGCTTCAGGTCGCGCAACACCTCGACGCTCGCCTCCAGCACGGGCCGCGCCTCGGGGGTGAGCACCTTGGCCGCGTCGGCCTCGTCCACCCGGAACTCGTCCGGGTCCACGAAGAGGAAGCCGAGCATCCCGGTGACCTCGCCGAGGACGACCATCCGCTCCTGGGTGAGCGGCGCGGCCCGGGCCAGCAGCTCCAGCTGCTCGGCGGTGGGCTCCTCCTCCGGGAAGAGGAAGGGCAGCAGCCGGTCCGCGAACTCGTCCGCGCGGAGGGCGCGCAGATGCGTGGCGTTGATCGCCTCGCACTTCTTGAGGTCGAAGCGGGCCGGATTGGCGTTGACGTCCGCGATGTCGAAGGCCGCGACCATCTCGTCCATGGAGAAGACGTCCCGGTCCTCGGCGAGCGACCAGCCCAGCAGTGAGAGGTAGTTGAGCAGGCCCTCGGGGAGGAAGCCGCGCTCGCGGTAGAGGTTGAGCGAGGACTGCGGGTCGCGCTTGGAGAGCTTCTTGTTGCCCTCACCCATCACATACGGCAGGTGGCCGAACTGCGGGACGGTGCCGTTGCCGACGCCGATCTCGGCCAGCGCCCGGTAGAGGGCGATCTGGCGCGGGGTGGAGGAGAGGAGGTCCTCCCCGCGCAGCACGTGGGTGATCTCCATCAGCGCGTCGTCGACGGGGTTGACGAGCGTGTAGAGCGGGGCGCCGTTGGCCCGGACGATGCCGAAGTCGGGCACGTTCTCCGGGGTGAAGGTCAGCTCGCCGCGGACCAGGTCGGTGAAGGTGATCGGCTCGTCCGGCATCCGGAAGCGGAGGACCGGGGTGCGCTCCTCGGCCCGGTAGGCGGCGATCTCCTCCTGGCTGAGGGCGCGGCACTTGCCGTCGTAGCCGGAGGGCCGGCCGGCGGCCCGGGCCTCGTTGCGGCGGGCGTCGAGCTCCTCGGTGGAGCAGTAGCACTTGTAGGCGTGGCCGGCCTCCTCCAGGCGGCGGGCGACATCGGCGTAGATGTCCATGCGCTGCGACTGCCGGTAGGGAGCGTGCGGGCCGCCGGTCTCGGGGCCCTCGTCCCAGTCCAGGCCGAGCCAGCGCATCGCGTCCAGCAGCTGCGCGTAGGACTCCTCGGAGTCGCGGGCGGCGTCGGTGTCCTCGATGCGGAAGACCAGGGTGCCGCCGTGGTGCCGGGCGAAGGCCCAGTTGAAGAGGGCGGTGCGGACCAGGCCCACATGCGGGTTGCCGGTCGGCGAGGGGCAGAAACGGACGCGTACGGGGTACGGGAGGGGTGCGCTAGCCACGCTTGATCACCTTATTGGTGAGAGTGCCGATGCCTTCGATGGTGACGGCGACCTCGTCGCCGACGCTGAGGGGGCCGACCCCGGCCGGGGTGCCGGTGAGGACGACGTCGCCCGGGAGCAGCGTCATCGCCTCGGTGATGTGCGTGATGAGGTCGGCGACGGACCGGACCATCTCGCCCGTGCGGCCCAGCTGCCGCTGCTCGCCGTTGACGGTGCACATGATGCCCAGGTCGGCGGGGTCGAGTTCGGTCTCCACCCAGGGGCCGAGGGGGCAGGAGCCGTCGAATCCCTTGGCCCGCGCCCACTGCTCCTCGGTGCGCTGGACGTCCCGGGCGGTGACGTCATTGGCACAGGTGTAGCCGAGGATGACGTCCTGGACCCGCTCCCGGGGGACCTCCCGGCACATGCGCCCGATGACCACGGCCAGTTCGGCCTCGTGGTGCACCTCCTGGGAGAAGGAGGGGTACGGGATGGGATCGCCGGGGCCGGTCACGGAGGTCGAGGGCTTGAAGAAGGTGATGGGCACCCCGGGGACCTCGCCGCCCATTTCGGCGGCGTGCTCGGCGTAGTTGCGCCCGACCGCCACCACCTTGCTGGGGAGCACCGGGGGCAGCAGCCGCACCTGGGCCAGCGGCACCTTCCTCCCCGACCGCTCGAACTCGGCGAAGGGGTGGCCCTTGATGATGTCGAGGACGGGGCCGTCCGGATCGGACGGCTCCCCCTCCACGATGCCGAAGGCGACGTTGCCGTCGATGGAGAATCTGGCGATGCGCACGGGAAGCCGCTGCCCCTCACTCACTGGCCGGAGACTGACGCCCCAGGCTAACGCCCGCCCGGCGGCGGCGGGCTCACCGGAGAGACCGGGTCACGCGCGCGGTCGCGCGGGGGTATCAGCCGTTCGGAGCGTCCACGAGGACGGTGCGGCGCGGGTTGGCGGTCCGGGCGGGGAGCTCGGACGCGCTCTGCGGCTGCGGCTCCTCGACGACTGCGGGACGCAGTTCGTCGGCGTCCTCGAGGTGCGCCAGCGTGGTGCGTCGCGGGTTCGCTATGTTGCGGAACATCATGGTCGTCTTCACCGGTCGCTCTGTCCCTCGTGCTTGTCGTTCCGGGCCTGCCTGTCAACACGCAGGCTAGACGCGCGGTTCCCATCTGCCGGTAGAACAAAGCCAGGAATGCCATGTGATTTTGCTCACTTACACCAAAACATAAGCGGCATATCGGACGGATTTCTACGGGCAGCGAATCAGGACATCAGTGGACGGAACCTCTCATTCCGCACCTCATCGGGGCCACCGGGACAGAGGGCGTTCTCGGCCGATTGGCCAGCAATTGTCCGCTATCCATGTCATTGCTTTCCACGTGGGGTAACCCGGCCCGCACATAGCGTCACCCGCCCGACGGAGCCGTTCTCCGCCCTTGTTGGAGATCCCTCTCTGTGCTGGAATCTCACGGACCGCCGCACCATCCAGCCGGCGCGCACCACTGGCGCAGAGAAGCGCCGCGCGGCGGTGTCTCACCAGTACGAACCAGAACCGGGGGAGACGCGCCGGTCACTCACGACCACCATGGGGGCTCCGGTTCCCACGACTCGACACCGTTCCACCGCTCACACGGGGGAACGCCTGGTCCAGAGGTTGCGACGCTAGTGCAGGGACGTTTCAAGAGGGATAGCAGCGCTGCGGCGGACCCGGAGCTGCATGGCGGGGCCGACCGCGGCCTCTCGTCCGAGCGTGCCCAGGGCCCCGGAGCCACACCCGGCGACCACGGTTCCGACCGGGGCGCCCCGACACAGGGCCAGGGCGGGGGCGACGGGTCCGGCACGCCGGACGTCCCCCATCCGAGCGCCGGCACACGGCTCGCTCTGCGCAACTGGCGCATCAGCACCCGTCTCGTCTCCCTGCTGGCCCTGCCCGTGGTCGCGGCGACGACCCTGGGCGCGCTGCGGATCGACACCTCGATGGACGATCTCGACCAGCTGGAGAACATGCAGCTGCTGACCGAGATGACCAAGCAGGCCACCGAGCTGGCGTCCGCCCTCCAGGAGGAGCGCGACCACTCGGCCGGCCCGCTGGCGGCCGGTGACAAGAAGAACGACGACGTCGTCTACCCGCGGCAGCAGACCGACCGGGCCAAGCAGGCGTTCCGCGAGGCGACCCAGGAGATCGAGTCCTCGGACGACGACTCCCTGGTGGGCGTCAACTCCTCGCTCGTCAACATCCTCAAGCAGCTGGAGCAGATCAAGCAGATCCGCTCCAACGCCTACGCGGACAGCGAGTACATCGCGCTGACCGTCTACCAGTACAACCAGCTGATCACCTCGCTGCTCTCCCTCTCGCAGGACATGGCGCAGGCGACCAGCAACACCGAGATGATCCGCGCCACCCGCGCGCTCGCGGCGTTCTCCTCCGCCAAGGAGTACGCGTCCATCCAGCGTGCGATGATCACCGCGGCCCTCGCCAACGAGCCCAAGCCGAAGCTGGTCGCGAGCGACCGCCTCTACGGTGAGAGCGCGCTGCTGAGCGAGGAGTCCACCCTCGCGCAATTCAGCCAGATCTACGACGGCAAGCAGACCACCGAGGAACTCCTCCAAGCCCTGGAGGACGGCGGCAGCGCCAACATCATCCTGGCCGACAAGTACGCGGCCCGGATGCTCAAGCCGGACAGCCCGATCGCGAACGAGACCCGGTCGTACAAGGACTGGTACGACCAGGACACCGCCAAGATCGAGGAGATGTCCAAGATCGAGGCGACGCTGCTCTCCGAGATGGAGGACAAGGCGCGCGAGCTGCGGTCGGAGGCCCAGCGGGACGCCCTGCTCAACGGTCTGGTCATCCTGCTGGTCCTCGGTGTCTCGCTGGTCGGCGCGTTCGTCGTGGCCCGCTCCATGGTCCGCTCGCTCCGCCGGCTGCAGGACACCGCCCAGGAGGTCTCGCAGAAGCGGCTGCCCGAGCTGGTCAAGCAGCTCTCCGATGCCGACCCGCAGGACGTGGACACCTCCGTCACCTCCGTCGGTGTGCACAGCAAGGACGAGATCGGCCGGGTGGCCGCGGCGTTCGACGACGTGCACCGCGAGGCGGTCCGCCTCGCCGCCGAGCAGGCGCTGCTGCGGGGCAACGTCAACGCGATGTTCACCAACCTCTCGCGCCGCAGCCAGGGCCTCATCCAGCGGCAGCTCTCGCTCATCTCCGAGCTGGAGAGCCGCGAGGCCGACCCCGACCAGCTGTCCTCGCTCTTCAAACTGGACCACCTCGCGACCCGTATGCGCCGTAACGGCGAGAACCTCCTCGTCCTCGCGGGCGAGGAGCCGGGCCGCCGGTGGACCCGCCCCGTCCCGCTGGTCGACGTGCTCCGCGCGGCGGCCTCCGAGGTGGAGCAGTACGAGCGGATCGAGCTGAGCTCCGTGCCCTCGACCGAGGTCGCGGGCCGGGTCGTCAATGACCTCGTGCACCTCCTCGCCGAGCTGCTGGAGAACGCCACCTCGTTCTCCTCCCCGCAGACCAAGGTCAAGGTCACCGGTCACGCGCTGCCCGACGGCCGGGTGCTGGTCGAGATCCACGACACCGGGATCGGCCTCTCCCCCGAGGACCTCGCGGACATCAACGAGCGGCTGGCCAGCCCGCCGACCGTGGACGTCTCCGTCTCCCGCCGCATGGGTCTCTTCGTGGTCGGCCGGCTCTCCCAGCGGCACGGCATCCGCATCCAGCTCCGGCCCTCCGACTCGGGCGGCACCACCGCCCTCGTCATGCTGCCGGTCGACGTCGCGCAGAGCAGCCGCAAGACCCCCGGCAACAAGCCGAACGCGAACCCGGCCTCCCAGGGTTCCGGCGCCGGAACCGGCGGTCCCCAGGGCAACCGGCTCGCCGGCATGGCGCCCCGCGGCCAGATGCCCGGCGGCGGCCGCCCCGCCCTTCCGGGCCGGGACGGTGCTCCGTCCGGTGGTCCCGGTGGACGCCCCGACAGCGGCCCGCCGCCGCAGCGCCCCCAGCAGGGCGGCGGCCCGGCCTACGGCGACCCCTCGCAGGGCCAGGGCCGCGGCGGACCGGGCGGGCCCGGCGGGAACAACATCTTCGGGGCCCCGGCCCCGGGCGCCGGCGCCCCCGCGCGCCAGGCCGCTCCGGACGACCGTCCCGACCGTCCCCGCCCCGCGCTTCCGCAGCAGGGCGCGGGCCCCGGCGCCTCCCAGCCGCCCGTCGCGCCGCCCACCGGCGCGCCGCGGCAGGCACCGGGCCGCGGGCCCGCGGGGCAGGGCCCGCGGGCCCAGATACCGCCGCGCGGTCCCGCCGGCGAGCTGCCGGGCGGGCCGCCCCGCCCGCAGAGCGAGCAGCGGCCGGCCGAGCCCGCCGGGACGAGCTGGGGGGCCCGCAGGTCCTCCGGTGACGACTGGCCGGGCTCCCGGTCCGAGCCCCCGCGCGGCCACGAGGAAGCGGAGTCGACGGCGCAGTTCCCGCGTCCCGACTTCACCCAGCCTCCCGGTGCCCCGCAGCAGCAGCGGCCTCCGGCGCCGCAGCAGTGGCAGGACACGGGCCAGTACCCGGCACCCCACGGCCAGGGCCGGCCCCCCGTCCGCAGCGACCGGGACCCGGGCGACACCGCTCAGTTCCCGCGACCCGGCCACAACGCGCCGCAGCCCGGAGCGCAGCAGCCCGGAGCGGCGCAGCAGCCGCCGCAGCGGGCGCCGCAGCAGCGGCGTGCGGAGCCGGAGGCACTGCCCCCGGCGTCCGGACCGGGTGACGGCCGTACGCCGCTCTTCGAGGCGCTGGAGTCCGACTGGTTCCGCGGGATCCGCGGCGGCCGGCCGGGGGAGGACGGGGAGGAGCCGCAGCCCCGCCAGGAGCCGCAGCCCCGCCGGGAACAGCCGGCTCCGGCCTCCGTCCCGCCGCCCCCGCAGCGGCGGGAGGCGTCCCGTGCGGAGAGCCCGGGCGGCAACGGCGCGGTATGGCGTTCGTCCCCGAACGACGAGCTGGGCCGGCAGGCCGAGCGCGTGCGCCAGCCCGCCGCCGGCGGTCTCACCACCTCCGGACTGCCGCGCCGGGTCCCCCGGGCGAACCTCGTGGCGGGCACGGCACAGCAGCCGGAGACGATCCAGCCCGGTCCGCAGGTTTCCCGGGCGCCCGCCGACGTGCGCGGGCGTCTGACCAACCTCCGCCGGGGTATCCAGCAGGGCCGCCAGGCCGGGCACAACCCGGGCCCCGGCGAGCACGGCATTGGTCCCACTTACCATCAGGAGCGTTAGTTGAGCCCGATGAGCCAGGCGGCGCAGAACCTGAACTGGTTGATCACCAACTTCGTGGACAACACCCCCGGGGTGTCCCACACCGTGGTGGTATCCGCCG
>NZ_JOID01000013.1 GCF_000719865.1 Streptomyces albus subsp. albus
GCGTGCGATCGCAAGGCGGAGGAGGAGAGCGCAGCGTGCTGCGCCGACGATCGACAACGCGGCGAGCGTGCGTGCCAGACGCCGCGGAGCAGGCGGGATGTGCCAGACAGGGCCTAACGGCGGCGGACGAACCGAGCCCGCTCTCCGGGCTCCAGGCGCTCGGTCGCGTGGCGGACGGTGACCCGCGGCAGCTCGGGGGCGTGCCGGTCGAGGAAGCCGGCCATCACCCGCTCGTCGCGACGGCCGATCTCCCGGAGCATCCACCCCAGCGCCTTGTGAATGAGAGGCTCCGGATCCCGGCGGAGTGCCAGCACCAGCGAGAAGGTCGGCTCGTAACGGCCGGCGCGGATCAGCGCCAGCGTGGCCAGCACGGCGATCCGCCGCTCCCACAGGGAAGGTGACCCGGCCAGCCGGTCCAGGACCTCCAGCGACTCCTCCAGCAGCCACGGCCCCAGTACGACTGGTGCGGATCCGTCCACCAGATCCCAGTTGTCCACGCGGTCGGTGCGCGCCAGATAGAAGTCCACCAGCGTCTTGCGCTCCACGCCACGGGCGGTGCGCATCTGCTCCGCCAGCACCAGCAGCCCCGCGAACCGCTCGTCGTGGACCCGGCTGCGCAGCAGCGCGTCCACCTCGTCCAGCGTCAACTCGCGGTACACCCGGGCGAGTCCGCGCAGGACCGGGACCCGCACGCCGAGCAGCTCATCGTCGTCCGCGGGGCTGAGCACCCGCTCGTGCTGGGCACGCACCCGCGGATCGGCGAGATCCCGGAGCTCGGACCTCAACCGGTCGAGTGAGGACGTCGTCATGCACCCGGACGCTAGCGCAGCGCCCAGCGCCCCCGCCCGGCTCCCCTGCCGGGGGCGCGCCCGTCACGTACCCGCCGCGCGACCGTGAACGGGCGAGGACCGCTCGGACGAGCACACCCCGGGGAACGGCGCGGTGTCCGGCGGCGTCACCGCAGCACGTCGTGGGTGACCCAGGCGCTCCCTATGGTCTTCCAGCAGCGGGCCGTGAGTTCCGCCGTCTGCGCGGGCCCTATCTCGACGGGGCGCGTGTCCACGTCCAGGTCCCACCACTGCTCGCACTCCACGTGCAGCCGCACCCGGTCGACCACGGGGTACGGGTTGTGGCAGTACACCGTGGCCTGCGAGCCCTCGACCTCCGTACGGCACCCCGCCCGGTACGCGCGCTGCCGCTTGCCCTCCCCCGCGTCACCGGCCGGCCGGAGGAGCGCCGCGGACAGCCGCTCACGGCCGTCCGCGCCCGCCGGCCCCTTCCCGGCGGCGAGCGCCGCGGCGGCGGCCGCGGGAGAGACCAGAACGACCGCCGCGATCAGGACGGTCGCCAGCGGATGACGGCACGGAGCACACATTCCGGACCTCCTCGGCCGCGCCGGGGCGGCCGGGCCGGCCGTGACCGGACGCCCTTGCCGCACCTCCGTACGCCGCGCCCGGGGGCGCGTGCTCCCAGCGTGCGCGCCCTCGGTGGCCCGCCGCCCGGCCTGGTACTCCGAACGCATGACGCCGTCGCGCCCGGCCGTCGCCCCGGACCCGCACGCGCCCGGCCCGCGTCGGCCCGCACCCAAAGGACCGCGCCCCCGCCCGCCCGGGACCCGCGCCCGTCCGCCTGATCCGCTCCCGCTCGCCCGCGCCCGCCCGTGACGCATGACGCCCCGCCCCCCGCTTGTGGCGGGGTCCGGGGCGTCGGCGCGTGTGGTGGGCGCCGGATGCGGGGCGGCGAGCGCCGGGGACGGCGGCGCTCAGGCGCCCATCATGTGCACACCGCCGTCGACGTGCACGATCTCTCCCGTTGTCTTCGGGAAGAAGTCGGACAGCAGTCCGACGACCCCCCGGCCCGCGGGCTCCGGGTCGGCCAGGTCCCAGCCGATGGGCGCGCGGTGGTTCCAGACGTCCGCCAGCTCCTCGAAGCCGGGGATGGACTTGGCGGCCATGGACTTGATGGGCCCGGCCGAGATGAGGTTGCAGCGCACGTTCTTCGCGCCGAGGTCGCGGGCGAGGTAGCGGCTGGTCGACTCCAGGGCGGCCTTGGCGACACCCATCCAGTCGTACTTCGGCCAGGCGATCTGCGCGTCGAAGGTGAGGCCGACGACCGAGCCGCCGCGCGGCATCAGCGGGAGGCAGGCCATGGTCAGCGACTTCAGCGAGTACGCGGAGACGTGCACGGCCGTGCCGACGTCCTCCCAGTCCGCCTCCAGGAAGTTGAACGCGCCCTGGGGGCCGAAGGCGATCGAGTGCACGACGCCGTCGAGGGCGGCGTCCTCGCCGAGGTGTTCGCGGATCTTCTCCGCGAGCCCGTCGAGCTGCTCCTGGTTGGTCACGTCCAGTTCGATGACGGGCGCGGGCTTGGGAAGCCGCTTGGCGATCCGCTCGACGAGCGAGAGCCGGCCGAAGCCGGTCAGGATCACCTCGGCGCCCTCGTTCTGGGCGATCTTGGCGGCCTGGAAGGCGATCGAGGACTCGGTGAGGACACCCGTGACCAGGATGCGCTTGCCTGCGAGGATTCCACTCATGACGTTCAGTGACCCATGCCCAATCCGCCGTCGACGGGGATGACGGCTCCGGTGATGTATGCGGCCTCGTCCGAGGCGAGGAAGCGGACCGAGGCGGCGATCTCCTCGGGCCGGGCGTAACGCCCGAGCGGCACCTGCTTCACGATGCCCTGCCGCTGCTCGTCGCTGAGCACGCGGGTCATGTCGGTGTCGACGAACCCGGGCGCGACGACATTGCAGGTGATGTTGCGGGAGCCCAGTTCCCGGGCGATCGAGCGGGCGAATCCGACGAGTCCGGCCTTGGAGGCGGCGTAGTTGGCCTGCCCCGCGGAGCCCATCAGGCCGACCACCGAGGAGATCAGCACGATCCGGCCCTTGCGGGCCCGGAGCATGCCGCGGTTGGCGCGCTTCACGACGCGGAAGGTGCCGGTGAGGTTGGTCTCCACGACGGTGCCGAAGTCCTCCTCGGACATCCGCATCAGCAACTGGTCGCGCGTGACACCGGCGTTGGCGACGAGCACCTCCACCGGGCCGTGCCGTTCCTCGATCTCCTTGTACGCCTGCTCCACCTGCTCGGGGTCGGTGATGTCGCACTTCACCGCCAGGCAGCCCAGCTCGGCGAGTTCGGCCGGCGGCTCGCCCGACCGGTAGGTGTACGCGACGCTGTCCCCCGCGTCGGCGAAGGCACGGGCGATGGCGAGGCCGATGCCCCGGTTTCCTCCGGTGACAAGAACCGAGCGGCTCAACGGATCACCCTTTCGATAGCGGACTGGGTCTCCCCGAAACTATCGGCCCCGGCCGCGCGGAGGGGGTCCCGCCCCCGACAGGGGGTTCCGCCGCTCTCTGTTGGATCCCTACAGAACCCCGCGCCCGGGCCGCCTCTCCCCGGCCGGCCGGCCACCCGGGTCCGGGGCGCCCGCCGGGGCGTCCGGTCTGGACAGACGTCCGAAGGGCCCGGCCGGACCGCGCCCCGCACCCGGTCCGGCGCCGCCCGGCCTGTGATCCGCGTCATACAAGCGGGACGCCGGTGCGGGCCCCGTAATCCCCGCGCCTCGCACTCCACGCGCCACCGCGCCGCACACGGCGGCGGACGGACGCGGGCATGCCGCCTCTTGCCTGTTCTCCGGGGCGCACCATAAGTTACCCATTGGTAGTTTCCGTGACCGGGGTCGGAGGGTCCCGGACCCGGCGGTGGCGCGCGCCGATGACGTCACCCCTTCCCCGCTCGACCTCGCCCAGCCCAGCCCCAGCCCCAGCCCCAGCCCCAGCCCGAGGAGTCCCCATGCCCACGCTCGACCGCCAGGACGATGTCTTCATCCTCGACATCGGGGACACCGAGAACCGCTTCCACCCCGACTGGATCGCCTCCGTCAACGCCGCGCTGGACGAGGTCGAGAAGGCGGATGGCGCGCGCGCCCTGGTCACCGCCGCGACGGGCAAGTTCTTCTCCAACGGCCTCGATCTCGACTGGCTGTTCGCGCATCCCGAGCAGCACCAGGACTACGTCGTCTCCGTCCACGAACTCCTGGCGCGGATGCTGTCCCTGCCGGTGATCACCGTGGCCGCGCTCCAGGGCCACACCTTCGCCGCCGGCGCGATGCTCTCCCTGGCCCACGACTTCCGCGTGATGCGGGCCGACCGCGGCTTCTGGTGCCTGCCCGAGGCCGACATCAACATCCCGTTCACCCCGGGCATGTCCGCGCTGATCCAGGCCCGGCTGACCCCGCAGACCGCGCACGAGTCCATGACCACCGCCCGCCGCTACGGGGGCCGGGACGCCCTCGCCGCCGGCATCGTCGACCGCGCGGTGGACGAGGACGCGGTGCGAGCGACCGCGCTGGAGATCGCCGGAGCCCTGACGGCGAAGGCCGGCCCCACCCTCGACACCATCAAGTCCCGCATGTACGCGCCCGCCCTGGAGGCCCTGCGCGACAAGGAGAACCCGCTCGGCTGACCCTCCGCCCCGCCCTGCGGCGGACTGCCGCCGGGCGGGGCGCGTGTCCCGGTGAAGAGCCCTCCCGTTCCGCCGCGCTCGCCCCGCGGCCTTGAGCCCTCACCCGGCGGCAGCCGCGACGGACACGATTCGTGCGGCGGCCGGGTTGATCGATAAGGTGCCGGGTCACGACCGCACCCCGTTCGATCCGCGGGCCGGTCAGGGCTCTGCCGCGGCCGATGACACCTCCACGGCCGCCGTGCCGGTCTCTGCCTGCCCGTTCCGGGACCCGGGGGGCGATCCTCACGGCGGGGCACCGGGCTCCGGCCGACGGGTCAGGAGGAACAAGTGGCACAGATCATCGCCGAGGTCTCACGGACGTTCAACGAGTTCCTGCTGCTGCCCAACCGGACCCGGACCGACTGCTCGGCCGCGACGGTCGACCTGCGAACCCCCCTGGTCCGGCACGTCGCGGGCGAGGCGCCGGCAATCGAGCTGCGGTCCCCCTTCACCTCCGCGATCATGCAGGCCGTCAGCACACCCGAACTCGCGATCGCGCTCGCCCGCAACGGCGGCCTCAGCTTCCTGCACCACAACCAGCCGATCGAGGACCAGGCCGCGGCGGTCCGGCAGGTGAAGAACTTCAAGGCCGGGTTCGTCACCAGCGACACCAACGTCCGCCCCGACGACAGCCTGGGCCTCCTGACCGAGGTCATGCGCCGCACCGGTCACAGCACCGCCGCGGTCACCCACGACGGGACCGCGACCGGCCGCCTGCTCGGTCTGGTGACCTCCCGCGACTTCCACCCCCAGCGCCACGGCCTGGACGGGCCGGTCAGCAGCCGGATGACCACCATCGCCGACCTGGCCCACGCCGGCCCCGAGATCACGCTGTCCGAGGCCAACGCGCGGCTGTGGGACGAACGACTGGACTGCCTCCCCGTACTGGACGCCGGGGGCCACCTGCAGCACCTGGTGTTCCGTTCCGACTACGCGGACAACAAGCGCTTCCCGAACCAGCTCGTGGACGCCGACAAGCGCCTGCGCGTGGGCGCGGGCATCAACACCCACGACTACCGGGAGCGCGTCCCGGCCCTGCTGGAGGCGGGCGCGGACGCGCTGTGCTTCGACTCGTCCGACGGCTACAGCGACTGGCAGGCGCAGGCGCTGTCCTGGGTGAAGAAGCACTATCCGGAGATCCCGGCCGGCGGCGGCAACGTCGTCGACGGTGAGGCGTTCACCTTCCTCGCCGAGGCGGGAGCGGACTTCGTCAAGGTCGGGGTGGGCGGCGGCTCCATCTGCATCACCCGGGACCAGAAGGGCATCGGCCGCGGCCAGGCCAGCGCCGTGCTGGACGTCGCGGCCGCGCGGGACGCCTTCCGCGAACGCACCGGCGCGTACGTGCCGGTCTGCTCCGACGGCGGGCTGGTGCACGACTACCACGTGGCCCTGGCGCTCGCGATGGGCGCCGACTTCGTCATGATGGGCCGTTACTTCGCGCGCTTCGACCAGGCGGCCGGCGCGAAGCTGCCGACCCGTGACGGCTTCGTCAAGGAGTACTGGGGCGAGGGCTCCAACCGGGCGCGCAACTGGCAGCGTTACGGCCAGGGCGGCGGCCGGGGGCTGGTCTTCGAGGAAGGCGTGGACGGCTACGTCCCCTACGCGGGCGACCTCGACGAAGGGCTCGCCCTGACCGTCGCCAAGCTGAAGACCACGATGGTCTCCTGCGGCTCCGCCACCCTCCCGGAGTTCCGGTCCACGGCCCGGCTGACCCTCGTCTCGGACCAGAGCTTCCAGGAGAGCCACGCCAACGTCACCCTGCGGGAGACCCCGGGGACGGTGTCCTGACCGGCTCGCGGCGGGCGCGCAGGGCGCGGACCTTGTGGCGGTTGCCGCAGCGCTCCATGGAGCACCAGCGGCGGCGGCCGGAACGGGACAGGTCCACGAAGACGAGCGGGCAGTCACCGGCACCGCACTCGCGGACGCGGCCGGCGTCGGGGCCGGTCAGCAGGTCGACCGCGTCCCGGGCTATGGACGAGAGGGCCTGGGCGCCGGTGACCGGCGGGGCCCAGGCACGCGCCCCGTCCGGGGCGATGCGCGGGACGAGGGCCGGGTGCGCCGCCGCCCGGTTCACCTCGTCCGTATCTCCGGAGGGCAGTGGACCGCCCGCGATGACGGCGCGGGCCAGGCGCCACAGGGCGTCGCGGAGCCGACGGCCCGCGGCCGCGTCATCGGGACCGGTCCGGACCTCGCCGGGGTCGACGCCGAGACGGGAGACGGCCAGCCAGTCGGCCAGGTCCCTGGGACCGTGCAGCGCCTCGAAGCGGGAGAGCGGGCCCGGTCCGCCGGTGGTGAGGAATTCCAGGCAGAGGGCACCCGGGTCGAAGCGGAAACGGGCGCCGTCCCGCGCCTGAAGAACCAAACCGGTTGCCGCCTCGCTCATGTAACCAGTATATGTGGTTACGGCGAGACGGCCGGAGCCGGAGACAGCCGGAACGGAGCCCCGCCGGACCCGGGAGGACCGCATGGCCGTGCACTGGAAACTCGTCGTCGACTGCGCCGACCCCCTGCGCCTCGCCCGCTTCTGGGCCGAGGCCCTCGGCTACGAGCAGGAGGACAACAGCGCGCTCATCGAGCGGCTGATCGCCTCGGGCACGGGCATCGTCGGCGACGACGACTGGACCGTGGTCGACGGCCGCAAGGCATGGCGGACCCTCGCCGCCGTGCGCCACCCCGAGGACCCGGTGGACGAGAACACCGGCGCCGGGCTCGGCCGCCGCGTGCTCTTCCAGGCCGTCCCGGAGCCGAAGACGGTCAAGAACCGGCTCCACATCGATCTGCACTTCGCCCCGGGGCAGCGCGACGCGGAGGTGGCACGGCTGGAAGGACTGGGCGCCACCGTGCGGCACACCGTGGACGAGCCCTCGGGCAGCTGGGTCGTCATGGCCGACCCCGAGGGCAACGAGTTCTGCGTCAACTGAGGCGGCCGGTGTCCGGCTCGTACCCCCTCACCCTCAACGCGCGCACGCCCCAAACGGTTTGGGACACGGCGCGGCCGACCGGAAAGACAGCCATGGTGACTCTCGGAACCGTCGTGATGGGTGTGTCCGATGTCGAGCGCGCGGTGCGCTTCTGGGGCGAGGCGCTGGGGTACGTGCTGCGGGAGCCCGTCGAGGACGGGTGGGCCGTGCTGATCCCGGCCGGCCGCCCCGGCCCCGGCCTGGCGCTGACCGTCAGCGAGACTCCCGCGCGGGACCACCCGCGGACCCATCTCGACCTGTACGCCGCCGACGCGGCCGAGCAGGCCGCCGAGGTGGACCGGCTGCTGTCGCTCGGCGCCCAGCGGGTGGACTGGGACCGCTATCCCGAGGACCCGGACTTCATCGTGCTCGCCGACCCGGAGGGCAACCGCTTCTGCGTGATCGACACCAGCCACGGCTGAGGGCCGGCATCCCCTCGCCTCCGTGGCACCGGACGTGGCCGGCCCCGGGTCACCGGGCGCCGGCCCGCCCGCCGGCCGACCGGTCGCGGACCGCGACGACGACCAGGACGGCGGTCCCGGCCAGAACCGGGAGCAGCGCGGCCGGGAGAAGCAGCGGCGGCACGTCCGTCCGTTCCTCCGTGCGCCACATGACCGCGCCGGTCGCGGCGGTGGTGAGGCCGATGCAGAAGCCGAGGAACAGCGTGGCCTTGGCGACCCGGAGGGCGGAGGCGCGGCTGCCCGGCCGGTTCAGCAGGCGCACCCACGCGGATTCCGGCCCGGTGGCGGCTTCGTCGCGCGGCCTCATGCGGAGGGTGGCCACCGCCGTGCCCGCCATCAGCGCCATGACGCCGGCCTGGACGAAGACGGGGATGAAGGCGGTGGCGACGGATTTCTCCGCCCACCGGTCCACCCCGCCCGGCCCGAAGTGCTGCGGCAGCCGCTCGGGCAGCCCGGGGTAGGCGGCGATGCCCCAGACGGTCAGCCCGAGGAGCACGGCGAGGCCGGGAAGCAGCCACAACCGCGGGAAGGGCGGCCGGGGTTCGTCACTCATGCGGGGTTCCTTCCTGGTGACGGCCGTGAGGGCGGTCGCGGTGGCCGCGGTGGGTCCGGCGTCGACGGGGCAGCGTGTCCGGTGCGGGCCCCGTATGCGGTGCGGGGCTGTGCGCGTGGTCGTGCGGGGAAGGCGTGGGCGCCCTCAGCGGGCGGTGCCGTCCGCTCCTGCGGGGCCCGGGCGGTGCGGCCCGGTTCCGGCCAGGCCCTCGTGGACCAGGGAGAGCGTGCGTGCCAGCACCGCATCGGCCGGGGCGCCGCGGTCGACGGCCGTCAGGGCGCCGTGCAGCAGTCCGCCGAGGAGGTCGGCGGTGAGGCCGGGGTCGGGAACGCCCAGGTCCCGTACGGCGTCCCGGAGCGGGGCGGCCTGTTCGTGGTGGAGTTCCATCAGCCGTTCCCGGCAGGCGGGGTGCAGTTCCGAGGCCATCAGGGCGGCGGCGGGCCGGTGGGCGCCGTCCGCACCGAGCCGGACCATGGTGGCGATGTACGCGTCGATACGGGCCGCCGGGCCGTCCGCCGCCGCGAGGGCATCGGCCAGGGCCGCGTTGGCGCGCGGGAACGCCTCTTCGATGATGGTGGCCAGCAGGGCGGCGGCCGAGTCGAAGTACTGGTAGACGCTGGAACGGGCCAGCCCCGCCCGGGCGCCGACCGCCGCCGGGGTGACGGCGGTGGCGCCCTCCGCGACCAGGATGTCCACGGCCGCCTCGATCAGCGCCTCCCGCTGGCGGGCGCGGTGCTCGGCGACGGTGGCGGCGCTGATCTTCGGCATTCCGGGGTCTCCAGAGCCGGGCGCGGGCGGCACCGGCGGATCGGTGGGTCGGTTCAGGCGGTCGTCAGGCGGCCGTCCAGCATCTCGTACACACGGTCGGCGGCGTCCAGTATCGCCGAGTCGTGGGTGACCATGACCGTGGCCGTCCCCCGCTCGTGCGTCTGTTCGGCGAGCAGCCGTACGGCCTCGGTGGAGCGGACCCGGTCCAGCGCCGAGGTGGGCTCGTCCACCAGCAGGACCGCCGGGGAGGTCATCAGCGCCCGGGCGAGTCCGGCGCGTTGGCGCTCCCCGCCGGAGAGCTGGTGCGGCCGGGCGCCGGCCCGGAGGGTCAGGCCGACCGCCTTGATCAGCTCGTCGGCGCGGGCCCGCGCCGCCGCGTCGAGTCGGCCGTCGATGTGCAGTGGCAGCAGGAGCTGTTCGCGGACGGTCAGCGAGGCCAGCAGGTTGGCCTGCTGGAAGACGAAGCCGATGTGGCGGCGGCGGGCGGCGGTGCGCTCCTTGTCGCTCAGCGCGGTGAGTTCCGTGCCGGCGACCTCCACGGTGCCGGAGGCGGGCCGCTGGAGTCCCCCGGCGACGGCGAGCAGGCTGGACTTCCCGGAGCCGGAGGGGCCGACGACGGCGACGAACTCCCCCGGCTCGACGGTCAGCGAGACGCCGTCCAGGGCGGTGACCGCGGTGTCCCCGTCGCCGAGCGCGAGGGTGACGCCGGAGAGGCACAGGCCTGGCGTCCCGTCGTGCTCCCGGCGCTCCGGGGAGACGGCGGGGCCGGTGGCGTCGGCGGCGGTGGTGGCGTTGGCGGCGGGGCCGGTGGCGGAGGTGGTCATCGGTTGGCTCCCAGCGCGGTGAGGGGGTCGACGGCGGTGATGCGGCGGATGGCGACGACGGCGCCGAGGGTGCCGAGGCCGATGAGCAGCCCGGCGGCGGTGGCGACGGCCGGGGCGGAGAGGGTGAAGGGCGCCTTGCCGGTCATGGCGCTGCCGAGGGCCAGCCCGACGGCCGTACCGGCGGCGGTGGCGCCGAGCAGCACGGCGACGACCTGGGCGAGGGCGTCCCGCAGGATGTAGCCGGTGGAGGCGCCGAGGGCCTTGAGCAGGGCGATCTCGGCCTTGCGCTGGACGGTCCAGACGGTGAAGAAGGCGCCGACGACCAGGGCGGAGATGGCGTAGAGGAAGCCCTTGATGAGGGCCATGGTGCTGGACTCGGCGAGGTAGCCGGGCGAGGCGCCGTACGCCTGCTCCATGGTGTCGGCACGGGTGCCGGTGGCCCGCTCGACGGCGGCGGTGTCCGCGCCGGGCTCCAGTGTGAGGGCGACGGCGGTGGCCTGCTCGCGGGCGGAGACGGGGAGTTCGCCGGGGAGCCCGTAGTGCACGTGGCGCCAGGTGTCGAGGCTCGCGTAGACGACGCCGATGTGGCCGTAGGAGACCTTCTCGTCGACGGTGCCGGTGACGGTCAGCTCGATCCCGCTCTTGTCGACGGTGAGGACGTCGCCGACGCGGACGCCCTCGTCGGCGATCTCCTCGCTGATGACGATGGTGTTGCCGCCGTCCGCGAGCCCCTTGCCGGTGGCGGGTGCGGGGGCGAGCGCGGAGTCCGGCTCCATGCCGAAGACGGCGAGGTTGACGGAGGCGCCCTTGGCGGCGCCCTCGGTGACCTCGGCGTTGGCGAGGGCGTTGCCGAACGGCTCGGCGCGCTCGACGCCGGGCGCCTCCGCCCAGGCCCGCCAGTCCTCCTGCTCCACGGTGGAGCGCGAGAACTGCTCGCTGGTGGCCTTGGCGTCGAACGCCATGTGGGTGGTGGGCAGGGCGCGCAGGCCGGAGATGCCCGCGTCGGCCAGCCCGGAGGCGAGGCCGGAGAGCAGGACGCCGAGGACGGCGATGAGCGCGACCACGGCGCCCATCAGGGCGAAGCGGCCGCGGGCGAACCGCAGGTCGCGGAGGGCGAGGAACACGGAGGACTCCCGGTGGGGGACGCGGATGACGCGGCGGCCGCCGCCCGGCCCGCCCCGACGGACCCGGAGCCCCGCCGCCCCTCGCCCCGTTGCCGCTGGGCACGCGGACGCGGACGGAGACACGGGCACACCGGACACACCGGGCTCACCGGGCACGGACTTTGCCGAACTTTGACGACATGCCTGTCGGCATCATAGGCGCTCTTCCCGACACGACTGTCGGCACCCCCGCCGCACGGAGCCGCCGCAGGGCGGTGCACGAAACCCGGGCGAGGCCCAAGGGCACGGGGAGGCCCGGTCGACAGAGCCGTACCGCACCACCGCGCCCACGGCACACCGGGCGTCAGCCGGGTAATGGAGAAGCCCCACGCCTCCTCACCGTGATTCACTGCTGCCGGACGGTGACCCACGGCAGTGCGCCATGACACGAGACGAAGGGAAGACGCCCGTGCCCCATGAGGTCGATGAGTCGTTCTTGGCGCTGCCGTTGCGCGCGCTCGCCGATGCCGCGCTGGCGCGGGCCCGCGCGCTGGGTGCCACGCACGCGGACTTCCGGCTGGAGCGGGTGCGCAGCGCCGCGTGGCGGCTGCGGGACGCCCGGCCGGCCGGATCGTCCGACACCACGGACCTGGGCTACGCGGTCCGGGTCGTGCACGGCGGGGCCTGGGGCTTCGCCTCCGGGGTCGACCTGACGATGGACGCGGCGGCCCGGGTCGCGAGCCAGGCCGTGGAGATGGCCAAGCTGTCGGCCCGGGTGATCGCGGCCGCCGGTTCGGACGAGCGGGTGGAGCTGGCCATGGAGCCGGTGTACGCCGACCGCACCTGGGTGTCGTCCTACGAGACCGACCCCTTCACCGTGCCGGACGCCGAGAAGACCGGGCTGCTCGCCGAGTGGAGCTCCCGGCTGCTGGCCGCCGCCTCCGTCGCCCACGCGGACGCCTCGCTCCTCACCGTCCACGAGAACAAGTTCTACGCGGACACCGCGGGCACCACGACCACCCAGCAGCGCGTCCGGCTGCACCCGGAGCTGACCGCCGTCGCCGTGGACCCGGAGAGCGGCGCGTTCGAGTCGATGCGGACCGTCGCGCCGCCCGTCGGGCGCGGCTGGGAGTACCTCACCGGCGCGGGCGGCTGGGACTGGGACGCCGAGCTGGCCGAGATCCCGGAGCTGCTGGCCGAGAAGATGCGCGCGCCGAGCGTCGAGGCCGGCCGCTACGACCTGGTGGTGGATCCCACCAATCTCTGGCTCACCATCCATGAGTCGATCGGACATGCCACCGAGCTGGACCGCGCCCTCGGCTACGAGGCCGCGTACGCCGGCACCTCCTTCGCCACCTTCGACCAGCTCGGCAGGCTGGCTTACGGCTCGGAGCTGATGAACGTCACCGGCGACCGCACCGCCGAGCACGGCCTGGCGACCGTCGGCTACGACGACGAGGGCGTGGCGGCCCAGTCCTGGAACCTGGTGAAGGACGGCACGCTCGTCGGCTACCAGCTCGACCGCCGTATCGCGAAGCTCAGTGGTTTCGAACGCTCCAACGGCTGCGCCTACGCGGACTCCCCCGCCCATGTGCCCGTCCAGCGGATGGCCAATGTGTCGCTGCGGCCCGCGCCGGACGGCCCGTCGACCGAGGAGCTGATCTCGGGGGTGGAGCGCGGGATCTACGTCGTCGGGGACCGCTCCTGGTCCATCGACATGCAGCGCTACAACTTCCAGTTCACGGGGCAGCGCTTCTTCCGGATCGAGAACGGGCGGCTCGCCGGCCAGCTCCGCGATGTCGCGTACCAGGCGACGACCACCGACTTCTGGGGCTCGATGAAGGCCGTCGGCGGCCCGGAGACGTATCTCCTCTGCGGCGCGTTCAACTGCGGCAAGGCCCAGCCGGGGCAGGTCGCGGCCGTCTCGCACGGCTGCCCCTCGGCCCTCTTCGAGGGCGTCAACATTCTCAACACGACGCAGGAGGCCGGTCGATGAGCACGGGGAATCCGGCGAGCAACAAGCCGCACGAGATCGTCGAGCGCGCGCTGGAGCTGTCCCGCGCCGACGGCTGCGTCGTCATCGCCGACGAGCACTCGGGCGCCAATCTGCGCTGGGCGGGCAACGCCCTGACGACCAACGGCGTCACCCGGGGCCGCACCCTCACCGTCATCGCCACCGTCGGCGGGGCGGAGGGCACCGCCTCCGGCGTGGTCTCGCGCTCCGCCGTCACCGCGGACGACCTGGAGCCGCTGGTACGGGCCGCGGAGGCCGCGGCGCGGGAGGCCGGCCCGGCCGAGGACGCCCAGCCGCTGGTCGAAGGGGTGCCGGAGGCGCCGGAGTTCACCGAGCCACCGGCCGAGACGTCCTCCGGGGTCTTCGCGGCCTTCGCCCCGGCGCTCGGGGAGTCCTTCGCGCGGGCCCGCGCCGGCGGCCGGGAGCTGTACGGGTTCGCCGCCCACAACCTCACCTCCAGCTACCTGGGCACCTCCACCGGTCTCCGCCTCCGCCACGACCAGCCGACCGGCACGCTCGAACTCAACGCCAAGTCCCCGGACCGCACCCGCTCCGCCTGGGCGGGCCGCCCCACCCGCGACTTCCGCGACGTCGACCCGCTCGCCCTGGACGAGGAGCTGGCGCGCCGGCTGGCCTGGGCGGAGCGCCGCACGGAGCTGCCCCCCGGCCGTTACGAGACGCTGCTGCCGCCCACCGCCGTGGCCGATCTGCTGATCTACCAGCAGTGGTCCTCCGCGGCCCGGGACGCGGCCGAGGGCCGCACCGTGTTCTCCAGGCCCGGCGGCGGCACCCGCGTCGGCGAGAAGCTGTCGGAGCTGCCGCTCACCCTGCGCAGCGACCCGCGCGAACCCGGCCTGGAATCGGCCCCGTTCGTGCTGACGCACTCCTCCGGCGACGACGCCTCCGTCTTCGACAACGGCCTGCCGCTGGAGCCCACCGAGTGGCTGCGCAACGGCGAGCTGAACCGGCTGATCACCACCCGGCACAGCGCGGGCCTGACGGGTCTGCCGCTCGCCCCGGGCATGGACAACCTCATCCTGGACGCGGGCGGCAGCCGCTCGCTGGACGAGATGGTGGCGGCCTCCGGGCACGACGGGCCTTGCCTGCTGCTGACCTGCCTCTGGTACATCCGCGAGGTGGACCCGGCGACGCTGCTGCTCACCGGGCTGACCCGGGACGGCGTCTATCTCGTCGAGAAGGGCGAGGTGACCGCCGAGGTGAACAACTTCCGCTTCAACGAGTCGCCCGTCTCGCTGCTGGGCCGGGCGACCGAGGCGGGGATCACCGAGCGCACCCTGCCCCGGGAGTGGGGCGACTGGTTCACCCGTGCCGCCATGCCGGCGCTGCGCGTCCCGGACTTCCACATGAGCTCGGTCAGCCAGGGGGTGTGACAGCGGGCCCCTCTAGACTGACCCCCGACCTCTTCTCCCCTTCGATCCGCGGGAACGACACGATGACACGCCTCGGCGACTCCGTCACGCGCACCAGCGAACTGCTGGCGCAGGACCTCTCCTCCGACCAGGCCGTGGAGCGGCTGCTCACGGAGACGAAGGCCAGGCGCTATCTCGACCTGTCGGACCTCTCGGCGAAAGAGCAGGCGGAGCTGATCACCGCCCGCTCGGTCGAGGTGCTGCCGGGGGTGGAGCAGCTCGCCGCGCGGATCGAGGAGCGCCGCGCGGAGGGCCGGGGCCTCCACATCAAGCTGGGCATCGACCCGACGGCGGCCGATGTGCATCTGGGGCACGCCGTGCCGGTGATCGTCCTCAGCCGCTTCCAGCGGATGGGCCACGACGTCACCCTGCTCATCGGGGACTTCACCGCCAAGATCGGCGACCCCTCGGGCCGTACGGCGGAGCGCCCGCCGCTCACGGACGAGGAGATCGCCGCCAACCTCGCCGGGTACCGGCAGCAGGTGCGGCCGTTCTTCGACTTCGAGAAGGTCCGCTTCCGGCAGAACAGCGAGTGGCTGTCCCCGTACACCTTCCCGGAGCTGCTGGGGCTGCTCTCCCAGGTGCCGGTCTCCCAGCTGCTCCAGCGGGAGGACTTCCGCAACCGGCTGGCCGCCGGCTCCGGCCTCACCATGTCGGAGCTGCTCTACCCGATCGCGCAGGGCCTGGACTCCGTCGCGCTGGACTGCGATGTGGAGGTGGGCGGTTCGGACCAGCTGCTGAATCTGCAGATGGGCCGGAAGCTGATGGAGCTGCGCGGGCAGCGGCCGCAGCTCGTGCTGACGATGCCGCTGATCGAGGGCACGGACGGCACGGGCGCCAAGATGTCCAAGTCCAAGGGCAACTACGTGGGGCTGACCGCCGCGGCCGACGACGTCTTCGGCAAGATCATGTCGGTGCCGGACCGGCTGATGGAGCCGTACCTCAAGGCGTGGACGGAGTGGACGGACGAGGAGATCGAGCTCGCCCTCGGCCGGGTCGCGGACCGTTCGCTGCACCCGATGGACCTCAAGAAGGTGCTGGCGGGCGAAGTGGTCGCGGCGCTCCACGGGGTGGAGGCGGCGATGGCGGCGCGGGCCGGCTTCACCGCGCAGTTCTCGCGGCGGAGCTTCTCGGACGTCGGGGAGCTGCCGGGGGTGGACGTGGCCGAGCACGGCACCGAGACCGTGGCGGTGGTCCTGACGAAGGTGCTGGAGTTCACCCCCAGCGTCTCGGCCGCGCGGCGGATCGCCAAGCAGAACGGGCTGCGGCTGGTCGTGGAGACCGAGAACGGCCAGAAGGCCGTCGTCCTCTCCGAGGCCGCGGCCGCCCGCCCGCTGGGCGAGGTGCTGGCCGAGGCGCTGTCCGAGGCGGGGGCCATCGGCGCCGCGGAGATCTACCTCAAGGCGGGGCGGAAGCTCGCCCGGGTGACGGACGCGTGAACCCGCCTGGGTGACCGGCGCCCGGCGTGGGATCCGGAGAGACGCCGGCACGGTGTGAGTCCGGAGAAGTGACGGGCACGGCCCGAGTCCGGCGGCGGCCCGGTGCGCGAAGCGTGCACCGGGCCGTCGTCGGCTCTCTCCTCATGCCTCAGGCCCTTTCGCGGTAGTGCCTCCCGCGCATCTTGGCCCAGAGCGGGGCCACCAGGGCGACGACCACGATGGCGCCGGCCAGTTGGAAGGCGTGCCTCCACCAGTCGATGCCGCTGGTCGTCTCCACTCCGACCGCCCGGGCCAGGGCGTTGCCGCCCAGCGCGCCGAGCATGCCGCAGATGGCGGTGAGCCAAAGGGGGATGTTCTGCCTCCCGGGAAGAATGCCCCGGGCGAGCACGCCCAGGACCAGGCCCAGGACAATCGCCCACAACCAGCCCATGGTCTCCTCCTCGTACGACGGGATGAACCCATACCCCGCCAGTCTCCGCCCGGTTTCCCTACGCCGCATGTCGGACGGAGCGCTACGCCGTCCGGCGCAGTGCCGCACGGCGGGAGGAGCCGGCACCCGGTGGGTGATCCCGGGCCGTTCCGGCGTACCGTGGACAGAACGCCGGTCTCGGGGTGCCCGGCACGGACTCAGGTGGTGGAACGCGATGCGGAAGAAGAACGAGGCGCAGGTCTTCCGGATCACCGGTGCCCGCCAGGGGCTGGCCGAGGATGTGCGGGGGCGGCAGCGGCGCTATGTGATCTCGATGTCGGTGCGCACGGTCTCGGTGGTGCTCGCCGCGGTCCTGTGGAATGTGGAACGGCATGTCGCGGTGGTCGCGCTCGTGCTGGGCGTGCTGCTGCCGTACATCGCCGTGGTGATCGCCAACGGGGGCCGGGAGAACGCCGTTTCCTTGCCGTCCGCGTATCTGACGGAGCCGGTCCGGCCGGTGCTGGAGGGCAGGCCCGTGGGCGGCGGGGCGGAATCCGCGCCGGAATCCGGGCCGGGGCCGGCCGGTGCCCCGGAGGACCGGGGGCCGGGCGGGGCGGGCTGAGCGGGGCGGGCTGAGCGGGACCGCTCCGCCGCGGCCGGTGAAACGGTCCGCCAAGCTCAAGAAATGCTCAGATCAATCATGCGGTTCCAGTGCACCGGCGTGTGTCCGCCGTGCCATACTGCGTACGCGCTCCGCATCCCCCGTCGGGGCGACGGACCGACGCCGGGCGGCTCCCCCCGTGGCTGCCCGGCGTCGTCATGTCCGAACCGGCCGCTCCGCTTCCGTTCCGTGGGTCACGCTCGCGTTCCGCGGATCGCCGCTCGCGTTCCGCGGCCACCCCGCCCGGCGGCTTCCCGCACCCCCGCGCCTAGTCTTGGCCTGTGAACGCTCCCCAGGACCCCCCGCTCCTCCCGCGCGCCGAGCGCTCCGGCGACGGCCCTCCCCCGTGCTCCGCCAAGGGCTGCCGGGCCCCGGCCGTCTGGGTGCTGGCCTGGAACAACCCGAAGCTGCACACGCCGGAGCGGCGCAAGACCTGGCTGGCCTGCGAGGAGCACCGCGAGCATCTGTCGTCGTTCCTCGGGGTCCGCGGCTTCCTCAAGGACGTGGTGCCGTTCGCCGACTGGGAGAGCGCCCCGGCGGACGGGGAAACGGCAGGGGCCGGGGACGGCGGGGACGGCGGAGGCCGTGCGGGCAGGGGGGAAAACGGCCCCTCAGCCGCCGATCGCTGACATCGGGCGCTGCGGCTGGAGGAACGACGGATCGTCCAGGCCGGAACCGGCCTTCTTGCCCCACATCGCCGTGCGCCAGAGCCGGGCGATCTCCTCGTCCGGGGCCCCGGAGCGCAGGGCGCCGCGCAGATCGGACTCCTCCCGCGCGAACAGGCAGGTGCGCACCTGGCCGTCGGCGGTGAGCCGGGTGCGGTCGCAGGCCCGGCAGAAGGGGCGGGTCACGGAGGCGATGACGCCGACGCGGGCCGGGCCGCCGTCCACCAGCCAGCGTTCGGCGGGCGCGGAGCCGCGCTCGCCCTCGTCCTCGGCGGTGAGGTCGAAGCGGGTGCGGAGGCTCGCCAGGATCTCTCCGGCGGTGATCATGCCGTCCCGGGTCCAGCCGTGCTGGGCGTCGAGCGGCATCTGCTCGATGAAGCGCAGTTCGTAGCCCTGTTCGACGGCCCAGGCGAGCAGGTCGGGTGCCTCGCCGTCGTTGAGGCCCGGCATCAGGACGGCGTTGACCTTGACGGGGTCGAGGCCGGCGGCGCGGGCGGCCTCCAGGCCGCGCAGGACGTCCCGGTGGCGGTCGCGGCGGGTCATGGTGCGGAAGACCTCGGGGCGCAGGGTGTCGAGGGAGACGTTGACCCGGTCGAGGCCGGCCTCGCGCAGGGCGCCGGCGGTGCGTTCCAGCCCGATGCCGTTGGTCGTGAGGGACATCCGGGGGCGGGGCTCCAGGGCGGCGCAGCGCTCGACGATCCCGGCCAGCCCGGGGCGGAGCAGCGGCTCGCCGCCGGTGAAGCGGACCTCTTCGATCCCGAGCGCGGTGACGCCGATGCCGACCAGCCGGACGATCTCGTCGTCCGTGAGCAGCTCCGGCTTGGCGAGCCACTGGAGGCCCTCTTCGGGCATGCAGTAGGTGCAGCGGAGATTGCACCGGTCGGTGAGGGAGACGCGCAGGTCGGTGGCGACCCGTCCGAAGGTGTCGATGAGCATGAAGGCGGCCCCTCCCACGGAATCCTGCGGACGCGGAGGCCGGGCCGAGGCTCCGGGCTCCGTTCCGTGCAGGGTACGCGACTCCGGTGACAAACGAGCTGTCCACCGGTACCGCGCACCCCGCCACCGTGGTGGGGCCGCCCTCACCCTCGCGGGTGCGGTGCTATGCGATCACAGAGCGATCAGTGGGCGTGCGTACCGGTGAGGGAACGCACCTCCAGCTCCGCGTACTTGTCGATGTTCGGCTGCTCCTTGGAGACCAGGGTGCCGATCCAGCCGAGCAGGAAGCCCAGCGGGATGGAGACCAGGCCCGGGTTCGCCAGCGGGAACCAGTGGAAGTCGACGTCGGGGAACATCGCGCTGGGCGCACCGGACACGACCGGCGAGAAGAGCACCAGCAGCACCGAGGACGCCAGACCACCGTAGATCGACCACAGCGCGCCCTGGGTGGTGAAGCGCTTCCAGAAGAGGCTGTAGAGGATGGTCGGGAGGTTGGCCGAGGCGGCGACCGCGAAGGCGAGCGCGACCAGGAAGGCCACGTTCAGGTCACGGGCGAACACACCGAGGAAGATGGCCGCGCCACCGATACCGATGGTCGACAGACGGGCCGCGCGGACCTCCTCCTTCTCGGAGGCGTTGCCCTTGCGGATGACGTTGACGTACAGGTCGTGCGCGAAGGACGACGAGGACGCCAGGGTCAGGCCGGCGACCACCGCGAGGATGGTGGCGAAGGCGACCGCGGAGATGACGGCCAGCAGGATGGCGCCGCCCGCGGAGCCCGCGCCGCCACCGACCTCCTGCGCGAGGAGAGGTGCCGCCGTGTTGCCCGCCGCGTTCGACTCTATGATCGTTTCCTGCTTGAGCAGCGCCGCGGCACCGAAGCCCAGGGCGATGGTCATCAGGTAGAAGCCGCCGATGATGCCGATGGCCCAGTTGACGGACTTCCGCGCGACCTTGGCGGTCGGCACCGTGTAGAAGCGGATCAGGATGTGCGGCAGACCGGCGGTGCCGAGCACGAGGGCGAGACCGAGCGAGATGAAGTCGATCTTCGTCATCGAGCTGACGCCGTACTTGAGGCCGGGCTCCAGGAAGGCCGCGCCCTTGCCGCTGTTCTCCGCCGCCGCGCCGAGCAGCGAGGAGATGTTCCAGTTGAACTTGAACATGACCAGCGCCGTGATCAGGAGCGTACCCGCGATCAGCAGGACGGCCTTGATCATCTGGACCCAGGTGGTGCCCTTCATGCCGCCGATGGCGACATAGAGGATCATCATGATGCCGACCAGGATCACGATCGAGATCTTGCCGGCCTCGGAGGTGATGCCGAGGAGCAGCGCCACCAGGGCGCCCGCGCCGGCCATCTGGGCGAGCAGGTAGAAGATCGAGACCACGATGGTGGAGACACCGGCGGCGGTGCGCACCGGGCGCTGCCGCATCCGGAAGGCCAGCACGTCACCCATGGTGAACCGGCCGGAGTTGCGGAGCGGCTCGGCGACGAGCAGCAGCGCGATCAGCCAGGCGACGAGGAAGCCGATGGAGTAGAGGAAGCCGTCGTATCCGAAGAGGGCGATGGCGCCCGCGATGCCCAGGAAGGACGCCGCCGACATGTAGTCGCCGGAGATCGCCAGACCGTTCTGGAAACCGGTGAAGGAGCGGCCGCCGGCGTAGAAGTCGGTGGCGTCCTTCGTCTGCCGGCCGGCCCAGATGGTGATGCCCAGGGTGGCGAGGACGAAGGCCACGAAGAGGCTGATGATCAGGACGCGGTGCTCACCGGCGTCACCGGCGGCCAGCACCGTGGCCGTGTCGAGGGAGAGAGTTCTCATGCCTGACCCTCCAGACGGGCCTTGATCGCGTCGGCCTTCGGGTCAAGCTTCGACTCGGCGTGGCGGGAGTACCACCAGGCGATGAGGAAGGTGCTCACGAACTGCGCCACGCCGAGGACGAAGGCGACGTTGATGTTCCCGACGAGCTTGGTGCCCATGAAGCCGCCCGCGTAAATGGACAGCAGGACGTACAGCAGATACCAGGTGACGAAGGCAATGGTCAGCGGGAACGCGAAGGAGCGGTGTGCGTGGCGCAGGTCGGCGAACTCTGCGCTCTCCTGTGCTTCCCGGTACGCCACGGCGCCGAGCGCCGCTCTCTGCGTGTAGTCGTTCCCCTGGGGCGGGGGCGATGCGGTGTCCACGGGCTCTCCAGTGGGTGTAGCTGAGACGGAACGTTGGCACTGAGTGACAGATCACTTCGGCGCCGGACTCGGCATGTTAGGCGCGTTCTCAGCCATTCGAACAGAGGGTTGTCATTTCAATTTCGCATGATCTGCCGACGGGCGCTCCGACCAGCGGTGGATCACCTCATCGTTACCCGGCGAACACGCTGATCAGGGCCGTTTGCCCCTCTTGCGGCCGACGGCCGTACGGCGGCGCGGGGCCGCTTCGCCCTCCGGTTCCGGTCATTCTTCTGGCACGCGGGGTCACCAGCGCGAACGCGTCCGGCGGCTTCCGGGCGGGCTCGGCGGGGTGAAACCGAACACCGAGGGTTACCGCGCGTATACGGTGGTGAGGGGCGCGGGGCGGCGCCCGGCCGCGGTCCGGGGCCGGGGGCCCGGCGGCGGACCGGACGGGCAGCTCGCGTGGTCCGTGCGGCCCCATCGGCAGCGAAAGCCCCGACTTTCCGCCGGATTCAATTGATCAGATCGGTTGTTCGGCGCTAGCTTCCGCTGTCATGCACCCGTCCACGCGCGACCCGCGTGCGGACGGACTCACGGATGATGTGGAGAACCCATGGTTCATCTCCGCTCCAGACGCTCGCGCGCTCTGGCCCTGCCCCTCGGGCTCGCGCTGGCGGCGTCTGTCGGAATCCTGCCCGGTGCCGCCTCGGCCTCGCCGCACCAGGCGCCGCCGGAGACGGCGGCCGCGGAGGGCCCGCTGCTCTCGTACGTGGTGAACACCGCCCCCGGCCGGCGCGCGGTCGCCCGGGTGGAGCGGGCCGTCACCCGGGCCGGCGGCACGGTCGTCACCAGCCACGACCGGATCGGTGTGATCGTCGCCCACGCGGCGGACCCGGAGTTCGGCGCGGCCCTGCGCGCCGTCGACGGCGTCCACTCGGCCGGTGCCACCCGCACCGCGCCGCTGAAGTCCGCCGCCACGACCGAGGTCGGCCGGCCCGAGAAGGTCGGCGAGCCCGCGGCCGCGCTGCGCCGCGCGGCCGCCGCCGAGGGCGAGGAACCGCTGGAGTCCCTGCAGTGGGACCTCCCCGCCATCAAGGCGGACCGCGCGGCCGAGGTCAACCCGGGCAGCCGCGAGGTGACCGTCGCGGTCATCGACACCGGTGTGGACGACACCCACCCGGATCTGGCGCCCAACTTCTCCCGCGGCCAGTCGGCGAACTGCGTCGGGGGCGTCCCGGACACCCGCCCCGGCGCCTGGCGCCCGTACACCGCCGACGACTACCACGGCACGCACGTCGCCGGCTCCATCGCCGCCGCCCGCAACGGTGTTGGCGTCGCCGGGGTGGCGCCGAACGTGCGGGTCTCCTCGATCAAGGTGAGCGAGCCCGACACCAGCCTGTTCTTCGCCGAGGCGGTGGTCTGCGCGTTCGTCTTCGCCGCCGACCGCGGGGTCGAGGTCACCAACAACAGCTATTACGTGGACCCGTGGCTGTTCAACTGCGCCGACCAGCCGGACCAGAAGGCCATCCGCGAGGCGGTCGGCCGTGCGGCGGCCTACGCCCAGCGCAAGGGCGCGGTGAACGTCGCCTCGGCGGGCAATTCGAACATGGACCTCGCCGCGGACTCCCTCACCGACGACTCCAGCCCGAACGACAGCACCCCGGCCGAGCGGGAGATCGACCCGGGTGAGTGCTGGGACGTCCCCGCCCAGCTGCCCGGTGTCGTCACCGTCGCCGCGACGGGCGTGCGCTCCCTCAAGTCGTACTACTCCAACTACGGCCTCGGGCAGATCGACGTCGCGGCACCGGGCGGCGACAAGTACCAGGTGCCCGGGCTGCCCGCGAAGGACGGCCGGATCCTCTCCACCATGCCGGAGGGCGACTGGGCCTATCTCCAGGGGACGTCGATGGCCGGCCCGCACGTCGCCGGGGTCGCCGCGCTGGCGATGAGCGCGCGACCGGACGCGAGCCCCCAGGAGGTGCAGTGGCTGCTCAAGGCCGGTGCCGACAACCCGGGTTGCCCGTCGGAGCCGTACGATCCCGACGGTGACGGCAAGATCAACGCCGAGTGCGAGGGCACCGAGCACGTCAACAGTTTCTACGGCTTCGGCATCGTCGACGCCCTGGACGCGGTAAAGAAGTGATGCGGCGCACCGGTTGCCCTCCCCGCACCCGACGCACCGTCAGCATGACCGGCACGGGCGGCACCAGCAGCCCGTCGGCGCCGGCGGTCCCGACCGCCTTGAACCTTTCCGACGAAGTGGAGACCTCATGACCATGACGCCGCTATCCGCACGGTCGCGCCGTGCCGTGGCCATACCGGCGGGCATGGCCCTGGCCGCCGCACTCGCCGTGCTGCCCGGGTCGGCCAGCGCCGCCCCGGCCGACGGTGCGGAGACCACCGCGCGGACCGCCGCCGAGGGCGAGTCCCTCAGCTACGTCGTCAACGTCCGCCCGGGGAAGGGCGCGACCGCGAAGGCCGGCAAGGCGATCGCCCGGGCGGGCGGCAAGATCGTCCAGGCGTACGACAAGATCGGCGTGATCGTCGTGCACTCCTCGGACCCCGCCTTCGCGGAGAAGATCCGCGGCGTGAAGGGCGTCCAGTCGGCCGGTGCCACCCGCACCGCGCCGCTGCCCTCGGCCGCCACCACCGACGTGGGCGCCCCGCAGGAGCTGACGCCGAGCCAGATGAAGGCCGCGGAGGCCAAGGCCGAGGAGGACGAGGATCCGCTGCAGCCCCTGCAGTGGGACCTGCCCGCCATCAAGGCGGACCGGGCCCACGAGGTCTCCCTCGGCAGCGACAAGGTCACCGTCGCGGTGATCGACACCGGCGTGGACGACACCCACCCGGACCTGGCGCCCAACTTCGACCGCGAGGCCTCCGTCAACTGCGTGGCCGGCAAGCCCGACACCAGCGACGGCGCCTGGCGCCCGACCGAGGGCGAGAGCCCGCACGGGACGCACGTCGCCGGGGAGATCGCCGCCGCGAAGAACGGCGTCGGCGTGACCGGTGTCGCCCCCGGCGTCAAGGTCTCCGGCATCAAGGTGTCGACCGTGGACGGCTGGTTCTACACGGAGGCCGTGGTCTGCGGCTTCATGTGGGCGGCCGAACACGGCGTCGAGGTGACCAACAACAGCTACTACGTCGACCCGTGGATGTTCAACTGCACGGACGACCCGGACCAGAAGGCGCTGGTGGAGGCCCTCACCCGGGCCACCCGCTACGCGGAGCGCAAGGGCGCGGTCAACGTCGCCGCGGCCGGCAACTCCAACTTCGACCTGGCGTCCGACTCCATCATCGACAATTCCAGCCCGAACGACTCCACCCCGGTGGAGCGCGACGTCGACCCGAGCGTGTGCCCGGACATCCCGACCCAGCTCCCCGGCGTGGTCACCGTCTCCTCGACCGGGGCCAAGGGCCTCAAGTCCTCGTTCTCCAACTACGGAAAGGGAGTCATCGACATCGCGGCCCCGGGCGGTGACAGCACCGCCTACCAGCCGCCGGAGGCCCCGGCGACCAGCGGGCTGATCCTCGGCCCGCTGCCGGGCGGCCGCTACGGCTACATGGCCGGCACCTCCATGGCCTCCCCGCACGCCGCGGGTGTCGCCGCACTGATCAAGAGCACGCACCCGTGGGCGCCGCCGGCGGTGGTCAAGGCCCTGCTCAAGGCCCAGGCGGACCGGAAGTCCTGCACCGACCCGTACGACATCAACGGCGACGGCGAGGCCGACGCGGTCTGCGAGGGCGGCCGGTACGGCAACGGCTTCTACGGAGCCGGGCTCACCGACGCGCTGGACGCGGTGAAGCGCTGACCCCCTGAGGGGAGTTGAGCGACGGAGGGCCGGGCGGTGATGACCGCCCGGCCCTCCGGCCGTTCCCTCCCGCGCAGCTCCGCGGCTATTCGGCCGGCACGGCGCCCGGCGCGGCAGCCGCGGGCCCCGGGGCGGAGACGGCCACGGGCGCCGGCTGCCAGCCGGGCCCGCGCAGCACCCGGCCGGCGCGTTCGCGCCAGCTCCGGGCCGCGCGGAGGTCCCGGGCGATGGCCGCGTACTCGTGGGTGGCGACCCGCAGCGGGTTGTAAGTGCTGATGTTCTTGGTCAGCCCGTAGACGGGCCTCTCCACCTCGGCCGCGAAGGAGCCGAACAGCCGGTCCCAGACGATGAGGATGCCCCCGAAGTTCCGGTCCAGATAGCTGCCCTGCGAGGCGTGGTGCACCCGGTGGTGCGAGGGGGTGTTGAGGACGAACTCCAGCGGCCGGGGCAGCTTGCCGATCCGCTCGGTGTGGATCCAGAACTGGTAGACGAGGCTGACGGAGGAGAGGAAGGCCAGCACGGCCGGGTGCACACCGCAGGCGATCATCGGCAGGTAGAACGGCCACGAGGTGAGGCTCGTCCAGGGCTGGCGCAGCGCCGTGGAGAGGTTGAACTTCTGGCTGGAGTGGTGCACCACATGGCAGGCCCACAGGATCCGGATCACGTGGTGGCCGCGGTGGGACCAGTAGTAGAAGAAGTCCTGGACGACCACCAGGAGCAGCACCGTCCACCACACGGTGGGCACCCGCAGCGGCGTCAGCTCGTAGACGGCGGTGTAGATCGCGACAATCGGGATCTTCCACAGCAGATCGAACACCAGGCTGCCGAGGCCCATACCGATGCTGGTGGCGGCGTCCTTGGTCTCGTAGCCGGCGGCGTCCTCGTCGGGGTGCAGCCGGTAGCTCACCGCCTCGACGACGGTGAGCAGCACGAAGGCGGGTATCGACCACAGCACGACGTCGGGAAGGTTTGGCATGCACGCACGATAGGACTCGCCGCGCCGCGCCGCCAGGGGTAGTTACCGAGCAGTATTCCCGGCTGTCCCGGATCCCTTCCCCGGGCCCCTTCCCGGCCGGGCGGCCGGACGCCGGGAGGCGGGGGCCGGATCCCCGCCGGCCGGCCCGACGGCCCGGCGCGGTCCGACGCCGCGTCAGCGACGGGCCGGCCGCCGCGAACGTCCCCTCCCCGGCAGCCGGTTGACGTGAGCCGAGGGCCCGGACCCGTCCGGACGACCGGTGCCGGTCCGGCCGCGGGCGCGGGGCGCGCGGGCGATGTCGGCGGTGCCCCGTATTCTCAGTGACCATGCTCGAAGACCGCACGGCAGCCCCGCCCCTCATCGGGCGGCAGTCCGTCCCGACGCCCCCGACCGCCTGGCCCCCGGCGTATCCGCGGGGCTATGCCGTGGTCGACGTCGAGACCACCGGTCTCGCCCGGGACGACCGCATCGTGTCGGCCGCCGTCTACCGGCTCGACGCGCGGGGCGAGGTGGAGGACCACTGGTACACCCTGGTCAATCCGGAGCGCGACCCCGGGCCGGTGTGGATACACGGCCTGACGAGCGACGTCCTCGAAGGCGCCCCGCTCTTCCCGGAGATCGCCCGGGAGCTCGCCGCGCGGCTCGACGGCCGGGTGCTCGTCGCGCACAACGCCATGTTCGACTGGTCGATGCTGGCCCGGGAGTACGCCCGCGCGGGCAGCACGGCCCCGGTGCGGCAGCGGCTGTGCACCATCGCGCTCGCCAAGGAGCTGCGGCTGCCGCTGCCGAACCACAAGCTGGAGTCGCTCGCCGCGCACTACGGCGTCGAACAGCGCCGGGCCCACCACGCCCTGGACGACGCCCGGGTGCTCGCCGAGGCCTTCCGGCCCAGTCTGCACCTGGCGGCCGGCAGCGGGCTGGCCCTGCCGCTGCACACCTGCCGGCCGCTCACCGAGTGGCACGACAGCCCCTCCCCCTCCTCGGGGACGCGCAGCTCGTACCGTGCGGCGAGCTGGCGGCCCAGCCGCAAGCGCCCGCCCTGCCCCCATCCGAACCCGGGCCGGTACGAGCCGGGCAAGCCTCTCGTCCAGGGGATGCGGGTCGCCTTCTCCGGCGACACCTCCGTGGACCGCGAGCTGCTGGAGGACCGCGCCACCGAGGCCGGCCTGCATGTCGCCACGAGCGTGTCCCGGCTCACCAGCCTGCTGGTGACCAACGATCCGGACTCGGCCACGTCCAAGACCGTCAAGGCGCGGGCCGCCGGCACCCCCGTGGTCGACGAGGCCGCGTTCATGCAGTTGCTGGGCGATGTCGCCCCGGCAGCGGACACCGCCCCGCAATCAGGTGAATGAGGCGCGACGCGCCCGCCGCACGCCCCCCGTCCGCCACCCCGCGCCCGCAGTCTGTGGCGCATGGCCAGATGCGAGGTATGCGGAAACGACTACGGCATGAGTTTCGAAGTGCACGCGCAGGGCGATGTGCACGTCTTCGACTGTTTCTCCTGCGCCATCCACCGCATGGCGCCGATCTGCGAGCACTGCGACTCCCGGATCATCGGCCAGGGCACGGAGGCGGACGGGCACTTCTACTGCGGTGCCCACTGCGCCCGCGCCGAGGGGAAGGTGGGCCTCGTCGACCACGTCTGACCACCTCCACCGGCCCTCACCGGCCACCTGGCGTCCCGCACCCCGCGACCGAGTTGTACGGTCGTGGGGTGTACCGCTTCCTGTTGACCCGGCAGTGGGTGATCCTCACCCTCGTGGCACTGCTCCTCATCCCCGTGATGGTCGAGCTGGGATTCTGGCAGCTCCACCGCCATGAGAACCGGGTCGCGCACAACCGGCTGATCGAGCGCAACCTCGAAGCCCGTCCCGTGCCCGTGACCGAGCTGACCTCGCCGGGCCATGTGGTGCCGAAGGACGACTACTGGCGGAGCGTGACGGCCACCGGCACCTTCGACACCCGGAACGAGGCCGTGATCCGCCGGCGGACCGCCCCGGACGGCGACCGCATCGGCTACTTCGTGCTCACCCCGCTGCTCCTCGGCGACGGCCGCGCCGTCCTCGTCAACCGCGGCTGGATCCGGGCCGGCGCGGACCAGGCCGCGTTCCCGGAGATCCCCGCCCCGCCCGCCGGGAAGGTCACCGTCACCGGCCGCCTCATGGGCGACGAGACCACCGAGGCCAGCGGCATCAAGGACAAGCAGGGGCTGCCGGACCGGCAGTTCATGCTGATCAACAGCGTCCAGCAGGCCGAGCGGCTGGACCGCGAGGTGCTCGGCGGCTACATCGAGCTGGTGAAGCCCGCCGCCGGCAGCCCGCAGCCCGTGGCCGAACCCGACCACGACGGCATCGGCGTGAACATGGCCTACGCCGTGCAGTGGTGGATCTTCGCCGCCGGCGTCCCGGTCGGCTGGGTGATCCTCCTCCGCCGCGAGCTCGCCGACCGGCGCCGCGCGGACGGGAGCGCCGGGGACGGCGGCACCGGGGACGGCAGCGCCGGTGACGAGGAGAGCGGCCGGCCCGTACCCGTCCCGTCCTGACCCGCGGGCCCACGCGTCCGCGCGCCCGGCCCGGGTAGGCAGGAGGCAGGCCACGGGCGGCGGGAGCCCGGGCACCACCGGGGAAGGGACGACGTGCCGGGACTGATCGAGGACTACGCGCTCATCGGCGATCTGCAGACGGCCGCCCTCGTGGGCCGCGACGGCTCCATCGACTGGCTCTGCCTGCCCCGCTTCGACTCGGGCGCCTGCTTCGCCGCGCTGCTGGGCGGCGAGGAGAACGGCCACTGGCGGCTGGCCCCCCGCTCCGCCGCCCCCGGGGCCGTCTGCGCCCGCCGCTCGTACCGCGGGGACACCCTGGTGCTGGACACCGTCTGGGAGACCCCGGAGGGCAGTGTCCGGGTCACCGACTTCATGCCGCAGCGCGACCGCGCCCCCGACCTCGTGCGGATCGTCGAGGGCCTGTCCGGCCGGGTGGCGATGGCGGGCGAGATCCGGCCGCGCTTCGACTACGGCAGCATCGTCCCGTGGGAGCGCCGCGCCGACGGCCACCACATCGCCGTGGCGGGACCGGACTCGGTCTGGCTGCGTGGCGAGAAGGCCGTCTGGACCCGCGGCGAGGACGGCCGCACCCGCGCGGACTTCACCGTCGCCGCGGGCGAGCGGGTGGCCTCCGTGCTCACCTGGCACCCCTCGCACGAGGAGGTGCCGCGCGCCATCGACCCGTACGAGTCGCTGGCCCACGCGCTGCACGACTGGGAGGCGTGGTCCGCGCGGTGCACCTACCAAGGGCCCTGGCGGGAGGCCGTGCTGCGGTCGCTGATCACGCTCAAGGCCCTCACCTACGCCCCGACGGGCGGCATAGTGGCCGCGGCCACCACCTCGCTCCCCGAGGAGATCGGCGGCGTCCGCAACTGGGACTACCGCTACTGCTGGCTGCGGGACGCCGCCCTCACCCTCAACGCGCTGGTCGCCGGCGGCTATCTCACCGAGGCCTCCGCCTGGCGGGACTGGCTGCTGCGCGCCGTCGCCGGCTCCCCCGGGGACCTCCAGATCATGTACGGGATCGCGGGCGAACGGCGGCTGACGGAGTTCGAGGCGCCCTGGCTGGGGGGCTACGAGGGCTCGGCCCCGGTCCGGATCGGCAACGCCGCCGTGGAGCAGCACCAGCTCGACGTCTACGGTCAGGTCCTGGACTCCCTCCACCTCGCCCGGCTCAGCGGACTGGCCCCGGAGGAGAACAGCTGGAACCTCCAGCGGGCGCTGATGGACTTCCTGGAGGGCCACTGGCGCGAGCCGGACGAAGGGCTCTGGGAGGTGCGCGGGCCGCGCCGCCACTTCGTCCACTCCAAGGTCATGGCCTGGGTGGCCGCGGACCGCGCGATCCGCACCGCGGAGGCCCACCCGGGTCTGCGGGCCGACACCGGCCGCTGGCGGGCGATGCGGGAGACCGTGCACCGCGAGGTGTGCGAGAAGGGCTACGACACGGAGCGCAACACCTTCACCCAGTACTACGGCTCACGAGGGCTGGACGCGGCCACCCTCCTCATCCCCTCGGTGGGCTTCCTGCCGCCCTCCGACCCGCGCGTGCGGGGCACCGTGGACGCCGTCCGCCGCGAACTGGGACACGGCGGGCTCATCCGCCGCTACGACCCGGGGTACGGGGAGGACGGCCTGCCCGGCGGCGAGGGCGCCTTCCTCGTCTGCTCCTTCTGGCTGGCCGACGCGCTGCTGGCCACCGGCCGCCGCGCCGAGGCCCGGGAACTGTTCGAGCGGCTGCTGGGCCTCCGCAACGACGTGGGGCTGCTGGCCGAGCAGTGGGATCCGGTCGCCGGCCGCCAACTGGGCAACTACCCGCAGGCGTTCAGCCATGTGGGCCTGGTCAACACGGCCCGTGCGCTGGCTTCGGAGGAGGGTACGAGACCATGGGGCCATGGATCTTGGACTGAATGACCGTGTGTACGTCGTCACCGGCGGCTCCCGTGGCCTCGGCCTGGCCGCCGCCCGCGAGCTGGTCGCCGACGGCGCGAGGGTCGTGCTCGCCTCGCGCGATGGGCAGAGCGTCGCCGCCGCGGCGGACGGGCTGGGCCCGAACGCGATCGGCATCGCCGCCGACAACGCCGACCCCGCCACCCCCGGCCGGCTCATCGGCGCCGCCCGGGAGCACTTCGGGCGCCTCGACGGCGTGCTGGTCAGCGTCGGGGGCCCGCCGCCCGGCTCCGGCGCGGACAACACCGACGAGCAGTGGCGGTCCGCCTTCGAGTCCGTCTTCCTGGGCGCCGTCCGGATGGCCCGCGCGGCCGCGGGCGAACTGGCCGAGGGCGGCGTCATCGGCTTCGTGCTCTCCGGCTCCGTCCACGAGCCGATCCCCGGGCTGGCGATCTCCAACGGGCTCCGCCCGGGGCTGGCCGGCTTCGCCAAGTCGCTCTCCGTGGAGCTCGGTCCGCGCGGCATCCGCGTCGTCGGGCTGCTGCCGGCCCGCATCGACACCGACCGGGTCCGCGAGCTGGACGCGCTCTCCGGCGACGCGGCGGCGGCCCGCGCCCGCAACTCGGCCGCGATCCCGCTCGGCCGCTACGGCACCCCGGAGGAGTTCGGCCGGACCGCGGCCTTCTTCCTCTCCCCCGCCGCCTCGTACCTCACCGGGGTGATGCTCCCGGTGGACGGCGGCTTCCGGCACGGCTTCTGAGCCGGGCGGCCCGGCTTCCCGGGGCGGGTGAGGGGCCGCCCCGGGAAGCAGGGTGCCGGTCAGTCGGAGAGGCCCGCCAGATCGCGGAGGCGGCGGCTCTGGGACGCGCGCTCGGCGGCCCGCTGCTCGTCGAGGGTGCGGCCGGCCGCGCCCTTCAGCAGCGCCTTGGTCTCGATCACCGCGTCGCGCGGCGCCGCCAGGATCGCCGCCGCCAGATCGCGGGCCGCGGCGTCGAGCTCGGCGGCCGGCACCACGAGGTTGGCGAGGCCCGTGCGCTCGGCCTCGGCGGCCTGTACGAAGCGGCCGGTGACGCAGATCTCCAGCGCGCGGGCGTAGCCGACGAGGGCGACCAGCGGGTGGGTGCCGGTGAGGTCCGGCACGATGCCGAGGCTGGTCTCGCGCATCGCGAACTGGACGTCGTCGGCGCAGACCCGCAGATCACAGGCGAGGGCGAGCTGGAAGCCGGCTCCGATGGCGTGCCCCTGCACGGCGGCGACGGTGATGATGTCGTTCCGCCGGAGCCAGGTGAAGCCCTCCTGGAACTCGGCGATGGCGGACTCGCCGCCGTCCTCCCGGGCCGCCAGCTGCATCACCGAGGGCTCGCCGTCGAAGCCTTCGGGGGTGAAGGCGCGCCGGTCGAGGCCCGCGGAGAAAGACTGGCCCTCGGCCCGCACCACGACGACCCTGACGGTCCCCGGGAGGAGCCGCCCGGACTCGGCCAGGGCACGCCACAGGGCGAAGGTCTGGGCGTTGCGTTTGGCGGGGTTGGCCAGGGTCACCGTGGCGACGGAGCCGTCGTCGTCAAGGGTGAGCCGTACGCCGTCCCGGTCCAGCAGGGTCATGGGTGCCTCCGGAATGGGCCGCAGTGGATCAGCGCCGGTCGGGCGGCGGGACCGTGGCGGTACCGGTCCGCTCCCGGGCAACTGTATTACTGCACAGTAACCACCCGGGCGGCCGTGGGACCGACCGGGTGGTCACCACCCGTTCCATCGGGGCGCACCGCCCTTGCGGACGGGACGGACGTCAGGCCGAGGCGGCCTTCTTGCCGCGCGTGGCGCCGCCGCGGCCCCGCAGGGTCACCCCTGACTCGCTGAGCATCCGGTGGACGAATCCGTAGGAACGGCCGGTCTCCTCGGCCAGCGCCCGGATGCTCGCACCGGAGTCGTACTTCTTCTTCAGGTCAGCCGCGAGCTTTTCGCGCGCGGAGCCGGTTACCCGGCTGCCCTTCTTCAGAGTCTCGGCCACCCGTGCCTCCTCATGGGAAGTGCGCCTCTGGACTTCTCATGATCACCCCTATCCGCCGTCCTGGCCACCCATTCGACAAGGTCCGTACGGCCTCCTTGACCCTTGTATGGCGCACGGAAAGGCCCGGAATCCGGAAATCCGAATTCCGTTTCCGCCCGTCGCATTCCGCAATTCCCCGGGAAGGGCCAGGTCAGATGTGGTGGGCCGGCCGACGGGCCGGGCATGGCACAGCGCGGGCGCGAGGGCCCGGGGGCGCACCGGGGTACGACCCGGACTCACTCAGATGATGGATCACGCATGGGCCGAATGATCCAGCCGGAGCGGATCAAGCGGTGGGGTCGCCCCCGGTGACGGGGCGGGTCCCCGGGGCGGGCCGGGGGTCAGGCCAGGGCGACGAGATCCGCGTAGTCCTCGCCCCACAGGTCCTCCACGCCGTCCGGCAGCAGGATGATCCGCTCCGGCTGGAGGGCGTCCACGGCGCCCTCGTCGTGCGTCACCAGGACCACCGCGCCCGTGAAGGTGCGCAGCGCGCCGAGGATCTCCTCGCGGCTGGCCGGGTCGAGGTTGTTCGTCGGCTCGTCGAGCAGCAGCACATTGGCCGAGGAGACCACGAGGGTGGCCAGCGCCAGCCGGGTCTTCTCCCCGCCGGAGAGCACCCGCGCGGGCTTGTCCACGTCGTCGCCGGAGAAGAGGAACGAGCCGAGGGTCTTGCGGACCGCGACGAGATCGAGGTCCGGGGCGGCGGAGCGCATGTTCTCCAGGACCGTGCGGTCCGGGTCGAGGGTCTCGTGCTCCTGCGCGTAATAGCCGAGCTTGAGGCCGTGGCCCGGGGTCACCGCGCCGGTGTCGGGCTTCTCCACGCCCGCGAGCAGCCGCAGCAGCGTGGTCTTGCCCGCGCCGTTGAGACCGAGAATGACGACCCGGGAGCCCTTGTCGATGGCCAGGTCGACATCCGTGAAGATCTCCAGGGAGCCGTAGGACTTCGACAGGCCCTCGGCGGTGAGCGGGGTCCTGCCGCACGGCGCCGGGTCGGGGAAGCGCAGCTTGGCGACCTTGTCGGAGGCCCGCTGCTCCTCCAGTCCGGCGAGCAGCTTCTCCGCGCGCCGGGCCATGTTCTGGGCGGCGACGGTCTTGGTGGCCTTGGCCCGCATCTTGTCGGCCTGGCTGTTGAGTGCGGCGGCCTTCTTCTCGGCGTTCGCCCGCTCCCGCTTGCGGCGCCGCTCGTCGGCCTCGCGCTGGGCCTGGTACTGCTTCCAGCCCATGTTGTAGACGTCGATGCGGGAGCGGTTGGCGTCCAGGTAGAAGACCTTGTTGACGACCGTCTCGACGAGCTGGACGTCGTGGGAGATGACCACGAAACCGCCGCTGTAGGTCTTGAGGTAGTCCCGCAGCCAGACGATGGAGTCGGCGTCGAGGTGGTTCGTCGGCTCGTCGAGCAGCAGGATGTCGGAGTCCGAGAAGAGGATTCGGGCCAGCTCGACCCGGCGGCGCTGGCCGCCGGAGAGGGTGTGCAGCGGCTGTCCGAGGACGCGGTCGGGCAGTCCCAGGCTGGCGGCGATGGTGGCGGCCTCGGCCTCGGCGGCGTAACCGCCCTTGGTGAGGAACTCGGTCTCCAGGCGCTCGTACTTCCGCATCGCCTTGTCGCGGGTGGCGCCCTGGCCGGTGGACATCCGCTGCTCGTTCTCGCGCATCTTGCGGATGACGGCGTCCAGGCCGCGGGCGGAGAGGACGCGGTCGCGGGCGAGCACGTCCAGATCCCCGGTGCGCGGGTCCTGCGGCAGGTAGCCGACCTCGCCGGAGCGGGTGACGGTGCCTGCGGCGGGGATGCCCTCGCCGGCGAGGACCTTGGTCAGGGTGGTCTTGCCGGCGCCGTTCCGGCCGACGAGGCCGATGCGGTCGCCCTTCGCGATGCGGAAGGAGGCGGACTCGATGAGAAGACGGGCTCCGGCGCGCAGCTCAAGGCCGGTGGCGGTGATCACGGGAATACTCCAGGCGGAACGGACGGACGTCGGGCGGTCGGATCGACGGGCGGATCCAGGCGTATCCGGGGGTCCGGGCTGGTGCCGGACGGATCGCGGATCTCTCAGGGCCGCGTCACGGCGCGGGCGCGACGCCGTCTAATGAGCGAGGAGAATTGCCATACGGGCCAGTCTAACCGTGCGGCGCAAGCCGGTTTCCCGGGTGGTTCGCGGGCCGCGGCCCGGCGCCCGGCGGGCCCTGCCGAGGCGGGGCGGGGAGACTGGTGGCGGGGATCCGGATCCCGTGAGGAGTGACCGAGATGACGCACAGCCCGGGTCGAGCGGACCGTGCCGGTGGCCGTGGCGGCGGCGGAAGCGGCGGTGGCGGCGGTGGCGGCGCCGGGGACAGTGCCCACCCGAGCGTCTGCCCGACCCTGCGCTACGAGGACGCGCACGCCGCCCTGCGCCAGCTCACCGGGGCCTTCGGCTTCACCGAGGTCGCAGTGTACGAGGACGAGGGGACCGGCGCCGTCGTCCACGCCGAACTGTCGTACGGCAACGGCGTGGTGATGCTCGGCAGCAGGGCGGAGAAGGGCGCGCTCACCGACGCCCCGCCGGGCGGCGGCCCGGTCGGGGTCTACGTACGCGTGGCCGACGTGGACGCCCACCACCGCCGCGCCGTGGCCCACGGCGCGGAGATCCTCGCGGCCCCGGCCGACGAGCCCTACGGCGCGCGGACGTACACGGCCCGGGACGCCGAGGGCAACGTCTGGAGCTTCGGCGACTACGTCCCCAGCACGATGCCCCCGGCCTGAGGACCCCCGGGGGCTACGCGCCGCCCGTGTGGACCTGGAAGGCCGCCCGGCGGACGGCCTTGGCCAGGGCCGGGTCCGGGTGGGCCGCGGCCAGGGCGACCAGGACCTGGACCGTGCGCGGATGGCCGACCGAGCGCACTTCCCTGAGCAGGGCGGGCACCGTGTCCTGCACCGCGGACTCCAGGTGGTGCACCAGCAGCTGGCCCTCGCCGTGGTCGGCCACCGCGGCGGCGGTGTCGACCCAGAGCCAGGTCGCCTCCTCGCGGGTGAGCACGTCCGGGGAGTCCTCGGGGTCGCCGCCCTCCTGTTCGGCCAGCCACAGCAGCGCGTAGGGACGCAGATACGGCTCGCCGGTCACCGCCCGTACTGCCGGTTCGGCGGGGGCGCCGACGACGCGCAGCGCCTCGAAGGCGAGGCCGCGCAGCAGGGCGTCCTCGCCGCGGGCCGCCTCCAGCAGTTCCTCGACGGCGCTGCCGACGGGACGGGCCGCGAGCCAGGCGCGGTACTCCGCCCGGGCCGGGCCGGGGGTGAGGCCGGCGCAGCCGCGGAGCATGTCGGCGGCGGGCTGCTCGATGTTGCCGGCGGGGCTCTGCGCCGCCACGCAGATCTGTTCGAGCTTGACCCAGACCGCCCAGTTGCCGAGCGGGGTCAGCGTGGCCTGGCCGTCCTCCCGGGTCAGCGCTCCGACGGACACCAGGCCCTCCAGCGCCCAGTCCAGCAGGGGCGCGGGCGGCGGGCCGCCCGCGGGGCCGTCCCCGGCCGGTCTCTCCCCGGTCCCCTCCCCCGGGCCGGTGGCCGGAGTCCCGTTGCCGGAGTAGGGCACCTCGCAGCGTTCCGTGCGGAGCTCGGCGACCCGCTGTTCGAGGATGTCCCCGAGCGTGCCGAGGGGCACGAATCCGGCCGACAGCTGGAGTACGGAGAGCAACTGCGGTACGGCCTCCACGACTTCGGCCACGACGGTGGGCGCGAAGGCGGACGGGGCGGGGTGGGCTATCGACCAGGCGTCGAGCAGGGCGACCCAGCCGCGCAGCGCGGCGGTGTCGTCGCGGTCCCAGGCGTGGAGGCGCCAGCCGGGGCGGGCCACGTCGCCGTGGAACTCGACGAGTCCGGCGAGCCGTGCGCGGTCCCAGTCGGAACGGACCTGGTGCGGTGTCAGCCCGAGTGCGCCGGCGGCCCTTTCGGCGGCCTCGCCGGAGAGCGCTCCGGTGCCGCCGGGCCCGAGCCGGGCGCCGCGGCCGCGCTCGGCGTCGGCCCAGCGGGCGATCCGTACCGCTCCGGCGAGGATCTCCCGCGCGTGCCGCGCCAGTTCGGCGGGGGCGGGCGTGCCCGCGGGAGGACGGGGGGCCGTGGCCCCCCAGGCCGGGGGGCCCTGCCGTTTGCGACGGGTCGTCACCGCTCGCCGGGCGGCGGCGGTGGGTCGGTTCGGGACAAGATGAAGCCGGGAGTCGCGCGGAGTACGGGACGTCACCGCAGCAGTGTCGCGGGTGACGGCCCGAAAACCCAATCGGAGGGTACGGCACCCATGACACAGCGGGTTCGCGGCGGGCGCGGCGGGGTCCCCGGAACGGTCCGCGGTCCCGCCGCGGCCGGGGCTCGGGGTATGCGGGCGCGGCGGGCCCCCCGCCCGGGCGGGGGCGGGCGCGGGACGGCCGGGCGCCTCCGGGCGCGGGGCGGCTACAGCAAGGAGGTCAGGAAGCGGCGCAGGGCCTCCTCGTAGCCGGCCGGGTCGGCGTTCCACATCGCGGCGTGCGGGGCCTGCGGGACCGGATGGAGGGTGACGAGGTCGGGGCGGCGGTCGGCGAGGAGCTGTGAGCGGTCCCAGGGGGCCAGCCGGTCGTCCGGACCGTGCAGGATCAGCGTCGGCACGGACACCCGGGACGGCGCCGACGCCTCCGCGAGGCTCTCCGCGCCCAGCCCCGCCCGGCCCTCCGCGGCCCGTACCGCCAGCGGCAGCAGCGCCCTCGGGGTGCCGTGGGCGGCGGCGAGGGCGCGGACCGTGGAGTGCCAGTCGAGCACGGGTGAGTCGAGCACCAGGCCGCTGATCCGGTCCCGCAGTGCCGAGTTGGCCACGGTGTGCACGGCCATGCTGCCGCCCGTGGACCAGCCGTGCAGGACGACCCGCTCGGCGCCCCGGTGCACGGCGAAGCGGACGGCGGCGTCCAGGTCCCGCCATTCCGTGTCGCCGAGGTGGCCGGTGCCGTCCGGGTCGGGGGGCGCGCCCGGGTCGCCGCGGTGGGCGAGATCGAGCACGGGGACGCCGAGCCGGGACAGGAACGGCATGACGACCATGGGATGTTCCCGGGTGGTGCCGAGGCCGTGCACGGTGATGACCCAGGTCGAGCGGGTGCCGGGCACCAGCCAGGCGGGCAGCGGGCCCAGTTCGCCGGGGACCTCCACGTCCTCGTACTCCAGGCCGTGCGCCTCACCCGGGTTGCCGGTGTGGACCTGCGGGGTGAAGCGCACCTTGGCCCCGCGCCGGAGGCTGCCGCGCGCCACCCGCTCCAGGCGGCGGACCACCGAGTCGGGCGGGCAGTCGGCGTCCTCGTCCACGTCGCCGATGACGGCGTGGACGCCGCCGCCGGTCAGTCCGTAGGTGCCGGGCCGCAGGGAGGCCAGGCTGCGGGTGAGGGTCACCGTGTCCGCGGTGGTGGCGTGGACGGTGAGCCGGGGGTCGCTCGGCAGCGGCCGGGTCGGGGACAGGGCCGTGTCGCCGGCGTACCGCCCGGCGGCCACCGCGGCCGTACCGGCGCCGAGAACGGTTGTGGCGGCGAGGGCCGCCGCTGTACGAGGTCGCATCGGTCCCAGTGTGCTCGGGATACGGCCGGGCGGCCAGTGCCGGCCTGCCCGGAGGGTGATCCGGGGCGGGAGGAGGCGTCGGTTGTACGGGGGCGGACAGGCCCGGGCCGCGCTGACACCCCGGGGGCCCCGAGCGTCCCGGGCACGGGCGCGCGGAGGCGGCCGGGATGACGGGGGTGCCGGGGACCGTCAGGGGCGCGGGCCGTAGCCGCGGAGCTTTCCGGCGGCCTCGGCCAGGTCGGCCTCGGAGAGCAGCGTGGGGCTGAGGCCGGGCACGGACCGGGCGGTGAGCCAGACGCGGCACATCCACTCCAGTTGCGCTGTCCGGTCGTACGCCTGGTCGAGCGTGGCGCCGTAGGTGAGGGTGCCGTGGTTCCGCAGCAGGCATCCGGTGCGGTCGCGGAGCGCGGCCAGGGTGTGACGGGCCAGCTCCTCGCTGCCGTAGAGCGCGTACGGGGCGACGCGAACGGGGCCGCCGAGCGCCGCGGTCATGTAGTGGACCGGGGGGAGCTCGGTGACGAGCGTGGAGACGGCCGTGGCGTGCACGGCGTGGGTGTGCACGATCGCCCGGGCGCCGGTGGCCCGGTAGACCGCCAGGTGCATCGGCAGTTCGCTGGTGGGGCGCAGCTCGCCGAGCAGGCGCTGCCCGTCGAGGCCCACGCCGACCGCGTCCGCGGGGCCGAGCCGGTGGTACGGCACACCGCTGGGCGTGACGAGGACGGTGTCGCCGACGCGTACCGAGACATTGCCGGAGGTGCCGACGACCAGCCCCTCGTCGGTGGTGCGCCGGGCCGTGGCCACCAGTTCGGCCCAGGCGCCGGCGAGTTCCCGCGGGAGCGGTTCCGTCACTGCCCTCACCTCCGGGGGCGATCCTGGCAGAGACGGGGCGCCGGGCGCAGCGCGGCGGCGGGGAACGGCCGGGCGGGCGTCTCCGGCCGCTCGGGACAAGTGATCACTCTCCGTGCCGGCCGGCCCGGTCGCGGCCGTAACGGAAGTCCCCCTTCCACCGCTCCCACCGGTCCCGTTGTTCACCTTCGAGCCGGTGTGTCTTCAGTCACCAGACATCCAAGGGCGGACTTTCTGCCCGGTATGCCGCCCTTATGCGGAGAATTGAACCCTGTCGCCTGTCCCGGATGACGGTCCGCAAACGCACCTGGAAGCCCACTCCAATTCACCTTCCGTTCACCGAGCGTCCCTACCGTCGCTGTGTAACTGGCCCCCGAACGATTGCCTGGGTGAATGGAACACATCACGCTTCTCATCGGGATCGTGATCATCACGGCCTTGGTGTTCGACTTCACGAACGGCTTCCACGACACCGCCAACGCGATGGCCACGACCATCTCCACCGGGGCGCTCAAGCCCAAGACAGCGGTGGCGATGTCGGCGGTCCTCAATCTCGTCGGCGCCTTCCTGTCCGTGGAGGTCGCCAAGACCATCTCCGGCGGCATCGTCGACGAGAGCGGTATCCGTCCAGAAGTGATCTTCGCCGGCCTGGTCGGCGCGATCATGTGGAATCTGCTGACCTGGCTGGTGGGCCTCCCCTCCAGCTCGTCGCACGCTCTGTACGGCGGACTGATCGGCGCCACCCTGTTCTCCGCGGGCATCGGGGCCATCCACCTCGATGTGGTCCTGTCGAAGGTCCTGCTGCCGGCTCTGGCCGCGCCGATCGTCGCGGGCCTCGCGGCGATGGCCGCCACCCGGCTCACCTACCGGCTGGCCCGCGACCGCGACGAGCGGGACACCGCGAAGGGCTACCGCTCCGGGCAGATCGCCTCGGCGGCCCTGGTCTCGCTCGCCCACGGCACCAACGACGCCCAGAAGACCATGGGTGTGATGACCCTCGCGCTGATCACCGGTGGCGTGCTCGCGCCCAACGCCGGTCCGCCGTTCTGGGTCATCACCTCGGCCGGTGTCGCCATCGCCCTCGGCACGTACCTCGGCGGCTGGCGCATCATCCGCACCATGGGCAAGGGCCTGACCGACATCCAGCCGCCGCAGGGCTTCGCCGCCCAGACCGGCGCCGCGACCGTCATCCTCGCCTCCTCCCACCTGGGCTTCGGCCTCTCCACCACGCAGGTCTCCTCCGGCGCGATCATGGGCTCCGGCCTGGGCCGCAAGGGCGGTGTGGTGCGCTGGTCGACGGCGACCCGCATGTTCGTCGCCTGGGGCCTGACGCTGCCGGCGGCCGGTCTCGTCGCCGGGCTGGCGGCCCTGCTGGCCGGGCGGGGCACCTGGGGCGTCGCCGCGGTGGCCGTGTTCGCCGTCGCGGGCGGCGGCTGGATCTGGCTGAAGTCGCGCCACGAGAAGGTCGACCACAGCAATGTGAACGACGTCCCGGCCGAGGGCGCCGACCCGGAGCACGAGGACATCATCGCCGACGTCGTCGCGTCCCTCTCCCCGCCGCCGACCGACTCCGCGCTGGAGGCGGCCGCCCACGAGGGCGAGGCCGGTTCCCCGCAGGCCCGGTCCACGGCCTCCAAGACCACCGTCGCCTGACGGCTCAGGTAAGGAAAGAAACCGGATGAACATCGACTGGGCAGCACTCGGCCAGGTCTCCGTGGTCAGCCTCGTGGCGACCGTCGCCATCGTCGGCGTCTTCACCCTGGGCATCGTCGGCACCGCCGCCAAGCGGCACCCGCAGGCGGGCGGTGCGGAGGGCGCCACGGTCGCCGAGGCGCCGACCGCCCTGGCGCGCACCCTCGCCGTGGTCTGCTTCGCGCTCTCCGCGGCGGTCGTGGCGTACGGGATCTATCTGATCGTCGCCTGACGTCCGTGCCGGCCGGCCCACCGGGCCCGCCGGCACGGGCCGGCATTCCCCCGGTACTCCGTGGACAGGGCCCGCCGCCCGGACAGCACGCGTCACGCGCTGTCCGGGCGGCGGGCTCCGTGCTGTGCCCGGCGGGTGGCGTCGGGCGCGCCCCGGCCGACCCTCTCCTCCACCGCCTGCCGCGCCGCAGTCCCGCCGTCCCGCCGGCTCTCCCCTTCCGGCGCTCCCGCCCCGTACGCCTCCTGACGCCGCTGCCCCCCCCGTTCCCGTGCCGGGTGGTGTCCGCGCGGCGCCGGGGCCGGTGTGGGACTCGGCACACTGATCCCCCGCAGGTCAAGGGCGAGTTGACGGGCGTTCCCGGGCGTGGTGGACTGCCGGGGCCAAACGGCGGCAGGAGAGGAAGCCGGTGCGAATCCGGCGCGGTCCCGCCACTGTCACCGGGGAGCGCACCCCACCGATGTCACGGCCCGTTCCGACGGGCGGGAAGACCGGGGCCCGCGCCGATCCGGGAGCCAGGAGACTCTCACCGCCGGTCACGTCGAACCAGGGCGCGGACCCTGAGTGAGGACTTCACGCATGCCCGGCTCCCGCCGCAGTACGTCCTGCCACCGAACGCCCCGAGGCCGGGTGGCCCGCGGGCAGGCGCCCCTCTCTCCGCTGCCGGCGGCCCCGCCGCCCCCGTCGTACCCCCGAGGCGTGACGGCGGTCTGAGCCGATGCGTGCCGCAGACGCCGCCGGGCCCCCCGTGCCCCGGATTTCCGCCCGCCCGCGCTCCGCGGACGCCGTCCTCGCCGCCGGTACCGCGCTCGGGTTCCTCGGCGACCTCCTGTTCGCCGATCCCCGGCGCGGCCATCCCGTGGCGGCGTTCGGACGGGCCGCGACGGCCGCCGAGCAGCTGCTGTGGCGCGACCACCGGGGCGCCGGGGCCCTGTACACCGCCCTGTGCGCCGGCGGCACGGTGGCCGCGGCCGCCGGGCTCTCCCGCGCCGTACGCCGCTCCCCCGCCGCGTCCGGCGCCCTGACGGCCGCCGTCACCTGGACCGTGCTGGGCGGCACCTCGCTCGGCCGGGAGGCGCGCGCCATCGGCGCCGCCCTGGAGGCCGGGGATCTGGCACGGGCGCGGGAACGGCTGCCGGGGCTGTGCGGGCGGGACCCGCAGTCGCTGGACGCGCAGCAGATCGCCCGCGCGGTCGTGGAGTCCGTCGCGGAGAACACCTCCGACGCGGTCGTCGGGGCGCTGGTGTGGGGCGCCGTCGCCGGGGTGCCCGGGCTGGCCGGGTTCCGCGCGGTCAACACCCTCGACGCGATGGCCGGCCACAAGTCGCCGCGGCTGCGCCGCTTCGGCTGGGCCCCGGCCCGGTTGGACGATGTGGCGGGCTTCCCGGGCTCGCGGCTCACCGCCGCGCTGGCGGTGCTCGCCGGACCGGACCCGCGGGGCGCCCTGCGGGTGCTGCGCTCCGACGCCCGGAGCCATCCGAGCCCCAACGCCGGCCCCGTGGAGGCGGCGTTCGCGGGTGCGCTCGGCGTACGGCTGGGCGGGACGCTGGCGTACGGCGGCCGGGTCGAGCACCGGCCCGTGCTGGGCGCCGGCAACCGCCCGGTGGAACCGCGCGACATCGAGCGCGCGGTACGGCTCTCGCGCCGGGTGAACGCGCTGGCGCTGGTGGTGTGCGCCGGGGGGCGGCTGCTGTCCGGGGCGCTCCGCGGCGGGCGGCGGTCTGCCGGTACCGCCGGTGCCCTGGGGGCGGCCGGTGTCGTGGGTACGGCCGGTGTCGTGGGGGCGGCTGCCGGTTCGGCCCATTCGGCCCGGAACGCGGCGCCTCCGACGGGCGGCCCGCCGGCACCGCACGGCACGCGTGCCCCGGTGACCCCGCGCCCGCCGCGCTCCGGGCGTGCCCGGCGCACCGCGACAGCCGTATCGCGACGGTCCGTCGCCCCGCGCGGCGCGGGGCCGGCGAGCGGGCGGCCGGGGGCCGCCGGAGAGGAGCGGGGATGACCGGCACCGGCGGAGGCACCGCTGCCCGGCCCGGCGGAGACTCCGCCCGGCCCGGCGGCGGCCTGCTGGTCGCGGGGACCACCTCCGACGCGGGCAAGAGCGTCGTCACCGCCGGCATCTGCCGGTGGCTGGCCCGCAAGGGCGTCTCCGTGGCCCCGTTCAAGGCGCAGAACATGTCGCTGAACTCCTTCGTGACGCCCGAGGGGGCCGAGATCGGCCGCGCGCAGGCCATGCAGGCGCAGGCGGCGCGGGTGGAACCGTCGGCGCTGATGAACCCCGTGCTGCTCAAGCCCGGCGGCGACCGCAGCAGCCAGGTCGTGGTGCTCGGCAAGCCCACCGGCGAACTGAGCGCCCGGGGCTACTTCGCGGCCGGCCAGGGCCCCGGGTCCGGCCCCGGCTCCGCCCCGGGCGCGAACCGCCGGGAGGCGCTGCTGCCCGTCGTCCTCGACTGCTACGAGCAACTGCGCGCCCGGTACGACGCGGTGATCTGCGAGGGCGCGGGCAGCCCGGCGGAGATCAATCTGCGCCGCCACGACATCGTCAACATGGGGCTGGCGCGGGCGGCCGGGCTGCCGGCCGTGGTGGTCGGCGACATCGACCGGGGCGGGGTGTTCGCGTCCTTCTTCGGCACCACCGCCCTGCTGAGCCGCGCGGACCAGGCGCTGGTCGCGGGCTATGTGGTGAACAAGTTCCGCGGCGACGCCTCGCTGCTGGAGCCCGGTCTGGACATGCTGCGCGGGCTCACCGGGCGGCGGGTGCTGGGCGTCCTGCCGTACGCGCACGGCCTGGGCATCGACGAGGAGGACGGCCTGCGGCTCTCGCTGCGCGGCGCGGTGCGCGAGTCCGCCGCCGGGCCGCCGCACGGCGAGGAGGTGCTGCGGGTCGCCGTGGTGGCCGTGCCGCTGATGTCGAACTTCACGGACGTCGACGCGCTGGCCGCCGAGCCGGGCGTGCTGGTGCGCTTCGCCGACCGGCCGGAGGAGCTGGCCGACGCCGACCTCGTCGTCCTCCCGGGCACCCGCGGCACCGTGCGGGCGCTGGCCTGGCTCCGCGAACGGGGGCTCGCGGAGGCCGTGGCCCGCCGGGCCGCGGAGGGCCGGCCGGTGCTCGGCGTCTGCGGCGGCTACCAGATGCTCGGCGAGCGGATCGAGGACGAGGTCGAGTCGCGGGCCGGGACGGTCGACGGGCTGGGCCTGCTGCCGCTGCGGGTGCGCTTCGCGGTGGAGAAGACCCTGGCCCGGCCGGCGGGTGAGGCCCTGGGCGAGCCGGTGGCGGGCTACGAGATCCACCACGGGGTGGCCGATGTGGCCGACGCCGCCGAGCCGTTCATGACGGACGGCCGGGGCCGGGCACTGGACGGCTGCCGCGCGGGCTCCGTGTGGGGCACGCACTGGCACGGCTCGCTGGAGAGCGACGCCTTCCGGCGGGCCTTCCTGCGCCGGATCGCGCGGGACACCGGGCGCCGCTTCGTCCCGGCGCCGGACACCGCGTTCGGGGAGCTGCGCGAGGAGCAGCTCGACCGGCTGGGGGACCTGATCGAGGAGCACGCCGACACCGGGGCGCTGCTGCGGCTGATCGAGGAGGGGGCGCCGCCGGACCTGCCGTTCGTACCGCCGGGCGCGCCGTGAGCGCGACGGTCCGGGACGCCGGGCGTGCCGTGCGCACCGCCGGGCGTTCCGCCGCCGGCGCGTGGCCCGGCGCGCCGTCCCGCCGAGTACCGCCCCGGCCGTCCGGGCCGCGGCGGCGGACATCTGACCGATTCCCGAGGGTTCCACCGGAGGGCAGCACCGCATGAGCGACACCGTCACGGGCGACACCGCCACGACCGACGCGGCCGCGAGCGACAAGGCCGGCAGCGTCCCCCGCTCCCCCGACCCGCACTACCCGTTCACCGCGATCGTCGGCATGGACGATCTGCGGCTGGGCCTGCTGCTGAACGCGGTCTCCCCCGCCGTGGGCGGGGTGCTGGTGCGCGGTGAGAAGGGCACGGCCAAGTCGACCGCCGTGCGCGCCCTGTCGGCGCTGCTGCCGCCGGTCGCCGTGGTGCCGGGCTGCCGCTTCTCCTGCGATCCGCAGGCACCGGACGGCGCCTGCCCCGACGGCCCGCACGCCGCGGGGCCGGGGACGGAGCGGCCGGCCCGGATGGTCGAACTGCCGGTCGGCGCCTCGGAGGACCGTCTCGCCGGCGCGCTCGACATCGAACGCGCCCTGTCGGAGGGGAAGAAGGCGTTCGAGCCGGGGCTGCTCGCGGAGGCCCACCGCGGCGTGCTCTACGTCGACGAGGTCAATCTCCTCCACGACCACCTGGTGGACCTGCTGCTGGACGCCGCCGCCATGGGCGCCTCCTACGTGGAGCGCGAAGGGGTCTCCGTACGGCACGCCTCGCGCTTCCTGCTGGTCGGCACGATGAACCCGGAAGAGGGCGAGCTGCGGCCGCAGCTGCTCGACCGGTTCGGTCTGACGGTGGAGGTGTCCGCCTCGCGCGAGCCGGATCTGCGGGTGGAGGTCGTCCGGCGGCGGCTCGCCCACGACGACGACCCGGCCGGTTTCGCGGCCCGCTGGGCGGCCGAGGAGTCCGCGCTGCGGGAGCGGATCGCGGCGGCGCGCGCCCTGCTGCCGTCGGTGGTGCTGGACGACCGCTCGCTGCGCCGGATCGCGGCCGTCTGCGCCGCGTTCGAGGTGGACGGGATGCGCGCCGACATCGTCATGGCGCGTACGGCGACGGCGCTGGCGGCCTGGGCGGGCCGCACGGAGGTGCGCGAGGAGGACGTACGGCGGGCGGCGCTGCTGGCTCTTCCGCACCGCCGGCGGCGCAATCCGTTCGACGCGCCGGGGCTGGACGAGGAGTTGCTGGACCGGACGCTGGAGGAGTTCGGCGGCGACGACGATCCGACGGACCCGGGCCCCGGCGGGCCGGACGGCCCGGAAGGCGGCCCGGACGGTTCCGGGGGCGGCGATGGCGGAGACACCGGGAACGGCGGCGGCACGGACGACGGGCGTGCGGACGACGGGAACGCGCCGGGACGGGACGCCGCACCGGAGCAGTGCCCCGGCGGCCCGGAGGACGGGGGTGCCGGGGAGAGCCCGGGCAGCCGCCCGGACGGCGCCGGTGAGCCGGCGGGCGAGCCGTCCGCGACCGCCGGGGAGGAACCCGCCGGGGAGCCCCGGCCGGCGGTCGCCGGGGACGGCGGCCCGGAGCAGCGCGCGGTGGGGGCCGCCGAGCCGTTCCGCACCCGGGTCCTGAGCGTGCCGGGCCTCGGCGAGGGGGCGGCCGGGCGCCGGTCGCGCGCCCGCACCCGGCACGGGCGCACCACCGGTGCCCGGCTGCCGCGGGGCGCTCTGACGAAGCTCCACCTGGCGGCCACCGTGCGGGCCGCCGCTCCGTACCAGCGCGCCCGGGGCCGGGCCGGCAGCGGGCTCCTCGTGCGCCGCGACGATCTGCGGGAGGCGGTGCGCGAGGGGCGCGAGGGCAACCTCGTGCTGTTCCTCGTGGACGCCTCCGGGTCGATGGCGGCGCGGCGGCGGATGAGCGCCGTCAAGGGCGCCGTGCTGTCGCTGCTGCTGGACGCGTACCAGCGGCGCGACAAGGTCGGGCTGGTCACGTTCCGGGGCTCCGGCGCGGAGCTGGTGCTGCCGCCGACGTCCTCCGTGGACGCGGCCGCGGCGCGGCTGGAGTCGCTGCCGACGGGCGGCCGCACGCCGCTGGCCGCCGGGCTGCTGCGGGCCCGGGAGGTGCTGCGGGTGGAGCGGCTGCGGGACGCGTCCCGGCGGCCGCTGCTGGTGGTCGTCACGGACGGCCGGGCGACCGCCGCGCGGAGTGCCGGGGCCGGCTGGCGCGGCGGTACGGGCGACGGAGCGCGCGCGGGGCGCGCGGCCGATCCGCTCACGCCGGTGGCCCGGGCCGCGCGCCTGCTGGCCGCCGAGGGGACGGCGTCGGTGGTCGTGGACTGCGAGTCGGGACCGGTGCGGCTGGGGCTGGCCGGGGTGCTGGCCCGTCAACTGTGCGGCGAGGCCGTGACGTTGGAGGAGCTGCGCGCGGACAGCGTGGCCGGGCTCGTCCGCGGCGTCCGGGGCACGCGGCACGCACCGTATGCCCAGGGGGCGCCGGGCGCGCCGGGCGCGGGAGCGGGAGCCGGACAAGGGACCGGACAGAGGACGACGAAGACCACCGGGAGGGCCGCGTAATGCCGCAGGGACAGCCGAGCACGGTGCCGGACGATGGACTGACGACCCGTCAGCGTCGCAACCGCCCGCTGCTGATGGTGCACACGGGCCCCGGCAAGGGGAAGTCCACGGCCGCCTTCGGGATGGCGCTGCGGGCGTGGAACCAGGGCTGGCCCGTGGGGGTGTTCCAGTTCGTGAAGTCCGCGAAGTGGCGGGTCGGCGAGGAGCGCGCGCTGCGCGTCCTGGGCGCCTCGGGCGAGGGCGGCCCCGTCGTCTGGCACAAGATGGGCGAGGGCTGGTCCTGGACACAGCGGGACATGAGTTCGAGCGAGGAGGCGGCCCGGGAGGGCTGGGAGCAGGTCAAGCGGGACCTCGCGGCCGAGACCCACCGCCTGTACGTCCTGGACGAGTTCGCCTATCCGCTGCACTGGGGCTGGATCGACACCGCCGAGGTCGTCTCGGTGCTGCGCGGCCGGCCGGGCACCCAGCACGTCGTGATCACCGGCCGCAACGCGCCGCCGGAGGTGCTGGAAGCGGCCGACCTGGTCACCGAGATGACGAAGGTGAAGCACCCGATGGACGCGGGCCAGAAGGGCCAGCGGGGCATCGAGTGGTGAGCACCGCCGCCCCGCACCGGGTGCCGCGCCTGGTGATCGCCGCGCCCGCCTCGGGCAGCGGCAAGACGACCGTGGCCACCGGCCTGATGGCCGCCTACGCCGGCCGCGGACTCGCCGTCTCCCCGCACAAGGTCGGCCCCGACTACATCGACCCCGGCTACCACGCGCTCGCCGCCGGCCACCCCGGACGCAACCTGGACGCCTATCTGTGCGGCCCCGAGCGGATCGCCCCGCTCTTCCTGCACGGGGCGGCCGGCGCCGACCTGGCCGTCGTCGAGGGCGTGATGGGCCTCTACGACGGTGCCGCCGGGCAGGGCGAGCTGGCTTCGACGGCGCAGGTGGCCAAGGTGCTCCGGGCCCCCGTGGTGCTGGTCGTGGACGCGTCCTCGCAGTCGCGTTCGGTGGCGGCGCTGGTGCACGGCTTCGCCTCCTGGGACCCGGAGGTGCGGCTCGCCGGGGTGATCCTCAACAAGCTCGGCTCCGAGCGGCACGAGGAGCTGCTGCGGGAGGCCCTGGACGAGTCCGGGGTGCCGGTCCTGGGCGCGCTGCGCCGCTCCCCGGACGCCCGTACGCCCTCGCGCCATCTGGGGCTGGTGCCGGCCGCCGAGCGGCGGGCGGAGGCGGTCGCGTCCGTCGCGGCCCTGGCCGAGCGGGTGCGGGCAGGCTGCGATCTGGACGCGCTGTACGCCCTGGCGCGCAGCGCTCCGCCCCTGCCGGGACCCGCGTGGGACCCGGCGGCGGAAGCGGCGGCGGGGGCACCGTCGGCGGGGCGGGCCCCGGTGACGGGGGGCGCGGCCGGCGGGACTCCCCCGGCCCGCCCGGTGGTCGCCGTGGCGGGCGGTCCGGCCTTCACCTTCTCGTACACCGAGCACGCCGAACTGCTCACGGCGGCCGGCGCCGAGGTCGTCACCTTCGACCCTCTGCGCGACGAGAAGCTGCCGCCGGGCACCGCCGGGCTGGTCGTCGGCGGCGGCTTCCCCGAGATGTACGCGCCCGAGCTGTCGGCGAACGAGCCGCTGCGCGAGGCCGTCGCGGCGCTCGCCGCCCGGGGCGCCCCGGTGGCGGCGGAGTGCGCGGGCCTGCTGTATCTGGCCCGGTCGCTGGACGGCAGGCCGATGTGCGGGGTCCTGGACGCGGAGGCGCGGATGACGGAGCGGCTGACGCTCGGCTACCGCGAGGCCGTGGCACTCTCGGACAGCGCGCTGGCGCCGGTGGGCGCGAGGCTGCGGGGCCACGAGTTCCACCGCACGGTGATCGAGCCGGGCGCCGGCGCCGAACCGGCCTGGGGGCTGCACCGGCCGTCGCGCCGCGTCGAGGGCTTCGTCCGGCGCGGTGTGCACGCCTCCTACGTCCATCTGCACTGGGCGGGCGCCCCGGGCACCGCCCGCAGATTCGTCACACGGTGCGCGGGATGACCGGGCCCGCCGCCGGCCGCCCCGGCCGGGCCCTGGCGGTGGCTGAGCCGTTGCTCACGGCCGGGGTCGGTGCGCGGGCCGGAGTCACGGCGGACGAGGTGCTCGCGCTGCTGCGGGAGGCGCTGGAGGCGGCCGGAGCAGTCGACACGGCCGAGGAAGGCATGGCCGGAGCGACCGACGCGGCGGGGGCCGCCGGGCGGCCGGGCCCGGCGGTCGACGGGCCCGGCCCGGCGGTCCACGTACTGGCGACCGCCGAGGCCAAGGCCGGTGAGGCGGGCATCGCCGGGGCGGCGGCCCGGCTCGGCGTACCGCTGGTGACGTACCCGGCGGCGGAGCTGGCCGCCGTGGCCGTGCCGCACCCGTCCCGTACCGTGCTCGGCGCGACGGGCACGCCCAGTGTGGCCGAGGCGGCCGCCCTGCTCGCCGCGGGGCCCGGGGCCGAACTCCTCGTGCCCAAGTCCGCCTCACCCCGGGCGACGGTGGCCGTGGCCCACCGCCCGGCCGCCCCGGGGCCGCGCGCCACCGCCTCGTGGACTGCGGCCGCACGCGTCCGCCCGGCAGCCCCACATGCCGGAGATGTCCAACCAGCAGCAGACTTTCACGCCACAGCGCCACATCCCGCGGGCTCCCGCGCCACAGACCCTCACGCCACACCCCCACACCCCGTAGACCCCGGCCTCCGCCCGGCCACACCCCACGCCGAACCGCACCCCTCACCCGCCGACCCCCGCGCGGCCGGAACCGAAGCCGGCCCGCACTCGAAAGGCAGGACCCCGTGACCGCGCCGCCCGGACCCGATCTGGCCCACCACGGCGACGCCGAGGTGCGCGGCACCGATCTGACCGACCTGGCCGTCAACGTCCGCGCGGGTACGCCCCCGGACTGGCTCAGGGCCCGGATCGCCGCCTCCCTCGGCACGCTCGCCGCCTATCCCGACGGCGCCCCGGCCCGCGAGGCCGTCGCGCGCCGGCACGGGCTGCCCGCTTCCCGGGTGCTGCTGACGGCCGGGGCGGCGGAGGCGTTCGTCCTGGTCGCCCGGGCCTTCGCGGCCCGCCGCCCGGTGGTCGTGCACCCGCAGTTCACCGAGCCGGAGGCGGCCCTGCGGAACGCCGGCCACCCGGTGGAACGGGTGCTGCTGCGGCGCGAGGACGGCTTCCGGCTCCGCCCGGACTCCGTACCGGAGGACGCGGACCTGGTCGTGATCGGCAACCCCACCAACCCGACCTCCGTACTCCATCCCGCGGACGGCCCGGCCGGTCTGGCCGCACTGGCCCGGCCCGGACGGCTGCTGGTCGTCGACGAGGCCTTCATGGACGCGGTGCCGGGCGAGCACGCCTCACTGGCGTCGCGGACGGATCTGCCGGGCCTGGTCGTGCTGCGCAGCCTCACCAAGACCTGGGGACTGGCCGGGCTGCGCATCGGCTACGTCCTCGCGGAACCGGAGCGGATCGCGGCGCTGGAGCGCGCCCAGCCGCTGTGGCCGGTGTCCGCCCCGGCCCTCGCGGCGGCGGAGGCCTGCTGCGAGCCGGCGGCGCTCGCGGAGGCGGCGCGGGCCGCGGAGCGTGTGGCGGCGGACCGGGAGCATCTGCTGGCGCGGCTGGCGGAGTTCGGCGAGGTCGCGGTGTGCGGCCCGGCGGCCGGGCCGTTCGTGCTGCTCCGGCTGCCGGACGGCGCCGCCGTACGGGAACGGCTGCGCGAGCACGGCTTCGCGGTCCGCCGGGGCGACACCTTCCCCGGGCTCGGACCGGAGTGGCTGCGGCTGGCGGTGCGCGATCCCCGGACGACGGACCTGTTCGCCGACGCCCTGGCCAAGGCCCTCACCGACCGCTGACCGCTGACCGCTGACCTCCGGGATCGTCGTGCGGCGGCGGGTGCGGCCGGAAGGCCGACGGCGCGGCACCGCCCCACCCCCGGGGCGGGGCCGCGCCGTGTCCTTCCGTGACGCGTCCGGGACCGGCGGTCCCGGACGCGTCACGTCAGCCGGAGTCAGCCGCGGCGTGCGGCCGCCCGGCGCCGGGCGACGAAGACCGAGACCCCGCCGGCGGCGAGCAGGGCGCCGGCACCGGCCGCCAGGTACGGCGTGGTGGAGTTGCCGCCGGTCGCGGCGAGGTTGCCGTCACCGCTCTCGGCTCCGGTCTGGGTGCTGACGCCGTCGCCGCTCTCGTCACCCGAGCCGGAGCTGTCGTCCGAGCCGTCACCCGGGCCGCCCGTGGCGCCCTCGGTCGCTCCGCCGTCGCCGGATCCCGGCTTGTCGCCGCCCGGCGCCGGCTCGCCGTCACCGGACCCCCCGGCGGGGCTCTCGCAGGTGGCCTCGACCAAGGTGATCGTGCCGTCCACCGCCGCGACGTTGAGCTTCTCCGGGGTGACGTTCAGCCGGAGCTCCAGCGCCGTGGCCGCGGCGGTCGTCGCCGTGGTGTTGGTCTTGGCCAGGTCGAGCTCGACCGAGCCGACTCCCTCGATGTCCGCCTGCGCGGTACCGCTCGCGCTCAGCTCGATCCGCTTGCCGAGGACCGTCACGTGTCCCGGGATCTTCGAGTCGGCCGCCGGCTGCTGCCCGGCCGCGCACACGGCGGTGGACGTGATCTGCTCGAGCTCGATCAGCGGCTTGTTCTTCAGACCGGGCACGAAGACCTCGGCCTTGGCGAGGTTGGCCCGCCCTTCCGCCCTGCCGTCCCCGGTCTTCGCCTCCGCGGTGGCGATGTCGGCCTTCAGCATCGTGAAGGGACGGCCCTGGTGGACTCCGTCCACCCGCGCGGTGAGCAGGGTCTCACTGGCCGACTCCGGGGCCTGGACCTCGTTGAGCGTGACGTTCAGCGGCACCCGCGCCTGGTCGAGCAGGGAGACCCCGAGGTCGGCGCGGAGCACGACCGCTCCGGCCTTGCCGTCACCGCCGGACGCGTACGCGGGCGCGGCACCGGCGAGGAGCACCGGGGCGGCGGCCAGGGCGGCGGCCGTCAGCGCCGCGGCGGTACGGCGTGCGGGCGGGACGAAGGCGTTGCTGTTCAAGGTGTGGAACCCCCACAAGAGAAATGGAGTCGCCGACGCGGTCCGGCGGACTCGGCGCGGCGACCTCGACGCAACGCATACTTACGTACTGTCGGTGAACGGGCAGCAACATGGCGTGAGTTCACACCATCGGGTGGTTTCTGAAGTCGCGTTCGATCACAGGTCCGGACGATCAGAGGTCCAGGCCCGCAAACCGCCGGCCCCGGAGCGCGAGCGCTCCGGGGCCGGGGTGGGGCAGGACGGCGGGAAGGTCCGCCGGCCGGCGGCTCAGCCGATCACGCGGCCGCGCAGCACCACATGCCGGGGCGCCGCCAGCACGCGGATGTCCTCGCGCGGGTCGGCTTCGTAGACCACCAGGTCCGCCGGGGCGCCCTCGGTCAGGCCGGGGCGGCCGAGCCATTCCCGCGCGCCCCAGGCGGTGGCCGACAGCGCGGCCGCGGCCGGCAGACCGGCCTTCACCAGTTCGGCGACCTCCTGGGCGACCAGCCCGTGCGGGAGGGAGCCGCCGGCGTCGGTGCCGACGAAGACGGGGATGCCGGCCTCGTAGGCGGCGGCCACGGTCGCGTAGCGCCGCTCGTGGAGCCGCCGCATATGGTCCGACCAGCGGGGGAACTTCTCCTGGCCGCCGTCGGCGAGCCGGGGGAAGGTGGCGATGTTGACGAGGGTCGGGACGATGGCCACCCCACGCTCGGCGAAGAGCGGGATGGTCTCCTCGGTCAGCCCGGTGGCGTGCTCGACGCAGTCGATGCCCGCCTCCACCAGGTCGCGCAGGGAGTCCTCGGCGAAACAGTGGGCGGTGACGCGGGCGCCGAGCCGGTGGGCCTCGGCGATGGCCGCCTCCACCTCGCCCCGCGGCCAGCAGGGGGCGAGGTCGCCGACGGCGCGGTCTATCCAGTCGCCGACCAGCTTGACCCAGCCGTCGCCCCGGCGCGCCTCGCGCGCGACGTACGCGACGAGATCGCCCGGCTCGATCTCATGGGCGTAGTTGCGGATGTAGCGGCGGGTGCGGGCGATGTGCCGGCCGGCGCGGATGATCCGGGGCAGGTCCTCGCGGTCGTCGATCCACCGGGTGTCGGAGGGCGAGCCGGCGTCCCGGATCAGCAGGGTGCCGGCGTCGCGGTCGGTCACGGCCTGCTTCTCGCTGGTCGCGTCGTCGACCGGGCCGTGGGCGTCCAGGCCGACGTGGCAGTGGGCGTCCACGAGTCCGGGGAGGACCCAGCCGGTGAGGGTGGTCACCTCCCGCGCGGCGGCGGGCGCCTCGTAGGTGATGCGGCCGTCCCGCACCCACAGCTCGTCCCGGACGTCCTCCGGGCCGCGGAGCACCCGACCCTTGATGTGCAGCACCGTGCCTTCGCTCATGGCAGGCACTTTACGAGCGGCGCGGTGCGCCGCGGCGGCCCGCCCCCTCTCCGCGCGAGGCGCCGCGCGAGGGGCGGACGGGATCCGGGGCGGGAAGGTTCCGTGATTCCGGTGACAGTTCCGCGCATCCGCGCTATGTTCTCCTCAACGGAATTCCCTATTCTCCAATTGCGTAGGGTCCGGAACTCTTCTTCCCGGTTTCCCGCGACTCAAACACACGGATTCATCACAGCCCTCAGAGGCCTCTCCCGCGTCGGCGACCCGGGTTGTTATGGATATGTGACGCGATCCACAAGCTGCCCGGTTCACCCGGAAATGCCCCCATATATACGGGCAATCCGGCGGGGTTTCGCGCGCCCGTACGGCCGCGCCCGAATAACACACGCACCCCCCTCCGCGTAACCCCCTGCCCCGATGCATTTTCAGTTTTTGCTCGGTAAATTGAATACGCATGACCGCCGCGCAAGCAGACCCCGCAGGTCCCCGTACGGAATTCTTGGAAATGCCGGAAGGACTCAAGCTCGACACGCCCCGCGTCGACGACGGAGCCGCGATCTGGCGCATCGCCCGCGACTCCCAGGTGCTCGACCTCAACTCGTCGTACAGCTACCTCCTGTGGTGCCGCGACTTCGCCGCCACCTCCGTGGTGGCCCGCGGCGCCGAGGGCGAGCCGGTCGGCTTCGTCACCGGATACCTCCGTCCCGAGGCCCCGGACACGCTCGTCGTGTGGCAGGTGGCCGTCGACGCGAGCCAGCGCGGGCGCGGTCTCGCCGGCGCGCTGCTCGACGGGCTGACCGAGCGGGTCGCCCGCGAGAAGGGCATCCGCCGGATGGAGACCACGATCACCCCGGACAACGCGGCCTCGAACCGCCTGTTCACCTCGTTCGCCGAGCGGCACGGCGCGGACGTACGGCGCGAGGTCCTGTTCGACGCCGGGCTGTTCCCCGAGGAGGGGCACCTGCCCGAGGTGCTGTACCGGATAGGACCTCTGCCGTGGACGGCGCCCCCGCGCTGACCCGGGCCCCCTCACCCCCCGGGCCCCCGGACCCCTGACCGACGAGCCCTGCCCGCCCCCACCGACTTCCTTCACTCCCCAGACCACTCCCTGGAGTTCGCCGTGACCATCACCCCGCCCGCCCTGAGCGTCTTCGAGAGCCTGGAATCCGAGGTTCGCAGCTACTGCCGCGGCTGGCCGGCCGTGTTCGACCGGGCCAAGGGCAGCTACATGTACGACGAGGACGGCCACACCTACCTGGACTTCTTCTCCGGCGCCGGAGCCCTCAACTACGGCCACAACAATGAGGTGCTGAAACGCGCGCTGCTGGACTACCTGGAGCGTGACGGCGTCACGCACGGCCTGGACATGGGCACCACCGCCAAACGGGCCTTCCTGGAGTCCTTCCAGAACACGATCCTGCGGCCGCGCGACCTGCCGTACAAGGTCATGTTCCCCGGCCCGACGGGCACCAACGCCGTCGAGGCCGCGCTCAAGCTGGCCCGGAAGGTGAAGGGCCGCGAGGCGATCGTCTCCTTCACCAACGCCTTCCACGGCATGTCCCTCGGCTCGCTCGCCGTCACCGGCAACTCCATGAAGCGCGCCGGCGCCGGCATCCCGCTGGTGCACGGCACCCCGATGCCGTTCGACAACTACTTCGACGGCAAGGTCCCGGACTTCCTGTGGTTCGAGCGGCTGCTGGAGGACCAGGGCTCCGGGCTCAACCAGCCCGCCGCCGTGATCGTCGAGACGGTCCAGGGCGAGGGCGGCATCAACGTCGCCCGCGCCGACTGGCTGCGCGCGCTCGCCGACCTGTGCCGGCGCCGCGACATGCTGCTGATCGTCGACGACATCCAGATGGGCTGCGGCCGCACCGGTGCCTTCTTCTCCTTCGAGGAGGCGGGCATCACGCCGGACATCGTGACGCTGTCGAAGTCCATCAGCGGCTACGGGCTGCCGATGTCGCTGACGCTGTTCAAGCCGGAGCTGGACGTGTGGGAGCCGGGCGAGCACAACGGCACCTTCCGCGGCAACAACCCGGCCTTCGTGACGGCCGCGGCGGCCCTCGACACCTACTGGGCCGACGGCCAGATGGAGAAGCAGACCATCAGCCGCGGTGAGCAGGTGGAGCAGGCGCTCACGGCCATCACCGAGGAGCACCCGCGGCTCGGTGGCGTGGTGCGCGGCCGCGGCCTCGTCTGGGGCATGGAGTTCACCGACAAGTCCCGCGCGAACGCCGTCTGCAAGCGCGCCTTCGAGCTGGGGCTGCTGGTCGAGACGTCCGGGCCGCAGAGCGAGGTCGTCAAGCTGCTGCCCGCGCTGACCACCACCCCCGAAGAGCTGGACGAGGGTCTGCGGATCCTCGCCCGGGCGGTACGCGAGACGGTCTGAGCCGTCTCCCGGGGCAATCCGGCTGGTTCGCCGGGTTGCCCCGGGCCCGCGTATCGCCGACCGTAGAAACGAAAGGCAGAAGCACTGTGATCGTCCGATCCCTCAAGGACATCGAGGGCACCGACCGGCATGTCAAGTCGAAGTCGGGCACCTGGGAGAGCAAGCGCATCATCCTCGCCAAGGAGCGCGTGGGCTTCTCCCTCCACGAGACCACGCTCTACGCGGGGACCGAGACCAAGATGTGGTACGCCAACCACGTCGAGGCCGTGCTGTGCGTGGAGGGTGAGGCCGAGCTCACCGACGAGGAAACGGGCGAGAAGCACTGGATCGAGCCCGGCACGATGTATCTGCTGGACGGGCACGAGCGCCACACGATGCGGCCCAAGACGGACTTCCGTTGCGTCTGCGTCTTCAACCCGCCGGTCACCGGCCGTGAGGACCACGACGAGAACGGTGTCTACCCGCTGCTCACCGAGCCCGAAGAGGGCTGATCCACCCCAACGAGGGAAACGGATAGAAGCAGGGACGTAACCGAGAGGAGTAGGTGCAGCACCATGACCATCGCACCCGAGCGGACGACGACCGATCTCTACCCGACCCGCGGCGCCACGGAGGTGGCCACCCCGCGCGTTGACCCGGTCGTGTGGTCGGCTCCCGGGACCCCCGGCCCGATCTCCGAGAACGAACTCAGCTCCTTCGACCGCGACGGCTTCATGGCGATCGACCAGCTGATCACCCCCGACGAGGTCGCGGTCTACCGCGACGAGCTGAACCGTCTGGTCACCGACCCGAGGATGAAGGACGACGAGCGGTCGATCGTCGAGCCCAAGTCGCAGAAGGTCCGGTCGGTCTTCGAGGTGCACAAGATCAGCGAGGTCTTCGCCGGGCTGGTGCGCGACCCGCGCGTGCTGGACCGCGCCCGGCAGATCCTCGGCTCGGACGTCTACGTCCACCAGAGCCGGATCAACGTCAAGCCGGGGTTCGGTGCCTCCGGGTTCTACTGGCACTCCGACTTCGAGACCTGGCACGCCGAGGACGGCCTGCCCAACATGCGCACGGTGTCCGTCTCGATCGCGCTGACCGAGAACTACGACACCAACGGCGGTCTCATGATCATGCCGGGTTCGCACAAGACGTTCCTGGGCTGCGCCGGTGAGACCCCGAAGGACAACTACAAGCGGTCGCTGCAGATGCAGGACGCGGGCATCCCGTCCGACGAGGCGCTGTCCGGCTTCGCCGAGAAGCACGGCATCAAGCTGTTCACCGGCAAGGCCGGGTCGGCGACCTGGTTCGACTGCAACTGCATGCACGGCTCCGGGGACAACATCACCCCGTTCCCCCGCAGCAACGTCTTCATCGTCTTCAACAGCGTGGAGAACAAGGCGGTGGAGCCGTTCGCGGCCCCCATCCGCCGGCCCGAGTTCCTCGGTGCCCGCGACTTCACGCCGGTGAAGTGACGAGAGACGGAACGAGACGACCCAAGGCTCGCAGGGTGTGACCTGGGTCCGGGCCGTGGCCTCCTCGTGAGAGGGGGAGGGGCGCGTCCGGATCGGGCTCCCACTGGGTGAGTGACGGCGGCCGCCGCCGGGAGGTGTTCCCGGTGGTGGCCGCCGTCGCGCTGTCAGGTGCGGGCGGGCACGCGGGAGAGCACGTCGAGCAGCCGGTCCACGTCCGCGGCGGTGTTGTAGAGGTGGAAGGCCGCCCGCAGATTGCCGGCCCGGATCGCCACATGGACGTCCGCCGCCGTCAGCACCTCCTCGGCATGGCCGAGCCCGGGGACGGCGACGATCGCGGAGTCCGGCTCGGGCACCGGTTCGTACCCCAGCTCCGCCAGTCCGGCGCGGCAGCGCGCGGCGAGCGCGAGGTTGTGCGCGCGGATGGCCTCGGTGCCGGTCTCCTCGATGACCGCGAGCGCGTGCGGGGCCGCGAGATACGCCAGCAGCGCGTGGCTCTCGTCGAACCGGCGTGCGGAGCGGGCGAGACGGCGCACCGGTCCGTACGTGCTCTCCCAGGGGTCCTCCCCCGCGGTCCAGCCGGAGAAGACCGGGCGCAGGCCCCCGCCGTCCTCCGGGACGGTGAGGAAGGAGACACCGCGCGGGCAGAGCAGCCACTTGTAGGAGCCGGTGACGGTGTAGTCGAAGTCGCCGGCGTTCACCGGGAACCAGCCGGCGGCCTGGGTGGTGTCGACGAGCGTCCGGGCGCCGTGGGCGCGGGCGGCCTCCCGGATCGCGGCCAGGTCGGCGACGCGGCCGTCGGCCGACTGGACGGCGCTGACGGCGACGAGCGCCGTACCGGGCCGGACCGCGTCCGCCAGCGCGTCCAGCGGCACACTGCGCAGTTCGATGCCGGGACGGACGGCGAAGGGGTTGACCAGCGAGCTGAAGTCCCCGTCGGCGACGAGGACTTCGGCCCCCTCCGGCAGGGAGGTGGCGATCAGCCCGGTGTGCACGGCGACGGCGCCCGAGGTGGCCACCCGGCCGGGGTCCACCCCGACCAGCCGGGCGAAGGCCGCGCGGGCCCCGTCCACGGAGGGGAAGCCGAGGTCGGGTGTGGTGCGTCCGGTGACGGCGTTCTCGACTCCCTCCCGGAGGACGGCCGCGGCCTTCCGGGGCAGCAGCCCCATCGAGGCGGTGTTGAGATAGGTCGGTTCCGGTGCGAAGTGTGCTGCTCCCAGACTGGTCTCCATAGCGAGCCACTATGCGGGGGAGGCCGCCCGCCCGTCCACGGGAATCACGGCGGGGGCGGGCGCGGGGGCGGAGTTCCTCAGGCGTCCGCCGGGCGCGGCAGGGCCAGCTCGTCACCGACGCCGACGCGGCGCAGGATGGCGGAGACGTGCTCGTACACCAGCCGGCGGGCCCGGGCGCCCTCTCCGCGGGACAGGGCCTCGGCGATGGCCCGGTGCTCGACGGTGTTGCCGTGCCGGTTGTCCGCCCCGGCGGTGGAGGCGGCGGCCACGTGCAGGCTGCGGTCCCACAGCGTCTCGTGCATCCGGACGACCATGGCGTTGCCCGCCGCCGCGACCAGCTCGCAGTGGAACCGCCTGGCCTGGAGCAGGGTCGCCTCGGCCGTGTCCAGCTCCCGCAGCATGGGGGCGAGGTCCCGGCCCAGCCGGCGCGCGTGCTCCCGGCCGCGGGCGACCACGGAGTCGATCGCGAAGACCTCCAGGAGCAGCCGGGCCTCCATGATGTCGCGCGCTTCCTCCAGGTCCAGCGGGAGGATCAGCGCGCCCTGCGCCGGATAGAGGCGCAGGGCGTTCTCCTCGGCCAGGCGTCCGAAGGCGGCCTCGATGGCGGGGAGCGGCAGGCTCGTCTCCGTGGCGACCGCTTCCGGGGTGAGGATCTGCCCCTGGGCGTAGCGGCCGTCGGTCATGCGGGTCCGGACGGCGTCGTACGCCTCGTGCACCGCGGCATTCCCTTCCGGCATGCCCCCCATTGTCCCGGTTCCGCGGCGGGCGGCACCCCGCTCCCCGCGGGGAGCCGGCGTCCGGCGCGGCCGTGTCCTGCTCCCCCGCACCGCATGCGCGCCGTCCCTCCCGGGCCCGCTCGTTACGCCGAACAGGTTCCCCGGGCCGCCGGCCGGGGCCGCCGGCGGCCGGACGGTACGGCTCCGGTCAGTGCTCCGGACGGCCGTCGACGCGGCGCGGGAGGCCCAGCGGGTTGCCGTCCCGGAGTTCGGGGGGCAGCAGGGCCTGCGGTGTGTTCTGGTACGCCACCGGGCGGAGCCAGCGCTCGATCGCGGTGGAGCCGACCGAGGTGGAGGTGGAGGTCGTGGCCGGGTAGGGGCCGCCGTGGTGCTGCGCGGGTGCCACGGCGACGCCCGTGGGCCAGCCGTTCACCAGCAGCCGGCCGGCCAGCGGGGTCAGCTCGGCGAGCAGCCGCGCCGCGGCGCCGTCCTCCTCCGCCGCCTCCGCCTCGCCGAGGTGGACGGTGGCGGTGAGGTTGCCGGGCAGCCGCTCCAGGACCGCGGAGACCTCGGCGGCGTTCTCGTAGCGGACGACGACGGTGACCGGGCCGAAGCACTCCTCCAGCAGCAGTTCATGGGCGTCGCCCTCGGCGAGCCGGGCGGCCGGGACGGTGAGGTAGCCCGCGCCGACGGCCAGCTCGCCGCTCCCGCCCGGGGTCACCGGGCTGTCCACCCCGGGGAGCTCCAGCCGTTCGCGCACCCCGCGGACGAAGTTGTCGCGCATCCGGGAGTCGAGCAGCACCCCCGCCTCCGTCTTGCCGACGGCGTCGGTGAGGGCGGCCAGCAGCCGGTCGCCGGCGGTGCCGGAGGGAGCCAGCACCAGGCCGGGCTTGACGCAGAACTGCCCGGTGCCGAGGGTCATGGACCCGGCGAGGCCGGTGCCGATCTCCTCGGCGCGCTCGGCGGCCGCGGCCTCCGTGACGACGACCGGGTTGAGGCTGCCCAGCTCGCCGTGGAACGGGATGGGCACGGGGCGGGCGGCGGCCGCGTCGAAGAGCGCCCGGCCGCCGCGGACCGAGCCGGTGAACCCGGCGGCCGAGACCAGCGGGTGCTTGATCAGTTCGACGCCCGCCTCGAAGCCGTGCACCAGGCGGACGACATCGGCCGGCAGCCCGGCCCGCACGGCGGCGCGGCGCAGCACGGAGGCGCAGAGCTCGGAGGTCGCCGGGTGGTCGGGGTGCGCCTTGACGACGACGGGGCAGCCGGCGGCGAGCGCGCTGGCCGTGTCCCCGCCGGGGACGGAGAAGGCGAGCGGGAAGTTGCTCGCGGAGTAGACGGCGACGACGCCCAGCGGGACCTTGTAGCGGCGCAGGTCGGGGCGCGGCACGGGCTTGAGATCCGGGTCGGCGTGGTCGATCATCACGCCGAGGAAGGAGCCCTCGTCGACGAGGCCGGCGAACGCCCTGAGCTGGTACGTCGTCCGGGCCAGCTCGCCGGTGAGCCGGCCGGGGCCGAGCGCGGTCTCCGCGTCGGCGGCCTCGACGACATGACCGGCCGACTCGTCCAGGAGGTCGGCGGCCGTGCGCAGGAAGGCGGCGCGCACGGCGCGGTCGGCGAGGCTTCGGCGGACCGCGTGCGCGGCGCGCACGGCCTCGTCGACCTCCGCGGGCGTGGCCTCGACGGCCACTTCCTCCCGCCGCTTCCCGGTCCGGGGGTCGACGCTCCACACTGCTGCGGCCACTGCGGTTCCTCCAGCTCGTACCACGTCGGGCGGCGTTCGGGATACTGAACACCGTTCCTGATGCTGAATGCTCTTGGAGCCTATTTCCGCGGCGCGGAGAGGGTCAAGGCTCCCCGGGGCTCCGCCGGACCGGCCGTTTCCCGCGGGAGGGCCGGCCGGCCCGGACGGTCCCGGACCCCCGCCCGGGGCCGGGACCGTGCCCCGGTCAGCGCCGTCCGGCGCCGGCGTGCCGGGCCACCAGGTGCGGGACGGCGCGCGGGTGGTCGACGCGGGGCCGGAGCTCGGGGGTCCAGCCCGCGTCGTCGCCGAGGCGTTCCTCCGGGGCGTCGGCGTTGTGGGCGGCGAGCAGGTCCACGGCCTCCCCGTTCACCAGGTTGTTCCGCTCGGTGAGGGCCGTGCCCTTCCAGCTCTTGATCACCTTCGCGGGGTCCACCGCGTCCGGCAGGGTAAAGGCGTTGGCCTCGGCGACGAGCCGGGACTCGAAGCCGACCCCCCAGCTGTAGCCGTAGCGGTCGCCGGCCGTCAGATAGTGGTTGTTGTAGACGTCGACCTGCCCGAAGCGCACCCGGGGCGCCCGTTCGACCACATCGCGGAAGAGGTTGTGGTGGAGGGTCACCCGCAGCCGGCCCCGGTCGGTGTCGCCCGCGCTGTCGCTGTTGCCGATCATCAGGGTCTTGTCGTGGTCGGCGAAGACGTTCCAGGAGGCGGTGACCAGGTCGGCTCCGCGCACGATGTCCAGCTCGCCGTCGTGCTGCTGGAACAGCACGCCGAAATGGCGCGGCTGTTCGCTGTCGGGGCGGCGGCCGTCGGTGAAGGTGTTGTGGTCGATCCACACGTGGCGGGAGCCGTACACGACGAGGTTGTCGTACTCGGAGTTCCAGTTGCCGTCGGCGCCGTCGGTGGGGTCCCACTGCGGGAAGCAGTCGTACGCGTCCTCGAAGGTGACGCCGCGGATGACGACGTTCTCGGCGGCCTTCACCTGCAGACTGGCCCCGAGCAGGCGGGCGCCGGGGCCCGCTCCGACGATGGTGGTGTTTGAGCCGACGGCCAGCCGCACCCGCTCCGCCTGCCGGGCGGCGGAGGCGGCGCGGGCGTCCTCCATCGGCCCGGAGGGGTCGGCCTCGCCCCAGGTGTCCGGGTCGTAGGCGGCGAGATAGCCGTCGAGGGTGTAGCCGTCGGTGGCGTAGTCGGCGCAGGAGAGCGGGCGGCCGGTGTCGTCGGTGTTGGCGTCGATCGTGCCGGCGATCCGGATGACCTTGGGGGTGGGGTCACCGCCGTTCAGCGCCGCGGCGAGTTCGGCGCGGGTGCGGACGGTGAAGACGTGGTCCGCGTCGGCGGCCGCGCCGCCGGTCGTGCCGCCCTCCGCCGAGGCCCAGCCGTCACCGGCGGGCAGCACCGGACGGTCGCCGGGACGGGCGGGGACGGGAGCGGACGGTGCCGCCGCCCCGGCGGGGGCGGGGGCCAGGGCGAGCGCGGCGCCGCAGAGCAGGACCGCGATGGCACGTGCGTGACACGACTCTCTCGGCATGTCGGACTCCTGGGGGTGAGGGGGAAAGGTGCGGACGGGACGGGAGTTCGGGCGGGAGCGGGAGCCCGGGCGCCGGGCCGGGACGACCCCGCGCCGGGGCCCCGGACGTCGGCCGTCCCGCCGCCGCGGCCGTGGCGGCGGCGGTCACGGCGGCGAGAGCCGGTCGCCGGCCGGCGGCAGGGCGGCGGGAGCGGCCGCCGGGCGCCTGGGGAGGGCTCACTTCTCCCGCTGTTCGTTCCACTCGGCCCGGGCCTCGTTGAGGAGCCCCGCGAGCTTGTCGGCGAACTCCTGGGCGGTCATCTCGCCCAGCAGCAGCTTCTGGAAGTCCGGCTCGGTGCCGGCCTTGCTGATGTGGTTCCAGTCCGGCAGCTCGTACGGCAGCTGGACGATCTTCGTCTCGGGGTCGTTGAGGGACTCCATGGCGGCCTTCACCGGCGCCGCGTCCTCGACCCAGGCGTCCCCGGCGGCGTCCGTGCGGGCCGGGATGGCGCCCGCCTCCTCGTTCCAGAGGCTGTTCATCTCGTGGGAGGCGGCGAACGCGATGAACTTCCAGGCCGCGGCCTTGTTGTCGCTGCTCCGGAACAGCCCCAGCCCGTCGACCGGGTTGGACGGGATGGTGCGCGGCGCGCCGTCCGCCGAGGGCGGCAGCGGGATGCCGGCGATCCGGTCCTTCCCGAACGCCTTCACATGGTCCGGGTACGAACCGAGGTTGTGCAGCAGCATCCCGATGTCGCCGCTGCCGAACTGGGCCACCATCTTGGTGAAGTCGTTGTTGAGGTCGGCGGCGGGCGTGGCCTTCTTGTACAGGCCCGCGTACTTCTCCAGCGCCTCGACGTTCTCCGGGGCGTTGACCGTGGTCTTCCCGCCCTTCCAGAAGGTCCCGACCCCCGACTGGGCGTACATCATGTCGAGCGCCTGGGCGACGGATCCGGCGCCGCCGCGGAGGGTGAAGCCGAACTTGTTGTCCCCCGCGTCGGTCAGCTTCTCCGCCGCCTCGTAGAACGTCTCCCAGTCGTCGGGCGCGTCCAGCCCCGCCTTCTCGAAGAGATCCGTGCGGTACCACAGGACGCTCTGGTTGGCCGAGGTCGGGACGGAGAACATCTCGTCGCCCTCGCCGCCCGCGGCGCGGACGCTCGCCACCATGCCGGGCGACAGCCTGCCCTTCAGCGGGCCGTCCTCGATGCGGTCGCCGACCGGTTCCAGGGCGCCCTGCGCCACCATGTTCGCCAGATCCGCGGTCTTGACGCCGCCGACGTCCGGCAGCCCGCCGCCGGCGATCGCCGTGTCGTACTTCGACTGGACCTCGGTGATCGGCACCGGCACGTACTTCACGTCGATGTCCGGGTGCTTCTTCTCGAAGGCCGCGATGATCTTCTTCCAGACGGGGGTGCGGACCCCGCCGTTGTTGTCCCAGAACTCGACCGTGCCCTTGCCGTCGCCCTCTCCCCCGGCCGCGTCGCCGGAGTTGCCGCAGGCGCTCGCGGTCAGGGCGAGGACGGCGGTGAGGGCCACGGCCGCCGCGGGCCGTATCGCTCTCCGGGGGCGCGGTTCCGGGCGCCGGGATCGGTGTGCTGTCGTCATGTCGGTTCTCCTCGGTTCTCGGTTCGGTGAACGCGGGGGTCCCGGTCCCGCGCCGTGCTGCCGTGCTGGTGTGCCGCTGTGCTGACGTACCGCCGTGCTGCCGTACTGCCGTGTGCCGCCGGACCCGTGGCCGGTGTGCCGTGCCGCGCCGGCCGTCCCGTGGTGCCGTGGCCGTCCCCGGCGGTCCGGGGCTACGGCCGCCGCTCCTCCCCTCCTCCGCGCTCCCCCGCCGCCCGGCCCGGCCGCGCCCCGGCCGGTACGGCCCAGTCCGCGCCGAGTTCGGAGAAGAGGGAGAGGGTCTCGGCGCTCGCCGCGACCAGCGCGTCGACGCCGGTGATCACCCGCCGCGGCGCCGTGCCGTCACGGCGCCAGGCCGGGCCGTCGGCGCGGTGCCAGACCGGCTCCGCCAGCCGCACCGGCGGCGGCGCGGTCCGGACCGCCTCGACGACGCGGGTGAACGCGCCCGTGCGGTCCGCGGGGACGAGCAGGGGCGAGCCGGTGCCCAGATGCGCGAGCAGGTCCTCCAGCAGATCCGTCCGCCCGTACAGGCGTTCCTCCGGCGGGTGCCCGGCGCGCCGCAGCAGCACCCGGTCCCGCGTGTACCAGAAGGTGATCCGGCCCCGGTCGCCGTGGACGAGCAGATAGGGATCGGCCGTGCGTTCGGCGCAGAGGGTGACGGCCACGGTGACCGGGGTGCCGCGCGCCGTGGTCAGCCGCAGGCAGGAGGTGTCGTCCGCCTCGATGTCGTGGGCCCGGTACTGCTCCAGTTCGATCCCGGCCAGGTCCCCGGCCCGGTCACTGCCGTCGATACGCAGCGCGGTGGCGACGGCGTGCGCCAGGGGATTGGTCAGGACTCCGTCGACGACGTCCCGGCCGCCGAGGGTCCGCCGCCCGGCCCAGGGGGCGCGGGTGTAGTAGTCCTCGCCGCGCACCCAGGCCCCCGCGCCGCCGATGCCGCGCACCCGGCCGACGGCCCCGCCGTCGATCAGTTCCGCGATGGCGTCCAGGGCGTGCGAGCCCAGCGACTGGAAGCCGATCTGGCAGGCGGCGCCGGCGGCCGCCAAGCCCTCGGTGAGCCGCAGGAACTCCTCGTACGAGGGCGTCGGCGGCTTCTCCAGCAGCAGGTGCGAGCCCGCGCGGGCGGCCGTGAGCGCCAGCTCGGTGTGGGTGTGGATCGGCGTGCAGACGACGGTGATCCGCGCGCCGGTGCGCTCCAGCAGCCCGGCGAGGTCCGGCGACTGCTCGACCCCGTCGAAGCCGGCCAGTTCCTCCGCGGCGAGGGGCTGGAGTTCGCACACCCCGGCGAGCCGGACCCGGCCGGCCACCGCGAGCCGCCGCAGGTTCTCCAGGTGCCAGGAGCCGTGGCCGCGCCCGCCGGCGAGCACCACGGGCACCGGCCCGTCGGGGCCGCCCCCGGCGCCGGGCCCGGTGTCCGGCCCGGCGCGGCGCGCCGCGTCCGGTACGGTGCCCGGTCCGGCGGGCCCGGCTTCCCTTCCGTCAACTGCCGTCATGTCACTCCCCGATGTGCTGTTCCTGGCCGCCCCCGGGGGCGGCTCAGCCCTTGACCGCCCCGGCGCTGAAACCGGCGATGAGCCACTTCTGGATGAAGGCGAAGACGATCACCACGGGCACGGCGGCCACGACGCCGCCCGCGGCCAGCGCGCCCAGGTCGACGCTCTCCGCGCCGATCGTGTAGTTGAGTCCGACGGGGATCGTGTACTTCTCCTGCGAGCTGAGGAACATCAGCGCGAAGAGGAAGTGGTTCCAGCTGTGCACGAAGGCGAAGGAACCGACCGCGATCAGCCCCGGCCGCAGCAGCGGCAGCACCACCGCGCAGAAGGCGCGGAAGCGCCCGCAGCCGTCGACCCAGGCGGCCTCCTCCAGCTCGGCCGGCACATTGCGGATGAAGCCGCTGATGAGGATGAGCGAGAGCGGCAGCTGGAAGACCGTCTCGGCGATGACCACGCTCCACAGCGAGTTGACGAGGGCCAGCTCGCGGAAGATCTCGAAGAGCGGTACGAGCATCAGCGCGCCCGGGATGAACTGCGAGCACAGCAGCGCCAGCATGAAGCCGTTCCGCCCCCGGAACCGGAAGCGGGCCAGGGCGTAGCCGCCGGCCAGCGCGACGGCCGTCGTCATCAGCAGGGACGCGACGCCGACGAGCAGGCTGTTGCGGAAGAAGACCGCGAAGCCCAGGTCGTTCCACACCTTGTCGAAGTGCGCGGCCGTGGCCGGCCAGGGCACCAGCGAGGTGGAGCCCGCCGGGCGCACGGCGAACAGCAGCATCCAGTAGAACGGCACCAGGGTGAACAGGAGATACAGCCCGAGCGGCAGATAGATCTGCCAGCGCGGCGTGCGGTCCCCCGCCGGCCCGCCGCCGGTGCCGGGGCCGCGCCGGAAGCGGCGCGCGGGCGGCGCGCTCCCGGTGTGCGCTCCGGCGCGCGTCCCGGCGGCCGCGCCCTGGTCGGTGATGGCGGTGGTGGTCATGAGCGGTCGCCCCCGAACTTGCTGAGCCGCAAATAGAGGATCGAGCAGAAGAGGAGGATCACGAACGCGACGGTGGTGAGCGCGGAGGCGTAGCCGAAGTCGTGGCCGTGGATACCGGTGTTGGCGACGTAGAGCGGCAGCGTGGTGGTCGCGCCGGCCGGGCCGCCGCCGGTGAGGGTGTAGAGCAGGTCGACGTTGTTGAACTCCCACACCGCCCGCAGCAGCGTGGAGAGGACGATCGCGTCCTTGAGGTGCGGCAGGGTGATGTGCAGGAACTGCCGCAGCCGCCCGGCGCCGTCGACGGAGGCCGCCTCGTAGAGATCGCGGGGGATGGACTGGAGGTCGGCCAGGATGAGGATGGCGAAGAAGGGGACGCCGCGCCAGAGTTCGGCGAGCACGGCGGCCCAGAAGACCGTCCCGGGGTCGGAGAGCACCGAGGTGCCGTACGAGCCGATGCCGGCGTCCGCCAGATAGCGGCTGACGCCGGTGGACGGGTTGTAGAGCAGCATCCAGATCGTGGTGGTCAGCACCCCGGAGACGGCCCAGGGCGAGAAGACCAGGGCGCGGGAGATGCCGCGGCCCACGAACGTCTGGTTGACGATGAGCGCCAGCGCCAGGCCCAGGGCGAGCTGGAGCGCGACCTCGGTACCGACCCACTGGGCGCTGAAGACCAGGCTCTGCCAGAACAGGTCGTCCGCGAGGAGGGCGGAGAAGTTGTCGAGGCCGGCGAAGCCGTTCCGCCAGGGCTTGGTGACGTTGTAGTGCCGGAGGCTGTAGTAGAGGACGCTGATCATGGGATAGGCCAGGAAGCCCAGCATGAGCAGCACGGCCGGTGAGATCAGCAGATACGGGAGACGGGCCGGGCCGCCCGCCCGGCGGCGGCCGGTCCCGCGGGGTTCCTTCGCCACGGCGAGGGCCATGACTGCTCCTTCACGTCGAGCGGGGCGAGCGGTGCGGGTGTCGGATGGTGGTACGGGGGTGGGTGGTTAAGCGCTTACTACGCGGGGTGCGGTGGTTCCGTTCGGAAGGACGGGGACGGGGATGACAGGGACGGGACGGGGTGGGCGGGCGGGAGGGAGGGCGCGGAGCCCGGGGCCCGGGCGGCCGCGGCGCCGCCCGCTAGCCCGCGTGCGGTTCGGGGACCTCGCCCGGCCGGGCCAGGAAGTCGAAGTCGCAGCCGGTGTCGGCCTGCGTGATGTGCCGCTGGTAGAGCGCGCCGTAGCCGCGCCCGTACCGGGCGGGCGGCGGCCGCCACTCCTCCCGGCGGCGGGCGAGTTCGGCCTCGTCCACCTCCAGGCGCAGCAGCCGCGCCGGCACGTCGAGGGTGATGAGGTCGCCGGTGCGGACCAGGGCCAGCGGCCCGCCGGCGTGCGACTCGGGGGCGATGTGCAGCACGCAGGCGCCGTAACTGGTACCGCTCATCCGGGCGTCGGAGAGCCGCACCATGTCCTGCACCCCCTCCTTGAGCAGATACGCGGGGATCGGCAGCATCCCGTACTCGGGCATCCCGGGGCCGCCGAGCGGGCCGGAGCCGCGGAGTACGAGCACGCTGCCGGCGGTGATGCCGAGCGCCGGGTCGTCGATCCGGTCCTGCAGCTCCCGGTAGTTCTCGAACACGACGGCGGGGCCGGTGTGCCGCAGCAGCCGGGGATCGGCGGCGATGTGCTTGATCACGGCCCCGTCGGGGGCGAGATTGCCGCGCAGTACGGCGATGCCGCCCTCCGCCGCGAGCGGGCGGTCCGGCGGACGGATGACGTCGTCGTCGTGGACCAGCGCTCCGGCGATCTGCTCCCGCAGGGTGGGGTGGGCGGCGGTGGGCCGGTCGAGGTGGAGGTGCCCGGCCTCCGCGAGCCGCGCCAGCAGGCCCGGCAGCCCGCCCGCGTAGTGGAAGTCCTCCATCAGATACGCCCCGCCGGGGCGGAGGTTGGCGAGGACGGGCACCCGCTGGGCGATGGTGTCGAAATCGTCCGGGGTGAGCCGAACGCCCGAGCGGCCGGCCATCGCGATCAGATGGATCACCGCGTTGGTCGAGCCGCCGAGCGCCACGGCCGTCGCGATGCCGTCCTCGTACGCCTCGCGGGTCAGGATCTCCGGCAACCGCAGGTCCTGCCACACCAGTTCGACGGCGAGGCGGCCGGCGGCGGCGGCCATCCGGCTGTGCCCGGAGTCCACGGCGGGGATCGAGGAGGCACCGGGCACGGTGACCCCGAGGGCCTCGGCGACGGCCGTCATGGTGGAGGCCGTGCCCATGGTCATGCAGTGGCCGGGAGAGCGGGCCAGTCCGCACTCCAGTTCGCGTAGTTCGCGGTCGCCGATGAGCCCGGCGCGCTTGTCGTCCCAGTACTTCCACATGTCGGTGCCGGAGCCGAGGGTCTCGCCGCGCCAGTGGCCGCGCAGCATCGGCCCGGCCGGGACGAAGACGGCGGGCAGCCCGGCGGAGGCGGCGCCCATCAGCAGCGCCGGGGTGGTCTTGTCGCAGCCGCCCATGAGCACGGCGCCGTCCACCGGATAGGAGCGGAGCAGCTCCTCGGTCTCCATCGCCAGCAGATTCCGGTAGAGCATGGGCGTCGGCTTCTGGAAGGTCTCCGACAGCGTGGCCACCGGGAACTCCAGCGGGAAGCCGCCCGCCTGCCAGACGCCCCGCTTCACGGCCTCGGCCCGTTCGCGCAGATGCTGATGGCAGGGGTTGATGTCGCTCCAGGTGTTGAGGACCGCGACGACGGGCTTGCCCAGGTGCTCCTCGGGGAGGTAGCCGAGCTGCCGGGTGCGGGCCCGGTGGCTGAAGGCCCGCAGCCCGTCGGTGCCGTACCAGGCGTGGCTGCGCAACTCCTCCGGGGCGCGCACCCGTTCGCGCCGTGCGGCGCCGTCCGCGGCCGCGCCGGTGTTCCCGGGCCCGCTCGTCACAGGTCCCACCCCTTCAGCAGCGAGGCGACCCGGCCGCGTTCCGGCTCGGGCAGCGGCCGGCTGGGCGGCCGCACCTCGCGCCGGCACAGGCCGAGAACGGCCATCGCCTCCTTGACGACACTGACGTTGTTCGCCGACTGCCGCTCCGCGCGCAGCGCCTCGAACTCCCGTACCCGCTCCCAGACCGCCATGGCGGCCGCGTAGTCCCCGGCGCGCAGCGCCACCAGCATGGCCAGCGACAGCCGGGGCGCGACGTTGACCAGACCGGAGGTGAAACCGGTGGCCCCCACCGCCCAGTACGCAGGCGCGTACAGCTCGGCCAGCCCGGCGACCCAGGTGAACCGGTCCAGGCCCGCGTCCCGGGCGACCGCCGCGAACCGGGCCGCGTCCGGCACCGCGTACTTCACGCCCACCACATTGGGGCAGAGCTCGCCCAGCCGCGCGATGCGCTCCCCGTCCAGCCGCTCGCTGCGGATGTACGGGACGACGCCCAGCTCGGGCACCGCCTCCGCGATGGCGCGGTGGTAGTCGACCCAGCCGTCCTGCGAGACGTAGGGGTGCACCGGCTGATGGATCATCACCATCTCGGCCCCGCAGTCCCGGGCGTGCCGGGCGGCGCCGACGGCGGTGGGCACGTCGTGGCCGACCCCGGCCACGACGGTGGCCTGCCCTGCGGTCTCCGCCAGGGTCTCCTCGACGACGGTGCGCCGCTCCTCGGGCGTGAGGGCGTAGAACTCACCGGTGTTGCCGTTCGGGGTGACGGTGACGACTCCCCCGTCGAGCAGCCGGCGCAGCAGCGCGCGGTACGTGGCGCGTTCGACGCCGCCGTGCGCGTCGAACGGCGTCACCGGGATCGCCACGACCTCGGCGAGAGCCGTTTTCAGCCGTGCCTGGTCCATGCTGTCCGCCCTTTCCGTGCGCGGCGCGGGCCGCGGTCTGTGCTCCGGGCCGCCGGTTCGCGGGCGGCCGTCGCCTTGGATGGCGGCCCGCCGGGTGTCCTGCGCGGGGCCGTCGGTGCGGTGCTGTGCGGGGTGGTGCGGTGTTGTGCGGGTGCCGTCGCCCGGGCGCCGGAGCGGAGCAACCGGGTTCCGGTGCCATGCCGTTGGCCGGTACGGCCTTGGGTGCGGTGCTGCCGTGGTGCGGTGGTGCCGTGGTGCGGTGGTGCCGTGGTGCGTGCCGGAGTGGTGCGGTGCGCGGTCAGGGGGCGGTGGGCCGCTCCTGCGCCGCCGGGTCCGGTACGGCCCGGTCCGGTGCGGCCAGGTCCGGTGCGGCGTCCGGAAAGGCCCGCCGCACGAAGGAGCCGATGTGCTCGTGGAGCAGCCGGGCCGCGCCGTCCGCGTCCCCCGCGAGCGCCGTCCGCAGGATCTCCCGGTGCTCGCGCGCCTCCCGTTCCCAGGACGGCACCGACGCCCAGGCGACCGCCGAGACCAGGGCCGCCTGGTCGCGCAGGTCGTCGAGCATCCGGGCCAGCAGCGGATTGCCGCACGGAAGGTACAGCGCCCGGTGGAAGTCCCGGTTGGCCAGGCTCCGGTCGGCCCGGTCGGAGGAGTGGTCGGCCCGCTCCAGCGCCTCCCGGGCCGCTTCCAGCGACGCCTCCCGGGCGACCGAGCGGCGCAGCGCCTCCGGCTCCAGCAGCAGCCGGACGTCGTACACCTCACGGGCCATGGCGGCGTCCACGGTCCGCACGGTGACGCCCTTGTACTGGTTCATGACGACGAGCCCGGAGCCCGCGAGCGTCTTCAGGGCCTCCCGGACCGGGGTCTTGGAGACCCCGAACCGCTGCGCCAGCTCCGTCTCCACCAGCGGCTGGCCGGGACTCAGTCGGCCGGTGAGGATGCCGTGCTTGATCGCTTCCAGCACCACCTGGGTGCGGGAGGGGATCGGGGCCGGGGTGGCGGGGAGCGGACCGGGCACAGTGACCATGAAAGGCTCTCAGATCTCGCGTATCGCGTCTGATATATGACGTACGAGGGGCGACGCGATGAAGCTAGGGCCGCGCCGCCGTCCCGTCAATGCCCCGCACACGAAGAGATGTCCGCGAGGGCGGGGGTACGGGGGCGACCACGGCGGCGAGACGGCGGGAAGACGATGCCGCGCCAACCGGCCCGTCCCGCCCTCCCGTTCAGCCGAGGACCGCCCGGACCTGCGCGAGGTCGGCGTCGGAGGCCAGCCCGGCGTGGTAGAGCCGGAGTTCGTCCGCGCCCAGCTCCGCCGCGTGGGCCGCGTCCGCCGCCAGCGTCGCCGGGCTGCCGCCCATGCCGGAGACGACCGTGAAGTTCGCCGCCAGGACGGCCCCTTCGGGACGCACCAGGGCGAACGGCTCCAGAACGGCGGCCCGTTCCGCCCCTCCCCCCGCACCGCCCGGGCAGGGCAGCACGGCGCCGTCCGCCACGTCCAGCAGTTCCTCCGGGTCGGCGCCGGCGTTGGCCCCGCACCGGTGCCAGGCCGGGTCGGCGTGCAGCAGCACCCGGAAGCCCGGCCGCGCGACCCGCCGCACGGCCGCGACCGCCGCCCGCCGGAGCCCGTCCGCGACACCCCGGCGCCAGCGGCGCGTCCCGTCCGCCAGCTCCTCGCCGAGCAGCTTCTCCACCGCCGCCCACTCCGCTCCCCGGTCCCCCGCCGGTCCCGTCTCCGGTGCGGGCTGCCCGCGCCACAGCGGCTCCAGGGCCGTCACCACCGCGGCCCGCAGCCGCTCCGGATCGGCGCCCGTCGCGGCGTACCCCTCCTCGCACACCTCGCAGAAGCAGAGCGACATCAGGTACTGCCCGGCGCCGCCGAGCGCGACCCCGGCCGTCTTGTCGTGCGCGTGCAGATGGGCCAGGCCGTACCAGCCGCAGGACTCCAGTTCGGTGCCGCGCGCGCCCGGCCGTGCGGCGGCCTCGGCGGCCAGCGCCACGGCGTACTCCCGCACCTCGGGCCGGGCGATACAGGGCGCCCACGGGTACCGGTCGCCGTAGGCGTTGCGCACGGAGGTCTCCGGATGCTCCTCGCCCAGCCGGGAGTTGTGCGCCAGGACCACCCAGCTGTGCACCTCCAGCCCCGCCCCCGCCAGCGCCTCCGCCGCCTCCCCGAACGGATCGCGGCCCTCCGTCCACCGCTGCTCGTACGGCCGCAGCGCGCTCCCCGCCCAGCGGGCCGGGTCGGGCGGGTAGAGCACCGCCGCGTGCCGGGCCGTGACGACGCGGTGCCGGGGGTGGCGCGGCGTCAGGGCGCGGGTGGAGTGGTACGCCGAGGCCAGCGTCACCTGACGCACCCCCAGCCGGGCCACCCGGACCGGGGCGTACGGATCACCCACCACGTCCCAGGGGTAGAGAAAGGCCGAGGCTCGCATGTCGTCTCCTCACCGGCCCGCCGGCCGCCGGCCGGTGGACCCCTCCGCGGAAGCGGTCACGCTAGGACGGCCCCCGGAAGCGGTCAAGAGAGCCACCACAGGGGGATGACAGCGCTTACTACCCGATGGCAGAGTCTTCCCCGGAGATCGTGAACAGGCTCCGCCGCGCACGGCTGCGCACCGCGTCCGCCCCGAACCGGCCCCCGGCCCACCGGCCGCCGCCCTCCCGAGGAGACACCGCCATGCCCGCAGACCGCACCATCCTGCTCACCGGCGCCGCCGGCGGCCTCGGCACCCTGATGCGCGAACTGCTGCCCCCGTACGGCTACACCCTCCGGCTGCTCGACCGCGTCCCCGTGCCGGACGCCCCCGAGGGCACCGTCTCGGTCACGGCCGACCTCGCCGACCGCGAGGCCCTGCGGGAAGCCGTCCGCGGTGTCGACGCGATCGTCCATCTCGCCGGGATCTCCCTCGAATCGACCTTCGAGAAGATCCTCGACTCCAACATCCGCGGCACCTACCACCTCTACGAGGCCGCCCGCGAGGAGGGCGTGCGCCGCGTGGTCTTCGCCTCCAGCAACCACGCCGTCGGCTTCCTCCCCCGCCCCGCCGGCGAGGGCGCCCCGCCGCTGCCCGTGGGGGCGCCGCACCGGCCCGACACCTTCTACGGCCTCTCCAAGTGCTTCGGCGAGGACCTGGCCTCCCTCTACTGGGACAAGCACGGCATCGAGACCGTCTCCGTCCGCATCGGCTCCTGCTTCCCCGAGCCCACCACGGTGCGGATGCTCTCGGTCTGGCTGAGCCCGCCCGACGCCGCCCGGCTGCTGCACGCGGCGCTCACCGCCGAGGGCGTCGGCCACACCGTCGTCTACGGCAGCTCCGCCAACACCCGCCTGTGGTGGGACCTCTCCTCGGCCCGGGCGCTGGGCTACGAACCGCGGGACGACTCCGAGCCGTTCGCGGCGAAGCTCATCGCCGAGCAGGGCGAACTCGACCCGGCCAATCCCGACCACGCCCACCTGGGCGGCCACTTCTGCACCAACCCGCCCCTCTGGCCGCACTGACCGCCCGGCCCCGGGGCGGGCGGGGCCCCGGGGCGGGGGCCCCGGGCCGGGGACCTCAGGCCAGGGGGCCGGAACCCGCGTTCCGCGAGGCGGCGCAGACGGCCGCGAGATATTCGTCCACGGGCTGGACGCGGCCGGAGAGGGCTTCCCCGGCGGCGCGCCAGTGGATCGCGGAGATCTCCTCGTTCGGGGTGAACGGGCGGGGCACCGCGGTCAGTCCGGTGTAGACGGCCCCGTACACCAGGCGCCGGCGGCGCCCCAGGGTGTAGAGCCCGTAGCCGGTGAAGCGGAGCTCGTCGGCGATCTGGCCGGACTCCTCGGCCAGTTCGCGGACCGCCGCCTCGCGCGGGCTCTCCCCGGGGTCGATGCCGCCGCCGGGCAGCTCCCAGGTGGCGCGGTCCCGCTCGTAGACCATCAGCAGCCGGTCCCCGTGCCACAGCGCCACGAGGGACAGGCCGATGTCGGCATCGCGGAAGCGGGTGTCCTCGGGGACCCGGTGGAAGGAGTGCAGGATCAGGCCGCGGCCATCGCTGACCAGGCGTTCCTTCGGTGTTCGTCTCATCCCTGGACTCTACGGCCGGAATCGTTCCGTCCACAGGCCGATCCGGACCGGGCCGCCGGGACGGGCGGGCGGGCACGGCCGGACGGGGAGCACTCTCCCGCCGGACGGGTAGGTAATGGAACCGTAAAGCCGGGCCGCTCGTTACCCCGGCATGACCGCTATGACCCCCGGCTCGAACATCCCTCTCTCCGTCCCCCGTGTGGCGGTGGACGTCACCGCACCGGCGCGGCTCGACGTATCGGGACTGCTCCTGACCGCCGACGGCAAAGTCCGCTCCGACGACGACTTCGTCTTCTACAACCAGCCCAGCGGCCCCGGTGTCACCCACCGCGGCGGTGGCGGCGCCGCGCCCGACACGATCACCGTGGACACCGGCGCCGTACCGGCCGGCATCGACAAGGTGGTGGTGACGGCGAGTCTCGACGCCCCGGGGGCGACGTTCGCCGGCACGGAGCCGACGGCCACGGTCCGCAACGCCGACGACGGCGCGGTGCTCGCCACGTTCACGCCGCCGCGCCTCGGCGCGGAGACGGCCCTCGTGGTGGTCGAGGTGTACCGCAGGGGCGGTGCCTGGAAGGTGCGGGCGGTCGGGCAGGGATACGCCAACGGCCTGGCGGGCATCGCCACCGACTTCGGCGTGAGCGTGGAGGAGCCCGCCGCCCCGGCCGCACAGCCGGCTCCCCCGCCGGCCGCCGCCACGACTCCCTCGGCCCCGGCGGCGCCCGCGCAGCCCGCGCCCGCGATGCCGGCCGCACCCCCGGCCCCGGCGCCCGCCGCTCCCGGGGCCGGGAAGATCAACCTGGACAAGGGCCGGGTCAGCCTGCGGAAGAACGAGACCGTCTCCCTCGTGAAGGGCGGGCGCCCGCTGCTGACCTCCGTGCGCATGGGCCTCGGCTGGGAGCCGGCCTACCGGGGCAAGGACATCGACCTCGACGCCTCCGTGATCGCCTACGGCCCGGACCGCAAGAAGATCGACGCCTGCTACTTCGGCAAGCTCACCATCCTGAACGGCGTCATCCAGCACTCCGGCGACAACCTCACCGGCGAGGGCGGCGGTGACGACGAAGTGATCACCGTGCACCTGGGCGATGTGCCCCCGCAGGTCACGGGGCTGGTGTTCACGGTCAACTCCTTCTCCGGGCAGAAGTTCACCGAGGTCTCCAAGGCGTACTGCCGGCTGCTGGACGGGGCGGGCCAGGAACTGGTGCGCTTCGACCTGACCGGGGCCGAGCCGCGCACGGGCGTGATGATGTGCAAGCTCATCCGGCAGTTCTCGGGCGAGTGGGAGATGACGGCGATGGGCGAGTACGTCGACTCCCGCACGGTCCGCGGCATGGTCAAGCCGGGCGGCAAGGCGCTGTGAACCCCCGTGCGGCGGGCGGCTGTTGACGCCGCCCGCCGTCCGGACGGTCGGCGGGTGACCGGACGCCCGGCCCGTGCCCGGAGCGGGCGCGGGACCGCAGCGAAGCCCCGGGCGGGGCCGGACGTCCGGGGCTCGGGGCCCGGACACCGGGACGGACCCGGACCGCAGCGGCCGGCCCGGCCGGCATCGGCCCGGAGGCAGAGCCGGGCCGCGCCCCCCGAGGGCATGGGCCGGGTGCCCAGGCGTCCCCGGCCCAGGGGTTGACCGAGGCGGAGGCCCCGATCCCGCGGGACGGCGGCGGTCCCGGTGCTGCCCGCACCAGTCCGCGGCGGAGCCGGGCAGTACCGGGGTCGGAGGCCTCGGGCCGGGCATGCATCGCCCCGGGCCCGGGGCGTCACCCTAGGCCGAAGGCCACAGGCGTCAGCGGGGCTGGCGGCGCCAGGGGCCCGTGATGGCGAGCATGATGCCGGGCTCCTGGATGTTGGCGTACAGCGTCCTGCCGTCGGGCGAGAAGACGACGCCCGTGAACTCGCTGAACTCCGGCTCCTCCGCGGTGCCGATGTTCACCTCATTGCGGGCGATCGGGTAGGTCCGGCCGCTCTCCGTGGCGCCGAAGAGGTGCTGGATTCCCTCGCCGTCCTCCGCGATGATCAGCCCGCCGTACGGGGAGACGGTGATGTTGTCGGGCCCGTCGAAGGCGCCGTCCTCGAAGGGCCGGTCGTTGACGCCGAGGATCACCTTGAGGGTCAGGGTGCGGCGCCGGGGGTCGTAGAACCAGACCTGGCCGTCGTGCGGCCGGCCCGGGCTCTCCTCGCGCGCGTAGGAGGAGACGAAGTACGCCCCGCCATCGGCCCACCACATGCCTTCCAGCTTGCGGCCCCGGGTGACGCTCCCGTCCGTGAACTGCTTGCGCACCGGGACCTTCCGGGCGTCGCGGTCGGGCACGTCCACCCAGTCGACGCCGTAGACGGTGCCGGCCCGGGTGGCCCGGGAGAGGTCGTCGACGAAACGGCCGCCGGAGTCGAAGCACTTGGGGGCCTGTAGGACGCCCGCGTCGTCGGCGAGCGTGCGGAGCCGGCCGCGGCCGTGCTCGAAGCCCTTCGGGGGGACCCAGCGGTAGAAGAGGCCGTTCGGCTCGTCGTCGTCCTCCGTCAGGTACATGTGCCCGCGCCGGGGGTCGACGACGACGGCCTCGTGGTCGTAGCGGCCCAGGGCCTTGATCGGCTTCGGGTCCCGGTTGGCGCGCCGGTCGAGGGGATCGACCTCGAAGACATAGCCGTGGTCCTTGGTCATCCCGTTCTCACCGGCCCGGTCGGAGCTCTCCTCGCAGGTCAGCCAGGTGTTCCAAGGGGTGCGCCCGCCGGAGCAGTTGTCGGAGGTGCCGGCGATACCGACCCACTGGGCCACCTCGCCGCCGCGGCGGACCTCGACGACGGTGCAGCCGCCCGGGGCCGCGGGGTCGTAGACCAGCCCGTCGGCGAGCGGAACGGGGTGCTCGGTCTCCTCGCGCGGGCCGTCGATCTCGTGGTTGACGACGAGCAGGGTCGCGCCGCGCGGGCCGGCGAAGGCGGCGGTGCCGTCGTGGTTCGCGGGGGTGGGCTCGCCGGACTCCAACTCGGTGACGCCGGTGCGGGAGATGACGCGGTACGAGAAGCCCTCGGGCAGCGCGACGATGCCCTCGGAGTCGTCCCGGAGCGGCCCATAGCCGACGGCGTGCGGGGAGTGCCGGTCCGCGCCGGCGGCCCCGTCCGCCCCGGACTCCTCGCCCCGGCCGCCGATACCGATGGCGTCGGGCGCGCCGGCCAGCACGCCGACACTGCCGGCGAGCACCACGCCCGCACCGGTGTAGGCGGACCCTCTCGCGAAATCCCTGCGGGTGAGCGGCATCTTCATCTCCTGCGTCGCCGGACGATCCCCTGCGCTACGCCCACCACGGTGCCCGGCGCCGCCGAACGGCGGTTGAACACCGCCCGACGGCCGTTCGTCCATTGGGCGATCCGGCGATCCGGCGGCCCGGAGTCCGGAAGACGGGGCTGCGCCGTTTCCCCGCGGGTCTCCCGCGCCCTGGGCGCGCACCGGACCCTGCCCGAGAACGGCCTCCCGGACCGGTCGAGCCACGGGCCGTTCCATCGGGGGCCGAGGGCGAAGGCCCCGCACGTCGGCGGCGGGGGCGGGACCCACCTCCGCTGCTCCGGAGGCAACGCCCGGACGGGGAGCGGAACTTACCCCGTGCGCTCGCCCGGTGCCGGCCGCGGCGGCCCACCGGCCCCGCCGCTCGCCGCGCATCAGGGCCCGGCCGTCACCGCCCCGGGGACCGGCGATCCCCAGGCCTCCCCGACCGGGTGCGAGGTGGCAGCGGGGAGCATCCCCGACACGGCGGGCTGACGTCCACGGCTCCCCCGGTACGGGAAGCCGGCTCAACGCCCCCGCGAGCGCGCCTTGTACGCCGCCTGGCGGGCCGCCTTCGCCACCGCGCGGTCGGGGTGCAGCCGCCCCATCGCCTCCAGGACCTCCCCGGTCGCCGGGTGGTCCACCCGCCAGGCCGTGTCGAAGAAGGCGCCGTGCCGCCCGACCAGCCCGAGGACCAGATCCTCCAGCTCGGCGGAGTCGCCGTCCGCGCCGAGCTGTGCGGCGAGGGTGTCGACGGTCAGCCAGAAGACCATCTCCTCCGAGGGTTCCGGCACTCCGGTCGCCCCGTGCTCCGCCAGCCAGACCCGGGCGAGGCCGCCGAGGTGCCGGTCGTCCAGCACCTCGCGCAGCGCGGGCTCGGCCTCCCGGCCGATCAGGGCCAGCGCCTGCTGGCAGCCGAGCCGGCGCAGCGGCGCGGCCGGGTCGTCGCCCCGGCCCGCGGCGAGGAGTTCGCGAGCGGCGGCGACGGGGTCGCGCCGGAGCAGCCACTCCTCGACCTCGGCCCGGGCCGCGGGCTCCGGGTACCCGGTGACCGTGTCCAGCAGGGTTGCCGCGTCCTTCCCGGCGAGGTCCCCGGTGAGCGGCGCGGCGATGCCCGCGTCGAGGAGACGGGCCCGCACCCCGTGGGCGCCGAGTGCGGTCAGCCGGACCATGCCGTAGCGGGCGGCGGCATCGTCCGCCACGGCGGGCGCGGGGTGCTCCACGCCGGGCGCACCGGCGGCGTCCGTCGCGGCCGCGGTGCCCGTGCCGTCTGCTGCGCCCGTCCCGGTCGCGGTGCCCGTGCCGTCCGCCGGTTCGCCGGCCCCGGCCCCCGCCCCGTTCCCGTCCAGCTCGTCGATGAGGCGGGCGTCGACGGGCCGGTACTCGACGAGCCCGAGGGGTTCCAGCAGCCCGAAGCGGTGGTCCAGCCGCATGACCTCCTCCGACACCTCCTCCAGTACGGCGTCGGTGGGTTCCGTCATGCCCTCGGGCACGACGACCGTGGCGGCGAGCGCGGGCAGCGGTACGAAGCTCCGCCCGGGATCGCCGAGGCCGCCGCCTTCCAGGGCGGTGAGGGCGTAGAGGGCGGCGAGGACGCGGTCGAGGGTGTCGGCGGTCCCGCCGGAGGGGTGGCCGGGTCCGACACCGGCGCCGGCCTCGGACCCGTTCGGGGCGGCCGCGCCCGCGGATGCGGATGCCCCCGCCCCGGCGGTCGCGGTGCCGGTCCCGGTGCCGTTCGCGGCGGGCGCGGGGTGACCGGCGCCTGTGGGCGTCGCCGCCTCGGCGGGCCCGGTTCCGCTCCACGTCGCGCGCTCCGCCCCGTTCCCCGTTCCGCCCTCCGCCTCCGCGAGGACGGTCTCCAGTCCGCTCCGCCAGAGCTCCAGGATCTCGCGCGGGCTGCCGCCGGTGACCCGGGCGGCCTTCTCGCCGGGGACGGCCTGACGGCCCGCCGGGCCCGTCCGCCCCGCGCCGGCCGGTGTCCCGGCTTCCGCGCCGCCCTCCCCGGTGGTCCGCAGCAGGCCGGTGGCGGCCGCGAGCCGCCATGCCGCCCGGGTGGCCGCGAGCCCGTCCGGATCACCGTCGAGTCCCAACCCCCCGGTCAACCGCAGCAGTTCGGCGCGCTCCGGCTGCCCGTCCGCTTCCGTCGGCACCCCGTCCCCCAGCCGGCGGGCGAGCCGTACGGCGCGCGCGAGGAGGGGTGCCGTCAGTGCCTGGCGCGCGAGTTCGGCCTCGGAGGGCAGCCGGAGCGGCGGCATGACGGAACGGTCTCCGGGCATGGGCGACTTCTCCTCGAAATGCTGGGGTCCGCACCGCCCGCGTCGGGCGCGCCGCACAAAGCCTAGACCGATATGAGCGCTTCCGGTCCGGTTCACCGCGGCGTCCGCCCGTGTACACCGGCGGTCCCTTGACAACGGGGGTCCGCACGCCGGAGATTGACGCGCGTAGAAACAGTGCGGGTGCCGAACTCTCGTTCCCCGCCTCCCATCAGGCGGCGCGGATCCCGCCCGTCCCGCGCACGACCGCCGGGCGGCGGGCCCCTGCCCGTCCGACCTCACCCTCCGGAGAACCGATGGACCCGATAGCCCCGTCCGCCGCCGCCCGCCCGCTCCGCAGAACCGCCGCCCTGGGCACGGTGGCCGCCACCGCGCTCGCGGCCGGGCTGCTGGCCGCGCCGCAGCAGGCCGAGGCGGCGCAGCCGCGCATCCACGACATCCAGGGGAGCACCCGGCTCTCCCCGTACGACGGCGAGCGGGTCACCGACGTCCCCGGCGTCGTCACCGCGGTCCGCGCCTTCGGCTCCGCGCGCGGCTTCTGGGTGCAGGACCCGCGGCCGGACCGCGATCCGGCCACCAGCGAGGGCGTCTTCGTCTTCACCGGCTCGAAGACCCCTGCCGTCGCGGTGGGCGACGCGGTGCTGCTCTCCGGCACCGTCGGCGAGTACTACCCGGGCGGGAAGGACCGTGGGCTCCAGTCCGTCACCCAGATATCCGGTGCCAGCTGGACGGTGGAATCGTCCGGCAACGACCTCCCGGCCGCCTTCCGGCTCAACGGCGCCTCGGTGCCGAACCGTTACGCCCCCGAGGCGCCCGGCGGCGGCAGCATCGAGCAGCTCCCGCTCCGTCCGCACCGCTACGCGCTGGACCGCTACGAGGCGCTGGAGGGCATGCGCGTCCAGGTCTCCGACGCCGGGGTGGTCGGCCCGTCCAGCCGCCACAACGAGCTGTGGGTGACGGCCGATCCGCGCGAGAACCCCACCGCACGCGGCGGCACGCTCTACGCCTCGTACCGCGACCAGAACGGCGCCCGCGTGAAGGTCGCCTCCCTCATCCCGTTCGCCGAACGGCCGTTCCCCCAGGCCGATGTCGGCGACCGCCTCACCGGCACCACCGCCGGACCGCTGGACTACGACCAGTTCGGCGGCTACGAGCTCCAGGCCACCGAGCTCGGCGCGCTGGAGGACAACGGCCCGGAGCGGGAGCGGACCCGGCCGCAGCGGGCGGACGAGCTGTCCGTCGCCACGTACAACGTGGAGAACCTCTCCCCGAAGAACCCGGACGAGAAGTTCACCCGGCTCGCCGAGGCCCTGGTGGACCACCTCGCCTCCCCCGACATCGTCGCCCTGGAGGAGGTCCAGGACGACAACGGCCCGACGAACGACGCGGTGGTGAGTGCCGACGCGACGCTGCGGAAGCTGACCGAGGCCATCGCCGCCGCGGGCGGGCCCGCCTACGAGTGGCGCCAGATCAACCCGGCCGACGACGAGGACGGCGGCCAGCCGGGCGGCAACATCCGGGTGGCCTTCCTCTACAACCCCGAGCGGGTCTCCTTCCCCGACGTCCCGGGCGGCGACGCGGCCACGTCCGCCGTCCCGCTGCGCGGCGCGGACGGCGAGGTCGGCCTCTCCGCCAACCCGGGCCGGATCCGCCCGGAGAACGCCGCCTGGGAGGACAGCCGCAAGCCCCTCGCGGCCGAGTTCCGCTTCCGCGGCGAGCCGGTCTTCGTCGTCGCCAACCACTTCGCCAGCAAGGGCGGCGACCAGGCGCTCGACGGCCGCTTCCAGCCCCCGGTCCGCTCCTCGGAGACCCAGCGCATCGCCCAGGCGAAACTGGTCGGCGGCTGGGTCAAGTCGCTGCTGGAGCTGGACCGCAAGGCGAAGGTCGTGGTCGCCGGCGACATCAACGACTTCAACTTCTCGCCGACCGTGGAAGCCCTCACCGACCGGGGCCGGACGCTCACCGACCTGGTGGACCGCCTGCCCCGCGACGAGCGCTACGGCTACGTCTACAACGGCAACTCCCAGGTGCTGGACCACATGCTCACCAGCCGCGCGGTCCGCCACGCGGACTACGACATCGTCCACATCAACGCGGAGTTCGCCGACCAGGCGAGCGACCACGACCCCCAGGTCCTCCGCTTCCGCCCCTGACACAACGGCGCTCCGGGTCACCGCCCTTCGGCGGCGGTGACCCGGGGCGGCGCCGCGGTGCGGGGTCTTGCCGACGGCGGTCGCAGCGATCAACGTACGATCCCGTCTCATGGCCATGGACACGGAGCAGAACGGCAGACAGGACACGGTCGAGCTGGTCTACCGGCCGACGCGGGCCGACATCCTCGCGGGCATCCGGCTCCGGGAGCGGCGCCGCCACCTCCACCTCCTTCGCTGGGGTCTCACCGGACTGTTCGGGGCCGCCGCCGTGCAGGCGGTGGCCGCACGGGACGGCTCCGCGGTGTCGTTCGTGACCGCCGCCTTCTGCGCCGCCCTGATCTGGTCGATCCCCCGCCTCCAGGCACACCACGTGTTCCGCCTCGTGTCCTGGCAGGGCGAGTACCGCACGTCCGTGAGCGAGACGTCGATCAGGACCGGGACCGCGCACGCGACGCTCGAACAGCGCTGGTCGGTCTTCCGCGGTTACCGCGAGATCCGTGATCACGTGGTGCTGCTCAGCCGCGACCCCAACATCCTGCTCGTCGAGGTACTGCCCAAGCGCGGGCTGTCCCCGGAGGACGCGGAGCGGTTGCGCGCTCTCCTGAGCCGCCATCTGCCCCGCGTCTGAGGACCGCCGCCCTCAGCCGCCGCGTCCGCCGAGCACACGAGCGCCCTCCGGGGCGGCCCTTCTCGGCCGCCGGAGGGCGCTCGGCGACAACCCACACCGTCAACTGCCGGTCGCCGCAGCGGCAATCGGGGACTGAGGCGGCCGTCGCTCAGTCGTTGCTGTGCAGGGCCGCGTTGAGGCCGCCCCAGGAGCCGGTGCGCTGGAGGGCCTCGACCTTGCCGGTGGTGGAGTTGCGGCGGAAGAGGAGGTTGTGGGCGCCGGAGAGCTCCACGGCCTTGACGACGCCGCCGTCGGGGAGGCTGACGCGGGTGCCCGCGGTGACGTAGAGGCCGGCCTCCACGACGCAGTCGTCGCCGAGGGCGATGCCGATACCGGCCTCGGCGCCGAGCAGGCAGCGCTCGCCGATGGAGATGACCTGCTTGCCGCCGCCGGAGAGCGTGCCCATGATCGAGGCGCCGCCGCCGATGTCGGAGCCGTCGCCGACGACCACACCGGCGCTGATGCGGCCCTCGACCATGGAGTGGCCCAGCGTGCCGGCGTTGAAGTTGACGAAGCCCTCGTGCATCACGGTGGTACCGGTGGCGAGGTGGGCGCCGAGCCGCACGCGGTCGGCGTCGGCGATCCGGACGCCCGCCGGGGCCACGTAGTCGGTCATGCGGGGGAACTTGTCGACGCTGGTGACGGCGAGGTGCAGCCCTTCGGCGCGGGCCGCGAGGCGGACCTTCTCGACCTGGTCGACGGGGACCGGGCCGAGGCTCGTCCAGGCGACGTTGGCCAGCAGGCCGAAGATGCCGTCGAGGTTCTGGCCGTGCGGCTTCACCAGACGGTGGCTGAGCAGGTGCAGCCGGAGGTAGGCGTCGTGGGCGTCGGCCGGCTTGTCGTCCAGCGAGGCGATGACGGTGCGGACGGCGATGACCTCCACGCCGCGGCGGGGGTCGGGGCCCAGCGCCTGGGGCGCGGACTCGCCGAGCAGTTCGGCGGCGCGCTCGGGGCTCAGCCGCTCCGTCCCGGCCGGGCCGGGCTCGGCAATGAGCTCGGGGGCGGGGAACCAGGTGTCGAGGACGGTGCCGTCGGCGGCGAGGGTGGCGAGCCCGGCGGCGGCCGCGCCGGTCTTACGGGTGGTGGCTGCATCGGTCATGGCCAAACGCTAACCGGTCCCGCTCCGCCCCCGCGAACCGGTCTCAGCGCCCGGTCACCGCGCCGGTGTGCGGTGACCCGGTGCCCGGGTGTCCGGGTGTCCCTGCGGAACCCGCCCGGTCCCGGACCGTGGACAGCAAGGCGGTCCCGCCCCGCCCGGGCGGGAGTCCGGCCGGACACGCCTCCGCCCCGCGCCGGAAACCCGGGCGGGGCGGAGGACGGTGCCGGGGGCGCGGCCGGGCGGCCCGGGCGGGACGGGGCCCGCGCCGGGCCGGGGCCGGGCCCCGCCGGAGGTCAGACGTTGAAGCCCAGGGCGCGGAGCTGCTCGCGGCCCTCGTCGGTGATCTTGTCGGGACCCCACGGCGGCATCCAGACCCAGTTGATCCGCAGCTCGTTGACGATCCCGTCGGTGGCCGACTTCGCCTGGTCCTCGATGACGTCGGTCAGCGGGCAGGCCGCGGACGTCAGCGTCATGTCGATGGTGGCGATGTTGGAGTCGTCGACGTGGATGCCGTAGATCAGGCCGAGGTTGACGACGTCGATGCCCAGCTCGGGGTCGACGACGTCGTAGAGGGCCTCGCGGACCTCCTCCTCGCTCGCGGGCTTGGTGGTCTGTGCGGTCTCGGTCATGCCGACTCCTTCGCTGAATCGTCGCCCAGTGCCTGCGCCGTGGCGTCCTTCCAGGCCATCCAGGACAGCAGGGCGCACTTCACGCGCGCCGGGTACTTCGAGACGCCGGCGAACGCGACCGCGTCCTCCAGCACCTCCTCCATCGCGTCGTCGGGCTCCAGCCTGCCCTTGGACTGCATCAGCTCCAGGAAGGTCTCCTGGATCCTCCGCGCCTCGGCGAGCTCCTTGCCGACCAGCAGTTCGTTGAGCACCGAGGCGCTGGCCTGGCTGATGGAGCAGCCCTGGCCGTCGTAGCTGACGTCCTCGATGGTCTCGCCGTCGAGCCGTACGCGCAGGGTGATCTCGTCCCCGCACGTCGGGTTGACGTGGTGCACCTCGGCGTCACCCTCGCGCAGACCACGCCCGTGGGGGTGCTTGTAGTGGTCCAGGATGACGTCCTGGTACATGGAATCCAGCTTCACAGCAGTCAGCCCTCGTCGTCCGTCAGTCCGTCAGCCGAAGAAGTTCCGTACGTGCTCCAGGCCGTCGACCAGGGCGTCGACCTCGGCCGGGGTGGAGTACAGATAGAACGATGCTCGCGTGGTCGCGGGAATTCCGTACCGCAGGCAGACGGGCCGCGCGCAGTGGTGGCCGACCCGGACGGCGATGCCCTGCTCGTCCAGGACCTGGCCCACGTCGTGCGGGTGGATGTCACCGAGCGTGAAGGAGATCGCCGCGCCGCGGTCCTCGGCCGTCACCGGGCCGATGATCCGCAGGTCCGGGACCTCCCGGAGCCGGCGGACGGCGTACTCGGTGATGGTGTGCTCATGGGCCGCGATCTTGTCCATGCCGATCGAGGTGAGGTAGTCCACGGCCGCGCCGAGGCCGACGGCCTGCGCGATCGGGGGCGTGCCCGCCTCGAACTTGTGCGGCGCGGGAGCATAGGTCGAGTGGTGCATCGACACCGTCTCGATCATTTCCCCGCCGCCCAGGAACGGCGGCAGGTCCTCCAGCAGCTCCTGCCGGCCCCAGAGGACGCCGATGCCGGTCGGGCCGCACATCTTGTGGCCGGTGAAGGCCACGAAGTCGGCCTGGAGCGCCTGCACGTCCAGCGGCATGTGCGGGGCGGCCTGGGAGGCGTCGATGACGGTGAGCGCGCCGACGTCCTGGGCCCGGCGGATGATCTGCTCCACCGGGTTGACGGTGCCCATGATGTTGGAGACCAGGGTGAACGAGACGACCTTGGTCTTCTCGGTGATGATCCGGTCGATCTCCGACAGGTCGAGCCGGCCGTCGTCGGTGAGGCCGAACCACTTCAGCTTCGCGCCGGTGCGCTGCGCGAGCAGCTGCCACGGAACGATGTTGGAGTGGTGCTCCATCTCCGTTATGACGATCTCGGTGTCGCTGTCCACGCGGTAGGGCTCGTCGGCCCAGCCCAGCATGTTGGCGACGAGGTTGAGCGACTCCGAGGCGTTCTTGGTGAAGATCACTTCGTCGCGGCTCGGGGCGTTGACGAACGCGGCGACCTTGTCACGGGCGCCCTCGTACAGCGCCGTGGCCTCCTCCGCGAGCACGTGCACACCGCGGTGCACGTTGGCGTTGTGGCGCTCGTAGTACGCGTTCAGCGCGTCGAGGACCTGGCGCGGCTTCTGCGAGGTGGCCGCGTTGTCCAGGTACACGATCTTCTTCCCGTCGTGGACCGTGCGGTCCAGGAGGGGGAAGTCCTTGCGGATCGCCTCCACGTCGTACGACGACGCCGTGAGGAGGCCCGGCAGCTGTGTCACTCGGCTCAGGCCTCCTTCGTGTAGGCCTCGTAGCCCTCGGCCTCGAGCTTGTCGGCCAGCTCGGGACCGCCGGACTCGACGATCCTGCCCTTGGCGAAGACGTGCACGTGGTCGGGCTTGATGTACCGCAGGATGCGGGTGTAATGCGTGATCAGCAGGGTGCCGGTCTCGCCGCTCTCGCGGACGCGGTTGACGCCCTCGGAGACGGTGCGCAGCGCGTCCACGTCCAGACCGGAGTCGGTCTCGTCGAGGATCGCGACCTTCGGCTTGAGCAGCTCCAGCTGGAGGATCTCGTGGCGCTTCTTCTCACCGCCGGAGAAGCCCTCGTTGACGTTGCGCTCGGCGAAGGCCGGGTCCATGTTCAGCCGCTCCATGGCTCCCTTGACCTCCTTCACCCAGGTGCGCAGCTTGGGGGCCTCGCCGCGGATGGCGGTGGCGGAGGTGCGGAGGAAGTTGGAGACGGAGACGCCGGGGACCTCGACCGGGTACTGCATGGCGAGGAAGAGGCCGGCGCGGGCCCGCTCGTCGACGGACATCTCCAGGACGTTCTCGCCGTCGAGGGTGACGGTGCCGCCGGTGACGGTGTACTTGGGGTGACCCGCGAGGGAGTAGGCGAGGGTGGACTTGCCGGAGCCGTTCGGGCCCATGATGGCGTGCGTCTCGCCCTGCTTCACGGTCAGATCGACCCCGGACAGGATCTCCTTCGTGCCGTTCTCGACCTCGACGGAGACGTGCAGGTCGTGGATTTCAAGCGTTGCCATGGATGCCTCAGGACTCCTGGGTGACGGAGACGAGCACAGCCGCTTCGGGGCCGTCTCCTTCGATCTTTACGGGGTATACGGGGACGGGGCGGGTGGCGGGCGGGCCGGAGGGCTTGCCGGTGCGCAGGTCGAACCGCGAGCCGTGCAGCCAGCACTCGATCTGGCAGTCCTCGACCTCGCCCTCGGAGAGCGAGACGTTCGCGTGCGAGCAGATGTCGTGGATCGCGTACACCTCTCCCTCGGTCCGGACGACCGAGACGGGGGTGCCGCCGATCTCCACCCGCCTGGGGGTGTCCTCCTCCAGCTCGGACAGCCCGCAGACCCGGACGAACTCGGTACCGGTGCCGGCGGCCATCAGACGGACGCCTCCAGCTCCGCGTCGATCTTCTCCAGCAGCCGTTCCTGCAGCTCGGGGAGGTTGATCTGCTGGACCAGCTCGGCGAAGAAGCCGCGGACGACCAGCCGGCGGGCCTCGTCGGCGGGGATGCCGCGGGCCATCAGGTAGAACAGCTGCTCGTCCTCGAAGCGGCCGGTGGCCGAGGCGTGGCCGGCGCCGACGATCTCACCGGTCTCGATCTCCAGGTTGGGGACCGAGTCCACCCGGGCGCCGTCGGTGAGGACGAGGTTCCGGTTGAGTTCGTAGGTGTCGGTGCCCTCGGCGGCCGCGCGGATGAGGACGTCGCCGATCCAGACGGCGTGCGCGTTCTCGCCCTGCAGCGCGCCCTTGTAGACGACGTTGCTGCGGCAGTGCGGGATGGCGTGGTCGACGAAGAGCCGGTGCTCCTGGTGCTGGCCGTTGTCCGTGAAGTACAGGCCGTAGAGCTCCGCCTCGCCGCCCGGGGCCGCGTAGTTGATCCGCGGGTGGAGCCGGACCAGGTCGCCGCCGAAGGTGACGATCACGGACTTGAAGGTGGCGTCGCGGCCGACCAGCGCGGTGTGCTGGCCGGCGTGGACGGCCTTGCCGCCCCAGTCCTGGACGGACACGGCGGTGAGCTTGGCGCCGTCCCCGAGGATGTACTCGACGTTGCCGCCGAAGGTGGCGTCACCGGTGTGGTCAAGGACGACGACCGCCTCGGCGAAGGCGCCGACCTCGATCACGTGGTGGGCGTAGGCGGTGCCGCCCTGCCCGTGCACGGAGATCCGCACCGGCTCGGAGAGCACGGTCTCCTTCGGGATGGTGACGACCGTGGCCTTCTCGAAGGAGCTGTACGCCTGGGCGGCGACCCGGTCGACGGGCTTGCCGGCCCGGCCGAGCCGGGAGTCGTCCCGCCCCACCCGTTCCTGGGTGGCCTCGGCGGGGGTGAAGACCTCGTAGCGGACGCCGCCGTCGTCCACGGCCGTGCCGTCGTGCAGTCCGCGGAGGCGCTCCAGCGGGGTGAACCGCCACTCCTCCTCGCGGCCGTGCGGCACGGGGAAGTCCGCCACGTCATAGGAGGCGGGCGCGCTCACCCGGGCGTCGGCGGGATGGTCACCGCCCACCTGAATGGCACCTTCCGTGGTGCTGCCCACCGGGATGTTGTCAGCCATGGCTAGTCGTACTGCTCGCTTTCTGCCTGATTGTGATCGCTCAAGGTCTGTGGGGCGGCCGCCGCCCCGTGTCGGACGGACACGGGGGCGGCGGGCCCGGGGAGGCGCCGGCCCGTCAGCCGACGGAGCCCTCCATCTGCAGTTCGATCAGCCGGTTCAGCTCCAGCGCGTACTCCATGGGCAGCTCGCGCGCGATCGGCTCGACGAAGCCGCGCACGATCATCGCCATGGCCTCGTCCTCGGAGAGACCGCGGCTCATCAGGTAGAAGAGCTGGTCCTCGCTGACCTTGGAGACCGTCGCCTCGTGGCCCATGGACACGTCGTCCTCGCGGACGTCCACGTAGGGGTAGGTGTCCGAGCGGGAGATGGTGTCCACCAGCAGGGCGTCGCAGAGCACGTTGGACTTGGAGCCCGCGGCGCCCTCGCCGATCTCGATCAGGCCGCGGTAGGAGGTCCGGCCGCCGCCCCGCGCCACCGACTTGGAGACGATGTTCGAGGAGGTGTTGGGGGCCATGTGGACCATCTTGGCGCCCGCGTCCTGGTGCTGGCCCTCGCCGGAGAAGGCGATGGACAGCGTCTCGCCCTTGGCGTGCTCGCCCATGAGGTAGACGGCCGGGTACTTCATCGTGACCTTGGAGCCGATGTTGCCGTCGACCCACTCCATGGTCGCGCCCTCGTAGGCCACGGCGCGCTTGGTGACCAGGTTGTAGACGTTGTTCGACCAGTTCTGGATCGTCGTGTAGCGGCAGCGGGCGCCCTTCTTCACGATGATCTCGACGACGGCGCTGTGCAGCGAGTCCGACTTGTAGATCGGCGCGGTGCAGCCCTCGACGTAGTGGACGTAGGCGTCCTCGTCGACGATGATCAGCGTCCGCTCGAACTGGCCCATGTTCTCGGTGTTGATCCGGAAGTAGGCCTGGAGCGGGATCTCCACGTGCACGCCCTTCGGCACGTAGATGAAGGAGCCGCCGGACCACACGGCCGTGTTGAGCGCGGCGAACTTGTTGTCACCGGCCGGGATGACCGTGCCGAAGTACTCCTGGAAGAGCTCCGGGTGCTCCTTGAGCGCCGTGTCGGTGTCCAGGAAGAGGACGCCCTGCTCCTCCAGGTCCTCGCGGATCTGGTGGTACACGACCTCGGACTCGTACTGGGCGGCGACACCGGCGACGAGGCGCTGCTTCTCGGCCTCCGGGATGCCCAGCCGGTCGTAGGTGTTCTTGATGTCCTCGGGCAGGTCCTCCCAGCTGGTGGCCTGCTTCTCGGTGGAGCGGACGAAGTACTTGATGTTGTCGAAGTCGATGCCGCTGAGGTCGGAGCCCCAGGTGGGCATGGGCTTCTTGCCGAACAGCCGCAGGCCCTTGAGCCGCAGCTTCAGCATCCACTCCGGCTCGTTCTTCTTCGCCGAGATGTCGCGGACGACCTCCTCGGACAGTCCGCGCTTGGCCGCCGCGCCGGCGGCGTCGGGGTCGGACCAGCCGTATTCGTAGGTGCCCAGACCCTCGAGTTCGGGGTGGGCGGTCTCCGTGGGGAGCGTCATGCGGGGTTCCTCCCGGCCGTGCTTGCGGATGCTGTGGTGGTCCTGGTGGTGGTGCGGTGCGGGCGGCCCGGGCCGCCGGCGGCCGTTCGGGCGCGCGGGGCGCCGCCCTTGCCGCGGCCGCTCTCCGCCCCGTCCGCGGCGCCGCCCGGGGGAGCGCCGCCCTTGGGTACGAAGGTGGTGCAGACCCCGTCGCCGTGGGCGATCGTGGCCAGCCGCTGCACATGTGTGCCGAGCAGATCCGAGAAGACCTCGGTCTCCACCTCGCAGAGCTGCGGGAACCGCTCGGCGACATGGGCGACCGGGCAGTGGTGCTGGCAGAGCTGCTCGCCGACCGGTGCGCTGCGCGCAGCGGCAGCGTACCCGTCCGCGGTCAGCGCCCTGGCCAGGGCCTCGGTGCGCTGCTCGGGCGCCACGCCCTCGATGGCCTTGCGGTACCCGGCGGCCTGTGCGGCCAGCCGGGCGCGGGCGAAGGCCGTGACCGCGGCCTCGCCCTTCTCGCCTCCGCCCGCCTGCTGCGCGATCCAGCGGAGCGCGTCGGCGGCGAGGGAGTCGTAGGCCTGGTCGAAGGCGTCCCGGCCGTCGTCGGTGAGCGCGAAGGCCTTCGCGGGCCGGCCGCGGCCGCGCGAGCCGTAGACCCGCCGGTCGCGGGGCTCGACGAGGCCCTCGGCGAGGAGGGTGTCGAGATGCCGCCGGACGGCCGCCTGGGTCAGTGCCAGCCGCCCGGCGAGTTCGGCGGCGGTCGAGGGGCCGTGGTCGAGGATGGAGCGCGCGACCCGGTTGCGGGTGGAGCGCGGCTCGTCGTGCGCGGGCAGGGGCGACGGGGCGGTCGCCGGGACCGCCGCTGCCTTCCGCTCTTCGCTCACGTTTTTCACAACGCCATTGTTGCGTAATTCCTCCGCCTGCGACAACCGGCGCCGGACGGCGGCCACGTGGGCTCGATCACTAAGGGTTACCTAAGATCCCCGGCCGGCCGGGCGGTCCGGGAACGGACCGCCGGGGCCCGGGCCCCCCGCCGGTCCCTGGTCACCGGACGCCGCGCGGGGCTCCGTAGACTGCCGCCATGCGTGAAGAGCCCGTCGTCCAGGTGCGGAACCTGGTCAAGCGGTACGGAGCCAAGACCGCGGTGGACGGGCTCGATCTGTCCGTGGCGGCGGGCACCGTCACCGCCGTCCTCGGCCCCAACGGTGCCGGGAAGACCACCACCGTGGAGATCTGCGAGGGCTACCGCCGCCCCGACGCGGGCACCGTCCGGATCCTGGGTCTCGACCCGGTGGCGGAGGCGGCGGCCCTGCGGCCCCGGATCGGGGTGATGCTCCAGTCCGGCGGCGTCTACCCCGGGGCGCGGGCGGCGGAGATGCTGCGGCACACCGCGAAGCTGCACGCCCACCCGCTCGATGTGGACATGCTGACCGAGCGGCTGGGCCTGGGCGGCTGCGGCCGCACCCCCTACCGGCGGCTCTCCGGCGGCCAGCAGCAGCGGCTCGCGCTGGCCATGGCGGTCGTCGGCCGCCCCGAGCTGGTCTTCCTCGACGAGCCGACGGCCGGTCTGGACCCGCAGGCCCGGCGCGCCACCTGGGATCTGGTGCGGGAGCTCCGCGCGGACGGGGTGACGGCCGTCCTCACCACGCACTTCATGGACGAGGCCGAGCAGCTCGCCGACGACGTGGCGATCATCGACGGCGGCCGGGTCGTCGCCGCCGGCAGCCCCGAGGAGCTGTGCCGGGGCGGCGCCGAGGACACCCTGCGCTTCACCGGCCGCTCCGGACTCGACCTCACCACCCTGCTCACGGCCCTGCCGGACGGCGCGGCCGCCGCGGAGACCGCGCCCGGCTCGTACCGGGTCACCGGGAAGGTCGATCCGCAGCTGCTGGCCACCGTCGCCTCCTGGTGCGCCCAGCACGGCGTGCTGCCGGACCGGATAGCGGTCGAGCGGCGCACCCTGGAGGACGTCTTCCTGGAACTGACCGGCAAGGAGCTGCGCGCGTGACCACGGAAGCGGACCGGACCGCCGGCACCTTCGCCCCCCGCCCGGGGGCCGCGCCGCTGGGCCGGATGATCGCGGCGCAGACCGCCTTGGAGACCCGGATGCTGCTGCGCAACGGCGAACAGCTGCTGCTGACGGTGGTGATCCCGACCCTGCTGCTGGCCCTCTTCGCCACCGTCGACATCGTCGACACGGGCGCCGGCCGGGCCGTGGACTTCCTCGCTCCGGGCGTGCTGGCGCTGGCCGTGATGTCCACGGCCTTCACCGGGCAGGCCATCGCCACCGGCTTCGAACGCCGCTACGGGGTACTGAAGAGGCTCGGCGCCTCCCCGCTGCCGCGCTGGGCGCTGATGACCGCCAAGACGGGCTCCGTGCTCGTCACCGAGCTGCTGCAGATCGCGCTGCTGACGGCGGTCGCCCTCATGCTGGGCTGGTCGCCGCGGGGCAATCCGCTGACCGTGGTGGCCCTGCTGCTCCTGGGGACCGCGGCCTTCTCGGGGCTCGGGCTGCTGATGGCCGGCACCCTGCGCGCGGAGGCGACGCTGGCCGCCGCGAACCTGGTGTTCGTCCTGCTGCTGGCCGGCGGCGGGGTGGTCGTCCCGCTGGAGAGGTTCCCCGAGGCGGCGCAGTCCGTGCTGCAACTGCTGCCGATCGCGGCCCTGTCGGACGGGCTCCGCGATGTGCTGCGGGACGGCGCCGCGGTGCCCTGGGGCGATCTGGGCCTGCTGGCCGGCTGGTCGGTCCTGGGCCTCGGCCTCGCGGGGCGCTTCTTCCGCTGGGAGTGAGGGCGGCGGTCCGCCCCCGTCCCGCCCGCCGTCGGCCCGGCTCTCACCCCGGTTCTTCCGTGTCCGCCGTGCGGGCGGCGTCCACGACGTCGGCGGAGACCGGCGCGGGGCCGGCGGCGAGCCCCTCCCCGGCCCGGTCCAGCATCCGACGGGTGCGGGGATACTCCCCGAGGTGCTCGCCGAGGACGTCCAGAGCCGCCGGCAGGTGGTGCGGGTCGGCGTCCCGTGCCGCCAGCACTCCTGCCGTCCACAGGACGTAGCCGGCGAACAGGCCGGCGTCGTCCGTGTAGAGGGCGGCGGCCAGGTAGTCGACGAGGTGGGCGACGTCCTCGGCGGTCTGCCGGCGCTGGTCGGTGGTGAAGCCGGCCGGCTCCGGATGGCGCCGTTCCAGACCGGTCAGCACCACCTCGACGAGGCGCGGGGCCGTGCCGGAGACCCGGGTGTACTCGTGGTCCGCCAGATGAGGCAGGTCGTCGATGGCCCGGCGGTCGGCGCGGGGCGGGGGCAGCGGGCCGCCGGCGAGCCGGTCGGCGGCGGAGCGGGCGTCGGGCGCCCAGGCGTCCGCGTGGAAGAGGCGCGCGTAACGCCCGTCCGGGCCGAAGGCGGCGCCTCCGACCAGCACCGGCACTCCGGCTCCCTGGCAGGCCATGATCGTGGCGTGCGCGGTGGGCAGCCGGGTGGCGAGCGAACCGGACAGGGCGGCCGCCTCCGGCCCCGTACGGTGCAGATGCGCGATGAGGTGCGGGGCGGGGACCTGGGCGCCGAGGTAGTCCACGCGCCAGCCGCGCAGCTTCAGCACCTCGGCGAGCAGCCGGGCGGGCAGCGCGTGCCACTCCCCGTCCACGCAGGCCACGGTGACCCGTCCGCGCGGGGACTTTGGCGGTGCCGTCCCACCGCGCTGGGAGATGACGGCGATCACGCGGTCGTTGATGGCGGTGGCCGCGTGCTCGCCGGCCACGCTCATGCGGTTCGCGGCCCACTCCACGCCGACCTTGCGCTGGACGGCGCCGATGACGTCGAGGAGCACGCTCTCGGCGTCGAGGCCCGCGTCGAGGGCGCCGAGGGCCGTCCGGGTGGCGGCGTACTCGTCCCCGTCCACGACGGCCTCCCACAGGTGCCGCGCGTACGCGGCACGGGCGGTGTGCCGGTCCTCCGGCTCTTCCGCGGTCATGAGGTGCCCCTCTCCAGTCGGTGTCCGCCGGCCCCGGCGCGGCCGGCGTGCGGTCCTCCCCCGTGCGGGCCTCCGCCCGGGGGCGCGATGGCGACCACGGCCATGTCGTCCGAGGGGCCGGGCCCCGCCCACTCGGCGGCGAGCATCAGGACGCGTTCCACGACGGCCTCGGGCGGCAGCTCCGCGCACTCCGAGAGCGTCTGCCGCAGCCGCTCGTCACCGAACATCTCCCGGCCCAGCGGCCCGCCCCGCGCCTCGGTGATGCCGTCGGTGAACAGCACGCAGGTCTCCCCGGGCGCCAGGGTGGTCCGCGCCGTGACCGTCTCGACCTCCGGCAGCGCGCCGACCAGCGTGCCGGAGGTCGCGGCCTCCTCCACCCGCCCGCCGGCCCGTACGATCAGCGGCGCCGGATGGCCCGCGCTCGTCATCCGCAGCTCCAGCCCGCCGCCGCGGCGGACGGCCGTCGTCAGCACCAGGGTCGCGAACCGGGTGTGCTGCGGGGAGTTCAGCAGCGCGCCGTTGAGCAGGCTCAGCACCTCCTGGTGGTCCCCGGCCAGCGGAAGCAGGGCCTCCAGCGTGATGCGGATCTTGCCGGCCAGCACGGCGGCCTCCAGCCCCTTGCCGCACACATCGCCGAGGGCCACCAGGAACCCCTCGCCCCCGGCGCCGTCCGGCAGCGGATGGACGTCGTAGAAGTCACCCCCGACCTGCTCGCTGTCCGAGGACGCGCGGTAGCCGCCGGCGAACTCGACGCCGCCGGTGCGGTGCAGGACCGGCGGCAGGAGTTCGCGCATCAGCGTCTCGGTGATCGCGGCCTGATCGGCGTAGAGCCGCGCCGCGGAGATCGCCGCCCCGGCGCGCGAGGAGAACAGCCGGAGGAAGAGCTCCTCGCGCTCCGTGAAGCGCTCCCGGCCGGGGCGCAGCAGGAGGACCAGCGCCCCGGCCGGCTTCTCCAGGGGCCCCGGCAGCGTTTTGACGACGGTGGATCCCACCGGTCCGAACCCCGGCGGGACCGCCCACGCCGGCGTGTCCTGGGGAGCGACCCAGCGCGGTGGCGGCAGCGGTGCGCCGCGCAGCGCCTCGGTCAGCCCCGGCATCCCGGCGGGATCCGCGAGCGCCGGATGGCGCACCGGCCGCCCCCCGTGTTCGCAGGCAACCACCGGCAGCAGGCGCCCGGGGCCGGGCACCAGGACCAGCGCGGCATCCGCGAAGTGCTCGGCCGCCAGGCGGGCGGTCACCTCCACGCAGCGTTCGGGGTTCAGCGAGGCCAGCAGCATGGTGGCGGCCTCCGCCATGGACTCCGTGTGCTCCCGCTCCTCGCGCAGCGCCTCGTCCGCGGCGCGGCGGCCGGTGTCGTCCACGAGCCACCACAGGACGGTGCCGCCGGGGTGCGCGCTGGGGTGGGCCGTGACGATGCGCTCCCCGATCCGGCCGGCGGCCCCACCGCCGGCCGCGCCCTCCCGTCGCCGGGCCTGCTGCCGGCCGGTCCCGGGCCCGTTCTCCCGGAGGCCGCCGCCGGTGAACCGGTCGTGCGCCTCGGCCAGCCAGGCCGGTGCGGCCTCCCGCAGCCGCGCGCCCGGCCGGATGGCGGGACACAGCTCCGCCGCCACGTCGCTCACCGAACGCACCACGCCGTCCGCGCCGACCGCGATCACCGGATACGGCGCGGCACGCCAGGCGGCGCCGAGCCCGGCACCGCCGGCCGCGGCGGCGGACTCTACGAAACGTTCCACGACGGCAGGGCACACACCGCGGGCCCCTCACCTCGCAACGCTGGACGACGGTCGGCCCCCTCCCCCGACGATCTCCCGCGCCCGGCCACGCGGCAACCGCTCCGCCGTCGCGCCCGTACGGAACGGCGCGGCGGCCGCGGTCACTGCCGCACGCCAGGGGGCGTCGGCGCGGGGCCCGGTCACCCCGCGGACGGGTTGCTCCCCCGCGCGGTCCGCCCACCGTCGCCGTCCGCCCCGGCCGGCGGCCCGTCCCGTCAGCTCTGCGGCCGGCCCGTTCCCGGACCGCTCTCCTCCGGCGGTTCCTGCGCGGCCGGGCAGAGACCGGCACGGACGGCCGCCAGGGCGTCGTCGGCGCTGGCGTGGACGGGGATCAGCCGGCCGACGCCCGTGAGGTCGAGCAGCCGGCTCAGGGAGTGGGGTGGTGCGGCCAGGGTCAGTGAGCCGTTGTGCTCACCCGTATGGCGCAGCAGATTGATGAAGGCGTTGAGGCCGGAGGAGTCACAGAACGGCACGGGTGCCAGGTCCAGGACGAGATGACGCCGGCCGGCGTCCACCAGTTCGAGGCCGCGGGACCGCAGGGCGGGAGCCGTTTCGAGATCGAGTTCCCCCTCGACCCGGAGCAGCGCCAAGGGGCCTTCGGCGTGGTGGACGCTGAGACTGAAGGGCCTGTTCATGAGGGCACGGGCTCCTGCCGGACGGGACGACGGGCGCCGGCGGCGGCCACGGGGACGCCCTGGGCCCGGGGCGTCGTGCTGCCGGCCGCGGCGACCGGACGGGGCGGGGGGACGGGGCCGGTGTGAGGCGCCCGCCGGGTGGCCCCCGGCGCACGGCGCCTCCCGGGCGCCGGTATCGCTGGTCCGCCTCTTGGCATGCGCCACCCCTCTCCTTCGCCCGCCGTCCCCGGTGGCCGGCCGCTCGGTGTTCAGCGTAGAGCCGGTACAGACCCTTTCGAAAATACACACGACGGACGCAACGCCCCGACAGGACGCGGAGCGCGGCCGGCCACCGCCGTCGCGCCGCCCGTCGGATCGAACAGCCCCCGGGGAACGGGTCGTTGATGGGAAGCGTACTCTCCGCTTCCGTTTTCCGCCGGGCCCGCGAATCCGGCGAGCGGGGCATCGGCGGCCGGAGCCGGCGGCCCGGAGACCGCTCACCGGGCCGCCGTTCCCGGCCACTCCCCGGCGCCCGGCAGTCCCGCCCCGGCCGTCCGGGACCTCAGGGCAGGATCCGCCCCGGAACGGCCCCGGCGGCCAGAAAGGCCAGCCGGCTCGGCTCGTGGTCCCCGTCCCAGTCCTCGCTCCAGCCGACGGCTCCCGCGACGACGTGATCGCGGCGGCCCTCGGGGGTCTCCAGGATCAGCACCCGGTCGTCGCGGCGGGCGTGCCCGGTCTCGGCCAGGATCAGCTTCCGCTCCTCCTCCGTCGCGCAGCGGATCACGAGCCCGCTGTAGTTGATCCCGGTCTTGACCGCCCGCACCGGCTTGAACAGCACGTCGATCCGGGACCGCCGCGTACCGTCCCGGCCGATGGAGCGGGCCCGCAGCAGCAGCTGGCCGTGGCTGACCGTGTAGGCCCAGACGGAGAACGCGCGATCGGAACGGAAGAGTTCTCTGCCGGGGGCGAAGTGGCCGTCGGTGGTGAGCCACACCTCTGAGGTCTCCATGACGGAATCCTGTCAAAGATCGCCCCGTCGGGTGAACGGGAAACCATCGTGTCGCGGCACCCCGGACGCCTGGCCCGCCCGGCCCCCCGAAGGCCCCAACACCCCCTGCCTGAAGGCTTACTGACGCCACGTCGGCTCGACCGGCCCGGTCCCCGCTCCCACCCCGCGCCCCGCTCCCGGCCGCCGGCGGATCAACCAAGCATCCGCGCCCCCGTCCGGGGCCCTCATAATCAGCGCCCGCGCCAGCCGGGCCCCTCGTGAAAAGATGCACAAGGGCATGTTTACGATGGACCCGTGTCCAAGCTGACCGCAATCGTGCCCAATCCCCTCGCCGCCATCGCCGCCCGCTGGACCCCGTCCCCGCGGACGGTCCGGCTGGCCGCGCTCTCCGCGCTGCTGATGAGCATCGTCATCATCGTGACCGGGGGTGCCGTCCGGCTGACCGGCTCCGGACTCGGCTGCGATACCTGGCCCAAGTGTTCGGGCGACAGTCTCATCGCCACCCGGGAGATGGGTCTGCACGGCGCCATCGAGTTCGGCAACCGCATGCTCACCTACGTGCTGACCGCCGCGGTCGGCTGGACGATCATCGCGGCCCGTGCCGCCAAGCCACGCCGCCGGAGCCTCAGCCGGCTGGGCTGGCTGCAGTTCTTCGTCGTCCTGTTCAACGCGGTGCTGGGCGGGATCACGGTGCTCCTGGAGCTCAACCCGTACATCGTCGCCGGGCACTTCCTCGCGGCCACCGCGCTGCTCACGGTGACGGCGGTGACCTGGCAGCGGACACAGGAGGGCGACGGCGCCCCCCGGCCGCTCGCCGGCCCCCGGGTGCGCGGGCTGGCGTGGGCGCTGGCCGCCGTCACCGCCGTCCTGGTGATCGTTGGGACCGTGGTGACGGGCGCGGGCCCGCACGCGGGCGACAGCAGCGAGGTGCCCCGGATGGGCGTGGACTGGGAGACCGTCACCCGGGTGCACGCGCTGCTCGCCTGGGCGGTGGTCCTGCTGACGGCCGCACTCTGGCTGGTGCTGCGCGCGGTGGACGCCCCGGCCGCGCCGCGCAAGCGCACCGCTCTGCTGATGGCGGTGCTGCTCGCGCAGGGCGCCATCGGGTACGCGCAGTACCTCACCGAGCTGCCGGAGGTCCTGGTGGGCCTGCACATGCTCGGCTCCTGCCTGGTCTGGGTGGGCGTGATCCGGGTCCTGCTCTCCCTGCGGGAGCGGCCCGCCGTCCCGGCCGAGCCGCCCGTACCGCCGGCGCCCCGGCAGGAGGGCCCGGCGGTCGCCGCCGCGCTCTGAGCCCGGCTCCGGGAGCCTGCCGCGGACGGCCCGGAGCCTGCCGCGGTCGCGGCCCGTCCGGTCTCGGCCTGTCCCGTCTCAGCCCCGGTCGCGACCCCGTCCGGACACGGCACGGCCCCCCTCCCGGCACGGTCGGACAAGCCGTGACCGTGCCGGGAGGGGGGCCGTTCTGCCGCCACCGGGCCGGCTGCCCACCGGCCGCCCCGCCCCGCGGCGGACGGGCGGACGCGTCGAAGCGCCCGTACCGGTCAGGCGGCGTTGCGCGGGCCGCCCACCTGGATCCCGGCCATGCGCGACCACTCGTACGGGCCGGTGCGGACCCGGGCCGCCATCTCCCCGTCGAAGTCCTCGTGCACGGTGATGCCGGCCTTCTCCACGGCGCGCTCCGCGATCGCGTACGACGGCGCCACCAAGTCGCCCCAGCCGCCGTCGGCACCGACGAGGACGATCCGGGCGCCCATCTGGCCGAGGTGCGCGATCTGGCCCTCGGCGGAGCCGCCGTTCCGCTTGGCGAAGGCGTTGATCTCCCGGGCCAGCTTGGCCATCCGCCGTTCGGCCCTCTTGTCCGCCCCGGTCGCCTTCCCGGCCGCCGCGGCGGTGTCTCCGGCGGCCTGGGTGCCGCCCGCGTCCTGGTCCTGCTTGCTGTCTGCCATGAGCAGGATGCTACCCACGGGTAGATCAACTGGCGACGGGCCGGGTGCGTGGCCTTGACCACGCACCCGGCCCGCACGGAAACCGAACCGGGGGCTCAGGGGCCCTAACGGAGGAAGGGGTCCACCGCGACGGCCAGGAAGAGCAGCGAGACGTAGGTGATGGACCAGTGGAACAGCCGCATCTCCTTCAGCTTGGCGCCGGTGATCCCGGCCCGGGCCCGCGCCTGCAGCCCGTGCGCCTCCTTCAGCCAGAACGCGCCGAGGACCACGGCCACCACCGGGTAGAACCAGCCGGTGTAGCCCAGCGGCCACAGCAGCAGCGAGACCCCGACCATCACCCAGCTGTAGAGGACGATCTGCCGGGCGACCGCCTTGTTGCCGGCGACCACCGGCAGCATCGGCACGCCCACCCGCGCGTAGTCGTCCTTGACCTTCATCGACAGCGGCCAGTAGTGCGGCGGCGTCCAGAAGAAGATGACGAGGAAGAGGACGAGCGCCGCCCAGGAGACCTCGTTCCGCACCGCGGACCAGCCGATGAAGACCGGCATGCAGCCCGCGATGCCGCCCCAGACGATGTTCTGCGCGGTACGCCGCTTGAGCCACATCGTGTAGACGACGACGTAGAAGAGGAGCGCCCCCAGCGAGAGCATCGCGGACAGCGGGTTGACCAGGACCCAGAACCAGACGGTGGAGCCGACGGCGAGCACGGTGGCGAACACCAGGCACTCGCGCGGCGAGACCATGCCCGTCACCAGCGGACGCTGCGACGTGCGGTCCATCAGCGCGTCGATGTCCCGGTCGATGTACATGTTGTACGCACCGGCGCCGCCGGCCGACATGAAGCCGCCGATACAGGTGGCCAGCACCAGCCAGAGGTCCGGCACGCCCTGCGCGGCCAGGAACATCACCGGGACGGTCGTCATCAGCAGCAGCTCGATGACGCGCGGCTTCGTCAGCGCGAAGAACGCCTTGGCCCGGGCATCGAATGGCCGGTAGCCGGGGCCCATCACGGGCACCCGCACTGGATGGGAATCGACGGCCGTCACGCGCACCCCTGTGGTGAATGACATCGGCGGCTCGGTGCCGCGGGGAGATCCAGCAAGCCCGCCCGGAACCGACGGTCCGGATGACGGCTTGCGCGTACCACGCCACTGTAGACGCCCCGGGTACCGCGCCCGCCGCCGGGGGTGCCGGACGTGTTGGGCGGGCCCGGCGCACATCCGTTTGAGCGGTTGGGGCCCATGGCCCGTATGGATGCCCGACAGGTCTGATCACGCGGCTGACCGGGCACCCGGAGAGGGTCCGGCCGGCCGCACCGTACGGCCCCGGCGGCGGGAGTACGCCATGTGGACAGAAGCCTCCGTGAGGTGCGGTTCCGACAGTTGGACGGTCGAAAGCACGCACACGGGTGCGAGATAGGCTCGACACCGCCCGGTGAGCCAAGTCACCGGCACTGCGACCTTGTGGAGAGGAGCCCTGACCCAGGGTGAGCATCAAGCCGACGACCACAGAGCTCGAGTGGACAGAGCTGGACCAGCGGGCCGTTGACACCGCCCGAGTCCTGGCCATGGATTCCGTACAGAAGGTCGGGAACGGCCACCCCGGCACGGCCATGAGCCTGGCGCCCGCCGCCTACCTCCTGTTCCAGAAACTGATGCGGCACGACCCCTCCGACGCGGGGTGGACCGGACGGGACCGCTTCGTCCTCTCCCCCGGCCACTCCAGCCTGACCCTCTACATCCAGCTCTACCTGGCCGGCTACGGCCTGGAGCTGGACGACCTCAAGGCCTTCCGCACCTGGGGCAGCAAGACCCCGGGCCACCCGGAGTTCGGCCACACCACGGGCGTCGAGACCACCACCGGCCCGCTCGGCCAGGGCATCGCGAACGCCGTGGGCATGGCGATGGCCGCGCGCTACGAGCGCGGGCTGTTCGACCCGGAGGCGCCCGAGGGCGGCTCCCCGTTCGACCACACCGTCTGGGCGATCGTCTCCGACGGCGACCTGGAGGAGGGCATCTCCGCCGAGGCGTCCTCGCTGGCCGGGCACCAGAAGCTCGGCAATCTCATCGCGCTCTACGACGACAACCACATCTCGATCGAGGGCGACACCGCCACGGCCCTCTCCGAGGACGTCCTGAAGCGCTACGAGGCCTACGGCTGGCACGTCCAGCGCGTCGACCAGGCGCCGAACGGCGACTTCGACGTCCAGGCGCTGTACGCGGCGTTCCAGGCCGCGAAGGCCGAGACCGGGCGGCCCTCCATGATCGCCGCCCGCACCATCATCGCCTGGCCGGCCCCGAACGCGCAGAACACCGAGGCCTCGCACGGCTCGGCACTCGGCGCCGAGGAGGTCGCCGCCACCAAGCGGGTGCTGGGCTTCGACCCCGAGGTCCACTTCCCGGAGGACGCGGAGGTCCTGGCGCACGCCCGCGCCGCCGCCGACCGTGGCCGCGAGGCCCGCGCCGCGTGGGACAAGCGGATGCAGGACTGGCGGAACGCCAACCCGGAGCGCGCCGCCGAGTTCGACCGCATCAGCGCGGGCGAGCTGCCCGAGGGCTGGGAGCGGAAGCTGCCCGTCTTCGAGCCCGGCAAGGACGTCGCCACCCGCAAGGCCTCCGGTGAGGTCCTCAAGGAGCTCGGCCAGATCATCCCCGAGCTGTGGGGCGGCTCCGCCGACCTCGCCGGCTCGAACAACACGACGATCGACGCCACCTCCTCCTTCCTCCCGGCGGACAACCCGCTGCCGGAGGCGAACCCCTACGGCCGCACGGTGCACTTCGGCATCCGCGAGCACGCCATGGGCTCGACCATGAACGGCATCGCGCTGCACGGCAACACCCGCATCTACGGCGGCACCTTCCTGGTGTTCTCCGACTACATGCGTCCCGCCGTCCGGCTCGCCGCCCTGATGGAGCTGCCGGTCACCTACGTCTGGACGCACGACTCGATCGGCCTCGGCGAGGACGGCCCCACCCACCAGCCGGTGGAGCACCTGGCCGCGCTGCGCGCCATCCCGGGCCTCAACATGGTCCGCCCGGCCGACGCCAACGAGACCTCCGTGGTCTGGGGCGAGATCATCCGCCGGCACACCGCCAAGCCCGCCCCGCACGGCCTGGCCCTCACCCGGCAGAACGTGCCGACGTACGCCGCGAACGGCGGGGCCGCCAAGGGCGGTTACGTGCTGTTCGAGGCCGAGGACGCCGACGGGAAGGCCGCCGACCCGCAGGTGGTGCTCATCGCCACCGGCTCCGAGGTGCAGCTGGCCGTCGAGGCCCGGGAGCGCCTGCAGGCGTCCGGGGTCCCCGCCCGCGTGGTGTCGATGCCCTGTGTCGAGTGGTTCGAGGAGCAGGACCGGGGGTACCGGGACAGCGTGCTGCCCCCGGCCGTCCGGGCCCGGGTGGCGGTGGAGGCGGGCATCGGCCTGTCCTGGCACCGGTACACCGGCGAGGCGGGCCGGATCGTCTCGCTGGAGCACTTCGGTGCCTCCGCCGACTACAAGGTGCTGTACCGCGAGTTCGGTCTCACCGCCGAGGCCGTCGAGGCCGCGGCCCGGGAATCCCTCGAAGCCGCGGGTCGCTGACGCCCGTATCCGTACAAGGAGGAGTTGCAACTCTTATGGCAGACGCACTCAAGCGCCTCTCCGACGAGGGCGTGGCGATCTGGCTGGACGATCTGTCCCGCAAGCTGATCTCGTCCGGTGATCTCGCGGAGCTGATGGACACCAGCCACCTCGTGGGGATCACCACCAACCCGACCATCTTCCAGAAGGCCATCTCCGGCGGCGAGGGGTACGAGCGGCAGCTCTCCGACCTCGCCGTGCGGCGAGTGACCGTCGAAGAGGCCGTGCGCATGATCACCACGGCGGACGTCCGGGACGCGGCCGACGTGCTGCGGCCGGTCTTCGACGCCACGGACGGCCGGGACGGCCGGGTCTCCATCGAGGTCGACCCGCGGCTGGCGCACAACACGCACGCCACCGTCGCCGAGGCGAAGCAGCTCGCCTGGCTGGTGGACCGGCCGAACACGCTCATCAAGATCCCGGCCACGGAGGCGGGCCTTCCGGCGATCACCGAGGTCATCGGCCTGGGGATCAGCGTCAACGTCACGCTGATCTTCTCGCTGGAGCGCTACCGCGCGGTCATGGACGCCTACCTGACCGGCCTGGAGAAGGCGAAGGCCGCCGGCCTGGACCTCTCCCGGATCCAGTCGGTCGCCTCCTTCTTCGTGTCCCGCGTGGACACCGAGATCGACAAGCGGCTGGACGGCATGGGCACCGAGGAGGCGGCCGCCCTGCGCGGCAAGGCGGCCCTGGCCAACGCCCGGCTCGCCTACCAGGCCTACGAGGAGGTCTTCGCCTCCGACCGCTGGGCCGCCCTGGAGCGCGAGGGCGCCAACCGGCAGCGGCCGCTGTGGGCCTCCACCGGCGTCAAGGACAAGGCGTACAAGGACACCCTGTACGTCGACGAACTGGTCGCCCCCGGCACGGTCAACACCATGCCGCACCCGACCCTGGAGGCCGTCGCCGACCACGGCGAGATCACCGGTGACACGGTGACCGGCGGCTACGAGCAGGCCCGCGCCGACCTCGACGCGCTGGAGAAGCTCGGCATCTCCTACGACGAGGTCGTCCAGCTCCTGGAGGACGAGGGCGTGGAGAAGTTCGAGAAGTCCTGGACCGACCTCCTCGCATCCACCGAGGCCGAGCTGAAGCGACTCGCTCCGGAGGCGTGAACATTGAGCAGCAGCAATCCGCTGCGTGACGTGTCGGACCGGCGGCTCCCGCGCATCGCGGGGCCGTCCGGTCTGGTCATCTTCGGCGTCACGGGGGATCTGTCCCGCAAGAAGCTGATGCCCGCCGTCTACGATCTGGCCAATCGCGGACTGCTGCCGCCGGGGTTCTCCCTGGTCGGGTTCGCCCGCCGGGAGTGGGAGGACCAGGACTTCTGCCAGGTCGTCCACGACGCGATCAAGGAGAACGCCCGGACCCCGTTCCGCGAGGAGGTCTGGCAGCAGCTGAGCCAGGGCTTCCGGTTCGTCCCGGGCACCTTCGACGACGACGACGCCTTCCGCAAGCTGAAGGCGACCATCAACGAGCTCGACAAGGCCCGCGGCACCGGCGGCAACTTCGCCTTCTACCTCTCCGTGCCGCCGAAGTTCTTCCCCACCGTCGTCCAGCAGCTCAAGGAACACGGGCTGTCGGAGGGCCAGGGCGACTCCTGGCGGCGTGCCGTCATCGAGAAGCCGTTCGGCCACGACCTGGAGAGCGCCCGGGAGCTCAACCACATCATCCACCAGGTGTTCAAGCCCGGTGACGTCTTCCGGATCGACCACTATCTGGGCAAGGAGACGGTCCAGAACATCCTGGCGCTGCGCTTCGCCAACACGATGTTCGAGCCGATCTGGAACCGCAGTTACGTCGACCACGTGCAGATCACGATGGCCGAGGACATCGGGATCGGCGGCCGGGCCGGCTACTACGACGGCATCGGCGCCGCCCGGGACGTCATCCAGAACCACCTGCTCCAGCTGCTCGCGCTGACCGCGATGGAGGAGCCCTCCTCCTTCGACGCCAAGGCCCTGGTGACCGAGAAGCTGAAGGTCCTCAAGGCCGTCCAGCTCCCGGGGGACCTGGGCGCCCACACCGTGCGCGGCCAGTACACGCACGGCTGGCAGGGCGGCGAGGAAGTGCTCGGCTACTGCGAGGAGGAGGGCATCAGCAGCGACTCGCGCACCGACACCTACGCCGCCATCAAGCTCTCCATCGACAACCGCCGCTGGGCCGGGGTGCCGTTCTATCTGCGCACCGGCAAGCGGCTGGGCCGCCGCGTCACCGAGATCGCGGTCGTCTTCCAGCGCGCGCCGTACTCGCCCTTCGACACCACCGACACCCATGAGCTGGGGCAGAACGCCCTGGTCATCCGGGTGCAGCCGGACGAGGGCGTCACCATCCGGTTCGGCTCCAAGGTGCCGGGCACGTCCATGGAGATCCGCGATGTGACGATGGACTTCGCGTACGGCGAGTCCTTCACCACCTCCAGCCCCGAGGCGTACGAACGGCTGCTGCTGGACGTGCTGCTGGGCGACGCCAACCTCTTCCCGCGGCACCAGGAGGTGGAGGAGTCCTGGCGCATCCTCGACCCCGTCGAGGAGTACTGGGACACCCACGGCAAGCCGGAGGGGTACACCGCCGGCACCTGGGGCCCCAGGGCGGCGGACGAGATGCTCGCACGAGACGGACGGAGCTGGCGCCGGCCATGAACATCGACCTCACGGACACCACCTCCAGCCAGATCAACTCCAGTCTGGTGAAGGCGCGCCGGGCCGCCGGCTCACCGGCCGTCGGCATGGTGCTGACCCTCATCATCGTCACCGACGAAGGCAACCACTACGACGCGCTGAAGTCGGCCAGTCAGGCCTCCCAGGAGCATCCCTCCCGCATCCTCGTGGTCATCAAGCGGCCGGGGCGCTCGCCGCGGGACCGCAAGCTGGCCCGGCTGGACGCGGAGGTGCGGGTCGGCGGGGAGACCGGCACCAGCGAGACCGTGCTGCTGCGGCTCCACGGCGAACTGGCCCACCACGCCCACTCGGTCGTCCTGCCGCTGCTGCTGCCGGACACCCCCGTGGTCGTGTGGTGGCCGGAGGACGCGCCGGCGCACCCCAACGAGGACCTCCTCGGCAAGCTGGCGGCCCGGCGCATCACCGACGCCTCGGCCACCGAGGACCCGGTCTCCACGCTCGCCCTGCGGGCCGAGACGTACACGCCCGGCGACACCGACCTGGCCTGGACCCGCATCACCCCGTGGCGCAGCGTCCTGGCGGCCGCCCTGGACCAGCGGCACGCGCCGGTCGAGTCGGCCGTGGTCGAGGGCGAGGCGTACAACCCCAGCAGCGAGCTGCTGGCGCTGTGGCTGGCCGACCGGCTGAAGGTGCCGGTGGCCCGCAAGGTCTCGGCGGGGCCGGGCCTGACGGCCGTACGGCTGACGACCGGTGAGGGCGAGATCTGCCTGCACCGGGCGGACGGATCCCTGGCGGCGCTCAAGATGCCGGGGCAGCCGGACCGGCATGTCGCGCTCCAGCGGCGGGAGACCTCCGAACTGATCGCGGAGGAGCTGCGGCGGCTCGACCCGGACGAGGCGTTCGCCGCCACGGTCAGGTTCGGCGCCGGGCGGCTCGGCAAGCAGACGATCCAGCCGGACACGCCGAACGGGGCGCGGACGGCGCCGGCCCCCGGGGCACCGGCGGCCGGGCGTACGGCGCCGCGGCCCGAGCCGAAGCAGGAGTCGAAGCGGGAGCCGGAGAAGCCGCCGGCCCCGGCCCCCCGGGCGCTGGAGTCCGCGCGGCCCGCGCCGCAGGGTCCGTCCGGCTCACCGGGCCCCTCGGGCTCGAAGCAGTCTTCCGGCGGGCCCGGCTCCCCGGGTACCGCCGGTGCGCCGACGCCGCCGCCTCCCCCGCCGGGGGCGCGGCCGCTGGGCGGCACCCAGCCGCCGGGGACGGATCCGGGCGGCCCGGGCCCGGCCGGGAGGCCGGCCCCGTGAGCGCTCCGCAGATCGTTGTCCACCGCGACAAGGAACTGATGGCCGGCGCGGCCGCCGCCCGGCTGATCACGAAGATCGTGGACGCCCAGTCGGCGCGCGGCTCCGCCTCGGTGGTGCTCACCGGCGGCCGGAACGGCAACGGGCTGCTGGCCGCGCTCGCCGCGTCACCGGCGCGGGACGCCGTGGACTGGTCGCGGATCGACCTGTGGTGGGGGGACGAGCGCTTCCTGCCCGCGAACGATCCGGAGCGCAACGAGGTCCAGGCCCGCGAGGCCCTGCTGGACGCGCTGCCGCTCGATCCGGCCCGGATCCATCCGATGGCCGCCTCCGACGGCCCGCACGGCTCGGACGTGGAGGCCGCGGCCGAGGCGTACGCCGCCGAGCTGGAGCGGGCGGCCGCCCCGGAGGACCACGGTCCGGTGCCCGCCTTCGACGTGCTGATGCTGGGGGTCGGCCCGGACACCCATGTGGCCTCGCTCTTCCCCGAGTTGTCGGCCGTACGGGAGACGGAGCGGACGGTGGTCGGGGTGCACGGCGCCCCCAAGCCGCCGCCGACCCGGATCACCCTGACGCTGCCCGCGATCCGCGCGGCCCGTGAGGTGTGGCTGCTGGCGGCGGGCGAGGACAAGGCCAAGGCGGTGGCGCTCACCCTCTCCGGCGCCGGGGAGATCCAGGTGCCGGCGGCGGGCGCGTACGGGACCCGGCGCACCCTGTGGCTGCTCGACCGGGCCGCCGCGGCCGGACTGCCGCGCGAGATGTACCCGCCCGCGTCGCCCTGACCCCCTCACGCGCGGCCCGACCGCTCGTACCCCGGAACGGCCCGGGACCGTCCACCACGGTCCCGGGCCGTTCTCACGCTTACCGCTCACCCGGTTCTAGCGGCCGCGCAGGCCGCGGTAGCGGGAGACGAGGGCGGCCGTGGAGGCGTCCAGGCCGGGCACGTCGGCCCCCTCGGTGAGAGCGGGCTCGATCCGCTTGGCCAGCACCTTGCCCAGCTCGACGCCCCACTGGTCGAAGGAGTCGATGTTCCACACCGCGCCCTGCACGAACACCTTGTGTTCGTAGAGCGCGACCAGCTGGCCGAGGACGGAGGGGTTCAGCTCCGGGGCCAGGATGGTGGTGGTGGGGTGGTTGCCGTGGAAGGTGCGGTGCGGCACCTGCTCGGCCGGCACGCCCTCCGCCTCGACCTCCTCGGCGGTCTTGCCGAAGGCCAGCGCCTGGCCCTGCGCGAAGAGATTGGCCATCAGCAGGTCGTGCTGGGCGGCCGTCCGCTCGTCGAGTTCGCCGGCCGGGCGGGCGAAGCCGATCAGGTCGGCCGGGATCATCTTGGTGCCCTGGTGCAGCAACTGGTAGTACGCGTGCTGCCCGTTGGTGCCGGGTGTGCCCCAGACGACCGGCCCGGTCTGCCAGCTCACCGGGCGGCCCTCGCGGTCCACGGACTTGCCGTTGGACTCCATGTCGAGCTGCTGGAGGTAGGCGGTGAACCGGGAGAGGTAGTGGCTGTACGGGAGCACGGCGTGCGACTGGGCGTCGTGGAAGTTGCCGTACCAGATCCCCAGCAGGCCGAGCAGCAGCGGGGCGTTCCCCTCCGGCGGGGCGCAGCGGAAGTGCTCGTCCATGAGGTGGAAGCCGGCCAGCATCTCGCGGAAGTGGTCCGGGCCGATGGCGATCATCAGCGACAGCCCGATGGCCGAGTCGTAGGAGTACCGGCCGCCGACCCAGTCCCAGAACTCGAACATGTTGGCCGGGTCGATGCCGAACTTCGCGACCTCCGAGGCGTTGGTCGACACCGCCACGAAGTGCCGGGCGACCGCCGCCTCGTCGCCGCCGAGTCCGTCCAGCAGCCAACCGCGGGCGCTGGTGGCGTTGGTGATGGTCTCGATGGTGGTGAAGGTCTTGGAGGAGATGACGAACAGCGTCGTCTCCGGGTCCAGGTCGCGCAGCGCCTCGTGCAGATCGGCGCCGTCGATGTTGGAGACGAAACGGAACGTCAGGTCCCGGTCCGTGTACGGGCGCAGCACCTCGTAGGCCATGGCCGGGCCGAGGTCTGAGCCGCCGATGCCGATGTTGACGACGGCCCGGACCGGTTTGCCGGTGTGCCCCTTCCACTGACTGGCGCGGACCTTGTTGGCGAAGACGCACATCTTGCCCAGCACGGAGTGGACGGCGGGGACCACGTTCTCCCCGTCCACCTCGATGACGGTGTCGTGCGGGGCGCGCAGCGCGGTGTGGAGCACCGCCCGGCCCTCGGTGTTGTTGATCTTCTCGCCGCGGAACATCGCGTCCCGCAGACCGGCGACCCCGGTCGCCGCCGCGAGTTCGCGCAGCAGAGCGAGCGTCTCGTCGGTCACCAGGTGCTTGGAGTAGTCCAGATGGAGGTCACCGACCTGCAGGGAGTAACGTCCGGCGCGCTCCGGGTCGTTCGCGAAGAGCTCCCGCAGCCCCACCTCCCCCAGTTTCTCCCGGTGCTGAGCCAACGCGGTCCACTCCGGCATGCGGTCCAGCCTGCCGCGGCCTTCTGCGTTCATCTCGGACATCGACCCATTTCTTCTCGTACGAGCCCCCACTGCGTCTCCCAACCTAAGGGATCACACGGCGGCAGGAGGCGTCTCCCCGCTGTCCGGGGCGCGGAGCGCCGGTATCAAGGCCAGTACGCCGAGCGCGAAGAGACCCGCGGTCAGCAGCGCGGGCGCGTTCAGCCCCCACACCCCGGCGGCCGCGCCGCCCAGCACGGCGCCGAGCGGGGCGCTGCCGGTGGACAGGGTGCGGCCGGCGGCGCTCACCCGTCCGAGCATCCCGGCCGGGCTGCGCTGCTGCAGCATCGTCACCTCGGTGACGTTCCAGATCATGCCGAGGAGGCCGAAGACGCCCAGGGCTGCCAGGGCCGCGGGCAGACCGCGGACCGTTCCGAGCACGACCAGACAGCCGATCTGCAGGACGAGGCCGTGGAACAGGGCACGGGCCTGCCCGATGCGGCGGGTGACCCACCCGGCGACCAGTCCGCCCACGACGCTGCCGACGCCGTAGGCCGTCAGGACGGCGGCGTAACCGGCCTCGCCCGCGTCCAGCCAGCCCGTCACATGGAGCACCAGTGTCGCGATCAGGGCGCCCATGCCCACGCTGGACAGCGCGTTCGCGAGGCACAGCGACCGCAGCACCCGGTCCCGCCACAGGGCCCGCACGCCCTCAGCGATGTCCCGGCGGAGGGTCTGCCCCCGGGACCTCGGTGCCCGTTCGGGCGCGGTGACGCGCAGGGAGGCGATGAGCGCCGCGGCCGCCAGATACGTCGCGGCGTCGGTGGCATAGGGCACGGCCGCCCCGAGCGCCAGGGCCGCCGGCACCAGGGGTGCGGCGACGAAGGAGCCCGCGATCTGCTGGCCGGTCATCAGCCGGGCGTTGGCCGAGGAGAGCGCGGAGCCGGGGACGACGGAGGGCAGCAGGGCCGTGGCCGCGTTGTCGAAGAGGGTCTGGAGGGTGGCGAGCGCGAAGGCCAGCGCGATCAGCAGCGCGATCGTCGCGAGGCCGAGGGCGACGGCCACCGCGAAGGCGCCCATCAGCACGCCCCGGAGGACGTCCACGGACCACATGGCGCGGCGCTGGTCCACCCTGTCCGCGACGGCCCCGCCGAGCAGCCCGAAGAGCAGCCAGGGGAGGAATCCGGCGGCGGTCACCAGGGAGACGAGCACGGGATCGTCCGTGAGCCGCACGGCGAGCAGCGGCAGCGCCGCCCCGCGCAGGGCGTCTCCGAAGCGGGACAGCACCGCGGCCGTCCACAGCCGCCCGTACCCGCCCCGCCAGGCGGGCACCGCCGGGGCGGCCTCACCCGCCGCCCCCGTCGTCACGGCTCCGGCTCCCGCGGCCGTGCCCCCGTCCGCATCCCCGCCCGTGCCCCGGCCCGTGTCCGTGCCCGTGTCCGTGCCCGTGTGCGCCGTCATCGCACGCCCCCGCCGTCCGCCCGCCGTCACCGGCCCCGTGGTGTCTTCCGTACGCCGGAGAACCTAGCCGCGGGCACTGACAACGACATCGGGAGCATGCCTCATCCGGTGTCCCGGGATGCCGGAGACCCGGGCCTCAGACGCATTCGGAAGGTTCCGCGGGGCGACGGGCGGCAAACGGCCCGGCCGCCAGGGGTCGCCTGGCGGCCGGGCCGTGGAAGGTCGTGCTGCCGGTGTTCGCGCGGGGGTTTTCAGATCTCGCCGCGGAGCTTGGCCAGCGCCTCGGCGAGGATCGCCTCGCCGTCGGCGTCGCTGCGCCGTTCCCGCACATACGCGAGATGGGTCTTGTACGGCTCGGTGCGCGGCGGGTCCGGCGGGTTCTCCCGGTCCTGACCGGCGGGGAAGCCACAGCGCGGGCAGTCCCAGGTGTCGGGGACCTGCGCGTCGCTGGCGAAGCTCGGCTGCGTCTCGTGCCCGTTCGAGCACCAGAAGGAGATGCGGAGGCGCGGGGCGGACTCGCCCCGCTCGGCCTCCCCCATCGGCCCCGCGCCGACCCGGCTTCCACGGATCGCGTTGCCACTTGCCACGGTCGTAACTCCCTGCGTGATGGTGCTGCGAAGCATCGGTAGGCAGTTCAGCTACCGGGCGCCCCAGTCTATGCAAGGCCCAACGCGCGTCCAGTGGCCGGAGTTACAAAATCCGCCCCGCGGACGCAAGCCCATGATAGGCCGCGAACACGACGATCTGTCAGCTGTCCAGCTTCATCAGGATGCCCAGAGCGACGATGCAGACGAACCAGAGAAGCCCGATCACCACGGTGATGCGGTCGAGGTTGCGCTCGGCCACCGAGGATCCGCCGACGGAGGACTGCATGCCGCCGCCGAACATGTCGGACAGACCGCCGCCCTTCCCCTTGTGCATGAGCACCAGCATCATCAGCAGACCGCTGAAGATGATCAGGGCGATCGAGAACCCCATAACCACGACTGGACCAACTCTCTCGGGCTTGACGGCTGACTGCGACAGTTCGGGGGCCGGCGGCTCGCGCCGTCCCGGCCCCCGACAGAGTACGCCGGACTGTGCTGTCCGGCCTACTTCCCGGTCTCTTTACTGGTCGCGGAACCGGACGATCTTGACGAACTCGTCGGCGTCCAGCGCCGCACCGCCGACCAGCGCACCGTCCACATCGGGCTGCGCCATGATCGCCGAGACATTGCCGGACTTCACGGAGCCGCCGTACTGGATCCGGACGCCGTCGGCCAGCTCCCGGCTGTAGAGCTCGGCCAGACGGCCGCGGATCGCGCCGCACACCTCCTGGGCGTCCTCGGGGGTGGCCACCTCACCGGTGCCGATGGCCCACACCGGCTCGTAGGCGATCACGATGGACGCGGCCTGCTCGGCCGGGATGTCCTTGAGGGCGCCGTCGACCTGGGCGAGCGTGTGCGCGACCTGGTTGCCGGCCTTCCGGACGTCCAGGCCCTCGCCGACGCAGAGGATCGGGGTCAGGCCGTGCTTGTACGCGGCCTTGACCTTGGCGCCCACGATCTCCTCGTCCTCACCGTGGTACTGCCGGCGCTCGGAGTGGCCGATCGCGACATAGGTGCACTTCAGCTTGGCGAGCATGGAGCCCGAGATCTCGCCGGTGTAGGCCCCGTTGTCGTGGGCGGAGACGTCCTGGGCGCCGTAGGCGATCCTCAGCTTGTCGCCGTCGACCAGGGTCTGCACCGAGCGCAGATCGGTGAAGGGCACCAGAACGGCGACCTCGACGGCGTCGTAGTCCTTGTCGGCCAGGGCGAAGGCGAGCTTCTGGACGTGCGCGATGGCCTCGAGGTGGTTGAGGTTCATCTTCCAGTTGCCCGCCATCAGCGGGGTCCGGCCGTGGGCGGGAGCGGTCATGCGGGGTCAGTCCTCCAGTGCGGCGAGGCCGGGGAGCGTCTTGCCCTCGAGGTACTCGAGGCTCGCGCCACCGCCGGTCGAAATGTGGCCGAAAGCGTTCTCGTCGAAGCCCAGTTGCCGGACGGCGGCGGCGGAGTCGCCACCGCCGACGACGGAGAAGGCCGGGCTGTCGATGAGCGCCTGGGCGACCGCGCGGGTGCCCTCGGCGTAATCCGGGTGCTCGAAGACGCCCATCGGGCCGTTCCAGAAGACGGTGGCCGCGTCGGCGAGCTTCGAGGCGAAGAGCTTACGGGTCTCCGGGCCGATGTCCAGGCCCTGCAGATCGGCCGGGATGGCGTCCCCGGAGACCGTGACCGGGTTGGCCGGGGCCTTCGCGTGCAGGTCCGGGAACTCCGCGGCCGCCAGCACGTCGACGGGGAGCACGAACTCCACGCCCTGCTCCTTCGCCCGCGAGAGGTACTCCCGGACGGCCGGGATCTGGTCCTCCTGCAGCAGCGAGCCGCCGATCTCGTACCCCTGGGCCTTGAGGAAGGTGTACGCCATGCCGCCGCCGATCAGGATGCGGTCGGCCTTGCCCAGCAGGTGGTCGATCACGCCGAGCTTGTCGGAGACCTTGGCCCCGCCGAGCACGACGGCGTACGGCCGCTTGACGTCCTCGGTGAGCTTCTTGAGGACGCCGACCTCGGTGGCGATGAGGCCGCCCGCGGCGTGCGGGAGGCGCGCCGGGAGGTCGTAGACGGAGGCGTGCTTGCGGTGCACCGCGCCGAAGCCGTCACCGACGTAGAGGTCGGCGAGGGCGGCGAGCCGGTCGGCGAAGGCGCCGCGCTCGGCGTCGTCCTTGCTGGTCTCCCCCGGGTTGAAGCGCAGGTTCTCCAGGACGGCGACCTGGCCGCCGGCGAGGCCCTCCACGGTGGAGCGTGCGCCGTCGTCCACGGTGTCGGACGCGAACGCCACGTCCCGGCCCAGCAGTTCACCGAGGCGCGCGGCCGCGGGGGCGAGGGAGAACTTCGGGTCCGGGGCGCCCTTGGGACGACCCAGATGGGAGGCGACGATCACCTTGGCGCCCGCTTCGGCGAGCCGGGCGATCGTCGGGAGGACGGCGCGGATGCGGCCGTCATCGGTGATGGTGGTGCCGTCGAGCGGCACGTTGAGGTCGGCGCGGACGAAGACCCGCTTGCCCGCCACCTGGAGGTCGTCGATCGTCTTCATGAGGGGACTCCTTGTGAACCCGTGAGCCGGGTGCCTGATCAGGCAGCAGGGCCCGCGCGTTACGGCCGCGGGCCCTGCTGCCTCATGTCGAGCTGTCCGGTGCGGCGGTGATCAGAGCTTGCCGCCGACGAACGTGGTCAGGTCCACCAGACGGTTGGAGTAGCCCCACTCGTTGTCGTACCAGCCGACGACCTTGACCTGCTTGCCCTGCGCCATGGTGAGCAGCGAGTCGAAGGTGCAGGAGGCCGGCCAGTTGACGATGTCCGAGGAGACGATCGGGTCCTCGGTGTACTCCAGGACGCCCTTGAGCTGGCCCTCGGCCGCCTTCTGGAAGGCGGCGTTGACCTCGTCGCGGGTGACCTCGCGGTCGAGTTCGAGGACGAGGTCGGTGACCGAGCCGGTCGGGACCGGGACGCGCATGGCGATGCCGTCCAGCTTGCCCTTGAGCTGCGGCAGGACGAGCGCGGTGGCCTTGGCGGCGCCCGTGGAGGTCGGAATGATGTTCTCCGCGGCGGCGCGGGCGCGGCGCAGGTCCTTGTGCGGGAAGTCGAGGATGCGCTGGTCGTTGGTGTACGCGTGGACGGTCGTCATCATGCCCTTGACGATGCCGAAGGCCTCGTCGAGCACCTTGGCCATCGGGGCCACGCAGTTGGTCGTGCAGGAGGCGTTGGAGATGACGTGGTGCTGCGCGGCGTCGTACTTGTCCTGGTTGACGCCCATGACGACGGTGAGGTCCTCGTTCTTCGCGGGCGCGGAGATGAGGACCTTCTTGGCGCCGGCGGCCAGGTGCTTGGCGGCGTCGTCGCGCTTGGTGAAGATGCCGGTCGACTCGATGACGATGTCGGCGCCGAGCTCGGACCAGGGCAGGTTCGCCGGGTCCCGCTCCGCCATCGTCTTGAAGGTCTTGCCGCCGACCGTGATGGTGTCCTCGGTGTGGCTGACCTCTGCCTGCAGACGGCCCAGGATGGAGTCGTACTTGAGCAGGTGCGCCAGGGTCGCGTTGTCGGTCAGGTCGTTGACACCGACGATCTCGATGTCCGCACCCTGCTCCAGGGCTGCCCGGAAGTAGTTGCGGCCGATGCGGCCGAATCCGTTGATGCCTACGCGGATCGTCACGAACCGATCTCCTCGTTGGTACGCCGGCTGCGACACCGGCGAGCTGTATGGGATTCCCCGACCACCTCCGACCCTACCCCTAAGAGAGGACGTTCGTGACATTGGCGCCGTTCTCCCGGCCCGGTCCCGCCATGCGGACAGCGGGCCCGCCGGGGCCCGTCCGGAGCGGGCCGGCCGGGCGCCCGGCACGGGTACCGCGCCGCTCGCGGACAGCGGTCCGGGCGCCCCTGACTGACGGGCCGTCAGTGAAGCTGGCCGGCCATCTCGCCGGTGAAGTCCTCGGCCATCTCCTCGGTGAGACCGGCCTCGGTGCCGGGAATGCCCAGGTCCTGGGCGCGCTTGTCGGCCATCGCCAGCAGCCGCCGGATGCGGCCCGCCACGGCGTCCTTGGTCAGCGGCGGGTCGGCGAGCGCGCCCAACTCCTCCAGGGAGGCCTGCTTGTGCTCCATGCGCAGCCGGCCGGCCGCCGCGAGGTGCTCCGGCACGTCCTCACCGAGGATCTCCAGCGCCCGCTGGACCCGGGCACCGGCCGCGACGGCGGCGCGCGCCGAGCGGCGAAGATTGGCGTCGTCGAAGTTGGCGAGGCGGTTGGCGGTGGCGCGGACCTCGCGGCGCATCCGCCGCTCCTCCCAGGCCAGTACGGACTCGTGCGCCCCGAGCCGCGTCAACAGCGCGCCGATCGCGTCACCGTCACGGACGACCACCCGGTCAACACCGCGCACCTCGCGGGCCTTGGCGCCGATGCCGAGCCGGCGGGCCGCGCCGACCAGGGCGAGCGCGGCCTCGGGGCCGGGGCAGGTGACTTCGAGGGAGGAGGAGCGGCCGGGCTCGGTGAGGGAACCGTGCGCCAGGAAGGCACCGCGCCAGGCGGCCTCGGCGTCACAGGTGGCACCGGAGACGACCTGCGGCGGAAGCCCGCGGACCGGTCGTCCGCGACCATCCACCAGCCCGGTCTGGCGCGCGAGTTGGTCACCGCCGGCCACCACGCGGACGACGTAGCGGCTGCCGCGCCGGAGCCCGCCGGGGGCCATCACCACCAGGTCCGAGGCGTGCCCGAAGATCTCCAGGATGTCCTTGCGGAGCCTGCGCGCCGCGATTCCCGTGTCCAGCTCCGCCTCGATCACAATCCGGCCGCTGACGAGGTGCAGGCCGCCCGCGAAGCGCAGGATCGACGAGACCTCCGACTTCCGGCAGCAGGTCCGGGTGACGGGGAGCCGGGAGATTTCATCCTTCACCGCTGCCGTCATCGCCATGGGCCGATCCTTCCATGCATCCTGAAAATCCGGTCGTACGCGGCGGCCAGCAGCTCGGGGTCGTGCCGGGCCGAGCTGTCCGGCGCGGCCACCGGCGCCAGTTCGACCGCGCCGCCGAGCCGCTCGGCGGCTTCGGTGAGACTGTCCCGGTCGGGCACGGCGGCCTCGTCGGCCAGCACCACGTCGAAGGCGAGTTTAGGTGCGTGTCGGGCCAAAACCTCCAAATGACGCTGCGGGGAGAAGCCGTCGGTTTCGCCGGGCTGCGGCGCGAGGTTCAGCGAGAGCACGCGGCGGGCCTTGGTCTCCGTCAGCGCGTCGAGCAGCTCGGGGACCAGCAGATGCGGGATCACGGAGGAGAACCAGGACCCGGGGCCGAGCACCACCCAGTCCGCGTCGAGCACCGCCTCGACGGCCTCCGGCACCGCGGGCGGGTCGGCCGGGACGAGGTGCACGGACTGCACCTCGCCGCGGGTGAGCGCGACGGTGGCCTGGCCGCGGACGGTGTCCACGTCCTCCGGGCGGGCCGGGTCGTGGCCCCGGACCAGGGCCTCCAGCTCCAGCGGGACCGCCGACATGGGCAGCACCCGGCCGTGCGCCCCGAGCAGCCGGCCGACCCACTCCAGGGCCTGGACGTGGTCGCCGAGCTGCTCCCAGAGGGCGACGATCAGCAGATTGCCCACGGCGTGGCCCTGGAGGTCCCCCTCGCCCGCGAAGCGGTGCTGGACGACGCGGGCCCAGGTCTGGCCCCATTCGTCGTCCCCGCAGAGCGCCGCGAGGGCCTTGCGCAGATCACCCGGCGGGAGCACGCCGAGTTCGTCGCGGAGCCGGCCGCTGGAACCGCCGTCGTCGGCGACGGTGACGACGGCCGTCAGGTCGCCGGTGATCCGGCGGAGCGCGGCGAGCGAGGCGGACAGCCCGTGCCCGCCGCCGAGCGCGACGACCTTGGGGTTCGTCCCCCGCCGCCGCACGGTGTGGCCGGCGCGGGCTGCGGTGTGGCCGGCGCGCGCCGGCATCAGCCGCCGGACCCGTCCGCCCAGCCGGGAACCGGGCTCGGGCTGCCGCGGGCTTCTCACTCGCGCCCCATGTCCCGGTGGACCACCACGGTCTCCACACCTTCGGCGGCCAGGCGGGCGGCGAGCTTCTCGGACATCGCGACACTGCGGTGCTTGCCGCCCGTGCAGCCGACGGCGACGGTCACGTAGCGCTTGCCCTCGCGGCGGTAGCCGGCGGCGATGAGCTGGAGCAACTCGGTGTAGCGGTCCAGGAACTCCTTGGCGCCGGGCTGGTTGAAGACGTAGCCGGACACCTCCTCGTTGAGGCCGGTGAAGGGGCGCAGCTCCGGGACCCAGTGCGGGTTGGGCAGGAAGCGGCAGTCGACGACGAGGTCGGCGTCGACCGGGAGGCCGTACTTGTAGCCGAAGGACATGACCGTGGCCCGCAGCTCGGGCTCCTCGCCGCCGGCGAACTGGGCGTCCATCTTGGCGCGCAGCTCGTGGACGTTGAGGCTGGAGGTGTCGATGACGAGGTCCGCGTCGCCGCGCAGCTCGCGTAGCAGGTCCCGCTCGGCGGCGATGCCGTCGACGATCCGGCCGGAGCCCTGCAGCGGATGCGGGCGGCGGACGGATTCGAAGCGCCGTACGAGGGCGTCGTCGGACGCCTCCAGGAAGATCACCCGGCGCTTGACGTTCTTGGCCTCCAGATCGGCGAGCGACTGGCGGAGGCTGTCGAAGAAGCCGCGGCCGCGGACGTCGACGACGACGGCGATCCGTGCGACGTTCCCCTGCGAGCGCGCGCCCAGGTCCACCATGGTGGGGATCAGCGCCGGGGGGAGGTTGTCCACCACGAACCAGCCGAGGTCCTCCAGGCACTTCGCCGCGGTGCTGCGGCCGGCCCCGGACATGCCGGAGATGATGACCAGCTCGGGGATGGCGGCCGCGTCGACCGCGTCCGCCGTGGTGCCCGTACTCACCTGAGCTTCTTCTCCTTCGTGTCCGTTCATGCTCGCTGCCCCCGTATCCCCGGCGGCAGGGAAGCCGCCGGCTCGTCCTCTTCCATCATCTCTCCGGTCGCGGTGTTCACCGCGGGAGTGGCCGGTGCCGCGGCGGCGAGGGCCGCGGCGACCTGCTCGGCCGTCCGGCGGCCGATGCCCGGAACCTCGCAGATCTGTTCGATCGTGGCGGCCCGGAGCCGTTTCACGGAGCCGAAGTGCTTCAGCAGGGCCTTGCGGCGGGTCTCGCCCAGCCCGGGTACCTCGGAGAGCGGCCCGGCACGCAGGCTCTTGCCCCGTTTGCTGCGCTGGTAGGCGATGGCGAAACGGTGTGCCTCGTCACGGACCCGCTGCAGGAGGTAGAGGCCCTCGCTGGTGCGGGGCAGGACGACGGGGTCGTCCTCGCCGGGCAGCCAGACTTCTTCCAGGCGCTTGGCGAGACCGCAGACGGCGACGTCGTCGATGCCGAGCTCGTCCAGGGCGCGCCGGGCCGCCGCGACCTGCGGCTGCCCGCCGTCGACCACGACGAGCTGCGGCGGGTAGGCGAAGCGGCGGGGCCGGCCGGTCTCCGGGTCCACGGGGCCGCCGGGGAGACCGGGCTCCGGAGCCGTCCCGTCCTCCGCCGCGCCGTTCGCCTCCGCACCGTCCGCCGCGTCCACGCCCTCCCCGCCGGGGCCGTTCCCCGTCTCCTCGTCCCACTCGCCGGTCGCCATCTTCTCGCGCAGATAGCGGCGGAAGCGGCGGCCGACCACCTCGTGCATGGAACGGACGTCGTCCTGGCCGGCGAAGCTCTTGATCTGGAAACGGCGGTACTCGCTCTTACGGGCGAGCCCGTCCTCGAAGACCACCATGGAGGCCACGACGTCCTCGCCCTGGAGGTGGGAGATGTCGAAGCACTCGATGCGCAGCGGTACGGAGTCCAGGCCGAGCGCCTCCGAGATCTCCTCCAGGGCGCGGGAGCGGGTGGTGAGGTCGGAGGCGCGCTTCGTCTTGTGGAGGACGAGCGCCTGCTGGGCGTTGCGCCGCACCGTCGCCATCAGGTCCTTCTTGTCGCCGCGCTGGGGTATCCGCAGGTCGACGCGGGAGCCGCGGCGTCCGGCGAGCCAGTGGGCGAGCGGCTCGACGGGGTCGGGCAGGGCCGGGACCAGCACTTCGCGGGGGACGCCCTCGCCGCTCTCCTCCCCGTAGAGCTGCTGCAGGGCGTGCTCGACGAGGCCGGCGGTGTCCACGGCCTCGACCTTGTCGGTGACCCAGCCGCGCTGGCCGCGCACCCGGCCGCCCCGGACGTGGAAGATCTGGACGGCCGCCTCCAGCTCGTCCTCGGCGACGGCGATCAGGTCGGCGTCGGTGGCGTCCGCGAGGACGACGGCGTTCTTCTCCATGGCCCGGCGGAGCGCCTCGATGTCGTCGCGGAGACGGGCGGCCCGCTCGTACTCCATCTCCTCGGCGGCCTCGCGCATCCGCCGCTCCAGACGCTGGAGATAGGCGCCGGTGCGGCCGGCCATGAAGTCGCAGAAGTCCTCGGCCAGGTCGCGGTGTTCCTCCGCGCTCACCCGGCCGACGCAGGGGGCCGAGCACTTGCCGATGTAGCCGAGGAGACAGGGGCGGCCGATCTGCGCGGAGCGCTTGAACACTCCGGCGGAGCAGGTCCGCACCGGGAAGACCCGCAGCATCAGGTCGACGGTCTCGCGGATCGCCCAGGCGTGGGCGTACGGGCCGAAGTAGCGCACGCCCTTCCGCTTGGGGCCGCGCATCACCTGGACGCGGGGGAACTCCTCGTTCATCGTCACCGCGAGGGACGGATAGCTCTTGTCGTCGCGGTACTTGACGTTGAAGCGGGGGTCGAATTCCTTGATCCAGGAGTACTCGAGCTGGAGGGCCTCGACCTCGGTGGATACCACCGTCCACTCCACCGACGCCGCGGTGGTGACCATGGTGCGGGTGCGCGGGTGGAGGCCCGCCAGGTCCTGGAAGTAGGAGGAGAGCCGCTGGCGGAGGCTCTTCGCCTTGCCGACGTAGATCACGCGGCGGTGCTCGTCACGGAACTTGTAGACCCCGGGCGAGTCGGGGATCTGACCCGGCTTGGGCCGGTAACTGCTGGGGTCTGCCATGGCTCCACCCTACTGGCGCGGTAGGACAGCGACACCGGTTCCCGCCCCGGCCGACGAGCCGTCGACGGCGGTCTTTCCCGGGCTTCCGGGGGGTGTTGACGGCTGTTGACGGCGGCACGACGGCGGGGCCCCCGCGCGGCCGCCGCCCCGGCTCCGGCCCGGCCGCGGGCCCTGCGGCAAAAGGCCCTCCACCGGGCCCTGCCGCCGGTCGCCGTCCCGGTCGTCCCGGTAGTACCGGGCCGCGGTCAGGCGTCTCCGCCGGCCACCAGCCTGCCGTCCTTCACCGAGACCGGGACGGCGGGCAGCGCCTTGGTGGCCGGGCCGCGCAGCACCTTGCCCGTCTGGGTGTCGAAGCGGCTGCCGTGGCAGGCGCAGTCCGCGCCGGTGCCCTCGACGGCGCTCAGCACACAGCGCTGGTGGGTGCAGACGGCGCTGAACGCCTGGTACTCGTCCTCCGCCGGCCGGCTGACGAGCACCCGCTGCTCGCGGTAGAGCCTGGCGCCACCCACCGGCACCTCGTCGGCGGCCCCCAGGTCGACCGGCGCGGAGGGGGTCTCCTCGCCGCCGCCCCCGGCGTCGCCGCCCTCGCCGCACGCCGCGAGCCCGGCTCCGGCGGCGCCGGCGAGCGCGACCCCGCGGAGCAGGGTGCGGCGGGAGGCTGCGGGCTGGCTGGTCATGGGGACCCCCTGGTCGGAGCGTGGTACGGGGGCACCGCCGCCGGTACGGAGCGGACCGGGCCGGTGGTCGGGCGCCGCTCGTGGCGGACGGATGCCGCTGTGTCCGAACCCTACCGGCGGCCCGTCGGCGCCGCCGGGCGCCCCGCCCCTCGCCCGGGCACGGCATCGCGCGGGCGGGGTCCCGCACGGGGTGGGGCCGTGGACGCCCCGCCCCGTGCGGGCCAGGATGGGACGCGTGATCGTCGTAGCCGGTGAAGCCCTGATCGACCTCGTGCCGTCCGCCGCCGAGGGGTTGGCCTCCGCCGAGGGGTTGGCCCCCGCCGCGCAGCCGGCGCCCGGCGGACTGCCCGCCCTGCTCCCCCGGCTCGGGGGCGGGCCGTTCAACACCGCCCTGGCGCTGGGCCGGCTCGGTGCGCGGGCCGCGTTCTGCTCGCGGGTGTCCTCGGACCGGTTCGGCACGGAACTGCTGCGCGCCCTGCGCGCGGACGGCGTGGACACCGCCCTGGTGCAGCGCGGTCCGGAGCCCACGACGCTCGCGGTCGCCGAGATCGGCGCGGACGGGTCGGCGGGCTACCGCTTCTACGCGGAGGGCACGGCCGACCGCCTGTTCGCGCTGCCCGGGCCTCTGCCCGCGGAGACGCGGGCCTTGTCGCTGGGCACCTGCTCGCTGGTGCTGGAGCCCGGGGCGAGTGCGTACGAGGCGCTGCTGCGCCGGGAGGCTGCGCGCGGCGTCCTCACGGCGCTGGATCCCAACGTCCGGGCGGATCTGATCCCCGACGCGGAGGCCTACCGTGCGCGGTTCCGGGCCTGGCTGCCCTCGGTCGGACTGCTGAAGATGTCGGTGGAGGACGCGGAGTGGCTCGGCGGGGACCCGCGGGCGTGGCTGGCGGCGGGCCCGGACGCCGTGGTGCTGACCCGTGGCGGGGAGGGGCTGACGGCCCTGACCCGGGACGGCGAGTGGTCGGTGCCGGCCGAGCCCGTCGAGGTGGTGGACACGATCGGCGCGGGCGACACCGTGAACGCCGCGCTGCTGCACCGGCTGGCCGCGCACGGTGCCCTGGTCCCGGCCGGCCCGCGGCGGCTCACCGGCGAGGAGTGGCGGGACGTCCTGGCGTACGCCTCCCGAGCGGCGGCCCTCACCTGCTCGCGGGCGGGCGCCCGGCCGCCGTACGCCGGGGAGCTCGCCGAACGGCCCTGAGCCCCGGCGCCGGCCCCGGCCGTCCCGGTCGTGGCATCGACGCGGCCCTGGCATCGGCACCTGCACCGGCCCGGCGGTGGCCCAGCGGTGGGACCGTCCGGGCGCCGCGCACGTCCGGACGCGGGAGACGCCGGGCGGGCACGACGCGGGAGGCGCCCCGCCCCGATCCGCGCGGAGAGCGCGGGCCGGGGCGGGGCGCCCGCCGTCATCCCGGCGGCGGGCCTACCGCACGGCCGTCGTCACTTCGCGGCCGCCGCGGCCCGCTTGCGTCCGCCCGGGCGCTTCTTCGCGGCCGGGACCGGGGCGTCGCTCACCGAGTCCAGGATGTCCCGGAGGAACTTGCCGGTGTGGCTGGCGGGGACCGCCGCGACCTCCTCGGGGGTGCCCTCGGCCACCACGAGGCCACCGCCGCTGCCGCCCTCCGGACCCATGTCGACGACCCAGTCCGCGGTCTTGATCACATCGAGGTTGTGCTCGATGACGATCACGGTGTTGCCCTTGTCCACCAGCCCGGACAGCACCGTGATCAGCTTGCTGATGTCCTCGAAGTGCAGCCCGGTGGTGGGCTCGTCGAGCACATAGACCGTGCGGCCGGTGGAGCGCTTCTGCAGCTCGCTGGCCAGCTTCACCCGCTGGGCCTCGCCGCCGGACAGAGTCGGCGCGGGCTGCCCGAGGCGGACGTAGCCGAGCCCCACCTCGTTGAGCGTGCGCAGGTGGCGGGAGATCCTCGGCACGGCCTCGAAGAAGTCGAGCGCCTCCTCGATCGGCATGTCCAGGACCTCGGAGATGGACTTGCCCTTGTAGTGGACTTCCAGCGTCTCGCGGTTGTAGCGCGCTCCGTGGCAGACCTCGCACGGGACGTACACGTCCGGCAGGAAGTTCATCTCGATCTTGATCGTGCCGTCGCCGGAGCAGTTCTCGCAGCGTCCGCCCTTGACGTTGAAGGAGAAGCGGCCCGGCTGGTAGCCGCGGACCTTGGCCTCCATCGTCTCCGCGAAGAGCTTGCGGATGTTGTCGAAGACGCCGGTGTACGTGGCCGGGTTGGACCGTGGGGTGCGGCCGATGGGCGACTGGTCGACGTGGACGACCTTGTCGACGAGGTCGTCGCCGTCGACCCGGGTGTGCCGGCCCGGCACGGACTTGGCGCCGTTGAGCTCGCGCGCCAGATGCGTGTAGAGGATGTCGTTGACGAGGGTGGACTTGCCCGATCCCGAGACGCCCGTGACCGCGGTGAGCACGCCCAGCGGGAAGGAGACGTCGATGTCCCGCAGGTTGTTCTCCCGCGCGCCGTGCACGGTCAGCCGGCGCGCCGGGTCGGCCGGGCGCCGGGCGGCGGGCAGCGGGATGGACCTCTTGCCGGACAGGTACTGGCCCGTGACGGACTTCTCGTTGGCCAGCAGCTCCTTGAGCGGCCCGCTGTGCACCACGTGGCCGCCGTGCTCACCGGCGCCGGGGCCGATGTCCACCACCCAGTCGGAGGTCTTGATGGTGTCCTCGTCGTGCTCGACGACGATGAGGGTGTTGCCCAGGTCGCGGAGCCGGACCAGGGTCTCGATCAGCCGGTGGTTGTCGCGCTGGTGGAGTCCGATGGACGGCTCGTCGAGCACGTAGAGCACACCGACCAGACCGGAACCGATCTGGGTGGCGAGCCGGATGCGCTGGGCCTCGCCGCCGGAGAGGGTGCCCGCGGCGCGGTTGAGGGAGAGGTAGTCGAGGCCGACGTCGACGAGGAAGCGCAGCCGCTCGTTGACCTCCTTGAGCACCCGCTCGGCGATCGTCTTCTCGCGGTCGTTGAGCTTCATGTCCCGGAGGAAGTCCGCGCAGTCGCTGATGGACATCGCGGCGACCTCGGCGATGGAGCGGCCCTGGACGGTGACCGCGAGGACGATCGGCTTGAGCCGGGTGCCCTCGCAGGCCGGGCAGGGCACCTCGCGCATATAGCCCTCGAAGCGCTCACGGCTGCTGTCGCTCTCCGCGTCGCCGTGCCGGCGGCGGACGAACGGCACCGCGCCCTCGAAGGCGGTGGTGTACGCCCGCTCGCGGCCGTAGCGGTTGCGGTAGCGCACCTCGATCTGCGTGCGGTGGCCGTGCAGCAGGGCCTTCTTGGCACGCTGCGGCAGACCGGCCCAGGGGATGTCGGTGCGGAAGCCCAGGGCGTCGGCCAGGGCGTCGATCAGCCGGCCGAAGTACTCCTTGTTGTGGCCGTGCGACCAGGGGTGCAGGGCGCCCTCGTCGAGGGACTTCTCCTCGTCCGGGACGATCAGCTCCGGGTCGACCTCCATCCGGGTGCCGATGCCGGTGCACTCGGGGCAGGCGCCGAAGGGCGAGTTGAAGGAGAAGGAGCGGGGCTCCAGCTCCTCGAAGGAAAGGTCGTCGTAGGCGCAGTACAGGTGCTCGGAGTACATCCGCTCGCGCTCGGGGTCGTCCGCGTCGAGGTCCACGAAGTCCAGGACGACCATGCCGCCGGAGAGCCCGAGCGCCGTCTCGACCGAGTCCGTGAGCCGCCGCTTGGCGCCGGCCTTGACGGTGAGGCGGTCGACAACCACCTCGATGGTGTGCTTCTCCTGCTTCTTGAGCTTCGGCGGCTCGCTGAGCTGGACGGTGGTGCCGTCCACCCGGGCGCGGCTGTAGCCCTTGGTCTGCAGGTCGGAGAAGAGGTCCGCGAACTCGCCCTTGCGTTCCCTGACGAGCGGGGAGAGCACCTGGAAGCGGCTGCCCTCGGGCAGTTCCAGCACCTTGTCGACGATCGCCTGCGGCGACTGCCGGGCGATGGGACGGCCGCACTCCGGGCAGTGCGGCTTGCCGATCCGGGCGAAGAGCAGCCGGAGGTAGTCGTAGACCTCGGTGATGGTGCCGACCGTGGAGCGCGGGTTGCGCGAGGTCGACTTCTGGTCGATGGAGACGGCCGGGGAGAGGCCCTCGATGAAGTCGACATCGGGCTTGTCCATCTGCCCGAGGAACTGCCGTGCGTAGGAGGAGAGCGACTCGACGTAGCGGCGCTGGCCCTCCGCGAAGATCGTGTCGAACGCGAGGGAGGACTTGCCCGAACCCGACAGGCCGGTGAAGACCACGAGGGAGTCGCGGGGCAGGTCGAGGGAGACGTTCTTGAGATTGTGCTCGCGAGCGCCACGAACGGTGAGACGGTCGGCCACGCCGGTCGGCACCTTTCTTGAGAAAGCGACGGGGGTGCGGTGCGGAGCCCCGGACCCAGAGTATGAGGCGTGCCACGGCGGTGTCCCGGCAATGGGACACGGCTTCGGGCCCAGCCCGAGCCTATCGCACGCATTTTCGATTTACGTTCTCTTCCGCTCTCCTCCTGCCGTCCCGTCCGCCGCCCTCCCCCGCTTCCGCCGGCGGCTCGATCTCGACGATGCCCCGTCTCGCGACGATAGCGTCGGGGTATGACAACCGATCTCGCCCGCGATCTCGCGGCAGTGCGCGACGCCACGGAACGGCTGCTCGCCGCAGCCGGCGGACTGGACGACGCGGCCGTGGCCGAACCGTCCCGGCTGCCGGGCTGGACCCGCGGCCATGTGCTGACCCATCTGGCGCGCAACGCCGACGCGCTCGTCAACGTGCTCACCTCCGCCCGCACCGGCGAGCGCATTCCCATGTACGCGGACGAGAAGGCACGGGACGCCGCGATCGAGGAGGGGGCCGGCCGGCCGCTCGCCGTCCAGCTCGACGACCTGGAGGAGAGTTCTTCCCGATTCAACGACACGGCGGCCTCGCTTCATTCCGAACACTGGTCCCGCACCGTGGAGCTCCGCGGCGGGGTGACCGGTCTCACCGCGGCCATGCCCTTCCGGCGGCTCGCGGAGGTCGAGCTGCACCACGTCGATCTGGGCATCGGCTACGAGATGACCGACCTGCCGGCCTTCTTCACCGGTGAGCAGTTGGCATTCGTCGCCGGTGAGCGTTTCGCGGACCGCGAGGACGTGCCGGCGCTGTTGATCGCCGCCGGCGGCGAACACGGCGGGCAGGATTGGCGCACCGGGCGGCCCGGCGGGAAGCCCGTGCGGGTTTCCGGCTCCCCCGCGGCCCTGCTGGGCTGGCTCACCGGGCGCGAGGCGGGCACGGGACTCGACGCGGGCGGCTCCGCTCTTCCCTCCCTGCCCCCACTAGGCTGATCCCATGACGTACAGCGGAGCGGTGAAGGTCGGCGGACCGGCCGATGTGCACGAACTGACGGATTTGATGATCTCCAAGGTGGCGGTGGGGCCCCTGGAGAACAACGCCTATGTGCTCCGCTGCCGGGCCACCGACGCCCAGCTGCTGATCGACGCCGCGGACGAGCCGCGCACCCTTCTCCAGCTGATCGGCGACGGCGGCCTCACCGGAGTGGTCACCACCCACCAGCACGGTGATCACTGGCAGGCCCTGGCGGAGGTCGTGGCGGCGACCGGGGCCCGGACCTACGCCGGCCGGTACGACGCCGCGGGCATCCCCGTCTCCACGGATGTGCTGGTGGAGGACGGGGACACCCTCCGCTTCGGCCGGATCGAACTCACCGCCCGCCATCTGACCGGCCACACCCCCGGCAGCATCGCCCTGGTCTACGACGACCCGCACGGGCACCCGCACGTCTTCACCGGGGACTGTCTCTTCCCCGGCGGCGTGGGCAACACCGGCCAGGACCCCGAGGCCTTCGCGAGCCTCATCTCCGATGTGGAGTCGAAGCTCTTCGGCCAACTGCCGGACGAGACCTGGGTCTACCCCGGCCACGGGCGGGACACCACCCTGGGCGCGGAGCGCCCGCATCTGCCCGAGTGGCGGGCCCGCGGCTGGTAGCCGGCCGGCGGCGGCCCGCCGGTCAGGCCTCCGCGCCGCCCTTATCCGAGGTGTCCGTCGCGCCGGCCCGGCCCTTCGCCGGGGCCGCCCCCTCCGATATCTCCCGCCGCGTCTCCCGTGAGGAGGCGTAGAGGCTGGTGACCGTGGTGATGACGAGGACGCCGCAGATCACGCCCAGCGACACGGGGATGCCGATCTCCGGGACGTGCAGCCCCGACTCGTGCAGGGCGTGGAGGAGGAGCTTGACGCCGATGAAGCCGAGGATCACGGACAACCCGTAGGAGAGGTGGACCAGCTTCTTCAGCAGTCCGCCGATGAGGAAGTACAGCTGGCGCAGCCCCATCAGGGCGAAGGCGTTGGCAGTGAACACGATGTACGGGTCGTCGGTGAGACCGAAGATCGCGGGGATCGAGTCCAGCGCGAAGAGCAGGTCCGTGGTCCCGAGCGCGAGGACGACGACGAACATCGGCGTCATCAGACGCTTGCCGTTCTCCCGTATGAACATCTTCGTGCCGTGCCAGGCGCCGGTGGACGGGACACGGGCCTCGATCAGCCGGAGAAGTCGTCCTTCCTCGTACTCCTCGTCGTGCTCCTGCCTGCGGGCGTCGTGGATCAGCTTCCAGGCGGTGTAGATCAGGAACGCGCCGAAGATGTAGAAGATCCAGGAGAAGCTCGCGATCAGCGCGGCGCCGACGGCGATGAAGCCGGCGCGCATGACCAGGGCGATGAGCACGCCGATCAGCAGCACCCGCTGCTGATAGCGGACGGGCACCGCGAACTTGGCCATGATCAGGACGAAGACAAAGAGATTGTCGACGCTCAGCGACTTCTCGGTGATGTAGCCCGCGAAGAACTCCCCGGCCGGGGCGCCGCCGGCGGCGGCGTACAGACCGGCTCCGAAGAGGGCGGCCAGCACGATCCAGACCGCCGTCCAGACACCGGCCTCCCGGACGGAGACCTCGTGCGGCTTGCGGCCGATGAAGAAGTCGGCGGCGATCAGCACGCACAGCCCCACGACGGTCAGGGTCCAGACGGTCAGGGATACGTCCACGGCACTCCTCGGGCGGCGGTCGGATGCGTCGGCTCTCCGGTCCGTCCGCCGCGCGGCCCGCGTGCGCGTTCGCGCCGTCCGGACAGGCCGCGGGAAACGGGGACTCCCGGCATGCCAAGAAAGAGTACACGCGAGGCAAAGAAAGGTAAAAGTCCCCAGTTCAGGACGGTCAGCGGCCGTATGCCCGGCGCGCCTCGGCGACCTGCCGCAGCACCTGGAGCAGCACATGGCTGCCGGCCGGCGCGAGCGCCGGTTCGTACGTCCAGGCATGGCCGACCCAGGGGTCGGCCAGGTGGTCGTCCGGTACCGGCGTGATCCGCAGCAGCGAGCGCCACAGCGGGTCCAGCACGGGCCCGTACTCCCGGGCTTCCTCGCGGTCGGCGACCATCATCAGATGCACGCCGACCGCCGGCCCCTCGTCGGCGAGGTACCGCAGCTGGGTCACGGCACGGTCGTCGAAGCCGTGTGGGAAGTCGTTGACGACGAGCAGCTGCTCGCCGGTGTCGAGGTCCGGCGGCAGCGCGTCGGGGGCGCCGCCCCGGACGGCCATCTGCACCAGGTCCACGCGCTGGGTCAGCCGGGAGAGGACGGCACTCACGCCCGCGGCGCCGGTGGCCGGCGGTTCGCGGAGCACGCCGGACTCCAGCAGCGGGGCGAGGGAGGCGGTGGCCGCTCCCGCCGGATCGAGGACATGGACGGTGAACTCCCCCGCGGGATGGACGGCGAGCAGCCGCGCGGCGTGGGCCACCGCCGTCTCCACGGCGGCCCGGCGCAGCCCGTCGGGGCCGGCGGCGGGGTCCGCTCCGGAGCGGGAGCGTCCGCTGTCGATCCACAGACCGCGTTCCAGCGGCAGCCGCACCAGCATGGGGATCCGCAGTTCCGGCCGCTCGGGGAGGTGGAGGTCGCCCAGGCGCAGGGCCATCGGGATCTCCATCGGGACCCGGTAGCCGTGCCAGACCGGATTCTCCCAGCCCGCGAAGGCGGGCGGCAGGGCCGGTTCGACCACCTCGGACTCGGCGGTCAGCTGGGCGAGATCGCGGTCGAGGACGGCGCGGGCCCGGTCGACGAGGGCGGTGTGCTTGTCCCGGGCCGCCGCCCGGGCCTCGTCCGCGGCGCCGCCGATGCGGGAGCGGGGGTCGGAGAGCACCCGCTCGAGCTCCTGCTCCTGGCGCGAGTCGGCGAAGTCCACCGCGCTGCGGTACGCGGCGACGCTGCGGGCCAGGTCCTCGAACATGCCCCAGACCTGGTTGTAGAGGCGCTCGTCCATGGTCCAGCCGCTGGCGTCGCCCGCGACGGGCTGCGGCGGCCGGCCGGGCTCGGCCGGCGGGGCCTGCGGCGGCGGGGACGGAGGCGCGGTGGCCGCGCGGCCGGGGTGCCGGTAGTTGACCGGCGAGCCGCTCTGCGCCTGCTGCGGGGGCTCGGCCTCGGGCGGGACGGCGGCGGCCGGGGCCGGCACGGAGGGCTGGGGCCGGGCCGCGGTCGTGCGGACCCGGGTGTCGTCACCGGCGGTCCTGGGCGGTGGCGCTATGGTCCGGGCCATGCCGCGGACCACGGCCTCCTGGATGGTGGCGGCCAGTTCGGCGGCCTGCGGCAGCCCCTGGTCGCTCAGCATGGCCGCCAGGCCGCCCGCGTAGCCCTGGCCGACGGCGCGGACCTTCCAGGCGCCCTGCCGGCGGTAGATCTCCAGGGCGGTGACCGCCGACTCGGAGTCGAGGCCGGTGATCGTGAAGCTGACGAGCGCGGTGCCGTCGAGACCGGTGACGGCGACGAACGGCGCGGCGACCGTGCCGAACCGGGACGGCCCGCCGGCGCCGGCGGGCAGCGCGAGCAGCACGGTGACGCGGTGCACGCCCTCGGGCAGCGCTTCGAGATCCACGGCCAGCCGGTGGTCCGCCGCCGCCTGCTGGGGCACTTCCAGACCGGGGAGGTGCGGGGCGGCCGGGTGGGCGACCCGCTCCGGGCCGGCCACCCGGCCGTCCTCGTCGCCCAGGGTGGCTCCGGCGACGACGGGATCACCGGCGGATATCCGGATCTCCAGGCGGGTCCGCGTCAGCGGATGGTTCTGCCCGCGTACCAGCTCGGCCGTCATCGTGCGTTCCCCTCGGTGAGTCGCTCGTCGTGTGCTGCGGGGCCCGGCGTGCGCCGGCGGCGCGCCGCTCCCGGTGCGGTGGGGCCCGTCCGCTCCGCGGCCGTGGCGCCGCCCCGGCCGCGGAGCGGGCCCGCGGTGTCCGCCCGGTGCCGTGACCGGGAGGGTGTGCCGGGGTGATGTGCCGGTAAGCCCGCGGCGTCCGGTACGGTCCGCCGCGAACCGGTGGACCTTCCCGGTCACATCACCGATGCCCCGGCGCGCACTAGAGGTGCGGGAGGATCGTCGGCATCAGGTCCTGGAAGGTGCGGCCGTTGGCGGGGGTGCCGATCGCCGTCATCGTCCAGCCGCTGCCCGAGCGGTGCACCTTGGCCATGATCTGAGCCGTGTACTGGCCGCCGCCGGTGAGGGTGTAGCGGGCCATCTCCTGGCCGTTGGTCTCGTCCACGATGCGGCAGAAGGCGTTCTCCACCTCGGCGAAGGTCTGCCCGGTGAAGGAGTTGACCGTGAAGACGATCTGGTCGATGTGGACCGGGACGCGCTGGAGGTCGACCAGGATGGCCTCGTCGTCGCCGCCCTGGCCGGCACCGCCGACGAGGTTGTCACCGGTGTGCCGTACGGAGCCGTCGTCGCTGACCAGGTGGCGGAAGAACACCACGTCCACCGGCTGCTTGTCGGCGAAGAGCACGGCGGAGGCGTCGAGGTCGATCTCCTTCGTACGCTTGCCGAACAGTCCACGGCGCGGGGCAGCCTGCCAGCCCAGCCCCATCCGCACCGCGGTCAGAGTCCCCCCGTCGGACTTCTGCAGGCTGATGCCCTGTCCCTTGGACAAGTTGACGCTCACGCGCTGTCCCCTCTCGAAACCTGAAAAACCGCCTGTGTGCGCGGCTGGAGAGAAACCCTACGCAGTGCCACTGACAGCGCGGCCGTCCGGTCGCGGTTTGTGTCGTTCTTGCAACACAGCGGCGCCGCACGGGATGCCGGGAGGGAACCGAGGGACACCGGGGTCCCGGGAGGCAGCGGCTCAGGAGAGACCGGCCTCCCGCATCTGCCGCAGCTCCTTCTTGAGTTCGCCCACCTCGTCGCGGAGCCGCGCCGCGACCTCGAACTGGAGATCCGCCGCCGCAGCGCGCATCCGGTCCGTCATCTCCTCGATGAGTTCGGCCAGTTCGGCCGCCGGCCGGTCCGTGGGCGTGAGGGGCTCGCGGTGTCCGGACCTGGCCGCCGCCTTGCCGCCGAGGGCGGGCACGGGCGTCTTGGCCTCCTTGGCGTCCTTGGGGCTGCGGTAACCGGTGCCGAGCAGTTCCTGCGTGTCGATGTCCTCGCGGGCGATGGTGGCCACGATGTCGTTGATCTTCTTCCGCAGGGGCTGCGGGTCGAGGCCGCGCTCGGTGTTGTACGCGATCTGCTTCTCACGGCGCCGGTTGGTCTCGTCGATGGCCCGCTCCATGGCCGGCGTGATCTTGTCGGCGTACATGTGGACCTGGCCGGAGACGTTCCGCGCGGCACGGCCGATGGTCTGGATCAGGGAGGTGCCGGAGCGGAGGAAGCCCTCCTTGTCGGCGTCGAGAATGGCGACCAGCGAGACCTCGGGCAGGTCCAGGCCCTCGCGGAGGAGGTTGATGCCGACGAGGACGTCGTACTCGCCGGCGCGCAGTTCGCGCAGGAGCTCGACACGGCGGAGGGTGTCGACGTCCGAGTGGAGATAGCGGACCTGGATGCCGAGCTCCAGGAAGTAGTCGGTGAGGTCCTCGGCCATCTTCTTGGTGAGGGTGGTGACGAGGACGCGCTCGTCCCTCTCGGTGCGGACGCGGATCTCGTGCACCAGGTCGTCGATCTGGCCCTCGGTGGACTTGATGACGACCTCCGGGTCGACGAGCCCGGTCGGCCGGATGATCTGCTCGACGACGCCGTCGCCCCGGGAGAGCTCGTACGCGCCGGGGGTCGCGGAGAGGTAGACCGTCTGGCCGATGCGCTCGGTGAACTCCTCCCACTTCAGCGGGCGGTTGTCCATGGCCGACGGCAGCCGGAAGCCGTGCTCGACCAGAGTCCGCTTGCGGGAGGCGTCGCCCTCGTACATCGCGCCGATCTGGGGCACGGTGACGTGCGACTCGTCGATGACGAGGAGGAAGTCCTCCGGGAAGTAGTCGAGGAGGGTGTGCGGAGGGGAGCCGGGCTCGCGCCCGTCGACGTGCAGGGAGTAGTTCTCGATGCCGGAGCAGGAGCCGATCTGGCGCATCATCTCGATGTCGTAGGTCGTGCGCATCCGCAGCCGCTGGGCCTCCAGCAGCTTGCCCTGCTTCTCCATCACCGCGAGGGTCTCGGTCAGCTCCCGCTCGATGGCCCCGATCGCGCGCTCCATGCGCTCCGGGCCGGCGACGTAGTGGCTGGCCGGGAAGACGTACAGGTGTTCGTCCTCACTGATGACCTCGCCGGTGAGCGGGTGGAGCGTGGAGAGCGCCTCGATCTCGTCGCCGAACATCTCGATCCGGACGGCCAGTTCCTCGTAGACCGGGAAGATCTCGATGGTGTCGCCGCGCACCCGGAAGGTGCCGCGGGTGAAAGCCATGTCGTTGCGCGTGTACTGGATGTCGACGAAGCGGCGCAGCAGCTCGTCCCGGTCGTACTCCTCGCCGACCTTCAGCGGCACCATGCGGTCGACGTACTCCTGCGGGGTGCCCAGGCCGTAGATGCAGGAGACGGAGGCGACCACGACCACGTCGCGCCGGGTGAGCAGCGAGTTCGTGGCGGAGTGGCGCAGGCGCTCGACCTCCTCGTTGACGGAGGAGTCCTTCTCGATGTAGGTGTCCGACTGCGGGACGTACGCCTCGGGCTGGTAGTAGTCGTAGTACGAGACGAAGTACTCGACGGCGTTGTTCGGCAGGAGCTCGCGGAACTCGTTGGCGAGCTGGGCGGCCAGCGTCTTGTTGGGTGCCATCACGAGCGTCGGCCGCTGGAGCCGTTCGATCATCCACGCGGTGGTGGCCGACTTGCCGGTGCCGGTCGCGCCGAGCAGCACGACGTCCTTCTCGCCGGCGCGGATGCGCCGCTCCAGGTCCGCGATGGCCGCGGGCTGGTCACCGCTGGGCTGGTAGGGACTGACGACCTCGAAGGGCGCCACCGTGCGTTCGATGTGGGATACGGGCCGCATGCCACCACCGTACGACCCGGCACCGACAACCGGCGTCCGGAGACCTCGACGCCCCGGAGCGGCTCCCGTCCCGGCGCCGTCGCCCGATCGGATCAAGTCATTCCCGCGGGCTTCCGGAGCCGCGCGCCGCGGTGAAACCGCAGGCTGAAGGGGTGCGTGTGACAGGACGCGCTCGGAGTGACACCGCCCGGCACCACCGGCGGGCCGTACTTCCGTTACATATCGTCACATGTGCGATACGCGACCCTGCGGAGTCACTCGTTCACTTGTCGGCCATCCTGCGCCTGTTTCCCGTTGGCGGACGGCTGGGAACCTCAGCGGGTCCGTGAACAGACGACGCGAGGAGTCCACGTGCTCACACGCCCTGTCGCAGCCGTCACCGGCGCGGTGCTGGGGTTCTCCGCACTCTTCCTCTCCGCACCGGCGGCCCAGGCCACCGGCCATCCGGGCGATCCGGAGATCTTCGCCCACCGCGGCGCCTCCGGCTACGCCCCCGAGAACACCCTCGCCGCCGCGGACAAGGCGGACGAGCTCGACACCGCCTGGGTGGAGAACGACGTCCAGCGCACCAAGGACGGCGCGCTGGTCGTCATCCACGACACCACCCTCGCCCGCACGACGGACGTCGAGGAGGTCTTCCCCGACCGGTCGCCCTGGAAGGTCTCCGACTTCACCCTCGACGAGATCCGGCAGCTCGACGCGGGCAGCTGGTTCTCCGAGGAGTACGCCGGTGAGCGGATCCCCACCCTCCGGCAGTTCCTGCACCGGCTGTCCTGGAACCGGCAGAACCTGCTGCTGGAGATCAAGGCACCGGAGCTGTACCCCGGCATCGAGCGGCAGATCCTGGGCGAGCTGCGCCGCACCGGCTGGCTGAGCCCGTACCACGTCCGGCACAAGCTGATCGTCCAGAGCTTCGCGGCCGACAGCATCCGGACGGTGCACGAGCACCGCCCGGATGTGCGGACGGGCTTCCTCGGCACGCCGGCGGTGGCGGACCTGCCCTCCTACGCGGAGTTCACCGACCAGATCAACCCCAGCTTCCGCACGGTGACCGCCGACTACGTGGACGCGGTCCACCGGCTCAAGGGCCCGCACGGCAAGCGGATGGAGCTGCTGACCTGGACGGTCAACGACGGCCCGACCGCCGTCCGGCTCGCCGGTCTCGGGGTCGACGGCATCATCACCAACAAGCCCGACGTGGTCCGGGACGCGGTGCGCGAGGACGCCTCCGTGCCGGAGACCCTGCTGCCCTCCGCCGGCTGACCGCCGGACGCCCGCCCCCGCGGCCGGTCCCCGCCGCGGGGGCGGGCGTCCGCCCCCGGCCTGTCGGTACCGGGCCCTACCCTGCCGGAATGACCGCAGTGACCTGGACCGTGACCGGCACCCCCATCGGCCCGCTGCTGCTCGCGGCCACCGGCCGGGGGCTAACCCACGTCGTCTTCCACGCCGACGAGACCGTCTCCCGGCGCGCACGGGACCGGCTGGCGGCGCGCTTCGGCGGCACCCCGGCCGAGGGGGACGAGGAGACCGGGCCGCCCGTGCTCGCGGACGCCGTCCGGCAGCTGCGGGCGTACTTCGCCGGCACCCGGACCGCCTTCGACCTCGAACTGGACTGGTCGCTCTCCTCCGGCTTCAATCTGCGCGTGCTCCGCGAGCTGGCCACCGGGGTGCCGTACGGCACCGTCGTCTCCTACCAGGACCTCGCCGACCGGGTGGGCGAGCCGGGCGCCGCCCGTGCCGTCGGGATGGCCATGGGGTCCAACCCCCTGCCGGTGGTCGTGCCGTGCCATCGCGTGGTCGAACGGAACGGCGGCATCGGGGGCTTCGGTGGCGGGCTGCCGACCAAGCGGACGCTGCTGGAGCTGGAAGGTGTCCTTCCGCAGCCGCTGTTCTGACACCCGCGCGAGGCACCGGGACGAGACGCCCGTCGCCCCTCCGCGTCTCGCCCAGCCCTTCCGCCGGGAGGGAACCCCCGTATACCCCTTCCGGTACCTGCTGGCACACTCGGTCCGTGACCTCCACCCGGGACCCGGCCGTGCACCGGGAAGCACCGCTGGACCTCGCCGCGCTGCGCCGCCGCACCACCGCGGTCCTCATCGCGAGCCAGATCCTCGGCGGGCTCGGCGTCGCCATCGGCATCGCCCTGGCCTCCGTGCTGGCGGAGGAGATCAGCGGCTCCGAGGCGCTGTCCGGGCTGGCGCAGACCGCCGCGGTGGCCGGCACCGCCCTGCTCTCCATGCCGCTGGCCGCGCTGATGAGTGCCCGCGGCCGGCGCCCGGGCCTGACCCTGGCCTACGCCATCGGCGCCGCGGGCGGCGGCCTCGTCGTCCTCGCCGCCGCCCTCGGCTCCTTCCCGCTGCTCCTGGTGGGCATGGCCGCCTTCGGCGCCGGTTCCTCGGCCAACCTCCAGGCCCGGTTCGCGGCCGCCGACCTCGCCCCCGCGGAGCAGCGGGCCCGGGCGATCTCCACGGTCGTCTGGGCGACCACGGTCGGCGCCGTCCTCGGTCCCAACATCGCCGCGCCGGCCGGCCGCAGCGTGACGGGGCTCGGGATACCCGAGGCCGCCGGCCCGTTCCTGTGGGCCGCGGCCGTCTTCGTCGTCTGCGCCGTGCTGGTCGCCGTGCTGCTGCGCCCGGACCCGCTGCTCACCGCCCAGGCGCTCGCGCCCCGGGACGGGCACCGGGAGCACGGGCGTTCGCTGCGCTCCGGGCTGGCCGCCGTGGCCGCCTCGGCGCCGGCCCGGCTGGCGCTGGTCACGGTCAGCGTCTCGCACACGGTCATGGTCGCGATCATGGTGATGACCCCCGTCGACCTGGCGCACCACGGGGCCGGTATCGAGCTGATCGGTCTGGTGATCAGCGGTCACATCGCCGGCATGTACGCCTTCTCGCCGCTGATGGGCTGGCTCTGCGACCGCGCCGGCCGGCTGCCGGTCATCGGTCTCGCCGTGGTCCTGCTCGGCACGGCGGCCCTGCTCGCGGGCACGGCCGGGGGCGGGCACGGCCGTACGGCGGCCGGGCTGTTCCTGCTCGGCCTCGGCTGGTCGGCGGGGCTGGTGGCCGGCTCGGCGCTGCTGACCGACTCCGTGCCACAGGCCGCGCGCGCCGCCGTCCAGGGCCTGTCGGACCTGACGATGAACACGGCGGCGGGCCTCGGCGGTGCGCTGGCCGGCCTGGTCGTCGCCCGCGCCGGCTACGGCTGGCTGAATGCCCTGGGTGCCCTGCTGCTTCTCCCGGTGGTGGTGCTCGCCCTCCGCGGGCGCCGCGGCACCGGCGGCACCCGCGGCGGCGAAACCGCCTGAGCCGTCCGCCGTCCCCGTCCCTCCCGGCCGGCGGGCCCCCCGGCGGGCGGCCGCGGACGGTGGCCCACCCGGGTGGCAGGCTACCGGTGGGTGTCATCGCGCCTGGCGGAGCGGGAATGCGGACACAATGCACGATGTCGTCCCGGAGCCCGTGGCGGAGCTCGCCAAGCGCCGCAGGGAGCCGGTCGTCGTCCAGACGGTCCGCTCCGCGACAGCCGCGACCATCGCCTACGCGGCCGCCGTATGGCTGCTGGGCTCGAAGCCTCCCCCGCTGCTCGCCCCGCTGACCGCGTTGCTCGTCGTCCAGGTCACCCTCTACGCCACCCTCACCAGCGGTGTCCGCCGGGTGAACGCCGTGGTGGTCGGTGTCCTCATCGCCGTCGGCTTCAGCGCCTGGGTGGGGCTCACCTGGTGGAGCCTCGGTCTGCTGATCATCTCGGCGCTGGTCACCGGGCATCTGGTCCGGGTCGGGGAGTTCGTCCCCGAGGTGGCGATCTCCGCCATGCTCGTCCTCGGCGTCACCCATGCCACCGATCTGGCGCTGGCGCGGGTCCTGGAGACCCTCGTCGGCGCCGGGGTGGGACTCCTCTTCAACATGATCTTCGTGCCGCCGGTCTGGGTGGAGGACGCGGGCGAGTCCATCGAGGACCTGGCCAAACGGATGTCGGCGCTGCTGCTGGAGCTCGGCGAGGAGCTCAGCGGCCACACCCCGGTGGAGGAGGCCGCCGCGCGGGTCGAGGAGGCACGCCAACTCGACCACGACATCACGGAGGTGGACGAGGCCCTCACCCGCGCCGAGGAGAGCGTGCGGTTCAACCCCCGGGTGAAGGAGGGCCTGCTCTCCCGGATCGTCCTGCGGACCGGTCTGGACACCCTGGAGATCTGCGCGGTGATACTGCGGGTGACCACCCGGAGCCTGGCGGACCTGGCCCGGGCGCGGACGGAGGAGGCGCTGTTCCCGCAGGACGTCTCCGCCGCGCTGCGCGAGCTGTTCATCAACATGGCCGGAGCGGTGGAGAGCTTCGCCGTCCTGATCACCGATCAGGTCAGCGCCAACGCGGAGGACGCGGAGACCTTCCTGCTCACCGAGCTCTCCGCGGCGCGGATGAGCCGGGAGCACGTGGCCCGGCTGCTGCTGGAGAAGGTTCAGGAGCACCCTCGGCAGTGGCAGCTGCACGGGGCGCTGCTGGCCGAGATCGACCGCTTCCTGGACGAGCTGGACGTGGAGAAGCGCTCGACCCGGCTCGCGGAGGAGCTCGACCGCTACTCCCGCGAGCAGCGCGCCCGCCACCCGCGACTGGACAAACTCAAGCGCCGCGCACGCCGGTACCGGCGCCGCCGGAATCGCGGGCAGAGCCACTGGCGGGCACTGACGAAGCAGGACGTGGACGCGGCCTGAAGGACGCCGGGAGGCGGCCCGGAGGCGCGGAGCGCCCGTGAGACCGGCGCGGCACATCGCGGACAGGATCCGGCCTCAAGTCCGCCTACGGTCGGGGAACCGGCGGCACACGGGCCCGGTGACACCCCGGGTGCCCCGCCCCCGGGCCTGCCCTCTTCCCGCCGGCCCGTCAACCGTACGAAGGGACCCCCTCGGTGAACGCTTCTTCAGTGAACGCTTCCTCGGTGAACGCCCCGGCCTCCGCCTCCTCCAAGACCTCCGGCGCCTCTTCCGGGGCTTTCGCGGCGGATGCCGCCTCCCCGCGCGACCTGCCCGGTGAACGCGGTGAGTTCCTGCGCAGCCTGGCCGAGCAGCGGGCGAATCTGCTGCTCACCGTCCGTGGTCTGGACGACGAACGGGCCGCCCGGCGCACCACGGTCAGCGAACTGACCCTCGGCGGGCTGCTCCGCCACGTCGCCCAGGGCGAACGGGCCTGGATCCGGATCCTGGCCGACGGAGACGGCAGGGCCCCGGAGGGCATGTTCGACATGGACCAGTACCGGATGCGGGAGGAGGACACCCTCGCCGCCCTGGTGGCCGGCTACGAGGCCGTGGCGCGGAGGACCGAGGAGACCGTGGCCGGCCTGCCCGGACTGGACGTGACCGTGCCGCTGCCGCAGAGCCCGTGGGGACCGCCGGAGACGGTTCACTGGTCGGCCCGGCGCATCCTGCTCCACATCGTCCGCGAGACGGCGCAGCACGCGGGCCACGCCGACATCATCCGGGAGGCCCTGGACGGGGCGAACACGACGGCGCAGATGATCCCGCCGGGCACGAGCACCTGAGCGACCGAGCGCGCCCGCCCTCCGGACCCGGACCCGGCGTGCTCACGGCACGGATCGGCGCACTCACGCCGCGTCAGGCCGCACACGGCCGCGGACCCGCCGGGGGGACCGCCACGACGGCGCGGCCCCTGGCGCGGTCACCCGCCGAAGCCGGCGCGGGCGGCCCAGTCGGCGAGTTCTCGCTGCGCCTCCTCCCGCAGTTCCGGTGGCGCGGCCTCGGTGCCCTCGGCGATCAGCGCGAAGTGCAGCCGGCCGCCCGGCCCGCCGTCCTCGCCGGCCGTCCCGGGTGAGAGCAGCAGCCGCCGCGCGTCCGTGCCCCCGGCCTCGGGGGCGGTCGCGATCGGGTGGCGGGCCATGCGGCCGTCGGCGGCGTACGGGGGCGGCCCGGCGGCCGTCCCGAGGTCGGAGACGACGACGGTGCGCTCCGGGTCGAAGCCCTTGGGGAGGTGCAGTTCGGTGGGGGCCTCCTCCGCACCGCCGCCGGGCGCGTCCGAGCGCCACACCAGCATCCCGTAGCGGCCGGAACCGGTCAGCTCGGCGACGTGCGGCAGGCCGTCCGGGATCCGGTTCCAGGTCAGGGTGCGGTCCCCGTCGCGGGAGCGGTCCTCGTAGACGAAGGCGAGGGTGCGGCCGGACACGGCGGTCGGGTAGAGCCGGTCGAGCAGGCGTTCGTCCTGGCGGAGCACCGGCTCGCCGGACGCGTCCAGTTCGACGGCGGAGAGGTCCTCGTCGTTCCAGGCGTCGCCCTCGGTGAGCACCTTGTCCGGGTTGCCGTTCATCAGTTCGCGGTGACGGCCGCTGTAGATGTCCCACTGCCACTGCTGGGCGGAGAGGACGGGGCCGGACTCGGCGGCCCGCCGCCACCAGTCGCGGCCGGCGAGGCGGGAGTCGAGCGCCTGGTACATCGCCTTGAGGACGGTGGGCGCCTTGTCCGCCGTGAGCCCGTTCAGCGGATGCCCGAACTCACTGACGACGGCGGGCACGCCGGTCGCCGCCGAGCGCTCGCGCACCTTTGCGAAGTCGCCGAGGTTCTGCCCGTCGCGCGCCTTGCCCGGCATGAGGAGGCCGGAGATGGCCCGCTGGTCGTAGAAGTGCGTGTTGAAGACGGAGCGGGGGCCGAGCCGCCCGGCGTCCAGGAAGCCGCCCTCCTCGTGCTGGAAGCCGATGTTGGAGTTCCAGAACATGTTCGGTTCGAGGAAGGCCGGCTTGTCCCGCCATCCCGCGGCGTCCATGCGGGCGCGGAAGCGCTCGTAGAACGGCGCCAGGGTGTCCCGCTCCCAGGACCGGCTGTCCTCGCCGTCCCGGTAGGTGCCGGCGTGGGGCTCGTTGTACGGGTCGAAGCCGGCGATCCCCGCGAACTGGCCCTCGGTGAGGTGCTCCTTGAGGTGCGCCATGGTCTTCTCGGCGGTGGCCAGGAAGGCGTCCTGGACGCCGAGGGGCCCCGCCTCCGTCTCCAGGACGCGGTTGTGCCAGAAGTCGCGGCTCGCGTCCAGGACGGCCTTGTTCTGGGTGATGTTCTGTCCCCAGTGGACGCAGATGCCGCAGAACTCCCGCGGATAGCCGCCGGCTTCGACGGCCCACCGGGGCGCGCCGTCCCCGGTGTACCAGCTGTCCCGGTGGAAGAGGTACCGCGAGTAGAGGTCCTGGTGGAAGTCCGGGTAGACGCGCAGGCCCGCGTCGAGGAAGGCGCCCATCTGTTCGGTGACGGCGGCCAGGTACGCCTCGTCGACCCGGCCGGGCTCGGGTTCCGCGTACGCCCAGGAGAGCAGGAAGCGGACCGTGTTGCCGCCGGTGAGGCCGCGCAGCGCCTCGGCGGAGGCGCGGGCGTCGGCGGTGCTCGCGAAGGGCAGGCCGCGGTTCTCGTGCAGCTTCGTCCCGCCGGAGACGTTGAAGCCGCGCAGGACGACCTCCCGGCCGTGCCCGTCGGTGAACCGGGTGCCCTCCGGCGTCACCTCGGCGGCGGCTCGGCCGTCGAACCAGAGGCCGCCGTCACCGGCCGCGCTCGCGCCGTCCGCGGCGGAGCCCCGCGCCCGCGCGACGGCGGCCTCGTCCGTCTCCGCGGCTCTCGCGGTCGTGTCCGGGCCGTGCAGCCCGGCCGTCATCAGGGCGCCGAGGACGATCGCCACCGCCCCGGCCCGCCGCCGTCCTCCGCCACCACGCCGCGTCCGCGCACCGCCGATCACCATGGCCGATACGATCAGGGGTTGCTGACGCCCTGTCAAGACTGCACAGCCAAGCGGGTTACCAACGGTTATGGCTGGTGACGACGGCCGGCAAGAGGCTCAGCCCGATGTGGCGTTCAGCTCCGCCCACACCCTGTGGTGGTCGGAGCACCTGGAGGTACCGGAGCCCGGGCACTGGTCGGCGGTGTCCTCGATCCGGCCACGACCGGTCGCCTTCGGGAAGGAGTCGCGGTGGGTGAAGACATAGTCGATCTTCCTGTCGGGGAGACCGGTGCGCGCCTGGGTCGTGCCCGACGGAGCGGCGTCCACGAATCCCTGACCAAGCACCGGCCGGAGGCCGGGATCGTCCGGCTGAAGGTTGAAGTCACCGGCCAGGACGACCGCTTCGCCGGCATCCACCGCCCTTTTTCGCCTCTGCGGCGAGGGGCGGGATCCGGTTGCCGTGTGCGCCTTCGACCACCTTGTCGTCCGTGTGCACCGAACAGACCCCGACCGGGCCACCGGAGGTCTCCCGGAGTTGGCGCAGGCAGACGTTCAACTGCGTCCCGGCCGGGGCCGCTTCCGCGGCGTCCCGGGAGAGGACCGCCTTGCCCACTCCCTTCCCGCCCGGTGCGGGCGGGACGTTCTGCGGAACATCGGGGCAGCGGGGGTCGCTCTTCTTGTCCGGCACGAATGCCGCACCGGCCATCGGGTGGGCGCGCTTGTCCAGTTCGGCCTTGAGTCGCTCGAACTGGGCGCCGCACACCTCCTGCACCGCCACGAACTGCGGCCGCTCCTCGGCGATCCTCTCGGCCAGCCGCCGCACGACCGTGAAGCCGTCCCGATTGAGCTCATCGCTCTCCGAGCGCACCGCACCGGCCATTCCGCATCTCCACCGCTCACAGCGTCACGGCCGCAGACCGCTCCACGCCCAGTGGTACCGCTTGACGTCACTGCGCAGCAGCCCCGGGAAGCTCTGCACCCGCCGCCACTGACCGGTGGCGGAACCCACGCCGTCCCCCGGGGCGGCGAGCGCTTCGGCATGGGCCTGTTCGCTCGTCCACTCCGCGTAGTTGAGCACCCGGGTGCCGTCCGTGCTCAGGAAGAAGTTCGCGGAGATGCCGCCCGGGTGGGGCCGCGGGTCACTGTCCAGGGCGTCGAACACCGCGTCGACCCAGGCGCGCTGCCGTCCGCGGTCCGGACCGTCGAACTCGACGTCCACGATGACGACGCAGCCGGGCACGGCCTCAGGATCGCGGGACAACCGGCTGCGGTAGAGCTCGTACGGCGCGATGCCGACCCGTTCGATGCCGGGGACGGCGGCGTCGATCTCGTCGTTCCGCTCCCGCCGGTGGGTCCGGACGAAGGCGTGGTAGGCGGCCTCGTCCGTCCACTGCGAGTGGTGCAGCAGGGTGTCGCCGTCGGTGCCCGCGTAAACGTGGTAGGCGAGCAGGTCGCGGGCGGGCCAGGGGCGCTGCGCCCAGGTGGCGGCGATGGCCGCCACCGCGGCCCGCTGCCGCTCGGGGGTGCCGACCCGCCAGGTGCTGAAGAGGCGGGCGCCGGCGTCGGGGCGGGTGACGTCCGGCCGGCCGGGGGCGGGGGCGGGGTGTGCGGTGGTCATGGGCATTCCTCCGTGGTGATCGCGGGGCGGGAGCCCGAACGCGGGGGACACGCCGTCCGTGCCCCGTCGATCACCAGCCTCGTACCTCAACAGCACTTGAGGTCAAGCGAGTTGGAGCGTGTCCGAGCCGCGGACCGTCCCCGCGCGGCTCACCCGGCACGGCCGCACCACCACCCCGGCCGTGCGGCCCCCCGTGCTCTCCAGCGGTTCGCCCCCTCGCCGGTCCACCGGCCGGGTCCCCGGGTCTCAGCCCCCGTCCGCCGGGTGGAACGCGGCCGCGAAGTCGTCCGCGAGCAGCGTGATGGCGGCACGCCCCTCGACCCGGTGCAGCCAGTCCTGCGGCAGCCGCAGGTCGCCGAGGTGGGCGCCGAGGAGGTTGCCGCAGATGGCGCCTGTGGAGTCGCTGTCGCCGGAGTGGTTGACGGAGAGCAGCAGAGCCTCGCGGACCGCCGCTCCGGAGGCCGTGGCGGGACCGCCGGCCCCGCTCCGGTCCGGGGTGTGGACCAGCACGCAGTACACGGCGATGGCCAGCGCCTCCTCCGCGATCCAGCCGCCGCCGAGCGTCTCCACCCGCTCCGGGCCCGGAGCGGCGCCCGAGCCGGAACCGGCCGCGAGGTCGAGCGCCGCGCCGAGAGCGGCGGTCGTCTCCTCGTGGCCCGGATAACCGGCCAGCAGACGCAGCGTCAGCAGCACGGCGGCCTCCGGGCTCTCGCCGTACAGCAGATGGTGGACGATCGCGGCCAGCGCGCCCGCCGCGTAGTAGCCGGTCGGATGGCCGTGGGTGATCTGGGCGCAGTGGGCCGCCAGTTCGAAGGCGGCGCGCGGTCCGGAACCGGTGAGGCCGAAGGGGGCGGAGCGCATCACCGTGCCGCAGCCCTTGGAGTCCGGGTTGACCGGGCCGTGTCCGCCGCGCAGCGCTTCGGCCGGGTCGGGGGCGTACGCCTGCTCGATGCCGGAGAGGCAGGCGTTGCCGGGCGCCCGCCGCGCGTACAGCCACCGCTCCTCGCGAAGTGTCCCGGTACGGTGCGGCCGCCCGTCCGCGGCCGGCGGCCCGTCGTGCTGCTGGGTGTCCAGCCAGCGCAGATAGGCATCGCGCACCAGCCGGGTTCCGTCGCTCCCGATGCCGCCCGCGGCGCCCCGCTCGCGGGCGCGCATCAGGCCCTCGGCCGTGAAGAGCGTCATCTGGGTGTCGTCGGTGACGGTGCCGGCCGGCGCGCCGCCGCCGTCGGCCACCATGCCCCGCAGGCCCTCCGGTCCGTGCGCGGCGCGGATGCGGCCGGTGGACAGGAACTCCACCGGGTTGCCCAGCGCGTCCCCGATCGCCCCGCCCAGCAGGCATCCGCGCAGACGGGCCCGTACCGCCACCGCCTCGTTCCAGGACCTGTCGTTCATGCCGCCCCCACCTGTGGTGTCATCGCTCGAACGGACATCCTGCCAGGTGCACCCGTCCCGTCGGCGGGAACGGGCCTCAGGCCGGTGCCTTGCGGGCGACGAGCTGGAAGATCCGCGCCAGGTGCGGATAGGGCGGACGGCCGGTCACCGCCAGCTCCAGCCGCTCCAGCGCCGCGTAGAACGCCGGATCGCGCTTGCGTTCGTCGTCCGCGATGACATCGCAGAAGCTGCGGATGCCGTAGTGGTGGATGTCCGAACAGCCGAGCGACTCCAGGACGGGGATCACGTCCTCGGCGGTGTGCAGGACCAACTCCGTGTCGAACGTCCGGGTGTGGTCCCGGCGTACGTCCAGCGCGGCGAGCGCTGCGGCCGGGTCGAGTTCCCGGACGGCCAGGCTGAGCGGTCCGGAGTGCCGGTTGAACGCCATCACGGAGAGCAGCCCGCCCGGCCGCAGCGGAGCGAGGGCCGCGCGCAGCACGCGTTCGACGTCCTCCCGGTACTGCAGCAGGTTGTGGCAGACGACCAGATCGTGCACCGGCAGCGTCAGTTCCGCCGGAAGCCGCAGCACATCCGCCTCGACCGTGTCCACCAGCCCGGCGACGCCGGCCGCGGCGGCGCGTTCCCGGGCACGGGCGAGCATGGCCGGCGTGAAGTCGGCGATCGTGACATGACACCCGCGCAGGGCGAGGCGGATCGCGTCGCCGCCATCGGCCCCGGCCAGGTCGAGAACGCGCGGCCGGAGGTCCCCGGCGCCCGGCGGATCACCCGTGTGACGGGCGAGATTGGCCTCGGCGAGGGCGTAGCGCAGCCGGCCTCCGGGGCTCTCCTGCCACCGCTGCCACGCCTCCATCGCCGCGTCGAACTTCCCCGCGGATACGGACATCCCCCGACCGTAGCCGACACCGGACGGCCGGTCTGCCCCGTTCCCCGTCCCCGGTGCGAGACTGGCGGCCATGCAGAAGCTCTCTCTCGACGCACAGGCCCGTGAACACCTGGCGCGCGCCGCCAACTCCTCCACCGGACGCAGCGCCGACACCCTCTACGGGGGTCACGAACACACTCTTCGGCAGACCCTTCTCGCGCTGACGGCCGGCAACTCCCTCTCGGAGCACGAGAACCCCGGCGAGGCCACCCTTCAAGTGCTCCGCGGCCGGGTGCGGCTGCACAGCGGCGGCGAACACTGGGACGGGCGCGACGGTGACCTGCTCATCATCCCGCCGGCCCGGCACAGTCTGGAGGCCCTGGAGGACTCGGCGGTCCTGCTGACCGTCGCCAAGTCCGGCTGACCGCCCGTGAGCACCCCGGCGCCCCTGCTGACGTTCGGTCACGGCACCGCCGGACGGGAACGTCTGACCGCATTGCTGCGCGACGCCGGGGTGACGGCCGTCGTGGACGTCCGCACGGCGCCCGGCAGCCGCCGCAACCCGGACGTCGCCCGGGACGCCCTCGCCGGGTGGCTGCCGGACGACGCGGGCATCGGCTACCGCTGGGAGCAGCGGCTCGGCGGCTTCCGCCGGGCCGCGCCCGACTCCCCCGACACCTTCTGGCGGAACGCCTCCTTCCGCGGATACGCGGGCCACACCCGCGACCCGGGCTTCCTCGCCGCCATGGACGAACTGCTGCGCGAGGCGGCAGCCGCCCGCACGGCCGTGATGTGCAGCGAATCGGTGTGGTGGCGCTGCCACCGGCGGCTGATCGCCGACTTCGCCGTCCTGGCGCGCGGTGTCCCCGTACTGCACCTCGCCCACGACGGCCGCCTCACCGCACACCCGCCCACCCCGGGGGCACGCCTGCGCGAGGACGGCCTCCTCGTCTACGACCACCCCGCGTCCGCCGGCACGGCGAGCGACGGCAACGGACGGTGACGCCACCGGCGGGAGCCGGCTCCGCCCCGGTGCCCCTCGCCGGGCTGCCCCTCCGCCCCTGCCGGGGCACGCGGGTTCAGCCCGGCATCCGGGGTCACGGGTCACGGGTCACGGGAGCGCCGGGCCGGGTGACGGCAGGAACGTCACGGACTGCCGGACCGGGAGAGACGCGACCGGAGGAACGACGGCCGGGCCGGTTTCTCAGTCCCGCGCCGGGCCGAAGACGCCGCCGTCACCGCCGAAGCCCGCGGCCGCCAGGTAGTCCGGCCTGGGGTCGAGGGCCGCCGCGAGCCGGAAGTGACGGGTGGCCTCGGCCGGGCGGTCGGCGCGCTGAAGGGTGCGGGCCAGGGCGAAATGGGCGAAGGCGTTGTCCGGTTCGCGCTCCAGGACGACCTGGAACTCCAGCTCGGCCGGGCGGAGCTGCGCCGCGTGGAAGAAGGCACGGGCGCGCAGCAGCCGGGCCGCGGTGTTCTCCGGGTGGGCCGTGACGACGGCGTCCAGCAGCTTGACGGCGCCCAACGGGTCGCGGGCGGCCAGCAGCTGCTCGGCGGCGCGGTACTGGATGACGGTGTTCTCGGGGGTGCGCGCGGTCACGGGCTTCTCCTTCCCGGAGCGGGCGGCGGCACGGCGGCCGCGGCGAGCTCCGTACGGTCTCGCACAACACCGGTCCGGCGGCGGTCATTCCCGTGCCGGAGCGGCGGCGACCCCTCGCCGGCCATCCGCCGGCCCCGGGCGTACCGCTCAGGGGGCGGCCGCGCGCGTGGCCCGCTCGCGCCGCTGGAGCTCCTCCCACACCGCCCTGACCTGGGGTTCCAGTGCCTCGATCGGGCCGTCGTTGTCGATGACCACATCGGCGACAGCCCTGCGCCGCTCACGGGTGGCCTGCGCGGCCATCCGGGACCGCGCCTCCTCCTCCGACATGCCGCGCCGCCGCACGAGCCGGTCGAGCTGGGTTTCCGGGGCGGCGTCGACCACGACGACCAGGTCGTAGAGCGGGGCGAGGCCGTTCTCCGCGAGCAGCGGGACGTCGTGGACCACGACGGCGTCCTCGCCCGCGGACGACTCCAGCTCGGCGGAGCGGGCACCGACCAGCGGGTGCACGATCGCGTTGAGCGCCTTCAGGCGCTCCGGGTCGGCGAAGACGATGCCGCCGAGTTTCGGCCGGTCCAGGCCGCCGCCCTCCGTCAGGATCTCCGGGCCGAACTCCGCGACGACCGCCGCCAGTCCGGGGGTTCCGGGCTCGACGACCTCCCGTGCGATCTTGTCGGCGTCCACGATCACCGCGCCGTAGGAGGCGAGGAGCCGGGACACCTCGCTCTTGCCGGCGCCGATACCGCCCGTGAGACCCACCTTCAGCATGAGGTCAGCCTACCGGGCGGTATGGAGCGCGGACGCGGGCCTCCGGTGACGGCGGCGACGGAGGTCAACCGTCGTTGCCCTCGCGTTCGGCGAGGAAACGCTCGAACTCCCCGGCCAGTTCCTCCGCCGACGGCAGCGGGGTCGCCTCGGCGACGAGGTTGCCGCGGGTCTCGGCCCCGGCCGCCGCGTCGTACTGGTGCTCCAGCCCCTGGACGAGCCCCACCAGCTCCTCGTCCCCCTGGCCGAGCTGGCGTTCGATCTCGGCCTGCGTGCGGTGCGCCTCGCTGCGGAGCACGTGCGCCACCCCGGGCAGCACCAGCCCCGTGGCCGCCGTGACGGCCTCCAGCACGGTGAGCGCCGCGTCCGGGTACGGCGAACGGGCGAGGTAGTGCGGTACGTGGGCGGCGACGCCCAGAACGTCGTGACCGGCTTCCGCGAGCCGGAACTCGACCAGTGCCTCGGCGCTGCCGGGCACCTGGGCCTCCTCGAAGAGCCCGGCGTGGCCCGGCACCAGGTCCACCCGGTTGCCGTGCGGGGTGATGCCGACGGGGCGGGTGTGCGGCACGCCCATGGGTATGCCGTGGAAGTTCACCGAGAGGCGGACGCCGAGGCGCTCCACGATCTGCCGGACGGCCGCGGCGAACCGCTCCCACTCGACGTCCGGTTCGGGGCCGGCGAGCAGCAGGAACGGCGCCGCGGTGGCGTCCCGCACCAGGTACAGCTCCAGCTTCGGCTCGTCGTACGCGGTCCAGCGGTCCCGCTCGAAGGTGAGCAGGGGGCGCCGCGCCCGGTAGTCGATGAGCCGGTCGGCGTCGAACCGGGCCACGGTCTGCCGGGGCAGTCCGTCGAGCAGCCGCTCCACGATCTGGTCGCCGGTGTCGCCCGCGTCGATGTACCCCTCGAAGTGGTACAGCATCGTCAGCCCGGCCGAGTCCCGGGTGTTGAGCGCGTCCGCGGCCGCGAGCCCGGCCGGGTCCCACGTGTACAAACTCTGGGGATCCTGCACAGTGCGTTCCTCCTCGTTCCTGTGCGGTGAACACCGGCCGCGGCGCCCGGCATTCCCCCGCACCGCACCGAGCCGCACCGCACCGCGCGGGCCGGGGCGTCCGTCACACCCACCGCTCGGGCCCGTTGCCCGGGGCCCGGACGCGGCGAGGCCCGCTCCCCCGAAGGGGAACGGGCCTCGCCGTTCGGTTCACCGGCCTGCCGGCCGGAATGACCTGTGACCGGGCGTCAGCTCTGGCCGCCGGCCAGCTTCTCGCGAAGAGCCGCCAGGGCCTCGTCCGACGCCAGGGCGCCGGAGTTGTCCGCGGACTCGGAGGAGTACGAGCCGCCACCGGCCGCACCGCCACCGCCGCCACCGGCGCCGGCACCCGGGGCCGGGGCGGCAGCGCCCTCGGCCGCGGCCTGCTCGTCGGCCTCGCGGGACTTGACGACCTGCGCCTGGTGCTGCTCGAAGCGCTGCTGCGCCTCGGCGTACTGGCGCTCCCACTCCTCGCGCTGCTTCTCGTAACCGGGCAGCCAGTCGTTGGCCTCCGGGTCGAAGCCCTCGGGGTAGATGTAGTTGCCCTGGTCGTCGTAGGACGCGGCCATGCCGTACAGGGTCGGGTCGAACTCGACCGCCGTCGGGTCGGCACCGAAGGCCTCGTTGGCCTGCTTCAGCGAGAGGCTGATGCGGCGGCGCTCGAGGTCGATGTCGATGACCTTGACGAAGATCTCGTCGTTGACCTGGACGACCTGCTCCGGGATCTCCACGTGGCGCTCGGCCAGCTCGGAGATGTGCACCAGGCCCTCGATGCCCTCGTCGACGCGGACGAACGCGCCGAACGGAACGAGCTTGGTGACCTTGCCGGGAACGACCTGGCCGATCTGGTGCGTCCGGGCGAACTGCTGCCACGGGTCTTCCTGGGTCGCCTTCAGCGACAGGGAGACGCGCTCGCGGTCCATGTCGACGTCCAGGACCTCGACCGTGACCTCCTGGCCGACCTCGACGACCTCGGAGGGGTGGTCGATGTGCTTCCAGGACAGCTCGGAGACGTGGACCAGACCGTCGACGCCGCCGAGGTCCACGAAGGCGCCGAAGTTGACGATCGAGGAGACGACGCCGGAGCGCACCTGGCCCTTCTGGAGGGTGGTGAGGAAGGTCTGGCGGACCTCGCTCTGGGTCTGCTCCAGCCAGGCACGGCGGGACAGGACCACGTTGTTGCGGTTCTTGTCCAGCTCGATGATCTTCGCCTCGAGCTCCTTGCCCACGTAGGGCTGGAGGTCGCGGACGCGGCGCATCTCGACGAGGGACGCCGGGAGGAAGCCACGGAGGCCGATGTCGAGGATGAGACCACCCTTGACGACCTCGATGACCGTACCGGTGACGATCCCGTCCTCTTCCTTGATCTTCTCGATGGTGCCCCAGGCGCGCTCGTACTGGGCGCGCTTCTTCGAGAGGATCAGGCGGCCTTCCTTGTCCTCCTTCTGGAGGACCAGGGCCTCGATCTCGTCACCGACGGCCACGACCTCGTTCGGGTCGACGTCGTGCTTGATCGAAAGCTCGCGGGAGGGGATGACGCCTTCGGTCTTGTAACCGATGTCGAGCAGGACCTCGTCCCGGTCGACCTTCACGATCACGCCGTCGACGATGTCGCCGTCGTTGAAGTACTTGATCGTCTCATCGATCGCCGCGAGGAATTCTTCCTCGGAACCGATGTCGTTGACCGCCACCTGCGGGGTGGTGCGGGTTGCCTCGGTGCTGCTCGTCATGTGGGAAAGGGCTCCGGTACGGACATGGTGTCGTAGATACTGCTACGCCGAGAACCCGTATCGCACTGCCGAAGCCGGACAGCCTTGAGAACGCCTTACTTCCGGGGGAAGAACCGGCGTCCCGACGACCGAGGGGACATGCAACAGATGCGAGCGCGACCTGCTCTGTCTGAGGCGCGCAGGCCCGCAGCGCAACTTGTAGCATACGGGGGCAGCCGGACAGGGTCAATGCACGAAGAGCGCAGGATGGGCGGAAACTCCCAAACCCGGCAGATATCCGCTCAGGGCAGAACCGCATCACGCGCGCTCACGCGGCCCCGGCGGGAGCCGCCGGCACCGCGTGGCCGCGAGTTGGACGGAAGACTACGACGACGGGCGCGATGAACCAAGAGGACGGACCAGAAGCGACGGCGACACGGCGCGCCACCGGCGAGACGGAGAGCAGCCGCGCGAGCCGCGGCTGGTGGGACCGGAACGCCGACGAGTACCAGGACGAGCACGGCGCGTTCCTCGGCGACGACCGCTTCGTCTGGGGCCCGGAAGGGCTGGACGAGGCGGAGGCCGCCCTGCTGGGGCCGGCCGAGGGGCTGGGGGGCCTCGACGTGCTGGAGATCGGCGCCGGCGCGGCCCAGTGTTCCCGCTGGCTGGCGGGGCAGGGCGCGCGGCCGGTGGCGCTCGACCTCTCGCACCGGCAACTGCAGCACGCCCTGCGGATCGCGTCCGGCGCGGGCGGGGAGGGCGGCACGAGGGAGAAGGACGGGGAGCCGGCGGCCGCCGGACCTGCCGCGGGCGCCTCCGGCTCCCCCGGCTCTCCCCGTGGGCTTCCGGCGGCGGGCGCGGCCTCCGGTACGGGCCCGGGCCGCGCCGGCCCGGTGACGCTGGTCCAGGCCGACGCGGGGGCGCTGCCCTTCGCCGACGGCTCCTTCGACCTGGCCTTCTCGGCTTACGGGGCGATCCCGTTCGTCGCCGACCCGGTACGGGTGATGCGGGAGGTGCGCCGGGTGCTGCGGCCCGGCGGACGGTGGGTCTTCTCCGTCACGCACCCGCTGCGGTGGGCCTTCCCCGACGAGCCGGGTCCGGAGGGACTGTCGGTCGCGGCGTCGTACTTCGACCGCACGCCCTACGTCGAGGAGGACGAGCGGGGGAACGCCGTCTACGTGGAGCACCACCGCACGGTCGGCGACCGGGTCCGGGACGTGGTCGCGGCGGGCTTCCGGCTGGTGGACCTGGTCGAGCCGGAGTGGCCGGACTGGAACACCCAGGAGTGGGGCGGCTGGTCCCCCTTGCGGGGGCGGCTGATCCCGGGCACGGCGATCTTCGTCTGCGCGCGGGACTGAGCGGCGGGGGCCTCCGCCTCTCTTCTCCGGCCGGGCGCCGGCACCCGGCCCGGGGCGGCCCGGACCTGCCCGGGTCTGCCCGGGGCGGCCGGGCTGCCCGGTCGGCCGCACGGTCCGGAAGACTGGGGGCGTGATCCGGACCGACGCTCTGTTCGACCTGCCCGTACACACCGTCGTACCCGAGCTGCTGGAGGCGCTCGGGGCCCACGGCGCCGCCGTGCTCGAAGCCCCTCCGGGAACCGGCAAGACGACGCTCGTGCCCCTGGCGCTGGCCGGGCTGGTGCCCGCTCTCGCGCCCGGCGGCGCTCCCGAGACGCGGCGGGTGCTGGTGGCCGAGCCGCGCCGGATGGCGGCGCGGGCCGCCGCCCGCCGGATGGCCTGGCTGCTGGGCGAGGAGGTCGGCGGCCGGGTCGGCTTCACGGTGCGCGGTGAGCGCCGGGCCGGCCGGGAGACCGTCGTGGAGGTGGTCACCACGGGTGTGCTGCTCCAGCGGCTCCAGCGCGACCCGGAACTGCCCGGTGCGGACGCCGTCCTGCTCGACGAATGCCACGAGCGGCATCTGGACGCCGACACCGCCGCCGCCTTCCTCCTGGACGTCCGCTCGGCGCTGCGGCCCGGGCTGTGGCTGCTCGCGGCCTCCGCGACAACGGACGCCGCCGCCTGGTCGCGGCTGCTCGGGGATCCGGAGGGCGGCGGGGGCGCGGCGCCGGTCGTCCGGGCGGAGGGCCGGGCGCATCCGGTGACGGTCCATTACGTACCCCCGCCGCGGCCCGTGCGTCCGCCGCACGGCACCCGGGTCGATCCCGCGCTGCTGGAGCACGTCGCCGCGACGGTGCGGACCGCGCTGCGGGAGGCGGACGGCGACGTGCTGTGCTTCCTGCCCGGCGTCGGAGAGATCGCGCGGGTCGCCGGCATGCTGGGCGGCCTCGACGCCGAGGTCCTTCAGTTGCACGGGCAGGCCCCGGCGGCCGTCCAGGAGGCGGTGCTGCGCGGGAGCGGGGCACGGCGGCGGGTGGTGCTGACGACGTCGGTGGCCGAGTCGAGCCTGACGGTGCCGGGGGTGCGGACCGTCGTGGACTCCGGACTGGCACGCGAGCCGCGGATGGACCACGGGCGTGGGCTGGGGGCGCTGACGACCGTAAGGGTGTCGGCGGCGTCCGCGGCGCAGCGGGCGGGCCGTGCCGGGCGCGAGGCCCCGGGCCGGGCCTACCGCTGCTGGGCCGAGGCCGAGGACGCGCGGCTGCCGCGCAGCCCGTCACCGGAGATCGCGGTAGCGGACCTGGCCCCGTTCGCGCTGCACGCCGCCTGCTGGGGCGATCCCGACGCGTCATCGCTCGCCCTGCCGGACCCGCCGCCGGCCGGGGCGATGGCGGTGGCGCGCGAGGTGCTGACCGCGGTCGGGGCGGTGGACGAGCGCGGCCGGCCGACCGAGCGGGGTGTCCGGATGGCCCGGCTGGGGCTGCATCCGCGCCTCGCGCGGGCTCTGCTGGACGGCGCACGGGAGGTGGGCGCGCGGCGGGCGGCGGAACTGGTGGCGTTGCTGTCGGAGGAACCGCCGCGCGGGCTCGGCGACGATCTGGCGGCGGTGTGGCGCGCGGTGCGCGGCAGCGGTGCGCGCGGGGACGGCGGCGGTCGGCAGGACGGCGTCGGTCGGGGCGGTCGGGACGGCCAGGGCGCCTACGCTGCGCGCTGGCGGCGCGAGGTACGGCGCCTGGAGAGCGCCGTGAGCGGCGACGGCCGGGCCGTCGCGGACCGCGGCGCGACCGGCCCGGCCGCTCGTGCTGCCGGGGACGGCGCCGGTGCCGGTGGCGCGGGCGGCACAGGCGGTGGCGGTGACACGGGCGGTGCCGGTGCCGGTGACCGGGGCGGTGCCGGTGCCGGTGACCGGGGCGGTGCCGGTGGCAGTGGTGGTGGCAGTGGCACGGGCGAGACGGGCGGTGCCGGTGACAGCGGCCCTGCCAACGACAGTGGCGGCGCCGGTGGCCGTGGCAGAGCCGGTGGCGCGGGCGGTGGTGGCGGCGACGCCGGTGGCGGAGCCGGTGGCAGTGGCAGTGGCGGAGCCGGTGGCGGTGGCAGTGGCGGTGGCGGTGGCGGTGCCGGCGGCCGTGGCAGTGGCAGTGGCGGTGCCGGCGGCCGTGGCAGTGGCAGTGGCGGTGCCGGCGGCCGTGGCGGTGGCAGTGGACGTGGGGTGCTTTCCGATGACGGGGCCGCCGGGCTGGTGGCCGCGCTCGCGTTCCCGGAGCGGGTGGCGCGGCGGCGCGGGACGGGCGCGTATCTGATGGCCTCGGGCACCGGAGCGGAGCTCGGTGACGGCTCACGGCTGGGGGCGGCCGAGTGGCTCGCCGTCGCCGTCGCCGACCGGCCGGTCGCGGCGGCCTCGGCCCGGGTGCGGCTGGCCGCGGTCATCGACGGGGAAAGCGCGCGGTGGGCGGCGTCACCGCTGTACGCGGCCGGGGAGGAGGTCGCCTGGTCGGCGGAGCGGGGCGACGTCGTCGCGCGCCGGGTGGAACGCCTGGGGGCGCTCGAACTCGCCGTGCGCCCCCTGTCCTCTCCCGACCGGACCGCCGTGCGGGCAGCACTGCTGGACGGTCTGCGGCGGGAAGGGCTGGGCCTGCTGCGCTGGTCGCGGGAGGCCGAACAGCTGCGGGACCGGATGGCGTTCCTCCACCGGGAGCTGGGGGAGCCGTGGCCCGATGTCTCCGACCCGGCCCTGCTGGCGCCCGGCCGCGTGGAGGAGTGGCTGGGCCCCGCGCTGGAGAGGGCGCGGCGACGGGCCGATCTCGAGCGTGTCGACGCGGGCCGGGCCCTGGCGCACCTGCTGCCGTGGGCCACGGGCGAGGCCGCGCGCTTCGACGAGCTGGCGCCGGAGCGGATCGCCGTCCCGAGCGGCTCCCGCGTCCGGATCGACTACGGCGGCCCGCAGCCGGTGCTGGCCGTCAAACTCCAGGAGCTGTTCGGCCGGCAGGAGACGCCCCGGATCGCGGACGGCCGGGTGCCGCTGCTGGTCCACCTGCTCTCGCCCGCCGGCCGCCCCGCGGCGGTGACCGCGGATCTGGCGTCCTTCTGGCGCGAGGGCTACCGCTCCGTACGGGCGGAGCTGCGCGGCCGCTACCCGAAGCACCCGTGGCCCGAGGACCCGGCCACGGCGGAGCCCACTCGCCGCACCAACACACGGCGGTGACACGGGCCCGGCGCAGGCGCACCGCGGATCGGTGCAGCCGTCACGCCGCGCGCCGGGGAGCCGCGGGGTCCCGGGCTCGGTCGCGCGGACGGTCCGCGGCCGGACGGCCGGCCGCCGAAGCGGGCGGCCGGGCGCCGAAGCGGGATCGGGGTCAGAAGGACGTCAGGCGGGCCAGGGCCGCGCCGAGGACCGAGCCGGTCGAGGAGCTCGGCTCCGGCTCGGGGGCCGCCTTCTGTTCTTCGGCGTCCTCGTCGGCGCAGGGGTCGTCGGGCTCGTCGCTGGGCGAGGCCGAGGGCGAACCGCTGCCGCTGGGGGTGGGCGTCGGGGTGGGGGTGGGGCTGCTCGAAGAGCTTCCGCTCGGTGAGGGGGAGACCGGGTCGGTGGGGCACTCGGCGGGAGGCGTGCTCTCCTCGTCCTCGGGCTCGGACTCCGAGGGGGACGAAGACGGAGAGGAGGAGGAAGAGGAGCCGCCTCCGGGGCTGATGGTTCCGCCGGCGGTCGCGGTCGGCGCACCGGGCGCGCGGGTCTTGCCGCCCTCGTCGCCGGGGTCGCTGCCCGGCTCCTTGCCCTGGCCGCTGCCCGGGTCCTCGCCCTGGTCCCGGTTCCGGTCCTGGTCCCTGCCGTCGGAGCCGGAGCCCTGGTGCGTGCCGCCCCGGCCGCCGGAGCCGCCGGGCTTGCCACCGTCCGCGGTGCCGGCACCGGCGCCGGGGGTGCGGGGCAGGACACCGGTGCCGTCTGGCACCCGGTGCGTGCCCTTGCGGTAGAACTCCAGCCAGGACAGGACCGTGCGCAGGTACTCCCGCGAGCGGTTGTAGCCGAGGATGGCCTCTTCCAGATCGGCCGGGTCCGAAAGATCGCGGCTGCCGGCGCAGAGGTAGCGGCCGGCGGCGAGCGCCGCGTCATAGATGTTGTTCGGGTCCTTCGCGCCGTCGCCGTTGCCGTCGGCGCCCCATCGCATCCAGGTGCCCGGGATGAACTGCATCGGGCCGACCGCCCGGTCGTACACGCTGTCGTTGTCGTACGTGCCGCCGTCGGTGTCCGAGATGCTGGCGAAGCCGTTGCCGTTGAGCTGCGGGCCGAGGATGGGGGTGAGGGTGGTGCCCTCGGCGTCCACGGCCCCGCCGCGGGCCTGGCCGGATTCCACCCGTCCGATCGCGGCGAGCAGTTCCCACGGGAGGTTGCAGCCGGGGTTGCTGTCGGCGAGCGACGCCTCGGCCCTCTTGTACGCGGCGAGAACGGTGGCCGGTATGCCGGAGTCCCGGTCCTCGCCACCCGGCAGGTCTATGGAGGCACCGGGTTTGTCCGGGGTCTGCAGTGGCGGCAGTTCCGTGTGGTACGGCGATCCGCCGTCGATGGAGTGGTCCTCGGAGGGCGAACCGGCGGGCACGTCGGGGTCCTTGAGGGGCAGGGACCCCGGGGCCTGGGAGGCCGTCAGCGCCGCCATCGCCACCGCCGCGATGGCTGTCGTGGCCGCTCCCCTGCGAAGCCGTCGGCCGATGTGCGCTGCCATGCTGCGTCCCTCCCCTGGACTCCGGGGCGGTACCGCCGCCCCTTTGACACCTTCCGCACCGCCGAGCGCCGTCATACGGCCTGCTCCCCTGACGGTCCTTCCCGGCAACTGCCGCGACACTACGACAACTTCTGGCCCGAGGTCACCGCCCCCCGGCATGTTTCACCACATTCGCACCACCGGGCCGTGCGGAGGCGGACCGCCGGACTCCGGCAGCGGCCGCCGGTCCTCCCGGCCACCGGTCCTCCCCGCCGTCGCGCCGGGAGGCGCCGCGGCAACGGGGCCGCCGCGGGCTGTCACAGACCGCTGCGGCCCGCCGTGGTCCGTCGCGGCCGGTCGCCGTGCTGCGGTTCGTCGCGGTCCGCCGTGGCCCGTCGCGGTCCCCTGCCGTCCGCCGCCGTCCGTCATCGTCCGCTCGTCCGCCGCCGTGCCCGTTCGTCCCCCCGCCGCCCGTCGCCGTCCGCCGTGGCCCGTCGCGGAGCCTGCCGCTTCGGCGCCGGGCGGGCGCCGGAACGAACGGGGCACGGCCGGCCCGGTGTTCCGACGGAACCCGGAGCGGCGGCCCGCCGCCGTGCGGAGGTGACCCGGCTCTCCCCCGCCGACGCGAACCCCGGGACGCGGCCCGGCGTCTGTACTCTCCGGACGGACCGCACCGGTCAAGGGGCCGAGGACACCGAGGGGGACCATGCCGTTCACACTGAGCCACGCGGCGGCCGTACTGCCGGCCATCCGGCGCACCGGGCGGGCGCGCGGGCCGCTGGTGGCCTCGGCGCTGGTCGCCGGGTCCTTCGCACCGGACCTGACGTACTTCGCCGACTCCGTGCTGCCCGGCGCCATGGCCTTCGGCGAGGTCACCCACTCCCCGCTCGGGGTGCTGACCGTGGACACGCTCCTCGGCGTGCTGCTCGTCGGCTGCTGGCTGTTCCTGCGGGATCCGCTGGTGGGGCTGGTGCCCCCGGGCCCGCGGGGGCGGGTGTACGGGCTGCTGCGCGGCCGGCCGTGGCGGGGGCGGCCGGTGCCGTCGCTGGTGCTGTGGTTCTGGGTGTCGGCGGCGCTCGGCGCCACCACGCACGTGGTGTGGGACGCGTTCACCCACGCCGACCGCTGGGGTGTGCGGCTGCTGCCCGTACTCGGCGAGATGACGGCGGGCCTTCCGCTCTACTACTACGCGCAGTACGGGGGTTCGGCCCTGGCCCTGGCCGGTCTGGCGGTGTTCCTGGTGTCGGCGGTGCGGCGGTCGCCGGACACGGAGCTGCCGGTGTCCGTGCCGCGCCCGGAGGCATCGGGGCGGCTCCTCGCCGTGGCGCTGCTCGGGCTGTGTGCCGCGGTGGGTGCCGTGCACCGCTGCGTGCGCCAAAACGCCGCGACCGGCTGGGACTACAACCTCGTCAACTACACGCCCACGGCCATGTTCGGCGCGGGTGCCGGCCTGGCGGCAGGCCTCGCCGTCTACGCCGCGGCGGTCCGGGCGCGCCGGTGGCGGCGGCCCTCCGGAGGGCCGCCCCGTACGGGACCCGCGCCCCACCCGCGCGAGACCGCCGCCACCCCGGCCGGCGCGGCAGGCGCGGCAGGCGCCGATACGGCCGGGGGCCGGGCCGCACCACGCTGAGGGCTGCCGGGTGCCGGGAGTCTTCCGGCTGACCGGCTCACCAACCGGGGCCCCGCACCGGACAGCCGCAACGGGCCCAACCCCTCCAGGCCCACGGCGCGTTCGCGCCCGGCCGGGAGGGTGGCGGCAGCCGACGATCCGGCCGGTGAGCACCCGTGCGGCCCGTCTCCCCCGGCTCCTTCGGCCACGGCCGACCCGGTCGGCACCGAAGGACTTCCGGCCCCGCCCGGACCGGGGACCGTCCGGACGGGGCGCTGCCCGAGCCGGAGCCCATCCGAACCAGCACTGCCGGAGCCGGGCACTGCCCGGGCCGATGGCACCCCAGAGCCGGAGGCCGCCCGAGCCGGACGCCCCCGAGCCGGGACCACCCAAGCCAGACGCCCCCGAGCCGGGGGCCTCCAGGACCCGAGACCTCCCGGACCGGAGACCTCCCGGACCGGGCATCGCCGGTGCCGGGGCGGGCCCCGCCGCCCAAGACCGGCCCGGAGAGCCGGTCGCCGGCCGGCCGTCAGTGGGCGGCCGACTCCCAGTCCGTGCCGAAGCCGACGGCCACGTCCAGCGGCGCCCGCAGGTCCGCCGCCCCCGCCATCTCGCGGCGGACCAGCTCCTCCACCGGGCCGCGCTCGCCGTGCGCCACCTCCAGCACGATTTCGTCGTGCACCTGGAGCAGCATCCGCGATGCCAGCCCCTGCTCCGCCAGCGCCCGGTCCACCCGCAACATCGCGATCTTCACGATGTCGGCGGCGGTCCCCTGGATGGGGGCGTTCAGCGCCATCCGCTCGGCGGCCTCCCGGCGCTGCCGGTTGTCGCTGTTGAGATCGGGCAAGTAGCGGCGGCGGCCCAGGATCGTCGAGGTGTAGCCGCTGGCCCTGGCCTCCTCCACCACCCGGTGGAGGTAGTCGCGGACCCCGCCGAAGCGCTCGAAGTAGGTGTCCATCAGCCGACGGGCCTCCGCCGCCTCGATACCGAGCTGCTGGGACAGCCCGAACGCGGAGAGACCGTAGGCGAGCCCGTAGGACATGGCCTTGATCTTGCGGCGCATCTCCGGGTCGACACCGCTCCGGCTGACACCGAAGACTTGGGAGGCGACCGTGGAGTGCAGGTCCTCACCGGAGGTGAACGCCTCGATCAGGCCCTCGTCCTCCGAGAGATGGGCCATCACCCGCAGCTCGATCTGGCTGTAGTCGGCGGTCAGCAGGGATTCATAGCCCTCGCCGACGACGAAACCGCGGCGGATGGCCCGGCCCTCGTCCGTGCGGACCGGGATGTTCTGCAGATTGGGATCGGTGGAGGAGAGCCGGCCGGTGGCGGCCACCGTCTGGTTGAACGAGGTGTGGATGCGCCCGTCGGGCGCGATCGTCTTGATCAGCCCCTCGACCGTGGACCGCAGCCGGGCCTGCTCACGGTGGCGCAGCATGATCACGGGGAGTTCGTGGTCGGTCTGCTCCGCCAGCCAGGCCAGGGCGTCGGCGTCGGTGGTGTAACCGGTCTTGGTCTTCTTCGTCTTGGGCAGGCCCAGTTCGCCGAAGAACACCTCCTGGAGCTGCTTGGGGGAGCCCAGGTTGAACTCGTGCCCCACCGCGTCGTGCGCCTCGCGCACCGCCTGCTGCACGGCGGCCGCGAACTGCTGCTCCATCCGGTCCAGCCAGCCGCGGTCCGCGGCGATGCCCGCCCGCTCCATCCGGGCCAGCAGCTCCGACGTCGGCAGGTCCACCTCGCGCAGCAGATCGGCGGCGCCGGCCTCCGCCAGCCGCTCCCCCAGCACCTCGCCCAGATCCAGCACGGTGCGGGCCTCGGCCATCAGGGCGTTCCGCTCGGCGTCCTCGTCGGCGCCGAAGGCCAACTGCCCGCCACCGTCGGCCGCCGGCACCAGCTCACGGCCCAGATACTCCAGGGAGAGGGCGTCCAGATCGAAGGTGCGGCGGCCGGGCTTGACGAGATACGCCGCGAGAGCGGTGTCCATGGTGATCCCGGCGACCGTCCAGCCGTGCTCGGCGAAGACCCGCATGGTCTCCTTCGCCTTGTGCACCACCTTCGGCCGGGCCGGGTCGGCCGTCCAGGCGGCGAAAGCCCGCTCGTCGGCCTCGTCCAACTGGGTGGGATCGAACCAGACGGCCTGCCCGGAGGCCGGCGCCAGGGCGATCTCGGCGCAGCTCCCGCTGCCCAGCGACCAGCTGACGACCGACGCGAGCCCGAGCAGCTGCCCGCCGTTCTCCTCCAGCCAGGGGGCGAGCTCACCGGAGCCCAGCACCTCGCCGTCCACCTCGACACCGGCCGCCGGGACCGGCTCCTCCTCCCGCGCGCCCGGATCCACGGCCAGCAGCCGCTCCCGCAGATTGGGATTGCGGATCTCCAGCGAATCGAGCAGCACCGCCAGCGACTTGCGGTCGTACGGCTCCCGGCACAGCCCCTCCGGGCCCGCCGGCAGCGCCACATCCCTTATCAGGCCGGTCAGGCGGTGGTTCAGCTTGACCGCGTCCAGATGCTCGCGGAGGTTCTGCCCCGCCTTGCCCTTGACCTCCTCGGCCCGCGCCACCAGCTCGTCGAACGAACCGAACTGGTTGATCCACTTGGCGGCTGTCTTCTCCCCGACCCCCGGAATGCCGGGGAGGTTGTCCGACGGGTCCCCCCGCAGCGCCGCGAAATCCGGGTACTGCGCCGGGGACAGGCCGTACTTCTCCACCACCTTCTCCGGGGTGAACCGGGTCAGCTCCGAGACGCCCTTCGTCGGGTAGAGCACCGTGACGTGCTCACTGACCAGCTGGAAGGAATCGCGGTCACCCGTGACGATCAGCACCTCGAAGCCGGCGGCCTCCGCCTGGGTCGCGAGCGTGGCGATGACGTCGTCCGCCTCATAGCCCTCCACCGCGAAACGGGTGACCCGCATCGTGTCGAGCAGCTCGCCGATCAGCTCCACCTGGCCCTTGAACTCGTCCGGCGACTTCGAACGGTTCGCCTTGTACTCCGCGAACTCCTCGGAACGCCACGTCTTGCGGGACACGTCGAACGCGACGGCCAGATGCGTCGGCTGTTCGTCACGCACCGTGTTCGCCAGCATCGAGGCGAAACCGTAGATCGCGTTCGTCGGCTGCCCCATGCTCGTCGTGAAATTCTCCGCGGGCAGCGCGAAGAACGCGCGGTACGCCAGGGAATGCCCGTCCATGAGCATCAGTCGGGGCCGGCCGTCCCCCTGCCCGGGAGAAGCGGTCGCTGCGGTCTTCTTCGATGCTGTCTTCGCCACGTCCACGATCCTGCCAGACCCCGCTGACACTCCCCGCCCCGCCGACACCCCCGCCCGCCCACGGCC